>CAZQNQ010000010.1:0-151790 GCA_964594985.1 uncultured Bifidobacterium sp.
CTCTTTCTCATGCCGCCTTTGATAACACATTCTTTGCGTTATCTAGGACAGCCCCTTCAATAATGTGTTTAGCTTCTGCCAAATCACAGCGACGGAATGTCCGAACAGAAGCAATGCAATCGAAGATGGAAGCACCGGACGATCGTAATTCACCGAGTGCCTGATCAAGAGTTCTACCGTCAGCCAGCTTTCGGCGGAGGTCTTTGGAGTAATCAACAACTGGTCGCATTGAAATCAGCCTTTGCTCTGTGTCACATGGCGACTCTAGGTTGGCGCACTCATACGGTCAATTGCCAAGCTCACTGATTGTCCCGAAGGGACGGCTGACCACGGGATTTTTCACCAAAATTCAGCCGTCCCTTCGGGACAATGCGCAGGGTGACGGCATTTGCGAGCCTGCACTTGTTGCGGAGCGCTGCGGGCGGGGACCGCCCGCACTCCACAGCTCAGTGATACTCCTGCACCGTCTTCACCGCATAACCGTTCTTCTTCAACGCGGCGATGCCGAGCGCGGCGGCTTTTGCGCCGGAGAGCGTGGTCATGATCGGCGTGCCGGTATAGACGGCGGTGGTGCGGATCTTCACTTCGTCCGCACGCGGCACCTGACCGGCGGGCGTGTTGATGACGAGCTGGATTTCCTTGTTCTTGAGCAAATCCACCGCGTTCGGGCGACCTTCGGAAACTTTGTGGATGCGCTGCACGGTCAGGCCGGCTTTTTCCAGAATCGCCGCCGTGCCGCCGGTGGCGATCAATTCAAACCCAAGCGCGACGTAATCCTTTGCCACTGCCGCGACGTCCTTCTTGTGCATGTCGCTGACGCTGATGAAGACCTTGCCACCGAGCGGCAACGGTGAGTTCGCCGCCATCTGCGATTTGGCGTAAGCCGTGCCGAGATCGGCGTCGAGGCCCATGACTTCGCCGGTGGACCGCATCTCGGGCGAGAGCAAAATGTCCTGGCCGATGAATTTGTTGAACGGGAACACGGATTCCTTCACCGCCCAATACTTCGTCCAGATTTCCTGCGTGAAGTTGAGTTCCTTGAGCGTTTTGCCCGCCATGACTTTCGCGGCGATCTTGGCGAGCGGTTTGCCGATGGCTTTCGAAACGAACGGCACGGTGCGCGAGGCGCGCGGGTTCACTTCGAGCACATAAACCGTCTCGCCCTTCACGGCGTATTGCACGTTCATGAGGCCGACGACCTGCAACTCCTTCGCCATCGCGTGCGTGTATTCGCGAATGGTCTGGATGACCGTTTGCGAAAGCGTGTGCGGCGGCAGCACCATCGCGGCGTCACCAGAGTGAACCCCGGCGAACTCGATGTGCTCGAGCATTCCGCCAATGACAATCGTCCCGCCGTTCGGCAGACCAACATCCGCGATGCAATCCACGTCCACTTCGGTCGCGTCTTCGAGGAATTTGTCCACGAGTACGGGGCGCTCCGGCGACGCTTCGACGGCGAACTTCATGTAGTGCGAGAGTTCCGCGTCAGAATAAACGATCTGCATCGCGCGACCGCCCAGCACGAAGCTCGGACGCACGAGCACGGGATAACCGAGCTTCTTGGAAGCTTCGAGCGCTTCGGTTTCGTTCGTCGCGAGACCGTTCGGCGGCTGGGGAATGTTAAGCTTGTGCAGCATCGCCGCGAACAGCTTGCGGTCTTCGGCGATCTCGATGCTCTGTGGCGACGTGCCGATGATGTTGACACCGTTCTTCTGGAGGCCGAGCGCGAGGTTCAGCGGGGTTTGACCGCCGAATTGCGCAATCGCACCCCAGCATTTTTCCCGCTCGTAAATATGCAGCACGTCTTCGAGCGTCAGCGGCTCGAAGAACAGTTTATCGCTCGTGTCGTAGTCGGTGGAAACGGTCTCGGGATTCGAGTTCACCATGATGGTCTCGAAGCCATCTTCCTTGAGCGCGAATGCCGCGTGGACGCAGCAGTAGTCGAACTCGATCCCCTGCCCGATGCGATTCGGCCCGCCGCCGAGAATCATGACCTTTTTGGCGGTGTTGCCCTTCACTTCGTCATCGCCACGATCGTAAGTGGAATAATAGTAAGGCGTGTAAGCCTCGAATTCGGCGGCGCAGGTGTCCACGAGGCGATAGCTGGGGACGAGGCCGGTTTTCTTGCGTTCGGCGCGGACGGCGTCTTCGGTCGTGCCGGTTAAATGGGCGATCTGCCGGTCGGAAAACCCGAGCGACTTGGCTTTGGCGAGCAACTCTGAATTCATTGGTAGAAAAACCGGGCAAAGGAAACAGAAATGCGGGCGCAGTGTCGAGAACGGATTCGCCCGGATTCGCCCGATTTGGGGTAGGGGGTGCAATTAAAGTCGGGCGGGGCAATTGCCGGAGCGCGAGCGGTCCCTCGCTCGCAGCGCGGGGCTGGCACAAGGGGATAGAAGAATTCCAAGCGTAGCGCCATGACGGCGCGCTGCGGACGGGAACCGGCCGCGCTCCGGGGCTGTGTCGGCCCATGATGCTGGGAATAAAAGGGGGGGCAAACGGATGCGATCGAAGCTGCCACGCAACCGTTTCAGCCTGGGAGCGCCGGCATCTTGCCGGCGAGTTCATGGGCGGAAATTCTCGCCGGCGAGACGCCAGCGCTCCCAGGATTGCGCGCACTTTCAATTACACCCTTGCCAACTCCGGCTTGTGAGTCCGGCGGCCCGCCGCTAGGCTGCGCGCGTGGAACCCACCGCCTGGACCAGCTTGAGCGACGACGAGTTGCTGGAGCGCAAAATCTCCCAACTCGGCCTCACGCTCGATGGCTCGAAACTCCAGCCGCTCATCCAAAAACTCTACGAGGAGCTTTCCCAAAAGGGCCTGACGTTCCAGCCACCCTGCCACATCGGCGACGAGTGGTTCGTGCCCGTGGGCATCCCAGCGATCTTCATCCCGTTCTTTCTCACGCACGACCGGCTGCGGCAACTGGAGAAAAAAATCATTCTCGAAGTCGAAGGCGAATCCGATGAGTGGTTCATGAAACTCATCCGGCACGAGGCCGCTCATGCGTACGCCTACGCCTACCCGTTCGTCCGCAAACGCAAATGGCAAAGAATCTTCGGCCAATCTTCGAACGACGAAACGCCGTCGTTCTATCGGCCGAGGCCGTATAGCCGGAGCTTTGTGATGCATCTGGATGACTGGTATGCGCAGTCGCATCCCGATGAGGACTTCGCCGAAACTTTCGCCGTGTGGCTCACGCCGGAATTGGATTGGCGGGCGCGGTACAAGGATTGGCGGGCGCTGGAGAAGCTGGAATATGTGGACGAGCTGATGCGCTCGTTCGCCGGCAAACCGCCGCTGCCGATGCCGGAGTATCGGGTCGCCGATTACGACTGCCTGAACGTGAAGCTCAAAACCTATTACGCGAAGAAGCGGAAGGAGTATGAGCATTCGTTCCCGGATTTTTACGACAAGGATCTGCGGCAACTCTTTGACGCGGGCGAGCAGGTCGAAGGCCGCGTGAAGGCTTCGGTTTATTTGCGCCGGCACCGAAAGGAACTCGAAGAAGCCGTCAGCAAATGGTCGAACGAAAACAAATACCGCGTGAACCAACTGCTCACGCGGTTGATTGAGCGCTGCGACCAGTTGCACCTGCACATCAAAGCCTACGATCCGAAGCAGAACATCCAGGTGGCCGCGTACATCACGACGTTGGTGACAAATCACCTGTTCACGGGCAAATTCAAACGCACGAAATGAAAGCTGTTTTGTTTCATCGCTCGCCCTCACCCCGGCCCTCTCCCCCGGGGAGAGGGGGAATCCGTTGCCGCCTCACAAAACGCCCAGCCGCAGAAAAATGCAACACGCCTGCCGAATCCGCTGAACGTGTGATTCCTGTTCCCTCTCCTGGGGGAGAGGGCCAGGGTGAGGGCGGATGTTCTAACAAACTTCTGTTTCTGCTCTCGTGAAAAAGAAACTCAAAATCCTCGCCCTGTTCGACGCCATCGCGCCGACGACGATTGATCAGGACCTCAGCGCCGAGTTGAAGACGGACGATTGGAAGACCGAAGCCAACGTCCTCGCCGCGCTCGCCGAACTCGGTCACGCGGTCGAGCATCTCGCCATCTTCGACGATCTCAATCTGCTCCGCCAGAAACTCGACAACTTTCAGCCGGACGTGCTGTTTAACCTCGCCGACCAGTTCCGCAACAACCGCGCCTTTGATCAGAACATCGCGTCGTTCCTTGAAATGCACGGCATCACCTTCACCGGTTGCGGCTCGACCGGCCTCACGCTTTGCAAACACAAGGCCATCTCGAAAAAAATTCTCGGCTACCATCGCATCCATGTGCCGGAATTCACGGTCATCGCACGCGGCAAACGTCCCGTCCGCCCCGCGCGACTGAAGTTTCCCATCTTGGTAAAGCCGCTGAAGGAAGAAGCGAGCTACGGTATCTCGCAGGCGTCGTTCGTGGAGACGGACGAGCAATTCAAGGAGCGCGTGCAATTCATCCACACGTCGCATGATTGCGATGTCATCGCGGAGGAATACATCGCGGGCCGCGAGCTTTACGTGAGCGTGCTCGGCAATCACAAGCTGGAGGTTTTTCCCATCCGCGAACTCGTGTTCAAGGAAGTGCCGCCGGACGAACCCAAGATCGCGACCTACCGCGCCAAGTGGGACGAGGAGTATCGCAAGAAGTGGGGCCTGCAAAACCAGTTCGCCGAAGCGCTCGATCCCACGCTCGCCAAGGACATCGTGCAGACCTGCAAGCGTATCTATCGCCTGCTGACGATTGACGGCTACGCCCGCGTGGATCTGCGCGTCACTCCTGCTAACGAGATCTATTTCATCGAAGCCAACCCGAATCCCATCCTCGCCGCCGACGAAGACTTCGCGCAATCCGCGCTGAAGGCCGGTCTGGCCTACCCGCAACTCATGGAGCGCATCATCCGCACGGGGTTGAAGACGGTGCGAGAGTGAACGGTCGCACGGATGAATATGGACAGATTTTAACTCGTTCGATAGCTTTGTTGCAGTGTGACAATGAAAATTGACATTACAGAACAATTTGAACTTTTGCCTAGAGCTCCAATTGTTGAAGCTGTAATTCAGGTTCATGCCCGCCCCGAAGTTCCGTGGGAGGAAAAAGCGATTTCAACCTACCTGAAGCCAAAACTTGTAGAGTTTGAAAAATCTTTTTCGCGCAACAACGTAGAGCATGAAGTGAAATTGGACGTTGCCCACCCACCACAAGTATCAGAGAAGGATTTAGGTTGGCATGGCTTGTTATGTCAGTCAAAAAGCCAAAGCGTTCAATTTAATCGTGATGGTTTCGTTTTCAGCCGACTTCAACCTTATCAAAGCTGGAATCAGTTTTTTGGCGATGCGATGCGCTTGTGGAAGATTTATTTGGAGATAGCTCGACCAATGGAAATGCAGCGAATCGGGTTGCGGTTTATCAACAAAATTCAACTGCCTCCAAAAGAATTTGATTTTGAAAAATACATTCAGCCTTATCCAGAGCCGCCTTTTAATCTGGACCTTCCGTTTTTGAGTTTTTTCCATCACGACACGCTGGCTGTGCCGGGCTATCCATACGCAATAAACGTAATCCGCACGATTCAGCCAGCCCAAAACCCTCAATCCGAGGGAATCGGCTTGATTGTTGACATCGATGCATTCTCAACTCAACCTCTTGAGATTAAAGATGGTGTTTTGGAAGAACGGCTAGCTGAGTTGCGGTGGTTAAAAAATCGAACGTTTTTCGGTAGTATAACGTCAAACGCTTTGGGATTATTCCGATGATTGTAGAAATGACAACGGCAGCTTTGATCAGTTATAGCCCGATGGCCACTCGCGGAGCAAGTGAGTTGGCTGATTATGTTGCCAAGCAAGGTGCAGTTGGACGGCAAAGCCTGCAAAACTCATTCTATTTCGGCTTCAATGTCCGGGAAGTTTTCAATGAATTGTTTGCCGTTGCTGAAGAATGCAAATCCGCAAACTGGGATGGACAGGGAGCATTACCCGTGTCGGATGAATCATACCGCGCTGCCTTTAAGTTTTTAGAGGCGCTGCCACTTGGTGCGATTGCTCCGTCTGTTGGCGTTGAGCCGGACGGTGAGATGACGCTGGAATGGTATCATTCTCCACGCAGAACACTTTCCATCAGCTTCAGCAAGAATGGAGAACTGCACTATGCAGCTTTACTTGGAGCAAGCAAAACTTACGGTACCGAACCTTTCTTTGGTGATGTCCCCAAAATCGTTATGGATTTAGTTTCACGAGTAATGGTTGCGTGAACAATGAAGGAACATCGCCTTCTGTAGAAGATAGCGAACTCCTCGCCCGTTTTGTCACGTCGAGCAAATGGTTTCGAAGTGATCAAACTGTCAGACAAGACGCCTTCATTCCTCATCCTTACCCTGACTTGTCAGTGACCCGCCATAAATCGCTTTCAGAACAAGAAATCTGGAAAGTGGGGCAACAGATTGCAGATTCTCGGCCAGCGACTTTATACGGAAGAGCTGATGTTTCCGCCGAAGAGGTAAGAAGACAGAAATTGACGGTCGAGCCAAGACCCGTTCCGGAGAACTTAAGCCATGCGTGTATTTTGGGTTGGCCCCCGGATAAGCCGGCTCAGAAAATTCTGGCTCTGGAACTTGCCGCCGTCGCACGTTTTATTCCGAAGCCAATGAACGTGGCAGCTTAAGAATAACCCTGTCGAAGAATCACTATTATGGATTGGTGCGTGCTTCAATTCGCGAAGAACTTCTGGATCTCCTTCACCACTTCCACGAAGCGATCCACCTCGGCTTTGGTGTTGTAGAAATAGAAGCTCGCGCGGGCGGTGGATTCGACGCCGAGTTTGTGCATCAGCGGCTGCGTGCAGTGATGGCCGCCGCGCAACGCCACGCCGCCTTGATCCGCCAGCGTGACGACGTCGTGCGCGTGAACATCCTTGAGCAGGAAACTCACGAGGCCGGCGCGGTTCTCCGAACGGGCACCAGGACCGAAAAGGCGGATGTTTTGCAGCGCAGCCAACTGGTCGTAGGCGTAATTGGCCAGTTCCTGATCGTGCTTCCAGATGTTCTCGCGCCCGATGGCGTCGAGATAATCCATCGCGGCGTGCAGACCGATCGGGCCGGAGATGTCGGGCGTGCCCGCCTCGAAGCGATGGGGCGCGGGTTTGAATTCCGTTTTGTCGTAGCCGACGGTCAAAATCATTTCGCCGCCGCCCTGATACGGCGGGAGTTTTTCCAAAATCTCCTGCCGGCCATAAAGCGCGCCGATGCCGGTCGGGCCGCAAATTTTGTGGCCGCTGAACGCGAAGAAATCACAGCCGATGGCCTGCACGTCCACGGGCTGATGCCCGGCGCTTTGCGCGCCATCCACGAGCGTGACGATGCCGAGTTTCCGCGCGCGGGCGCAGAGATCGGCGACAGGATTCACGACGCCCATCGAGTTCGAGATGTGAACGAGTGAGAGCAATTTCACTTGCGAGGTGAGCAGCGTGTCGAGTTTGGACAGATCGAGCGTGCCTTCGTCGCCAGTGACGGGGATGTAGGCAACCTTCGCGCCGGTCTTCTGCGCGAGCAGTTGCCACGGGACGATGTTGCTATGGTGCTCGGCTTCGGTGAGCAGAATGACGTCGCCGGGCTTGAGAAACTTCGCGCCCCAGGTGCTCGCGACGAGATTGATGCCTTCGGTGGTGCCGCGCGTCCAGATGATTTCCTCGGCGCTGCGGGCGTTGATGAACTTGGCGACGCGAGCGCGGGCATTTTCAAACGCGTGCGTGGCGCGATTGCTTAATTCGTGGATGCCGCGGTGGACGTTGGCGTTGTCGCGTTCGTAGTAATGCACGAGCGATTGGATCACCGCGCGCGGTTTTTGCGACGTGGCGGCGTTGTCGAAATAAATCAGCGGCTTGCCGTGGACTTTTTGGCCTAGGATGGGGAAGTCGGCGCGAAGCGCGGACCAATCAATTTTCTTGGTGTCACTCATGGAAGTTTTAACCACGGATTAACACTGATGGACACGGATACTGAACCGATTTTATCCGTGTGAATCCGTGTCCATCCGTGGTTGAAATCACATTAGGCCCAGTTGCAACTTGGCGGCCTCGGTCATCATGCCTTGATTCCACGGCGGATCCCAGACGAGTTCCACGTTGGCTTCGTCAATCGGTTCGAGCGAGATGAGTTTGTTCTGCACGTCCTGCGCGAGCACCGGACCCATGCCGCAACCGGGCGCGGTGAGCGTCATCTTCACGTCGGCCTTGTAGCTATTCGCGCCGATGGGCGTGAGATGGCAATCGTAGATCAAGCCGAGGTCCACGACGTTGACGGGGATTTCCGGGTCGTAACAGGTCTTGAGCGATTCCCAGACCTGTTTCTCCAACGCTTCCTGCGTGACCGGGCCGCTCAACGTAGTGGTAGTAGGTTTCGCCACTTCCAGGCCGAGCGCGTCAGCGTCCTTGTCCGCGAGGCGGAACATGTTGCCGTTCACCACGACAGTGTAGCTGCCGCCGAGAGATTGGGTGATGTAGGCGGTTTCGCCCTTCATCAAGGTGACCTTCGTGCCGACGGGAACGACGGCGGCTTCGACGTCGCGTGTTAAAGTAACCGGGTCTCTGCTCATAAATTCAAGTATTTGACCGAACCGTCATAGTTTGCCGTAACGGTTCAAATTAGACCAGCCTGAACCAACCGCAAATCGCTCGACTGTTTGATGCAAGTTTTTACACTAATCGCCATGCACCCACTTTCTATCGTTTTGATTTTGATGATAGGTGGCACCATCTTATTCCTCATTGTTCCGGCGATAATCCATGATGCCAAAAAACAGATCGGCATTCGTAAGCTGCTCACGGCAACTGGTGCAATGCTCATTTCCATTGGCGTCATCGGTTTTTTCGGTTCGGGTTTGTCATCTCTTGGCGGACTTAACTGGTTGGGCGCAACATTTGAATGGCCCGCTGGCTTTGTCTCGGGCGCAATCACTACGAAGGACGGAATTCATATCGTGCCGCACACGCCTTCCGGGCGGATTCAACTTTATGACACGAACTGGAAATTTATTCGGGGCTGGCATGTGGATGCCAGCGGAGGCACTTTCAAACTTGTTCCCACTGGTGCGAACATAGTGGAAGTAATCACAGCACGCGGGCAATGGGATTATGTTTTTGATCTTGACGGCAACCTGCTTAAAAAAGAGAGCTACTCTCCGGCGAATTATTCAAGCTTCCCAGAACCAGCCGAGGCGTATTTTGTTCCCACAAAACCGTGGCTTTGGATTTTCTCTCATCCGTTCCTGTCTTGGGGAACCGCCGCCTGCGGCATGATTCTGTTGATCATTAACAACAAGCTCGGCAAAAGGCGTAAAGCTAAACGGTAACATGCGTTTTGCTTAATTTTTCCCAACCAGCCTGAACCAACTGCAAATCGCGTTGACCGGACGGCGCAAATGTCCGCATGATGGCGTAATTTGTAGAGCGGGACAACCAGCCCGCGCGGACTTTTAACTGAAACGATTATGAACCTCGACGCACTGTATTCCGAACTGACACTGAAACCGAACGCCAAACTGGCTTTGATCGTCCTCGACGGTCTCGGCGACTTGGCCACCAAGGAGCAAAGCTATCTCACGCCGCTCGAAGCGGCCTACACGCCGAACCTCGACGCGCTCGCCAAAAACTCGGCGCAGGGCCGCATGATTCCCGTCGCGCCCGGCATCACGCCCGGCAGTGGTCCGGGACACCTTGGCCTGTTCGGTTATGATCCGTTGGAATTTCAGGTTGGTCGTGGCGTCATTGAAGCGCTGGGCCTTGGCGTGGAGTTAAAGGCCGGTGATGTTTGCGCCCGCGCCAACTTCGCCACGCTCGACGCGAAGGGCATTGTCACTGATCGCCGCGCGGGCCGTATCCCGACCGAGGCGTGCGAAAAGCTCGTCGCGTTGCTCTCCGCCAAAATCAAAAAGATCGGCGACACGCAGGTCATCATCAAAGCGGGCAAGGAACATCGCTTCGTGGTGATTTTCCGGGGCAAAGGTTTGGAAGGCCCGTTGACCGACGCCGATCCGAATCGCGAAGGCTACGCCATTCCCGCCGTCAAGCCGCGCGATCCGAAGAACGCCAAGCAGAAGAAGATGGCGAAGTTGATCGCGGACTTCTACAAGGCGGCGCTGCCGATTCTCAAAAATGAAAAGCCGGCGAACGGCTTCCTCATGCGCGGCATCGCGCACCAGCCGGAGATTCCGCTCTTCGAGGAACGCTACAAGCTCAAGCCCGCGTGCCTCGCGGTTTATCCGATGTACAAGGGCCTCGCGCAACTCGTCGGCATGAAGAAGATCGAAGGCCCGCAAAGCATCGCCGAGCAATTCGAGCGCTATCTCACGGAATACGACAACTACGATTTCTTCTTCATCCACTACAAATATACCGACAAAGCCGGTGAAGACGGCAACTTCGCCGCGAAGAAGAAAGCCATCGAAGACTTCGACGCCGCGTTGCCGATCCTGCTCAAGAAACGCCCGGATGTCATCGCCATCACGGGCGACCACTCCACGCCCTGCGCGTTGCACGGCCACTCCTGGCATCCGCAACCGTTGTTGCTCAACTCCGCCACGAGCGGTTCGGACAAGCTGGATCGCTTCACCGAGACCGGCGCGAACTCCGGTTCGCTCGGCATCTTCCCGGCGAAGTTCCTCATCCGCCTGATGCAGGCGAACGCGAAGATGTTCGACAAGTTCGGCGCATAATCAGGAATAGAAAATCAATTCCGCTTCCCGCATCGGTTGAAAAACCGGTGCGGGATTTTGTTTTCAACAGGAAGTCATGTCCCCCGCAATGGGGACTACGCGGTTGCAAAATTGCGGGTATGGTTACTCCACGAATTTCCCCTGCACCTAGTGCGGACACCCAACCCAACCCCACCCGGAGTGGGCCGGACGAAAGTCCGGCCCATTTCATTTCTACCGAGGCCTTGAACAATGTGAGACGGCTCAGTTCTTAATCATAATCTTACTCTTGGTCTTAATCTGCCTCCGAGGATTAAGAGTAAGATTATGATTAAGAGCCTGTATCAAAATGCACGCGGAGGCTGGTAGGGCGCGTCACTCCGTGCGCGCCGTCGTTTGGCTGGCACAGAACGGCGCGCACGGAGTGACG
Organism: uncultured Bifidobacterium sp.; assembly: GCA_964594985.1. Taxonomy (GTDB): domain Bacteria; phylum Verrucomicrobiota; class Verrucomicrobiia; order Limisphaerales; family JADLHS01; genus JADLHS01. Next base: position 11,112 of record CAZQNQ010000010.1, read on the forward strand.
CGCCCTACCTGCAACGGTCATTTTGTTACACGCTCTAAGAATTGGGACAAGCTTGCTGGCTGAACCACGCGGTCGGGCATCGCGATTTACTTTCCCCGCCCCGGATGTTACAACGCCGCGTGCTTAACGACTCTGTTATCTGGAAATCTTTGCAAGACTCGCGGCGGTTCACGCTCATTGCCGGACCTTGCGTCATCGAAAGCGAGCAGCTTTGTTTTGAAGTCGCCGCGTCGCTCAAAAAGACCTGCGCCAAGCTCGGCATCAATTACATCTTCAAAGCCAGCTTCGACAAAGCCAACCGCACTTCCGGCAAATCCTTTCGCGGCCCGGGCCTCGTCGAGGGTTTGACCGTGCTGGCGCGCGTGCGGGAGAAGTTTGAATTGCCCGTGCTCACCGACGTCCATACGGAGGAGCAGACCGCCAACGCGGCGGAGGTCGTGGACATTCTGCAGATCCCCGCGTTCCTGTGTCGCCAGACGGATTTGATCGAAGCGGCGGTGAATACCGGCAAGATCGTGAACATCAAGAAGGGACAATTTCTCTCGCCCGGCGAGATCGGGCGCGTGGTGGATAAGGCCCGCAGTGGCGGCGGCAAAAAAATTGCGCTCACCGAACGCGGCACGACGTTCGGCTACAACAACCTCGTCGCCGACATGCGCTCCATCCCGATCATGAAACAGACCGGTTGCCCGGTCATCTTCGACGCGACACACTCGGTGCAATTGCCCGGCGGTGGCGGCGACAAATCCTCCGGGCAACGCGAGTTCGCGCCGGTGCTGGCGCGGTGCGCGCTCGCCGCAGGTGCCAATGGCGTGTTCATCGAAACGCATCCCGACCCCGATAAAGCCTTGAGCGACGGTCCGAACATGATCGCGCTCGCGGATATGCCCGCCGTGCTCAAGAGCCTGCTGAAAGTTTTTGCGGCGGTGAACTGAGCCGCACGGATGAACATCCAACACTCAACTTTCAACCTCCAACGTTCAACGCGGCGATGCGAAGCGGGCGCGGGGCTGGGAGTTTTGCTGTCGTTGCTGGGACTGGTCAGTGGCTTTGCCCAGGCCAATCGCGATGGGGCGACGGGTTTCAACGCCACGCGCTATCATCCCGCACCGGACTTTCGGCAGATGGAAATAAAACTGACCGGCAGCGAAGCGATGCAATTGCCCGGCGGAAAACAATTCCGCGTCACCAAACCGCACTTCACTTCCTACCGCAAGACCGGCGAAACCGAAGTGATCGTGGAAACCCCGGAATGTTTGTTTGACGAAACCGACCCCAAGGCCCGCACCCTCAGCTCGGAACAGACACTCTCCATGCGCACAGGTGCGGACGATTTCAGCATCACCGGACGCGGCTTCCGATGGCACCAGGACCTGAAGACGCTCGTAATCTCCAACGACGTGCGGGCGTTGGTGCGTTACACGAACAACGCTCCGCCGCTGGAGATCACCTCGCACTGGTTCGAGTTCGATGTCGAACAACGCCGCGGCATCTTCCACGACAATGTGCGCGGCGAAGACACGAACCAGGTGTTCACCTGCGAGTTGCTCACCATCAGCGCCACGACGAATAAAACCAGCACCTCGACCGACAAAACCCAACGCAGCACGGCCAAACTCACTGGCGGACGCAGCGGGGGATTGGATTACATCGAAGCCGATGGCGGCTTGGAGATCACGGGCAAATCCCGCCCGGGTCACGCTCAAGCCCGACGCGGTTCGTTCCATCAGGCGGACCAACGTGTGGACCTGGCAGGCGATGCCGTCTGGAACTTCAACGGCTATTCCGGCAACGCCGATCAGATCACTGTCTGGATGGTCAACACCAACATTGACGCCAGCGGCAAGGTGAAACTGAGCATGCCCAGTGGCGCGCTCGGCGCGGCGGGCGGCTTGTTAAGCGCCACAAACGCGCCCACCAAAACAGCGGGCACGAACATCGTAACGCTCTTTGCCGACCGCTTCACCAAGCGCGACGATCGGCTGCTGGCTGAAGGGTCGGTGCGCATCACCGACGGGACGAACCAACTCACCTGCCCGCGGCTCGAAGCCAAACAAAGCACGCCCGAGTCCGCCGTCGCCACCGGGGGCGTATTTGTGGGCCGGGACAACGACGGCATCCATTCCGATCGCGCCGATTACTCGAAGGCGAAGGAGGAAATCCTGTTCACCGGCAACCCGCGCTTCGTGCAGGACCAGATCCAAGGCACCGCCGGCCGCGTCGTTGTTGACACGGTGACCCAGGAGATCCGGGCCGAGAACGAAGTCGCCGTCACCTTCCCGCTCAAAGCGGGTAGCGGCACTTTGCTGAACGTCTTGCCGAACGAGAAGACCAATCAGGTCGCCACGGCGAAACGCACCGACCAAAAAGTCAGCGTTACCGCGCAAACTTTCCGGTTCCGGGACCGGCGCGGGCTTTTCACGGGTAACGTCGTCGCCCGCGAACTTCCCGCCGACGGCTGTGAATCGCGGATGCGAGCCGATGAAATCGAAGTCTTGTTAGCCGCGGACCAAAAGCACGCCGAGTCCATACAGGCACGGAAAAATGTGGTGTGCGAACGCGGCACGGTCGGCGTCACCAACTGCCCCGCGGAATACGCCCGTATGGAATGCGCGACGTTGACGGCGTACACCGACCCCGCCACCAGCGAACTCGTGCGACTCGTCGCCGACGGCGGCGTGGATCTGCGTCAACCGACCCGCCGGGCTCAAGGCTCCAAGATCGTTTATACCGATGCCGATCAGTTGCTCCGCCTGATGGGTGATTGCCGGATTGAAGTGCCGGAGGGTATCTATCGTTCCAAGCAGGAACTCATCTGGGACACCCTCAACCAAAACGCGCGCGGCACGGATTACACGTTTACGGTCAACCCGGAACTCTTGAAGAAGGCTCAGGAATCGGAGAAGCTTCAGGAACTGAAATTGAAATGAGCGACACGCCGAATCAACCGCAGGCCGAGAAAACTTCCGGCGCTGCCGCCAGCGCCTCCGCCACGGCGCAGGTCTTGTTGCAGACCGGCAAGCTCGTGAAGGAATACAAGCACCGCCGCGTGGTGAACGGGGTTTCCATCAATGTCGGCGCGGGCGAAATCGTCGGCCTGCTCGGCCCGAACGGCGCGGGCAAAACCACCACGTTCAACATGGTCGTCGGCGTGGTGCGCCCCGATGAGGGCGACGTGAAATATCTCGGCAGCGACATCACCAAGCTCGCGATGCACGATCGCGCGCGGTTGGGCGTCGGTTATCTCACGCAGGAGCCGTCGGTGTTCCGCAAGCTGACGGTGGAGGAAAACATTCTCGCCATCCTCGAAACCTGCCAGATGGACAAGGCCGAACGCGCCATCCGCCTCAAGTATCTGCTCGAAGAACTCGATCTCACGCCGCTCGCCAAAAGCAAAGCCTACACCTTGAGTGGCGGCGAAAAGCGCCGGCTCGAAATCACCCGCGCGCTCGTGACCAGCCCGAAGCTGTTGCTGCTCGACGAACCGTTTGCGGGCATTGATCCCATCGCTGTTTACGAAGTGCAAAAGATTGTCCGCCGTTTGCGCGACCGCGGTCTCGGTTTGCTCATCACCGATCACAGCGCCCGCGAGATGCTGAAGCTGATTGATCGCGGTTACATCATCGTGAAGGGCCAGGTCCTCATCGAAGGCACGGCGGAATTTCTGGCGAACGATCCCAAGGCCCGCGAAATCTACCTTGGGCCGGAGTTCAATCTCTGACCGCCGACCTCGGATTAAAGCGTTTCCAAGAATCATGTCGCTGAAAAAGCGGTGGCGCCGGCGGCAAAAATTCCTGCACGCAGACAGGTGGGACGCTCGCCCTCACCCCGGCCCTCTCCCCCAGGAGAGGGAGAAACTTCCGCCGTCGTTCTGAAAAACCTGCACCTGGATTGGCGGAACAGACGACCGAACTAAGCAGCGCACTCAAGGGCTGTTCCCTCTCCCCGGGGGAGAGGGTCAGGGTGAGGGCGAGCGTGGCTTGCACCAAGCCAGTAATCTCCTCGCTACGTCATGCTTGGAAACGCTCTAACCCGGATATTTCATAACCTCTCATTAGCACCGGGCTTCAGCCCGGTGACCAAAGGGCAATGGAGCATTTAACCGCTTCAGCGGTTTTCATCCTCGAGGGGAAGCCGTTGAAACGGCTGCGAGCATCTCCCCCGCTTTCCACCGGGCTGAAGCCCGGTGTCAATGAGAGGAGCGAGCAAGAGGGTGAACGATCCGGACTAAAACGCCGGATTGTTCTTCAAGTCGGTCCAATCCACTTTCTTCGCCTTCGGATCGAGACCGTTGATGAAGTCCTCGATGTTTGTGTAGCCATCGCCGTTCAGGTCGCTGATGGCATCGGAAGCATCGTTGGGATTCAGGCCGTGAGATTTTTCCCAATCATCGGGCATACCGTCACCATCAGAATCCTTGTAGGGCACGCCTTTGTATTCCGGCCAGCCGCCGACTTCGCTGGGATCGGTGATGAATCCCTTCTTTACCTGTTCGGCGAGTTCGTCGGTGAACTTCTGCGCGTAGCCGTAGAACTGGGCTTTCTCCTGGGAACCTTTGGCAATCTCCCGGGGCGGAATCACGCCCGTGCGCACCTGCGTGATGATCCGCTCGTCCACGGCGTCGCGCTTGGGCAAGGTCGCGCCCGCATTCGCCAACACGCTTTCGTAGGCTTTGTCCGCCGGTTGGATCGGCAGCGGTGCATGGGCGAACGGCGTATTCGTGCGGATCTTTGCCAGCACCTCCGCGCGGGGAGCACGGGAATCCGGCTGGACGCCGCCATCCCAGTTGTCTTTCGTCGCACGCTCGTACCCTTCGGCGATATTCCCGTTCACGTAAGCTTTGCCAAAATTATCCACGACCGTCCGGCTGCGCTCCGATTCGGGTTTGAGGAAGCGGAAAGCGATGTCGGCCTTGGGCGTACCCGGGCCGGGTTTGAAGTAGTTGTTGATGATGTTGTAGAGGCTTTTGTGATCGCCGCCGTCCACGGTGCGATGGCGCCAATTGAACAGCACGTTGTTCACGAAGGTGAAGTCGCCATACATCCCGACGCTGGGATTGCGCCCCGTATTGCAGGCCCAGAGGTTGTGATGAAACGTGCTGTTGAGACCGCCGATGGTCGAACCGAAGGCATGGTGATAGATGTTGAGCGACTCGGAGGAGATCGAGTTCTGAATCGTCACGTTGACCGTCGGCAGCTTCAAATCCTTGTCGCCGCCGGGGGGACGATACATGTGGCGATACATCGAGATGTTTTCGTCGAGACTCCACGAGGCGGAAACGTGATCAATCATGATGTTGCCGGTGGGATTGCCACCGAAGGAATCATCACGATCCGCCGCCTCGGTCTTGCCCCGGCGGAAACGCATGTGTCGCACCACGACATCGTGCGTGTCAAGTTGCACGGTGTTGCCCGCGATGCAAATGCCATCGCCCGGCGCGGTGTTGCCGGCGATCGTGATGTAGGGGGCGCGGATGCTCACCGCCGCGTTGAGTTTGATGATGCCCGCGACGTTAAAGACCACGATGCGCGGCCCGCCCTGCTCCACCGCCTCGCGAAAACTGCCCGGCCCGCTGTCGTTGAGATTGGTGACAACAATCACCTTTCCGCCGCGACCACCGAAGGAATACATGCCGCCGCCCCACGCGCCGGGAAACGCGGGAATTTTCGCCTGCGGCAGATCTTCCGGTTTGGCCGCGCCGGGGAGATAAGGCTTGCCCTTCTTCGCCCAGGCTTCGATCTCCGGCAGGGCGCGCTTGAACGCTTCATCCGATAACCGGGCGGCTTCCGCGCGTTCTTTCCGCGACGCTTCCATAATGTCAGCGGGAACTTGAGGATAACCTTGAGCAACCACAGACGTAGCTGAGACCAGTGCCAGGGCGACGAATAAGGTAGTTTTCATGATGAGAGCGAGAGTTGAGTTGGAGTAAGGATACGACGACTGGACTTAGTTTGATTTCATGCCGGGAGCTGGCGCGGCAGGTTTGCGCAAATTCTGTTCGGCCTTCTTAGCATCGTAACCGGCCTTGGAAAGATAGTTGTTGATCTTGCCTTTGTATTTTCCGAAAACGGCATGCTTTTCGTCAGAGGTGCTGCCGTCCATCGCGAGTTCGCGCGCTTCGGTCAACCACGTCTTGATCTGCGCTTTCTGCTCGGCGGTGAGATCGGGATACATCTTGAGGTAAACCCCGTAGGTCAGCGGCAGCACACCGTAGGTCATCCCGTCCTTCACCTGGTCCACCTGCTCCGGCGAAAGCTCGGCGGCGAGACGGCCCAGAAATTCACCATGCAATTTGTCGAGCTTGGGCTTCACCGCATCGCGAGCAGCCTGAACCGCCGCCTGGCTCGCCCCGGCCTTTTCCTTCGCCTGCTGGATTTGCGCGTCCCGCTCGGCGTGAATCCGGCTTAGATCGCGATACTGTTGCGCAATGACATCACGCACCCTCACGAACTGGTTGGTGTCGGCCAAACCCAATCCCGCGACAATCTTGTCCGCGCGTTGATTGATGACACGCGTGTAGGCCGCGTCGGCCTCACCAACAGAATTGGTCTCAGCCGATTTTACCGAGAGCCCAACAAAGCCAGCGGCGATGCAAGCGAGGTATCGCGTTGCCTTCCCCCGTCCGAACAGCGGTGCTAAAGCCACCGCCGCTTTGGAACAGTGGGAACGAGCGAATGGAACGAACAGACAGGCAATTATCTTCATTGGACTTCTTTCATTTCGGCCAGAGCAAAGCGCGATTGGTCAGCGGCTTGAGCACCAGTTTGGCCGGGTCAACGACCACATGTTTGATCTTCTCGCGGCGCCACGTGTAGGTGATGTGGACCAGACCATCGCTCGTCTGGATCATGGCTGGGTAGGCAAAGCCGTTTGGCGCACCGGGTTCGTCTTCGATCACCATCGCCGCCAGCCATTCTTTGCCATCCTTCGAAATGGCGAGGTTGAGCGGGCTGCGGCCTTTGTTATTGGGATTGTGATTATAGACCAGCAACTGCCGGCCATCCTGCAACGTCACAGCATCCGTGCCGGAGTTCGGATTCGGCATCTCGGTCAACGTCATCTCACCCCAGGTCTTGCCGCCGTCCTTCGACCAGATGTCGAACATCTGCCCGTGCTTGGTGCGACCAATGGATTGAAGCCTCTTCTCGCCGTGAAACAAAATGCTCGGCTGGATGGCGGCGATCTTCTTTCCGTCGTTCACCGGCTTGGTCGCCATCCAAGTCTGCCCGCCGTCGGTGGAGCGCTCGAAATGAACGCGCCAGCCGTTTGCGCCTTCGGTGCTGGTCGGCGAAAGGATGTCGCCGTTCGCAAGTTGCACGGGTTTGTTTTTGACCGGGCCGAGAATACCGTCAGGCAGGCGCTTTGGAGTGGACCACGTTTTCCCATCGTCGGTCGAAGTCGTCACCATGCCCCACCACGTTGCGGGGCTGGGGCCAACTTTGTAGAACAACAGCAACGGCCCGTTCTTCGGCTGGAACAAAACCGGATTCCACGTCGGCAGGCGTTTGTCGCCGAAGCCCATGCCGTTGGCGACTTCTTGCGGCGCGGTCCACTGGCCAGCCTCGAACCGGGAAACGTAGATACACACGTCGGGATCACGTTCGCGCGTGCCGCCGAACCACGCGGTCACCAAGCCGGATTTCGTCTCGACGATGGTCGAGGCGTGGCACGATGGAAACGGCGCGGTTTCGTAGATGAACTCGGCCTTCACAAAGCCGGGTGCGTTGGTGAGATTCGCCGTCTGGGCGCTGGAAGTGGCCACTGCGGTTGCTGTGAGCAACGCAGCAGCCACGCCGCTCCAGAGTGGTAGTGAGTTTGGATTTTGTTTCATTCGCTGACGAACTGGTATTTGCCGCTGCCCAGGCGGACCACCATGCGGTCGCCTTCGGTGCGGAGAAACTTCACGCCGCGCGCCTGGTCGAGCGTCCGGCCGCTTTCGGTCAGGATGCGCCTGGACATCGTCGGCACGTAAGCCGTGGCGGTCGTGTTGGGCGGCACTTCAATCTGCCACACAAACCGGATATTGCTCTTTTGGGAATCGGCTTCCTTGCGCCAGTCACTGGAAATCAAGCCGTAGGGGGACCGATGCGTGGCGCGGGCGAAATTCAAATCCGCCACCGGATACGGCTTCATGACGATGCGCTTGAAACCGGGTTGTTCGGGATCGGCGGCGATGCCCGCGAGGTATTCGTTCAGCCAGATGACCAGATCGCCGACGAGCATGACGTGGTTGCCGGAGTTCATCGTGGGATCGGCGGTGTTGCCGTTCCACAATTCCCAGATCGTCGTCGCGCCGTTGGCGATCATGTAGCCCCAGCCGGGATACTCGGTCTTGATCGCCATCTGGTAAACCAGATCGGGGCGACCGTTATCCGACAGCACGCGACAGAGATACTGCCCACCGATCAACCCTGTGCCGATGTGGCCTTTGGTTTCGTTGGTGAGTTTCTCGACGAGTTGTTTGAAGACGCTCGCCTGGAATTCCTCAGGCACAAGCCCGAACGCCAGCGGCAACACGCAGGAAGTCTGCGAGCCGTTGTCGTAATAACCCTTGTCGCGCTGAAGAAATTTTTCGTTGAACGCGGCTTTGATTTCCTCCGCCCATTTCGCGTAATGCGCCGCATCATCCGTCTTACCAAGCAACGTGGCGTAACGCTCCATCAACTTGAGATCATTGTAAAAATACGACGTCGCGAGCAGTGGCTTGGAAGTCTGTCGCGCCGGATCTTTCGAATGGATCAACTTCGGATTTTCCGGCGGCACACACCAATCGCCGTAACTGTCCCGGGAAATGATGCCGTTCGTGACGAAGCGGTTCATGTAATCGAGCCACTTCTTCGCGCTGTCATAACGATGCTTGATCGGCCCGGTGTCGCCGTATTGCCGCTCCAGCACACCCGGCGCGATGATGAGCGTGCTCGGCCAGGTGACGTTATCCGAGTAGATCGGCCAATAGGCGGGCGCGACATCCGGCACGCTGCCGCTCGGGCGTTGGGCGTCGCTGATGTCCTGCAACCATTTCGGGTAAAGCTTCGAGATGTCGAACAGATAGGTTTCGCCGCGGCATTCTTCCGAACGATCGCCCAGCCAACCCTGGCGTTCGTCGCGTTGCGGACAATCCGTCGGCATCGAGCGATAATTCCCCCGCGTGCCCCAGAAGACGTTCGTCCAGATCTGATTCAACAACGGATTGGCGCAGGCGAATTCTCCGGCGCGGCCCAGATCGTCATGCACCACGCGCCCTTCAAGCGCCGCAAGCGTGGCGACGCCCGGCAAGCCGGTGACTTCGACGTAACGGAAGCCGTGATACGTGAAGCGCGGCTCCCAGACTTCCTGGCCGCCGCCACGCAACGTGTAGGTGTCCGTGACTTTCGCGCCCCGCAGATTCGCCATGTAGAGCGTGCCGTCGGGGTTGAGCGTCTCGGCGAAACGCAACTGCACCTGGAGACCCGCCGCGCCCCGCACTTTGAGCCGACACCAGCCGACCATGTTCTGTCCCATGTCATAAACCAGCACGCCGGGCTTCACTTCGCGAAAGGAGACTGGCTTGATGGTCTCGGTCACGCGGATGGGTTCGATCATCTGTGCGGACAATGGGCCGGGGGCGGAAACCAATTGCACCGGTTGCCAGCGGGGTAATGCCGCGGCATTTGAAATCACGCCCGCCCCAGCCGGTTGCGGCTTTGATTTTTCCAAAGCCCGCTCGTATTGGGGGTTCATCGAATAACCCGGCTGGCTCCAAAGCCCAAGTTCCTTGCGCGCATCGTATTCTTCGCCGTCAAATTCGCCGCTGGATAGAATCGGCCCGTCAGTTGCCACCTTCCAAGTTTCGTCGCTCACCACTTCACTGACCGAGCCGTCCGTGTGTTCAACGCGCAGATGCAGCATCAGCTTCGGCCAGCCAAAATTCACCGTGCCCGAATAAATCTTGCTGCGATCCGACGCAAACCGCCCGCCGCCGAGCACCACACCCATGGCGTTGGCCCCGCGTTTGAGCTGCTCGGTGACATCGTGCGTCACGTAGAAGGCGCGCTTGTCGTATTGCGCCACCGCCGGGGACAGCACCGCGTCGCCAACCTTCTGGCCATTGACGGAAAGCTCCGATGAACCCAGGCCGGAATAATAGACCGTGGCGCGCTCGATCTTCTTCGCGAGGGCAAACTCCTTCCGCAGCCAACGCGCCGGGAAACGCCGGTCCTCCGCCGTGCGCGGTTCACCCCACGGCTCCATGCTCGCCGGCCCGATGACCTGGGCCGCAACCCACTTCGAGTCGTCAAAACCCTTCTTGTTCCAACCCGGCTCGAGGACTCTGGAAACTTTCCAGCCCGCATCCGTCCTGATGACGAGCGGTTCGCCCTGATCAAATTCAATGGTCAACGAACCGATCACCCCGGCAGGATTCACTTCCAAGCCGGTGTTGCGCCCCACCAGCCCGAACACATATGTCTGTCCCGGATGCAAGCGCTGGGTGATGTCATTCCACTTCACCGACTTGTAATTATTGCGCGCCCCGAGATCAAATTCATCGAGCCAGCCGCGACATTCGTTGTCGCCGGTGTATTGAAAAATCGCGCGTTTGACTTTGCGGTCAGTGGGCAAGGTGATCTCTTTGCGAAACCAATTCGTCTCCAGCGGCGCGCCTTGAGCCGGATTTCCTTCCGGAAACCAGATCCAGCTCGTGTTGGTCAGAACGCTCGCATTGTCGTCACCATCGAGACCGATCCACTTGGCCCGCCATTCGTCGGACGCAAGAATGCCCATCGTCCACTGCGCCGATTTGCTCCAGCCGGAAGCCGTTTTCTCATCCGACCAGACGCGCACCGTCCAGAAGCATGGCGCGTGCGATTTCAAAGCCTTGCCCCCATACGGCACGAGCACCGACTGCGACGAAACCACTTGTCCGCTGTCCCAGAGATCCGCCTTCCCGACTTTGAGTTTTGACTCAGTCGAGGCGACGAGAATCTGATAGGCATACTGCGATTGGGCGCGTCCGTCAGGTTTCAACATCCATCCCAACCGGGGCTGCGTCGCGTCAATGCCAGTCGGATTGACCAGCCATTCGCAGCGCAGCTCTGCCACCTTCACTCCACCGAACGCCGGGCTCACCGTGATCAACGGCAGCAGCCAGGCGACGATTAGAAACCGCGCCCAGCAACGGCGGCTGGTTGAGATATATTCGGACATAAGCGGTGCATCATCATGGTCGTCCCACTACGGGCGGGCAATGTGATTTTTACGAATTGATGCGTAATTCCTGACGCTCGACGCAACCCGCTCTATTCAAATAGACTCTCGCCCGGCCATGAAAATCCGCCAGATCCAGTTCTTCCGCGCCGTCTCGCCACTGTCGCGCCCGATCGCCGACAGCACGCACTCCATCCCGGAGATCGCCTTCATCGTCACCCGGCTCACGCTGGATTCCGGCGTGACTGGCGAGGCTTACCTGCTGGCGTTTCATTATTCGCCCCAAGCCATCGCGGGCGCGCTCCGCGACATCGCGCCGCTGGCCGTGGGTTGGGAAGTGAACCAAACCGGCGCGTTCATCAAACATTACGAGAAGGAGTCGGAGTATTTCGGCACGAAAGGCATCCACCGCTGGGCGCTCGGCTCGATCAACATCGCCATGTGGGATGCCTGGGCAAAAACCCTCGGCATGCCGGTCTGGAAAATGTTCGGCACGCATCATCTCCGTGTGCCACTTTACGGCAGCGGCGGCTGGCTCTCATATTCGATCCCCGAATTGCTCGACGAAGTCACCCGCTACGTCAAACGCGGTTTTCGCGCCGTGAAGATCAAGGTCGGCTCGCCCGATCTACGGAACGACATCGAACGCCTCACCCGCGTTCGCGAAGCCGTCGGCCCGCACGTCCAGATCATGATGGACGCCAACCAAGGCATGAACCTCGCCGCCGCTTCGCAACTCTCCGCCGCGGTGCGCGACCTGAAAATCACGTGGTTTGAAGAGCCGTTGCCGAATACGGACTTTGCCGGTTACGCGCAACTCCGCCGCGTCGCCGGGATTTCCCTCGCGATGGGCGAACGCGAATTCGACCTCGTCGCCCTGCGCGAATTGATCTCCCGTAACGCCCTCGATCTTTGGCAACCGGACATCCTCCGCCTCGGCAGCGTCGAAGCCTGGCGCGCGTCCGCCGCATTGGCCGAAGCGCATCACATCCCGGTTCTGCCGCACTATTACAAGGAATACGACGTGCCGCTGCTGATGACGATCCCCAACACCCACGGCGCGGAATCGTTCGATTGGGTGGACGATCTCATCACGCAGCCCATCCGCATGAAGGACGGTTTTGCGTATCCGAACGACGGGGCGGGCTGGAGCTTCAATTTCAAGGACGAGCGGATGAAAGAGCTGGCCACGGTTTCCTGAGCCGTAGCCGCCGACGTGAGGAGGCGGACGCATCGCGAACCAACCAAACTCCGCCTCCTCACGTCGGCGGCTACAACCCAGCGGCGCTCAGGTTTCAATCTTCGCGTCCATCGTGATGTCGGCCTTGAGCAAGCGTGAAATGGGACAGCCCGCCTTGGCCGCATTCGCGATTTCAAGCACCTTGGCTTGGTCTTGACCGGGCACTTTCGCCGTCACGTCCAGATGCGATTGCGTGACGGTGAAACCCGCATCGGTCTTTTCCATCGTGATGGTCGCGGTGGTGGCGATGGATTCCGACGTGATGCCCGCCTTGCCCAGTTCCGCCGAGAACGCCATCGAGAAACAACCCGCGTGCGCCGCCGCGATGAGTTCTTCGGGATTTGTGCCCACGCCGTTCTCAAAGCGCGTGCCGAACGAGTATTGCGCTTCCTTGAGCGTGCCGCTTTCGGTGGAGATGAGGCCTTTGCCGGCTTTCAGATCGCCGCGCCAGACTGCTGATGCTTTTCGTTTCATGTTCGCCTTGGGTTGAAGTGAGCGGGGATTCGCTCAAGGCTGGCAAGCTAACGCCACCACGCGGCAAGCTCAAGCGCGGGCGCGGGACAATTTACCGCGACTGTTCCTCACACGCCTGCAGACGTTTGGCGAGAAACACCTGCTCGGATTTGATCTCGGCCAGTTGCATCGCCCGGCGAAAATGCACGGCGGCGGCGGGCGTGTGGTTCAAGCGCGCTTCAAATTCCCCCAGCACCGCGTGCAACAAATAATACGATTCGAGCGATTGCAAATTGCGGATCGCGCCAACGGCTTCAATGCCCGCCTGCGGCCCGTGGACTTCCGCCACCGCCACCGCCCGATTCAGCGCCACGACCGGTGAGTCGTCGAATTCAATGAGCCGGTCGTAGAGTTCCAAGATGTGCCCCCAGTCCGTCGCCGCGTAATCGCGCGCGGCGCAATGGCATGCGGCGATACCCGCCTGCAGATGATACTCGCTGAGTTCGTTGCCCGCCGCCGAGTGCGCCAGATGAAACATGCCGCGTGCGATCATCGGATGATTCCAGCGCGACCGGTCCTGTTCCTGCAGACGTAATAAGTTGCCGTCGCTATCCGTCCGCGCCGGAATCCGCGCGGCGTTCAACAACATCAACGCCAGCAACGCTTGGGTGCGCGGCTGGTTGCCCGCCGGATGTTCGGCGAGCAGTTGCGTGAGGCGGATGGCTTCCTGGCAGAGATCTTCGCGAATCAGCGACTCACCACTCGACGCTTTGTAACCTTCGTTGAACAGCAGGTAGAGCGATTGCAGCACCGCATCGAGCCGGCGTGCCAACTCGTCGCCCTCGGGGATTTCAAAACGGATGCCCGCCTCACGAATCCGCTGCTTCGCGCGCGTCAACCGCTTGGCGATGGCGGCTTCGGTGGTGAGAAAAGCTTTGGCGATTTCCGGCGGACTGAATCCGCACAGCGTCTTGAGCGCGAGCGCCACCTGATCCTCGCGCGAGATGAGCGGGTGACAGCACACGAACATCATCCGCAGCCGGTCGTCCTTGATTTCATTCTCAAACAGCGGCGAACCACCACCGTCGGCTTCGCCGGGCAACTGTTCGATGTGCGAAATAATCTGCGGCTGCTTCTCATGAAAGGTTTTCTCGCGGCGGATGGTATCGAGCGCGAGATTCTTTGCCGCTTGGGTCAGCCATGCCGCAGGATTCTTCGGCACGCCATAATACGGCCACGTCTGCAACGCCCGGACCATCGCCTCCTGCACCACGTCTTCGGCCAGTTGCAAGCGCTCGATGCCGAAGATGCCCGTCAGCACCGCGACGAGTTTGCCCGCCTCGTGCCGGAACAGATGCTCCGTCAGCCCGGGAATATCCACGGAGGCTGGCGCGGCATTTGTTTCCGAAGGCTGACTCACGCGTTCACGACTTGGTAACTGACTTCACGAGCCGTTCCAAGTGCTGAATCCCGCGCAACCGTTCGGTGTTGCGTTCGCCGACCGGCCGCACCTCGACCGCACAACCGTCATAAACCAGCCCCGGGCATTGTTGCGCGATGCGGATCGCTTCGGCTTCATCCGCCACTTGCAGATGAAAGTAGCCGCCGATGCTTTCCTTCGATTCCGCGAACGGTCCGTCGGACACAGTATTGCCGTTCTTGCCGGACACGAGTTTGCCCGTGTTTAACAGCGGCATACCCCCGCAGCATTTCCCTTCATCCACCAAGCGCTGAAACCACGCATACCAGTCAGTCACGACCCGGTGGAGTTCTTCGGGCGGCAGATTCGTTTCCCAAGTGTTGCCGCGAAACAGCAGCAGGTAATCGGCTTTTTCAGACGTCGCACTCATGGCTGAGATTTCGTCGTTTCGATAATCGTTTTCAAACTCGCCAGCCCCTTTTCAAAATCCTTCCCCACCATCTTGTCGCAGTCCACGATCAGGCTGAACATCTTGCTCATGAAGTTATTCTTCCCAAACATGCTCCAGGCCACCAGCGTCCGCCCGTCTGCCGCGGTGAACTTGAATTCCGCCGTATTCGTGGCCTTGAACGGCCGCAAAAATTCCAGCTTGAACTGGATCACCTCGCTCGCACGGCTCCCGGTGATGGTCATGCGACCTTCGCCAACCTTGTTGTTGCCGGACCAGGACATTGTTGAGCCGACCCCGGCGGCGGGGCCGGCGAAGGAATTCTTCGCGTTGGGATCGAGCTTGGCCCACGGCGACCACGCGTCCCATTTCCGGAGTTCGTTGACGTGGGAAAAAACTTCTTCCGGCGGCGCGGCGATGGTTGCCGAACGCACGACGGTGAATTCGTCCGGTCGCCCGGCGATGAGGACGAACAGCACGATGCCGATGATGACGAGCGCAACGAGAATGGGAGTCATAATTTTCCTTGGTTCAAGTTCAGTTCAGCAGGCGGGCGAAGTTTTGTCGCCCCACCCAGAGCAGATACAACGACAGCAAAACGGTGATAAGCAGCATCGGGTTCAGAAAATCCTTGAAACCGCCCCCGATGAAGAGGTGGAACGCGACGATGTTGACGACGACCGGACCGAGCAGCAGCAGGCCGAAGTTCCGCAGGCGCGGAATCATCACGAGCAGACC
Organism: uncultured Bifidobacterium sp.; assembly: GCA_964594985.1. Lineage (GTDB taxonomy): Bacteria > Verrucomicrobiota > Verrucomicrobiia > Limisphaerales > JADLHS01 > JADLHS01. The sequence goes on from CAZQNQ010000010.1 coordinate 26,595, forward strand.
GCCGACGAGTTCAAAGATTTTCACAAAGGTCAGGTAACCGGTTGGCCCAAACGCGCCGAAGAACATCGCCGCAGGCGAGCCTTCGGGGGGTGGCGGCGCTTTGACGAGGTTGAACAACACGACCACGGCGGACATGACAAACAACAAGCCGAGCAGGATGCCAGCGATGAGGGGTGGGTATTTTTTCATAATCGGGTCATTTCGTATTCTTTTGTTTCAAACAACTTTGATCTGCAAATTAGTATTACGTCCGCCCTCACCCCGGCCCTCTCCCCTCAGGAGAGGGAGAACTTAACCGGGTCACGGATAAATTCAGGCGTCTCATTCTGTTGTCAGCTTCCTGCGCCATTCCGAAAACGGCAAAGGCACAGAGTCATCCGAACCTCAAGCAATCGCTCATCGCAGCCCCCTCTCCCCGGGGGAGAGGGTCAGGGTGAGGGCGAGCGTTAAACCAATCCTCAACCTCCCGCCATCGCGCCGACGACGAGAAATGGTTCTTTCCCGCTGACAATTTCTTCGGGCAGCAATTTATCCGTCGGCTCAAGCGACCAGTCTTCTTTGCAGACGAAAAAGCGGATGAACGGCCGCCGCTTCAGCGTGCCGTGATCGCGAATCGTGCCGCGCAACGCAGGATGCTTTGCTTCCAACGCATCCAGCACAGCCCGCACCGTGACCGGGCTCGCGACTTCAAGCTGCACTTCGCCCTCCACTCGGGCGAGGTTCTTCAGATGAAATGGCAGCACGACGCGGATCATTTCAGCGGCTGGATTGGTGGATTATGGGATGATTGGATTGATGAGTCACCGGCTCGCGACCGCCCACCAATCCAATAATCCAGTTCATTTGAGCGTCTGCACTTCCACCGACAATACCGCCGGCAGATCGCGCACGATGGCGTTCCAGGAATTCCCGCCATCGGGTGAGCAATAGACCTGTCCGCCCGTCGTCCCGAAATAGATGCCGCAATCGTCGAGTTGATCCACCGCCATTGCGTCGCGCAAAACGTTCACGTAGCAATCCTTCTGCGGCAGACCTTTCGTGAGCGCTTCCCATTCGTTGCCGCCGGTCTTGCTGCGATACACGCGCAACTTCCCATCCGGCGGGTAGTGCAACGAATCGCTGGTGATGGGGACAACGAAAATGGTTTCCGGTTCGTGAAAGTGAACATCAATCGGAAAACCGAAGTCCGTCGGCAGATTGCCACTCACTTCCGTCCACTGATCGCCCGAATTGTCGCTGCGCATGATGTCCCAGTGCTTTTGCATGAAGAGCCGGTCCGGTCGCGACGGATGCAACGCGATGCGATGCACGCAATGGCCGACATCCGCGTCCGAATCGGGCAGCTCGAATTGCGACTTCAACCCCTTGTTGATCGGCTTCCACGTCAGCCCGCCGTCCTCCGTGCGGAACGCGCCCGCCGCCGAGATCGCGATGTAGATGCGTTTCGGATTCTTCGGATCAATGAGGATCGTATGCACCGCCATGCCGCCCGCGCCCGGTTGCCAGAGATGCCCCTTCGCCTGGCGCAAGCCCGCCATTTCCTGCCACGACTTGCCGCCGTCGGTCGTTTTGAAAATCGCCGCGTCCTCCACGCCCGCATAAGCCGTGTCCGGATCGGTCAACGACGGTTCGATGTGCCACACGCGCTTGAACTCCCACGGATGCTGCGTGCCGTCATACCACATGTGTTTGCCGACTTCGCCCGCGTACACAAACTTGTTGCTCTCGCCTTTGGGAAAAGGTGGCTGCGACGCCTCGTCGCCGGGCTGTTGCGACGAGGGCGTCGCAGCCACGCTGCCGGGCGTGTTCCAGGTTTTGCCGCCGTCGTCCGAGCGCTGGATGATCTGCCCGAACCACCCGCTCGATTGCGACGCGTAAATGCGATTCGGGTCCGCCACCGAGCCTTTGAGATGATACATCTCCCAGCCCGCGAAATGCGGTCCGCTGACCTCCCAATTCTGGCGCTTGCCATCCGCCGTCAGGATGAACGCGCCCTTCTTCGTGCCGACCAACACGCGAACTTTGCTCATGGTTTCACCTATCTGGGTTGTGATTAAATCAATTTCAACACTACGACGAACGAACATCGCCGCTCAGGACAACTTTCCGGAAATAATCTGTGAAACGCGCCCCCGTTCTAACCGAAACCCCGCCCGTGCTCAACCGAAAGAAACTCAACCACGGATGGACACAGATAAACACGGATTCCTTTCGCCACAAAAGGGCACAAAGCACACAAAAAGGTAAACCGCTGATGAACGCTGATAAACGCTGATTCAAAGGGCTGCAAGCCCGCCAGATGATAGCCCGGGGTCAGCGAACAACGTGAGCGCAGCCCCGGGTTAACATCCCACAAAATAATTCTCCCTCTCCTTGCTCGTCGCGCCGAAGTCAGACGTAGGCGGGCCGAACGAGGAGAGGGCCGGGGTGAGGAGTTGGTTTTCAGTCACCAGTATGTTTTTCGATCTCAAACGGAACGCGCAGCAATTTATCTTTGAGAAGTTTGATTGTATCAGGGTCGATGCGGGAAGCTTTAAGCATTTGCCGTTTGGTCAGGTGAGCGACCGCAACGCGTCCTTGCCGGTCCAGCGAGCGGCGGAATCTTCGGAGGCGGCAAGCTTCCGGGCCAAGGTCGTCGCAGCGGATTTGAGCGAGGCACTGCGGCTGCCGATGGCGCGCAGAGCCCAGCTCACGCCTTTCTTGACGAAGTTCCGTTTGTCGGTGGCAGCGGCTTCAATCAGTGGCAGCAGGTCCTTAAAAACCTGATCCTCCGCATCCTCATTGTGCAGAGCGAGACTGGCGAGCAATGCGAAGGCGGCGCGCTTTTGGAATTCATCCTTCCGAGTCGCCCAGGCTTCGACGCGGCCAAACGCGTGCGGCAATTGATCAAACAGTTTGAAGCAAACCGTGTCGCAGATGGTCGCGCGCAATTTTTCCAGGACCGCCAACTGCTCCGGTTTCACACGCGCGAGATATTCGTCAATCGTTTCGGGTTTGGATTTCGTCGAACGCATAAGTTGTCGCCTGTCTTCGGAGCGCGGCTGTGTCTGAAAGACCAGCCGCAGCAACTTCGCTAAACAGACGCTCTCGAATTGATCCAATGCGGCATAAACTTTCAACGCGCTGCGGCTGGGGCTCTGCACACAGCCGCGCTTCGGTCATTTCCTTTTCGCCGCGGCCTTCAATTTTTTGATGTCGAGCTTCACCATCTGCATCATGGCCGCCATGACTCGGTTGACTTTATCCGCGTCTTTATCCGCGATGAGCTTCATCAGCATCGTGGGCGTGATTTGCCAGAACAGCCCGTATTTATCTTTGAGCCAGCCGCACGCCACGGCCTTGCCACCGCCAGCGGTGAGCTTCTTCCAATAGCGGTCCACCTCGGCCTGTGTTTCGCAGTAAACCATGAGCGAGACGGCCTCGGTGAATTTGGCCTGGGGTCCGCCGTTCATGGCGATGAACTCTTGTCCGTTCAGTGTGAAGGCGATGGTCATGACTGAACCGGCGGGCTGGCCGGAATGCCTGGCCACGGACTCCGGGCGGCGGGAAATCCTGCCAATTTTGGAATTTTTGAAGATGGAGGTGTAAAACTTCACGGCCGCTTCGGCGTTGTCATTGAACCAGAGAAAGGTTGTGATCTTTTGCATAATTCTCTTAAGTGCTTTTGTTGTTCACCGCGTAAAAGTTCCCTCACGGCTGCTGCGCATAGCGCTGGTCTTGCGGCAAACCTTCCTCGATCGGCCGCACTTCGATGCTGCCCAAACGCGCGGACGGCCATTCGGCGGCCACCTTGAGGGCTTCATCCTGATTGCGGACGTTGATCAAAAAGTAGCCGCCCAGCGTTTCCTTGGTTTCCGCAAACGGACCGTCCGTGACAGATACCTTGTTCTGGCGCACGCGAACCGTGGCCGCCGTGCGAATGGACTGAAGCGGCTCGGCGGCGATCAATATGCCCATTGCCCGGATCTTTTCGACATAAGCAAGCGTCTCCGCCCGAAGCGCGCCCCAATCAGCTTTTGACAACGCGTTCAGGTTTGCTTCCTCCTCATACGCGAGACAGATGAATTTCATAGTGCTTAACTGCGGGTTACGGTGGTGAGGGCTTGACTTGATTTTGGCGGCGGCGGCGCGGCGGTGACTTCGTAACGCACCGCGCCGCAGACACAGCCGCCGGCAAACGGAAGTTTCACGCTCATTGTTCTTGGCCAGTCAATGGGAAGTCGAACTTCGACTCATTTAACCGGGTTGACGCTGACCATCCAGCCGATGCCGAATTTATCTTCGAGCATCCCAAAACATGGCGACCAGAATGTTTTGGCCAAAGGCATGTTCGCCTGCCCGCCTTCGCTGAGCGCGGCATAGATCTTCTTTGCTTCCGCCTCGGTGTTCACCGAGATGGAAAGCGAGAAACCCTCCAACTTCCCGCCTTCGCCGCAGCCGTCCGATGCCATCACGATGGATGAACCGATCTTCATGCTCGCATGCATGATTTTGTCGCCCCAGTTCGACGGGATCATGCCCGGCGGAGGAGGTTCGGGACTTTCCTTGTAGCGCATCATCATCTGCAATTCAGCGCCGAGGGCTTTCTGGTAAAACTTCACGGCTTCCTCGCAACGGCCGCTGAAGAATAGATACGGTTCGATGACAGATTTCATGCTCATGGGATTTGGCTTATTGCTATCGCTTCGGGGCAACTCAGGATCTATATCAAGTCCCCTCACTCCGTCCCTCTCCCCATCGGATGGGGAGAGGGTGGCCAAAGGCCGGAGAGGGGTTTGCCATCTGTTACGACTTCACACGCTTGAGCGTGGTGGGATGCTCGGCCATCTCCTTGCCGTCCATGATGGCTTTGCAACTCGTGGTGATCGTGTCTGCGTCGTCGAATGAAATGCTCAACGCGTGCATGTGCGATTCCTTCTTCGGATTGATGCCGCAGGTCGAGTCGAAATCAAAGCTGATCGTCTTCGCGTCCGACGATTTGAATTTCATGCCCGGACGATTACCCAGCACGCAATAATGCGTCATCGCAAGCTTGCCGCCATTGTCGTAATACATCGTGACCATCTCCTGCGGCGTGCCAGCGAAGCAACGTTCCTCCAAAACCGTGCCGCCGGCGATGAGCCGGTAATCCAACTTGATGTCCACCGGACCTTGGCCCATGTCGGTCTTGCCAGTCCACGAACCAACGAGCGATTTCATGCGCTCGAATTCGGGCGAAGCGGGTTTGGTGGCTTCAGGCTTGGGTGCGTCAGCGGCGGCATACGCGCAGAGCGACGCAGCCAGTAACAGAGCGGTGCAGAGGGAGGTGATCTTTGTTTTCATAGTTTTTTTCGGTCTTTGGTTTTTGTTTGTTCGCACGACTTCATGAATACAACGAACGGGCCGCGACGTTCAGGACATGAATTTTCCTGGAGCGACAATATCACGCCGCGACGACGGTTTTGAACCCACCGTAAAGCATCCGGGCACAATCGAACGGCATGTTCTTTGGATCGCACATGGCGTGAACGCGCGGGTCTTTCATGACCTTGGCGTTCACCTGGTCGCGATGCGCGCGATTTTTGTAAACGATATAGGCGAACACGACGGTTTCGCCGGGCTTGGTCTTGATGCCTTTGGGAAACGGCAGGCAAAACTTGATGTTCAGGTCATCGCCGACACATTCCTTGTATTCCAGCGCGCCGTGTTCCTTCCACAGCTTGCTGGCTTTCTTGGCGATGCGAAAATAGGCGCCGAGCTTTTTCTTCGGCACCGGGACAACGAATCCATCCACGTAGTTTGGCATAATTTAGTTCTTAGTTGAGAGTTGATGGCTGAACCCCTCACCCCGTCCCTCTCCCCATCCGATGGGGAGAGGGTGGCCGATAGGCCGGGAGAGGGGAGATTTTCAGGCGTGGGCGAGATGTTCTTTCGACGCCACTTCGTCCACGAGCGGACATTGCGGGGCAATGGGGCGCACTTCCACCCGCACACCGTAAGGCAGCCCCGGACATTGCTGCGCGATGTTCACCGCTTCATCAAGCGTGCTCACGGTCAGCAAAAAATAACCGCCAATGGTTTCCTTGGATTCAGCAAACGGCCCGTCCGACACCACGCGCGCTTTGCCGGAAACGATTTTCCCCTCGCGCTCCAGCGGATTGCCACCGGCACATTTGCCCTCGTCCTTGAGGCGATTGAACCACGCCATCCAGTTGTCGGCGACTTGCTGCATTTGTTCGGGCGAGAGGCCCTGGTACCAATCCGCGCTGCGGAAGATGATGAGGTATCCGTTGTTGTTTGCTGTGCTCATACAATTAGTTATTGGTTGAGAATTGATGGTTGAGAGAAAGAACGATTGAGATCGGAAATCAGGCGTTGGCAGTGGCAAGTTGTTGCTCCTTGGCCCGGGCGCAGGACTCCAACGGGCATTCATCGCTGATGGGACGGATTTCGAGGGCGGAATTGTGGCGCAAACTCGGGCAGGCTTTGGCGATGGCAATGGCTTCTTCCAGTGTCGCCACGTCCAGAATCAGCGTGCCACAGATAGCTTCCTTGGCTTCGGCATACGGTCCATCCAACACCACGCGTTTGTTGTTGGCGAACACCGTCGCGCCTTCGCGGGCGAGCGCGACCCCGGGCCGGGCCTTTCCCTCCGCAAACAATCGCCCGACCCAGGCCTTGTTGGCGGCGATGAGTTCATGAAGTTCCGCGGGAGAAAGCTGCTGGTACCACTCGTCGGTGCGGGACAGCAGCAGGTAGCCATTGGGATTTGGTGTGCTCATAGATGTTCCTTTGTCTGGTTTGATAATACGACGGATGCGTTTTGGCAATCAGGACAATTATTTCGCCTCGGGATTCATTTCCCAGAGCGCGAAGGTGTCGTTCCGTCACCAATACAACGAATGGCCGGTGACGTTTGGGACAACAAAGTGTGACAGTCTGACAAATTCCTGCCACCTGAATGCTTTCAGTGACAATCGCCAGCCTCCGCCATTGAATGAGTCAACGGACCTGGGCGTCCATTCCAACGCTTGAGCAATCCGGCCCCGAGGCGTAGATTGCCGGGGTTAGAAAGTTCCGGCAGCGGGTGCGATGCGGAACGGAAACGGAGTTAGACTATGAAAACGACCCAGGTTTCACTCATCGTCGTCAGCGCGATGCTGACAGTCGCCACGGTTCAAACCAGTCTGCGGGCGCAGGACACACCAGCCACCAGCACCGCGACCGACGCAGCCAAGAAGGAGGCGCTAAACCTGAAGATCGCCAGCCCGATCGAGGAGGTTGTTGAATTGAGCAAATCAGGGGTTGGCGATGCCGTGGTGGTCAGCTACATCCAAAGTTCGGAACGTACTTACAACGTCGGCGCGCAGGACATCATCAACCTGCGCAACCAAGGCGTCTCCCCGGAAGTCACCACTGCCTTGATCCAACGCGGTGCCGCCCAACGTCAGGCGGCCACCGAAGCAGCGCAGCAAGCGAAGCCCGCCGCGCCTGAGACCGTCGCCGCCGCCCCGACCTACCAAACGCAACCGACGGAAACCGTCGCGACCGCACCAACAACCGTCACCTACTACGAACCAGTCCGCCCCGCCAGCACCGTGTCGGTGACCTACATCGGCTACCCGCGTTACAGTTATTATGCCACGCCTTACTATCCGCGTTACGCGACTTACGGTTCGAGTTATTACAGCCCGAGCTACTGCTACCCGCGCACGTCGTTCGCAGTAGGTGTGGGCTTTGGTGGATACCGCGGCGGATATTACGGTGGCCACTACCGTTCCAGCGCGCGTTACTGCCGCTGAACAAACTCTTCGCTCTCAAAACAAACGCCGCCCAAACCGGGCGGCGTTCTTGTTTAGAACAGTTCTCAAAATGTTTGTCGGAAACGAATTCCCCGCACCCGACCTGCGGCCACCCTCCCCCCATCGGATGGGGAGAGGGACGGGGTGAGGGGCTTTTCGCCAGCATCTCGTTTCCAACATTCTTTTTGCATTACGCTCTAACAATCCTGAGCAAATTTGTTGACTCACTCCTTCGCGAGAACTTTCTCCAACAGCGAATTCAACCGCGTCAGCATCGCGCGCGGGTCTTCCAGAATACCAGCCGCGACGCGGGCGTTATCAAGGATCTGCTCCGCCACACTGCCAGCGAGCGCCGCATCCTTCTGTCGCATCGCATCGAGCCGCGAGATGATCGGATGCGCCGGATTGATCTCAAAATCATGCTTCGCCACCCCCATCTCCGGCCCGTCCTGCTTCATCGCTTTCATGATGCGCCGCATGCTCGCGGTCATGAACTTATCCGAATCCACCACGACCGCCGGGCTGTCCACGAGCCGCTGCGACACACGCACATCGCTCACCTTGTCGCCAAGCGTTTCCTTGAGCCAGGTCGCGAGTGACTTCGCGGCGTCCTCGGACAACGCGCCATCCTTCTTCGCGCTGAGATTCAAGTCCGCCTTTTCCGCCAGCTTGAGCGGCTTGCCGTCGAACTCGCGCAGGTGTTCCATCACGAACTCGTCCCACGGATCGTAGAGGAACAGCACTTCAAACTTCCGCTCCTTGAACACCTCGAAATACGGACTCGCCTCCGCCGCCGCGCGATTCGGCGCGAGCAGACAATAAATCTCCTTCTGCTCGGACGACATCCGCTTCACATAGTCTGCCAGTGACGTGAGCTTGCTCTTGTCCATCGTGGACGACTCGAAGCGCAGCAGCTTGCCGAGCGCGTCCTTGTGCGCAAAATCCGTGACGACGCCTTCCTTGAGGAAGCGCTGATACTCGGCGTAAAACTTCTCGTAAGCTTCCGCTTCCTTCTCCGATTGCTCGTCGAGGAATTTCAGGAAACGTCCCGTCAGCACCTTGTTCAACTTCTGCATCAACGACGTGTCCTGCATTGTTTCGCGCGAGATGTTCAGCGGCAGATCTTCGCTGTCCACGACGCCTTTGAGGAAGCGCAACCATTCGGGGAACAATCCCTTCGCCTTCGCCTGAATGAGCACTTTGCGGCAATAGAGATTCACTTCCGAATCAATCCGCCCCATCCCCATGCTCTCAAAATTCCGCTGCGGCACGAAGAGCAACGCTTGGATTGCCAGCGGTGCGTCCGCCGAAAAATGCAGGCGGAACAACGGCTTGTCGTGATCGTGACCAACAAACGTGTAAAACTCGTTGTATTCCTCTTCCTTGATCTCGTTCTTGTTCCGCGCCCAGATGGCTTGAACCGTATTGAGCCGCTTGGTGTTCAGCTCAATCGGGAACGGCACGAAGCTTGAATAGCGCTGAATGATCCGCTCGACCGTGCTTTCCTGCGCGAAATCTTTCGCATCATCTTTCAACTCCAGCGTGATCTTCGTCCCGCGCGACAGATCGGCGGCGGGCGCGAGTTCGTAACCGCCCATGCCCTCGCTCGTCCATTGCCACCCCTGCTCCTCCGATGCAAACGACCGACTCAGCACCGTGACCTTTTTCGCCACCATGAACGCCGAGTAAAAGCCCACCCCGAACTGCCCGATCAAGCCCACGTCCGGTTTCTTTTCCTCCGCGAGTTGCTTGAGAAACGCCTTCGTGCCCGAGTGCGCGATCGTGCCAAGATTCTCGACGAGTTCGCCGTGCGTCATGCCGCAGCCGGTGTCGGTGATGGTAATCGTGCCCGCCTTGTCGTCAGTCGTGATGGCGATGGTCGGCGCGATATCCGACTGCTGCACTGCTTTGCCGGAGGATTGATTAAAGCGCAATTTCTCGCACGCATCCGCCGCGTTGGAGATGAGTTCGCGCACAAAAATCTCTTTGTCCGTGTAGAGGGAGTGGATGACGATATTCAGCAGTTGCTGAATCTCCGCCTGAAAATGATGCGTTTCCGTTTTGCTCATAGCCTTTAATCCTTAGCCAAGTCACACGTCGCCCGTCAAGAGTCGCCTCAGCATCCCAGCACGCGGCAAGGCGGTTTTCGGTCGAAATGGCCGGCGCGCGGCTGGGTTGGACGACTGGATTTGCGCTCTGATCACGGCTCGAATTGGGGGAACGAAGGGTCTTTGCAAAAAACTCTGTCGCATCAGCGCGATTCCGCTATGCTCTCCGGCATTAGTTAGATGCCAATGAGCAAGCTACTGCTGATAGATGACGAGACGGACGTCCAATATTCATTCCGCCGCATTTTCGATTCACCCGACATCGAACTCTCCACCGCCTCCAGTGGCGAAGAAGGGTTGCAACTGATTCCCAAACTCAAGCCCGACCTCGTCTTGATGGACATCCGCATGGGCGGCATCACCGGCATGGAAACGCTTCGGCGCATCCGGCAGATGGACACCAAGCTGCTCGTCATCCTGATGACGGCTTACGGCACCACGCAGACCGCCATCGAAGCCATGAAGCTCGGCGCGTACGATTATCTGCTCAAGCCATTCGACGTGCCGAAGCTGAAGGACCTGGTCAACAACGCGCTCCGGGCCGCGCGCGACATGAAGCAGGTTGTGTCGTATCAGCCGCTGTTGGAATCGGAGGATTACGAACAAGGCGTCGTTGGCCGCAGCGAACCGATGCAGCAGGTCTTCAAACTCATCGGTCAGGTGGCCGCGTCTGACGCCACCGCACTCGTCACGGGCGAAAGCGGCACGGGTAAGGAACTGGTCGCGCGGGCGATCTATCATCACAGCGAACGGAACTCCCAGCCTTTTCTCGCCGTCAACTGCGCGGCCATCCCGGAGCAACTGCTCGAAAGCGAATTGTTCGGCCACGAGCGCGGCGCGTTCACCGGCGCCACCGGCCAGCGCATCGGCAAGTTCGAGCAATGCAACAACGGCACGATTTTCCTCGATGAAATCGGCGACATGACCCCGCCGACGCAGACGAAGATTCTGCGCGTCTTGCAAAGCGGCACATTCGAGCGCGTCGGCGGCAATCAACCGCTCAAGGTCAACGTCCGCGTCATCGCCGCCACGAACAAGCCGCTTGAACAAGCCGTGGCCGCGCGGCAGTTCCGCGAAGATCTGTTCTATCGCCTGAACGTCGTCCGCATCCACATCCCGCCGTTGCGCGACCGTCGCGAAGACATTCCGCTGCTGGTTAATTATTTCCTCAAGAAAATCGCCAAGGAACAGGACCGCCAGCCGAAGTCCATTGCTTCTGCCGCCGTCAAAGCGCTGGAAAAATATCACTGGCCGGGCAACGTGCGTGAACTGGAGAACATCATCCGCCGCGCGCACGTCATCGCCAAGAGCGAAGCCATTCTGCCCGCGGATTTGCCGGTGGAAGTCACGGGGCAAAGCACGTCGAGCCTGGTACTGCCGACCACGGCGGGCGAAGGTGCGGCGTCGGATGCCGCGACCCTGGCGCGGCAGTTGTTCCAGATCGCCAAACGCGACCCGAAGCTGAAGGTGTTACCGGCGGTCGAACGCGAACTCGTCATCGAAGCGCTGAAAGACACGGCGAACAATCAGGTCCACGCCGCCAAGCTGCTCGGCATCACCCGCGCCACGCTGCGGAAACGCATCGAGAAGTTCGGCATCCAGCGCGAGATGAAGATCGAGTGAGGCATGGCCGGTTTTGTGCCGGTGAGTCAGGCCAAAGCGGATAGCTACCGCCGCGAAACGGGTCTTAGATACAAGGTAAGTCTCTTTGGTGACTGAATAAGACGTTGAATGATCTCGGCCGCACAAACAGGCAATTCGATTTTTACTTGCACAGCGTCGAACACTCAAACCACATGGTGTGACCCAGTTAAAACTGGACAGGAGTTTATGTAGTTTTTGTATGTGATGCTGTCAATGACTGTTGATAGAAAGTGGCTGGCGACAACATGGCCAGAGCACTGTGCGGTGCGACTTGGTTGTAATGGGTGATCCAAGCGGGGATGAGTTTCAAGGCGGCGGCCAGAGTTTCCAAAGGCTGGTGTGAAAGATAATCGCGTTTGAAGCTGCCGAAGAAAGATTCGACCAGCCCATTGGATTGGGGACTGCGGCAAGGGGTGTGACAGGCAATCAGGCCCAAGCGGGTCAACAACTGCTGGAGTTGATCCGCGATGAACTCTGGTCCATTGTCGGTGAGGAACTCCAGTCCTTTGGCTTGATGGGTTTGTTGGGCAAAGCGTTGGAACAGGGCCTCGCGGAGGAGTTCGCAGACCTCCAGTGCGGTCAACCGCACCTGCGACTTCCAGGCGATGACCATGCGGTCGGCGCAATCGATGATGACGGCCAGCCGGAGTTTTTGTTGATTCCAGAGCTTGAAGGTGGTGATGTCGCAAGCCCAACGCCGGTTGGATTGGAGCACGGCCACCTTGCCTTCGTGCCGGCGTCCGGGGCGTGGTATGCGATGCCGATGCGAAGCCAGCCAAGCCTGGCGTTTGAGGTGTTGATAGACCGTCTTGCGATTGCAGTGGATGCCTTGACGGGTGAGCAGCGCATGAATGCGCCGATAGCCGTAGCTGGGCGGACACTGGGCCAGCACCTGTTGGATGGCGGTGGTAAGTTGTGGCCGCCGGAATGAGCGGGGCTGACGCGGGTGGCGGCGATAATAGAACCAACTGCGGGCCACACCGAGGGAACGGCAGGTCAGCGCGATCGAAGCGTTGAGTTGTTGGGCCAGACATATTACATCCCTTCGGGCAACCGGAGATCCTTGAGTTCGTAAAACTTTTTTAAAATGTCCACCTCCAGCGCTTTGCGGCCCAAGGCGCGTTCGAGTTCGTCAATCTTGCGCTGGAGCGGCAGCAGCCGGCTTTTAGGGATGAGTTCACCGTGGTCACGCAAGCCATGATCGAGTTGCTTCTTCCACCGATAAATGGCGTTGGCTGTCAGGCTGTGAGTGCGGCACAACTCGACAACCGGCGTGCCAGTCTGCCATTGCTGAAGGATGGCGAGCTTTTGCTCCGTAGAAACGCGGCGGCGGCGCCCGCTCTTAACAGTTGGACTTTGGTTCATTTGCATAAGGTTATTCGGGCCTTTCAAACTGTCCAAATCTCAACTGGGACAGACCAAAAATGATTTCATTGATTGAACGGCTTCAAATGAATCCCTCGCTTAATGTTGCTGATAGCATTGCACAAGGCTTGAATGTTCCTCTCTGGCGTCTCATTAAGGACGTGGAAAATTTGCGGCTAGAAATCCAAGCTGCGAAGAAAAAGAAGTAAGCCGCCCGCCTTCAGCGTCTCAAAACTGATCTTCCTTGTCCTTGAACAGCACGTTGAAGGTCGTCATCGAGCCGTAGCAACGGGTGATGTATTGCTGCAGCTCGATCTTCTCGGCATCGGTCAAGGTTTCGTGCGCGTTGATCTTCTGCTCCAGCACCCGCAGTTGATTCCGCATCATCACGACCTTGTGGAAAAACACTTCCAATTCGATTTCCTTGGTCTGCAACGTCGGGTCGGCCGGATGCAACACCACTTTCCCTTTGTGCCAGCGTTGGCCGAGCGCGGCGGGCGCGGCGTCCGGCTTCTCCACACCCAGCTTGGTCAGGGTCTCCGCCAGTGTTTCGGCAATGAACTGCCGTAAAGGCACATTCAAGCCGTTGATGGCGGCCTGTGGTTCGGCGGGCTCCAGTCCGGCGGCGGCAGGAGCGACGGTATGTTTGCCCTCGGAGAACAGGATGTCCGCCGTGTTCTCGGAAATGGTTTTGACCGTGCCGATGCCGTATTGCGGATGCCGCACGCTCATGCCGACGTGGAGCGATTGAATTGTCATGCGGCCAATCTAACGCCGCCGCCGGCACCGGGAAACTGCAAATTGGCCGAACCCGAAAAACACAACCCCGGTTGATTTCTTCCATGAACAAAAGCTTTTGCTCCCGCGTCGAAGCTGCTAATTTTAGAACGAAACAATTCCATCACGCATCATGAGCACCGCTTCAAATCGCACGCTTTCGCAAGGCGAAACCCGCCGTTCCTTTCTCAAGAAAACCGCCACGTTGGCCGCTGCCGCCGCCACCCCGACGTTGCTGAAGACGCCGGTTTACGGGCAGAACCAGGCTCCGTCCGCCAATGTCGCCGGGGCGAACAGCCGCATCGTCATCGGTGTCATCGGCACCGGCAAACAAGGCACGACGCACCTCAAGATGTTCAAGCCTGAGTCAGCCACGCACAACATCGCTGTCGGCGCCGTGAGCGATCTCTACCAAAAGCACCTTGATGGCGCGCGGAAATTTACCGGCCTCACTGAAAAAGACGCCTATCAGGATCATCGCCGCCTGCTCGAACGCAAGGACCTTGACGCGGTGCTGATCGCCACGGTGGACAACTGGCACGGGCAGTGTTCGCTGGATGCACTCGACGCGGGCAAACACGTCTATTGCGAGAAACCGATGGCGCGTTACGCGGGCGAAGGCTGGGAGGTTTACGACAAGGTCAAAGCCACCAAGAAAGTTTACCAGTGCGGCTCGCAATACACCGCCGATCCGATGATCCACAAGGTCGCGCAGTGGGTGAAGGATGGCAAACTCGGCCCGCTCGTCTGGGCGCAAGGGTCCTATTGCCGAAACAATAAAAGGAACAGCGAGTGGACCTTTGATGTGGATAAGGATGCCAATCCGCAAAACCTTGATTGGGATCGCTGGCTCGGCAAAGCCCCAAAGATTCCCTGGACGCCCGAGCATTATTTTTCCTGGCATAAATACTACGCCTACAACTCCGGCATCCTCGGCAATCTTCTCAGCCATCGCTTTTATCCGTTGATGCTGGCGACAGGCAATCCCGAGTTTCCGAGCCGGGTCGTCTGCACCGGCACGCGGAAGGTTTCGACGGACCGCGACATCACAGACACCACGCATGTGCTGGCGGAATTCCCGAGCGGCCTGACCTTCGTCATCGTCGGCACCACGGTCAACGAAGTGGGTTTGCCCGACATCATCCGCGGACGCAAGGCGACCGTTTATCTGGCCGCCAGCGCGAACCAGGCGAAGTTGCAGCCGGAGAAATTGTTCGCCGAAGAGATGGACGTGGAAGAATTCACCGATCCCGCGCCACAAGGCCGGATCGAGAACCTGCACACCAACTTCTTCAAGTGCATCCGCGAAGGCGGCGTGCCGTTCTGCAATGTGGATCTGTCCGTCCGGGCGAACACCACGCTGGCGCTGGCCGAAATGTCCGAGCGCCTCGGCATCGTCTGCTTCTTCGACGAAAAAACTCGCACCATCCGCACGGGCGACGGTAAAGTCGTCCCAGCAATGAGTTACGACACCGTGGCGCCAAAACTCAGCTAATACCCAGAATTGAAACCAAACCCTGAACCCACCAGAAAACTTTGGCGCCAGCGGGACTCGATCCTGATTGTGAAAACGCTGATGGTGGGGTTGGCGGTGGGCATGACGGTGCGCTGGCTGAACGCCTCCACGCCGCTGCCCGTCCAGGCCGCGGAACTTCGGGCCGCCAACACCAACGCCCCGGCCGAAATCAGAATCGAAGGTGCTTCACCGTCAGTCCGCGATTGATCAGTTGCTTCAGCGAATCAATGCCGATCTGCAGATGCTGGTCGGCGAATTGTTGCGTCACCTTGCGATCACTCGCGGCCGTCTTCACACCTTCCGGCACCATCGGTTGATCTGACACCAGCAACAGCGCGCCCGTGGGGATTTCATTGTGGAAACCGGTGATGAAAATCGTCGCGGTTTCCATATCAATCCCGATGCAGCGGATCTTGCGCAGGTACTTTTTGAACTTGCCGTCGTGCTCCCAGACCCGGCGATTCGTGGTGTAAACCGTGCCCGTCCAATAATCCTGCTTGTGATCGCGGATCGTGGTCGAGATCGCCTTCTGCAGACTGAAGGCCGGCAACGCCGGGACTTCCGGCGGATAATAATCGTTCGACGCGCCGTCCCCCCGGATGGCCGCGATGGGCAACACCAGATTGCCGAGCGAAGCGACGTGTTTGATGCCGCCGCATTTGCCGAGGAACAACACCGCTTCCGGTTTGATGGCCGTGAGCAGATCCATGATGGTCGCCGCGCTGGCGCTGCCCATGCCAAAGTTGATGACGGTGATCCCCTTCGCCGTGGCATTGGGCATCGGGCAATCCAGCCCACGCACCGGCACATTGTGCCACTGGGCGAACATCTGGACGTAGTTGCTGAAATTGACGAGCAGGATGTGCTTGCCGAAGTCCTTGAGCGGCGTGCCGGTGTAGCGGGGCAACCAGTTGGCAACGATGGCGGCTTTGGTTTTCATCTCGTTGCCACAGGTGTTTCACATGGAATCCGCGCCAGCGCAAGCTGAAAGGCGCAGGCAACTCAAGCACAGGAATAAAAGGCAACGGCATCATTGGTTCTGATTCCTTTGCCAAACATTCTCCTGCCCTTGTCGTCAGCGGAATGTTTGTCAGGGGAATTTTCTCTCCCCGCGCCATTCCTCTGACAATCATGCCCCTGACGAACATGGCTTGGAGAAGTGCTTGCGTTCCTTCATCCGCTTTTGAAACTCAGCGCCGATGCAAAGACTGTTTCCCCTCTGGCTCGGATTGCTGGCCGCGTTCGTCAGCGGCTGCAACCACTCGCAATCGGTTTCCGTTGTATCTGATGTCGAGCGCGATGAAATCCAATCCCGCGTGACCAATCATTTCGCCCACGCCGTCATGTTCAAGCCGGCGGAAGGCGGCTCTGACAGCGCTCTGGCCACGCAACTCGCGCCGTTGCTCATTCAAGCCACCGCCGCCACCAATGCGGCGGAGCAGCGGCCGGATCGTCCCAGCCTGACGCCACCGCTTTTGGCATTATCCGTCCACACCAACCTTGTGATGATTCACACGAACCACTATCCGCAGTTCAGTTACGTCTGGAATCAGGCGGGCACCGGAGCCGCCGGGAGGGCCGCCACTTTACAAGGCGTGCGGATCACGTTGGATTCCCGGGGGGCACCCGTGATCTGGGAGGTGCTTCACGATTCCACCGGGGCCGACGTGATCTACGTGGCGCAATCCATCGAGGTGCTGGCACGGGCGGAGTTTGGCCCGCCACTGGCCGGACGGAAGTTCGCGGTGGAACGCAGCCGGAGCGAAGCCGAAACAGCCCTTGTTGCCAACATCATTGACGACGGCCCTGCCGCCATGGGGCCGATTCTTTATCTGCAAGCCGACAATCACGATGTCATTACATTGATCTGCCGCTGCATGCCGGCGCAATTCCAAAACCTGCTCGCCCAACAAGATTACGAACTGTTGCCTGCCATCCCTCAAAATCGGGACCAAAGCCGCTTTTCGCCGATGCCATTAGAGCAGCGCCTGCGGCTGCCCTCCCGCTTCTAATTCTTGCGGTGGAAGCATTCGGTTCGCTAACCGGCGCTTGATTGCCAACGCCGGTTTTGAAACCATGCCCGCCCTATGGGACATGTCAAACTCCACATTCCAGGACCGGTTGAAGTCAGCGAAAAGACTTACAAAGCTTTCTGCGCCCCGATGATCGGTCATCGCGGCCAAGGCTACAAAGATCTCGTCGCCAAGATTCAGCCGCAACTCCAGCAACTGCTTTACACCAAGCAACTCGTCTATCTGTCCACCTCCAGCGCGTGGGGTGTGATGGAAGGCGCGATCCGCAACGTCGTCTCCAAAAAAGTCCTCAACTGCATGTGCGGCGCGTTTTCGGACAAGTGGTTCGACGTGTCCAAGAAATGCGGCAAACAGGCCGACGCGCTCCAGGTCGAATGGGGTTCGCCCATCCGCGCCGAGGCGATTGACAAGAAACTCGCCACGGGCGAATTCGACGCGCTCACGCTCATCCACAATGAAACCTCGACCGGCACGATGAGCCCGCTCGCTGAGATCGCCGCGCTGAAGCAAAAGTATCCCGACGTCATGTTCATCGTGGATGCCGTCAGTTCGCTGACCGCGCTCCCGATCAAGTTCGACGAACTTGGCATTGATGTGCTGCTGGCGGGAACGCAGAAAGCCTTCGCGTTGCCGCCCGGTTTCGCGGTGTTCACTTGCTCGCCCGCCGCGCTGGCCAAAGCGGCGACAATCAAAGATCGCGGTTATTACTTCGACTTTCTTGAGTTCCAGAAGAACGCCGAGCAAAGCATGACGCCCAGCACGCCGAGCATTTCGCACACGTACGCGCTGAGTTCCAAGCTCGACGAATTCTTCGCCGAAGGTTTGGAGGCGCGTTTCGCCCGGCACAAGAAGACGAACCAGTTGACCCGCGACTGGGCGGCGAAGCATGGTTTCACGCTGTTCCCGGAAAAAGGGTTCGAGTCCGTCACCCTTTGCTGTGTGAACAACGGTGCGAAACCCGGCGGTCGCACCGTGGACGTGGCCAAGCTCCAGAAGCTCGTGAAGGAACAGGGTTTCCTGATTGACGGCGGCTACGGAAAGATCAAAGGCACGACGTTCCGCCTCTCCAACATGGGCGACGAAACCGAAGCCTCGATGAACCAGCTCTACGCCGCGCTCGACAAGGCAATGACGCAACTGTGAGAGGTCCAGCCGGAGGTGACGGTTACCAGTTGGTCCAGCTTACGAGTGGGGGCTACAGCCTCCACTCGCTTGCGTACGGGGAGACCTTTCATCCCGTCATCGGCCCGGTCGCCGAGGCGGAAGCGCTTTACGTCAACCAACTCCGCCTCCGCGAACGGCTCAAGAATCACACCGGCGACTTCGTGATCTGGGACGTCGGCCTCGGCGCTGCCGCCAATGCGCTCACCGTCCTCCGTGCCGCGCGCGATCTGACGACATCAATCCGGCTGGTCAGCTTCGATAATACCACCGAACCACTGGAATTTGCGCTGAAGAATGCCGCCGCCCTCGGCTATTTCGGCGGCTACGAAAGTCAAACCCGGGCCATCCTTGATCAGCGCGCCATCCGGTTCACCAATGGCGCGCACGACGTAAACTGGCAATTTTATCTGGGGGATTTCCCGACGCTATTGACGGCTGCGTTGGCGCGCCGATCTCCGTATCGGCCCGCTTCCAGCCTTTCAGCCCAACCCGCCGAATCGGAGTTCGGCGCTCCGCCCCACGCCATCCTGTTCGACGCTTTCTCGCCCGCCAAGAATCCGGCGATGTGGTCGCTGCCCTTGTTCACGAAGTTGTTTCAACTGCTCGATCCGCAACGCCCCTGCGCGCTGCCCACGTATTCGCGCAGCACCATCATGCGCGTGACGCTTTTACTGGCGGGATTTCATGTCGGCGTTGGCCACGCGACCGGAGAGAAGGAAGAAACGACCATTGCCGCCAATACCCGGGAGCTGATCACCGAACCGCTGAACCTGCGCTGGCTGGAACGCGCCCGCCGCTCGCACAGTGCCGAACCGTTGCACGATGACGTTTACAAGATCGGCCCGCTCACGCCGGAAAGCTGGGAAAAACTACGCTCGCACCCGCAGTTTCAACCGTAGCGCATCCCGCGACTCATCGGGAACGTGTTCGGCAAATGTCGCACCTCGCGCACTTCCCCTTCCTTGAGCAACACCTCCACGATATCAAAGCGAATTTTCACCGGCGGATTCTTGAGCCGGCGCAAGTAGTCCAGTGCGGTTTTGGAAAGCAACCGCTTCTTCCGCGCATCCACAGCGGCGGCGGGCCGCGTCCATTCCTCCGAGGAACGCGTCTTCACTTCGATGAACACCAGGCAATCCATGTCGCGAAAGATGAGATCAATCTCGCCGCGCTCTGAACGGAAGTTGGCCGTAAGAAACTTCAGCCCTCGCTCTTGCAGATGCTGCTTCGCGGCGCGTTCGCCCAATGCCCCGCGCCGCAAATGTTCCGGCTGAACCTTCCCACCAAACCAAGATCGAATGCCTTCAAACAGCTCCATGCGCGTTTCCAGTGATACCGGGACAGCGCGCCATGACCAGCCTTATTTGCTTTAGCCGACCTTCTGCCAATCCGGTGGCCAGGCCAAAAATTGACTGGCTTGCCACGCAGCCACAATTCCGCTAGTATCCGCTCCGCCAGTCGCGCTGCGGTGCAGCATAGTTTCGGCGTTTGGGAAGGGGTGTTTCAGGTCGTGAGTGTGAATCATGATAGGGTGGGTGAAGCAAGATTTGGCCAGCTCCTCATCCTTGATGATGGGGGCAGCGTAAGCAGCCTCAGAAATTAGGAGGTTGACAAAGCTGAGAACTAGTCAAATTTTCACAGTAGGTAAGCTAGGTAGCTGAGTCTGAAACCAGTAGTAAAGCAGCGACAAGGGCAAAACTATGATCTCAAACGAACGTCCGTCGCCTTACGGTCATCATAAACCATACGGGGCACCCAAACCTCCGGTGAACGAAGACACCCTGCGCTCTGAAAGGATTCAGATCGAGCGCAAGTCCTTCCAGTTCACCCTGAAGGAGAATCCGCGTGGTCGTTTCCTCCGCATCACCGAAGACGTCGGCGGACGTCGCGACACCATCATCATCCCGGCTCCGGGCTTGGAAGACTTCAAAAAGTTGATTGATGAAATGGTGAAGGCTTCGGCCGAGATTCCGCCGAAGGCATAAGCGACTAGGCCTTGGAGGCCTTCCGCTTCACAGCGGACTTGGCCTTTTTCTTGGGTGCCGCCTTGGTGGCTTTTCCGGGCTTGTCCGGCATGCCGGGCTTGATCTGCGGGGCATCACCCCACAGGCCCTCCAAATCGTAACGCTCGCGCACTTCGGCGCGCATCACATGGATGATGACGTCGAAGTAGTCCAAAACCACCCAGTCTCCGTTCATGCTCCCATCCGTGGCGCGCGGACGCAATTCGTGTCCATCCCGCAGCTTATCCACGATCTCTTTCACGATGGAGCGCAGGTGCGGCGAACTCGTGCCGGACACGAGGACAAAATAATCCGTCACGCTCGAAAGTTTGCGGACATCGAGCACGAGGAGGTTCTCGGCCTTCTTGTTATCGGCGAGTTCCCGGCACAGCAGGGCTAGGTTTTTTGAATCCATCGCGAGCAAGTTGGCGAACCGGCGCTCAAAGATAAAGCTGATTGTTGCGGATGACCTCGGCCACCGCTGGCGGGACGAGCGGTTCAATCGCCTGCCTGGCTTTGACCCGGGCGCGGATTTGCGAGGCGGAAACGCCGAAGGGAAACCCCTTGAGATACTGCCCATGAAACGGTGCGGGTAACGGCACTGGAGTATCGCCGGGGCGCGGGATCACCACAAATTCGGCCAGCTTGGCGAGCGCGTCGGCTTCGCGCCACTTGGGCAGACCGGGAACATTGTCCGCCCCGATGAGATAAAAAAGCTTCGCCCCCGGAAAGCGTTGTGCAAAGTAACGCACCGTATCCACCGTGAATGATGTGCCACCCCGCTGAAGTTCCACCTCGTCCACTTCGCAGTTGCTCCGCCCCGCCAACGCCAGCCGGATCATTGCCAGTCGCAGTTCACGAGGCGCGGGTTGTTGTTCCGGCTTGAACGGCGAACGCGCCGCCGGGATGAAGAATAGGCGTTCCAATTGTAGCTCTTCCAAGGCCGCCTGGCCGACCAGCACGTGCCCATTATGAATGGGGTCAAATGATCCGCCGTACAATCCGATGCGTTGCACGGGAAAAGTAAATCGGATGCCCGCAGTTTTGGCGATGCCAAATCAGGCGAACGCGGTTTCTCGAAAACCAACCAATTGCATCGCCGTGCGGGCTTCGGGATTCTTCATGAACAAATCCCAGACGAAACCGCTGCGCGCATTTTCGGCCATCAGCAGGGTGATGCCGGTATTGATGCCCACGTAGTCACGGGACGACCAGCCGGTCACCGGATTGAACGCATCCGTGAAGCCAAACCGTCCCCAAGCCTTGCTCCCAAAGCGTTCGCGCATCCCGCGTAAGACCGCGAGCGAATCCGCCGGCAGAAACGGCAACGAGCCGCCCGCCGCGCACGGAACGACCGACCCATCAATCGGCCCTTGGCGCGGCGGTCCGCCCCAGATCACGTAACCTTGCGGCGATTCTGACGCCGTGATCCCCCAAAGCTCGTCGGAGTAGTGGGGGAATTCATCCTTGAGATCGGTGCAGAATCGCCGGTGAACCAGGGTCGCCAGTGCGGAATTGCGGAAATAATCCGCGTGTCCGTCATGTTGGCGACGAAAATCAAACCATGCGTGGGAGTATTGGTGGATGAAGATCGGGGCTGCCACGTCTATGTAACTGTAACCGCCATAGTTCATCACCGGACGATGCCACGCATTCCAAGCAGCGGCTGGGATCGCATGTTCGGACGCGCCGATGGCCAGCAGGTAAAGCATCATGTGCTCGGAATAAGTGTCCCAGCGCGCCGTCAAGAAGCCGCGTTCCGGCGTCCAGCCATGACTCAGAAACGGCCCATTGCGATAGAGCCATTGCCAATCCACTCGATTATAGATGCTGGTGGCGAGCTCCTTGATCTCGTCGTCGGCAAAATACTCCCGGCAACTCAGCACCCCGCACAGCAGGATGGCGGTATCAATCGAGGAAATCTCGCTCTGCCAAACCCGCGCCCCGGATTGCCAGTCAATGAAGTGATAGAAAAAACCACGCGCCGTCGGCGTGCCGCTCCACAAAAATCGCAACGTCTTCCGCGCCCGTTCCGCCGCTTCGCCCCGCTTCATCCAACCGCGTTCGGCGGCGATGCAGAGCGACGTCAGGCCAAACCCGGTGGCCGCGATGCTGGAAACCGTATTCCACTTATCATCCACCAGCCGCCCGAGGTTCTTGACCATGCCCGTCTTGGGATGCGCGCATTCGCGGAAAAACTGGAAGCTGGCGCGGGAAAGTTCGTCGAGAAAAGTATCATCCTGCGGGGAAAGGCGGGCGGCGGGAGGATTCCAGATTTCCGGAACGCGAAGGGTGACCGCCGCGCTGGCCACTCCGGCAACTCCCAGCGCCAGCTTCGTCAACATCGCCCGTCGTGTCATCATGCTCGGCAATACGGCCCGAACAAACTCCTCCGCCTTCTGATCCGACCTGCGTCCCGAGGGACGGCGGCTGTGCGATGCCGCAAACGCCTCCAAACTTCGTTCGCCAGGATTTCACCCGGCGCTCTTACTGCGCTCCCGCAACTGGTCGGAAGGAAGAAAAGAAGCGGCAACCTCACTCGCACAGAGTTTCTTCATAGCTGTACTCGCACATTAACACCGAACATTTGGCGAGCAAGGGCGACTATTGGAAACCGCTGAGAAAAATCACGGACAACTGTCGGTTGGCGATACAGAGCAATAATCCTTCGTCAGCAACAACGCCGGACGCCGGTGAAACGCTGCTCCGTCGTCTCGACGTAAATCTGCGCGTCGGACTTCGCGGGTTGCTGCCCATGCGTGCAATCGCAGATGGCCGCCTGCTGCTGGTGCGCCCGCTCCAGTTGCGCCTCGCCGGACAGTTCTTTGGCCAAAGCCAATGCGAGCGTCGCTGTCCCCGCGACTCCACCACCGAGCTTTCGCCCGCCTTCCGTCACTGCGTAATCCGGTAGCCAGACCGGCTCGGATTCTCGGAGCAGTGCTGGCTTGCGCCGGATCAATAGCAGCATCCATTCGCGCAGACTCAATAGAATGATGACCGAAACCAAGCCCAAGAATCCGATGGCAACAAATGCATCCAAACGGTTATTGAAAAGTTGCGACCGAAGTCCGGCAGCGGTGGCGATGGCTGCGTCCAAAGCAGCTTTCTTCTCCGGGGAAGCAACTATTTCAGTCGCCGCCGCGACATAAGCTTGTTTGACACGCTCTTCCGCCGGAGGGAGAAGCTCTTTTGTGATTTGAGCGGTCTTCGCATAGAAGCCAATCCTGTGGTCGGGATGCCAGACCTTCTGAATCCCCGCCGTGAACGTGACCGACAGCAACCAGACGAGCGGGACAAGCGTGATCAACGCCAGCGCCGTCGAGCGCCTCGGAGCGCCGAGCACCGCCTCGGCTTGTTTCGGATTTCCGTTTCGGGCCGAGCCGGCGCTCGGCGCTCCATTCAGCGCCATTTTCAAAAGAATTGTCGTCGCCAGACAGAGAGCGATGGCTGCGAGCATCTGGTTGGCGATACCAAATAGCGGCCAGAGGGAGTTGATACCGCCCAGTGGGTCACGCACACCTTGAATCAAAAACACACCCCAGCCGCCCACCATCAATCCACTCGCCAGCAGGTTCGGCCCGACGGCTTTGGTGTCACCGAGCGGTTTCCAGAGGTTGCCGAGGAAATCCTGGAGAATGTAGCGACCAACCCGCGTCCCGGCGTCCAGCGTCGTCAGGATGAACAACGCCTCGAACATGATTGCGAAGTGATACCAGAGATCGAGCCAGCGATGCCCGACGACTTTGGAGAAAATTTGCGCCATCCCCACCGCCAAAGTCGCCGCGCCGCCCGTGCGCCCGAACAACGTGTGTTCGCCCACGTCCTTGGCGAGTTCATTCATGTGCTCCACCGTCACCGGGAAGCCCAGAGCCGTGACCTTGGCGGCAGTGGCGGCGGCTTCACCCTTCACGTTCATGGCGAGATACACACCCGGGTCCATCGTACAGGCCGCGACGATGGCCATGATGGCGACCAACGATTCCAAACACATCGCGCCATAGCCAATGGGCCGCGCATAACTTTCCCGAGTAATGATCTTGGGTGTCGTGCCGCTGGCGATCAGCGTGTGAAAACCTGAAATCGCCCCGCACGCGATGGTGATAAAGCAGAACGGAAACATTTTCCCCGCCACGACCAAGCCCGAGCCATCCACAAACTTTGTGATGGCCGGCATCTGCAAATCCGGCAGCACGAGGAAAATTCCCACCGCCAGCGCGAAGATCGTCCCGAGCTTCATGAACGTGCTGAGATAATCCCGCGGCGCGAGCAACAGCCACACCGGCAGCACGCTTGCCGCCAGGCCGTAAATGATGATCGCCCACGCGAGCGAGATGTCCTTCAACAAAAAGACCTGCGACCAGTAAGCATTCCCATAAACCAGCTTCCCACCCCACACCGCCAACAACAGCAGCACCACGCCGATGGCCGACGCCTCCATCACTTTGCCGATGCGCCAGAACCGCATGTAGCCGCCCATGAACATCGCGATGGGAATCGTCGCCGCCACCGTGAACACGCCCCACGGACTTTCCGCCAGCGCCTTCACGACCACCAGCGCCAGCACCGCGAGCAGGATGATCATGATCGCCAGAATCGCCACCGTCGCGATCAAGCCCGCCGTCGTGTTCAACTCCTCTTTCACCATCTGTCCAAGCGATTTTCCATTCCGCCGCATCGAAGCGAACAAAATCACCAAATCCTGCACCGCGCCGCCCAGCACCACGCCGATGAGAATCCACAATGTCCCCGGCAAGTAACCAAACTGCGCTGCCAACACCGGGCCCACCAGCGGTCCCGGCCCGGAAATCGCCGCGAAGTGATGGCCGAACACGATCCACTTGTTCGTCTTCACAAAATCCTTGCCGTCATCGTGGACTTCGCAAGGCGTCGCGCGACGGTCGTCCAACATGAGCACCTTGGCCGCGATCCATTTCGAGTAAAACCGGTAGCCGATGACGTAGGTGCAAAGCGCCGCGATGAGGATGAACACGGAGTTGATATGCTCGCCGCGATGCACGGCCAGCGTCACATAAGCCCAGCCGCCCAAGAGGGCGACGAGCAACCACGCAAGTTTTCCCAAAAGATTCTTCATGCCAAGTGCGCAGTGTTTTAGTCCAAGCCCGCGATTGTGCCCAGCAAAAGATTCGGACCGCGGACGGTCCCCGTCCGCAGTGCTTCGCCAACACGAAGGTTGATGCCTGTTCGCACTTATTAGAGCGTACTGCAAAAAGAATGTCGGCAACGAGGTCTGCGGAACCGCCCCTCACCCCGTCCCTCTCCCCATCGGATGGGGAGAGGGTGGCCGACAGGCCGGGTGAGGGGATTTCGTAGCCGTCAAACATTTTGAGAACTGTTCTAAATGCTCGCGTAATTGAATAACGGAGCGCGGGCTTCAGCCCGCTTCAACGACCGTCTGGTGAAGCGCATCGGAAATGCTGTGCCTGTTTGCTCTTTGTCAGTCGAAGCGGCGTAAACGCCGCGCTCCTTGCCACGCGCTGCGAGCGGGGACCGCTCGCGGTCCGACATTTCGTTCACATGAAGATGTTGGCTGTCCAGCCGCCAAAACCGCTGCTGAAACTTGCCGCCCGTCACGCTTTCCCCAACACTCGCGCCATGACATCCGAGTCGTCCTCCCCCAAACGCAGCCCGTGGGCGTGGGTGCCGACGCTTTATCTGATCCAAGGACTGCCGTTTGCGATCGTCAATTCCGTCTCCGTCATCGTCTATAAAAGCCTCGGCGTCTCCAACGCCGACATCGCGTTCTACACCGCATGGCTCTATCTGCCGTGGGTCATCAAACCGTTGTGGAGTCCGGTGGTGGACATCCTCCGCACCCGCCGCTGGTGGATCTGGACGATGCAACTGCTCATGGGCGCAGGCTTCGCGGGCGTGGGACTCACGCTGCCGTTACCAGTGTTCTTTCAAGCATCGCTCGTGCTTTTCTACCTCGTGGCTTTCGCTTCCGCCACGCATGACATTGCGGCGGACGGCTATTATCTGCTGGCGACGACGGAGAAGGAACAGGCGTTCTACGTTGGCATCCGCAGCACGTTCTTTCGCATCGCCAACATTTTCGGACAAGGGTTACTGGTGATTCTCGCGGGCGTGATCCAGAGCAACACGGGATTGCCAAAGGTGAATGTGGAGGTGGCCGTGAAGCCTGGCGTGGCGCTGGTGCAATCCGCTTTTCCCGGCATTGAATCCAGTTCTGCGACAAATGCGCTAGCTGTCCTCGTCAGCTCGGTGCGCCTTGAAATCAGTCCTGAGCCGCGGGCCAAAGCGGAGGTCGCCGGACTCCTCGCCGCTGCCCGGCAATCCAATCTCACCAATCAGTTCACCCGTGTGCGCAAACAAACTTCCGCTGCAAAGACAGCCGAAGACCCGGGTTGGTGGTCCCGCACCGTCTCCGCGCCGTTGGAAGATTTCCTGCGAAAGCATTTTGGCCCGGAGGAAAAGGCGAAGTCGGAACTCGCGGGGAATGTCGGCATCGTTGCAATTCAACTTTCCCAACCGCCCGGCAAGGAAATCATCGTCACGCCGGCATTCAAATCCGGCGACAAAAGCATCGCGCTGGCGGAAGGCACGCGACTCGTGTTTGACGATTCCAACTGGAACAAGGCCGCACTCGCAGTGATTCAGCTCGATCCCAAACTCAAGACCGCCACCTCGGCCACCTTCGAGATTCGCTCCGGCAACATCGCGCTGTCATGGACGATCACCTTCCTCGTCATCACCGGCCTGATGGCTGGGTTCGGGCTGTGGCACAAGTTCATCCTGCCGCGCCCGGCGAGCGATCAACCGGGCGACGCACAAAACATCGCCGCGTTCCTCAAGGAATTCTTCAAGACCTTCCGCGTGTTCTTCGCCAAGGAACGCATCGGCATCTTGCTCGCATTCCTGCTGCTCTATCGCTTTGGCGAATCGCAGTTGATGAAGATGGTCGTGCCCTTCCTGCTCGATGCCAGGGAAGTGGGTGGACTGGGACTTACGACCGGCCAGGTCGGCTGGGTCTATGGCACGATGGGCATCATCGGGCTGACGTGTGGCGGTTTGCTCGGCGGATTTGTGGCGTCACGGCACGGCTTGAAAACGTGGCTGTGGGTGATGGTCTGCATGATTCACGTCCCGGACGCAATTTTCATCTACCTAGCCTACGCGCAACCGGACAATCTGGCCATCGTCACCGCTTGCATTGCTGCCGAGCAATTCGGTTACGGCTTCGGCTTCACGGCCTACATGCTTTACATGATTTACATCGCGCGCGGCAAACATCAGACCGCGCACTACGCGATCTGCACCGGCTTCATGGCGCTGGGCATGATGATTCCCGGCATGTGGAGCGGTTGGTTGCAGGAAATCATCGGCTACCAACATTTCTTCTTCTGGGTGATCCTCGCGACGATTCCCAGCTTCCTCGTCGTGTTGCTGATTCCGTTGGACAAGGAATTCGGGAAGAAGGCGTGAAGCGTGGCCGAATAACTTAACGACCCAAGATTATTGACTGCGGACTAGGTCGCTCCCTACCTGCGGACAATGTCTCAAGGTACAACAAACAGTTAGGCGGCGTACTCAATCTGAAATCCGAAACCATAGTGGCCTCACCTCTCGTCTCCTCGGCCAGCGCCGATCTGCAACTGATCCTGGCTCAATCGAGCCTGACGAGCAATAAAGATAGCCGGAGTGCTTCACAGGAAATCCACCGCCCGTGAGAAACTCTACTGTCAGCACGCCGTTGGTGCTCCGCTGGGCCAAAACGGCGTACGCTGAACCACCCTCAGCCTGCGATATGCGGCGCAACTCAGATGTCACTGGCATCGTGCCGGACTCCATCTGGCGGATGATGGACTCGTAACTCGGTAAAGACCTCTGAAAAGTGACATGTCGTATCGACGCGCCAACCTCCGGCGCGAGAACAACAACAAGAACACAAGCCGCAAATGGCGTGACGACTCGCCAACGCTCCCGCCGCCAGTGCGTGAAGAGGCGAATAAAACTGACAAAGCCAAAAATGAGCAACCCAAGTGTGAGCAGCATCGAGAGAAGCTGTGTGACTGGCGATGGACGAGCCGCAAATGCGATGAACACGACGAACCAAAGTCCGGCCACGATGATTGTGATTTTAGTGACGCGCGACATACGCCGCCTAACAGTTATTATAGCGCATCATGCGCCATATCACGGTTCTCATAGTGCGGTTGTATTTCAGGCTTCCCGGCGTGTCAACAAAGGGTTGCGGGAGTTCCACCCCTGGGTTTTGAAATGACAAAACCGCACCGTCTTGCCGCTTAGTCGCAGAAACGGAGCGAAAACCAACGCTTGCTTTCATTTCTTCACAAACAACGCCAGCGAGGCCGTGTAGCCGTGGAGGAAATTTTTCTGGCCGACCGGGCCAATCTCGCCGTTGCAAAAAAAGCCCGACAGCCCGATGCCGCCAAATTGTTTCTGCACCATCTTTGCGTCATGACCGGACGTGCCAAAGAGATGCCGGCCGCGGCCGTTGCAACAGCAGAGGCAACCGCCATAAACGGCGGCTCCGCCTAATTGCGTGTGCGTGCGGGCCAGCAGTTCGTTCATGTCTTCCGACGCCGCCTCGGCGTCGCGTCGCTGAAATTGCATCGTTTGTCCGGCGCGCGGCATCGCGCCGACCGCCAGCACGCCGCTTTGCGGGTCGCCGCCCAGCAGGTTGCGCACGAGAAAATCGCCGCGATGAAAATCCTCGAGGTATTCATTCACCACGAGACCGATGAACAGATTGCCGCGCACTTTCTTTTGTTCGTCCGACGACATCTCGTTCACCGTCTCGGACAACACCTCATAAGCCGGGCGATTGGCGATCTTGTGGATGAGATTCTGCTCCACGCGGGTCAGCGTCCAGGTGTCGCCGATGGGCGTGCAGCCCTGCGAAATGACGCCGGCCAGTTTCACATCGCCACCGACGGAAACCGTCACACCGCCCTCTTCGTAAACCTCGCCGTTGAGATAAACCTGCGTGGCCTGGTCCGCGAAGATGCCGCTGGAAAGTCCGCCATAGACCGGGGAGCCGGGATAGGATTCATTCCACGAACGCAGCCAGGATTCCGAGTCGAGATGGAACGGATCAATGAACGTCAGCCAGCCGTTGGTCTGGCTGGGTTTGACGGTCGTGAGGCCATGCCAATAGTCGTGACCTGCGGCTTCCTCGACCTGCGCTTGCGTGAAGTAAGTTCCAGTCAGCTTCGCGCCCGGCAACGCGTAGAGCGCGAGCACGAGGCCGGGATTGTCCTCCAGTTCTTCCGCGCCGGCGACCAGCGCGGTGCTGGAACAACCCGTGAGCAACGGGACGCGGGCGTGGACGCGCAGGATTTCCAGCACCTGTTTTGCGTAGGGGAAAAAACGCGGCGTCAGGAACACCAGTCCGAGCGAGACCTGCGGCGCGCGGAGTTGCGTGCGCAAGTCTTCGGCCCACTGGCGCAACCCGGCTTCATCGAAGTCGGATTGCCAGTGCGCGGTGACGGAATGTTCGTTGCTCACGCCGCCAACTTAACCGCGCGGCGCGGATTTTGCCAATCCACTTTGTATAGTTTGCGCTCGCATGTTTGTGCCGACGCGAAACGCCAGTTCGGCGAGCCAGAATTCCGCCCGCCGCCGGGCCCGCTCCGGCGTGGTCAATTCGCAGAGGGCGCGGCTGACTTGGAAGATTTTCCCCAACGCACTCCGATCCCGCACCACGCCACCCAACCCGACGACCGGCAGCTTGCGCGTCCGTCCCAACGCCGCGAGCTGCCCCACTCCTTTGCCCATCAAGGTGGAACGATCCAACGCGCCCTCGCCCGTCACGATCAAATCGGTTTTCGTCAACTGTCGGGGTAGTTGCGTCTGCGCAGCAAACAACTCGAAGCCCGAGACAAACTTCGCCTTGGCAAAGGTCGCCAGCCCGAAACCCAAACCACCTGCCGCTCCCGCACCGGGGATTTTGGCAAAGTCCAAGCCGGACTGCCGCCTCATCACTTGCGCCAGACGTCGCAAGCAAAGCTCGGCAGCAGCGATGTCTTGCGGACGGATTCCTTTTTGCGGGCCGTAAATGCGGGTCGCCCCGCGCGCCCCCAGCAAAGGATTCTGCACGTCCACGGCAACAGTAATTAAACTTTTGGGCAAACTTTTGGCTGACGGTTGAACAGATTGAAGTCCGTCCAGTCCGGTCCAGCTTGAGATTTCCTCGCCCGCACGATTCAGGAATCTCCAGCCCAACGCCCGCGCCAGCCCAAAGCCGCCGTCGTTCGTCGCGCTGCCACCGATGCCGACGATGATGCGTCGCGCGCCACGCTTTTGCGCAGCCGACACCGCAGCGCCGAGGCCGAAGGTGTCGAGTTGGAAGGGGTGAAATTTCCCCGGCGGCAACATGGCGAGTCCGATGACGTTCGCCGATTCGATGACGGCGGTGCGGGTGGCGGGTTGCCACCACCATGTCGCCTTGATGGGACGATGCGCCGCGTCCACCGTTTTGACGCGCTGCGGTTTCGCTTGCAAGGCTTCACCCATGACGGCCCCGAAGCCATCGCCGCCATCGCTGATGGGGAGCAGAACGAGTTCATCCTTTGGCCGCGCTTTGTGCCAACCACGAGCGATGGCTTCCGCCGCCTGGCGGGCGGTGAGCGTGCCTTTGAATTTATCCGGAGCAATGAGAACGCGCATGGGGCTTAGTCTAAAGTCTTGGGTCTGAAGTCTAAAGTCTGGAATCGGAGCGCGATGTCGTGACGAGTGACGAGTGGCGGGTGACGCGAACATCCCGTCACTTGTCACCCGCCACACGTCACCTTTCCGGTTTCCGGTTTTGACGGAAGCCGAATCTATGGCAAGCTAGACCAGCCTGTTACTGTAATTATATGAATAAACCGAAAATCATTGCCTATCTGAAACCGTCCTGCGGCTGGAGCAACGGCGTCCGCGCCGTCCTCCGCAAATACGACCTGCCGTACGAAGACCGCGACATCATCAACGATCCGGTCCAGCGCGCCGAGATGATCGAGAAGAGCGGCCAGATGCTCAGCCCCTGCGTTGAAATCAACGGCCACATGCTCCCCGACATCAGCGGCGACGAAGTCGAAGCGTGGATGTTGGCGAACAAGGTGGTCGTGCCGAACGACCGCACGCCGGATGCTCCGACGAACCAGCCCTGCGCCCACGAAATGCCCGCGAGCAGTCCGCTGAACTTTGGGTTGCGTCGTTGAGCGAGTTTTGAATCACACCAGAGCCGCGTTGGGAAACCAGCGCGGCTTTTTGTTTGGAGCGCGGCTGAACCATCGTAGGGCAGGCTTTCCAGCCTGCCAGTGCGGGCGACTTTCCAGTCGCCCGGTGCGGCGGAACACCGGACTGGAAAGTCCGGTGCACCGGCAGGCTGGAAAGCCTGCCCTACTGGCGCGGATGGAACTTCCGGTGGATGTCGCGCAGGCGACTGCCGGTGACGTGGGTGTAAACTTCCGTGGTGCTGATGTTGGCGTGACCGAGCATTTCCTGAATGACGCGGAGGTCCGCCCCGTGTTCCAGCAAGTGCGTCGCGAAGCTGTGTCGCAGCATGTGCGGCGTGATGTTGCGCCCGACGCCAGCGCGCTTGACCCGCGCCTTGATGTGCGCCCACATGGTGATGGAGGCGAAGGCCGAACCGCGTGACGTGAGAAAGACATTCGCAGGCGAACGCGGCTTCACCAGCTTGGGCCGGCCCGAAGTCAGATAGCGATTCAAAGCCACGACCGCCTTGGTCCCCACGGGCACAACGCGCTCCTTGTTGCCCTTGCCGATGACGTTGATGAAACCGGCTTCGAGGTGCAGTTGTTCGAGCCGCAGCGCGCACAGTTCCGAACGCCGCAGGCCGGAGGCATAAGCGAGTTCCAGAATGGCCTCGTCACACAGGCTTTGCGGCGTGGCCGGTTGCTCGGACGTGAGGAGTTTTGCGATCTCGTCGTTCGAGAGCGATTTGGGCAACCGCTTCCAGCGGCGCGGCAACGAGAGGTTTTCGGCCACGTTGCGCGGCAGAAGTTTTTCCTCCTCGGCGTAGCGATAGAACGCCCGCAATGCCGCGATCTCCAGATACACGCTTTCACTGCTGAGGCGGCGGGTGGATTCCTTGGGTTGATGGGCCAGCGTGCGTTCGCGTTCGTGCTGGAGGAAAGCGGTGAGATGATTCAATTCCACCTGTTGCCATGCCGTGATGCCGTTCTGGTCGGCCCAGGCAATGAATTGATTCAGCAGTCCGGCGTAGGTGCGTTGGGTGTGCGCGGCCTGCCCGCGTTCGTGCCGGAGGTATTGCAGGAAATCCTCAACGAGCGTCTGCATGGATTACGGGCGCCGCCGGTTTGGTCAGTTTCCAATGAAAGGTCAGGACCTGGATGTTGCGCGGGCCGTCGCGGCGCAGGATGGCGGAATACTGCCGGTGAATCCCATCAATCTCGCAATCCAGATGCACCTCGAAGGTGATGCCCTTGACGATGAAACGATTTTGAATCTGGCCGATAACCTGCGGGTTGACCTGTGCAGCATTCAGCGCTTCGCCGGGATTCCGGAACGGCACCGGCTGACCGGTGTCCTGTCCGTCGCGCGCCCAGATGATGCGTTGGGCGGTGTTCTCATCAATGAACGGCACGAGCTGCAACACCTCCGCCGCCGCCGTGTTGATGTTGATCTGCCCCGAGGAAATCGGCGTGAACAACTGCCGCAACGTCGCCCGCTGCACCGGGGTTTCATCGAAGCCAATCTCGTCCCGCATGGAGGGCGGAGGCGGAGGCGGCACGGCCCCCTCCAATCCGTAAAGCTCCGGCGTCACCCCGCGCACCAACAGGAGTTCCGACAGATCGTCCATGAAACCGTCCTTGGCTTTGTAGGGCGGATCGAGGCTTTCGTAGTATTCGCTTTCCGTGCCGTTGAGGTGCGGATTCGTGTCGCGATCAATCCAGTCGAGGATGGCGGCACTGATGGCCCCGGCATCGCCAGGATCTACTCCGAGCAGGCGCATGGTCTGGTCCAACATCAGTTGATCGGCGGTGTTGATGTTGGCGTACGACTCCAGGTTCGTAATGCTCCAACTGAACCGGCCGTAACCCAAATCCACCTTGTAGCCACTGCCGCGGACCAGATCCACGAGGCTGTTGGAACACGTCCCCTGAAACTGACCTTGCCAGACCTCCTCGGGACAACCGGCGGTGGCGATGAGGACGGATTTGCAATAATCCACGCCTGATTGCGCGAGCGCGTAAAAATTCGCCTCGGCATTTGCGTTGCGGAAGAGCCGGTTCTCCACGTTCATGCGATACGCGAAAGCCGCCGCGAGCATCGCCAGCACGGCCACGCAAATCATCACGATGATAAGCGCGATACCGGCAGAGGCCCTGGAGGTTTTGACTTTCATCTTCAGGGCTGAGTTTGATTGTTCCCGCTCTGACCCGCGCCTGGCTGCGGATTGCCTTGCGCGATGGTCGGCACCATCACCGAGGGCAGCGGCGCGATATCCATGATCTCCACCTTCACCCCTTGGGCGTAGGGCTCATTGGGATTCTTCCGCTCGAACTCGAGCTTGAATTTGATCATGCGCGGCAGTTCATTCGTGCGCGTCCATTCGCTGACCCAATCGCGCTTCCGCACGTCCCAGAACTCGAACTCCAGCTTGTTCACACCCTTGGCGACCACGAAGGGAAAGTCCCGTTCGTCGGCATTCATGTCCTTGAGCAACGGCGTCTGGCGCAACACCAGTTGCTTGTCGTAATCCTTCCCCGGCTCCACGGAAAAACTCACGCGCCGCACGTCGAAACCGTCGAACGCCAGCCGGCTGCTGCGCGGGAACATCTCGGGCAACCGCGCCACGAAACTCAACGTGCCGCCCCCGTCGTTATCGGCGACGAAAGCGTAGTTCTGCTGGTCGGCCTGAAAGGACATCACGCTCGCCAAAGCTTCCTTCAAGGTGCGCACCGCCACCCGTTCGCGTTGCAACTGCGCGGCGGCTTCCTGCCCGATCTTCGCGGACTTGATGATGAGCGTCCACGTCGCATAGATCGCCATGATCACCATGCCGAAGATGGCAAAGGCCACCAGAATCTCGATCATCGTGAACGCGCGCCGCCGTTGTGAACCGCGCCGGGGGATGAAGGCTGGGAATCTCATTGCAGCGCGGGGCCTCGTTGACTGCTGCGCGAGGCGGGATCCCAATAGAACGTGTTCACCGCAGAATCCACCTGCCGGGTTTTCCGGTTGAACACCGTGTAACTCACGTTCCAGAGACCGTTGGTCATCTCCTCATTCGGCGTGGCGGAAACGATGGCGTAGTAGTCGCGATACAACTCCCCGATGTCCGGCGAAATCTCGCTGAATTCGACGGTCACCTCGCCCTCCGACACCCGGTTCGTCTTGGAGGTGTACCAGCCATGCACCATCGCGACGCCCGGTGATTTTTTGCTCTGAAAAATCCGCGCGTTCTTCAACAGTTGCGACGTCAACCCAAGGATGGCGAACGTACACATGAAGAACAACGCAATCGCCACCATCACTTCAATCAGCGTGAAGGCGTGATTCCGCCGGCACTTCGCGGTTCTGGAAATCTGGCGCGGTTTCATCGCATCGGTCCTTGCGTCAACAAACCGGTCGTCGGCTCCAGGGTAAGCTTGCGATACTCCTTGTCCGAGCGATACACGATCGTCGCCTCGTCGCACGTGCCGTTCGGGTAAAACCGGATGCGCGTCCACTCCGAGTCTTTGTATTCGGACAGATTCACGTCGAGCATCTCCAGCGAGATGTCGTCGGGGATGACGCCCGTGATGCCCGTGCCCGGCGCGGCTTCAAACTCCGGCACGGCGGAACTGTCGGAACTCATGGGAATGGTCGCCGCCCCGCTGCCGCCGATGCCAAACTTCCGCTGCGGCGGATAAAAGATCACCGCGACTTCTCGACCAGTGAAAATGGCTTTGGACCGGGCATTGTCGCAGACGTCCTTGAGATCGCCGATCGCGCGACGCATCCCCTCCTTCTTGGTAATCTGGTAAATGCTTGGCACGGCCGTGGCGCAGATCAGCGCCATCAACGCGCAGACGATCAGGATCTCGATGAGCGTGAACGCCGCCGCATCGCGCCGCAACCGGACGCGACCCACAACACGCTGCTCACGCCACATTTTCATCGGTTCATCGAGCCGCCGACGTTGGAGATCATCGAGAACATCGCCGACAACACACCCAGCAACAGGAAGCCGACGCCGCCCGCCATGACCACGATGAGCACCGGCTCGATCATGTTCGTCATCACGCGCAACGCAATGTTCAATTCGTTTTCGTAGGTGTCCGCCACGTTCTTCAATGCGCCGGGCACGTCGCCGGTTTCCTCGCCGATGCGCACAAGGTCCACCATGAGTTGCGGGAAGATTTTGCTCGCGGCCAGCGGTTGCGCGAGGGTTTTGCCGTCCGTGACAGCTTCGCGGGTCTTGGCGATGGCTTCCTTGATGACGCGATTGGGCAACACCTGCTCCGTGATCTTGAGCGCGGTCAGCACCGGCACGCCGTTCTCCAGCAAGGTCGAGAGCGTGCGCGCGAACTGCCCGTAGAGATTCAGTTTCATCACCTTGCCGAATACCGGCAGCTTCATCTTCCACGCATCAATCTTGACCTTGCCCTCCTCGGTCTGCCTGAACCGACGGAACAGCACCCACGCCAGAGCCATCAACATCAACATCAACCACCAGTAGCCGGTGAAGATGTTGCTGATGCTGATGAGCATCTGCGTCATGGCCGGCAACTGCATCTGCATGTTGCCGAAGAGCGTCATGAACTTTGGCAGCATGTAGGTCATGAAAAAGATCACGATGGCAATGCCGACGACCGCGACGAACGCCGGATAAATCAGCGCCGAGGTGAACTTGGCCTGCACGGCGGCGAACTTCTCGAAGTGATCCGCCATGCGCCGCAACACCTGCACCAAAGCGCCGGATTGTTCGCCAGCCTTGACCATGTTCACGTAAAGGTCGGTGAAGATAAGCGGTTGCTTGCCCATCGCGTCCGACAGGCTGCGCCCTTCCATGACTTCCTGGCGCAACTCCACCGCGACCTGCTTCGGGATGCCCTTGGTTTCAAGGTGCGTCATGCTGTTCAGCGCGACAGTCAATGGCATACCGGCCTGGAGCAGATTGGCGAATTGTTGCGTGAACGTGGCGAGTTCCTGCAGCTTCGGCTTGCGCTTGCGATTCAACTGCGCTTGCAGCGTCGGCGGCAACAGCGCGGCGAACCCGCCCTTGGACGCGCCCGCTGGTTTCTCAGCTTTGACCGCCGCCCCGCCCTTCGGCATGTCCACCGCCACAGGAAACAGCCCGAGTCGCTCGATCGCCACGAGCGCGGCGGCCCGATCCACCACGTCGAGTGTGCCTTGCACTACCTCGCCCGACCGGCGGCGGGCTTTATAGGAAAACTGCGCCATAAGCTTGTGTGTTAAAACCGTTGCGACCGAAAAGTTGCCCTGGCGGGCGGCTTAAACCTTGGCAGCGATGAGGTCCAACGTCTTGCGGACCCCGTTCTGTTCATTGAGACTGCCGCGCCGATAGCCTTGCAAATCCAGCGTGACGTGCGTGTAACCGATCTTCTTCAACGCATCCGCGACCTGGGCGGAAACGCCATCCACCAGAAACTTCGGCAGTTCCACCGGGCCGACCTCGATCCGCGCCAGATGAGTCTTGAGTCTAAGGTCTGAAGTCTCAAGTCCTCCAAGCGCGCCACCAACCGCCGGCTCGGTGACTTTAGGCTTCAGACCCGAGACTTGAGACTGTAATTCGTGATGCCGCACGCGCACATCGTAAAAGCCGAGGTCGCGCAAAACATATTCGCCCTCCTCGATCATGCGCAACTTCTCCGGCGTCACCGCTTCGCCGTAGGGAATGCGCGAACTCAAGCAGGCCATCTGCGGCTTGTCTGCCGTCGGCAAACCGAGTTGCGCCGATAATTCGCGGATGTCCGCCTTGGTCAGGCCGGCTTCCTTGAGCGGGGCGCGCACCTGGAATTCCGCCGCCGCCTTCGCGCCGGGCCGGAAATCCCCGATGTCGCTGGCATTCTCACCGTAGCAAATCACAGCGAACTTCTCCGCCCGCGCCAGAGGTTCAAGCTCCTCGAACAACTCGTGTTTGCAGAAGTAACAACGATTCGTCGGGTTCGCGAGGTAGTCCGGGTTGTTGAACTCGGCGGTCTTCACCACACGCACGGGGAAACCGAAGCGTTCGCCAAGCTGGAGGGCGTCCGCCAGCTCCCGGCGCGGCAGACTGGGTGAATCCGCGATGACTGCCAACGACTTGTCGCCAAGGACCTCATAGGCCACCCGGGCCAGAAACACCGAATCCACGCCGCCGGAGTAGGCGACGAGACACGAACCATACGAGCGCAACTGCGCCTGCAATTTTTCCAGCTTATCCGCGAGCACACTTAACATTGGCAGTGACGGGAAAGTTTGTCGAGTCTGGCTGTCACTGGAGGGTGTGACTGAAACTGCCGTTCACTGGTGCCGGGCGCCAAGTTGGAGTTCAAGCTTTGGCTTGTCCGGCGCGGGTTGGTGGGCGGAAACAAGCTAAAGCTTGAACTCCAACCAAAATTGCGCGGCAGTTTCAGTCACACCCGCCACTGGAACCCCTGCAACAATTCTCCGGTCTGGATTTGACGGCACGGGGGCAAAGCGCGTAAAACCATTGGCAGCAAAGGGAATTTTATGAAAAAGATCGAAGCCATCATCAAACCGTTCAAACTCACCGAGGTGAAAGACGCCCTCAACGAGATTGGCGTCACCGGCATGACCGTCATTGAAGTGAAAGGATTCGGCCGCCAGAAAGGGCACACCGAAATCTACCGTGGCAGCGAATACACCGTGGATTTCCTGCCCAAGATCAAACTCGAGATCGTCCTGCCCGACGCGCAGATCGCCCAGGCCATCGAGGTCATCACCAAGGGCGCGCACACCGGCAAGATCGGCGACGGTAAAATTTTCGTGCTGCCGGTCGAAACCGCCGTGCGCATCCGCACCGACGAAAAAGGCGACGCGGCGGTCTGACGGACGACGTTCATTCAAGTCCTTTGCGCAGCGGGCAACGCAGGTTGCCCGCTTTGTTATTGGCCGGGCCGGTCTGAAATCCATAGCCGCAAAAGAACGCAGGGAACACAAAGAATCCAATTCTTCTTTCGTGTTCTCTGCGTTCTTTCGCGGCCAATGAAGCAGCGAGGAGATTACCTAAAGCGCTCAAAAAAAGTCAGCAACCCCCGGTCGAAACCGGAGATTGCTGACCAGCCGTGGTTGAAACGCCAGTTTCCCCAAACTGCGTTCCGGCGGTGCGCCGCGAGTTGCCCCGCGACCCAACCCTTACTTCCCCACCGCGACTTCTTCCCCCACTGTGACGGCGGCCCCGTTGATCTCGGCGTCGTCTTTGGCCGGGATCGCTTCACGCTCCCCGGCATGCTCCTTGGCGATCAAAACATAAATGGCGGGAATCACCAGCAAGGTGAAGATCGTGCCGAGCGCCATGCCCGCCACGATCACGAGGCCGATGGAATTGCGCGCCGCCGCACCGGCCCCCGAGACCATCGTCAACGGGAAGTGACCGCACACGGTCGCCACGCTCGTCATCAACACGGGACGCAACCGGACCAGGGCGGCCTCACGGGCCGCCTGCACTTTGGTCATGCCGCCGCGCTGGAGTTCGTTCGCGAACTCCACGATCAAGATGCCATTCTTGGACACGAGGCCGATGAGCGTCACCAAGCCGACCTGGGCGTAGATGTTCATCGAGGTCGTCCAACCGTCCGTCCAGAAGTGCATGCTCGGGTTCGGAAACTTCAGGAACGTGAAGATCAGCGAGCCGAACATCGCCAGCGGCACGCAACCGAGAATGATGATCAGCGGATCGCGGAAGCTGTTGAACTGCGCCGCGAGCACCAGGAAGATCAGCACCAGCGCGAGAATGAATGCCGGCAGGAACTTGTTCCCTTCCGACCGCAACTGCCGGGACTCGCCCGTGTAATCCACCCTGTAACCTTGCGGCAGAATCTTCGCCGCCTCGGCTTCGAGGAATTTCAGCGCCTCGTCGAGCGGGCGGACAGCGACGCCGCTGATCTTCACCGCATTGAGCTGCTGGAAGCGGTTCAACGAACGCGGGGTCGTTTTCTTTTCAAAGCGCGCAAACGTGCTGAGCGGCACGAGCTGACCGTTCGGACCTTTCACGTAGTTGTTCTCCAACTGCGCGGGATTCAGCCGCTCGATGCGTTTCAACTGCGGGATGACCTTGTAGCTGCGGCCATCAAAGTTGAACCGGTTCACGTAATTGCCACCCACCAGCGCGGCGAGATCCGAGCCGACCTGCTGCATGCTCAGGCCCATCGAGGCGACCTTGTCGCGGTCGAGCA
Source organism: uncultured Bifidobacterium sp. (assembly GCA_964594985.1). Lineage (GTDB taxonomy): Bacteria > Verrucomicrobiota > Verrucomicrobiia > Limisphaerales > JADLHS01 > JADLHS01. Next base: position 66,365 of record CAZQNQ010000010.1, read on the forward strand.
CGAGTTCGACTTCCGGTTGGTCCACCTTGGTGTCGAGCAATGGCGGAAACGCAAACATCCCGCTGGCGGCGGCCTTTTCCTGCAATCGCTGCGCGAACTCGAGCAACTGTTCGGGCTCGGCGGTGGAGCACACGAGAAATTCCACCGGGAAGTCACCGCCTCCAGGCAACGCCGGGGGCGTCACGCTCAACACGCGGATGCCGGGAATCGTGTTCACCTTCGCCTGGGCTTCGGGCGCGACCTCGAACACCGTGCGCTTGCGTTCGCCCCAGGGCTTCAACACGAACCCGCCGAAGCCGCTGTCGGGCATGGTGATTTGGAACGTGCGATCCATCTCGGGAATGGTGGCCCACTGCTTGTGGACTTCATCCGTGTAAAAAGTGGTTTGATCAATCGTGGCATCCGCCGCCGCTTCCACGATACCCAGCATGAACCCCTGGTCTTCCACCGGAGCGAGTTCCTTGGGGGAATTCATGAACATGGGCACGGACAACAGCGAAAGCCCGATCCAGATCACATAAATCGCCGGGCGCGCGTTCAGGGTGGTATCGAGCACGCGGCTGTAAATTTTCTTCAACCGCTCAAAGCCCGCGTTGATTTTTCCGGCCAGACCGTGGTCGCCGGTATGTTCGTTCAGCAACAGCGCCGACATCACGGGTGACAGCGTCAGGGCGACGATGCCAGAGATGGTCACCGCCCCGGCCAGCGTCATGGCGAACTCGCGGAACAACGAACCCGTCAGACCACCCTGGAACGCGATCGGCGCATACACGGCGGCGAGCGTGATGGTCATCGCGATCACCGGACCGACCAGTTCGCGGGCGCCGAGCAGCGCGGCATTGAGCGGAGATTTTCCTTCGCGGATGTGGCGCTCGACGTTTTCGACGATGACGATGGCATCGTCCACCACCAACCCGACGGACAGCACGATGGCCAGCAACGTGAGCAGGTTCAGCGTGAAACCAAACACCTGCATCAGGAACACCGCACCGATGAGGGAAATCGGGATGGCCACGAGCGGCACCAGCACCGACCGCAGCGAACCGAGGAACAAAAAGATCACCACGGCGACGATGAGGAGGGTTTCGGCCAGCGTCTTGATGACTTCGTTGATGGCGTCATCAATGTATTTTGTCGCGTCATACGCGACCCGCCCGCTCAAGCCGCTGGGCAGATCTTTTTGAATGGCGGCCATCTCCTTGGTGGCGCGCTTGATCACGTCCAGCGAGTTGGCGTTGGGCAATACCCAGACGCCCATGAACACGGCCCGCTCGCCGGTGAAGCGCACTTCAGAATCATAATCTTCCGCGCCCAGCGTCACATCCGCGACATCCTTGAGGCGGACCAGCGTGTCGCCGGATTTGCGGATGACGAGATCGCGGAACTCGTCCACGGTGCGGAGATCGGTGTTGGCCGTGAGGTTGACTTGAACCAACGAACCTTTGGTTTTGCCGATGGCGGCGAGAAAGTTGTTGGCGGCGAGGGCTTCGCGGATTTCGTTGGGATTGATGCCGAGCGCCGCGAGGTTGTCCGGCTTGAGCCAGATGCGCATGGCAAAGGTGCGCCCGCCGAGCAGATCGGCGCGTTGCACGCCTTCGAGCGCCGCGAGACGCGGCTGCACGACGCGGACGAGATAGTCCGTGATCTGATTCGCCTCCAGAATTTCCGAGGTGAAACTCAGATAAGCCGAGGCAAACCGCGTGTCGGCGGATTCGATGTTGATGATCGGCACTTCCGCTTCCGGCGGGAGATCATTGCGGACTTGATCCACTTTGGAGCTGATTTCCGAAAGGGCCTTCGTCGCATCGTAATTCAACTTGAGCCGGGCCGTGATGGTGGAAAGCCCGAGTTTGCTGCTCGATTGCAGGTACTCGATGCCGTCGGCGGCGGCGATGGCACGCTCCAACGGTTGCGTGATGAAGCCGCGCACGAGATCGGCGCTGGCCCCGACGTAAGCGGTCGTGACGGTGACGGTGGCATTTTCGCTGCGCGGGTATTGCCGCACATTCAGCGTTTTGATGGCCTGAAATCCGGCGATGAGGATCACCAGATTCACGACCACCGCCAGCACCGGCCGGCGGATGAAGATGTCGGTAAAAGATTTCATGGGAGAAAGCGCGGCGCGTTCGCTCAGCTATCCGACGGATTCGGTTTCTTATCGGACTTGGGCGCGATCTCGTTGTTCTCGACCACCGCCATGTTGTTGCGGAGTTTGAACATGCCCGAACTGACGACGCGTTCACCGGCTTTCAAACCGGATACGACGCTCACAAAGTCCCCGCGTGACCGGTCCACGCGGATAAATTGCTGGCGCACCACCAAACCGCCTGCCGCATTGGTGGAGGATTCAACGACATAAACGGAATCTCCATACGGCGCACTCAGCACCGCCGTCGCCGGAATCGCCAGCACCGGTTTGACTTCGGGAAAAGCGACCTCCATCCGCGCGAACATGCCGGGACGGAGCAATTGTTCTTTGTTGTCGAACGTTGCCTGCAATTTGAGGCTGCGAGTGACGGGATCGAGGTCCGGATTGATCGCCGTCAACGTGCCGGTGAAAGTTTTTCCCGGATACGCATCGGAGAGGACGCGCACCTGCAAACCGGTCTTGATCCGGGCGAGGTCTTGTTGCGGCAGCGAGAAATCGCCATAGACCGGCGTGAGCGATTGGAGCGAGACAATGGGCTTTGCGGCTTCCAGATATTGACCCACGTTGACCTGCCGGATACCGAGACGACCGGCGAACGGAGCACGGATGATTTTCTTGCCGATCGTCGCGCGGACGGTGTCCGCATTCGCGACCATTTGTTTCACCGACGTTTCCGCCTGATCCAGTTCCGCCTGCGAAACCGTGTTTTCCGTCCGCAAACTTTTCATGCGGGTAAAATTGGTCTGCGCCCATTCCACCTGCGCTTCGAGGGCGCGCAATTGCGCCTCCTCGGAGGAGATGTCAAATTTCACGAGGATGTCGCCTTGGTTGACGACCGCCCCGGATTCAAAAGGAATTTCGCGGATGATGCCGGGAATTTCCGCGGTGATGGTGACGCCTTGCACGGCGCTGATCGAACCGACCGCAGACAACGTATCCTGCCATTTTTCCTCCCTGGCCGTGGCGGTGGAAACCGTCTCGGGCGGTGGAGTGTAGGATTTACTGAACGCGACGAGCGTGCTGATCTGGAGCACCTTGACCCCGGCCAATGCCGCCAACACCAGCACGACCGCCACAACGGAGAGGATGACTTTCTTGATCATAGTTATTTTCGGGACAGAGATTTTTTGGACGCCGCCTTCTTGGCGCTGCCGCCGGAATAGAACAGATCCACGATGCGCTCCGCCAGTTCCCGGTTCAACGGGACATCCGGGGAAAACAATTGCATCATGAGATGCGCGTTGGCTTGACCGTAAAAACCGAACGCCAGCTCCCGGCTGCCGAACTTCTTGTTCAACTCCCCGGTGGCCAGCCCCTGCTTGACGATGGCGTGAACCAACTCAAAATTCCGCTCGCAGCGGTCGGAACAGTTGAAACCCTCCGGCACTTCGCCCGGTGACGCAAACGCCGTCGCCAGCGAAATCCGCATCAGTTCGCGGTTCTCGCGGAAATAATCGAACAACACGACCAGGATCTCGACCAGTTGCGACCGGACATTCTTCGCCCGTTTGACCGCGGCCTGGATGCGCCGATACCGCTCGTCATGCGCCTCGTTCACCAGCGCCTGGAACAACTCCGCCTTGTCCGAAAAGTAGTAATAGAGCGTGGGCTTGGACACCCTGGCGTCACCCACGATCTGCTGCACGGACGTGGCGGCGTAGCCCCCGTGAGCAAAACGCTTGAGGGCGGCGCGCAAAATTTCCTGGCGGGTTTCGCCGTTGGTAGTGGGAATAACCATCGAAACTATTCAGACCTACCGAACGGTAGGTAGGTTTGCGCCCCCCGTCAAATTTTTTCCTGCGACAAGTGATGGACCTTCCGGCCCGCCAACCCCCTACCCATCCATGTCAGCCTTTGGAGATTGAATGTGGCACGGCCTTTTCCTAGGGTGAACGACGAATTTCGGCGCGCACCGCAGCGCTTGATGGACGAGCCGATCAAAAGAAAACCCATTATGATGAAACATTTGACCCGTTGGCTTTGGCCTACCGCCGCCGCCAGCCTGCTGTTGCTGACCACGTCCGGCTGCAATAAATCCGGCGGCGACACTATCAAAATCGGTGAATTCGCCTCGCTCACCGGCAAAGAAGCCACCTTCGGCATCTCGTCGCATGAAGGCACATTGCTGGCCATCGAGGAAATCAACGCCGCTGGCGGCCTGCTTGGCAAGAAACTGGAACTCCTCACCGAAGACACCCAATCCAAATCCGGCGAGCCCGCCACGGTGGTAAACAAACTCATCTCCCGCGACGGAGTCGTAGGAATCCTCGGCGAAGTCGCTTCCAGTCGTTCCCTCGAAGCCGCCCCAATCTGTCAGCAGAACAAAATCCCGATGGTTTCGCCGTCCTCGACTAATCCGAAGGTTACCGAAGTCGGCGACTACATCTTCCGCGTCTGCTTCATCGATCCGTTCCAAGGCACGGTCATGGCCAACTTCGCCACCAAGTCGCTCAAAGCTACGAAGGTTGCCGTATTCACCGATGTGAAAAGCGACTACAGCAAAGGCCTGGCGAAATTTTTCAAGGAACAATTCGTCAAGAACGGCGGCCAGATCGGGGCGGAACTCGATTTCAACGGCGGCGACAAGGATTTCAAAGCGCAACTCACCGCCATCAAAGCCACCAATCCGGACGGCGTCTTCATCCCGGGCTATTACACCGACGCCGCGCTCATCGCGATTCAAGCCAAGCAACTCGGCTTGAACGTCCCGCTCTTCGGTGGCGACGGTTGGGAATCCGAGAAGCTCACCGAGATCGGCAAGGAAGCCGTCGAAGGACATTATTTCTCCACGCATTATTCTCCGGAGGTTGGCAGCGACATGAGCAAACAATTCGTCGAAAACTATCGCAAGCGGTGGAACGGCAAAAGTCCGGACGCTCTGGCCGCGTGCGGATATGATTCGGCCATCGTGCTGGTTGACGCCATCAAGCGCGCTGGCACCACCGACGGCCCGAAAGTCCGTGAAGCGCTCGCGGCGACGAAAGATTTCAAGGCCGTCACGGGGACCATCACGCTCAACGAACAACGCGATGCCACCAAAGCCGCCGTCATCCTGCAAGTCAAGGACGGGCAATTCAAATACTTGGAAACGGTCGCGCCTTGAGGCACGCTAGCGCCGGTTTTTCTGCGCCGACGCGAAATGACCGAATTCCTCCAGCAACTAATTAACGGATTTGCGCTTGGCGCAATCTACGCCCTCATCGCCCTCGGCTACACGATGGTCTATGGCATTCTGCGCTTCATCAACTTCGCCCACGGTGACGTCTTCATGCTCGGCGCGTTCGCGGGATATTTTCTCGCGCCGCTGGTGGGGCGAATCCTCCCGGCCCAATCCTACGCGAGCGGCATCCTGATATTGGCTTTGGCGATGCTGGTTTGCGCCGCCATCGGAATGTTGATTGAAATCCTCGCCTACCGTCCGCTGCGGCAACGCCCCAAACTCACCGTGCTCATCACCGCCATCGGCGTTTCCCTGTTCATCGAATACACCTGCCAGCATCGGTTCGTGTTCGGCGCCGCGCCGCGAAAATTCCCCGATCTCATCCCCATCACCACCTGGCATCTCGGCAACGTGGTCATCAGCTCCACCCAGGTCATCGTCTTCGCGACGACCATCCTGCTGCTGCTCGCACTGCGGTTCATCGTCCAAAAAACCCGCGTCGGCACCGCGATGCGCGCCGTCTCCTTCAACGAACAGGCCGCCGCGTTAATGGGCGTGAACATCAACTCCATCATCTCCTTCACCTTCGGCCTCGGTTCGGCGCTCGCGGCGGCGGGCGGAATCCTGTTCGCGATGAATTACGCCAGCATTGATCCGCTCATGGGCGTGCAGACCGGCCTCAAAGCTTTCGTCGCCGCCGTCTTCGGCGGCATCGGCAATCTGCCCGGCGCGGCGCTCGGCGGATTGTTGCTCGGGATCATCGAAACCTTCGCGGGTGGCATTCCGGGCCTCTCGAATTACCGCGACGGCATCGCGTTCGCCATTCTCATCGGCGTGCTGATCTTTCGCCCGGCGGGATTGTTGGGGAAGGTGCAAACGGAAAAAGTCTGATGCAAACCGGCGCCAAACGATTTTTGATTGCCGCCGTTATCGTGGCGGCGGCGATCTCGCTGTTCTCGGCGCACTTCAACCGCTACTACCTCGGCATCGCGATTGATGTCGGCATCAACATCATCCTCGCCGTCAGCCTCAATCTCATCAACGGCCACACGGGACAATTCAGTCTCGGCCACGCCGGCTTCATGGCCGTGGGTGGTTACACTGCGGCGAAACTCAGCCTCACCCTCCAACCGCTGCTGCCACCGTGGGCGCAGCCGGTCATTTTCCTCGGAGGCTTGCTGCTTGGCGGCGGCATCGCGGCCGCGACCGGCCTGGCCGTCGGTGTTCCAACATTACGATTGCGCGGCGATTATCTCGCCATCGTGACGCTGGGTTTTGGGGAAATCATCCGCGTGATTTTCCAAACCACCGAAGCCTTTGGCGCCGCCACCGGACTGACCGGGATTCCGAATTGGACCACCTTCGGTTGGGCGTGGGCGGGCGCGGCCTGGTGCGTGTTCGTCATCACCTGCCTGGTAAACTCCACTTACGGCCGCGGCTTCATCGCCGTGCATGACGACGAAGTGGCCGCCAGCGCCAGCGGCATCAATCCCGTGCGCTACAAAGTCACCGCGTTTGTCATCGGTGCGTTCTTCGCCGGCATCGCCGGCGGACTCTACGCGCATCACAAATCATTTCTTTCTCCGACTGGTTTCGATTTCATGAAATCCATAGACATCGTCGTGATGGTGATTCTCGGCGGCATGGGACGCACTGCTGGCGTCATCATCGCTGCCGTATTGCTGACCTTGTTGCCGGAATTCCTGCGCGGCTTCGCGGACTACCGGATGATCATCTACTCGCTGCTGATCATCATACTCATGATTGCGCGACCGCAGGGGTTGTTCACGTTTGGAAAGAAAAGCTAACCACGAATGAACACAAATGAACACAAATGTGAATGTAGTGGTAGGGCGCGTCACTCCGTGCGCGCCGCACCGGGTCAGACAGCCAACGGCGCGCACGGAGTGACGCGCCCTACCTGTGTCATTCGTGGCCATCCGTGGTTTGAAATTCAATAACGATGTCCACCCTGCTTCAACTCGACAAAGTCACCATCCGCTTCGGCGGATTGACGGCGGTGTCGGAAGTGGATTTGCGGATCGGCGCGCAGGAACTGGTCGGCCTTATCGGCCCGAACGGCGCGGGCAAGACCACGGTGTTCAACCTCATCACCGGCGTCTATCAACCCACCAACGGCGCGATCACCTTTAACAGCCAGCCCACGGCAGAGTTGAAGCCGTTCCAACTCACCAAGCTCGGCATCGCGCGGACGTTCCAGAACATCCGCCTGTTTGCGAGCATGAACGTATTCGACAACGTCCGCACCGCCGTGCAGGTGCATCGCGCGCACGGCGTCGTCAATGCCCTCTGGCGGGGCAAAGCCTTTCGTGCCGGCGAAGCCGAAGTCACCGCCACTGTGATGGAGCTGCTGGAAATTTTTCAACTCGGCAAACATCGCGATGAGCCAGCGAAATGTCTTTCCTACGGCGACCAGCGCCGGCTCGAAATCGTCCGCGCCCTCGCCACCAAACCAAAGCTGCTGTTGCTCGATGAACCTGCCGCCGGCATGAACCCGACCGAGAAAGTCGAACTGACGAAACTTATTCGCTTCATCAAAGAGAAATTTCAGATTGCAGTTCTGTTGGTCGAACACGACATGCAGGTCGTCATGGGCATCTGTGAGCGGATTGCGGTGCTGGATTACGGCGTCAAAATCGCCGAAGGCACGCCAACCGAAGTGCGCGCGGACCCGAAAGTGATTGAAGCCTACTTGGGCCAGGAGGCGGTGAAGCATGCTTGAGATTAAGAATCTTCACGTCTGCTACGGTGTCATCAGCGCGTTGCAGGGCGTCTCGTTGTCCGTGAAGGCCGGCAGCATCGTCACGCTCATCGGCGCGAATGGCGCGGGCAAAAGCACGACGCTCCGCGCCATCTCCGGTTTGGTGAAGCCACGCAGTGGCGAAATCCTCTTCAACGGCAAAAACATTTCCGGTCTGCCCGCGCACGAGATCGTAAAGCTTGGCCTCTCGCACGTGCCCGAGGGGCGGATGGTTTTCGCGAACCTGACCGTTCACGAAAACCTGATGATGGGCGCGTATCTCCAGCGCGATAAAACCGTCATCCAGCAGGAACTGGAACTGGTTTTCAAAACCTTCCCCCGCTTGAAAGAGCGCGAGAAGCAGGTCGCCGGCACACTCAGCGGCGGCGAACAACAGATGCTCGCCATCGGTCGCGCGCTGATGAGCAAGCCGAAGTTTTTGATGCTGGATGAGCCTTCCCTCGGCATCGCGCCGTTGCTGGTGAAAACCATCTTCGAGAAAATCGTGGCGATCAACCGCACGCACGGCATCACCATCCTGCTCGTCGAACAGAACGCCAATCTCGCGCTGGAAATCTCGCACTACGGCTACGTGCTGGAGACGGGCAAAATCATTTTGCAGAACGAATCGGCCGCCCTGCGCGCCGATCCCAAAGTCCGCAGCGCCTATCTCGGCGGCTAGGAGCGCCGATCTCCAGATCGGCTCGAAGTAGTTCCGGGCAGCATCTTCCTCACGCCAAGGTCGCCAAGTGCGCAAAGAGTTTCTTCCCGTCTTCTTTGCGGCCCTTGCGCCCTTGGCGTGAGGAAGGCGCTCTAGTTGTGGCCGGCCAGCGGTTCGACCAGGACCAATTCGGCGTCGTGCGGGCCACGACGCACCAGGACGGCGATGTTCGGCTTGGCCAGTTCCAACAGTTCCTCGTCATTGACGGAATGATAATTCGCGCCGGTCGTGCGCACCTCCACCACGGTGCCGCCGGAATGAACCGTCTGCTCGGGGGACAAGGGTTGACTGCTTACCAGTTGTTCCGCTGTCAGGGCAAACGTGGTCACGGTTTCAAAATTCGGGGGAACGATGGGTTTGTGAGCGAGATCAGCTTTGGGCTTTCGCGCCTCGAATTGAAACAGAAAGGCGGACACCACCGCCACGACCACCGCCACCGTAACACCGACGCGCCGAGCCTGTCGCCGGTGCCGACGCCGGCGGGCGAGTTGCAGCAACTGGTCGAGGGCAGCGGCGTTCAAACCGGCCTCCGACTCATCCGCCAGCACGTCGTTCAGCAATTGTTCCTGGTCAGTCCGCCGCTTCATGTTTCAATTTTTCGAGCAACAGTTCCTTCAACTTCCGACGCGCGCGGGTGAGGCGCGATTCCACCGCTTTCTCGCTGGTCTGAAAGGTTGTGGCGATGGCGCGCACGCTTTCGCCGCTGAAGTATTTTCGTTCCACCAAGGCGCGTTCCTCGCCGGGCAGTTCGGTGATGAGACTTTCCAATTCAGCCAGCAATTGTGCGTCAGCCGCGCCGTTTTCGAGATGCGGTGCGGTGGTTTCCACATGCGTCTTGAACCGGTCGAGGAAGGCGCGGTAGCGACTGCGCTTGCGGTGACGGTCGGCAAACGCGGTGCGCGCCAGCACTGTGAGCCAGTTCCAGAACTGCGCTTCGTCGGTGAAAATCTTGATGTGCCGCACGACGCGCACCAACGTCGCCTGCAAAGTTTCGCGCGCGGCATCTTCGTCGCCTCTGGCGATGACGAGCAGGTAACGCAACAAGCGCGGAAAGTAGGCTTCATGAAAGGTTCGATACGCAGTTTCATCGCCCGCCACCATCCCGCGCGTCAATGGAAACACCGCCAGTGGCGCAGAGGGTGTAACTTCCCCAGCGTCACCCGCAACGCTTGTTTGCTGTGAGTGAGCGCCCAAGTTTTTTCAGGTTCACAGAGTTGGAAAACTCAAGGTTCGCTCACAGAAGTTGGGGCAGGCTTGGGTAATGCTGGTAATTTTGCCGCAGAGGCAGACCCGGCCGCTCTCCGTTCGATTTCAGTCATCCGCGCGTAAGGATCAATCGGCAAGCCCGTTGCTGGATCTATGGTGGATTTCTGGGTCAATGCTTTCAGCACTGCGTCAATGGTTTCAAGTTTTCCGGGTTCGCCCACCGCGATCAGTAGTTTGGTTTCCTTGTGGAAGCTGATGCTGGGCGTTTCCTTTTCGCCGAGCATCTTCCAGCCGGTCTGGATGGCGGTGGTGATGTCTTCCACTTTCAATCCTTGGTCCAGATAGGGTGTGAGCGCGTAGAAACGCGATATCTTCAACGGCACAGGCTTTGTCTCCCAGGCTGAGAAATCAGGCGGCTGCTGACGTCCGCGAAAATACCAGATCGCATCATCGGAGAGAGAGCCGCCGGTCTGGAAGCTGATCGAAGTTTGAAGTTGTTGGTAGGAAGAACCCCCGCCGCCATAAGTGGAAGTGCGATACGGTACGAACTTCACGCTCGCCATTTCCATGGCCCGGAATAGCTCAAACACAGTGACCTGCGACATTCGAAGCGCCGAAATGCTCTCGTTAGCATATTCGTCGGGGATGACCACGTTCAACGGGCGCCCCGTGGCTTTCTCGATGGCAGCAACCAGTTGTTTGGGGGTTCCGCCCGGGAAATCGAGATTGAATTTGGTGAGCTTGGGCGCTTCAACCCCGCCCGCCGTTGGCTCCACACCTTTTAAGGCCCGGACAGGAAGTGTTGCGGCCGGAGGTGGGGAAGCGGCGGGTTGACCTGAGGCAGAAGCAGTGACGAGCAGAAGCAGACAGAGGTGTTTTTTCATTTGAGTGGGGTTTCAGTTTATTCTCTATCCTGAAAGACGCCGCAACACCAGAAATCCTTCGCGGCAATTTTCAAGCCCTCCCCGCCGGACTTTTCACGATGTCACCGGCCCCACTCCAAATGGCAAACCACCGGGCCGCCCCAGACCTGGAGCAACACGGTGGTTCACTTGAATGGTTCAGGCTTTCCCGCCGAACGACACATAGTCGTCCACGTCGAGCATGTCCGCCCACGTGCGGATGTCCTCGCGCGTCTTGCTCAACTTGCCAACCGCCTCGGCGAAGTAGCCCAGCGTTTCCGCGTCGCTATCCGGGCCGCGATTATCCTGGAACTGGCTCCAGCCCGCGATTTCCCAGGCATCATGCTTGTGCTTCGCGTTGGCATTGATCCATTCGAGGATTTCGCCGTCCCCCTTGCCGGTGGCGACTTCGGCCTTCAACGCCTCGGGATCGAGGTCGAGGAAGCTTAACAGTCGCTGGTCGAGCGGACAGTTATAGTGGTAGTCGCCGTTCTTGCCAATCAAGGTGGCGCGGCATTTATCCAGCATCCGCGGCAGCAACGCGTATCCGCCGAGGCGGACGCGCGGACTGCGCGGAGCGCGTTGCGTGAGGTCAGGGGCATTTAATTTAGTGCTCATGTTCGTTTGATTTACGGTTGTTGGGTTTGGTTTTGGTCAGGCCACAAAGGCCAGTGTGTTGTTTTGGTCAACATTGTCACGGGCTTCCATCTTGGCGCGCAATTTCTTGAGCGCCTGCTCTTGAATCTGCCGGATGCGTTCCCGCGTCAGGCCGAAATGATCGCCGATCTCTTCAAGCGTCCGCTCGCGTCCGTCGCTCAAGCCGAAGCGCAACGAGAGAATCGCATTCTCGCGTTCGGGTAACTTGGCCAGTACTTCCCGCACGAGATCGGTGTCGGTTTCCGTCACCAACCGATCGTACGGCAACGCCGCATTCGGATCAGCCACGACTTCGGAGATGGAGTTGGAATCATCATCGCCGATGGGCGCGTCGAGCGACAATGGCGCTTTCGCGGCGAGGCGATACCGCCGCACGCGGCGCTCATCGAGTTTCAAGTGGTGGGCGATTTCTTCGTCCGTCGGCTCGTGATCGAGCGTCTCGCGCAACTTCATCTCCGCGCGCCGCAGGTCCGCGACCTGATCCACGACGTGGACGGGCAGGCGAATGGTCTTGGCTTGGTTGGCCAGGGCGCGGCGAATCTGTTGCTTGATCCACAGGCCGGCGTAGGTCGAGAGTTTTGCACCCTTGCGCGGGTCGAACTTCTCGACGCCCTTCATCAAACCGATGTTGCCCTCGTTGATGAGGTCCAACAGCGGCACGCCCATGCCTTCGTAATCGCGGGCGATCTTCACGACCAGGCGCAGATTCGCTTTGATCATGTGTTCGCGCGCGTCCTTGTCGCCGCGCTTGATGCGACGGGCCAAGGTGACTTCTTCTTCCGGCGTGAGCAGTTTCACGCGACCGATCTCATTGAGATAAAGCTGCAGTGAATCGCCGCGCGGCGCGGCGGACCGAGGCGTTTCGACAGGCCGTGCTTCTTCGCCCGTCGTCGCTGTGATGGTCGGACGGCGGCTGGGCACTTGCACGGGTGTGAACCGCGCCCGGGCGCGGCCAATTTTTCTAGGCTTGGCCGCAAAACGCTGCTTGGTGATGTTTTTCATAACAGGCAACACTTTCTCTTTTGTGAGTTCAGGGTTTCAGGACGCGAGGGCGAGCGAATCCAATTTGGAAACGATCGTCTGCTTGCCCGTCACGCCGATGGTTTGATCACGCACTTCCCCGCCGCTGAAATACAACAGCGTCGGGATGGATTGGATGCCGTAGCGGGCCGCCAACGCGGGGTTCTCGTCAATGTTCACCTTGACGACCTTGGCCCGCCCGGTTTTTTCGCGGGCGACCTCGTCCAGCACGGGCGCGAGCATCTTGCAGGGCCCGCACCATTCGGCCCAGAAGTCCACGACGACCGGCTGCGCCGCCGTCAACACTTCGGATTCAAAGTTCGATTCGTTGATTTCAATTGTCGGTTTCATAGTCAGCTTTCTGTTGGTTCGTTGCGTTTGTGATTCAAGCGGCCAAGGCGAGCGCGGGGTTCACCCGTCGCACCACCTGCTGGCGGTCATTCCAATTCGAGACTGCTTGCACGCGCTCCAGCGCGAGCGTCGGGAAAATGAGATGCGGCACATTGGTCTGCCACGCGATGGCCTCGGCTTCGTTTACGGCCAACCGGAGCATCCGCTCGGAGGCTCGGGAGCTACCCTGCGCTTCAGCCAGAATCGCCGCTTTGGCCTCCTTGATGCGGGCGAGGATTTTGTCGCACGACTTCAAACATGCCTGCGTGAAACCCGCCACCAATCCGCTCTTGTTTGCTCCCTGCCTTATCCGGTTCGTTGTCATATTCACTGTTCCTTTCAGACGTATGTAACAGTCATAGTTACAATAGTGTTCAAAAAAAAGAGAAAGTTAATCGCGCTTGCTCTTGTTGCAGACGCCCGAGGCTTTGACTTGTTCAATCACGCCGGCCAGGGTGGTCTTTGCCAGGTCCTGCTCCAGCGCTTTGAAGGCCGAGGAAAAAATTTGCTCCAGCGTCTCGCGGATGCAGTTGCCCACCGGACAAGCGGCGTTGGGCTTGCGCGTCGGCTTGCCAAATGGCTCACAATCTTCCACGGCGTTGTAAATCTCAGCCAATGTGATCCGCCCCGGGGCGCGATTCAGGCGCGATCCACTGCCCGCGCCTTTGCAGGTATCCACCAGCTTGGCGCGCTGCAAAGCCAGCAACAGCCGCCGGATGATCACCGGGTTCGTATTGACGCTGCCCGCCAGAAAGCCGGATGTGACCCGGTCGCCCTCCTTGTAAGCGAGGACGGCGAGCACATGCACCGCCATGGCAAATCGGCAACTGGTTCTCATAACAACGAAATTAAAGTAACAACAGAGGTTACACCTGTCAACGGAGAATTTTTCCGCTCCCATCAACTGCCGGGTAAATCAATCAGCGTCGCCCGCAGCGGAGGATTTGGGCTTGGGTGTCGGTAGGGAGGCTGCCGCCGGGGCGGTTTTGGTTTCGCCCAGAAAACTTTCAAGGATCGCCAGATACCCGTCGAGTTCTTCGCTGGCATCGGCCCCGAGTTCGGCCTTGAACTTTTTCAACTGGTCGGCGGCGGCTTGCGCTTCGGCGCGGATCTGGCTTTCAGAAACTTGTCCGCTCAGGAAGCCGCCGGCGAGTTCCTGATACTTTTGCTGGGCTTGCGGTGAAGCATCCAGCAGCAGTTGCTCCTGCACCTGTCGCATCACATTCGTCGGGGCAGCCGAAGTCGGTTGCGAGCGGGCCAGCGTGGCCGCCTTGGCGGAGAACCCCGCCGGCAGCGCCGCCGTCACCACGTTCGTCGCCGGGCGTGGTGCAGTTGCGACCATGTTTGTTCCGAGCGTGAGTTGGGAAACCTTTTCCCGTGGGAGCTTGATCGTGCCGAGGATTTCATTCTTCAACACCAGCGTGTCCGGGCTCAAAGAGATGACCTGGCCGACATAACGGTCGCCATTTTTCATCTCCACTTGGTCGGCGAAAGCCTTTGTCGTGATCCCCAGCATTGAAAATCCGGCGATCACACAACCAATCCAGCACAGGCAGGTCTTTGTTCGCATGAGTCAACCTTACCCCCGCTGGCCCCGGACGCAATTGTTGGTTTCGGTGCGTTGTCGGCCCTTCTGACCAATCGTGGTGGGATTTTTCTTAATTTTTCCTGCCGTATCTCCTAGAGTTTCAGCGCATTCAAAACTACTGATATGAAATCTGTCCCGCTGCCCACCGCCTTGTTCACGCTCAACCGCGAACGTCTGGTCAAGGCGCTCCTGCCGCGCGCCGTCGCCGTCCTGAACGCCAACGACATCATGCCCACCAACGCCGACGGCTCGATGGCGCATCTGCAGAATGCCGACCTGTTTTATCTCACCGGCATCCGGCAGGAGGAAACCATGCTCTTGCTCGCACCGGATGCGTTCGATCCGAACCATCGCGAAATCCTGTTCATCCGCCAGCCCAACGAGCATCTTGCGATCTGGGAAGGCCACAAACTCACCAAGGAACAAGCCACAAAAATCTCCGGCATCAAGAACGTGAAGTGGCTGTCGGACTTCCCGGCGCTCTTCCGCCAGATCGCCTGCGAGATGGATGTCATTTATCTCAACAGCAACGAACATCAACGCGCCGGCAACGAAGTCGAGACGCGCGACGAACGTTTCGTGCGCGAATGCCAGCGGATGTTTCCATTGCATCGTTACGAACGCCTCGCCCGCGTGATGCACAGTTTGCGCACGGTGAAGTCGAAGCATGAGATTGCCGCCATCCAGGCCGCCTGTAATCTCACGGGCAGGGGCTTCAAGCGCGTGTGCAAATTTCTCAAACCCGGCGTGAATGAAGCCGACGTGGAAGCCGAGTTCGCGCACGAGTTCATCCGGCACAAAGGGCAGTTCGCCTACCAGCCCATCATCGCGAGTGGCGCAAACAACAACATCCTGCACTACAATCAAAATGATCAGCCGTGCAAAAAGGGTGAGCTGCTGCTGCTTGATGTTGCCGCGGGCCTCGGCAATTACATGAGTGATCTCACCCGCACGATTCCTGTAAGCGGAAAATTCACGCGCCGCCAGAAACAGGTTTACAATGCCGTCCTTCGCGTCTTCCGCGCGACGACCAAAGCGATGACGCCGGGCAAGACCACCAAGGACCTCCGCACGGAGTGCGAGGAATTGCTCACGAAGGAATGCGTGGACCTCGGGCTCATCAAACCGGCGCAACTCAAGAAGGCCACGCCGGACAATCCCGCTGTGCGCCCCTACTTCATGCACGGCGTCTCGCATCCCATCGGCCTCGATGTGCATGATGTGACCTACAACCATTTCAAGCTTGCGCCCGGCTGGGTCCTCACATGCGAGCCAGCGATCTACATCAAGGAAGAAGGTTTCGGCGTGCGCCTGGAGAACACCATCCTCGTCACTGAAACCGGTCAACGCGATCTCATGGCCGGCATCCCCATCGAGGCCGACGCGATCGAATCGTTGATGAATCGCTGAGAAAAACCCCTTCGAACCCCGACCATCATAGACTTCATCCTTGCCCCGGGGCGGGTTGGTGTCCGCTTTCTGAACATTTCTGTCCGACATCGAAGCGGATCGGAAGGTGTCGTCAAAAATAGTTCGGCTCACCTGTTTGACCGTCAGTTCGACCGTGTTAATCTGGCAGGGTTGTCAGCCCGCGAACTGAAATGAGCCTGATTCGTTTTGTACTTCTGCTCTCGGCGAGTTTATTTCTCGCAACTCCGTCTCTGCATGCCACGCCGGAAAACATCTGGCTCATCGGTGTGGATGAAGACCCGTTTTCTTCGGGCTACAATGCCACGATTGCCACGGATGAGTTCTCGTCAGAGAATTATGTCAACGACGCACCGCCTGGAACGATTTACACCGCCGCCAATCCCGTAGTGGACGATGACTTTTATTTCCCCGGCACTTTTCCCATCGGCTTCAACAACCTGACTACGAATCGCACGGTGCTGAATGCGGAAACCAACCGCGGCTGGGAACGCGCGCTCACCGACGGCGACCGGACGAACCGGGTTCATTTCTTTCTCACCAGCCCGCAGGCGGGTGCGCAGTCGCGACTACGTCTGAGTTTTGAGCTGATTCAAGGCGGCATCTGGCTGCCGTTGCTCGGACAGAGTGGCGAGGGTTTTGGCATCCACGACATTGCCGTGCGCTTCCGCAACAGCACTGGCACAACAACGTTGATCTACTCCAACCGGCTGGATCGGGACACGCGCATCGTCGTGGATTTCCCGGCGAGCAGCGTGGCGGCATCTGCCGGGCCAAACTCGATCGAGTTCGCACGGGTTGGACCGTTCACGGCAAACACCGGGTATTGGATTCAATTCGATTACGCCCAACTTGAAGCCGACACCAACGCGCTCGCTGATGCGGACGGCGATGGTTTGCCGCGCTGGTGGGAGGTGGACAACGGCCTGAGCGACACGAACGCCGCCGATGCCGCGAGCGACAAGGACGGCGATGGCCGCACGGCGTTGCAGGAATACAACAACGGCAATAACTCGACGAATCCAAATCGCGCCGACACCGATGGCGACGGCCTGAGCGACGGCATGGAGTTCGCATTGGGAACGAATCCAAACAAGACCGACACCGACGGTGATTCCATTTCTGACGCCGACGAGGCGAATGGCTCGCCCCCCTCAAATCCGTTGCTGGTGGACTCCGACGGCGATGGCGCGCCCGATTCATTGGAGCGCCGCGTCGGAACGAATCCCTCCAGCGCCGCGAGCGTGCCGACAACTTTTCGCGGCGGCATCGGGATTCATTTCGTTTCCGAAAACGACCGCAATGCGACGCTGGACATGAACGAAACGGCCGGCGTCGTGCCACAGTTGCGCTGGAACGATACAATGCCGATTCGTGCCTGGACTCGTCCCAGCGGTGGCAAAGCCGACATCTTCACGCCACTCACGAATCAGATTGTCCGCAGTGATGGGGTGATCGCGGCAAACCTCACGTTCGCTTGGACGGCGGAAGCAACTGATGCGAGCGACAACGCCGGCTCATCCGACCGCAAACTCATGAGCGGATTCATTCGCGCTCCCAACTCCGGTCAAGCCACGCTTACATTGAGCAACATTCCGTTCGCCAGTTACGATCTCTACGTCATCGTCGGCGGTTCGTATGACGGGCAACGGGGACGGCTGCGCCTGAATGGAAGCAGCACCACTGACCGATTCTTCCGCACTGTCACGACTGCGCCACAAAAGGATTTCGTCGAAATCAAACCCGGCGCGACGAATTATCCCTACGCCAACGTTGTGCTCTACACGAATCTCACCAGCAGCACGGCGACGTTGAACGTGACGAACGTGGACGGCTGGGCGGTCGGCATTCACGCGGTGCAGATCATTGATCGCAGTCTGGACTCCGACGCCTCGGGCATTCCTGACTGGTGGGAGATGAAATACGCGTTGCAACCCGGTTCAACCGCGCTGGCGGCGGCCGACACTGACGGTGATGGTTTGAGTAACCTGCAGGAGTTTCAACGCGGAACGAATCCGCGCCTCGCTGACAGTGATGGCGACGGATTGTCCGACAGTCAGGAAGTGGCGCTCGATACAAACCCGCTCAATGCCGACACGGATGGTGATGGTTTGTCCGACGGCGCTGAAGTCAATGCGCCCATCCCGACCAATCCCAACCTCGCCGACACCGACGGTGACGGCGTCAGCGATCGCGACGAAAGCATGCGCGGCACTGATCCGACCTACAATGCCGCCGCCGCTCCCGGTTACATCGGCGTCGTGCCGTACTTCCAAGGCTCACCGTCGCGCTGGGAATGGCGCATGGACAATATCCAACTTGTCTGGGATCACGGCGCCGGTGCGCTTGCTCCGAACATCTGGAATGAGGATTATCTCGTCGAATTTGCCGTGAAGAATCCCGCCACGACCGACTGGCGGTCGCTCGGCATGGTGCTGCGGCACTACAACGGCGTGCTGACTTACACGTTCCATTCCGAAGTCACGGGTGCGTTCAGTTATTCAAGCCAGCCGAACAGTTCGATCTGGGATTCAGGCAGCACCGACCTGAAAGCGGGGCTTGGCTTCAGTGGTTACGGTCCGGCGGATATCTCGTCGCGACTCCAGTTCCGCGTTTTCGCCCAGCGCGGGGCGAACAGCAATTCATGGTCGGTCACCTTCACCATCACCAACCAGACGAGCAACACGTTGGTCTTGTCCCGCACGTTCAACAACTGCACCGCGCGCGGTGCGCTTGACACCGGCACGGCGAAGTGGACCGATTACAACAACGTCACGAATCAATGCAGCATGGTCGTGCATCAGGGCGCGAAACTATTCATCACTACGAACGTCCTGGAAAATCTCCCTGCGTTTGCCAGCGCCAAGGATTCCGACAACGACGGCATGCCCGACGTCTGGGAGGATGCGAATCTGTTCAATAAATTCTCTGCCGCCGATGCGACCCTTGATGCGGACGGCGACGGCCTGAACAATCGCGATGAATTTTTGGCGGGAACGAACCCGCGCAATCCGGACTCCGATGGCGACGGCATCAGTGATTCGCTCGAACGCGCCAACGCCTCGAATCCATTGCTGGCGTCGAGCAAGCCTGAGTTCACCGGCCAGACTTTGCCCAGTGGTCAGGATCTGGACGGCAACGGTCTGCCGGATGCGTGGGAAATCCGCTATCGCGCCTTCGGACTGCCGCCGAATGGCGATGCGGATGGCGACGGTGCTTCCAATGCGCTGGAAGCCAAGTGGGGCACAAATCCCTTCGATGCCAATTCCAGACCTGCCGTCGCGATGGCGAAGCAAACGAACGATGTCGTCGTGGCCTGGCCGAACATTTCGGGTAAAGACCAGCGATTGTTTTCCAGCACGACGTTGACGAACTGGACGCAATTCGGTGGCGTGCCGTGGCTGAGTGGGAACACGGCCTTTGTCATCTTCACCAATCGTACGGCCCAGACGAATCGCGAGTTTTATCGCGTCAGCACAGACGATAAGGATACCGACGGTGACGGCGTGAAGGATTGGGATGAATTTGTGCTGGGCAGCGATCCATTGCGCGCAAACAGCACTCGCGCCGCGCTGCCGCTGATTGCCAGCAACGGCACGGTCACGGGTTCGGTGGCGGGCGATTATGCCGCGTTTGTCCAGCAGATGCGCGGCGGGCCGGGCGGCAGCACGGGTTTGGTGACGCGGGCACAAGCGGCGCGTTTGCTTCAGCAGGCGACGTTCGGTCCGACGTTGCGCGAGTTGGATCGCGTGCAGCAACTCGGTATCGCGGCTTGGATTGACGATCAGATCACGAATGCGCCTGCCACGCTCCATCGGCCCTACATGGAACAGATCTACGCGGACTTCAACGGCCCGCGCACCGACCTCACCTATCTTTACAGCGAGATGGACGATTTCATCTTCGGCAACAACTGCACGACACCGTTCGCGCGTGCGGCCTTGAGCGGGCCGGATCAGTTGCGACAGCGCGTGGCGTTTGCGCTGAGCCAGATCTGCGTCATCTCGCGGCGCGATCCAAATCTGGAAAACAAACCGCTCGCGGTGGCGGACTACTACGACATCTTCGTGCGCAACGCGTTTGGCAATTACTACGACGTGCTGCACGAAGTGACGTTGCATCCGGTGATGGGCCGTTATCTCAGCCATATCGGCAATCAAAAAGCGCGGCCCGAGATCAACCAGTATCCCGACGAAAACTACGCGCGCGAAGTGCAGCAACTTTTCACCATCGGCCTGTGGGAACTGAATCCCGACGGCACGCGCCAACTTGATGGCTTCGGCCAGCCAATCCCAACTTACGGCAACGCGCAGATCACCGAGTTCGCCCGCGTGTTCACCGGCTTGTGGTTCGGCGGCCAGTCGTGGGGCAATAATGGCTGGAGCGATGACGATTCCTCCGTGCCGATGCAGATGTGGGCGGAGAAACACGACTTCGACGCAAAGATGTTGTTGAAGGGCGCGACCATCCCCGCGCGAACCGCAACCGTGGAGAATGGCATGCGCGACATTGATGACGCCTTGCGCAACCTCTTCGAGCATCCGAACACCGGCCCGTTCATCGGCAGGCAATTGATTCAATTCCTCGTCACGAGCAATCCGTCGTCGAATTATGTCGCCCGCATCGCGGCCAAGTTTGCCAACGACGGCAGCGGCCAGCGCGGCAATCTCGCCACCGTCATCAAAGCGATCCTGCTCGACGAGGAAGCCCGTGATGCGCGGTGGTTTTTGGGCGCGCCGGAATTTGGCCGGTTGAAAGAGCCGGTGCATCGGGCGATGGCGATTGCCCGCACGGGCAATATCGGTCGCTACCCCAATCTGCTGTGGTGGACATGGGGCGATTTCAATTCCGCCGCTTTCCAAGAGCCGACGTATTCGCCGAGCGTGTTCAACTTTTTCCGGCCGAGTTATCAGCCGCCCGGCTTGCTGACGCAGGCAGGACTCGTCGGTCCGGCCTTCCAGATCACCGACAGCTATTCGAGCATCTCGTTCCCGAACAAGCTCTGGGAGATGACCCAGACCGGCCTGAACTATTACAACACGTACAGTTTTCCGCCCGACTACGCGGACTTGTTGCCGGTGTCTGGCGATGCGGGATTGTTGGTGGATCAAGTGAACCTGCTGTTCTGCGGCGGCTCGATGTCCGCAGCGACTCGCGACAATCTCGTCAACGCCGTGAATCAAGTTGCGTCGTATGACCGCCTGCTGCGCATTCGGCTGGCGGTTTATCTGGCAGCGACGTGTCCGGAAGGAGCGGTGCAACGATGACAAGCGAATTCAACATCGAACATCCAACATCCAACGCTCAAGACCCAAGACGACGCGCGCGTCAGCATCATTGGATGTTCGATGTTGGAAGTTGGGTGTTGGATGTTTCCCCTTTTGCCTTATGAAACCCATTTCCCGCCGTGGCTTTCTCAAACAACTGAACTGCGCTGCCGTCGGCACGTCGGCGATCCTCAACACGCTGCTCAATCTCAAGCTGGCCAACAGCGTCGCCGCGCAGGGCGGACCGCTCGACAACAAAGCGCTCGTCTGCATTTTTCTCAGCGGCGGCATGGACTCGTTCAACCTGCTCGTCCCGTGGGAACAGTCGGCTTACAACACTTACTCGGTAACCCGTGGCGCTTTCGGCAGCGACGGCGGCCTCGCGCTCAATCGTAATGCGCTGCGCCAACTCGCCGCGCCCTCGGCAAACTTCGGGCTGCATCCGTCGTGCGTAAACTTGCAGGCGATGGCCAATGGCACCGGCGCATTCTCGGGCAAGCGGCGGCTTTCGTTTGTTTCCAATGTCGGCACGCTGGTGCAGCCGATCACCAAGGCACAGTTCAACGCGTGGGAAAACGGCCAGAACGCGGCGCTGCCTGTGCCGAAGGCGTTGTTCTCGCACAGCGATCAGATCGAGCAATGGCAGACCGCCGTGCCGCAGGGGTTGGCGCAGTTGAGCGGTTGGGCGGGACGTTGCGCGGATATTTTGCACGCCTACTACAACTCGGGAAACAACTCGATGAGCATTTCGCTCGGCGGCAACAACGTGTTTCAGGTTGGCAACACGACACAACAATTCGTGATCACGCCGGGCGGCGCGTTGTCGTTCGAAGGGAACACCGGCGGCGCGAACCCGAATCCGCTCCAGATCAAGAACGCGGCGTTGCGCAATACGCTCGACCAGACTTACACGAATCTGCTGACCGAAAGTTTTTCCCAGCTCACCCGCCAGAGCGATGACGCGCAGTTACTGTTTCAGACCCAGTTTGATTCTGACGCCGCCAAACTTGGCCCAATGGTGGACGCATTGTTCCCAACGACGAATTATGTCGCTACGACGCTCAAGGCGGTGGTGAAAACAATTAAGATCCGCAGCCAGCTTGGGCTCCGCCGGCAGACATTCTTCGTGCAATACGGCGGCTGGGATCATCACGGCGAATTGCTCAACACGCAGGCGGGAATGCTTGCTTACCTTGATACAGCCATCGGCGCGTATCAGCAGGCGCTCGAAATGCTCGGATTGCAGGACGACGTCATCACCTTCACGGCATCGGATTTCAGTCGCACGCTCCGCTCAAACGGTCGCGGCACGGACCACGCCTGGGGCGCAAACGCGATGGTCTTCGGCGGCAAGATTGATGGCGGCAAAGTCTTCGGCTCGTATCCCGACCTGACGTTGGATGGGCCGAACGATGTGGGTCGCGGCGGACGCTTGCTGCCCAGCACGGCGGCGGACTTGTATTTCGCGGAATTGCTGCGCTGGTTTGGCGTCGCCCCGGGGAACATGCCTTACGTGCTGCCAAACGTGGCGAACTTTTGGAATCCCAATTCGGGAACTGCACCGCTAGGCTTCGTGGCGTCATGAAGCGCCTGCTGTTCGCCCTGCTATTCCTGCCGGTTCTGCTCGTCCTCATTTTTCTGCTGACGCAGATGCGTTGGAAATGGTCCAAGCCTGCCGGGAAAACGGGCGTTGTCCCCAAATTGATCGCCAGCAATGCCACCGCCCAAACGCTGGCTGCTCCAGTCGTGAAACCGGAAGGCGAATTGCTCGGAGAAACCATCCTGCGGGGCTACGCCGACACCAACCTCCCTCCCGAGAACGATCTCACGCTCATGTCGCGATTGATGGAGAACTCGCTGCTGTTGCTGAAGTCGGCGGCGAATCGGCCGTTGAGCGCGAACGAGGACTGGGCGGATCTGTTGCGTGGCAAGAATGCGGCGCATGAAGAATTTTTGCCCGCGCAGCACGTTGCGTTGAATGATAAGGGGCAACTCATTGATCGTTGGCAGACGCCGCTGTTCTTCCATGCACTCGGCGGCGGACGATATGAAATCCGCTCTGCCGGGCCGGACAAAGCAATGTGGACACCGGATGACATTCAGCGGAACTCCAACGGGACATTTCTGCGGGGAACGCCTCAATCTTCTGCACCGCGTTGAATGCCCCCGTGACTTGCCGTCTTCAGGTTCTGCGATGCGGAAAGCGGTGCTAAAGCCACCGCAATCCAGACGCTTCGCGGGGTCGAAAACGCTTGGCGGTCGCGAAGCGTCTGGACTGCGGCGTGTTCACCGCCGCTCTCGAATGGCTGATGACATGCGGGTTGCTAAATCGCAAGGATTTCTGGCTCGCGATGCTCCCCTGCCCTCGCTAGCGTTCCGACATTATGAACCTGGCAGAGCAAGCGCAGAGTGACCGTCGCGTGGAGGGTGGGGCATTTCATCCTGACCTGCCAAATGGTCGTGCCTCGGGCGAAGTGACGATCAGCTTCACCGCCGTGCATTTCAAATCGGACAAGGGCGACTTCGACCTGGCTGCCGACGGCTTGAAGATCGAACTCGGCGGCGCGAGCGATCGGTTGATTTTCTTTTCGCATCCGGCGCATCCCAAGGTCACGATCCACACACCGGACCACAGCATCCTTGATCACCCGATGCTGGTGGCCAACCCGGCGTTCGCGGTGCAACGAAAGAAAGTGCGCGCCCGGAAACGTATGGCCTGGGCGGTGTTGCTTGGTGTCGTCGGCAGCGTCGTGGCTCTGTTGTTGGGCTTGTTCCTCGCGCGCGACAAGATGGTGCGCACGGCAGCCAAGGCCGTCCCGGTAGATTGGGAGATTGCCGCCGGCGACAAGTTGTTTGAGCAGATCATCGCCACGAAACGATTGGTGACTGACACAAACATCAACGCGCAACTGAAGCTCATCACCGAGCCGCTGCTGGCCGGCATCAAGGACAACCGCTACCCGCTCAAGTTTCATATCGTGGAAGACCCGACGTTGAACGCCTTCGCCATGCCGGGCGGCAATGTCGTGATCCATAGCGGCCTATTGATGGCGGCGGATTCGCCCGAGGAAGTCGCCGGGGTGCTCGGGCACGAGATCGCCCACGTCACCCAGCGCCACAGCATCCGCAGCATCATTTCGTCGGCCGGACTATTCCTTGTGCTGCAAGCGATGCTCGGCGACGTGACGGGCATCGCGGCGGTGCTGGCAAACAACAGCGCGTTCCTGCTGGATCGGAAATTCTCCCGTGACTTCGAGCGCGAATCGGACAATCACGGCTGGGATTACCTGCTGGCGGCCGACATCAAGCCCGAGGGCATGATCGCCTTCTTCACCAAAATGCAGGCGGAGGAAAAACGGATGCGCGAAAAGATGAAGGACGCGACTTCGATTGACGTGGACCCAAGTTCGCTGGAAATCCTGAGCACCCACCCGGCGACGGACGAACGGATGAAAAATCTACAGGCCAAGTGGGACAAGCTGGAAAAGAAAACCGGCTATCGCACTTTCGACTTGAACTACACCGCGTTCAAAGACAGCCTGCGCTCCAAGCTTCACGCGGCGGAAAAAGAAACTGATCAGAAGGATAAATAGATGAACACCACCATTGAAGGCCGTCCGGCGTTCGCCCACATGCACGTGGACCTGGCACCCGGCGAAAGCATCATCGCGGAATCCGACGCCATGGCCAGCATGGCCGCCGACCTCGACCTGAAGGCGCAGTTCAACGGCGGCTTCTTCTCCGGCCTCTGCAAAAAATTTCTTGGCGGCGAATCGCTCTTCGTCAACGTCTTCACGAACAACACCGATGGTCCGCGCCGCGTCACGCTCGTGCAACCGACGCCCGGCGACATGGGCGTGATCGAATTGAAGGGCAACTCCATGTGCTTGCAGCCGGGCGCGTATATCGCCTCGACGCCGGGTGTGAAACTTGGGTTGAAGTGGGCGGGCTTTGCTTCGTTCATCGGCAAGGAAGGTTTGTTCAAGCTCATCGTCTCCGGCACGGGTACGGTCTGGTATGGCGCGTATGGATCGTTGTTGGAAAAACCGGTGGACGGCGAATTCATCGTGGACACGAGCCATCTGGTGATCTACGAACCGCAACTCAAGCTCAAGGTGCAGATGGCAGGCGGCATCTTCAGCAGCTTCTTCGGTGGCGAAGGTCTCGTCACCCGCGTCAACGGCAAGGGCAACGTCGTCATCCAGACGCGCAGCCTCGAAGGTTTGAAGAGTTGGTTGAACCCGCGGCTTTGATATGATCTCGCAAGTTAGCGATAATTCCGCCCTCACCCCGACCCTCTCCCCCAGGAGAGGGGGAAGCATAGACGCTTTTGATTCATGGAACGCCGGCATGGCAAATCCAGTCGCAGGAAAAATCTCAGCACGCGGGAACAATGACTCCCTCTCCCCGGGGGAGAGGGCCGGGGTGAGGGCGAGCGTGAAAACATTCTTTCACTTCGCCCACCAAGAGCACCAACAACACGCTTCCTCACATGCAAACTGAAATCATCCACAGTCCCGGCAGCGCCGCGGCGCGCATCCGGCTCGATGCCGGCGAAACCATCACGGCGGAAGGCGGCTCGATGATCGCGCTCGGCGGCGAGGTGACGCTCCAGACCAGCACGCATCAAAAGGGCAAAGGCGGTTTGATCAAAGGACTCAAGCGCCTGCTCGGCGGCGAATCCTTTTTCCTCAACCACTACACCGCGGGTATGTCCGGCGGCGAAGTCTGGCTCGCGCAGACCTTGCCCGGCGACATGATGAAACTCGCGCTCGAAAACCAGACGCTCATTGTGCAGGCCGGTTCGTTCGTCGCAAGTTCGGCGGACGTGGGCATGGAAGTCGGCTGGCAGGGTTTCAAGAATTTCCTCTCCGGCGAAAGCCTCTTCTGGCTGCGCATCGGCGGGACGGGCCGCTTGATCCTGAGTTCCTACGGCGCAATCTATCCCGTGCAGGTCAGTGGCGAATACATCGTGGACACCGGCCATATCGTCGCGTTTGAGGAGACGCTGAACTTCAAGTTGAGCAAGGCTGGCAAGAGCTGGATGTCGTCCATCCTCGGCGGCGAAGGGCTCGTCTGCAAATTCCAAGGGCAAGGCATCGTCTGGTGTCAGTCGCACAACGCGCCGAGCTTCGGCGGCATCATCGGCCCGAAACTCCGCGCCCGCTAACAACCTTTAACCACGAATGAACACGAATAGACACGAATGGGATTTGACTGGTAGGGCGCGTCACTCCGTGCGCGCCGACCTTTGCCAGCCAGACGACGGCGCGCACGGAGTGACGCGCCCTACCCGTTCCGCTTCGTGTCCATTAGTGTCCATTCGTGGTTACTCCCTCTCATGAACCAACAAACTTCCGAATACGAATATCGCGTCGAAGCGCAGCCGGACTTCAGCTTCCTGACGGTGAAGTTGCAACCCGAGCAGACCCTCAAGGTCGAAGCCTCCGCCATGGCGACGATGGACACCAACCTCCGCATGAAGACCAAGATGCGCGGCGGATTGAAACGCCTGCTCACCGGCGAATCCCTGTTCATCAACGAATTCACCGCCCAGAACGGCCCGGGCGAAATCGGCATCGCGCCCGGCGCGCCCGGCGATCTGGACCACGTCTATCTCGAGAACGACACGATCTATCTGCAGAACACCGCCTACGTCGCGTCGAGTCCGGCGGTGAACATCGAGACCAAGTGGCAGGGACTCATCAAAGGCATTTTCTCCGGCGAATCCCTCTTCCTTATCAAATGCTCCGGCCAGGGCGACGTGTGGTTCAACACGTTCGGCGGCATGATCGTGATTGATGTGGACGGCTCGTACGTCGTGGACACCGGCCACATCGTCGCCTTCACCGAAGGGCTGCAATACAACGTCGGTCGCATTGGTGGCTACAAATCGCTGTTCTTCTCCGGCGAAGGGTTGGTCTGCCACTTCACCGGGCGCGGGCGATTGTGGATTCAGACGCGGAAGATCGGCGCGTTCACGAGCTGGGTTTATCCTTACCGCCCGCAGAAGAAGGGGGATTAAAGCTGGAAGCCTGAATTACGACCGGAGCCATGCCAAACGTGATGAACGACATCGTTGTCGCTCAATCATAATGTTAGGTGTCATCGCGTGCATGTACATTGCATCGAAATGTGAAAGCTCCATCTCCAAAAATTCGCCGAGTAGCCGGAGCAATACGGATTGCGGCACGGGTATCAGCAGTTATCTCGCTGCCATTTGTCCTGCTCTTCCTCCTGTTTATCACTGCGACCGACGCAACCATTGGAGGAGTTTTTCGAGCATTGTATTTTTTCTTCCGTGCATTCTATTCGGGTCACATTTTGCGACCGCTCATTCTCCGCACAGTCAGCCGTTCTCCACCATTCAAACCGGAGGGCAACGACCATGACACCTAGCTGTTGTACCTCGACAGGTTGTCCGCAGTTTCGGGGAGACTGGAGTTTGAGCCAGCGGCGTTGCCGCTAAAACTTGATCGCCTCGTTCAGCTTGCCGCATTGGGAACAGCGGGAACGGTCCACGTCCGGGGTCGGCGGTGTAAACCAGACCGCATTTCTCGCAGCGGAAGATTCGGTCCTCACTCTGACCTGATCGGAAACGTGGGGATTGAAAGGAGATAACTGAGGCAACAGAGGTTGACGGCCAGGCAGACTGATAATCCTCCGTTCTCTCTGTTTGCTCCTGTTCAAATCGGGTTCGACTAAAACTTGATCGCCTCGTTCAGCTTGCCGCATTGGGAACAGCGGGAACGGTCCACGTCGGGGTCGTCGGTGTAAACCAGACCGCACTTCTCGCAGCGGAAAACCCGGTCTTCGCTCTGGCCCGGACGGAAGCGGCGCCCGCGCATCTCGCTGTAAATGGTCAACGCCACCAAACCGCCCAGCAGCAGCGTCACGTAACTGAAGATGAGCGCGTGCGTGGTCATTCGGCGGGCGGGCGGTTGCTGTTGGCGGGCGCTTCCGTCTGCCACTCGAAGATCAGCGTGCCCACGGTGAGCCGGGGCGTCTTGCCAAGCGGCGCAAATTTCATCCCGGCGGCGGTCTTGATCGCGAGTTGATCCGCTTCCCGCGAACCGCTGCCCGGCGGCAGCAGGACGGGCGAGAACACGTGGCCGGTTTCATCCACCGTCACTTGGACGAGAGTATTGGTCAGATTCTCCTGAGCGCGCTGTAGCGGCAAGGCGGCGGGAATATTTTCCAGTTGGCGCTCCGCCAGATTGCCGGTGAGGCGCAAGGTGGATTGCGTGGGCGCGGGTGGGGGCGGCAGCGGCGGCAGGATGGTGGTGCCGGGCGTGGGCGCAATTTCAACGGCCTGCGGCGCGATGCCATTGGCCTGGCCTTGACTGAGCGACAGCGTGCCGAGTTGTTCGGTGGCCAGCGCGAGCAGCCGCGGTGGATCGGTCCAGCGAAAGGTCGGAAAGGGAATATTAGGCGGCCGCAGCCAGGTGCTGGCGGCGAAACCGCGTGGATGCGGCCCGGCGAATACGGTGGGGTCTTGCAGTTCGAATGCTTCACTGCGGTCCAGGATAGGACGGAGCGTGACAGCGTTTTTCACCGGTCGCGTCGCGAGGGGTTTGTGATTCCCCAGACCGAGGAACAAGCCGATGTGCAGCACGAAAACAAGACCGATCCAAAACAGCCAGCGCCACAGCGGCCACGGCGTTTCGCACACGGGCGGATAATCCGGGACGGGCGGAGCATCGGGCGGCACGGCGTTCATGGTGGGGCGAGGGGGACGCCAAGTTGCGGGGCGTTGGCCCCGATGGCGTCATTGATGCCGGCATCGCGCGCCAGCATCTGGAGCCGCTGCAGGTCCTTGTAGCGAACGGATTCGTCCGCCAGGATGACGAGCGTGAGCGGCTCCGGCGAATTGGTGCTGGCCTCGCGCAATCGCTCCTCCAACGCCGCCGCCTCGATCATCTGGTTTTGGTAGTAGTACCGGCCAAATTCATCCAGCGCGACGGTGACGGTGGGTTTGTCCGTACCCGGCAGATCGCTGGCGGTGGGCAGACTGATCTTCACGCCCGGCGTGTAAAGGCGCGAGCTGAGCGACACGAAGATGACGAGCAGGAAAAACACCGCGGCATACGCCGTGGCGTCAAACGGATTGCGGAGCAATCGGGTGCGCCGGGGAAATTTCATTCGACTTTCGCGCGGCTGTTTTCGCTGACGATGTTCACGATCTCGTTGGCGGCGCGTTCCATGTCGGTGACGATGGCGTTCACGCGGCTGACGAGATAGTTGTAGCCGGCATGGACGGGAATGGCGACGGCCAATCCGGCGGCACAGCAGATCAACGCCTGCCCGACGCCTTGCGACATCAGCGTGCTGTTGGCGTAGAGCGCCTGACCCTGGAGTACGCCAAAGGTCTTGATGAAACCCAGCACCGTGCCGAGCAAACCGAGCAGCGGCGCGAGTTGCGCGATGGTGGCGAGGAGATCGAGGCGTTTCTCCAGGCGCGGCACTTCGGCGAGGCCAGCTTCTTCGAGGGATTCGCGGACGCGCTCACGGCCGAAGTCGCGATTGAGGATGGCCGTTTTCACCAGTCGCGCGACCGGGCCGGGAGTGGCGTCGCAGATGGAGATGGCTTCGACAAGATTGTCGCGCTTGATGACGGTGCGGACGCCGTTGAGGAATTCGGTGGAATTGATCTGGGCGCGATGGCAGTGCAGCGCGCGTTCGATGAAGATGACGATGCCCGCCGCGCCCGCAAAGATGATGACCCAGAGAATGGGCGCATCCGCGAGCTTGAAGGATTCAATCCCCGTGGCGGCGGCAAACATTGTCGTGGTAACGCCGTTGACCAGTAGATTCGGCATGCCGGATTTATAGGCTTTCGCGGGGGAAGTTCCAAGTTCCAAGTTGGCGCACAGATTTTGTTGCAGGTTAAAAGTTGCAGGTTGCAGGTGGAAGAGGCGCCGCGTGGTTCAACTTGCAACCAGCAACCTTCAACTTGCAACCCACCCACCCCCGCTTTCCGGCTTGATTCCACGGAGTTTCGTCCGAATCCTTTGCCTATGGAAAAACCTGATCAGTTGCGCGAGCTGTGGCGGATGCAAGACGCTTTGAACAAACGCATCGGCGTCATGACCGATGGCATGAGCGACGAGGACAAGGCCAAGTGGCTGCTCAACTACTCGCGCGCCATGACGCAGGAGATCGCCGAACTGGTGGACAGCGTGCCGTGGAAATGGTGGGCCAAGTATCAGAAGTTCGACGAGCAGAACGCGCGCGTCGAGGTCGTGGACCTGTTCCATTTCCTCATCAGCATGGCGCAGGTGCTCGGCATGAGCGCGGACGACGTGTTCAATGCCTACATCAAAAAGAACGAGGTGAATTTCAAGCGACAGGAAACCGGGTATCACACCAAGGACGAACACGACTCGAAACACATTTAAGCCGGTTCGCGGGACCGCTGAACTCGCATGAATCCCCTGGAAGATTTAGCGCAGGTCGGCGATTGCGCGTTTTTCCGCCCACAGGGACTGGCCCCCGGGCCGGAACGGTTGAAACAACTGTTGCAGGTCGTCGCGCTGGCCCACGCACGGCAGATCCCCAAGTTGGTGGTGAATCTGACCGGCTTGGAAAATGTGCGGATGCCCAATGTCGCGGAGCGGTATTTCATCATGCGCGAGTTGGCCGCCGTGGCGAAAGGCGCGGTGAAGATCGCGTTTGTGCTGCCGCCGCATTTGATCGGGGACAAGTTCGGCATCCTGGTCGGAAAAAACGCCGGCCTGACGAGCGAGGTGTTCACCGATGAAGCGGAGGCGGTCGCGTGGCTGAACTCCGCGCCGGAAAAATGATTCTTAGTCGCTAGCGGTCAGAATTTTTCTCGGCAACCATGGTTTAACCCTTACCATCGCGCCATGAGCAAAGCTGCCGCCAAACTCGCCGCGCCCAAAGCATCTGTCCCGCCACGCTGGCGCAAAGAGGTGGCCAGCATCCTCATCACTGACAGGATGCTCGCCAAACGCATCGCCGAACTGGGCCGCGAAATCGAACGCGACTTTGCCGGGCGCGACATGGTCGTTGTATCGTTGCTCAATGGCACGGTGATGTTCATCGGCGATCTCATCCGGCATCTCTCGCATCCGCTGCGCTTGGATTTCATCGGCGTGTCGAGCTACGGCAAGGGCACAGAGTCTGGCGACCTGGTGTTCACCAAGGAACTGCGGCTCGATGTGAAGGGTCGTGATGTACTGCTCGTGGATGACATCCTCGACACGGGCCGGACGTTGCGTCGCGTGCTGGAAAAGCTTTGCCTGCTCGGACCGAAACGGATTCGCACCTGTGTCTTGTTAGATAAGCCGGCCCGGCGCGTGGAGCGAGTGACGGCGGACTACATCGGCTTCACGATTCCCGACCAGTTCGTGGTCGGCTACGGATTGGATTTCGCCGAGAAGTATCGCAACCTGCCGTTCGTCGGCGTGTTGAAACCGGAAATGTATTCCAGCCCGAAACCCAAAGTGCCGGCCCAAAAGACCAAACGCACCAAAGCCGCGAAGTGAGTTGGCCTTTGCGTCCGTCGCGTCCTTGGCGTGAGAAACAGTTCATGCAAATCCGTGTTCAATTCTATTCCTACTTCAAGGAACTGACCGGCTGTGCGGAAGCCACCGAAACCCTCGCCGCTGGCGCGACGCTCGGCGCATTGCACGATCAACTCATGGCGCGCTTTTCGAAACTCGGCGCGATGAAAAAGTCCACCCTGCTCGCCGTAGGCGTGGATTATCAACCTCGTGATTACATGCTGCAAGACGGCGATGAAGTGTCGCTGTTCCCACCGGTGCAAGGCGGATGAGATGAATGCGGAGTGCGGAGTGTTGATTGCGGAATGAAGAGGCAACTGACCATCACCAGCGAACCCATTGACGAAGCGGCGTTGCTTTCCCAGCGTCAGATGTCGGCGGGCATGGGCGCGGTCGTGAACTTTCTCGGCGTGGTGCGCGGCAGTGAGGACGGCAAACCCATCTCCGCCATCGAATACGAGGCGTTCGAGAAAATGGTGGCCCACCAATTCAACCTGCTGTTCGACGACATGGCGAAGAATTGGCCGATCGAATCGGTGCGTCTGGTGCATCGCGTCGGCGTGGTGAAGGTGAACGAACCATCGCTGTGGGTGGAGATCGTTGCGCCGCATCGGGGCGAAGCGTTCGCGGCGTGCCAGTGGCTGGTTGACGAGATGAAACGCGTCGTGCCGATCTGGAAGCAGCCGATTTAGTTCAACCACAGATGGCCACGGATAAACACGGATGAAAACAGTTCGCGTAACCGCCTTCCAAAATCCGTGTCCATCTGTGTCCATCCGTGGTTAATTTTAGTTCGTGGCTGACGCGCAGATCACTCGCCCCTCGACTCTCGTCCCTCAACCCTTTACCGTGCCCACCCATGCAACTCAAGCTGATCAGTTTGCTGGGACTGCTGGTGTTCGTTGGAATGGCGTGGGCAATCTCTTCCAACCGGAAACAGATCCCGTGGCGCACGGTGCTCTGGGGGCTGGGGCTGCAGTTTCTCTTTGGCTTTCTCATTTTGAAGACCACGCCGGGCGAGCGCGTATTTGATTTCTGCCAACGCGGCGTGACCAAACTGATCGGGTTTGCGGATGAAGGTTCAAAAATGGTTTTTGGGCCGCTGGCCAATGGGGATTTGCTCTCGGAAAAACTTGGGCCGGGCAACGGCTTCATTTTCGTCATCACCGTCACGGCGACCATCATTCTTGTCGCGGCGCTATCCTCGCTGCTTTACCACTACGGCATTCTGCAACTCGTGGTGCGCGGCACGGCGTGGGTGATGCAACGGCTCATGCGCACCAGCGGCAGTGAAAGCCTCGCGGCGGCGGCCAACATCTTCATGGGCCAGACCGAAGCGCCGCTCGTCATCCGCCCATATCTGCCCACGATGACGCGGAGCGAAATCCTCGCCTTGATGACCGGCGGCATGGCGACGATTGCCGGCGGCGTGCTGGCGGCCTATGTCTCGTTCGGCATTTCCGCCGGCCACTTGCTGACCGCCTCGGTGATGAGCGCGCCAGCGGCGTTGTTGATCGCAAAAGTGATGTTGCCCGAAACGGAGAAAAGCGAAACCGCCGCCGGGGCTGCGGCGAAAATCCCACGCGAGACGACGAACGGCCTCGATGCGCTGTGTCGCGGCGCAAGCGAGGGAATGATGCTGGCAATCAATGTCATGGCCATGCTCATCGCGTTCGTGGCGGTGGTGGCGCTGGCGAATTATCTGATCGGGTTGGGGCTGCGACAGTTCGGCTACACCGGCAACACGCCGCTGCAAACGCTGTTCGGCTGGGTGAACGCGCCGTTCGCCTGGCTGATGGGCGTGCCGTGGAAGGATTGCCAGGCGATCGGCAGCATTTTGGGCGAACGCATCGTCATCAACGAATTCGTCGGTTACTTGAGCCTGAGCAAGATGGCGACGGACCTCGACCCGCGCAGCTACACGCTGGCGACGTATGCGCTCTGCGGCTTTGCGAATTTTTCCAGCATCGCAATCCAGATCGGCGGCATCGGTTCGCTCGCACCGACGCGGCGGGCGGATCTGGCAAAACTTGGCTTGCGCGCGATGGTGGGCGGATTGCTGGCAAGTTACTTAACAGCGACGATTGCCGGGATTTTGATATGAAAACAGACTTCTGGGGCAAAATGTCGGATGAGTATCTCAAGGATAATCCTGAGCCTCCTCCGTTGACGGATACATCGCTTGCAGCATTTGAGCAACGAGCTGGGCTTAAACTGCCGAAGATGCTGACGGATTTACTGCGAGTCAAAAATGGTGGCCTGCTCCAAAACACGGATTTTCGCTTCCATGGCAAGGGATATGAGGTGACTTACATCAAAGCTGTCGCGTCCGATGATTCGTATGATTCGATCAGGTCGTATACGAGCATTTTGAGTGACACAGACTCGGTCGAAACCAGGGAGCAATTACAAGGCATCATGGGTCCGCTCAACAAGCTTCTCTACGTTGCCGAACCCTCTGGTTATCCTTTCGGCTATGTCCTCAACTACAACAAACTAAATTCGCATGGTGAGCCAACGATCTGGTGCATCGGATTGGAATTTGGGGAGCCACCCAGCGTTAAGCAGATCGCGGACTCATTCGCAGAATTTTTAGCCGGGCAGTATTTCGGAGACGAACTGCCCATTGTTGACCTAAAGGAAGCGGACAAATACCGACTGGTCGCCAAGGGGGGATATGAAGGGCGATATGAGGGTGAACCTGAACCGGAACGCGGCGTTTTAAGCGGCTTGCCAGTTAAAGTTCGCTGGAAGATTTGTTCCCACCGAAACCGGCTGATCGTATTCCAGGACATTGACTGGGCCGGTCAAAAGGAGATTCGCCGCGAGGAAATCCACAAGGCTGCCCTGACACTTGATTTTCCAGAGTTGGAAAGTTACGGCGTCGAATTAGAGCCGGAATTGGCAGAAATGATCCGTCCTGCGGTCGAGGTTGAGGTGATTTCCCAAAGCGAGATCCCGGTAATCCCCAAGATTTGGGTGCTGCTTCTGCACATTCAAATGGGCGATAAACGATGGGTGAAAACGGCCAGTTCGTCACTTTTTCAAGGACGATGGAAGAATGAGAAATCAAAGATCCTTTATTCCTCGATCAAATCCGCGAGCCGATCTGAAGTGGAAAAGACCCTTCGGGCTGTCGCCGCCAGTTGCGCGGGGCTGCGACGCTGGTTTGGTTAAAAATCGGTTTCCGATTGAGCCCTTCCGCCGTCCGCGCTACAACTCCGCCATGCTCAAGACCGGCATCCTCAATCCCCACATCCTCGACCTCCTCGCCCGCATCCGTCACACCAACACGCTCGTCATCGCGGATCGGGGTTTTCCGTTCTGGCCCGAGATCGAGACGGTGGACCTCTCGCTCGTGGACGATGTGCCGACGGTGTTTCAGGTGTTGAACGCCGTTCGCGCCCAATGCGTCATCGGCAAGGCCTGGATGGCGAAGGAATTCCTGCCGGCCAACAACAAACGCACGCAGACGCGGTATGTCACCGCTTTGAAGGGAGCGACCTTGAGTTTCGAGCCGCACGTGGACTTCAAGAAACGCGTGCCCCACGCCATCGGCCTGATCCGCACCGGCGACACGACGCAGTACGGGAACATCATCCTGGAGTCGGCGTAGTCAGCCCTGGTTTTCGTCCTTGGGATTCCGGCGAGGCAATGGCGCGCGCAGCTTTCGATACAACCGGGTCTCCAACGGGCGGAGCGGACTGAGCCATTTGTAGAACGGGGAGTAAATCAATCGCACCCGGAAGGTGGAAAGAAACATCACCAGCGACGTGCGGAACAGGGACGATGTGACTTTCGACCCGATCTTGTCGGTCCATTCGGTGGGCACTTCCTTGACGGTGAAGCCGGCGCGCCGGAGCGAAACGATCAGATTCACGTCAAAGGCCAGATCCGCGATGCGCAGGCTGGAGTGGATCTTTTCCACGGCGGCGCGGCGCATGACTTTGCACGGGCATTGGGTGTCCTTGATGTTCATCCAGAACAGCGATTGCACGACGAGATGGAAACAGCGGCTGGTGAACCGGCGCACCCACGGTTGCGCCTGGTGCAACACCGCACCGGGCAGCCAGCGCGAACCGATGATGCAATCCGCTTCGTTGAGACGTTTGGCCAGGGCATGAAACGCCGCCGGTGGCGTGGCCCCGTCGGCGTCCACGTAACCCACAATCTCCGCTTTTGACGCGAGCTTGAGTCCTTCGATAAGCGCCCCGCCCTTGCCGATGGGTTCGGGAAAATCCAGCAGGCTGATGAACTTGAAGTCTAGGGTGACTGCTTCCACAACGCCCCGCGTGTTGTCGCGGCAACCGTTGAGCACGACGACGATCTGGAAGTCGCCCTGGTAATGGGCCTGAAAATAATGGCCGAGTTCGCGCAGCACCGGTCCGATGCGCGCTTCTTCGTTGTACGCTGGAATGAGCAACAGCAGACTAGGCTCAGGCACGCGGCTTTGTAGCAAGGGGCGGAGGAAAAGTCGAATCGCGAATCATCCGCGCGCCCGGGGCGCACCACGATTCCATCAATGAAAGGTGTGATTCAAACTGCCGTGCGCTCCGGCCTCTTAATCTTAATCTTTTTCGTAATCTTAATCTCCGGGCCAGAAGGATTAAGAAAAAGATTAGGATTAAGATTAAGAACCGGCCCGGCGAGCGGCAGTTCCAATCACACCCCTCAATGAAAAACGCTCTTGATGAAGCGGGGTTCGTTCTCCACCTGCGTCAACCGCCAGAAATAGACGGCGATGCCGCCGAGCATCAGCACGTTCACCGCTTGAAACACCCCCTCCCAGACCTGGAACTGCCGCCGGGCGGCCTCGGCTTGCGCGGCCGGTTGATTGGGGACGAACTGAGCGCGTTGCAACCTAGCCAGCTTGGGACACAACCACAGACTGCCGATCAGACTGCCGACGAATAGAGCCGTCAACAGCCCCGCCCAGAAGCGCCGGGGGAAACGCCCCAGATACAACCATTCGGCGACCAAGTGCAGCCCGGCGAGGATCGCACAGAGGATTTGCAGATGATAAAACCGGGTGAAGATGATCTGCGTCAAAGCCCCGGAAACCTGGCTGAAGTAT
This sequence comes from uncultured Bifidobacterium sp., assembly GCA_964594985.1. GTDB lineage: Bacteria > Verrucomicrobiota > Verrucomicrobiia > Limisphaerales > JADLHS01 > JADLHS01. The sequence continues at coordinate 103,214 of CAZQNQ010000010.1, forward strand.
TGCGTCCCGATCAAGGCGACCGCCGCGCGCGAGTTCATCGCCACCAGCAACGCCGTGGAGCAAAACACCGCGCTGCCCAACCAGACGGCGGCATTGAGCATCCCGACAAAGCGAAGGAATCCGGTCACGCGGCAACCGTAGAAACATTCCCCCGCCCTGCCAAGCCCGGATGTTGCACCCGCGCCCGGACCTAGAACGGTTTTCAAAAAAATGTTGGAAACAAAATCCCCCCACCCGGCCTGGCGGCCACCCTCTCCCCATCGGATGGGGAGAGGGCCGGGGTGAGGGGCGTTTCGCAAAGCGGGAGTTTTCAACATTCATTTTGGGGTACGCTCTAAAAGAAAAAGCCCCGGCGCTAACCGGGGCTTTCGCGGATCGTGGTCGTTGCGGATTATTTCATCCGGTCGAAATTCTTCTGGAGAATCTGCCAGTCCTTGAGGCCCTGCACTTTTTCCTGCATGGACTTGTGGATCTCGGCTTCCTTCGTGTTCTTCGTCGGCTTGGACTTCTTGAAGAAGATGCCGAAGCGGCCCGGGAACGGTTCGTCGGCCAGCTTGTAGGCGGCCATCTCGTCGGTCACGTCGTGGTCGGCGGGGACGAGGTTGAACACGCCGCCTTTGCGCGGGTTGCTCGCGTCGAACGCGCCTTCGTAGAACTCGACGCATTCGCTCAGGCATTCGATGAAGCTGAAGCCGTCGTGATCCATCGCGGCTTCCATCATCTGGAGGACGTGATTCGGATTGGTGTGCGTGGTGCGGGCCACAAACGTCGCGCCCGCCGCGATCGCCTGCTTCATCGGGTTGATCGGATAATCCACCGCGCCCCATTGGTCGGTCTTGCTCTTGAACCCGAGCGGCGACGTGGGCGAGGTCTGTTTCTTCGTCAGGCCGTAAACCCAGTTGTCCATCACGCAATAGGTCATCTTGATGTTCTTGCGCGCGGTGTGATTGAAATGATTGCCGCCGATGGAGAAGGCGTCGCCGTCGCCACCGAACACGAACACGTGCAGGTCCGGACGCGAGAGTGAAATGCCGCTCGCGAACGGCAGCGCGCGGCCATGGATAAAGTGCGCGCCGTGGGCTTGCACGAAATACGGGAAGCGGCTCGAGCAACCGATGCCCGCGACCGTGGTGATCTTTTCGTGATGCATCTTGCGCTTCTCGATCAGCTTGAAATAAAGCGCGAGTACGGAGAAATCGCCGCAACCGGGGCACCATGTCGGGTGATCGGCAGCGACTTCTTTCTTCGTCAGGCCCTTGCGCTCTTCGGGCGTAGGGACGCGAGGGGTCAAAACAGCGGGACTCGTGGGAGCTTCGGTAAGTATCTGGCTCATATTAAAAAGTGGTTGAAATTATTGTTTGCGCAGACCTTCGGAGACGTTGGTCTTCACGCGTTCGAGGATTTCTTTGACCTTGAACGTAAGGCCGTCGGTCTTGTTGATGCCGCGGATCTTTGGATCGCAATAACGGGAGCGGAGCAAGCCGCCAAGCTGGCCGAAACCATAGAGGCCTTCGTCGTTCATCTCGACCACGAGGATATGGTTGAAGCCGGAGAAAATGTTTTCCAAGTCCGGCGGCAACGGGTTCAGGTGCTTGATGTGAATTGAGGACACGCTGTCGCCGGCGGCGCGGGCGCGGTCCACGGCTTCCTTGATCGGACCTTGGGTCGAACCCCAGCCGACGAGGAGAACATTGCCTTCGCTCGGGCCGTAAATCTTCGGCGTGGGCAACGTCGCCCCGAGCGCCTGCAGTTTCTTGCGGCGCTTCGCCATCATCTGCATGTGCAACTTCGGCGAGCCGGTCGGATGACCGAGTTCGTCGTGCTCGAGACCGGTGACAATCGGATATTTACCGCTCTGAATCCATGTGCCCGGCGGAACGTGCTGCGTGATGCCATCCTTGGCGGAGAGATCGTAAGGCTTGTGATCGGCGACGGGTTTGAAATCGGGGGAAATGTCCTGGCAAACTTTTTCGAGATTCGGCTCGGTGAAGGCTTCGATGCGGGTGGCGATGCCTTGGTCGGTGAGAAGAATTACGGGAACGCTGTATTTCTTCGCAATGTTGACGGCTTCAATCGCGGAGTAAAAACAATCTTCCACGTCCGCCGGCGCAATCACCACGCGCGGAGAATCGCCGTGACCGCCGAAGCAGGCGATGTTCAAGTCGGACTGCTCGATGTTCGTCGGCATACCCGTCGAAGGTCCACCGCGTTGCACGTCCACAATGACGAGCGGCATTTCCGCCATCACCGCCCAACCGAGCGCTTCGGTCTTGAGCGAGATGCCCGGACCGCTGGAGCCGGTGACCGCCACGCGACCGGCGTAGCTGCCGCCGATGGCCATCGAGATGGCCGCGATTTCGTCCTCAGTCTGCATGAACGTGCCGCCATATTTGGGCAGTTCGCGCCGCAATAATTCCATGATGTCGGACCACGGGGTGATCGGGTAACCTGCGCCGAAACGCACGCCCGCCGCGATGAGGCCGTAGCCGAGCGCTTCATTGCCGTTCATCACGATTTGATGCCCGCCCTTGCTCTGGCTATCAACAAACTTGAAGGTTTCCAGCACGTTGCCAAGCGAGTGCCCATAACCCGCGTGGAAAGCCGAGAGCGCGTTTTTGACGATGCTCTGATCTTTGCCGGTGAAGCGTTCGGTGATCAATCTTTCCAGCTTCGGCAGGTCGAGCGCGAACATCTTGGCGATCAGTCCAAGGGCATAGATGTTTTTGCCTTTATCCTTGGCCGTGCCGCCGATGGCTTCGACCGTCAGACCGGAAATCGGGATGCCCAGATGATGGTAATCCTTCTGCCACTCAGGCTTCGCTTCGACATGGTCGGAATCATAGAGCACAATGCCGCCCTTCTTGAGCGAGTTGATGTGGCCTTCGTAGGAATGCTGATAGAACGCCAGCAAGACGTCGGCTTCATCACCGGAACTGAGGACTTCGCCCGAACCGATGCGAACCTGGAAGATGGACGGCCCGCCGGAAATCGTGGCCGGAATCGTCATGAACGTCATGACTTCCTGTTCGCTGCGGCCGGCGAGGCGGGCGAGGAAACCACCGATGGCCTGGATGCCGTCCTGGGAATTGCCGGCGATGCGGATGACGGCCTCGGAAATCTGGGCGACTTTCGGCGCTCCACCCGCGTTTGCGGCTGCTACTGTTGAATCACTCATGAAAACTTTCTATTCAAAATGCGCGTCACGTTTCGAGGGGACAACTCGACCGCTTTGCGCGACACACTGTGCTTTCTCACAGTACCAAGCGACGGGATAGAGTCAATTTCTTCTCCGTCATATCTCGGTTGTTCAGGGCCAATCCATGACTGCCACGCATGGAAATGTCAGGTTTCAGCCAGAAAAGTAAGCAGGCGTGATTCAGGCGACAGCAGGGATAAAACGACTTAATCAAAGCTCCGAGCGCGGGTGGCTGGAAATTCCGGCGGAAACTATACTTGTCCCATCATGCTGAAACTTCAAAATCGCCTTCGTGCATGATCAACCTGAACCAGTCTCAAGCAGTTCTCCCGAGCCGCTTGATACGCATGACGGTGGATTGCTCACCCGGCTGAGACGACGATGGCGGGCTTTCTCTCAAGCCAGTGCGACCGAAATCTTCTCGGAAATGCTCGTGCGCTCTTTGGTTGGGTTGGTTTTGGGCGGCATTGCCTGCGTAGCCTTGATTCCAATCGTCTTCTGGCCCAGCAAGCGAAATCCCCAGCCCATGTTCAACGAAATGAGCGACGCAACTTGGGCCATGTGGCTGTTTGCCGGAATGCTGCTTTTACCCGCCATCATTGGGGCTTTAAGCACGTTTCTAGGTGATCTCAAAGCCGGCTTCAAGGCCGCGCTCGGCATGAAGAAGCGCCGGGCAAGATATGAGATCGCTGATGGGGTCATCCTGATTGATGAAGCTGAACCTCCCGCCAGTTGGCTGCGCCGCATCCTCGGCGCGATGGGCAATGCGTTGGCGTGGATAGTTGTTTGCGCGCCCGGACTAATCTTCATGCTGGCCGGATTCAGCGCCGTAATCAACGAACGCATCACCGCTGGCAGGATGCAGCGCACTTCTTATGGCATCACTGCGGTCGGTTTCGGGTGGATTGAAGTCGCTTTGGGAGTCTGGTTCTTGGCGGAGGGTTTTCATCTCAAAACCGACCGGCCCATCTATCGCTGGATTGGATGGGTTTTGGCTGGAGCGTGTCTGGTCAAAGGGATTTCCGTCCTGATTTCCGGGAAATAAGTCCGCATCAGGCAAAGAAGCGCTCCAGCCCCTCCGCGACGCCGTGCCCGCAATGCAACTCACTCACAAAGCCGCCCTGCTTCTTCACCGCTTCTTTCGTCAGCGAAATCGCATTGGCTGGCGCAACGAGATAGCGCGCAAATTCCGTCTTCAACATCGGCAAGTCGTTCAGATGATCGCCCGCCGCCAAAACTTCTTCGCTCGTCAGCTTGAGCATCCGTGTCAGTTCCGCCAGCGCCGTGCCTTTGTTGTAATTCACATGGCTGAAGCGCGCATAGACATCGTTGCGCACCACGGTCAGTTCCGGGAAGCGGCGGCAAAACTCGTCGAGTCGCGCGTGGATTACGTCCGCATCGCCGTTGTTTCCCGCGATCAAACAAAACGGCGACCACGAGTCCTCGTAAACCGTTGCCTTGAACCGCTCATTAACCCAATCCATCAACGCGGAAACCTCTGGGCGCACCCGCGCAAACAGCACCTCGTGATCGCGATGACACGCCGTGTTCCAATGCTCCACCGGCGCGTAACGCCCGCCGTCGTGCTGATAAATCTCGCGCTCCACCAGGACCAGATAATCCGGCTGCACCGTGATCCGCGCCCGGGCCAGGGCTTCCATCAAGCTGGACATGTCGCGCCCGGTGTTGATGACCCATTTCACGCCCCGCGCCTGCAAATCGCTGATGAGCGACACAAAGCGCGGCGGGATCGGCGGGTTCTCGAACTCCGCGAACAGCGTCCCATCGAAGTCCGTTGAAACTAATTTGATTGGCAAACTCATCGTCGTGCGGTGCAGTATATCGGGGCCAGACAACGCAATGCAAAGTTTGATGAGCGCACCGCAGGAACAATACGACGACGCCATGTTCGCCTTCAGCCAGGGTGATTACGACGGGTGCATCGAGAAACTGCGCCCCATCCTCGCGAGCGATCCGACGCATTTCGACGCGCAACTCTCCCTTGGCATGGCGTTCTATCGCAAAGGCGATTTCGCCACCGCCATCGCCGAAGGCCACAAAGCTGAGCAACTGCGCCCCAAGGAACAGCTTGTTCACACGAACCTGTCGTTGTTCTACATGAAGTCCGGCGACAAACAAACCGCCGAACATCACGGCCTGCAAGCGCGCATCGCCTCGTGGCGCGAGGACAAATCCAAACCCGGCGAAACTCCCGCCACCGCGTCCGACCCCGAACTGGCGTTCGTGAAACCACCCACACCGCCGCCCCTCAAGCCGCCGGAGAAATTCCCCGACATGCCGTGGAAGAAGAAAAAAGTTGATGGTTGAACTTTGAAACACATCGAAATATGCATTGTTTGGGTAGGGCGCGTCACTCCGTGCGCGCCGTCGTCTGGCTGGCCCAATACGGCGCGCACGGAGTGACGCGCCCTACCAGCCAAAGGCAAAGCCGTCATTTAATTAAGGTTCTCAACAGAAGCTAACGAATATGAAATCCTCCTACGAACTCGCGATGGAACGCCTGAACAAAACCGCGCCCGTCGCCAAACTGACCGCTGAACAAAAGAAGGAAATCGCCGAACTCGAATCCAAGGCCAAAGCCAAAACTGCCGAACGCGAAATCGCCTTGAAAGAGGCGACGGCCGCCGCGTCTGAGGCGGGCGACTACGAGAAAGTGGAGCAACTTCAACAGCAGCTCATCAAAGAACGCAAAGCCATTCAGGCGGACTTGGAGGAGAAGAAAGACCGCATCCACCAGGCGTCAAAAGGGCGTCGATAAAATGCCGTATGATTTCCATTTCACAACTTCAAGAGTGGGTGCGAACGGGTGAGTCTGAGACGCTGGAATTCAAGCGCACAACCGGCGAACGCCGCGCTGGCACACAGACACTTTGTGGGATGCTCAATCATCGTGGGGGACGGGTGCTCTTTGGCGTTGAGCCGGATGGCCGCATCATCGGCCAAATGGTTTCGGATCATACGGTCGAAGAAGTAGCGCAAGAGTTAAAGGAAATTGACCCGCCAGTCTTTCCTTCCATCGAGCGGGTAGATGTAACTGAGGGGCGGCAGGTGTTGGTGGTAACCGTTTCAGCAGGAACAAACCGCCCCTACAACTACAAAGGACAGGCATACCGACGCGTGGGGAACACAACTCCAGAACTCTCGGGCCACGGTTTTCAACAGATGTTGTTGGAGCGATTGCATGGCGAGAGGCGTTGGGAGAATGAGCCTGCGGAAGGGTGGGCGGTGACCGATTTGGAAGCTTCCGAAATCATTCGGACCCTGGAAGAATCCATCCGGCGCGGTCGAGCGGATGACCCCGGCGTGCGCGATCCCGCAGAGGTGTTGCGTGGTTTAGGATTGATGCGGGGCGGACAATTGTTGCGGGCTGCGGTGGTTTTGTTCGGAAAAGCCGAACAACTGGAACCGCGGATGCCGCAGTGTTTGTTGCGTGTGGCACGCTTTCGTGGTCGAGATAAGACCGAGTTCCTTGATAACCGGCAGTTTCACGGCAACGCGTTTGATCTCTTGCTGCGGGCGGAGCGATTTTTACGGGAAAATCTGCCGGTCGCAGGTCGCATCCAACCAGGCTTGTTCGAGCGTGTGGACGATCCGCTCTATCCGCCAGTGGCGTTGCGGGAGACGCTGGCCAATGCGGTTTGCCATCGAGATTACAGTATTGGCGGCGGTTCAATTGCCGTGGCACTTTTCGATGATCGGCTGGAGATCACTTCGTCGGGCACGCTTCACTTCGGATTAACAACAGAAGCACTGTTCCAACCTCACGAGTCGCTGCCATGGAATCCGCTCATCGCACGGGTGTTTTATCGGCGCGGCGTAATCGAAGCATGGGGCCGGGGCACCATCAAGATCGCGGAGTTAGTTGCGAGAGCCGGACTGCCTCAACCTGAAATTGAAGAGGCGGGCGGCTGTGTGGTGGTGCGGTTTCGTCCCAGTCGTTATGTTGCACCATCGCGGGTCGCTCAAGATGTGACTGAGCGCCAACGACGAGTTCTTGAAGTCTTGGCGGCCGGGGCCAGCGGCGGGATAGCGCTCCGGGAAATTGCGGCTCAGTTGACCAATCATACGCCACGGGCACTTCGGGAAGACCTGAGTGTTTTGCAGACTTTGGGTTTAGCAAAAACAACAGGTTGGGGCGCTGGTGCAAAGTGGAAACTTCGGTAGAACGGGCTTATTCCGGCTCATTCCGGCTCATTCCGGCTCATTCCGGCTCATGATGCTTAATTCGCTCGTTTGTTTCCCGCACATTCTCTACGTTCCGCAGGCTGTTCGTCCGGCTGTGCGCTTGGTTGACCGTGATATTTTCAAGAAAGACGTCGCGCACGGGTAGCTTCGCATCGCCCGCGATTTTGATGGGCGTGTCGGTTTCTTCGACTTGAATGTTTTTGAGGTGAATGCCCCGGATGGGCGTGAGCTTTTCCTCGTAGGTCGGCACGAGGTCGCGCCATTGGTAGAGCACGTCGGTATCAATACCCAGCACGCCAAACTTCGTGCTCTTGGCGGCGATGTTCTCGACATGGATGTTCTCCACGAAACCGCCGCGCCGCCGGTTGGTCTTGATGAAGACGATGTTTTGCGGTGGGTTCGAGTCAGCGTTGTCGAACCGGCAGTCATGCACATACACATTACGGATGCCGCCGGAAAGTTCGCTGCCGATGGCGACCAGTTGATGCCCGCGCACCATCGTGCAGTTGCGGACGACAATGTTCTCCGAAGGCGTGTTCAACCGCCGCCCGTCGAAATCCATCCCAGCCTTGATGGCGATGGCATCGTCGCCCTGATCAAACCGGCAATCTTCCACGAGCAGATTGCGCGTCATCTCCGGATCAATGCCGTCGTTGTTGCGATTGCGCGCCACGATGTCCACGCGCCGGACCACGACGTCTTCGCTCAACAACAGGTGAATCGTCCAGAACGGGCTGTTGCGGATCTTCACGTCTTCGATGAGCACATTCCGGCAGCGATTGAACTGGATGAACTGCGGACGCAGATGATTTTCCCCGACCGCCATCTGACGCTGCGCGACCGGCGCATTCGTATAAGCAAAGTGATAAAGCCGCTTCAACGCTTCCAGATGCGCGGGGGGCCGGGTGAACCACTGTTTCCAAACGTCCAATCGCGCCTCAATCATGCCCTGGCCCGTGAGCGCGACATTCGTGCAGCCAAACGCATAAATCAGCGGTGAATAGTTGAAGCACTCCGTCCCCTCCCAACTCGATTGCACGGCGGGCAAGTAATCCTCTGGCCTGGCGCTGAAGTAGAGCGTCGCGCCCTCAGCGAGGTGAAGGTTGACGTTGCTTTGCAGATGAACTTTTCCCGTCAGCCATTTGCCGCGCGGAATCACGACTTTGCCGCCGCCCGCCGCGTGACAGGCCGTGATAGCTTTGTGGATGGCTTCAGAGATGTTTGTATTCCCGCCTTCCACCGCGCCGAAATCCGTGACGACAAAATCACGGTCGGGAAACACCGGGATTTTGATTGCCGGCATGGTGAACGGCGCGGCCACGAAAATCTCCTGATGCCGGATGCCGTTGGTTTCGGCCCGCACAAAATTTGCCGCCAAAAACAGCGCGAACAACGCGCCAAGCAGCATGGCAAATGACTTGGTCATCAAAGATAAAGTGACTGGCTTTGCCATTTGAGGCCACTTCCCAAACTGGTGATAATACGGTCGTCCGTAGCCGCCGAAGCGGGCGACTTCGAGAAAGTGGAACAGCTCAAGGAACAACTCATCAAGGAACGCAAAGAAATTCAGGCTGACTTGGAGGAGAAGAAGGACCGCATCCATCAGAAGTCAGCTCGTTCATCTTGATCAGAAATAGGAACCCCTGCTCGTGTGCGCAACAAAGGTGTGGGGACTATTTGATGTCCCACACCAAATCTGCGACTTCGACGTTAAGCGCTCTGGCAATTTTGAGCAGCGAGCCAACGGAAATTTCCATGGTGCCGCGCTCGACCGCACCGATGAAGTTATGGTGCAGGTCGGCTTTCTCCGCCAATTTTTCCTGAGTCAACCCAACTTTTTTGCGATGGGAACGGATCGTTTCACCCAAAATTCGGCGGTGATTTGGCCTCGTTGACACAAATGTTAGCAAGCGCAGACCAACACACCACGCTCCACACATTAAACTGTGTTTTTACTTGCAGACGCTTGGCAAAATGATAGAACAAATCTGTTCATAACAAACCAAACCCGGGTTGTTTTAACGGGGAAATCAAACTGAAATATCATGAAAATCTTGCGCCAAAAGCTGATTGTCGTGCTTGCGTCACTACTGTTCATTGTCGCGTCAAGTCAGGCCATTGAAGGACTGAAATTACAAATCATTTGTCCCGATGTTGTGTTGTCGTGGCCGAGTGTGGAGGGGGCAACTTACATTGTTCAGTATCGGCCCACGCTGGATCCGATTACGCCGTGGCAAACGCTGACCAACAATCTGCCCGCAGGGACGGGAACGAACGTGACATTTTTTGTCCACTCGAACCGGGTTGATTGCTCGGCGGGGCAGATTTTTGGCATGGGGCTTTTGCCAGATGGCGGCAACGCAATGGTTTCATCAGCCGCATCGTTGTCTCCGGAAGAAAGAAGGCAGCTCAAACAGGCCCGGGAGACGCAACGCCTGGCTGAACTATTGGTGCAGTGCGAATTAGAGCAACGCGAGCCATACGAATGGGAGTTGAAGAATGAACCGCCACCACCGCCATCAACTGAAGAAGTTCGAGCCAAAATCCTCGCTGCGATGGAAAAGAGACAGGCTGGCTTGAACACCGCTGGCAGCGTCGGTTTGGCACCGCAATTTTCTTCTGCGGCAATCAACAGCGCCAACAGTTGCGCCTCGTATGTTGCCAGCAACAACAATTCCGGGTTTTACCGTGTATTCTGTCCTGCACCCGTTGCTCAACTTGATGTGTTTGGCGTCGAGCAAGGTTCAACCATGAATCAGCTCGATATTTTGCTCAATGATACGGACCCGGATGACAATCCAATTATGCTGTCCCACGTTCAACCGGCAGGTCACGGGGAAATAGAATATAGCGACGATGCCAGCATCTTTCGCTACACGCCGACAAATACTTTCTCGGGCTTGGAGACTTTTTCGTACGCCATCACGAACGATGTGGGGGGATCAAACACGGCCACAGTATTTGTGTTTGTCAACGCAGCGGGAAACAACCAGCCGTACACCCTGCCGTTAGAACTGACATTGCAGACAAATCAAACGGCAATTTCCTTCCCCATCCTGACCAACGCGGCAGACCCGGACAACGATGCGCTTCAACTTGTCGTCATTGCGCCACCCACCTACGGAACGGTCACGACCAACACCAACAGTGAACTCGTTTATTCGTGTACGTCGTACTACGTTGCTCAGGATTCGTTCTTCTATGTTTTGACCGACGGACGCGGCGGATTTGTAAAACAACCCGTCATCATCAATCCGCAGGACGATGACGGAGATGAAATTCCCGATGAATGGGAGTTGCAGCACGACCTTGACCCGACTCTAAACGATGCGGCGGATGATCCTGATGAAGACGGGTTGCCGAACCTCGCCGAATACAAGCTGGATACCTGCCCTTGGTCTTCTGACAGCCCGCTCAACTTGAGCCACATTGCCATCAATCAACCTTTCCGCGAATTTGCGCTCATTCCAGTGCCGCTCAAAAGCCACATCAAAAAGCCCGCTCTTTCCATGTTGCTCAATGGCAGCCGCGCCAACGGGTCACTGGTGAAACGGGCCGACGGATGTTGGTATCTCAACTGGGACACCGGCTATCTGGCTAATGGCCCATACTCCCTTGCGCTGGAATTGGAGTACCGCGCTGACCCGCAGCCGGGAGATTTGCCGGTGGTGGGAGCAACCGTGCCAGTCATCGTGACCAATGATGTGACCTTTAGCCAATTAGCCTCCACTTTCAGTGATTTCCTTGTGATTGACGTGAAGCTCGCCTTGCAAAGCGCTGACTGGCGGATTGAGTTCTTTGACGAAGCAAACCAATACCTTGGCTATTTTTACGGCACAACATCGGATGGCACAATTCAAGGCGCATGGGATTTGACTGACGGCCAAAACCAGATTGCCTTCAGTCATGTCCGGACGGATTTTTATTTTGCTCCACATCAGGAAATTTCGCTCTTGGATGATGCCCCTCCGGGTGGTAATCAAAGGAAAGCCCGGCGTTGGTTCATCAAACAAATCCCCGGCGGAATCGGAAACACTTTCGTGGTCGCTTGGGGGTGGGATGCTTACACCACCAGCTTTAACAACAACCGCACCAGACTAATGCTCAATGGCGTCATTAACATTCTCGCCAATCCGGCTCGAGACGATGAGTATTTTCTGCGGCCTGGGGCCAACTTATTTGATGGCAATGCGTTTCGCTATGATGATGATTTGGACAAGGAAACATTACTTTCGGCTTTGAAAGCCAGCGATAGTGGCAATTTCTTTTGGTTTGGACATGGCGATGTTGATGTGCTGCAAGGAGATCACAAGCGTTCATCAATCCCTCCTGACCTTGTAGAAAACACGTTGCAAAACAAGAGACACCGCTCAACAAAAAGAGTTCCTGCCGTGGACAAGCACCCGTATCGCTTGGTCATTCTGAATGCTTGCAAAATGTATCATCCGAATTGGGCTCATGCGTTTGGGATTGATTATTCGACAAATGGAACTACCAGCGATGTTTATGCCTATTACCAGCATGGACGGCAATCACAGGCGTTTGTTGCTTGGACAAATAACATTCAGGTGCCAAAGCTTGGCAATTTTAACTACCGTAGCGATGAATATGCAGTCGGGCTAGCGGCGCTATTTTCTCGATGGATGGATGGTTATGCTTTGGAAAACTGTCTTGGTTGGTATGAATACTACATGGACAATTACAATTTTAGCGGTCATGACTCTTGGAAAATATCCGGCACGGCTTACATGTGGCGGACGGCTCCATGAAGAAAGGCTGTTAATGCAAACTAAAAACACGCCACCAGACGCAACTGAGGTTTTGATCAAAAAGAAACGGCACGGCCAACAACTGACGACCTCCGCGCTTTGCCTTGCGGTTGTTTTCTTTTTGAGCTTCTCGCCCTATGCCCCAACAACGCGGAACTTGATCTGGTATGAAATACAATGCTGGGGGCTTGTTGCCGTGCCGCTGGTTCTGTCTAGTTTTGCATTCATCCACTTGTTGCCTGTGCTGGTGCGCGGGGTAGGGACGCAACGAATATCGGCGGTTATTTTGCTGATCGTGTCAGGTTACTATGCCTATCAAGGTTGGGAGGAAATCATCTTTCACTATATGATCAACCCCTAAAATTTCAGACGCCTCTATTACATTGATGAAAACGGAGGATTCAACCCAAGAAACCCGCCAGTCGGCGAATGATGCGAATATCACCCGGGTGGTGTTCACCGTAATTTTGCTGTTGTCCCTGTTCATCATCGCCAAGTCGTTCATTGCGACTCACAATGTGACTCAGTGGAGCGATGAGATTCAGATGATGTTCATCCGTGAGCAAACCGAAGCCGGGAAGCGGGGCTATTCAATTACAGAATACCTCACCCGGCTGGATGACATCCAGAAACAGTGGAAAGTCATGCGTCATGTCAGCGTTGGCTTGGCGGCGCTATCAGCCGTTGGGGTCTTTTTGGCGGGCAAACGCAGGAACAAACAATAGTCGCAAGGCATTCATGGACATCCTCTACATTTCACTTGCCTACAAATACGTGATGCTGGCGTTGATGCTGGCGGAGGTGAATCACGCGGGCGGCAAACTCGAAATTCCCAACTGGCAGCCGATTACTTTCGCGCAAGTCGAGACCTACAACATTTCGCCGCCACGAATGCGCGCGGGCGGCAGTCTGGATACCACCAATGGAGTTTTTGGCTTTGGTGAAAATAAATTGCAATTCATACAGTGGCCGGAGCCGAATTCGGACTTGCCGCTGAGGGAGCGGCAGATGCGCTGGTCAAAGTTGGAATCCCTTGTTGACACCAACGGAGCCTATCAACTGGCGACCAACTGGTTGACGAGATTGGAAGTGGATGTGTCCGCTTTGGAGAAAAAGCATCCGGTGTCCGTGTTGCAACAATTCTTTTATCCCGGCGGGGACGTCAACCAGCAACGGATTTTACTGCCACGCTTTGAAGTGCGTTGGGGTAAAAATCCATCTCTGCCTGCGATTTGGGTTTCCATTTATGGGCCAACCAAAACGCCGCTTTTCATCCGGCAGGAGGACGGTTCGTTCATTCGGCGTCCCGAAGTGGTAAAGCCGGAAGCCATTGCGACACTGCTTTCAATCACCAACGCTACGTTTGCCGGATGGACCATGACTCAAAAATCCAATCTCGTCGTGCAGTCCGCTGGCAATGGGTATCCGACGCTGGTGTTTCCCGAAGTGATTTCTGAGGGAAAGACGCCAAAACAATCCACGCTGCTTATGAAGCCCAAGCCGCCTGTCGTCCCCGCCAAAAAGACTAGGATTTTGCCAGCGGCAAACCGGGAGTAAGTCGCGCTAGGTACAGCCTTCTCAAACGGCCCGGGGCCAATCTATGACGGCGCGCCTCACCGTTCTGCAAGCAAATCCTTCGTGCCTTCCGCCGGTTCTCGACTATGCTGCGCTCATGTTCGACGACTTGAACGACCTTTATCAGCAGGTCATTCTCGACCACTGCAAGAAGCCGCGCAATTTCCACGAGATGCCGCAGGCCAGTTGTTCCGCGCAGGGCCACAACCCGCTCTGCGGCGATCAACTCAAACTCTTTCTCGCCCTCGACGGCGACACGATCAAGGACATCAGCTTCGTCGGCTCGGGTTGTTGCATCTCGAAGGCGTCGGCGTCGTTGCTGACGGAATTTGCCAAGGGCAAGACCAAGGCCGACGTGGAAAAGATGTTTGGTGAGGTGCGCGAGATGGTCACCACCGGAAAGATGGCCGAGGACGTCGGCAAGCTCGCGGTCTTCGCGGGCGTTTACAAATATCCGGCCCGCGTGAAGTGCGCCATCCTCGCGTGGCACGCCGTGATGGGCGCGTTGAAAGGTGACGCCAAACCGGTGACGACCGAGTCCGAGCAGTGACGGGCAACGGCGCGGTTTACCGGCGGCCCACGTAGATCAATCCCACCCCCACCGTTATCAGCACGGCTCCGCCGACATACAGCCAGGTGATGCGATTGTGGGTGGACGAGCTGAACATCTGGTGCCATTGGCCGTGGAAAGTCCGCGATTCACGATAGCCCCACACCAGTGCCGTGGTGCCCGCCACCAGACAAAGGATGGCAAACGTCTTCTTCATGCTTCAATCTTCCGCTTCGGTTGCATCCTCCGCGCCGCCGAACTCCGGACAGCAGGAGCAGGAAGTTCCATAACAATCCGCACACAGTTTCTTTTCGCCAAAATCATAGGCGCCGTAACGCCCGCATTTGTCGCACGTACGCTGCGGATCGGGTTTGATTTCCGTATTCAGGTCCATTCCGGCCACAGTTTGGCATCAAACCTTGGGCTTGGCCAGTTGCATGGCGATGTACGCCCCGTGCAACAGCGCCAGGAAGATCAGGCCGAAGCCCGAGGCGCGCTCCATCCGCAACAGGGTCTTCTCGGTGAACTTTTTGTGCCCCAGGGAAATCGCCCAGCTCAACCCGATGAACCAGACCCCCACGCCCGCGGTCACGCCCACCAGACAGGCCAGTTTGCCTTCGCGATTCGGCTCGACCCAGCCGCGCGAGATGAAATTGGCGCCGAGAATGATCCAGCCCAGCAACACGCCGGGATTGGCCAGGGTGCGGACGAACCCCGTCATGAACGCGGAGTGCGGATGCAGTTTCGCTTCGATCTTCATCTCGATGCGTTGCTCCAGCTTTTCCACGACGGCGACGGTTTTCGCCATCGCGAAGCGCACGCCCAAAAACAGCAGGAAGGCGAAACTGAACACCTCCATGACCGACTTGATCGCGCCCTTCTGGAAAAAGGCCGCAAACCCGGTGAACGCGATGGCGCAATAGATGACTTCCATCACGGTCGCCCCGATGCCGATCAACGCGGCCCACTTGAACCCGCGCCGCGCGCCCTCGTTGATAATGGTCAGATTGACCGGCCCGACCGGGATGCACAACGCGAGACCCGCAATGAACCCGGTCAACGTCGCGATGAAGATAGGTGGCAACTCCGGCATGATCCCTTAATCCGCCCGCTTCGGCGCTTCATCCTCGTCGTCATCTTCCTCGATGATGTCCCGGCGCGTCTGCCGCGAGAGCCGCGGCCGGATGAAGCCGTAAATCAGATACGCCGTGAAGAACAACGGCAGGATGAACATCAGAACCTTGCCCTTGGACACTACAATCAAGCCCAGCAACAAGATCGCAATCAACATCCCGGGGAACGACCGCGTCGTGCGCAGGTTCAGCACCTTGAAGCTTGGATACTTCACCTGGCTCACCATCATCCACGAGAGAAACAGCATCAGCACCGGCAACAGGTAGCGCCAACGGCTGTGGTTGAACTTTCCCTCCATCCACCCGTTTTCATTGAGCCAGATCATCAAAAAGGTCAGTGAGGTGACCAGTGCCGCCGCCGAGGGAATGGGAAAACCGAGAAACTCCTTGCTGCCGCCCCCGGGCATGGCCGCCAGACAGTTGAACCGGGCCAGCCGAAACGCCCCGCAGACCAGATAAATGGACGCGATGAACCAGCCGATTTCCGCGTATTGTACAAAGACATCCTTGAGCACGATGCGATGCACCAGAAACGCCGGGGCCGCGCCGAACGAAATCAAGTCCGCCAGCGAATCAAACTCCCGCCCGAACGGACTGTCCGCCCCGATCATCCGCGCCACGCGTCCGTCAAACAGATCGAACACACAGGCGGCGAGAATGAAAGCCATCGCGATCTTGATGTCGGTGAAGTTGCCCGAGCCGATATCCGCCTCGACAATCTTCGTCAGCGCCACGAAGCCGCAAAAAAGATTTCCCGCTGTCAGCAGGTTCGGCAGGAAATAAATCTTCAGCTTCGGCTCGGGGGCGTCGCCGTTGGTAGTGGTGGTATTGTCAGCCATGTGGTCACTCAACCCGGATTCGCGCAAACCGCAGCTTGGGCTTTACCCGGTTGTTTCATGTGTTCAAGGTAAGGACGGTTCGCGCGGGGGCAAAGCATAAAATCCGCCCGGCGCGGAACTGATATCGAGATCGAACCGATGAACCCTGATTGGGAACAGCTCAAGAAACTGGCCGCAACCGAAGTGGACATGACGTTGGCGGAACTGCCCGTGCGCTTGCGCGACTGCGCCGCCCGCCTGCCGGTCACCTTCGAGCGGGTGCCGCATGCGGATTTTGTCGCGGAAGGCATTGAAGCGGATTCGTTGGGCTTGTTCACCGGGCCGGCGTTTGGCGAGGAAGATCAGGCCGCGTCGCCCGTGCCCCCGCAGATCATTCTCTATCTCGAAAACCTCTGGAATTATGCGGAGGGCGACGAGGAGATTTACCTCGATGAAGTCCACACCACGTATCTCCACGAACTCGGCCACTACCTCGGCCTGGATGAAGACGACCTCACGGAGCGCGGCTTGGATTAGGAGCGCCGCGCACCGCCTCGGCCCGGCCCTGAGTTTTTGAACCACGAAACACACGAAAGGCACGAAAAGAACACCAAAGGAAAAACCTTCGCCGTGACAATTATCTCAACCGCTCGATTTTGTTCCCTTTTCGTGTGTTCCGTGTGTTTCGTGGTTGCTTATCGGGCCGAGCCGGTACTCGGCGCTCCTTTCGCGTAAGCCTGCACTAACGCGGCCAATTCCTTTTTCACATCCGCAAGCTTCGGATCGCCGGCCAGATTCTGCAACTCGTGCGGGTCGGCTTGCTGATCAAACAACATCGCGCTGTTCTTACCATCCAGGCCGAACTCCGCGTAGCGCCAACGCTCATTTCGCACGGCCACGCCGTGATATGTCTTCCCGTCCTCACTCCACACCGTGAACGCCGGATGATTCCACTCGGCCTTGGGATTCTTCAACAACGGCACAAGACTGCGCCCTTCGAGTTCTTTTGCCACCGGCAAACCGCACAGTTCCACCAGCGGCGGATAAAAATCCACAACCAACCGGCCTTAGCGCCTGTTTGAAAAGACAGCATTGCCCCTCGTTCTCGTTCTCGTCGTCGTCCTCGATTTTTCAAGGGAATGCGAGGACGACGACGATTCGCCGGCACGGGAGTTTTCAGACCGGCTCTTAGCCGGAGCCATGCAGTTAAAGATCAATTGTGCCGCACGCCAAGGACGCGAAGGACGCCAAGGGGGGAAGTTTCTGTCGTGTTCCGGGCACCGTTGCTGGCGCTGCTTGGGTTGCGCTATGTCGGCTTTTAATCCGGCTGGTTTGCTTTGCGGCCTTCGCGCCCTTGGCGTGCGGCGCAAGAAGTTGCTACTGCATGGTTCCGGCTTAGACCAGAGCAACCTCCCATTCTGGCGAGGCTTGGGCTTGCCGTGCCCGGAGTGAGCGCGCTAATTTCACCCCGTGGCCTCGCAACCAAAAGCTCGCACCCGCCTCCGCATCTATCACGGGGAACGGATTGCGCTCGGCCCGGGCAAAGTGGAGTTGCTCACACGCATCGCGGCGACCGGCTCGATCTCCGAAGCCGCCCGGCAGATGGGCATGTCGTATAACCGCGCGTGGCTGCACGTTCAGGACATCAACAAAAGTTTCAAGTCGCCGCTGGTCACGTCATTGCGCGGCGGCAATTCCGGCGGCGGCGCGGCGCTGACGGAAACCGGGAAACAAATCCTCGCTTTGTATCAACAGTTGGAAACCGAAGCCCAAGCCGCGACCGAGAAAACCTGGAAACAAGTCCAGCAACTGCTGCGCGATTAGAACAGTTCGCAAAATGTTTGGCGGAACCGAATTTCCCGCACCCGGCCGGTGGCCACCCTCTCCCCATCCGATGGGGAGAGGGTCGGGGTGAGGGGCCTTTCGCCAGCACCTCGTTCCCGACCTTCTTTTGGCAGGACGCTCTAACCCACCCCGCAAGACGGATTCATGGCCACGCCCCGAAATAATCATGCCCCGCCCCACCGTTATACTTGATTAAGTATAATGACTTTGTTTTTCTCGCTGCCATGAAATTGCGGGTTCGCGGCAACCCTTTGCGCCTGCGTCTGAGCGAGGATGATGCCGACGCGTTTGAACACCCCGGCGGGAGGACAACTCATGGCTGCGGCCTGACCACGACGGAAGAATGAATTCATGAACCACCAAACATCCCAAACAACGAAACGACTGGCCCGCACCGCTCTGCTCGGTGCCTGCCTGGCAACCACTGCGGCGGCCTCCGCCCAAACCAATCAACCGGCGGCAAGTCCATCCGCCACGGCGACCACGCCGGCCAAGACGACCCCCGCCAGTCAGGGGTTGATCAATGACTGGCTGCGCGAACAGTCGGCGGAATTCAAGAAATGGGATTTGGGCGGACAGGTCCGCGTCCGCTATGAAGCCAGGGAAAACGCCGGTTTCGTGGCCAATCGCGATTTCACCCGCAATCTGGACAACAGCAACGATTACGTTTTGTTCCGGGAAAAAATCCACCTCGGCTACACGCCGGCAAGCTGGTTGAATCTCTACGTGGAGGGCCGCGACGCCTCATCACACTCGGATAAACGCAATCCCAGCCCCGACGAGGATGCGTTCGATTTGCATCAGGCTTCCGTTTCACTCGGCGACCCGAAAATGTTTCCCCTGTTGCTGAAGGTGGGCCGGCAGGAATTGCTCTACGGCGACGAACGTTTCGTCGGGATTGGCGACTGGAGCAATACCGGGCGGAGCTTCGATGCGGCAAAACTCCGCTTTGAAAACTCGTTCTTCTGGGTGGACGCCTTCAGCGGGCGGGTGGTCGTGCCCTACGACGAGCATTTCAACCAATCGAACGACTACGACTGGTTCTCCGGAGTCTATGCTTCGTCCCGCCAGCTTTTACCGTGGCAGGAGACCCAGCTCTATTTTCTGGCGCGCAATGTCGGCGCCCAAGCTCCGAACGCCGCGGCGCCGGGAGTGCCCGGCACGCCGACTTCGGCCCGCGATGTTTACACCGTCGGCGCGCGTTTCAAATCGTTGCCCGGCAAAATCGGCGGCTGGGATTACAGCACGGAGATCGCCGGCCAATTCGGCAGCGTGGTGCAAACCGGAATCCGGCGCGATCTGGAAGCGCTCGCCGCCGATGCGACCTTGGGTTACACGTGGGCCAAGGCCTTTGGTTCGCCACGGCTGGGAGTTGGTTATACCTACGCCTCCGGCGACGACAGCCCCAACGACGGCAAAACCCAGACCTTTGAACCGCTCTTCGGCACGAACCACAAATTCTATGGGTTGATGGACCTGTGGGGACTGCGCAACATCCAGAGCGGTCGCGTGACCGCCTCGCTCAAGCCGGTGAAACCACTGACCCTGACCGCGGAGTATCATCTCCTCTGGCTCGCCGATACGGCGGATTTCTTTTATCCCGAATCCGGCAGTGGCCGCAGTGGCAATGGCTATGGTCGCAATGCCCAGTTCGACAGCTTCGTCGGTTCGGAATTCAACCTCCTGGCCACCTACACGCCGGTTTCTTATGTGGATCTGCAACTCGGCTATGGTCATTTTTTTGTGGGGGATTACATCCGGCAATCGGTGAATTCCGCCCCGGCCAACGGCGGCGCGCAGGATGCGGACTGGTTTTATGCTCAAATCCGGTTTAATTTCTGACCCCATCAGAACCAGCCATGCCATTACCACGGCAACGATCCCATTGCCCCACCAAACCAACTTGGCACTGACGATCAATGAACCAACGGCGCACAATTTCCCGAAACATGAAAAATAAAAACTTCCTCATCGCAGCGTTCCTGCAAATCACCCTCGCGCTGGGGTTCCTGGCGCTGACGCCGCTTCGCGCGGCGGAAATCAACGTCTTTGCCGCCGCCAGCCTGACGGATTCGCTCAAGGAGATCGCGGTGAAATACGAAAAGCAATCCGGCGACAAACTGGTTTTCAATCTTGGTGCCTCCAGCACTCTCGCCCGGCAGATCGAATCCGGCGCCCCCGCTGACATCTTCTTTTCCGCCGACGAAGCCAAGATGGACGGCCTCGAAAAGAAAGGCCTGATTGATGCCGCCACGCGCAAGAGCCGGCTCGGCAATGCGCTCGTCGTCGTGATCGCTGCGGACAGCGCGCTGAAGATTGATTCCGCTCAAGCGCTCACCAATGCCGCCGTGCAGAAGATCGCCCTCGCCGACCCGAAGGCCGTGCCCGCCGGAGTTTACGCCAAGCAATGGCTGGACGGTTTGCAACTCTGGGCGGCAATCGAACCCAAGGTTGTGCCCACGGAAAATGTCCGCGCCGCGCTGGCCGCCGTGGAGTCCGGCAATGTCGAGGCGGGCGTCGTCTATAAAACCGACGCGGGCATTTCCAAGAAGGTCAAAGTCGCCTACGAAGTGCCGGCGAAAGATGCACCGAAGATCAGCTATCCCGTCGCACTGGTGAAGGAGTCCAAGCAGGCCGACGTGGCGAAAAAATTCCTGAATTACCTCGACTCCAAAGACGCGGGCGACATCTTCAAGAAATTCGGCTTCGTGCTGCTCGAATAAAATGCAGACGCGTCGCTGCGAGTCGCAATGAGTCCGGAAGAATGGCAGATCATCTGGTTTACCGCATGGGTATCCGCCCTGAGCACGGTGCTCATCCTGCCGTTCGGGCTCGCGCTCGCGTGGGCGCTGGCCCGCCACGATTGGCCGGGTAAATCGCTGGTCGAAACTTTCATCTCGCTGCCACTCGTCATGCCGCCGGTGGCGACGGGTCTGATTCTCCTGCAACTCTTCGGACGACGCGGTGCGATTGGCGGCTTTCTCCACGACAAATTGAACTTCGATGTCGTATTCACGTGGCGGGCGGTGTTGCTGGCGTTGGCGGTGATGTCGTTGCCGTTGCTCGTGCGGTCGGCGCGCGTGGCGTTTGAAGGCGTGAACCCGCGCCTCGAACAGATCGCGCGCACGCTCGGCGCCGGCAACTGGCGCGTCTTCTTCACCATCACCGTGCCGCTGGCCGCGCGCGGCATCGTGGCGGGCCTGGTGCTGGCCTTCGCCCGCGCGCTCGGCGAGTTCGGCGCGACCATCATGATCGCCGGCAACATTCCCGGCAAAACCGCCACGCTCTCGCTCGCGATCTTCCACAATGTGCAACTTGGCCAGGACGGCGCGGCGTTCCGGCTGCTGGCGGTGTCCGTGCTGCTGGCCTTTGCCGCCGTATGGTTCAGTGAATTTTTGCTGCGCCGGAAAAAACCATGAGCCTGCTGCTCAAGAACATTTCCCTGCCGCTCGCAACGTTCCCGCTGGAAGTGAACGTGGAACTTTCCGGGCGCGTCACGACGCTGTTCGGCCCGTCCGGCGCGGGCAAAACCTCGCTGCTCGATCTGATCGCGGGTCTTCGCACCGCGCGCTCCGCCTTCATTCAACTCGGCGACCGCGTGCTCACGGACACCGCGAAGCGTTTTGCCATGCCGACGCACCAACGCGGCATCGGCTACGTGCCGCAGGACCTCGCGCTGTTCCCGCATCTGTCGGTGCGGCAGAACCTGCTTTACGGACGCAAAGCGGATCGTCCCCCGGACGCACGCTTCCAGTTCGAACACATCATCGAAGTGCTGGAAATCCGTCCGCTGGTGGCGCGCCGCGTCACGGAACTTTCCGGCGGCGAAAAGCAACGGGTAGCACTCGCCCGCGCTTTGCTGGCATCCCCGGAATTGCTGTTGTTCGACGAACCGCTGGCCAGTCTCGACGCGCCGCTCAAAGTGAAGATCCTCCCCTGCTTCAAACGCATCCGCGACGAGTTCAACCTCCCCATGATTTGTGTCACGCATGACCGGCTGGAGGCGCTGGCTCTCGCCGATGAAATGGTCGTGCTGGCCGGCGGGAAAGTGTTGCAGGCCGGCCCGATGCTGGACGTGTTCAACCGCCCGGCCAACCCTGAAGTCGCCAAACTGGTCGGGGTGGAAACCGTGTTGCCCGGGGTCATCACCGGCGCAAACGAAGGTCTGGTCACGGTCGCGATCAACGGCACGATGTTGACCGCGCTCGCGCCGGAAGCGCCGGGGAAAAATGTCTTCGTGTGCATCCGGGGCGAGGATGTGATTCTGCAACGAGATGCGGTCGCCGCCACCAGCGTGCGCAACCGCCTCGCGGCGCGCGTCAAATCATTGCAAGCCGAGGGCGCGTTGGTGCGCGTGGAACTGGATGCGGGCTTTCCGCTGTTCGCCGTCGTGACGCGGCCTGCTTGTGTGGAACTGGATTTGCGCGAAGGTCAGTCGGTGGCGGCACTGATCAAAGCGCCCGCCGTGCATCTTCTGCCGCGCTGAAGCAAACGCGTCACGCCGCCGGCGGCTGGATGTGCCGCACGAGCAGCGGAATGCTGGCCTGCACCTTCTCGTCGAACATCACTTCCAGCGAATAGAGGCCCGGTTCTTCAAACTTGAGCTGCTGGATGTTGAGGATGTAATTGCGCGTGCCGAAGTGCATGTCGCCCGGCAGCGAGACTTCGAGCGGGATCTCGATCGGCGGCATGATGGCGCGGCCGTCCGCGTCCACGAAGTTGAGTTTCAACTGGCGCTTGCCCTCGTCCTCGCTGGCGAAGGTCACGCGCAACGCCACGGCGCACTGCGGATGGATGGCCGGCAGTTCGCGCGCGTAGATCGTGTCGAACGCGCCGAGCAGGTTCAACTTGCCGTTGTCGTCCGTCGCCGCGTCGCAGAGGACCGCCACTTGAATGTTCATGCGGCTCCAAGCTAGCCATGAAACCAGGGGAATGGCACGAAAGATTTTTCATTACAGCGGCGTTACTGTCTCCGCAGCGGACGTTTTTCTCATCGCACCACAAAGCGTGCTATGCTAACCGTGCGTTGCGGAAATGAGTGCCAATCACAAATCTCCCCCAGCGGCCACCCCGGTAAGCGGTTGTCTCACGCGGGCGGTGACGTCGGTCTTGATGGAAGAACCGACGCTGGAGGCGGTGACGATTGATCCCGGACACAAAAAAATCTCGGTCGCCACGCTCGGCCGCACCGACGAATCCCGCCTGCGCGCCCGCATCAGCGCCAAACTGGCGGAAGCCGAGCGCGCGGACAGTCCGCACGCGTGCCAGTTGCTCATCACGGGCGGCAGTTGCGCGAACTGCGCCACCCCGTTGAGCGAGCCGGAGCGCAATCAATTCACCATCCGCCACGACCACGGGGCCATGACCGTCGCGCGCGTGACCTGCCCGACGGCCCCAAAATTCTGGCGGTGGCGCGATCTGCCCTTTCCCAAGATTGTCCAGCGCGACGTCGAGTTTCTCGAACACGCGGACGAAGATCACGATCATCACCACGCGGACGAATGGAAATTGCAACTCGTGCTCGCAGTCGCTTGTGGCGGGTTGGGTTTGCTCGCGGCGTATGCCGTGCCGGCGGCGTGGCGCGTGCCGGTGTTTGTCTTGAGTTATCTCGCGGGCGCATGGTTTCCGGCGGAAGAAGTCTGGGAACGGTTACGCCAGCGGGCGATTGATGTCCACTTCCTGATGCTCGCCGTCGCGGCGGGCAGCGCGAGCATCGGCGCGTGGGGTGAAGGCGCGACGTTGCTATTTCTCTTCTCGCTGTCCGGTGCGCTGGAACATTACGCGTTGGGGCGAACGCAAAAGGAAATCCGCTCGCTGTTCCGCGAAGCGCCGAAGACCGCGACGGTACTTGAAGCGAATGGCGGCGAGCGCGAGGTCAAAGTGGAATTGCTGAAAACCGGGATGCGGTTGCTGGTGAAGCCCGGCTCGCAATTCCCCGTGGACGCGGAAGTCCTGAAAGGCGGCACGGCGGCGGATGAATCCAACCTCACCGGCGAAGCGACCCCCGTGGAAAAAGCCGTTGGTGACCCGGTGCTGGCGGGTACAATCAATCTGTGGGGCGCGGTGGAAGTCGGCGTGCTGCGACCAGCGGCGGAAAGTTCGCTCCAGAAGATCATCAAGCTCATCAAAGACGCGCAGCACCAGAAAGCCCCGTCGCAGCAGTTCACGGACAAGTTCAGCACGTATTACACGTACGGCGCGTTGGCGTTGTCGGCAGGGATGTTCTTTGTCTGGTGGTTGGGATTTGGGCTGACACCGTTCACGTCGGAGGGCGAGACCAAGAGCGCGTTTTATCGGACCATGACGCTGCTCGTGGTGGCGTCGCCGTGCGCGCTGGTGTTGTCCATTCCGTCGGCGGTGCTGGCGGCGATTGCGTGGGGCGCGCGACATGGCGTGTTGATCCGCGGCGGCGCGGCGGTGGAAAAGCTGGCGGACGTGAACATCGTGGCGCTCGACAAGACCGGCACGTTGACCACGGGCGAATTACGCGTGGAAAAGGTGGAGAGCTTTCCGCCGGGCCGCGAAACCGAGGTCGCCCAACTGGCCTACTCGCTCGACCGGCTTTCGACGCATCCGCTCGCGCGGGCCGTCACGCGCCACGGCAAGCAGCAAGGGTTGACGCCGCTGGAATTTGAACACTTTGAATCCGTGACCGGCCAAGGCGTGAAAGGGCGTTGCGCGCAAGGCGAGTGTTTGGTTGGCAGGCGCGAGTGGGTTTTGGAGTCAGTGAAAACACTCGCCCTCACCCCGGCCCGCTCCCCCAGGGAGAGGGAGAACGTAAAGAATGCGCTCGTAAATCCGGCGGCTGCGGAATCCTTTCAACGCGGGAACAATGAACTCCCTCTCCTGGGGGAGAGGGCCGGGGTGAGGGCGGACTCTCTTTCCGAAGGCAAAACAACCGCCTCTGGCACTTCCGAAGTCTGGCTGAACAACGATGATTTGCTGGGCCGCATCGTGCTGCGCGACGATATCCGGCCCCAGGCCCAGGGCGTGGTGGACGAACTCAAGCGGAGCGGCCTGCGCACGGTGGTATTGACCGGGGATCGCCGCGCGGCGGGCGAACATCTCAAAACCGAATTGCATCTCGACGAGGTTCGCGCCGAGTTGAAGCCGGAAGAGAAAGTCGCGGCGATCGTGGCGTTGAGCGATGGCCACAATCGCGTGGCGATGATCGGCGACGGCGTGAACGACGCGCCGAGTCTGGCGGCAGCGCACGTCGGCGTGGCAATGGGCGCGCGGGGTTCGGATGCGGCCCTGGAACAGGCGGACGTCGTGTTGATGCACGACCGGCTGGAGAATTTTCTGGCGGCGTTTCGCTTGAGTCAGCGGGCGCGACGCATCATCCGGCAGAATTTGTTCGTGTCGCTCGGCACGGTGGCGGTGCTGGTGGTCTTCGCGCTCATCGGGAAGATTCCATTGCCCGTGGGCGTGGTCGGCCACGAAGGCAGCACGGTGATTGTGGTGATGAACAGTCTGCGGCTGCTCTTCGGCGAAGCGAACCCGAAGGCCAGGAGCTAGCGCGCTTCGCTAGAGCGTACGGCAAGAAGAATGTCGGGAATAATGCGCTGACGAAACACCCCTCCCCATGAACCCTTGGGAACATCCAACATCCAACCTCGAACCCTCAACACCCAAGGCCTGACCAAGCGACGCTCCTTGGAGGTTCAAGGTTGGGGGTTGGATGTTCGATGTTTTCCGGCGGTTCAGGGGGTCAAAGCGTGAAATCCCATTGGGGAGAATTCTCTCCCCATCCGATGGGGAGAGGGGGGCCGAAGGCCGGGTGAGGGGAATTCGGTTCCGCCAAACATTTTGCGAACTGTTCTAAAATTCTCCCCGCAGCGACCGGACTTCGGGTGGAAGTTCCCGCCCTTTGCAAAGTTCCAGAGAGAGAGCATCCCTCCAAGCTTTGCATCATTCGTTCAATCCCCAATACCGCGGGGTCAGCGGACGGTCCATGATTTCGGCCAGGACTTCGGTCATGGCCTCGGCCCGCTGGTGCATCGCGCGCTCGAGGGGCAACTCCTTCGCGGGTGGATATTCCCCGGCGGTTTTCAGGACTGAGTTTTCCGTCGCGAGGAGCGAAACCGCAATCTGGCTCGATCCGCCCGCCGGGACGCTGGTTTGATCTGGCAGGACGTTCATATAAAACCTTTGCACGTCCGGGCCGATCCGCATTTTATTTTTGCGGAAAAAACGGCGCGAAAATTGGCCGGGTAATCAGTCGCAGCACTGATGGAAAGCCGGGCTGACGGAGGAGTGCCGCTAGGCGGAGGGTAATTTTTCGCGGTACCGGGTGGGCGATTCGCCGGCAATGCGGCGGAAGACCCGGTTGAAGTGGCTCAACGACTGGAAGCCTGCCGCAAAGGCGACCTCGCTGATGCGCAGGTTCGGATTCAGCAGGAGGTTCTTCGCCTTCTCGACCCGGACGCGGGAGAGATAATCCGTGAAGTTCAGGCCGGTGGCCTTCTTGAACATCTTGCAGAAATAAAACGTGCTCGTGCTCACGGCCTTCGCCACGTCGCTCAGGGAAATCTCCTCGGCCTGATGGGTCGCGATGAATTCCTTGGCCTTGGTGATGGCGGGCGGCTCGGAGTTGGCGCGGCGGA
This sequence comes from uncultured Bifidobacterium sp., assembly GCA_964594985.1. Classification (GTDB taxonomy): domain Bacteria; phylum Verrucomicrobiota; class Verrucomicrobiia; order Limisphaerales; family JADLHS01; genus JADLHS01. Next base: position 129,912 of record CAZQNQ010000010.1, read on the forward strand.
CGAGCAGTTGATTGCTCACCAGCGCGAGGTGTTGCGCGAAGATGGTGAGCAGGTGCAGGACCGACTCGTATTGCTTCGGATTGATGACGCGCGTCTGGAAATAGGCTTCTTCGAGTTTGCGCAGGTCGGTCTTCCAGCCCCAATCCGTCAGTTGTTGCGAGAGTCTGGAGAACTGGGCCTTGGTGGGTTTCTGCGTGAAGACCTGACCGGTCTGGAGGAAGCCGAGGAGTTCGTCGCCGATGGAGACGGGCACGCCGGTGTCGCACAGACCCGCAAAACATTTCACCGTGCGCGGACCGATGCCGATCTGGTCGGCGATCTTCTGCTGGGTTTCGAGGCAGGCGGCACAGGCGCGATTTTGTTCGGCCATGATGAGGCAGAACGGGTTTTCCGATTTCTTCCCGCCGTGCGCGCGCTGGAACGATTCGACCGGGCGCAGGCTGAGTGGCAGGCCGGTGGTCTTGGTGAAGGCGCGTTCGTAGTCCTGGTAGATCTGCGATTGCGATAGGGCCTCGATGAACTTTTTGTTGTCGCCTCGTTCCACAACGTCAACGTAGCGAGTGCATCGCCGGGGGACAAGTGGCAAAAGGTCTGGCGGCAAAAGAGGGTGATGATTCGGCAACTGAGGCGGAGCAGTGGCCGAAGTCCCGGCGTAGTCTGCGAGTGAATAGCACAAGCTCCATGAAACAAGCGGCGGTCAAAAAAACCAGAGTCGAGGCAGGCCCGGCGGCGCAGCCAAAGTTCCAGCGCATCCTGGTGGCGGTGGATTTTTCCGAGGAAAGCCGGAGCGCCCTCGCCTGCGCGGCGGAACTGGCGGCGCAGTTCGACGCCTCGCTGACGCTGGTGCATGTGGTCGAACCGCATTTTGGTCCGCCGGATACCGATGTGCCGGCGCTGACGGGCGAGGTGTCGGATGCCGAGGAATATGCCGAGGCCAAACTGGAGTTGAACGCGCTCGGGGAACAGATGCTCGGCCCGTGCCGGGTGGTGGAAACCGTGGTGCGGGCCGGGTTGGCCTTCTTCGAGATCACCGAGGCGGCCAAGGCCCTGGGGGCGGATTTGATCGTCGTGGGCACCCACGGTTACACCGGCTTGAAACGCGCCCTGCTCGGCAGCACGGCGGAAAAGGTCGTGCGCCATTCGCCGTGTCCGGTGCTGGTGGCCCGCGCCAGCTACGGCGAAATCATGATATGAACTTCACCACGCACATCCCGGGATCGCAGGACGGCAACGGGAGGGCGAAGGGCGTGATGGAAGGCGACTGGCGTTCGCATCCGTTCGTGCGCGGCATGAGTGCCGACATCCTGGCCGCCCTGACCGCCTGCGCCATGCCGACGGTCTTCGACGCCAACCACCTCATCTTTCGCGAAGGCGAAATCGCCAACCGTTTTTATCTCCTGCTCGAAGGTCACGTGCAACTCGAAGCCGAAGCCATTGATCGCCCGGGTGTGCCGGTGGATCAACTCAGCGCGGGTGATGTGCTCGGCTGGTCGTGGTTGTTCCCGCCCTACACCTGGAACTTCACCGCCCGCACCCTCGAGCCGGTCAAGGCGGTCTTCTTCTACGGTACCTGGCTGCGCGAACGCAGCGAAACCGATCTCGCGCTCGGGTACGAATTGATGCGGCGCACGGCGATGGTGTTGATGCGGCGGCTGCAGGCGACGCGCCAGCAGTTGGTGCAAGCCACGTCCTGAGAGCCGGTTTGAAAACTCGAAACTGGCGGCAAGGATGCCGCCAGAACTCGCAGGCTGGGAAGCCTGCGTTACGCCGTAGCGCGGGCATCCTTGCCTGCGGGTTCACGGAGCTTCCCACCGGTCTTTTCAATCAGGCTCTGAGGCTCAATCCTCATTTCCCGGCCAGTCGGTCGAGGACTGCTGAGACTCTTGCAGGAACAGCTCCAGACACTGCGGGCGACAAAATATCACCTGCCGGGAATCCAGCCGCAGCCGGGCGAACCATTGTCCGTAGGCAATTTCCTTCCCGCAGAAAAAACAGGTCACAACCTCCCCGGCGGCGGCCGACGCGCTGGTCGCACTCATAAATCCTGACGATAATCAGAAGGAGCGTCTGGTTTGGCGGCCGCTTCGGGGGCCGGCGCTGGTTTCTCCAACGCGCGCTCTTCCTCCTGCCAATGCTCCGAAACCTTGCCGTCCCAGCACGCGAGATTCAGCGGATACACGTCCGGATCGAACATCACGTGATAGAAATGCCAGACGATGATGGCGAGACACGCGAGGATCGCTTCGTAGTAATGGATCGTCAGCGCGACATCCACCACCCAGCGCGGCAGCCACTGCGTCACTTCCATCTTGAACCACACGGCCAAGCCGGTGACGCCCATGATGATCGTGCCCCAGATCACCGCCCAATACTCCATCTTCTCCGCGTAACCGAAGCGTCCGTTCTGCGGCTTCTCCTTCCGCAACCCAACCAGCCAGCGCACCGTGCCGACGATGTCCGCCAGATCCTTTTTCACGGGCAGGAAATCAATCACCAGCTTGCGTCCGTCCTTCGAGACGACGAGATAGATCAGGTGATACAACCCGACCAGCAACAGCACCACGCCCGCGACACGATGCGACCAGCGGCGGAACGGCTCGCTCGAACCCATGATTTTCGCCAGCCAGGAATCCGGCCACTTGAGCGCAAAGCCCGTGACGGCCAGCGCAATGAAGCTCAATGCCAGCACGGCGTGTTGCCAGCGTTGCGCCAGATTCATGCGCTGGACCGGACGACCCGACGAACGCAGGTGCGCCTTCACCTTCTTCACCAGCAGCAGAAAGTTGTGCATGAACATGCCGCTGATGGTGCCGATGATGAGCAGCAGATAAATCTTCCGCACCCACCAGTTCACCTGGCTGCCGACGTCGTCGTCGCGCCGCAATTCGCCCGTCAGGTTGACGTGCATTTTGCTCAGGGCAAATTGCTCGGTCGCGCCCGGGTGACATTGGCCGCACGTCGCCACCAGGTTGTTCTTGTGAACGGTTGAAGCGGGATCAGCCGACGGCAGCACCTTGTGATAACCGTGGCAGCTTGCGCAGTTGGCCGCCAGCGTTGAACCATACGAACTCGCCAGCCCGTGATAGCTGTCGAAGAACGTCTGCACGCGGTCGGCGGGGAGATTATATTTCGTATTCAACCGTTCCGAACCGTGACAACGGCTGCACACGTCGGCGGATAATTTGCGCGCCGCGCCGACGCTGAGCGATTTGATCTGATGCTCCAGATGACAGTCAATGCAGGTGGGCGCGGCGCGAACGCCGCGGGCCAGCGCCCGACCATGCACACTCGCCGCGTAATCGGCGGTGGCCTGTTCGTGACACGCGCCGCAGGTCTCCGCCTGCCGCGTGATGTGCAACGGCGAAGCCGGCGATGTCGGCGGCAGGATCAGATGCGAGTCATGGCAATCCTGACAGTTGGGCGCGCTGCCGTCACCGGCTTTCACCGCGCGACCATGAACACTCGCCTCGTAAGTCCCCATCTGCCGGACGTGACATTGCCGGCAATCCACCCGCCGGGCCGCGATGTTGTCGTCAGGATGCTGGTCGGTCAGGTCCGCGTGGCAACTGGCGCAGGTGTTGGTGCTGTGCGCCGACGCCTTGAGTTTGGCGGCGTCCACAAACAGTCGGATCTCTTTCCCGGCGGCGTTGGTTTTGGTGAGCGTGTTGTCCGCGTGACATTCGAGGCAGTCGGCATCCTTGATCGCCGCAAAAGTAGAGAGTGTCAGAGCGCAGCCTGCCCACACCCCAACAATCCATGGCAACGCTGCGTTTCCTCTGACACTCATACGCCCTCACCGTCGCAGGCCGGAACAGAAACGGCTCCGCGCGCGTTGGCGATTTGCGCCCGGATTTTGGCGGTGCTGCTCCGCATCAGATCGGAAGCAGGCGACCGGCGGCCGGATGAGGTGTTTTAGAACAGTTCGCAAAATGTCTGGCGGAACCGAATTCCCCGCACCCGGCCGGCGGCCACCCTCTCCCCATCGGATGGGGAGAGGGCCGGGGTGAGGGGCGTTTTGCCAGCCCATCGTTTCCGACCTTCTTTTTGCAGTACGCTCCAACCGCCGATGAACGCAAATGGAAAACCGCGAACCGCGCCAAAAACGCGAACGGAATTGCCCTCCATGCTTCATCCTTCTCAATTCCGATCATCCTCCGGGATTGGCGGTTCAAAACTCTTTGCGTTCTTTTGTGGCAAATGAATCCGGGTTCATCGGTGTTGATCCGTGGTCAAAGGTTTTCCCCGGCAACGGGCCGATGCGGAGATCGGCACTCCGTCACCACGCGCCGCCGGTGTGACAATCATTGCACGCGCCATCCACCGGATCGCCGGGATGCTGGAACTCCTGGCCGCGCGGCGAAATCTGATGCAACTCATCGCCCGCACCTTGTGACAGGATCGTGTGACACGATTGGCAGCCGCTGGCGGGAATTTTCTTTTTCGTCTCCGCCACGAGATGTCGGTCGTCGTGACAACGGAAGCAGCCCGGCCAGTCCTTGTGCCCGATGTTCTCGGGATACGCGCGCCAGTCGGCCTTCATCTCCGGGAAGAAGTTCTGGCGATAAATGGTCTGCACCTCGGTGATGAGCTTGTCCACCTCGGGTGCTTCGGGATACGTCATCCAGAGCGCGACTTCGATTTTGTCGAGCGCTTCTGTTTCCGTCTCATACTTCTGCGCGAGCAAGGCGACCACGTTGGATTTCACCCAAGGCAGTTGCAGATTAATCTTGCCGGCGCTGAGGGCGAAATTGACGGCGTCGTTCGGCGAACGAAAGCGATGCGACGGGCGGTTGTGGCAATCCATGCAATCCATCAGGCGGATTTCGTAACCACTGATGTCGTTGGTGAACTTGGGCACGCGATACTCCGTGACGACGCCCTTGGCATCCGTGACGCGCACCCACGGGATGACCTGCCGGCGATCATCGGTGGCGATGTATTCGATCTTGTTGTCCTGATTGACGTGCCAATGGATGCCGCCGACCGGGCCGTGCGTCGGGTCCGCGCCGCCCACATTGAGCGAGAGCCGCACGGCGTACGGCGTGTTGGTTTCGTCCGCGAGAAAAGATTGATACGTGCGGTCAATATTACCTGAAAACTTCTGCGGCCAGTGACACTGCTCGCAGGTTTCACGGGCGGGACGGAGATTGTGGATCGGCGTCTTGATCGGGCGGTTGTAATCACCGGTCATCACCCCGACGAGCTGGTGGACGCCATTCATCTTGGCTTTCACAAAGGCTTCCACGCCATGGCCGACGTGACATTCCACGCAGGCGACCCGCGCGTGCGGCGAAAACTGATACGCGGTGAACTCCGGTTTCATCGGCCCGTGACAGGCCTGGCCGCAGAATTGCACCGACTCGCTGACGTGATAGGTCTGGTAGCTGCCGATGGCGGTGCAGAGCAGAAAGATCACGCTGCCGACCACGAACCACCGGAGTTTCTTGCGGTCGGCGGGACGCGACAAGTCCACCGAGAGCAATCCCGGGCCATCCGCAACGCCGGAGCGTCGCTCGCTCCGGCGTTGCCACCATGCTCCCAACCCAACCATGCCCAATCCCATAAACAAAAAACCCGGCGCAATCACATACGCCAGGATGCCCAGGTAGGGGTTGCTGACCCGAGCAAAGACATCAATCGCGAACAACAGCAGGAACGCAAAGAAACTGCCCAACGCGACGACCGCGCCGGCGTACGTCAGCCAGTTGCGGAAATGGCGGGTCTTGTTGGGCGGGACAGTTTTCTGGCTCATGCAAATTCAGGCAGTTTGTTCCGGCGGCTGGAAAAACCCTGCGCCGCCCGCCGGATTCTCAGCCGGCGCAGGGTTGGGGTGGGGCTTGTCGCTTGGCCCCACGCGTTGGTGGCTTACTTTTTGAACGACCGCATGTAGGCGACGAGCGCTTTGATGTCCGCGTCCGAGAGGTCTTCGGCGGGTTTCATCAGAACCTTGCCGTCCTTGTCTTTCACGCCTTCCTTGATGGCTTTGATGGCTTCCTCGTCTTTCATGGCGTCCTGCACCTTGGCGTCGGAATAGTCTTTGCAACCATTCTTCTGCCCCATCTTGGTGTCGCCTTTGCCTTCCTTGCCGTGGCACTTGGCGCAGGACTTGTCATAGTTTTCTTTGGCATCGCCCGCAGCGGCCGAAAGCAGCGCGGTCGCGGAGATTGCCAGGGTCAGTAACAGGATTTTTTTCATGGGCATGTTGTGTTTGTTGATTCGCCCGGAGTTTCTTGCAGAGCAGACAGAGCAGCCCGCGCCGCCGGCCTTCGGGCGCTCGGAGGAACGATTCCGCCAGCGAGTCGGGCGACCCGGTCTCCGCAATTGCTCCGGCAATGTTCACGCAAACAGTGTCCGGTTAATGCTGAGAAGTGGCTCCGCTGAAATTGGCAATAAGGCTGCCGTTCTTGGCAGGCGGGAATTACGCGAGGTGATGGGAAGGCTTCTGCAATCGCTCGGACAAAAAATGAAGTGGGGCGTTGCCCGCCCGCACCCCGGCCCTCTCCCCAGGGAGAGGGCCGGGGTGCGGGCGGACGTTTCAACAAAATTTTAACCGCTCAAACACCAACGCGATTCAGAGCCTGTTTGAAAACTCCGCGCCGGAAACCCGGAGCAAGGATGCTCCGGGAACCCGCAGGCAGGATGCCTGCGTTACGTTGTAGCGCGGGCATCCTGCCCGCGGGTTCTGGCGGCATCCCTGCCGCCAGTTCCGGGTTTTCAAACCGGCTCTCAGAACCGGTATTGCAGCCCGGTGTAAACCCCATGCGCCGTGTAATCGCGGAAACCGCCGGCGCTGTCGTCCGTGTAGTAATAGTAACTGTAGCGCAGCGAGGCGCGGATGTTTTTGGTGATGCGCCGTAGCAACATGGCGCTGACGGCATGTTCCTCCGCGCCGCTGCCGTAGGGCACGCCCACCGGCGTGTTGTCGGTGTAATTGTCCGCCAGATAATACGTGTAGCCGAGGTTCAGGTCCGTCTTGTCATCCAGCACGATGCCGGTGTTCAGATTGACCGACCAATAATTGTTCTGCGCCTCAAGCACCGCCGCCGTGTAATCGGATGCCGGCGTCCTCAAACCACTGTCCACATAGTTCACGCCGGCTTGCAGATAGAGCCGCGCAATCGGCGCCCAGCTCGCATTCAACGACACGATGTGGCTCAACATGCGGGCGGACTCCGCGTCGCCCAGTCCCGAGATCGGATCGGGCGTCGTATTGATGGTGGACAATTGATATTCGTAGCGTCCGACCAACGTCAGGTTGCTGCGAGGCCGCCAGGTCACGCGCGCGTTGCCGTCCTGCGTGGCCAGGTCCTGTAGCGTGAGATAAGCGGGATAACGGTTCGCGACGGCGTTGTTCGCCGTGCTGTCCACCGTGTGATCGTAATCGTAGCTGTGCAGCTTGTAATAACCGCCGACATCGAAACTGATGCGCCGCGACGCATACCACTTCACGTTCAAACCGTATTTCTGAAACCAGCGCGTCTCCTCCGTCTCGCGTTGAGTCGGAGTGCCCGGGATTGTGCCGGGGTTGAAAATGCCCCCGTTCTCCGTCGTATTTCCCTGCCCTTCGGTCCATTCGCCTTGCGCGCTGAAGACAAAATTCGTGAGGCCGGTGTAGCGCAGATCCAGCCGCTCGCGCACGTCAATCGCATCCGCATCCGCCGCGCTGAACGTCGAGCCGAACGAATTGACCCCGAACGTGGAATCCGCCGCCGAATTCGCGTCCCAATCCTGCCGCTGGATGCGCACCGACGGCGTGAGGGTCCAATGTTGACCGAGCTTGGCCATCAGATTGGCGTTGGCCACGTGATCCTGCTTGCGCGCGGTGCTTAACAGATTGGTGTAGCCCTGGCCATTGGCGGGATTAGGCACGAACACCACGCCAAAATCATCACCCCACACCCGGCTGCCCGTGGTGTCGTTCTGCAAGTCGGAGAACATGTAGCCCGCCGAGAAGAACAGATTCTTTTTGAGCCACGTCTCGGCGAAGGCATGGGCGTTGAACAGGTCGTAGTCCGTCCCTTCGCGATTGGTGATCTTGCGTTCGCCCGCCGCCGCGGTTTCGCCCGGGAACTGCGAGATGCGGCGCTGATTCTTCAAATCGCCGAACTCATAGACCGCGCCGACGCCAAAATCCACCGTCTTGATGCGATGCGTCAAATCCACTTCAAAGATGTGCCGGCTTTCGTCAATGTCCTGGATCGTCGGCACGACGCCCGCCGTCGTATTTAGCACGGGATGCGATTGTCCCCAGATGGTCGAGCCTTTCTCGCCGTCGCGATAGAGATGACTGTATTTGAACCGCAGCCCCGGCCAGTTCTTCAGCGTCAATCCGCCTTCCAACGAGAAGATGCCGCGATCCAACGCCAGCGCGTCGCCCGCCAACGGATAATCCCGGTTCGCCGCCGGATAATAACCGCCGTCGCCGTTCGACCACGTGCGGAAGTTCTCAAAGTTGAGCTTGAGGAAATATGTCTCCTCCTTCTTCAACTTCAGCCCGAAGGAATAATCGTGCTCATCCACGATGCCGCGTCCGTCGAGTGAGAACGTGGTGGCCTTGGCGATCTCCTTTTCAAAATGCAGGTCCGAGATGCCGCCGAACCCGCCGTTCGCGTGGCGATGATTTTGTTCCGCCTGCGATTGGTTGCCGGACGTGAAGAAACCGCCCGCGCCAAACTCGATCCAATTCTTGCCCGCGTCTTCCGGCCCTTCAAAACTCGTCGGATCGGCCTCCGCCGCCGCGGCGAACCCCGCGCCGAGCGCCAGCGCGAAACCAACCGCGTACCGCCGCGCCAGCAACGCCCCAACCCTGGGAGCGCCGGCGTCTTGCCGGCGGGAATCGAAACCACTGCAACTCGCCGGCGAGACGCCGGCGCTCCCGGGATGAACCGCCGCCCGTTGTTGTGTGACTCGCGCTTTCTTTTTCATCGGGTGGCAAATGGTTGGTTAATAGCGCAGCGACGAGTTGACGCGCGAGCCATGCACCGCTTCGTGACAGCCGGCCGTCCAGCACGTGCCTTGTTGGATGCGCGCGGTGTGATCCGCGCCGCCAATGCGGATCTGGCCGCCGGCGACCTGTTGGAAATGGCACTTGAGACAGAGATTCGAGTCGCGCGCCGTCAGCATCTTGGCGTTCACCGTGCCGTGCGCGCCGTGACACGACGTGCAGCCCTCGTGCATCGCCTCATGCTCGAACACGTACGGGCCGCGTTGCGTGGGATGGCATTTCAGACAGTTGTCATCCTGCGCCTTCAACGCCGTGCTGCCGCCCATGCGCGCCGTGCCCTTGTGCGGCGGATGACATTCGATGCACGTCATCCGGCCCTCGGGCACGGGATGATGACTCGGCAGATTGAACTGGCCGCGCACCTCGGCGTGGCAGGTGAAACAGACATTCTCCACCGCCCGGGCGTTCGGCGTGACGCCATTCGCGCCAAAGCCGTTCGCCATCGGCCGACCGGGCGTGAAGCTGTAGGGCGGCTTGGTTTCCCCGCCGGATTCCGAGTGGATGCTGCCCGGCCCGTGACAGGATTCGCAGCCGGCGTTCAGCACGTTCGGCCCGCCCATCGTGAGCACCGCGTGATCGGCGGTCTGAAAATTTTTGTACAACTCCTCGTGACATTGCTCGCATTCCTTCGAGCCGATGTAGGTTGCGCCCGGCACCTCCGGCAACTTCACGCTCACGCGCGTCACCGTCCGGCATGAGACCGCCGCAAACGCAAGAAACACCGCCGCCGCCAGCAGCAACGCAGTGGAACGGCGGGCTGGCAGCAATTTGCAGAAAATCGTCCTGATGCGGGTAGGGCGCGTCACTCCGTGCGCGCCGCTCGCAGGACTGGCGACCACGGCGGGCAGAGGACTGCCCGCCCTATCATCTGCGGGTTGTTGGCTGAAATCAGGACGGTTCATTTCAATTCCTCCTGCACCCAGGCCTGGGCGGCGTCGAGCAACGCCAGGATGTGAAGCGGGTTGTGCGTGCCGAGACTGCCGTCGTTGTTGACGATATAAAGATTGAAGCGGGCGTACTGGATGCGCACCGGGATCAGCGCCTGCTCCGCACTGGTCGGGCCGGCGGGGCCGGTGGAAAGTTCCCCCGGCGTGGTGTATTCCCACGCCAGCGCGCCATACTTTGTTCGCAACGCCGGCGGCGCCTTCGTCGTGCCCCACAGATCAAGCGATGATTTCAGTTGATCCATCCGCGCGAGCATCACCATCGCGGTGAAATCCTGCAGCAACTCCGGCAGCGAATGGCAATCCATGCAGTTGTCGTACGCCTCCACGCGGAACGAGTGCCCGCTCATGCCGGGATGCGCGTCATCCACGAATGCCCGCGTCGGCATGTGGCAACTGACACATTGTTTGTCAAGCCACGTGCCGTGCGCGCCGGGCCGGTTGTTCGTGGCGCAGTTGATGAAGTTGGTGCCCGCGCCGTTCGCCGCCAGCAAACCGACCGAACCCATCATGAGATTGTATTGCGGCGAATGATGCGGCGGCCGGCTGTTGCTGTTCCACACCGCGCCGCGATCGTTGTGACACTGCGCGCAGATGTTGATGTCCATGCGGTTCGAGAACGTCGCCGAGGTGCTCAACGAGAAATAATTTGTGGAGGCCACCGGGTACCGCAGTTGGTTCGTCTCGACCACGCGCGTCAACACATTCGTCCACACGTGGGTTTGATGCGGATCATGACACACCACGCAGGTGATGCCGACGTTGGCGTCGTTGGTGACGGCCACGGCGGGATTCAGCCCCTGCAGCAACGCCAGCCGGGCCGAACCCGAGTGACAACGCCCGCAGGCATTGATCCGGCTCGACGCATTCATGTCCTCCACCACGGCGAAGTGGCCGCTGGATTTCCATTCCGCGAACGTCGGCGCGTGCGTCGTGTTGTGACAACCGCCGCAAACTTCGCCGGCGAGTTCCACGCGCGGGCGCTTGGTCAGATCCATCTCGTTCGCCGCGTGACCTGCCGCCGGACCGTGGCAGCTCTCGCATTGCACCCCCGCGAGATGCGGCGTGGCGAGTTCCGTGCGGAAACCCGTCGGCAACCCGAAACCGACCGTGTGGCACGCAACGCAGTTGGGATTCGCGTCTTGATGAATGTTCTTCAACGTCTGCAACGCGTGCGCGTGCGGCGTTTTCGATTCGAGATTGTAAATGTTCTCGTGACACTCGGCGCAGGCCATCGCCCCGGCGTACTGCGCCGCCGGACCGAGCACTTTGAAAAATTTGTTGCCGGAAACATTCGTCAGCGTCAGGTTGCGATTCAGGTTGGGTGAACCGGCGACTTGCCACGGCGCCCCGGTGAGATTAGTCGCCTGGTAGAGCTGGTAATAACCGGCGGGGCCGTCCCACGTGACGTTGACGCCGTTGGTGGTCTTGGTGATGCCGGTCAGGATCGGGCGACCGGGAAAACCGCCGGGTTGCGTCACGGTCAGGTGCGGGGCCTGGGCGTGCGCCGCGACCGCCAGCCCCGCCAGCAAGGTCACCACTGACCAGAAAGCATGTTCGCCCGGTTGCATTAAACTCATGCTAATCCGGCCAAAAACGGCAGCTATCCCGATATTGCCGAATGCCCCGCGTAAGTTGTTCTACACTGGACAAGGACCGGTTGGCGCGACATTCGTTGAGAGAACCGGCAGCCCGGACCACGCCGCGAACCGGTCCGCCGCGATGACCCGCGCGCCGCGCGCCAAAGAAAGGTTGATGATGAAAACCGCAGCTAACCTCCGCATGGAAAGAAATGAGCGCCGCCCGGACCACCAGGCCGCGAGCCGGTTGGCCGTGCTGCTCCTGTTGGGCACCGGCTTTCTCCTGGCAGGCGGTGGCTTCTGGTTTTCCAATCGAACCAAACAACCGCCAGCGGAACCGGCGGTCGAATCTCCCGCGGCGCCGGGCTTGTCCGCCACCACGCAAAAAATCCTCGCCCGCCTGACCACTTCCATCGAGGTCCGGTTTTTCGCTCCCGACGAAGCGCTCTCACTGCCGGAGGATTTGCGGAGTTACATCACCCGCGTCGCCCAACTGCTCGCCGCGTACGAACGCGCCGCCGCCGGCAAATTGCAAGTCCGCCGGAGCGATCCCCAGACCGATGCCGCCGCCCGGACGGCGGCCGGCGCGGCGGGCGTTATTCCGTTCGCGAGCGAGACCGGCGAGATTGTTTACCTCGGCCTGACCGTGGGCAACGGCTCGCAGATCGAAGCCATCACCCCGCTCGCGCCCGAGTGGGAAACCGCGCTGGAATCCGACCTCACCCGCGCGATCCAGCGTTTGCTCGCAAAAGCTCCGAGCGCCACGACCGCGCAAACCACCACACGCAAGGACGTTCAGCCCGCGCCAATTGATCCGGCGGTGAGCGAACAATTGCTGAAGATGTTCCCCGATCTGGCCACGCGTTCCTACGACGCGATGGCGCAGGAACTCCGCATCGCCGCTTTGGAGGAGTTCAAAATTACTACTGCGGAGATGCAGGCAAAAGTGTCCGTCGCGCAACAGGCGTTGGCCGAAGCGCAGGCCAATAAAAGCGCCGCCGAACAAGAAGCGGCGTTGAAAAATTTCCAGCGCGTGCAATTTGAACAGGCCGAGAAACTCAAGGGCATCACCGCGTGGTTGCAGGAACGGCTCACGGTTTTGCAGCAACTCAAGACTGCGCCGGGATTGTCCGCTCCAGCGCGTTAGCGTGATTCTCATAAATAATTTCCGGATCGAATATCGAGAACCCCTCACCCGACCTGCGGCCACCCTCTCCCCATCGGATGGGGAGAGGGCCGGGGTGAGGGGCCGGCCGGAAATGAATTTTGGCAAATGCTATAGTCATTAGCCCGACTCCGTAATGCTGGCGGCGGCGCGCAATGGATGGTCGGCATTGAGCAATAGGCGGAGAGCCAACTTCCCAGACTTCCATAGTGTCAGTTCAGGCAAGCGTCATCTCCAACATCAATTGACTTGAACTATGAAAACTGATTCCGGCCTCCAACGTGCGATACTCGGGCTAGGCCTCGCCGCGCTGGTTTCCGTTGGGGCCGTCTTCCGTGCGGATGCCCAGCCCTTGAACGCCGGCCTCTCGTTGCGACCGCTCACCCCGCAGGAGGTCAAAGACTATGGCCTGACCGGCAATCTGACCGCCAGCGGCTTGAACACCATCGCCATCAATCAACCCGCTTACCTCGAGGTGTTGATCAACAACGCCATCCCCGGCACGACCGTGCCGGTGATCACCTGGACGTTGACCAATGCGCCGCTCGGCTCGGTCGCCATCATCACCAGCAGCCCGCTCGGGACAAATGTGCCGCCCTACAAGATTGCGGATCGCCCGGGGAAAACCTCGGCCGCTTGGAAGGTGGCGTCTCGCCGGATGTTCAAGCCGGACGTCGTGGGCCAATACACCTTCAAGGTCAGCATCACCACGACCACCAGCGGCAGCACGAATCTCACCCTGACCATCACGGCGGGCACGTTTCTCGGGGCGAACACCTGTGCGCTCTGCCACAGCGGCGGGGTGGTGGCGGAAAACACCTACACCGGATGGTCGCAGACGTTGCACGCGCACGCGTTTTCCGACGCGATTGACGGCAAGAGCACCGATCACTTCACCAAGAACTGCATCAGTTGCCACACGCTCGGTTTCGATTCCAACCCCAATTCGGCCAACGGCGGCTTCGACGACATCGCCGCGCAGGTGGGCTGGCAGTTCCCGCCCACGCTCACCAACGGCAACTGGGCCGCCATGCCCGCTTCGTTGCAGAACGTCGCCAATGTGCAATGCGAAAACTGCCACGGCCCGGGCAGCCAGCACGCCTACTCGCTGGGCAACACCAACTTCATCTCCGTCACCATGCAATCCGGCGACTGCGCCCAATGCCATGACAGTTTGAACCACCACTCCAAGACCGCGGAGTGGAACAACTCGCGCCATGCGGTGGCCACCCGCACGCCTTCCGGCCCGGCGCGTTCCGCTTGTGTCCGCTGCCACACGGCTTACGGCTTCGAACAATTCATCGCGACCGCGGGCACGACCAATGTTCCCTACGTGACCAACACCATGTACGAAGCCATCACCTGCGCGGCCTGCCATGACCCGCATGACCCGACCCATCCGCATCAATTGCGCTCGGCCAACATCTACACGCTGCCCGAAGGCACCACCATCACCAACGCCGGCCTCGGCGCGCTCTGCATGGAATGCCATCACAGCCGCAACGGCGACGTCACCAACAACATCAACAACTACAAACTCGGGCTGCCGACCTGGGCGGGCGGTTCGACCTTCGGCGTGCATGACAGCACCGCCGGCGACATGGTCGAAGGCGTGAACGGTTTCACCTACGGCAAGTTCATCCCCAGCAGCACCCACAGCTACGTGGTCACCAACGTCTGCGTCGGCTGCCACATGCAACCCGTCGCCGCCACCGACCCCGCCTTCACCAAGGCCGGCGGCCACACCTTCAGCATGACCTACCCGGTCATCGCCAACGGCGTCACCAACATCGTGGACAAGACCGACGTCTGCATCACCTGTCACGGCCCGTCGGTGGACGAATTCAACTTCGCCCGCAAAGATTATGACGGTGACGGCGTGATCCAGGGCGTGCAGACCGAAGTGCAAAACCTGCTCAACAACCTCTCGCGCCTCCTGCCCGGCTCGGCGTATCGTGCGGATGGCAACTACGTGGCCGACGGCCTCGTCAAGACCAGCATCTCCACCAAGACCAACTGGCAGGACAAATTCCTCCAGGCCGGATGGAACTGGCAGTTCGTCAACGTGGAAGGCAGCCACGGCATCCACAACGCCTCCTACGCCGTCGGCCTGCTCCAAGCCTCCATCGCCGACCTCACCGATGACGCCGACAACGACGGCCTCTCCGACAAGTGGGAGATCGCCAACTTCGGCAGCATCAGCTACTACAACGGCCTCGCCGATCCCGACCATGACGGCGTCAACAACGCCCTCGAATTCGCCGCCGGCACGAACCCGAACCTCGCCGACACCGACGGCGACGGCGTCAACGACCTCGCCGAAATGCAGGCCGGCAGCGATCCGTTGAACGTGGCTGACAAACCCGGTTTCGTCGTAAAAATCTTCACCGCGGCGGAAATCGAATTCGCCTCCGAGATCGGCAAGAAATATCAGGTGCAATCCGTCTCCGACATCACCGGCGCGTGGTTGAACGTGGGCTCCGTCACCAACGGCACCGGCAACAACATCAACATGGTCACCTCCACCAAGAGCGGCGGCTCCCAAGCCTACTTCCGCGTCGTGCAAGTGCCCTAAGACTCTGGACTGGTTGCGATGGTAAACAGGCAACACCACAGACGATAGGCAACAGACAACCAGTCCACCCCCCTCCCGGCACACCAGCCGGGAGGGGTCTTCCTTTTTAAGCAGAACCCCAGCCCAACCGACCGACTCAGTTCTTAATCATAATCTTACTCTTTTTCTTAATCTGTCCGGTTGGAGATTAAGATTAAGAAAAAGATTAAGACTAAGAGTTGTTTGAAAAGACCGCATTACCCCTCGTTTTCGTTCTCGCCGTCGTCCTCGGTTTCTTTCGGGATTTTGAGAACTCCCGCCCCGCCGTCAACCACCTTCTCCCCATCGGATGGGGAGAGGGAACAACCATTGGAGGCGCTACGTGCTGCGGTCGTCCGTTCCGCCAATCCAAGCGCAGGTTTTTCAGAGAGACGGCGCAGGATTCTCCCTCTCCTGGGGGAGAGGGCCGGGGTGAGGGCGAGCGTCCCACCTGCTGAGTGCAGGAATTTTTGCCGCCGTCGGCCCCCTCTTTCTCAGCGACATGATTCATGGAAACGCTCTAAGCCGGAACGATACAGAAGAAACCTCACGCCAAGACCGCCAAGGGCGCAACGGGGGGAAAGTTTCTGTCACGTTCCGTGCGCCGTTGCTGGCCACTGAGTAGGGTGGGGTGGCGGCGTTCCGCCCGCCTGGTTTGCTTTGCGTCCTCCGCGTCCTTGGCGTGAGCCGCAATGAACTGCACCGGCCTGGTTCCGGCTAAGGATCCCCCCGCCCCGCCGCCAAATCAGTTCTTAATCATAATCTTACTCTTTTTCTTAATCTGTCCGGTTGGAGATTAAGATTAAGAAAAAGATTAAGACTAAGAGTTGTTTGAAAAGACCGCATTGCCCCTCGTTTTCGTTCTCGCCGTCGTCCTCGGTTTCTTCCGGGATTTTGAGAACGACGACGAGGACGAGAAGGAGGACGACGACGATAGATTTCTTCCACCCACCTTTAATCACAACCCATCCCGCCCGCCCCGCCGCCCTGTTGAGCGTTGGCTGTTCGACGTTGGATGTTGGATGTTGGATGCTCGATGTTGGATGTTGAAAGTCCCCCCCTGCCCCACCCACCAGACCTCAGACTTTAGCCTCAGTCCAACGGACTCTTCACCCCCAGACCCGGCTTGCTCATCACATGCGTATAAATCTGCGTCGTGCTCACATCCTCATGCCCGAGCAAGTCCTGCACGGTGCGGATGTCGTAACCATTCTCCAACAGATGCGTGGCGAACGAATGCCGGAACGTATGCGGCGATACCAGCTTGCTGATCCCCGCCTTCGCGGCCGCCACCTTCACCGCCCGCTGCAGATTCTTCTCATGCACATGATGCCGGCACCTCAAACCCGATACCGGATCGCGCGTCACCGCCCCCGCTGGAAACACAAACTGCCAACCCCACTCCCGATCCGCGTGCTGGAACTTCCGCGCCAACGCCTGCGGCAAGGCCACCCGCCCCAGGCCCGCCCGCAAATCCGCCTCATGCTGGGCCTTCACCCGCTCCAAATGCCGCTGCAATTCCGCCCGCACCGACTCCGGCAACATCGTCACCCGATCCTTTGCCCCCTTGCCGTCATGAATCACGAGCACCCCCCGGCCAAAATCCACATCCTTGACTCGTAACCGTAAACACTCCAGCAACCTCATGCCCGTGCCATACAACAACCGACACACCAGTTGCTGCTCCACTCCCACCAAAGCCAGCACCCGCCGCACCTCTTCCTTCGTCAAAACCGTTGGCACCTTCGTCGGGCGCTGCGGCTTCTCAAGCTCCCCAATCTGTCCCAACTCCAGGTTCAATACGTCCCGATAGAGAAACACGATGGCATTCAACGCCTGCCGCTGCGTCGCCGCCGCGACATTCCGCTTCACTGCCAGATACGAAAGATACTCTTGCACCGCCACCGCCCCCAACTCCTGCGGATGCCGCCACTCTCCCCCGGTAGGGCGATGCGGCGGCGGCGCCTTCCCATCCCCCGCCTTGGACGTTAGAAGTTGAGCGTTGGACGTTGAAAGTTTCCCCCCCACCCCCAGCGGGCCGGCCTCCTCCCCGCTTGAAACTTGATCACTTGAAACTTGAATCTTCCCCCGATGAAACCGCAGAAAATCCTCGATCCAGTGCCAATACGCCTTTTCCGACCGATGCGACATGTGCCGATAGCGACACACCTCCGTCAGTTGCGCGCGGAGTTTGAGCTTTGGATTTGGTAAGAAACGCCCCACCGGACCTTGCGCTTGCATTGTCGTTTTTCCCGGTTTGTTATTTCACCCCAGAATTTCACAAACTCCCTGCTGGACAAGGATAAAACCCACAATTACCGTCCAAATCATGAAAGTGATATGCGACACTTTTGTCGCTCAATCATACTGTTAGGCGACTTCGCACGCGTGCAATGTCCGAATCTAAACATGGTGAGACCGGTTCTGCCACAAGGTGGGCTTGGTGGATTATTGGATGCGTCGTTCTTTATGTTCTGAGCGCTGGGCCGGCGGTCTTTTTCCAGCGGTATAGTAACACGTGGACAGATATTGCTTGGGTTGCCTACCGACCTTGCAATTGGCTTTCTGCACAGAGCAAGCCTTACAAGAGTTATTTGATGTGGTGGCATAGGTTAGGTAGAAAGAAACCATGATGTCGCCTAACCATGCGCTGCAGCGAACCCGGCATGACGCCAGGGTTTGCAATTCACGCGTCCCGTGCGCCGGGTCGCTGAGCTTGGGTCGTTAGGCGGCTTTGCCTATGAAAATGCTTATCGTCATAGTAACGGCCTTGGTGCTTTTATTAGCCGTTGGATGGTTTTTTCTAAAGCGCTGGCTGCGCGGCATGGCGGGAGGCGCGAAGATCATCATTATTATGCAGCGACTCCATCAGTTTTCTGCCGACATCAAGAAGCAAGGCACCTTCACAAATGATATTCCACATTTGGCTGACATCTACGCCTTCACTGACACGGTCACGTTCAATGGCGCGCAGCATCGTTGCTCGTTGGCCGCGAAGTCTCCATCGTTTGGTGACGGCGGTGTTCTGGCGATTACCACTGAGGACGTTGTTCTCTGGATTGCTCGCGATGGCAGTGTCACTCCATTCGATGGAGCAGATTCAGTTACGCCATGATGCCGCCTAACCATGCGCTGCAGCGAACTCCGCGTCGTGCGCTGGGATTGTTCGATAACGTCTGGCCCGCGCCACGGCCCGCGGGCGCGGAGTCGCTGAGCTTGAGTCGTTAGGCGTTAGCACGCGATGATTCCAACATCACTAATAGAGATTGCGATTTGCGCTGCCTTGGTTGCCGCTGGCGGCTTGCTTTACTTAGTTGGGCATTTTTTATTGGGCCATCGCGAAGGAGGGCGGCGCGCGGTGTTGGTGGGTGTTGCATTTCTTGCAGGTTTTCTTGGCTCGAAGATGGTCCGGGAGCTTTGGGATGAGTTTCATGGCAGAGAGTATCCGGAGGCCCTCTTGTTTTTTGTTGGTTGCGTATTCGTGACATTCGCCACCGTGCTAATGGGTGTTTCGATATTTTCATCAGATCGAAAGGTCAGGAAGTATTTTGATGCAGTTCTTGGGGCACGATGAAACGCCTAACAGGGCGCTGCAGCGAACCGCCGCCCCGCTGGGCAGTTGGGCGGTTCAGATAATTTGTCAGCGACTGTTGCAGCCGACCGGGCGTTTCCGGCGGCGGTCGCTGAGCTTGGTCGTTAGGCGTCTTCGAGCGCGTATGACACAGTCCGAGTTTATCATCGCGAAGCAGAGCTTGAAGCGGAAGACTCGCTGGTTGGTGAGTCTGTGGGCCGTGTTGTGGCTCGCCACGATGTTTGGCATCAGTGCAGTTCTGAGGTTTTGGTTTCACGACCACATGACAGTCGCTGCGTTGTTTCTAGCCGTTTCCATTTTTATTTTCCTTCTGCCAGTGTTGTTCGTTTCTCGGCGGCTTCACGAACGCCACGGCTTGGTCTGCCGCAATTGCGGACACAGAGGTTTTCTTTCAGAGTCAGGCCAGTGTGTGAGATGTCAGTCAGTAATCTATGACGCCGCCTAACCAGAGCGCTGCAGCGAACCGCCGCCCCGCTGGGCAGTCGGACGGTTCAGGTAATTTGGCCGCGATTGTTGCAACCGACCGGGCGTTTCCGGCGGCGGTCGCTGAGCTTGATCGTTAGGTGTCTTCGCCATGCGCTCGCCACTTCCATTCATCCTGACTCTGGCGGTTTTGACATTTGCAGGCTGCAGTCGAGCACCACACTTCGAGTTTGCCGACCAGACCCAGATTACATTCACCAATCGCAATCCGATGGTTCGCGAGGGACTCGTTCTCGGTCCGAGTTCTAGGGCGAGCTTTGTTCAGACGGTTTCGCAGCCAGAGTCTGACTTTGACCCGAAGCTTTTGCAGTTGTCTGCACCGATGGGAGTCTTTCAGGCCGGCGATACGAAGTTTGAGTATCACCTTGGACTGGTGGTTTACCGAGTTGGCAGTAGCGTTCACATTTGGCAGAGTGATTTCAGTCACCAGGTTGGCGACGCTCTCTTGAAGACGAACAGCAGTTGGAAAGAGATGTTGGAGAGATGAAGACCATGACACCTAACCATGCGCTGCAGCGAACCCGGCGTGAGCGTCGCGGTTGCAATCGTGGCGTCCTGCGGGCCGGGTCGCTGAGCTTGGGTCGTTAGGCCACTTCGCACGCCATGCCACATCTGAGTCATTCATTCAGCGGCGCACTGAGACAGTTCTCATACTGGATTGCGAACGGTAGCGTCGGGCATCCGTTGCTTGAGGGCGTTGACTATTCCTGCATCCTTCGCGAGCCGAGTGCGCTTGAGCAGGTTTACGCCATCTTCGCGAACGTCATCGAGATTGATGAGAGTGGTCAGGTCACGAACGCCAAGCACGCAGAGAAGAGAGCAGCACAGTATATCCTCCAGTATGTTGCCGGTCGGCAGGTCGAGCCACCGTTTGAGTCTTGGGAGGTTGAGATTCATTAGTGTATGACGATGACGTGGCCTAACCATGCGCTGCAGCGAACCCGGCCATCGCGTCCAGGTTGCAATCGAACGCCTTCGTGGGCCGGGTCGCTGAGCTTGGGTCGTTAGGCCGCTTCTCACGCTTATGCCACAAATCAAAGTCATCGGAGTTTACCCAATCGAAAACGAAGAGCCGGTTCACCTCGTCGAGCTTTCTGTTCACGGGGCGCAGGGCATCTTCAAGATTGGCGACATCACGCAGGAGACCCTAGGTCAGCCGCCCGACAACTGGCAGTGCCCTTACATGGAGCAGATTCTCAGCGCATCGGGCGATGAGATTCTCGCCGACGATTACGAGGCATCGAAGCGGCCCGAGCTTTGGCAGGGAGATATGCGCGTGGCGTTCTTCTTTCACTACTTGGATTTGGCGCGACCACTTCGGACACCGTTCGGAGAGGTTCAGTTGCCCGCAGAGTCGGAGCTTCCAGAGAGGCTTTCGATGATGGAGTATGAGCAGCCATGACGACGCGGCCTAACCATGCGCTGCAGCGAACCCGGCCATCGCATCACTGTTGCAATCGTGGCGTCCCGTGGGCCGGGTCGCTGAGCTTGGGTCGTTAGGCATCATGCGAGAGCATCTCTCAAAATTTCCGCAGGCTATCATTCTTCGGATGTTTCCGTTGGCGGTGGTATTTGTTTTAGGTTGCGGGCCGTCCCCGGAGACAACAGCAGCCTTAAACGAACTCTCTAAGCAACGCCCTGACACGGATGCCACCACATCCCCCGAATACAACTTTTCATTATTCACCGGTACCGTTTGGAAGACGAAGGTTGAGTTGGCACTCGCAGAGGTAAAGCTATACACAGGCAGGCGCGACCTTGCCCTCCTCACGCCCGAGAATTTTGAGCCGACACATCCCAAATACCGGCCTGTACATGACAGTTCGATAATTGCTACGCTGCCCAAGGGCACTAAATTGCGAATTGAAAGATTGATGAAAGACAACGGCATCGCGGGCCTTCTGTGGGTGACAGCGACAATTGAGGTTGGAACGAACGCGCAGAAAACAGTACATGTTGACGCCGATATGCTGGGAAAAAATAAGTTTATCTGGCCCGGATGGTCTTCCTCCACAAACTGGGATGTGAATCCTGACATGCTGGAGAAACAATGATGCCTAACAAGGGCGCTGCAGCGAACCGCCGCCCCGCAGGGCAGGCGGACGGTTCGGATAATTTGCTCGCGACTGTTGCAGCCGACCGGGCGTTTCCGGCGGCGGTCGCTGAGCTTGATCGTTAGGCCACGAGAGCATGAGAACACTATGGCTATTTCTAGCTGGTCTCGCGGGTGCTGCCATTGGTCTTTTGATTGGAACAGTTGGCGTCTTTTACGGCTGCGTGTTGTATGACAAGATTGAGTATCCAAACGGCGCTGGCGCTGGCGGAGGACTTGTCGCAGTGGGATGGATTTTTATATTCATCACCGCTCCCGCAGGATTGATTATTGGCGGCATCTTGGGTGTTGTATGTTTGCTTTTGATATGGCGCAGAGCAGAAAGAAGATTGAGAGAATGACGACGTGGCCTAACCAGGCGCTGATATGAAAAGTGGCGTCAAGAGACACATCACCCAGCAGCGC
>CAZQNQ010000011.1:0-145282 GCA_964594985.1 uncultured Bifidobacterium sp.
CGGCGCGCAGGGACTGACGCGCCCTACCAGCCAAAGCAAAAAGTTCATTTTGTTACAGGCTCTTAATCGTAATCTGATCCGCTGGTCGAAGAGAATAAGATCACGATTAAGAGGTTCTACGACCCGCCCTTCGGCACTTCATTGAAACTCGCGCCGCGCGCGTCCTTCGGTTCTTTCTCCGCCTTGCTTTCGCTCTTGCTCTTGCACTGGCCGCGACATTTCTGACACACGTTCTTGCAGCCGGAACATTTCTTCGGCAATGGCAGGCTCTGCAACTCGGACAAATCCATCTGCTCTAATCTGACTGTCGCTTCGAGATTCTTCTCAAAGTCCGCCGCCTGCGGCGTGCCTTTGGTTTCCTCGGCGAGCAAGCGGAAATGTTGTCGCGCGCTCTCCGCCTGCACGAGCCATTCGTCGGTCGCCGCCCCTTCCAGCCGCATCAGCCACGCCGCGTAATATCGCGCGCTGCCGAGCGAACTCCGCACTTCGCGCTGGAGCGCTGCGTGCGCCTTCGCGGTCTGCGTCTCGGTCAACAACGTCTCCATGGCCTCCATCGCCTCCGGCAATTCACCGGTGTAGATGCGGGCGTTGGCGTGCGCGAGTTGGAGTTGCCAGCGCGCCTGCTTGTTATCAGCCGGCGTGGCGGCCAGCGCGTCGGCCCAGGCTTGCACGGCGGCAGGCCATTGTTCCGTCGCCTCGAAAACGCGGGCTTGGGCGATGGCTTTGGCGGCGCGTTCGGTATTGAGCCGGGCCTGGCCCGGACCGAAGTGATAGGCGAGCACGGCCACCGGCACGAGCAGCCACAGGACGAACAGGATTTTTTTACGCATAGGTCATTTTCTCCGGTTGAGTTTTGACGGCAGTTACAGGTGAATCAGCCTGGAGCGCGGGCGCGAACGGCGCGCTTCGGGAACGAAGGCCAGCCTGCCACGCGCTCCCGGCAAAGGCAAGTGCCACGGGGAGGAAAGCCAGCACCACGCTCCCGAACCCGATGCAGATCAACGCCGCCTCGCGCAGGCCGCGTTCGCGCGTGTCGCGCAACGGCAACGACTTGGACAAACCCGCCAGCGCCGTGCTCGGCAGATGTTTCTGGTTCGCGTCAAAGTAATCACCGCGCAGGCGGGCGGCCAGTTGCCGGAGCGTGGCGGCGTCCTGCCGGGATTGGTGACCATCAATGTATTTGCCCGCCAACGCATCGCCGACCCCGACAACGAGCGAGCGCTGGATGGCACGCGGCAACTCCGGCATCCCGCTGTCGGGAATCGTGTCGCCATCGCTGACGATGACCAGCGTCGCGCTGCCGGGCTGCCAATCTTTGGCCAATTCGACCGACGCACGCACGCCTTCGAGCAACTCGGTCTTGCCGACGTTGAACGCCACGCCGAGCGGCAGATCGTTCAGGCAGTTCCGCACCACTTCCATGTCCGACGTGTCCACGACCACGGGTTTCGCCCCAGTGTAAAACGCCACGATGCTGATGCGCACTTGATCGAGCGCGATGCGTCCAAGCAGCGATTGCAAGACCTCGCTCGCCCGGGCGGCGCGGGTTTGTTTACCGGCCACCCCCGCATCGCTGAGAAACATGCTGGGCGACGCATCCAACGCGATGATCAAATGGCGGAAGCCACCTTCAGGCACGAACTCCTCACGGCGGACGGATTGCGGTCCGATCTGCAGCAAGGTCACAAAACCCCACGTCAACGCGCCCACCGCCGCGCCGCGCAACCACGGCGCGGCTTTCGTCCACGAACGCGGCGTGCCGCCCGGGCCGAAGGCCAGTCGCGCCACACGCCGGCAACGCCGGACATGCAACCACTCGGCCAACGCGGTAAGCGCGAGGGCGGCGAGAGTTATTTGCAGCGCACTGTTCATTTGAATTTCACCACGGCGTAAAACGGAAACGCAGGCTGCCGACGACTTGCAGCGTGGTCAGGCTCAGGCCCGTCACGGCAAACGGCC
Source organism: uncultured Bifidobacterium sp. (assembly GCA_964594985.1). GTDB lineage: Bacteria > Verrucomicrobiota > Verrucomicrobiia > Limisphaerales > JADLHS01 > JADLHS01. The sequence continues at coordinate 1,960 of CAZQNQ010000011.1, forward strand.
AGAACCAATCCGCCTGATCCGGCGCGGCCGGTTTCAGCTTTACCGGCTTCATCGTGTCAATCCGTTGGAACACCTCGTTGAGCGCGGCGGGATCATCCGCCGCGAACGCCTGGCCACCGGTCAGACTGGCGAGCGAGAAGGTTTCCTCCTGCGGCTGCCCTTCGGCGACGTGGATGTAAAACACGACGATGTTGTCCGCCTGAAATTCCTCGCCGATTTTTTGCGCTTCCCCACCATAAAGATCGAAGCTTTGGCCGTCGGAAATCAGCACCACCATGCGGTCGCCGTCCTCGCGGGTGCGCAGTTTCTTGCCCACCGCCCGGAGCGCGTGACCGATGCGCGTGCCGCCCATGTGCGGCGGCATTTTTTCCGGGCGCAGGAACGGCGCGGCCAACCGGATGGCGGAAAGGTCCTTGGTCAACGGCGTCCAATGCACATATTCCGTGCCGAAGATGGTGAGCCCGAACGCGTCGCCTTTGCGAAAGGTGGTGAAATCCACGATGGCCTTCATCGCGGCATCCGCGCGGGTGCCGTCACCAAACGTCGCCATCATGCTGCCGGACACGTCGAGCACGACTTCGATGTTGGTGAGCACACGTTCGTCCTTGGGCGTCGCGGTGCGCTGCGGCCCGGCGAGAATGCAGATCCCGACCGCGAGCAACAACGCGGGCAGGAGATTGAAACTTTTGACAATCCGTTCGAGCCAGCGCTTCGGGTGCGCCTGCGAATGATCCAGCGGCAATACGACCGGCGTGCCGCGCCGCCGCCATTCCCACCAGAGCAACAGCACGGGCAGGATCAGCAGCAAGAGCAGGAATGGTCGGGCGAAAATCATGCGGTAAAAAAGTGGCGTCACACATCGCCAAGCAACCCACCGGGTCGCCATGCCAAAGCGGCGGTGGCTTCAGCGCCGCTATTAAGGCGGATATTTCTCCGGGGCTTCATGATCGCACCTCCAGTGGTTGCGGTTCCGGCAGATTGCGATACGGCGCGAGAAATTCCTCCACCCGCACCGCCGCGCTGCCCGGCGGGCGATGCAGCCAGTCTTCCAGCGCGCGCAACAGCACGCCCGCTTCCGGGTGCTGGCGCAGTTGGTGGATTAAATCGTTTGTGCTCGCACCGATCAGATTCAAGCGTTGCTGCCAGTGCGTGATGAGCATCCGTTCCAGTGTGGCTTTTTCTTCGGCGGTGAGTTGTCCGCTGGCGGCGCGCTCGACCAGCGGCCGGATTTTTTCCGCGAACGACGGCGGACGTACGGTTGCGATGGGAGCCGCCAACACTTTCGGTTTTCGATCCAGCCGGCGGATGATGAAAAACGCCGCCACCCAAAGCACCGCGCCGCCGACCAGCATCGCGCGGTAGCTGCGGAACAGCGAAGGCGCACTGTGCGCCTGCTCTTCGAGCCAGCCACTGTGCGGGTTGGGCAGCAAGCCGGTGATTTTGACCTGGAGCGCAGGCAGGTTGGTGGCGGGCAATCCTTCCGCCGTGAACAAATAATTTCGCAGGTCATGCTGGCCGGGGACGCGTCCGGTGTAGCGAAGCTCGTAACGCGTGAGTGTGCCGTATGGCTGTGTCGCCGCGATCCGCAACACCAACGGCGCGCGGTGATCGCCCGGCTTGGAGATCAAGCCAGCAAGCGGCAACGCAACATCTAGTTCGCCCTCCATGCCGACGGTGGGTACATTCGTGCTTTGGTTGATGACGATGAGATTGGTTTGGGCAAAGGCGGGAGAGTTTAGGCAGAGCAGCAGCAAGATTAAAACCAGCAGACTTGCAACGACTGGGGCTCGCAACGACCAGATGGATTGACGCTCGCCCTCACCCCGGCCCTCACCCCGGCCCTCACCCCGGCCCTCACCCCGGCCCTCTCCCCCGGGAGAGGGGGAAATTGTTTCCGCGCTCCGACGATACGATTGCGGCGGGATTTGCCACGAAACCAAGCGAAAAATCGGGGACGCCAAAATGTTCCCCCTCTCCCGGGGGAGAGGGCCGGGGTGAGGGCGGTCTTTGCACACTTGAACTTTCACCTCGCTCCTTTCCCGAAACTGCCGCGGCGCCGCAGATAACCACGTAGCTTTGGTAGGAACGGTTGATCAATCGGCAGTGTGAGATGATCAATACCGCTGTGCTTGAACTCCTGCGCCAGCGCGTCGCCCTCAAACCAACGACTGCGGCTGGTGGCGACGAAGGCATGGCCCGACTCCGCTTCCTCCGCGCGAAAGATGCCGCCACCCAACCGACCGTGTTCCGCCGGGTCCACCAGTTGCAACGCCACGCAATCGTGTTCCTGCCGGAGCAACTTCAACGCGGGGATCGCCTGCGGATCGTGAAAGTCGCTCAAGACGATGATGGCGGTGCGGCTTTCCAGCACGCTGGCGAGGCGTTCTAGTCGGACGCCGACGTTCGTCCGTTCATCGAAGCGATAACTGCGCAACCGATGCAGCCAGAGAAAAATCCGCGAGCGAGAGAGCGTGGGATGCGCGTCGAGTTCGCGGTCGCCGCCACCGATGAAGCCGACCGGGCTCATGCGCGCGAGCGATGCCAGCGCCAACGCACCGGCAAGTTTCACAGCCCAGGCGTATTTGCTCACGGGCTGTGAACTCACACACATCGAAGCTGACGTGTCCACGACGAGGTAAATGGACATGCGCTTGGGGGCTTCGTATTCCTTGAGATGCACCTTGCCGGTGCGCGCCGTCACCCGCCAGTCAATGGACTTGATGGGATCGCCGGGTTGATAGAGACGCGATTGGACATACTCGATGCCCGAGCCTAGAAAAGGCGAGGCATCCGTGCCGAAGCTGAGGCTGTCGGCCAGACGTTTGATCTCGAGCGCGAACTGGCGCTCATCGAGATGCTCGGAGACTTCAAGCACGGCTTGCATGTGAATTCAATTCCACCACGCCAACTTGTTTCCCTCTTAATCATAATCTTTTTCTTAATCTTAATCTCAGCCCGGCGAGCCGGATTAAGATTAAGATGATGATTAAGATTAAGAACCAAACCAACGCGGGCCGTACAACCCCGCGTTCAAAACTTTGCTTAACCCACTTCCGCCATGATTTCGCGCAACACGGTTGCACCCTTCACGCCGCCCGCCAGCGCTTCATACGTCAACCGGGTGCGATGCAACAAAACGTCCTCGGCCAATGCATACAAATCCTCCGGCACGGCATAGTCGCGTCCATGCAAAAACGCCCGCGCCCGCGCGGCCAGCGTCAGCGCGATGCCCGCACGTGGACTGCCGCCGACATCAATGCACTTGTGCCGCCGCGTGCGGCGGACGAGTTCCACGCAATGCTTGCGGAAGACTTCGCTGACGAAAACTTTTTGCACCGCTTCCATCGCGGCAACGAGTTCCTCAATGCTTGCCACCGGACCTTGGTTTAATTGGTCAAACGCGCTTTGCGGCACCGCGCCTTTGTCATCACGACGCAACCCGAGTTCGAGCTGACGCCGGAGGATTTCGTCCTCCTCCTTCGCATCCGGGTATTCGAGGCGATGGCAGAGCATGAAGCGATCAAGTTGCGCTTCGGGCAGTTCAAACGTGCCGCTCTGCTCGATGGGATTTTGCGTGGCGACGACCACGAACGGCGCGGGCAGCGGGAACGTGGTGTTGCCGATGGTCACGCGGCGTTCCTGCATGGCTTCGAGCAACGCGCTCTGCACTTTTGGCGCGGCACGATTGATTTCGTCGGCCAGTAGGAGGTTCGTGAAGATGGGGCCACGATGGATGCGGAACTCACCCGAGCGTTGATCGAGGATTTCCGAACCGACGATGTCCGACGGCAGCAGATCAATGGTGAACTGGACGCGGGCGAACTTGAGATCAATGGCCTTGGCGATGGAATTGACGAGCAGGGTTTTGGCGAGGCCAGGCATGCCTTGGAGCAACAGATGGCCGCCGGTCAGCAACGCGATCAGCAGGCGTTCCACGACCGTGTCCTGGCCGACGACGACCGCGGCGACGCGCTCGCGGACGGCACGGATCATTTGGTGTGAAACTTCAGGTGCGACAGCGACAGGAGACGTGGCGGTCATAGTTTGGATTTCCCGGTTTAACACTGCTTCGACAACAAAGTTGCCGAAGCGTTACGATGTTTTTCGATAAACTTTCCCCACCCAAGCCGCCCCCAACACCAAGGCTTACTTGATCGCCGCCCAGACGCGATGGACGTCGTCATGATCGTCCAACGCTTGCAGGAACTCGCCGGCTTCAGCCTTTTGCTCGTCGGTGAGCTCGGGAAACTGTTTCGGCACATAGCCGAGTTCGCTGGTCACCACGGTCCAACCGTTGGCGGTGAGCCATTTGGCGACTTCGTGAACGGCGGTGCGCTCGCAGACGAACCGGGCGCCGGTCGCTTCCGCGGGAACGTCGTCGTTCTGCTGGTGGGTGAGCGGCTCAAAATCGTTCGCGCCCGCTTCGATGGCGGCGGCTTCGCGGTCAATGTTCGCATCAGGATGATGCGCTTCGACCAGACCGACGTGGTCGAAGAGGAACTTGTTGGCGCCGGCAGTGGCGAGTTGACCCTTCTTGAACAGGACGCGAATCTCGGGCGCGGTGCGGTTCACGTTGTCGGTGTAAACCTCGACGATGAGCGGGACGTTGTGCGGCGCTTTACCCTCGAACACCACGTGTTCCATGACGAGCTTTTCGTCGCCGATGCCCGCGCCTTTGTTGATGGCGCGTTGGATGGCGTCCTTCGTCACGCTTTCCTTCTTGGCCTTTTCCACGGCGGTAAAGAGGCGTGCGTTCATGGCCGGATCAGCTCCACCCATCTTGGCGGCGACCGAGATTTCCCGAACGAGTTTGCCGGTCGAGCGGCCCTTCTTCAGACCGGCGACCAAACGCTTGGCATGTAACCATTGACGTCCCATAGGTTCAAAAGACTAACGAGAACTCGCCGCGCCGACAAGCGGGCGATTAATGGGGCAAACTCCTAACCTGCGGAGCGCGGCTGTGCGCAGACCAGCCGCAGCATTGCGAACGTTGCTGCGGCTGACGCTTCGCGCACAGCCGCGCTCCGGGTCACGAGCCAAACGCCGCCTTCATATACTCAATGCTCTGGCCGGCGATGACTTCCGGCCCTTCCTCGAACTTGAACACCTCCACGGAAACGTAGCCTTGGTAGCCAACTTCCTTCAATGCGGCAGCGATGGGTTTGAAGTCCACGTCGCCAAAGCCCGGGCCTTTGAGGTTCTTGTCGTTCGCGTGGAAGTGCGCGAAGTGCGGCCAGCTTTCGCGGATGATTTGCGGGATGGGCTTTGACTCGGAACACATCGCCTTCACATCGAGGATGATTTTGATCGCGGAAGACTTGAACGGCTTCACAAACTCGATCGCTGCCGCGGCCGTGTTGATAAAGTTGGTTTCCGCCGTCGAGAGTGGCTCGAAACAGATGGTCACACCGCGCTCTTCCGCGCGCTTCACCGCATCGCGCAAGGTCGTCGCCGTCCATTCCCATGCTTGGTCGCCGGAGACACCAGGCAACAGATTCCGCTGCTTGGGCGAGCCGACGACCATGATCTTCCCGCCGAAATCCGCGCAACAATCCACGAGGTCCACGAAGTAATTGGCTGTCTTCGCGCGGATGACGCTGTTGGTGTGATTCAGATACAACCCCTCCGGCTTCACGAGCAACCAATGCAGCCCGACGATTTCAATCTGATGCCGCGCGGCGAGGTCGCGGAGGCGCTGGCGTTCGACTGCGGAGATTTCGTTGACGGAATTCGCCAGCGTGAACGGCGCGATCTCAACGCCTGAGTAGCCCAGCTTGGCGGCGTGAGCGAAGACGTCCTCCAGTTTCCAGCCTTGATAAATCTCGTTGCAGATGGCGAATTTCACGCGCCGCAGGTTCAAGGTTCAAGGTTTCGAGTTCAAGGTTTTATCCGGCGGGACAAACGCAGAGACACGGAGAACGCAGAGAATCGCAAAGCGAGGCGAGAACTCCGCGTTCCTCTGCGTTCTCCGCGCCTTTGCGTTTATCGGTTGTTTATGATCCGGGGCGCATTTGCGCGAACTTCACTCCGATTCGCGTGAGGCTCGCGCAAAGTCCACAGCCCGCCCGCTGAGTTTGTGCTCAAACGCGCATGGCATCGCCAGTGCTAAAGGAGAAACATCGCATGAACGGCTCACGACAGCAGCACTCAGACGGCGGCTTCACGTTGATCGAGTTGTTGGTGGTCATCGGGATCATCGGCATTCTAGCCGCGCTGCTCCTGCCCAGCCTTGCCCGAGCCAAACATCAGGCCAAACGCGCCTCGTGCGTGAACAACCTCCAGCAGCTCGGCCTGGGCTTTCACTCCTTCGCCCACGATCACAACAGCAAATTTCCCATGCAGGTCGCCCCCGAAGAGGACGGCACGTTGCTCCCCGGCGACGACTCGGGAGCGATCCTGCTCGCGCCGGCGTTCCGGCATTTCCAGGCGTTGTCCAATGAACTGGTCACGCCCCGGATTCTGATTTGTCCAGCGGATGGAAGAAGCGAGGCGGCGCGCTTTGCCGGGTTGCAAAGCGAAAACGTGAGTTACTTCGTGGTGGCCAACGCGCGCTACGGTCATGCGATGAGCGTGTTGGCCGGGGATCGTAATCTCACGAACATCCTTGCGTCGTCCCCGGCTGCGGCGGCGCTCCCCTCCTTCCGCTGGACTAAGGAATTGCATGAGTTCAAAGGCAATCTGCTGTTCGCTGATGGGCACATCGAGAAACACAATAACACCTCGCTCGCGGGAAACGTCAGCGGCGCGCTGGCGGATGGTGAAGTGCAATTGCCCAAACCTGCGGCGCAACCCGGTCCGCCGGATTACGCTCCGCCGCAATCGCCCGCACCGGAAACGCCCGCGCAATCCTTAGCCGGAACGCCGACTGGCGGAGCAAGCCACTCCGGCAGCAAGCAAAACAATCGGATTTTCGTTCCTTCGCCATTCGGCCAACTATCGTTTCCCACTGCTGCGCTCGCCAGCACCGATTTAGTAGTGAAAAGCAATCCGCCTCCGGTCACGCTTGCGGCCACGACCCGCACCAATATTCACGATGCGGAACAAGAAGATCCGGCCTCAAGCCTCGACCTCGCTGGCATCCAGGGGTTGAAAAAATTCATCACCGGTAGTTTCTGGCTACTGCTACTGCTTCTGTTGTTGTTATTGGCTTATGCCATCTGGCGCGAGTGGCAGAAGCGCCGGGGACAATCACCAGCAGCAGTGAAGGAATATGAAAACAAAACAACCTGAAAAACGACGTGGTTTTACTCTGATTGAGTTATTGGTAGTGATTGCCATCATTGCAATCTTCGCAGCCATGTTGGGCATACCACGCCCAAGCGACAAAGCGAAAGCTCGCCGCATTAGCTGTGTCAGCAATCTAAAACAAGTCGGCATGGCTTACCGAATCTGGGCAGGCGATAACAATGACAAGTTTCCAACGCAGGTTTCCGTCACCAACGGAGGCGTGATGGAACTTGCCATGAGCGGCAACGTCGCGGCGGTCTTCCAAGTTATGTCCAACGAACTCAGCACTCCAAAAATCCTATTCTGCCTAACCGACAAAATCCGCCGGCAGGCCACCGTTTTCGCCTCCACTCAACCTGGCAATACTTCCAGCGGCACACCGTTCTTAGGCAACACCAACGTCAGCTACTTCGTTGGCTTGGATGCGGTGGATACCAACCCGAGCATGTTTCTGTCCGGCGACGATAATTTGCTCATCGGTGGCCAGCCGCATGATCGGTTGAGTGGATCGCCCGCCACGTCCGGCGTTCTGCCGCTGACGACCAACAGCTTGATTGCTTGGAGCGAAGCGCGGCATGAAAAGCAGGGCAACGTCGCCTTGGCCGATGGTTCGGTGCAACAACTCTCCACCAGCAACCTTCGACGCCACTGGGAAACATCGGGCGTTGAAACCAACCGGCTAGCCATGCCATGATTTTGCCCAAGCCGTGAAACCACCCGCCAAGCACAAAGGGTTTTCACAATTGGATTTGTTGCTGATCTTGTTGGCGCTGGCAGGGATTGTCTTGGTCATTCTGCCGGGACTGATGCGCTCCCAAGCTCGCAGTTCCAGAATTAATTGCGTGAACAACTTGAAGCAAACTGGCCTCGGTTTCCGAATCTGGGCGGGAGACAACAACGACAAATATCCCCAACAAACATCCGTGACGAATGGCGGCGCGATGGAATGGGCCGAACAAGGCTCGGCCTACCATGTAGTTCTGGTCATGTCCAACGAGCTATCCACACCCAAGGTTTTGTTTTGCCCGGAGGAAACCAATCCCCAGCGCCGCGCGGCAAATACGTTTTCCTCCACGCCAGTGATCGGAAACCCCGCCACAGTGATTCCCTTCACCGCCACCAACAGCTTGAGTTACTTCGTCGGTCTGGATGCCGATGAAACCCAGCCCAACGGCTTGTTGTCAGGCGACGATCATTTGTTGGTGAACAACGCCAAACCACGCCCGGGATTGCTATCACTGGCGACGAATACTCCGATCAGTTGGGCCAAAGGCCGGCACAAATCGGGCGGCAGCATCGGAGCCGGCAACCTCGGACTGGCGGATGGCTCGGTGCAACAAGTCCTGAGCAGTCGCCTGCCAAACATTTTCGCCGGTGCTGGCTTTGCCACCAACCGGCTGGCGCTGCCGTAGCCGCACCCACGCAACGTCTTTTCCTGAAAGACCGTCCCAATCGCAGCCTTTACTTCAACCACGGCGCGACGCTTTCGCCCGCCCAGATTTCCGGGATGGGTTGCCGCGCGCGGACGACCGCCGCTTTCTTGCCGCTGACCAACACCTCCGCCGCCAGCGAACGCGTGTTGTAGTTCGACGCCATCACGAAGCCATACGCCCCCGCGCTCAACAGCGCGAGATGATCGCCTTCGCCGACCTTCGGCAGCAGCCGGTCCTTGCAGAAGTAATCGCCGGATTCGCACACCGGGCCGACCACGTCGGAAGAAACCTTCGCCCCGCCCTTCTTCGTGAGCGGGATGATTTCGTGGTACGCGTCGTAAAACGCCGGGCGGATCAGGTCGTTCATCGCGCCATCCACGATGACGAAATTCTTTTTGCCCGTGCGCTTCACGTATTCGACGCGCGTCACGAGAATGCCGGAGTTGCCGGAAATGTAACGGCCCGGCTCCATGAGAATCTTCAGACCCAGCGGCTGCAACAGCGGCAATAACTTCGCCGCGTATTTCTGCGGCGTGAGGATGTCTTTGCCCTCGTTGCTCCACCAGGCCGGATTGCCGCTGGCCAGCGCGGGTTCGTAAACGATGCCCACGCCGCCGCCGATGCTGAAGAACTCGATGCCGTGCTGCGCCTTGAGTTGTTCCACGAGCGGCACAACTTTCGTCACCGCCTGCTCGAACGGCGTCACGTCCGTGAGTTGCGAGCCGATGTGCATCTGCAGGCCGCGCAGGCGCAGATTCTTCAGCTTTGCCGCGCGCGCATACACGCCGGCGATCTCCTCGAAGGCGATGCCGAACTTGTTCTCGTAGGTACCGGTGGTGATCTTGGCGTGGGTCTTGGCGTCCACGTTCGGATTCAACCGCACGGCCACGGGCGCAACTTTCTTCAAGCGCGCCGCAACCTTGTTGATGCGGTGCAATTCCGGTTCGCTCTCGACGTTGAACGAGTAAACGCCCTTGCGCAGGGCGAACTCGATCTCCGCCTCGGTCTTGCCGACGCCCGCGAACACGCATCTCCGCGGATCGCCGCCCGCCGCGATGACGCGTTGCAACTCACCGCCGCTGACGATGTCGAAGCCGCCGCCGAGATTGGCGAGGGTGCGGAGAACGGACTGGTTGGAATTGGACTTCACGGCGAAGCACACGAGATGCTCCACCGGGGCCATGGCCCGATCCAGCTCGCTGAACCGGCGGGTCAACGTGGCCTGTGAATAGACGTACAGCGGCGTGCCGTACTTCTTGGCGAGCGATTCGATGCTGACGCCTTCACAGAAAAGTTTGTTTCCAACATAGCGAAAATCATGCATGGCGCGGGAGTTTAGAAGGGTTCAGTCAAAGCGCAAGTGTCGCGGGGAACATCGGGTGTGACTGGAACTGCCGCGCACCGCCGCAGTTCTTAATCTTAATCTTAATCTTTTTCTTAATCTCGGGCTGCCGGGGATTAAGATTAAGATTTCCAAGGGGGGGTGCGCCACCAGTTCAGCCCAAACCGGGAACGGAGGCTTGCCTCGCCGATGATGTCGTGTATTCTACGGAACACAAGTCGGGGCAGTTCTGTTGCCAACGCATCATCAGCTCATGAGCACGGCCAAAAAAAAAATCAAAGTTCTTGTGGTGGACGACCATCCGGTGGTCCGTAAAGGGTTGTTGTCCTGCCTCTCCGGCAGGGAAAATCTCAAGATTGTCGGCGAAGCCAGCAATGGCGAGGAAGCCATCAAGCTCGTAAAGGAGCAAGCGCCGGACATTGTGTTGATGGATGTTTCCATGCCCGGCATGGACGGCCAGGCGGTCACCGAAGCCCTCCGCAAACAATCGCCGCAGACAAAAGTGCTCATCCTTTCCATGCAATCCTCGCGCGATCCAGTATTGCGCCTCATCAAGGCCGGGGCCCGCGGTTACATTTTGAAGGACGCGCCGACGGATGAACTGGTTCATGCCATCGAAGTGGTTGATTCCGGGGAAGCTTATTTCAGCAAGCCCGTCGCGCAGATCGCATTGAACCAATACGTCTCTGACGCCGACGAGACCAAACCCTCGGCCAAACTCAGCGAACGCGAGCGTGAAGTCCTCGCATTGATCGCCGAAGGCAAGAGCAACAAGGAGATCGCCATGCAGCTCGGCATCGGCGTGCGCACCACGGAGACGCATCGCGAACGCATCATGCGCAAGCTGGACATTCACAGCGTCGCGGGTTTGACCAAATTCGCCATCGCCAACGGCATTTCTTCGCTCGAAGATAAGCCCAAAGCCTGATCCCGCCGCCGCATGTCTCCGGCGCTGATTCTCGGGTGCGTTGGTGGTTACTTCGCGTTCCTGCTGCTCATCGCCTGGTACACGAGCCGCAATGCCGGCAATAACGCCTACTTTCTCGGCAATAAAGCGTCGCCTTGGTACGCCGTCGCTTTCGGCTTGATCGGCGATTCCCTCTCCGGCGTCACCTTCATCTCCGTGCCGGGCAAGGTCGCCGCCGACAAATTCTCCTACCTGCAAATGGTCTTTGGCTACGTGCTGGGTTACGTGGTCATCGCGGAAATCCTCCTGCCGCTCTATTACAAGCTGAATCTCACATCCATCTACGGCTACCTGCGCCAGCGTTTCGGCCCGAACTCGCAGAAGATCGGCGCGGGGTTCTTTCTCCTGTCGCGACTGCTGGGCGCGGCAGCCCGGCTATTCCTCGCTGCGAACGTCTTTCAACTTTTCGTCTTCAATCAGTGGAGAATCCCGTTCTGGCTCACGGTCAGCGTAACAATCGCATTGATCCTGCTCTACACCTATCGCGGCGGCATCAAGACGCTCGTCTGGACCGACACGTTTCAATCCACCTTCCTCCTGCTCGGCGTGGTGCTCTCCATCGTGGCCATCGCCAGTGAACTCAACTTGGGCCTTGGCGATTTGATCACCACGGTGAAGAACAGCGCCATGTCGCAAACCTTCTTCTGGGACTGGCGCGCGACGAATTATTTCTGGAAGCAATTCCTGGCCGGCGCATTCATCGCCATCGCCATGACCGGTCTCGACCAGAACATGATGCAGAAAAACCTGAGCTGCCGCTCGCTCGGCGCGGCCAAGAAGAACATCTACGCGTTCACCAGCGTGATGGTCTTGGTGAACCTGTTCTTCGTGTCACTCGGCGTGCTGTTGTTCCATTATGCCGCTACCAAAGGCATCGAGATTCCCGCCAAGACCGACGCGCTGTTCCCGACGCTCGCGCTCAATCATCTCGGCGCATTTGCGGCAATGGTTTTCGTGGTTGGTCTGACCGCGGCTACCTTCTCCAGTGCCGACTCGGTGCTGACCACGCTCACGACGTCATTCTGTTTGGACATTCTCGGCATGGAAGATCGGCAGCATTTGAACGACGCAGAACGCACCAAGCTCCGTCACAAAGTCCATGTCGGTTTCGCGGTGCTGCTCTGGCTCGTCATCCTCGGCTTCCAGGCGCTCAACAGCAGTGCCATCATTGATGCCATCTTCACGCTGGCGAGCTACACCTATGGGCCGTTGCTCGGCCTGTTCGCCTTCGGCTTGTTCTGCCAGGCCAAGGCCAACGACACGCTCGCACCGGTGGTTTGCTGCGTCTCTCCATTGCTCTGCTTCGTGCTGCAACAAAACTCCGCCGCGTGGTTTCACGGTTACAAGCTGGGGTTTGAACTCCTGATCCTGAACGGGCTGTTGACCTTCGCCGGCCTTTGGTTGATTCGTTCCAAAACCAATGCTGCCGCTGTCCGATGAACCATCACGAGCAGTTTGATGCGCTCTTGAAAAGCGCGACGCCTTTCCTCGCCCTCGCGCCGATGCAGGACGTGACCGACGCGCCGTTCTGGCACCTCATGCATCGCTACGGCGGCGCGGATGTCTATTGGACCGAATACGTCCGCGTGCATGGCGTTTCGCGACCAGACAAGTGGATCGTCCAATCCATCGAGCAAAACGCCACGGGCAAGCCCGTCATTGCGCAGATGATCGGCAATGACATCCCCTCGCTCGTCCGCACGGCGAAGGAGCTGGAGAAACTGCCGGTCGCCGCGATTGACCTGAATCTCGGCTGTCCCGCGCCCATCGTTTACCGCAAGTGCGCCGGCGGCGGACTGCTCCGCGAACCGCAACGCATTGATGCCATCCTCGGCGCATTGCGCGACGCGGTAAGCATCAAGTTTACGGTCAAAACCCGCGTTGGTTTCAGCGATATTCGCGAGTTCGACACCTTGCTGCCCATCTTCACCAAGCACTCGCTCGATGCGCTGACCGTCCACGCGCGCACCGTGACACAGATGTATCGTTTGCCGGTGCATTACGATTTAATCCGCTGCGCTTCCGAAACGATGACCTGTCCCGTCATCGCCAATGGCCACGTTTACTCCGCCGTGCAGGCGCAGGAATTGATTCAACAAACCAAGGTACGCGGGCTGATGATCGGACGCGGCGTCATCCGCAGTCCGTGGCTGTTCCCGCAAATCCGCCAGCAACTGCGCGGCGAACCCGTCACTTTCCCCACCGGTCGCGACGTTCTGGACTACGTCCGCGCCCTCTGGGAATCGCAGGCCAGCTTCGACGCTGCGGAAAAAACCCAGTGCGAGCGCATGAAAAAATTCCTCAACTACCTTGGTGAAGGTGTGCCTGGCGATTTCCTACATCGCATCCGCCGCTGCCAGACCCGCGAGGAATTCTTCCGCATCTGCGCGGAGTTCCTCGATCACGACCGCCCGATGCCACTGGAGCCAACATCGATTTCGTAGCAGCCGACGTGAGGAGGCTCAAACCATTGTCTGAACCTGTTTTGGCCTCACGCCAAGAACGCCAAGGGGTGGGGAACGATTAAGTTGGTTCGCTTGAACCCGCCACAACGGCAACGTCTCCTATTCCATTTTCTTCTGCTTGGCGTCCTTGGCGACCTTGGCGTGAACCATTGCCCTGGCGTCCCGCTTTGTCCGCCTCGGCGCCTACAGGACGTGAATGTTTTTGTAGCTGCCAGCGATGCCGGGTCTTTGCATTATTGCGACCACAAACAATTTACCGAAAGCAAAACCATGAATCAGATGCACGAGATTGATTACAAGGTGTTCGGCGACGCGATGCAGTTCGTCGAACTGGAACTCGACCCCAACGAAGCCGCCATCGCCGAAGCCGGCGGCATGATGTACATGGACGACGCCATCGAGATGCAGACCATCTTCGGCGACGGCTCGCAACAAAACAGCGGTTTCCTCGGCTCATTGCTGGGCGCGGGCAAACGCCTGCTCACTGGCGAATCACTCTTCATGACCGTGTTTCACAATCGCAGCCACGGCAAGAAACGCGTCGCGTTCGGCGCACCGTATCCGGGCAAGATCATTCCCGTGCATCTCGCCGAGATCGGCGGCGAACTCATCGCGCAGAAAGATTCCTTCCTCTGCGCGGCCAAGGGCGTGAGTGTCGGCATTGCGTTCAACAAGCGCATGGGCGCGGGCTTCTTCGGCGGCGAAGGCTTCATCATGCAACGCCTGCAAGGCGACGGCTGGGCGTTCCTCCATGCCGGTGGCAATATCTACGAACGCCAGCTCACGCCCGGCGAAGTGCTCCGCGTGGACACCGGCTGCGTCGTCGCGTTCGAGCCGACGGTGGATTTCGACATCCAATTCGTCGGCGGCGTCAAATCGGCGTTGTTCGGCGGTGAAGGTCTGTTCTTCGCCACGCTGCGCGGCCCGGGCAAGATCTGGCTGCAATCCCTCCCGCTCAGCCGCATGGCGGATCGCATCGTGGCCGCGTCCCGGGTGGGCGGCAAACGCCGCGAAGAAGGCTCGGTGCTCGGCGGACTCGGCGGCTTGCTCGACGGCGACAACTCTTGAAAACGCGCCCCCCAAATCAGTTTCCTCGCGCCAGCCGATGGATGTTTTCCGTCGCGCTGACGGTGTTGGTATGCGGTTGCTCCAGTTTCAATCGCGAGTGGAAACAAGCCGGGCAGCAACCCGCGCCGACGGATTCCATCACCGGCCGCTGGGAAGGCCATTGGTTGAGTGATGTCAACGCGCACACCGGCAAATTGCGTTGCATCGTCACGCACCAGACCAATGATCTCTACGCCGCCCGCTTCCGGGCCACGTACATGAAGATTCTGCGCTTCAGCTACACCGTGCCGCTCACCGTCAACGCCGGCAACGACGTCTGGCATTTTCGCGGTGAAGAAGATCTGGGCGCGATGGCGGGCGGTGTGTATCGCTACGATGGCAGCGCCACGGCAACGAATTTTCATTCCACCTACGATTCCAAATACGACCGCGGCGTCTTCGAGATGCAGCGACCGTGAGCCGTTTGCGTGGGACGGCGGGTGTCTCATTGTGCCCACCCGCCCGGCTTGTTAAGCTGCGGGTGCGTGAGAATCAAACCCCCGCCTTTCGCAGCGACTCTCGCTTTGGCTTTGGCGCTGCCCGGACTGGAACAGCCCGTCCGGCGCTGGCCCCCTTCCAGCGCCGGCTGCGGGATTGATTTCGACTTTGACAAAACGTTTCCGAAATGGCTGGGCAACTTGGTTAGCCCGGCGCGCGCCCAACAGGAACTCCGCCGCCTCGTCCTCGCCGGCGCACGTGGCGCCAAACCGGAAGCGCTCTTCAAAACCATTGGCCGCGGGCGCGCCGGCGCCACTGGTCCGGATGGTTTCCTCTCCGTGGCGCTAAACAAGCCGGATAAAATCATCCGGCGCGAACCCGCCAACTGATGCAGGCCCGGGGCCCCCATTCCCGACCGGATTGCGCCGCGCCACAAGTCGCCTTTACGCTCATTGAGTTGCTCGTCGTCATCGCCATCATCGCCATTCTTGCGGCGCTGTTGCTCCCGGCGTTGTCGCGCGCCAAACAAGCCGCGCGCCGCACCTCGTGCGTTTCCCAACTCAAGCAACAAGCCGTTGCCTGGCGCATCTACCTCGACGAAAACGAAAGCCGCTTTCCCGATGCGCGCCCGCTGAAAAACTCCCTCTTCGGCGGCTACAAACCATGGAGCAGTTGGCCGGCGACCAGCGACCCGCGCGCCGGCTGGGCGGCGTTGATTCTCAGCAACCTCATCCGCGCGCCGGAAATCTGGAGTTGTCCCGCCATGCAACGCGCCTCCTTCACCACCGCCGAACAAACATTCCAATTCGCCGGCCCGGACACTAACGCCACGCCCGTTCGCTATTGGATGTGGCGCTTCGATCGCCCGGATGATCCCGTACCGCTGGATGTGTTCTGGAGTCGCACCGAGGCGGATTGCGTCACCTCGCTCCGCGCCGCGACCAATGCCACCGCCGGCTATCCCGGCGGCGCTTTCGATGTGGAGCTGACCGTGGACGTCTATTTCCCGAACACGATCCCGAGTGTTTCCCCCGAACTCAAAGGCCGCACGGCGCATCGCGGCGGCCGCAATCGTCTCATGCTCGACGGCCATGTGGAATTCACTCGTGACGCCCGCACGCCGAATGGATAGGTTGCTGCGCGCAACACCCGATCGTCACATGCGCCCAACCCTTTTTATCTCGCCTCAAGCCCGACTCGTCTGGCTTTCGTGTCTTATCGCTGTCTCTAACTGCCTAGCTGATTCCACCGATTGGCCCTCTTACCTCGGCGACAACGAACGCAGTCATTACTCGTCGCTCAAACAGATCAACGTGCGCAATGTCGGAAAAATTCAAGTCGCGTGGACTTATCAATCTGGTGGGGCGCGACCCGACGGCCGTTCGCAGATTCAGTGCAATCCGCTCATCGTGGCCGGGGTGCTGTACGGCACGTCACCGCAGTTGGTGCTGTTCGCGGTCGAGGCCGCCACCGGCAGGGAACTCTGGCGGTTCAATCCGCTAGCGGGTGGCGGCGATCATCAGGCGCTGGGGGTCAATCGCGGCGTGGTCTATTGGGCCGACGGCGAAGATCGGCGGATTCTTTACACCGCCGGAAACCATCTTCGCGCCGTCAATGCGCAGGACGGCAAACTCATTTCCTCCTTCGGCACGGAAGGTCGCGTGAACCTCAAAGACGGTTTGGGTCGCGACGCCAGCCAGCTCTACGTCATCGCGACAACCCCGGGAATTGTTTTTCGTGACCTGATCATCATGGGTTCGCGCGTGGCGGAAGGCCCCGGCCCGTCTGCGCCCGGCCATATCCGCGCCTACAATATCCGCACTGGAAAACAGGAATGGATCTTTCACACGATCCCGCAGCCCGGTGAATTGGGTCACGACACCTGGCCGGCTGACGCCTGGAAATTCATCGGTGGTGCAAACTGTTGGGCGGGCATGGCGCTGGATGAAAAGCGCGGCATCGTGTTCGTGCCGACCGGCTCGGCATCGTTCGATTTCTGGGGCGGCAATCGGCTGGGTCAGAATCTTTTCGCCAACTGCCTGCTCGCGTTGGATGCCGGCACCGGCCAACGCCGCTGGCATTATCAATTAGTCCACCACGACCTCTGGGATCGCGATCCCCCCGCACCGCCCAGCCTGCTGCGCGTCAAGCACGACGGCAAATCTGTGGATGCCGTCGCGCAAGTCACCAAGTCCGGTCACGTCTTCGTGTTTAATCGCGAGACCGGCGCACCGTTGTTTCCCATCGAAGAACGCATCGTGCCGCCGTCTGATTTGCAGGGCGAATCCGCGTGGCCGACCCAGCCCGTTCCCACCAAGCCCGCGCCGTTTGCGCGACAGGTTTTCTCCGCGGACGAAATCACCGACATCTCGCCGGAATCACACAAGGCGGTGCTGGAAAAATTTGTGAAGCTGCGTCCCCATGCGCCATTTCTGCCTCCGAGCCGTGAGGGCACGATCATCTTTCCCGGTTTCGACGGCGGGGCGGAATGGGGCGGCGCGGCGGTTGATCCGGGCGGCATCCTCTACGTGAACGCCAACGAGATGCCGTGGATTCTCACGATGGTGGAAACCAAATCTAAAGACGGCCCGCAGCTCTCCAGTGGCGCACAGATCTACAGCCAGATCTGCGCGGCGTGTCACGGGGCGAATCGTTCCGGCGATCCAGCCCGCGCGTTTCCGTCATTGGAGAAGATCGGTGGGAAACTCAAGAAGCCAGACATCGTGCAGTTGCTGAACACCGGGCGCGGCATGATGCCGTCGGTGGCGTTTCTATCGGCGGAACAGAAGGAGGCAGTCGCCGGATTTTTGCTGGGTGAAACGCCCGCCGATCGCGCCGACGCAGCCACCGGCGCCGATGTTTTGATCAACGAACCCTACTCGCACACCGGCTATAATCGGTGGGTGGACACCAACGGTTATCCTGCCGTCAAACCGCCGTGGGGCACACTCAACGCCATTGACCTCAACACCGGCGAATTTGTCTGGCGCACGCCGCTCGGCGAATTTCCAGAACTGACCGCGCGCGGCATCCCGCCAACGGGAACGGAAAATTACGGCGGCCCCGTCGTGACTGCCGGCGGACTTGTTTTCATCGCTGCCTCCAAAGATGAAATGTTCCGCGCCTTCGATCAGAAGACCGGCAAGATTCTCTGGCAAACCAAACTGCCCGCCGCCGGTTACGCCACGCCCGCCACGTATATGGTCAACGGCCGGCAATTCATCGTCATCGCCTGTGGTGGCGGCAAATGTGGCACGAAGAGCGGCGATGCGTACGTAGCTTTTGCGTTGCCGAAAAGGTAGGGACAGCGCGCTGCGCTGTCCGGACGCCGCAACGCAGATTGAATCCCAGCACTGGCACTGATAGCCTCATCCGTGCGTGAGAACCAAAACTCTCCTCTCCAGTCTCGCCTTCGCTTTGATGATTGCGATGCCCGGTTGCAAACCTGGGCAAAATCCCAACTCCGTCTCCGGGACAATTGAAGTGGACGAAACTCGGGTCGCCTCGCGCTACGGTGGGCGCGTGGAAAAAGTCTTCGCCCAAGAAGGCGACGGCTTGACCAACCACCAGATCATCGCCGAAATCTCCGCCGCCGAACTTCGCCCGCGGCGCGATCAAGTCGCCGCACAACTGGCCGAAGCCGAGGCCGGCCCGCGCAAGGAGGAGATCGCCGCCGCCAAGGCCGATTGGGAATCTCTCACCGCCCAGCAAATCTTCGCCAACTCCGAACGCCAGCGCGCCGCCGAACTGTTCGCCGAGAAAACGATTTCGCCCATCGAGCATGAGCGTGCCGTGACTGGCGCGCAATCCGCCCAGCAAGCGGTGGCTGCCGCCAAGGCGCGCTATGATCTGCTGCTCGCCGGCACGCGACCCGAACGCCTCGCGCAAATCCGCGCGCAGCTCGCCGAACTCGACGCGCATCTGGCCGAGATGAAGATTGTCGCGCCGACGAATTGCGTGCTCGAAGTCCTGAGCGTGAAAGTCGGCGACGTGCTCGCGCCGAACCAATCCATCGCCACGCTGCTGCTGACGAATCACATCTGGGTGCGCGTGTTTGCGCCCGAACCGTGGCTTGGTCACATCAAGCTCGGCGATGCTGTGAAAGTGCGTGTGGATGCGTTTCCTGAAAAAGATTTCCCCGGCGTGGTCGAGCAAGTTGCCCGCGAAGCCGAGTTCACCCCGCGCAACGTGCAGACCATTGGCGAACGCGTGAAACAAGTCTTCGGCGTGAAGGTAAAGCTGGACAACACCGAAGGCCAGCTCCGCGCCGGCATGGCGGCGGATGTGAGTTTTCCGGGCGTGCTGAAGTGATTTTTAACCACGGATGGACACGGATAGACACGGATTCAAGCACGCTGCCCAAAGGGTATGGACAGTTTGTCCATACCCTCTGCAAAAGGGGGTGGCAATTTGCCCCCCTCCTTTGCAAATAACACAATTTGAGACGATGGAATCACGCTCGCCCTCACCCTGGCCCTCTCCCCCGGGGAGAGGGAGGAGCAATCCCGCAGCTCTAAATTGCCGGATGGCTGTCAGCCAATCGCCGCTTGCGGATGATGCGGAGCGTGAGGCGCACAAATGGGCGGGCCGTTTGGATTCTCAACCGGCAGACGAGCGTTTCACCCTCTCCTTGGGGGAGAGGGCCGGGGTGAGGGCGAGTGTTGGACTAACTCTCTCCGGCAACGCCCGGCACGAACTGGAAAAGAAAAGCGGCCGCAAAGTCGTCACGAGCGCGAACTATCTGTCGCTGACGCAGGCGGCGAAGAAAGCCAAGATTGCTTTGAAGTAGTGACATTTTATGAAGCCGATGACCATTTGCATCATTATCGCCATCACAATCGCATTGGTTCTAGTCTTCTTGGTTTTCCGCCGTAAGAGCCAGTGGGGATTCAAGGATGCTGTTAGGAACCCCGAGTTGTGGGGCGAAATGTCCGAACGCGTCAACAAATTGCAGATCAGGAAATCGAAGCAGCGAAATATTGGACGGACGACCGAATTGCAGCCGAGGTGGAAACCTATCTTTTTCGAGCAAAGACCAAACGAGATGCGTGGGGAAAGGCCCGCGCATTGGAGGAACTTGGGAAACGGGTGCATGCGCCTGTTCTCAGGATTATCGGCACGAAATCGCGGCGCACGCAACTGGTCAAAGAAACTGGGAAGGACCTTGTGCCTGAAGCGCCGTTCAACAGAGCGTGTGACTTGCTTGGTGACGCGCCACCGCCAGAAGCTATTGAGCCCGTAGCTTTGTTCTTGGATGAACCGAGCGAATACATCCGCAAAGACGCCGCACTGGTAATCGGCAAGGTCGGATCGGCCGAAATCGTCTCTCCACTTCGGAGGGCTCTTGCTGATTCAGAGGAGGGGGTGCATGACTATGCGCTCGTGGGATTACAGTTTGCGGTTAAGAATGGGCGGTTGAGCGAAACATGCCGCACGGAGCTTTTCCCAGACTTGCTCCAGTTGCTGAGCGCGGGCAAAAACGCCGACTACGCGGCTGATTTACTTGTAGAGTTCAACGCTACGGAAGCAAAAGCATATTTCACATCCGAAGCATTCTTCACTCCGAATACGGAATCCTTGCATGAGGCTTTGGAAGCACTAGCAGACCACAAAATACTGATCTCAAGGGAGCAATTGTTAACATTGATCCGGGAATTAGAGGCGGGGGAACTAAATTATCCTCAAAGCTACTCGCTAGCTCATGCTTTACGCTGCTTGGGGCAGAATCGTCATGCCGACGACTTGAAGCTCCTCGAAAGACTGACAACCCACAATGAGAAGCGAGTGGCACAGGGTGCTGCTGAGGGGCTGCTTGCCTATTACAGTCTCAATGGCTTCAGTGAACGAATTTGGGATGCTGAGCGAAAGAGTGGGTTTCAGTCGCTCACGATGGAACAACGCCATTGGATTGCAGTTTCCATGTTTGATGGC
This sequence comes from uncultured Bifidobacterium sp., assembly GCA_964594985.1. Taxonomy (GTDB): domain Bacteria; phylum Verrucomicrobiota; class Verrucomicrobiia; order Limisphaerales; family JADLHS01; genus JADLHS01. The sequence goes on from CAZQNQ010000011.1 coordinate 22,870, forward strand.
GAAGTTAACAACGGCGGTCTATCGCAATACTTTTTCAACTCCAGTGGCGATTACTGGCGAGAGGCACTCGCCGGATTGGAAGCAATGGGCGCAAGTGAGCGAGCCACGATTTTGAAAGAGGCGGCGGCAAAGTTTGACGCTGAAGCGCCATCAAAGAATCGTGATCAGCGCCAAAATCAACTTGCAAAACTGGCCCGTAAGGACGACGCGCTTTTTGACGCTCTCGATAGTCGCTACTACGCTTCCAAAGAAGTGATTGATGTCGTGATGACTAAATACGTCATCAAAAATGCCCAGGCGTTCAAGTAAGTTCTTACGAAGTCGCCTGACACCATGCCCGCCGAAACCATGATCTCCTGCGAAGCGTTGACCAAACGCTTCGGGCATTTCACGGCGGTAGCGGCGGGCATCTTGCCGCCCGGAAAGAATCCCGGCAATTCAGGCGGTTCACGAAAGTTTTGACGACTTGCGAAAATTCGGTCGTAAAATCCGCCGGGCTGGAAGCCCGGCTCTAGGGCAGGCAGGACGCCTGCCACTACAACCATCTTGTGCCGCTTGCCTTGGCCGGGGTTCGGCGTAAGCTAGGGTCATGCTCAACTGGAGCCAATGTTCAGCGGTGGAATGCGTGCCCGGCAAAGTCAGCGGCGCATGGACCTTTCGCGGCACCCGCATCCCGGTCAAGGCGCTGTTCGACAATCTTGAAGACGGAGCCACCGTCCGCGAGTTCCTCGAATGGTTTCCCGGCGTCACCAAGCAACAGGTTGAAACGGTTCTGGAATTCGCCAGCCAAAGCCTCGCCGTGGCCGAACCCTCTTGAGTGGGGATGAAAATCCTCTTTGACCAAGGAACACCCGCGCCACTTCGCCGCGCGCTGGCTGGACATGTCATCCTTACGGCGTTTGAGCAAGATTGGAGCAATTTGCAGAACGGTGATCTGATCCGGGTGGCGGAGGCAGAGGGCTTTCAAGCCTTGATCACCACGGACCAAAACCTCAAATACCAACAGAACCTCAGCAACCGAAAGCTCGCCATTCTGGTGCTGCCAACCACCAGTTGGCCCAAAATTCAAAAGCACTTGGGCAAAGTTTCTACCGCCGTGAACGCCTTGGCGCCGGGTGATTATCGAGAGTTGGATTTTGGCGGGTAATTCAAACTCGCATGTGACGGCAAATCTCGGTTGACTGGGTGACGTGAAACGGAAATCACTTTTCCCATGCCCGCCGAAACCATGATCTCCTGCGACGCGTTGACCAAACGCTTCGGGCATTTCACAGCAGTGGATCATGTCTCATTCGCCGTGGCCAAGGGTTCGATCTTCGGGTTTCTTGGGCCGAACGGGTCGGGCAAATCCACAGTCATCCGCATGTTGTGCGGGTTGCTCGAACCGAGCGACGGACGCGCGCGCATCGCGGGGTTCGACGTGGCGCGGGAGACGGAGGAGATCAAACATCTGATCGGTTACATGTCGCAGAAGTTTTCGCTCTATGACGAGTTGACAGCGCATGAGAACCTGAATTTCTACGGGCGGCTTTATGGCTTGAAGGGCGCGGCGCTCAAGCAGCGTTACGACGAACTCATCGCGCTCACGCATCTTGAACCCTATCTGCATCGGCGCGCGGGCTTGCTTTCCGGCGGCTGGCGGCAACGACTGGCGATGGCATGCGCGCTCGTTCACAAACCGAGCGTGTTGTTCCTCGACGAGCCGACGGCGGGCATCGATCCGGTGGCGCGGCGCGAGTTGTGGGACTTGTTGTTCGAGTTTTCGAGTCGCGGCATGACGCTGTTCGTCACGACGCATTACATGGACGAAGCAGAACGTTGCTCGCATGTCGGTTACATCCACATGTCCAAGCTCGTCGTGTGCGGTGAGCCGGATGATCTCAAGCAATTGCCCGCGGTGAATCTGCCGGATACGAAGCGCATTGATGTGACCTGCGATCATGTGATGACCGGACTGCAAGCGGTGCGGCATCTGCCCGGCGTGCGCACCGCGACGGTGTTCGGCCAATCCATGCATCTGCTCGTGGATAAGGGCGTGTCAGATGAATTCATTCTGACCGAACTGGCGAAGCACAAAATCCCACACGCGGACATCCGGCCCATTGCGCCGTCGTTGGAGGATGTTTTTGTGGCGCTGACCAACAACCGCGACAACGGAGGCAAACCATGAGATCGTTCAAACCAACAGATGCGTTCTCTGGCGGAGTTCTTAATCTTAATCGTAATCTTAATCTGTCCGCCCTGGAGAGTAAGATTAAGAATAAGATTATGATTAAGAGGGGGACGCGATGAAAACACCCTTCCGCGGTTTCACCGCCATCCTCTACAAGGAATTCCTGGTCGTCATGCGCGATCCGTTCACGTTGTTCTTCATGATGTTCCCGCCGCTGATCGAGATGATCGCGTTCGGCTATGCGCTCGACACGGACGTGAAGAACATGCGGACCATCGTGTTCGATGAAGATCGCACGGAGGAAAGCCGGCAACTCCTGAAACAGTTCGAGAATACGGGAAATTTCAAGATCGTCGGCGAAGCGCAGAGCATCACCGAACTCGCGGACCTCATCCGGCGCGGCAAGGCGTACGTGGGCATCCAGATTCCGCCGGAGTTCACCCGCGATCTGCACGCGGGCCGCAGCGCAAAATTCCAAGTGCTGGTAGATGGCTCGAACTCGACCATCGCTTCGGCGGCGTTGAACACATCCTTGAACATCGGTTTCCTCAACAGCATCCGCGCGCTGGCGACGCGGTTTGGCCTGCGCGACGTGCCGGTCGAGGTGCGCCCGCAGATCCTTTACAACCCGGAAATGCGCAGCCCGAATTTCTTCCTGCCTGGCGTCATCGGCATCGTGTTGCAAATCGCGACGACCTTCACCACCGCGATGTCACTCGTGCGCGAACGCGAACGCGGCACGCTGGAGCAATTGATGGTCAGCCCACTTTCGCGCTGGGGTTTGATGCTGGGCAAGCTCGTGCCGTATCTGGTTCTCGGCATGATGATGAGCGTGGTGTTGTTCACCTTGATGCGCTGGGTGTTCCACGTGCCGATCGCCGGCGACCTCAGCGCGTTGATGCTGGGAACTTTTCTGTATGTCTTCACCCTGCTCAGCCTGGGCCTGTTGATCTCGACGCGCGCCCAGAATCAGATGCAGGCGTTGCAGATGAGCATGATGTTCATCCTGCCGAGCGTGTTTTTCTCGGGGTTCATCTTCCCGCGCGAAACCATGCCGCCGATTTTTTACGCCATCAGCACGGTGATTCCGGCGACGTATTACATCGAACTGGAGCGGGCGTTGATTCTGCGCGGCGCAAACATCCAGGATTTCTGGTTCCACTTCGTGGTGCTGGCGGCGATGGGGATGGCGTTGTTCAGCCTGTGCGTGTTAAGGTTTCGGAAGAAAATGGCGTGATGAACGAACCGATTCCGAAACTGAAGACCGTCCTGTGGCGGGGCTGGCGGCGGCGCTGTCCGCATTGCGGCGAAGGGAAGATTTACAAAGGGTGGCTGGAAATGCACGACCGTTGTCCGCATTGCGACTTCAAGTATCTCGCCGATCAGGGCGATCTATGGGCCTATCTCGTGGTGATTGATCGGGCGGTGTTTTTGTTTCCGCTCGTGGTGCTGATCTATTTCCGCCTCAACAATCCATCCTCGGTCTGGTTTTATGTTTCGGCCGCGCTCGTTCTGTTTGGATTGATCTACACCTTTCCGCATCGCAATGGCGTCGGGCTCGGCTGCGACTATTACTTCCGGCGCAAGTGGGGCGATCTGGCGGAACCAGATGAAACCACGAAGCCGGGCAATTCAGCCAGATCGTGAAGGACTCCGGCAAACATCAGCGGCGGGTGGCTAAACCGCATCGGAAACACGGAGCCGGGATGCTCCGGGAACCCGCAGGCAAGGATGCCTGCGCTACGGCGGTAACGCAGGCTTCCCAGCCTGCGGGTTCTGGCGGCATCCTGCCGCCAGTTTCCCGAGCGCCCGCCAATCGTCTGCGCCTGCGCGTCACGGCGGTGGCCGAAAAACACATTCGCGCCGGCCATCCGTGGATTTTCTCCGACAGCGTGCGCGAACAAAATCGTGACGGTGCCGCCGGCGAACTCGCCGTGATCTTCGACCGGAACGACAAGTTTCTCGCCGTGGGATTCTTTGATCCCGAATCGCCGATCCGAGTGCGCGTGCTGCACGCCGGCAAACCGTTGACGGTGGACGCCGGGTTCTGGCAGACCCGATTGGAGGCCGCGCTAAAGCGGCGCGAAGGATTGTTCGATGAACGCACGACTGGTTATCGGCTCATCAATGGCGAAAGTGATGGGTGGCCCGGGTTGGTGCTGGATCGCTATGACACGACGTTGGTGCTGAAGATTTACACGACGGCGTGGGTAGAGCGGTTGGAAGAAATCATCAACCTGATCCGCGCGCGGTTGCAGCCGGAGCAGATTGTTTTGCGCGTCAGCCGGAATTTGGAGCGCCGAGCACCGCCTCGGCTCGACGGGGAAATGTTGTTTTCGCAGCGAGCCGAGCCGGTGCTCGGCGCTCCGGTGGTCTTCAGCGAAAATGGCATCCGCTTCGAGGCGGACGTTTGGAAAGGGCAGAAGACCGGATTTTTTCTCGATCAACGCGAGAACCGCCGCCTCGTCGAATCGCTGGCGCGCGGCCGAACGGTTCTCAATGCCTTCAGCTTCTCCGGCGGCTTCTCGCTTTATGCCGCCCGCGGCGGGGCGAAGTGGGTGACCGATCTCGACATCAGCAAACACGCGTTGGATTCCGCCAAACGTAATCTCGCCCTCAATTCCGCCGATACCGCCATCGCTGGTTGCCGCCATGAGTCGGTGCAGGCCGATGCCTTCGAGTGGCTCGCAGGCGATGCGAAGCGCAAGTTCGACCTCATCGTCCTCGATCCGCCGTCGCTCGCAAAACGCGAGGCCGAACGCGCCGGGGCGATCCGCGCCTATGCTAAACTGGCGGAATCCGGCATCAATCATCTTTCGCCGGGCGGAATTCTGGTCGCCTGCTCCTGCTCGGCGCACGTGACGGCGGAAGAATTTTTCAACGCGGTGCGACAGGCAACCCGCGGCTCCAACCAGCGTTTTACTGAGTTGCAAACGACGCGGCACGCGCCCGATCATCACGCCACTTTCGCCGAGGCCGATTACTTGAAAGGCATTTATCTGCGCGGCTGATGCCCGCCATCACATGCCCTCGCGTAATTCAGCCTTGAATTACGTGTCGGCTTCAGGCGAAATGCATCCCACGGCGTTATGGAATTAGCTGACATCTTGACCAAAGACCAAATCCTCACGGATTTGCAGGCCGCCGACCGTTGGCAGGCGATTGACGAATTGATCAACAATCTCGTGGCCACGGGAAAAATCCAGGCGGAACATCAGGCCGCCATCGCCGAGGTGGTCAAGAAGCGCGAGAAGTCCATGAGCACGGGCATCGGCTTCGGCATCGGGATTCCCCACGCATCCACCGCGTTGATCCCGGAAGTTGTCGGCGCGCTGGGTCGTTCGAAAAAGGGCATCAATTTCGATGCGCTCGACAATCAGCCGGTGAACCTCGTGATGCTCTTTCTCGTTCCGCAAGGTCAGTTTCAGAAACATCTCCACACCCTCGCCAACATCGCCAAGATCCTCCACAAAGCTGAATTCCGTCAGGCGCTCGAAAAAGCTCCCGACGCCGAAGCGATGTTGCAGGCGATCAAGGATCAGGGGAAAAAGTAATCTCCTCCGTCCGTTTGCTGCTGGTTTTTATCCGTGTCCATCCGTGTTCATCCGTGGTTAAATGATTTCCGTGCTGCCGCATAAACAAATCGAGTCGCGTCTCCAACAAGCCGTCCAAGCCGTGTTGCCGAACGCCGATGTCTCCGCTGTCCTCGTCCGCCCGTGTCCCGATCCCAAGTTCGGCGATTACCAATCCAACGCCCTGATGTCCGTGGCGAAGACGCGCAAGCTGAATCCCCGGCAGCTCGCGACGGATGTCGTCGCAAAGCTCGATGTGTCGGAGTGGTGCGAGAAGGTGGAAATCGCCGGCGCAGGTTTCCTGAATTTCCGGCTCAAACAAACGGCGTTGACCGGCGCTTTGCAGGCTGCGTTGCGCGGCGAACATCTGTTTTTCAGCAAAGCCGCCACGCCGCGCACGGTGGTGGTGGACTTCAGTTCCCCCAACGTCGCCAAGCCGATGCACGTCGGCCACATCCGCTCCACCGGCATCGGCGACGCGCTGCAACGCATCCTGCGCCTGCTCGGCCATCGCGTCGTCACGGACAACCATATCGGCGACTGGGGGACGAATTTCGGCATGTTGCTGCTCGGGTGGAAGCAAGTAATGGATCGCGCAGCTCTCGAACGCGATGCGGTCGTAGAGTTGGATCGGGTTTACAAAGTGATGAATGCCGATTGCATGGCCAACCCTGCGCGCCTCGATGCGGCCAAGCAGGAATTGGTCAAGCTCCAGGCCGGCGACGCGGAGAACATCGCCATCTGGCAGGAGATGATCCGCCTGTCGCAGGTGCAGTTCGACACGATTTACGGGCGGCTCGGCGTGAAGTTTGATGTCACGCTCGGCGAAAGCTTTTACAACCCGCAGCTCGGTGTAGTGGTGAACGATCTGTTGCAACGCGGCATCGCCCGCGAGAGCGAAGGCGCGGTGGGCGTGTTCAGCGACGGCACGTTGCCGCCCAAGGAAGATCCGTTCCTGGTCAATCGCGACGGCGAGTGGGTGGCTGATCCCGCGCTGGTGCGCAAGAGCGATGGCGGTTTCAACTACACGACCACCGACCTGGCCACGATTGATTACCGGCTCAAGACGTGGTCGCCGCAGGAGATTGTTTATGTGGTGGATGACCGACAGAGCGGGCATTTCAAGAAACTGTTTCATACCTTCGCGCGTTGGCAGCCCGACGCGCTCAAGAAAGTGAAATTGGTTCATGTCGGCTTCGGCAAGATTCTTGGCGAAGATGGCAAGCCCTTCAAAACCCGCAGTGGCGACACCGTGAAGCTGGGTGATTTACTCGACGAGGCGGTGGAGCGAGCCTTCCAAGTGGTTTCCGCAAAGAGCGCCGATTTATCTGAAGCCCAGCGCAAGGAGATTGCCCGCGTCGTTGGCCTCGGCGCGGTCAAATACGCCGATCTGCTGCCGAATCGGCAGAGCGATTACGTGTTCAGTTGGGACAAGATGCTCGCGTTGAGCGGCAACACCGCGCCGTATCTGCAATACGCCTACGCGCGGATCAAGAGCATCTTCCGGAAAGCTGGGGAAACATCCAACGCTCAACATCCAACATCCAACATCCAATTATCCGCGCCGCAGGAACTCGCGCTTGCCAAGCACCTGTTGAACTTCGGCGGCGTGCTCGAAGCCGCCGCGGACGAATACCGTCCCAATTTCATCTGCACCTACCTGTTTGAACTCGCCGGACACTTCACCTCGTTCTACGAAAACTGTCCCGTGCTCAAAGCTGAATCAGCCGAGGTACGTGCCAGTCGGCTGGCACTCTGCGATCTCACCGCGCGTGTGTTGAAACAAGGCTTGGAAGTGCTCGGCATCGAAGTGCTGGAGCAGATGTAAGTAGTTTTCCGGTCCACTTCGACATCTATACCAAGGTGTAGTTTTTTTCCATCTGTCAAATCTGCGTCACCCATGAACATGTGGCGCGTCGGTTTTCTCCAATGATTTCGCGGTGTTGAATTCACGGCAAATCACGGCACCGGCTTTGCTATTTGCGCATCAAGTTACAGAACCCGGTAACCAAACCCCTAAAGACGAAAGCAGCAAAGTTGTTATGAAGAAAATACTGTTCGTATTCACCATCGCCGCAGCCTATCTTACGACGCAAAATTCCTCCGCCACCCTGTTGGCTGGTTGGGATTTTGCGGGTCTAGCTGCAGCGCCCAACACCCCAGCAATCCTTCCATCAACCGTTGGTTCGGCTTCGATTGATATTTCGACGTTTGCCTCGACGGCTTCCAATCCTGAAAGAACCGCCTTCGCGGGCAGCACGTTGAACTTGTTTACCGGTGGCGACCAAACGGCAGGCCAAGCCTTGGCTTTGGCCAATAGTGCTGCAAATGGGGAATCTATGATTTTTTCTTTGAGTATGCTTGGCTACGAAAGTCTTTCGATTTCATTTGCTGTGCGTGGAACTGGTACTGGTTTTAATACCCATGTATGGTCATGGAGTACTGATGGTTCGGTTTATACGGCTTTGGCTGGAAATAACACGGCTGACACTACCGCTGCCTTCCTGTTAAAAAGTGTGGATTTTAGCTCAGTTCTGGATCTAAACAATGCCTCGACTGCCTACCTTAAACTCACTGTCTCCGGTGCAAGCCAAAGCGCGGGCAATAACCGCTTTGACAACATTCAGTTGAATGCCACCCCGCTCTCCGTCCCCGAACCCTCGCCGATGGCCTTGGTCGGCGGCTTTGGTATGCTGGCTCTGGTCATGGCCGCACGGCGGCGCAACGGATGACATCCCGATTCAAGCTCCTGAAAACAATCGTCCGGTTGGTGCGGCTATGACTGCGCCCTCCGGAATTTTGCTTTTCCGTGGCAACTACCAGCTCTCCAACTCGCGTTCCATCTGGCTGCCCTTTGTCCTGAAATTGGATGGCACGTTCACCATCGAATAGCGCGACCGCTGGAATCTTGCGGATATTCCCAAGCTCTGAGGCAAAATTCCTGGCTCGGCGGGGGTGGCATCCGATTGGCTATGTAAGAACCGCCGCCGTACTCTAATGACGTGGAGAGGACATCACGGGATGACCACCGGGGCGGTGACGTAATGTTTTATAGCCGGCTCATCCACCTTTAAGCTGTCGCGGGTGCCGACGAGAATGCCCTCAGCACCCAGCCTTTTCTAACGCCCGCTAAATCTGGCAGCGGGCGTTCCTTCGAACCTCACTCCGAGGTGAAATCGTAGAACTGGATTTTCTTCGCCAGCGGCAGGAACGCTTCCTGCGCCGCTTTCTGATGCACAGGATGTTTGTTGTAACGTTCCATCGCCGCCTTGTCCGCGAACTGCATCACCACGCACACGTCGAACGTATCATCCACGAAGGGATGACTCGAAGGCAGCGTCTGGCCGACCGAGAGAAGTTGCACTTCGGGAATCTCGCGCGCGAACGCATGCGCCGCCGCAATGATCTGTTGCCGGTGAGCCGCGTTGCCCGGCTCTTTCAGCCAGACCAACCCGACGTGATAAAGCTTCCCCGCTGTCACGGGTTTGGTTGCCGTCGCGCAGCCGGCACAGAACCAGAGCGCGCTGAGTGTCAGCGCCATAAAACCGAGCCGTTGGAGGGAGACGATGTGATTGTTCATAGGTGGAACCTAGTAAACCCTGTTGCCAATCCTTTGTCAGCAGAGTTTACAGAACGAAATGTGAACTTTGATCACGGATGAACCCGCGTGGCCTCTTGTGCAGTTCGGGCCAGAAAAGACATTCAACTTTCTACCGGTTTAATATACAAATTCCTCTGCCCCGGTGTCTTTAGGTTGAGAGAAATTTTTGGCCCGTCATGAAATCCACCCAACCACCGCCGCCCGAACCGTCCCGCCTCGGGGTGCGTCTCGTCGGCATCGTCCTGCTTGGTTGCCTGCTGCTCACGCTCATCGCCATCCTGCGACCCAGCCCAACACCACCGCCCACTCCGCAAACCAAGCCCGATCTCACGCGCCCCCCGATGACTGCCACGCATTCCGGTCGCGGCCTCGGTGCTGGCGCAACGCGACCCGACTTTGCCGCCACACCCGCGCGCCCCGCTGAGGAAGTCGTTGGCGAAAAACTCATCCGGTTCGCACACAGCCGTGAAGAACTCGTCGCAGCGATGGCGAAGCATTTCAACGTCACCATGCCACCGGAAGTCGCCCGCTTCTTTGCCGCCGTGCAAGCTGGTAACTGGCCGGAAACCACCAACCTCTTCGCCGCCTTGCAACAACTCCGCAGCACGACGAACGCACCGCCCGATCTCGGAAAATTCTGGCCCGCCATCGTGGAAACCTACGGGGTCGCCGAGCAGACGCACAAGTGGCCCGCGCAGCAACTCCTCGATTACGGCCAGGCCGTGCTCGATGCCCTTCGCCCCGGCATGATCTACGTGGGCGGCAACGACGCCGGCCGTTACATCCCCACCTTGCTCAGCGAGACCAGCGACGGCGAACGCCACGTCGTCCTCACCCAGAACGCGCTCGCGGACGGCAGCTATCTCGACTATGTCCGTTTTCAATACGGCACCCAATTGAACCCGCTCTCCAGCGATGACAGCCAGAACGCTTTCCAAACTTATCTCGCTGACGCGCAGAAACGGCTGCAGCACGATCGCGATTTTCCCAACGAACCGAAACAGGTCCGCCCCGGCGAAGACATCCAGCTCACGGCCGGGCGTGTCATGGTCAGCGGACAGGTTGCCATCATGAGCATCAACGAACTGCTCCTGCAAGCGCTGCTGCAAAAAAATCCCGACGCGTCCTTTGCGCTGACCGAATCCTTTCCGCTCAAGTCTTTCTATGGTGAAGCCACCACGCTCGGCCCCGTCACCGAACTGCGCGCCGACAGCGCCAACGCCCTGACTCCCGAGCGCGCCGCGCAATCCCTCGACTACTGGCGCAGCACCACGCAGCAACTGCTGGCCGACCCGGAAGCCGCCGCCTCCGGCACCGTCCGTAATGCGTACACCAAGTTGATCCTCGGGCAGGCTGGACTCTTTGTTGACCGACAACTCTCCGGTGAAGCCGAACAGGCCTATCAACTCGCCACCAGTCTCAGTCCCGGCAATCCCGAAGCGGTGTTCAGTTACGTGAAACTGCTCGCCGATCAGAAACGTTTGGCGGAAGCGCGACAGGTTGTGCAAACCGCCATCAACGCCGCTCCCGACAACAACCTGTTCCGCGACGTGCTGACCAGTTTGGAGCAGGCGAAGTAAGCGCGGATTCCCACAACTGCCGATCCCTACTGATCAGCGCGGATCAGCGTCCATTAGCGGTTACTGCTTCGTCTTGACCAGTTTCATCAACGCCACAATCGCCTCGTCCGTCGCGGTGAAGGCTTTATCGCCGCTTTGATTGACACACGCGATGACCGCAAAATCCCGTTTCGGCGCGATCCAGACGTTGGCGAAATTCATCGTGTTGTCACCCGCATGGTGCAAGACGGTGCCGCCGCCCCAACTGCGCTGGGAGATTGACCAACCGAGCGCGTAATCACCACCGAGCGGCGGGGTGTGCAACTTCTGATAGGCATCCGGTTTCAAAAGCGCCGGCGCGCCGCGCGCCCCGCGCAATTGGTCTTGAATGTACTTCGCCCAATCCTGGATCGAACAATGCACGCGGCCCGCCGGCCCCATCACTGGCAGATTATCCATGGCCGGACCGTTTACCATCGTGGGCTGTCCGTTGGCGGTGTGCGGCCAGGGTTGGTCAATTTTTCCCGGCGTGCCCGTGCCGCCCTGACCGGCGGTCTTCATTTGCAGCGGTTCGAAAATTTCACTACTCATCAATTGTTCCCAAGTCTTGCCCGTGACTTTCTCCGTCACGGCACCGGCGATGATGTAGCCGAGATTCGAATAGACATATTTGCTGCCGGGCGGAGATTGGGGTTTCTTCGCGAGTTCCTCCCGCACCGCTCGCAAGCGCAGCGCCGTCACATCGTCGCCGATGTAACTGGCCAGTTTCAGATTCGGCGGCAACCCGGCGCGATGCGAGAGCAAGTGCAACAGCGTCACTTTTTGAAAATCCGCGTTCATCTGCGGCGCGAGATCGGAAAACACCTCGGCCATCGTGATGTCCCACTTCAATTGGCCGCGTTCCACCAACTTCGCGATCAACGTGCTGGTCATGGCCTTGGTGTCAGAGCCGAGATGCCACAGGTCGTCGAGCGCCACGGGAATGTCCGTGCCGCGCTTGCGGACGCCAACCGCGCCCACGAACTGGATGCCGGCACTCGTCACCACGGCAGCCGCGATGGCCGGCACATCATTTTTCTCGCGGATCAGTTTGAGTGCGCTGGTGACGGCTTCATCGCCCGCCACAGTCGAAGCCGGTTTGGTTTTGGCGTCGCGAGGGACGATGAGATAGGCGGCGGCTTTCCACTGACCGTCCTTTTCCAATCGAAAGATCGCGGTTTCACTCGCTGCGTCCAGACCGGCAAACGCGGAATCGAACTCCGCCACAAAGTAAGTGCCTTTCGGCAGGTTGGGCGGATTTACCATTTGATTCGTGGTGCTGACTTTCCGGTAGATCAAATCTCCCAGCGGTTTGCGGACGCCGCCGGCGTTGGCCACCCAGTCGTTCTTCGTGACCTCTCTGCGAAAACTCTCCCCCGCCGTCTCCCAGCTTTTGCCATAGTCGCCCGCATCCAGCACCGCCAGCCAAGCTTCGACGGTTGCGGCGGAAACGGGTTGGGGCGGAACAGCGGGAGCTGCACGGCCGCACGAGGAGAGAAAGAGCAGGCTCAATAACGACAAGAGTGAGCCGAGCCGAACAAGTGGCGACTTGGCGCCTGTAACAAAACGACCGAATGGCCGTGGGATGGTAGGGCGCGTCACTCCGTGCGCGCCGTCGGTTGGCTGGCACAAAGCGGCGCGCAGGGGACTGACGCGCCCTACCTGGAAAAGGTCAGGGTTTTGTTTCATGGTTAATTGAGTTTGTATTTTGCCCGGATGTTTTCGTGATTGGTTCACTGACGAGCCGGTCATTGCGCCGCACGAAGAACGGAGCGTCCGTTCGCGGGCTTCCGGCGCGGAGACAGGTCACGTCGCGGAACAGAATCGGGAACGTTTTCAAGTCCGGCGCGGAAAAGTCCGGCTTGTTCTGCACCTGCAGATGCAAATGTGGATGACTGGTGTTTCCCGAATTGCCGCACTTGGCAATGGGTTGACCGACACGGACGGCATCACCTTCAGTCACGAGCACGCTCCCTTTCTGCAAGTGCGCCATCATCACAAAGCGACCGTTGCCCATATCAATCACCACGTGATTGCCGGCCAGATGTTCGTCGTCGCGCTGACCGAGGGGATTATCGTCGAGATCGCGCACCACCTTGGCAATTTTTCCATCCGCCGGGGCATACAGCGTTTCGCCCCACGACGGATAGGACGTCCACCTTTTGCGATCCCCGGTCCGTTCCTGCCCGTCCACGATCCGCTCGAGGTCGAGCGCATCGCGCTGGTTGGTGTGGCCGTAATGAATGTTGATCAACGTGCTGCGCCCCCCGTTTACCACCAGCCACTCGCCGCGAAATGGCGCGGCCAGAATTACACCATTCGTTTTCGGCCCGGGCCAGTAGATGCGCGCCATCTGGGTGGCCATAAAGATCGAGCCGATTGCGAACGCCAGATTCGTTGCGACATAAATCCGCTTCCCCGGCAGCAATGCGAGCAGCATGAGAATGGTAATGCCGCCCCAAACAATTGTGCGGATGACCGCGTATTCCTGCGGCGTGAATTGGGCCGGGACGATGCACAACTCCAGGGTGAGTCCCACCAGCAGCCAAAAAATCCAGCCGTTGCCGATCTGCCACCAATAACGGCGGAGTTCCCGCGCCAGCGGTTTCCGCCAGAGACGATATTCCAACGACCCATAAAAAAGGTTCCAACAAATCAAGACGATGCGGATCGGCACCATCAACATGATGAAGACCGCCAGCGCGTTGAAAAAGATCCCGCCCTCATTTGCGGTCCACCCGATAAACAACAGTAGCCCGGCCAGAAGGACGCTGAGGGCCGTCAAAGCGATGGATTGGAAACGTGTCAGAGGCTTCGTCGGCGCCGGGGTGGGGAGAATTGGTTCTCTCGGTACAGTGGCATGGACGCGGCAATCGCCAGCTTCGGCCAGACGCATCATCAGACTGACCACCCAAACCATAAGCAGCACTAGAAAACCAATGGTCAGCCCCAGCACCGAGCCGCTGGCCAGATGCGGCGGAACGGCGCGATTCGCCGCGACCGTCAGCCAATGCAGCCCGCCAAAAAAGAACGTCTGCAAGCCAGCCAGCCAGAGCAATCGCCGCAGCAACAGGGCCGAGAAAAGCGGCCGCCGTTCCGGCGCAAGCCAGTAATCACGGCGCGGAATGTTTGTGAACCGGGCCGGCATGGTTTTTCCCAGCCACCCCACCAAGGTGAAGAGACCGGCAATAAACAATGGTAGCGTTCCGATGATCAGCAAATAAGCCCGACGACTCATCCAACCGTTGGCATTTCCATCGCCGTCGAAATGGCAGGCCACCCGATCCGGTAGCATTGGAGCCGACCAGGCTAAAAGGCCGAGCAGACAAAAATACAGCGTGGCGAACCCCGCTGCCGGGACGAATGGAGTCGGTGATTGAGACGCCTCGTGTTGCCTCCCGCTTTGTTCCGGGGTGCCGACAATCGTTTCCACCTGCGTTTTGAGCATGCTCGCCTGTTGGTAGCGCAACGCCGGTTTCTGCTCCAACGCGCGCATCACGATTTCATCCAGCCGCACATCAATGTGAACTTTCTTGGACGGCGGTTCGAGGCGTTTGCCCGGCAATTCACCGGTGAGCATCTGGTAAAACACCACGCCCAGCGCGTAAATGTCCGCGCGATGATCCACCTCGGCGGGATGCGAGGTTTGTTCGGGCGCCATGTATTGCGGCGTACCCATGACTTTGCCCGCCTCGGTGAGAACGGGATTCCCCTCACCCGGCTTTGCCACCCTCTCCCCATCGGATGGGGAAAGGGACGGGGTGAGGGGTTCATTGCCACCCACCAGCTTCGCCAATCCAAAATCCGCCACCTTCACGCGCCCGAGCCGGTCCAGCAAAATGTTCTCGGGTTTGATGTCGCGATGGACGATGCCGTGGTCATGCGCGAATTGCAGCGCGTTGCAAATCTGCGGCACAATGGCCAGGGCTTCGCGCGGCGAAACACGGCTCGCGTTCAGCAATTGTCGCAGCGTCACCCCGTCCACAAACTCCATCAGCAGGTAATACATCCCGCCCGCCTGCCCGAAGTCATGAATGGTGACGATGTTCGGATGACTCAAGCGCGCCAGAGCTTGCGCCTCCTTTTCGAACCGCCCGGAGAATGCCGGATCTTTCTCCCGTTCCGGCGCGAGAATCTTCAATGCCACCAGTCGGTTCAGCCGTGGCTGGCGCGCCTTGTAAACGACACCCATGCCGCCGCGCCCGAGGCATTCGATGATTTCCAATTGTGGGAAAAACTTCGCGATCTCCTCCGGCGTCGGCGCGTTGGGCGGGGGTGGTGGAACGATCTTTGTGCCGTGCGGACCGGTTGGGTCCGCCACATCCGTTTGCGTGGCCATGTTCATGGCCATGAGGCAACGCGGGCACAACCCCGTGGGGGAGTTGGGCGGCAACGGTGTCCCGCACTGCGGGCAGACCGGCGTTGAACCTGTGCTCATACCCGATACTTACCGGTCGCCGCCGGTCTGTTACACCACAAAACGATTTTCACGAAATTAGAGTGATTGCCAAAATTGACTCTCAGAAAGGTAGGGCGCGTCACTCCGTGCGCGCCGTTTTGGGCCAGACAGACGACGGCGCGCACGGAGTGACGCGCCCTACCCTTAATCTCGGATTTCATGACTGGGCCAGAATCCCGGCCAGATAACGCAACTCCGCGTCCAGCTCCGCGCCATTGGGCAACGTCTGGATGATCTCCTCCCGATACAACTCGCGAAACCGTTTCCGCAACCGATGCACCGCCACCCGGACCGCGCCCTCGCTGCGGTCCAGCCGGGCCGCCAGCGCGGCGTAATCAATCGCATCATGCGCGGCCACGAGGCATCTCTTGAGGATCACGAACTCATCGGCCTTGCCCGCCGCGACAAACTCCGCTTCCAACCGTTGCACCGTCAGGTCCAGCAACGTCAGCGCCCATTGCCGGTCGAACACCGCCTCGGCGGGAAGCTGCGTCGCGCCCTCCGCAGCGTAGCGGCTCTCCGCGAACGCGGTGTCCATCGGCACGTGAGTCTGGCCGCCGCCGCGTTTTTGCGCCGCCGCGCGCCGCCATTCCTTGGCCATGAAATGTTTCAAGGCCGTGACCAGAAAAGTCCGCAACCGCCCCTTCTCGCGATCCGCCGCGGCGAGCCAGCGTTTTTCCAATAGTTGTCGGAAGAATTCCTGCGTGAGGTCCTGGGCGTCATGCGGCGATTGCCCGCTGCGCCGGACAAACGCGTACAGCGGATACCAATACGCGCGACAGATGGTTTCCAACGCGGCCTCGGCTTCCGGGGCGGATTGCTGCGTGGCCGCCAGCACGACCGACCAGCGCGTGTGCGGAAAAACCTGCGCTTGCACCCGGGAAGTCCGTTGAACTGAATCTGGCATGGTCTCCCGGAAGCTTACCGGAAAGGGAACGGTTGTTACAACCAAACGCAAAAAACTGGGATTCACCAACCGCTGATCCCCACTCATCAGCGCTGATCAGCGTCCATCAGCGTTCACTGCTTCCTATGAAACACGGGACTGCGACCCGCAGCCAGCCCCATCGGGGCGACATCTTTGTAGAAACAGGACACAACAATTTGAAGCTCCGTCAGGAGCGGCATCGAAATGTCGCCCGAGCAGTTCGCCCGCGCGGGAGATGCCTCGCACGATGCCGGCGGTGAAGTCGCCGGCGCGGAAGTGTTCGCTCATGCTGTGATTCAGTGTTTCGCACGCGCCAAGGTTTCAGTAGTGTGGTCGCCCGTTGTCATGAACAAACGCACGTTGATCCAGAAGATTGTCGCCCAGCTCACGAGCGAGCTGGGGGTGTATTTCCGCGCCGCGATGAATTCGCGCGCCGAGGCCACGCACGAATCGAGCAAGGCCGACAACAAATACGACACGCGCGGCCTGGAGGCATCGTATCTGGCGCGCGGGCAATCGAAGCAGGCGGCGGAACTCGAGGCCGCCATCGCGGAGTTCGAGAAGCTGGACGCGCGCAAGTTCGCGGCGGGCGAGGGCATCACGGTCGGCGCGCTGGTGGAATTGCAGTTCGACGGCGAGACGTCGTTCTATTTCATCGGCCCGCGCGCGGGCGGCACGGAGGTGGTGCAGGACAAGCAGGAGATTCTCGTCATCACGCCGCAATCGCCGTTGGGCGCGCAACTCATGGAAAAGAAACAGGGCGACAAGCCGGTGCTGGAAATCGCCGGGCGCAAACAGAAGGCGCAGATTTTGTCGGTGGAATAAGCGGACCGCGGGTGTCCTCACCCGCAGCGCTTCGCCGGTAAGACGATCGGGGTGATTCGCGACACGCCCATCATTGCCACGCGCTGCGACTGGGGACAGTCGCGCTCCACTTCAGCCGCCGATGCAGCTCATCGAGCGCGAGGCGGGCACGAAATCCGGTTCGCCGATGTGATGGCGGGCTTCCTTCTGCCAGACGACGCCGCGCAACCATTGATCCACTTCCGCGTCGCTTGCGCCGTTGCGCAACAGCGAGCGGAGGTCGTGCTCGGTCACGCTGAACAGGCAGGTGCGGACCTTGCCGTCGGCCGTGACGCGGATGCGATTGCAATGACCGCAGAAGGGTTCGCTCACCGGCGCGATGATACCGATCTCGCCGCGCCCATCGGCGTGCGACCAACGCTTGGAAGTGGACGACGGATTGTCGTTCACGATCGGACGCAGCTCAAAGCGCGCCTGTAGGCGACGGAGAATTTCCGCGCCGGGCACGACCATCTCGCGTTGCCAGGCGTGGGCGGAATCCAGCGGCATGAACTCGATGAAGCGCAGGCTCACGTCCTCGTCGCGCGCAAACGTGACGAGCGATTCCAACTCGTGATCATTGATCTCGCGGATGACGACGGCGTTCACCTTCACCGGCGCGAAGCCGAGTTCTTTGGCGAGGCGGATGCTCTTGAGCACAGACTCCAGACCATCGCGCCCGGTCATCTTCTTGAAGTTATCGCGATCGAGTGAATCCAGGCTGAAACTCACGCGCCGCAAACCGGCCTCACGGAGCGCGCGGGCTTTTTCAGCGAACAGAAAACCGTTCGTGGTCATCGCGAGGTCTTCGATACCGGGGATGGCCGCGATGCGGGCGACGAGTTTTTCAAGTTCCTGCCGCAGCAACGGTTCGCCGCCGGTGAGCCGGATCTTGGTGATGCCCAGACGGACGGCAAGGCGGATGACGCGTTCCAGTTCCTCGAACGAGAGCAGGTGCGCTTTCGGCACCCATTCCTGCACGATGGGTTTGGAGTCGGGCAGCCGCGCCCAGTGGCCGCGATAAAAGTTCTGCGCGGCTTCGGTTTCCGGGAGGCAGTAGAGACAGCGGAAGTTGCAGCGGTCGGTCAGGCTCACCCGCAGGTCGCGCAGCGTGCGGCCATGCGAATCCACGAGCGAGCCGGCGGGTGACATCTTACGGATTGGCCGCGGGGGCGTTGGTCAGGGGCGCGATGACCTTGACCGTGCCGTCGGCGTTGACCTCGACATTGAGGTCGTAGGCGCTTGATTTCGCCGCCTGCGGCTGGGTGCGGGTGTTGTTCATCAACCGCTGCGCGCCCTTCTGTTCGTCGGCGGCGAAGAGGCCCTTGCGGATCCAATCCAGGCGGCGGGCCACGGAGAGTTCCTCCTTCAACTTGGAGACCTGGGCGCGGAGGATGGCGAGATCGTTGAACTGGCGTTCCAGTTCCGCCTTCTCGACCATGAGCCGCTTGAGTTCTTTTTCAAGAAACGCCTTGTCGCCTTCGGAGGCGTCGAGCCGGCGCTGGGTCTCGCTGATCTGCGACGTGAGATTTGTGAGGGCGGCGCTGAGATCAATGGCCTTCTCGTCCAGTTCGCGGTTCTGGGTTTCGAGCGCGGTGATCTTCAGATCGCGTTCCGCCACGGCCTCCTGGGTGGCCTTCAAGGAAGCCTCGGTCTTGGTGAGGGTGACGACGGTGTCGGTGAACTTGTTGGTGAGCGTGACGAATTCCGCGCGGACCGTGCCGAGATCGTTCGTGAGCATGATGTTCACCTGACGTTGCTCCTCGAGGTCGCGACTGGTCTTCATCCATTGATTTGAATGGTTCAGGATGGTGTCCGTGTCCTTGGCGTGCTGTTGCTCCGCCTTCTTTTTGGTGCTGAACAAAACCACCCCAAGCCCGAGGCACAAGGCGGCGAGGATTATGACTCCTATCAAATTCTTCATAACAGTTTTTGAGCATGCCTGAGCGGGCGCGGGTTTGGCAAGCGCACATGTGGGTAGGGACGGGGCGCAACTCGACAGTTGCCGGCGCGGGCCGGGCCGTTAGTATGCCGAAGCAGTTTCAACCCATGACCAATCCCATTGTTATGAAGAATAATAAATCCTGGCTCGGACTCATCATTCTCAGCGGTTTGGCGCTCAGTGCGGAAGTCAGCCCGGCGGCACCGCAGGCCAAAGCGTATCAAGTCACCGGGCCGGTCGTCGAGGTGACGGACACTTCCATCACGGTAAAGAAAGGCGAAGAAAACTGGCAGATCGCCCGCGACGCCGGCACGAAGATCAGCGGCGACCTCAAGGTCGGCGCGAAAGTCACCGTGCAGTATCGCATGGTTGCCACGGACGTGGAGGTGAAGGCGGACAAGGCCGGGAAACCCGCCGCAGCGGAACCGGCAAAGCCAAAGAAAAGTGAGAAGCAGTAATTTCGTCTTTGCCCTCAAGCGTGGCCGTGCGGTCCGCGTTTTTCTTTCGTGAGGCCGGCGTTTCCAAAAATATTTTCAAGACCGGGGGGCCGCCGCCACCCCGCACCGCGACTACGGCACTTGTGGCTCGCACTGCTGCTGGCGTTGCCGGCCATCGGGGCCGCGGAACGGCTCAACCTTCCCGCCCGGCTTGAGGAACTGGGATTTGAATCCGTGCCGCTGCGCCGCACGGGACAGAACCACTGGTTTTTGTTCGGCCAGGTGGACGGACGGAAACGCAGTTGTCTGGTGGATACCGGCTGGTCGTTCACAACCGTCGCCACGAATGCCACTGGCCGGCTGGCGGCGACCAATCTGCTCCGCACGTTGAAACTCGGGGGCGTCGTGCTGACGAATGTGCCGGTTCAAGGAAGCGATCTGCGGGTGAACGGGGAGGCGACAGCGTACTCCGTGGTGTTGGGTTGTGATTTTCTGGTGCGGCAGCAGGCGATCCTGGATTGCGGCAACAACAAGTTGTATCTGCGCACCCGCCCGGAAGCGACGAACAGTTTCGCCACGTTGGAAGCCCAGCTTTCCCGTGCCGGCTGGGTGAGCATCCCGTTGAATGAACGGAAGCCGCCCGCGTTGACCTGCGCCGCGCGTATCAACGATCAGCCCACAGAATTGTTGGTGGACTCGGGCGCGATGTGGAGTTGCCTCGACCAGACCTTTGCCGGCACCGCGGGCTTGCGGACGAGTGCGTCGCCGCACCGCATGTCCGGCCCGGGAGCAGACCGGCAGCGCACCTACCGGGTTGCCGATCTGGAAGCGTGGTCACTCGGAACGACGCTGATGCCAGAACGGACGGTTGCGGTGCTGGCGCTGAAGGATTGGGATTTGGGGTCCGGAGGAAAATTATTTCCGGAGGTGGGCGGCATTCTCGGCGGCGCGGAATTGCGAACCGGCGCGGCGCTGATTGATTGCGGCAACCGCAAACTCTGGCTGCGGCTCACCCGCTGAAATCAAAGGCTGTCGTAGTAGGCTTCATCGTCCCGGTCGGCGTCTGGCTGGGACAAAAGATTCCCGCTCTTTGCGAAGGTAATAAAATATTTCCCGTTCGTCAGCGTCCATCATGGAGCGAGAATCATTTAGAACAGTTCTCAAAATGTTTGACGGATCCGAAATCCCCTCACCCGGCCTAGCGGCCACCCTCTCCCCATCGGATGGGGAGAGGGACGGGGTGAGGGGCGGTTCCGCAGACCTCGTTGCCGACATTCTTTTTGCAGTACGCTCTAACAAGTATGCCCCGTCACTTCACGCATAATCGCGCTTGCGCGCCGGGCCGATCCGGTTTGTGCTGTGGACCTGAAACCTATCGTCGCCAACACAGTGATTCGATCCCAGGAACATCCATGAAAACACTCCCGCGCCGAAAATTTTTGCGAGACACCACGCTCATTGCCGGAGCCACGACGCTGGCCGGCCCCTTCATCCGTTCGGTCCGCGCCGGTGAACCCGGGCCGAACGAAAAAATCCGCGTGGGCTTGATCGGTTCGGGCAACATGGGCCGCGGCGATCTGGAATGTTTTCTGGATTTTCCCGACGTGGAATGCGTGATGATCGCCGATCTGGACGAAGGCATGACGGCCCAAGGGTTGGCGGTTTGCGAGAAGAAAGGTCGTAAGCGCCCGGACACGACGAAGGATTTTCGGCGGGTGCTGGAGCGCAAGGATGTGGACGCGGTGTTGATCGCCACGCCGGATCATTGGCACGCCCTGCCGACAGTGATGGCGTGTCAGGCCGGAAAAGATGTTTACGTCGAGAAACCGCTGGCGAAGACGATTGCCGAGGGGCACGCCATGATGACGGCGGCGCAAAAGCACAAACGAGTCGTGCAGATGGGATCGCAATGGACGAGTTGCCGGCACATGCTGGAGGCGGCGGCGTTCGTGAAGTCCGGCAAACTCGGCAAGGTGCGGCTGGCCCGCGCCTGGGCGAATCTGGATTGGATGCCGAAGTGCGCCAGACAACCCGACGGCAAACCGCCGGAGAACATTGATTACGATTTCTGGCTCGGCCCGGCCCCGCAGCGGCCCTTCAATCCGAACCGGTTTCACTTCAACTTCCGCTGGTATTGGGATTACGCGGGCGGCCTGATGACGGATTGGGGCGTGCATCTGTTGAACATGATTTTCATGGGTTTGCCGTTGGAAGCGCCCAAGTCGGTGTCGTCCACCGGCACGCCGCACCTGTTGGGGGATGATTGGGAAACGCCCGGCACCCAGACCACCCTGTATGAATTCCCCAGCTTCAATCTGGTCTGGGAACATCTGGCGGGGATGAGCACCACTATCAACAACCATCCGTGGGGCATTGCCTGGTATGGCTCGGAGGGCATCATCATGATGAATGACGCCGGTTGGGAGGTGATTCCGGAAAGACGCCAGGCCAATCTCGACCCCGAGAAGCACAAAGGCAGCGGGGATCCGCGTCCAACCCACATCCGAAATTTTCTGAATTGCGTCAAAACCAGACAGCAACCCGTGCTAAATCTGGAACTGGGTCATCCCCTGTCCAACTTGGCCCATTTGGGCAATATCGCCTACCGGGCGGGCAGTAAAATCCACTGGGATGCGGAAAAAGAGGTCATAATCAATGATTCCGCAGCAGATAAGTGGGTTGGAACCCATTATCGCGCGCCGTGGAAACTGGATTATCTGCGCCGGGGCTAAGATTTGGCCTTGGAATTGCCGATAGAAATCCGGAAACGAATGAAATAATATCGGTTGACAGACTCTGGCTTGTTTTTAGACTGAGTCTGTAAGTCGCGTCGTCTCGCAACCGGGATAAATATATGAAAACGATGAACAAGACCCTCGCTTGGCTGTGCGCAGCCGTACTAACCCTGACGTTGGTTTCCGCCGCAAACGCTGAAGGCGGCAAGCAGCGCACCGGCAAAGTAGTTCGCATCAAAGGTGATGCCCGCTATGATACCGGCAACAAGATTTGGCAACCGCTGAAGGTCGGCACGATCATCCGCTCCGGCAACGTCGTGCAGACCGCGCCCAACTCCTTCGTGGACATCGTGGTCAACGAAGATGAAACAGCCGCCGCAGTCAGCGTGAAGCCCATTTCGACCACCAGCTCTTCGTCTTCTTCGGGCGGCGGCGGTGGTGGGGGCGGCGGCGTGGCGGCACCCGACCAGGATGTGATCCGGATTTTGGATGACTCGTATCTTGTGTTCGATTCGCTGACAGCCACCGCCACAGGTTCTGACACTGTTACGGAAACCCTGCTGGACCTCAAGAAAGGTTCGATTTTCGGCAGCGTCAAAAAGCAAGCGGCGGCGTCACGCTTTGAAGTGAAAATCCCGAACGGCGTCGCCGGTATCCGCGGCACGATCTTCCTCATCAAATCTACCGGCTTGGTGGCGTGCCTCCAAGGTTCCGTCGTGGCTGCTTACACAGCCGCTTCCGGTGATGTGAATACCCAGCCGGTGGGTGCCGGCCAGGAGTTCGACTGTTCCACCGGCAAGGGCGGTGCAATTTCCTCCGCCACGGCAAACGAGATGAATTCAATCTCCCGGGAATCAAACTACTCCGGCGGCCAGCAGGGTGGCAAGAAGGGGGGCGGCGCAGTTTCGGCCTATAGCTTCCCCGGTTCCGGTAGTTCAGGGCACGTCTCCAATTCCAAACCGTAAGCCCAGGACATTTTTCAATCAACCAGAGCGACCTTGAGTTGCTCTGGTTTTTTTGTTTAGTTCGCTCCGGTGAAATTCCAGCCACTCAAGCAAACTCCCGCTCTGATCGCCTTGGGAGTGATCGCCCTGGTCAGTTTGCTGGCGACCGCCCGGTTGGATTTCTTTGCGCGACTGGAGCACATGACCTACGACTGGCGGGCGCGCGTGGCGTTGCGCTTTCCCAGTTCCGTTGCCACCAACCTGGGTTTCGTCGCCATCGGCGACCAAAGTATCACGGCACTGAAGGACGGCTCGCTCGGTTTTCACTACGGCCTCTACTGGCCCCGCCACATCTATGGCCGGGCACTGCGGGAATTATCGGCGCAAGGCGCATCCGCCGTCGCGTTTGACGTCTTGTTCGCTGGCCAGCGCCCGGATCATCCGACGGTTCCGGTTTCATTGAGGCAATGGCCGGATTATCCGACGTTCCACTCGCTCATCCACCCAGGCCAGACCAATGCGACCTACGAAACCGAGGGCGGGACGCTGGCCCTGGTTGAATCGGATGATTTTTTTGCGTGGCAACTGCACCGGTGCCAGACCGCCCTGCTGGCCGTGGAAAAGGACGTTCTCCCCTACTCGGTTTTTGCGGATCAGGCATTGGCCATCGGCGACATCGCCGCCGACAAGGATGTGGATGGGGTGCTGCGGCGGGCGCGCGCCTTTCAAGAGTATCGCCAGTGGCATCCGGCCTTCCGCCGGGTGGAAGCCGACGAGGAATTCGCCGTGGACCTGAACCAAGTCAGCGTTCAACCGGGCAAAATCATTTTGCACCGGCGTCTGGACCTCGGTGACATCGAAGTGCCGGTGGATGCGGAAAACATTTTTGATCTGTCCGTCTTCTACGGGTCCGATCTGCCCGCCGGCCTGCCGCCCAAAGCCCGGGCCTTCACCCACCGCCGCGTCTGGCACATGGGAATCGTTCTGGCGGCCCGCTCGCTGCATCTCGAGCTGGACCAGGCCGTGGTGGATTTGGCTCAGGAACGGATTGTCTTTCGGAGCGCCATCGGTGAGGAACGCGTCCTGCCAGTGGATCGGAATGGCTTCTTCTACATCAACTGGGAAATCCCGCCGCAGCATCCGGCGCTGACGAGCGATGCGTTTGAGAACGTGTTGCGGCAGGATCAGGAACGCAGTCGCGGCCAGACCAACCCCGCGTCCGTTTGGAAAGACAAGTTCGTGGTCATCGGCTCGAACGCCACCGGCAATGATCTCACGGATCACGGCGCCACGCCGCTGGAGAAAAACACGCTGCTCGTCAGCAAACATTGGAACGTGGCCAACTCGATCATCACCGGACGATTCATCCATCAGACCTCGTTGCCGCAACAAATCGGGCTCATCGCGTTGCTCGGCATCGTCACGGCCATCATCACCTGGCGGCTATCCGGCCTGCCGGGTTTGCTGGGCGTGGTGCTGTTGGCGGGCGGTTATCTGGGAGTCTGCCTTGCCGCGTTTGTCCTGCAACGGTTGTGGTTGCCACTGGTGCTCCCGCTTTTGGGGGTGGTGTTCATCCAATACGGTCTGCTCGTGGCGTATCGCGTCGTCTTCGAGCAACGCGAACAG
The DNA here is from genome assembly GCA_964594985.1 of uncultured Bifidobacterium sp. Taxonomy (GTDB): domain Bacteria; phylum Verrucomicrobiota; class Verrucomicrobiia; order Limisphaerales; family JADLHS01; genus JADLHS01. Next base: position 47,728 of record CAZQNQ010000011.1, read on the forward strand.
CGCCGGGTAAAGGGCATTTTTTCCAAGGTGGTTTCGCCGAACATCGCCAGGGAATTGTTGGGGCGCGAATCCCTCTCGCTCAGCGGCGAACGCACGGAAGTGACCGTCTTGTTCGCCGATGTGCGGGGTTTCACCGAGATGACCGACCGGCTGCAGGAGCAGGTCATGGATTACGTCCGCGAGCACAATCTGGATACCCGGGCCGCTGAAGCTGCTTACAACGAATCCGCGCGGGAAACGTTGAACACGGTGAACGCGTATCTGGCGCTGGTTGCGGACGTGGTGAAGCAACGCGATGGCACACTCGACAAATACATCGGCGACTGCGTCATGGCGTTCTGGGGCGCTCCCACCCCGCAAGCAAATCATGCGCTGGCCTGTGTGCGGGCCGCCATCGAGGCGCAACGGGCCATCCAGGTCTTCAATGCGCAACGCACCGAAACCAACCGGCAACTGGAAATCGAAAATGTCGCGCGCGTTTCCACCAAGTTACCCGCCAAGTTGCTACTGCCCATATTGTCGTTGGGCACCGGCATCAACACCGGGGTGGTCACCGTGGGGTTGATGGGATCAAACGCCCACATCTTGAATTACACCATCTTTGGCCGCGAAGTGAACCTCGCCAGCCGGCTTGAGGGGGTGTCAGGTCACGGTCGGATTGTAATCGGCGAGGGAACTTACGCGGCCCTGCAACGCGAAGACCCAACCTTGGCCAGAGCATGCATCGAACTGGAGCCGACCAAGCCCAAAGGTTTTCAAAAGCCCGTGCGCAACTTTGAAGTCCCCTGGCAAACCGGTAGCGAAACCACCCCCGCCGCGTAGGTTTTCTTCCTCGTCAAAACGCGCCCCCTGCGCCAAGCTGCCCTAGTGCGAACCGCGATCTATCCCGGCAGCTTTGACCCGTTCACCAACGGACATCTCGACGTGGTGCATCGGGCCGCCCGCTTGTTTGATCGCGTCATCGTGGCCGTCGCCAAGAACGACGGGAAGCATCCGCTGTTCACGCTGGATGAGCGGACCGCCCTGATCAAACAGTCCATCAAGGACATCCCCAACGTGGAAGCCGGTGCCTTTGACGGCTTGCTGGTGGAATACGTCAAAATCCACTCCGCCCAAGCGGTGGTGCGGGGACTGCGGGCGATCTCCGACTTCGAGTTCGAATTTCAGATGGCCCTGATGAACCGCAAGCTCAACGAAAACTTTGAGACCATTTTCATGATGCCGAAGGACACCTACACGTTCCTCAGTTCGCGCATCGTGAAGGAAATCGCCCGGCTCGGCGGCGATGTCGCCCCCTTCGTGCCGGTGCATGTCCAATCCGCCCTCAAGGCCAAGCTGGCCCTGCCCCACGCTTAGGAACGCCATGCCACTGCTCGTCAATCTTCGGCACCTGGACCGCAACGACCTCAAACTGGTCGGCGAACTCGCCGTGGCGGAACTCGATATTGATACCCGCGATGAAATGGTGCAACTCAAGCAGCCCTTGAAGCATAAGCTGGAAGTCCAGGAGTTGGACGACAACCTGTTGGTCCGAGGGAAAGTGACGTTACCGCTGGATTGCGAGTGCGTCCGCTGCCTGAAACCCTTCGTTTTCAAGCTGGATTGGAAGGATTGGTCGTGTTTGATCCCCCTTTCCGGCGAGGACGCGGTCCCCCGGGATGGCGATACCGTGGACTTGACGCCATTTTTGCGGGAAGATATTCTCCTAGAGTTGCCGCAACATCCGTTGTGCAAACCGGACTGCGGTGGCCTGAAGAAACCGACTGCCGGTAAATCGAAAAAGAGTGGCGCAAGCGACGTGAAAACTTCGTCCGCTTGGGCCGAGTTGGATAAATTGAAGTTTAGAAAAGAGTAATTATGGGTGTTCCAAAGCGTAAACCGTCAACCAGCCGCATGCGTATGCGCCGTGCGTATAACAGCGTCCTGAAGTTGCCCCAATTGAGCACCTGTCCGCAATGCGCCGCACCCTATGTGCCGCATCGCGTTTGTCCGGCTTGCGGCTTCTACAAAGGCCGCCAAGTCCTGACCGTGACCGCCGGCGCATAATTGCTGGCGTTCGGGCGTGCCGCCGGGCGGACCGCCCTCTTGCTATGCGAATCGCGTTGGATGTCATGGGCGGCGACCACGGTTGCGCGGTCGCCATCAAAGGCGTCAAACTAGCCCTCGAAGCCGACCAGCGGATCACCTCCGTATTGCTCGTCGGCCAGGAGGACAAAATCCGTCCCGCGCTCCGCGAGGTTGGTCTCACCGACCCTCGCGCCCAGATCGTCCATGCCTCCGAGGTGTTGACGATGGAGGACAAACCCCTCGAAGGCATCCGCAAAAAGAAGGATTCCTCGATCGTGCGCGCCATCGAACTGGTCCGGGACGAGAAGGCCGACGCCATCATTTCCGCCGGCAACACCGGCGCGCTCGTCGCTGGCTCAATGAAGCTGGGCCGCCTCGATGGCGTGGAACGTCCCGCCATCGCCTGTCGCTTCCCTTCGCTCTCACAGGATTTCGTCATGCTGGATTGCGGTGCCAACGCCGTGGCCGAGCCGACGCACCTTGCGCAATTCGCCGTGATGGGCAGCGTCTATGCCCGCGAAATCCTTGGCACTGACAAGCCGCGCGTCGGCGTGCTCTGCAACGGCACCGAGGAAGGCAAGGGCACGGATCTGACCAGGGAAACCGCCAAGCTCTGCGCGCAACTCGATTTGAATTTCATGGGTTATTGCGAAGGCTTTGACCTGTTCAACGACGGCGTGGATGTCGTCGTCTGCGACGGTTTCATCGGCAACATCGTATTGAAGACGTGCGAGAGCCTGAGCAAAACCATCGGTCGGCTGCTCAAGAACGAAGTGAAGGCCAATCCGATGCGCGCGGCGGGAGCGATGCTGGCCAACGGCGCCTTCAACGCCCTCAAACGCCGTCTCGATCCTGAGGTTTATGGCGGCGCCGGAGTTCTGGGCGTCAACGGCATCGTCATCAAAGCCCATGGTTCTTCCCGCGAACGCGCGTTCGCCAGTGCCGTGCGCGTCGCGGCTGATGAAGTCGGCCACGGCATCAAGCAAACCATCGCCGCCGACATCCTCCGCGCCAACGCCAAGCTCGCCGCCCTCTCGACCACCCCCGTTTCCGCATGAGCCCCCAAGCCAAACCCAAGTTCAAGAACCCCCGCGCGAAGCACAATTTCCAAGGCCGCAGCGTATCCATCGCCGGCGTCGGCGCGTATGTCCCGGCCAAGGTCCTGACCAATTTTGAACTGGAGAAAATCGTCGAGACCACCGACGAGTGGATCACCTCGCGCACCGGCATCAAGGAACGCCGCATCGCCGCCAAGGACGAGTTCACGTCCGATCTCGCCTCCAAAGCCGCCTTGCGCGCGATGAAATCCGCCGGTGTCACCGCGGACCAGATTGATCTCATCATCGTCGCCACGATCTCGCCGGACATGGTGTTCCCCTCCACCGCCTGTCTGGTGCAGGAAAAACTCGGGGCCAAGCGCGCCGCCGCGTTTGACCTGGAGGCTGCGTGCTCAGGCTTCATCTACGGCTTGGAAATCGGCCAGCAGTTCATCATGTCGCGCACGTACGACACGGTGCTGGTCATCGGCGCGGAAAAACTTTCGTCCATTGTGGACTGGCAGGATCGCAACACCTGCGTCCTGTTCGGCGACGGCGCGGGTGCCGTCATCCTCCAGAACCGCCCCGATTCCCATGGTTTGCTCACCGCAGTGATGGGGGCCGACGGTGCGAAGTCCAAACTGCTTTACATGCCCGGCGGCGGCAGTCGTTGCCCGGCCACCGCACAATCCGTCATGTCGCGCCTGCACTTCCTGCGCATGGAAGGCAAGGAAACCTTCAAGCACGCGGTGCAGGCGATGGTCAGCGCCGCCACGGAGGCGTTGCGGCGCTGCGACGTGGACATCACGAAGATCAAGTGCATCATCCCGCATCAGGCGAACCGCCGCATCATTGACGCGGTGGGGGAACGCCTTGGCGCGCGGCCCGACCAACTGTTCTGCAATCTGGACCGCTACGGCAACACGTCCGCCGCCTCGGTGGCGATTGCGCTGGACGAAGCCGTCAGCACCGGTCGCATTCAACGCGGCGATTTGGTATTGCTCGTGGTGTTCGGCGCAGGGTTGACGTGGGGCGCGGCCGTGATCGAGTGGTAGCGCAGGCATCCTGCCTGCGGGTTCCCGGAGCATCCTTGCTCCGGGTTTCCAAGAGGAAAAAGCCGTTCAGCGTTTTTCCATTTTCTTGCGCGCCTCGTCGAGAATCTTCCGCTCGTTGGCCGTCAGGCTTTGGATGCCCTGCTGGGAAATCTTTTCCAGAATCGGGTCCACTTCCTTGCTGACAAAATCCGTTTCCGATTTGAATGTTTTTTTCGGCGGCTCCGATTCTCTTTCGCGCTGATACAAAGTGCGACGCGATTGCCACGTAAAGAAGCGCAACATTAACCATCCACCCAGCATTCCTCCCGCATGAGCGCCGTGTGCGACGCTGCTTCTGGCAATACCGGTTGCTTCGATAATTACGCCCAAGGCACTGATGCCAAAGAAAACGCCCGCCAGAACCTTGGCACTTACCGTTACCGGATAGACAAAGAAGATGTAAACGGTCAGGTCCTGCTCCGGAGCCATCAACGCAAACGCGGCAATCAATCCAAACACTCCCGCAGAGGCACCAACAACCACCCCATGCCCCATAACCCCAGGAAGCAGGATTTGCCCGAAAACATGCACCCATCCGCCAATCACCCCGCTCATGAGATAGAGCCATAGGAATCGTTTGATTCCGAGGCGTTGTTCCACCGCAAAACCGAATGCAAACAACCCGAGCGAATTCAAGATCAGATGCAAAAGACCGTCGTGCAAAAATTGAAAGGTCAGCAACTGCCAGACATAACCGACCTGCAGGCCAGCCCAACTCAAACCGAGGTACGGACGGGGAACTAACCGTGGCGCAAAAGTTTCAGCCAAGAAAACGATCGCATTGAGAATCAGTATCGTCGCCGTCGCGGTGCGCCACCGGCTGGGGCCGTAATCCGGGGCGCGCATGTAATCACGATCTTCGAGCATGGGGGTTGAAGCTAGAAGCCGCCCGCCGCTTTTTCAACCTCCGAATCCCGCCCGGGTGTGACTGGGGCGCAGTCCCGGGAGCGCTGGCGTCCCGCCGGCGAGTTTCTGTGGCAAAATGCAGCGCGACTCGCCGGCAAGATGCTGGCGCTCCCGGGCCGCGCCGCACCGGACAGCAATTTCAGTCATCCCCATCCCGCACTCCGGTCGCTACGGATAGCTCAACCGATAGAAAGCCGCCGGTCGCGCCGGGTCGAGCGGGAGGTTCGTGCTGCTCACATTGCTGCCGGTCAGGTAGGCCCAATTATTACCCAGCCCTGCGGTCAGACTGTTGGTCTGCGCTTGCAATCGCCAGCCTTGCCCCGCCGGCCAGGAGAGCTTCAGGATGTTATCGGCCAGGCTGAAACTGAGGTTGGTTGCAACCGGATTGGCTGGCGGCAAAACGGAATAGCCCACGCCGTCAAACCAGGTCCGATAACTCCACGCATTGGCCAACCCGAGCCGCGCGGCAGGATCATCATCCACGTAAACCTTGATCTGGCCGGCGCCGTCCGCGAGCGCTTCGCCGAGGTAGGCTTGTTTCAAAGTCCGATCCGCTTCGACCAACAACGGCGCGGTGACAAAATCTCCCGCCGCCGCCGTCGGCTCCGTGCTGCTCGTGTAAAGCGGCAACTCTCCCGCGCTATTGGTAAGCCCCGCGCGGATGCGCCACGTCTGTCCGCTGGCATTCCAGAAGTACGCGTAAACACCGTGGCGCGCTCCGGGCGTCAAACCGGAGATGGTGGTGAGCAAACGCGCGGTGTCTTCGTTGTTGCCGCCGGACGCATTGCCCGCCGTGCTGATGTCGCCGCCGGATTCGAAAGTGGTCGCGCTGTTCCCCAGCGTCCGCAATCGCCAGAGTCCATCCGTGCCGCTGGTGGCCGAACCGGGCGTGAAAGCGCCGCCCGCCGCCAGCGTGGTGTTACCGCCCGCGCCAGCGGTTGCGTCCAGATAAGTGATCTTGGGCGCGGGCGCATTGGTGGGAACGACGGTCGTGAACAATCCGACGATCGAACACGAATAGGACGTGTAGCTGGCGTAGCTGCCGCGAAACCACAGCACGCAACGCTCGCCACCATTGCGCCGTGGCACGTAGGGCCGCAGGTTGTCTGCCGTGGAATTGGTCGTGACCGGCGACCAGTTGAACGTCAGGCCGCCATCCATCGTCACGCCGCACCAGAGTTCGTAGCGTTGGTTTGCGTTCAACGGAACATTGGTCGTGTCCGCGAGGTTGAACGGATTCTGCGCGTTGCTCGAAATATAAATCACGTCTGGCTCGACGGGATCAAGGCAGATGCCGCCCGCGTAATCATCCTCCGCGGCATACAGCGGACGACCCGCGTGAGCGATGAACCGCTTCTGCCACCCTGAACCAGTCCAGCGCGCGTAGTAATAGTAGATGCGATCATCCGCGCCGCTGGTCGGGCCGGTGACGTTGTCGCGTTGCACGGTGAACACACAGATGGGCGCGCCGTTGCTTTGATACGCGGTTTCCCAACACCACGCGCGGCCTGTGGGAATCCATTCGTTCGGATCGGCTTGCGCGGCGGCGCTGTATTGATAGATGACCGAGCCACGCTCGCCGGAGTCGTGCTGGATGGGCAACATGGCATAGCTGCGCACGAACGTGCCGTCGGTTTTATAGAACGCGCCATTCGTGTAATACAAGTGATACAGCGAGTTCGCGATGTCACGCGGATGGCCGTCGGTGTAGAGGAAGTCAATGCGCCCGACCTGGTCCGACGCGTATTTCATATAAGGCCGGATGCTGCCGGTGCCGGTGAGGATGAAGCGTTGCGCTGCGGACCAGTTCGTGCCGCCGTCGGTGGAGGTGAAGACGGACGGATTGAAATTCTGATTGCGACAGTAGTTGTAAATCTTCCCGCCCTCGGCTGAGAGCTGGAACAGATTGGCGTACGTCATGGATGCGCCGGAGTTGGGAATGTTTTGCTCGGCATTCCATCCGCCAGGGCTTGTCGGATTCGTGCTGCTGGAGGTGCGATAGGAAAAGTATTGGTCGCTGAGGTGCCGGGAATACGCGCTCAACAAACGCCCATCCTGCTTCGCCAGCAGCGCGGGATTGTTATGGTCATCCAACTGCGTGAAGCCGCTCGCCCACAAGTTGGTCGTCCGGCCGCTCGCCAGATCGAACACGCTCAAGGCCGACTTGCCGTCACCGGCGCGCACGAACCCGAAGTAAAGCTTCCCGTTGTGAAACAGCGCGCGATGATCGTTGTACCAAGTCCACGCGCCGCCGGTCGTCAACGTGGCAAAATTCGTCTGGCTTAGAGCGGGACGACACAGCATTCCCATCAGCACCACGGCCAAGAGCCAGCGCCGGATTGAATTTCTTGTTGGCAAATCCATGCGATGAGTTTTTGCCCCAGCCGTGTTACTCGATTCCATGCCCTTCCTGCCAGGTGTCACGGCAAACGCCAATTAGTCGCTTTGAGGGAATTCAAAACCGCCGGCGTGAAGCGCGTCGGGTCCAGATCAATTGTGTCCTGCTGGAAGAAGGCAAAGCGATCCGCCGTCCGCCAGGTGGTGAAGAAATACATCCTCTCGAATTTATTCCAGCGCGCCGAGCCATCCACATAAGCTTGATGCCCGCCTTCGGGTTTTCCCCCCGCCGTGCGGTGCGGCGGCATGTTCGCAAAGACAAATTCCCGGCCCGGCTCCTGACCGCCCCAAGTGCCATTCACCTTGATGACGGCATCCGCCGCCAACGCCCAATGGGAGCGAGACTGGGAAAGTTTCACGGGACTGCGCGACGGCACACCGCCGCTCATCTGCGGATTGTACCAAGTCTTGATGCCGCCAAAGTATTGGTAGCCGATGACCCATTGGGTGTAAGCGGCCTCATACACGGGAAGGTTCGGGCGGTTCGGGCACGTCCAGGGAGAAACGGCGTTGGATTGCACCGTGAGACCGACTTGCCGGGCGGCGCTGGCTTCCGGCGGGTTCAAACAATTCTGCACCCACACGCCATCGCCCATGTCCCGCGCCTGCAAGACAAAATCCTGATTGTCCCCGGCATAAATTGTCACCGCGATTCCGATCTGCCGAAAGTTGTTCAGGTCCTGGGCGCGTTTGGCCTTTTCCTTGGCCTTGGCCAGCGCCGGCAACAACAGCGCCGCGAGAATAGCGATGATGGCGATCACCACCAGCAGTTCGATCAAAGTGAACGCTTTTCGCGATCCTGAAGCCGTGACTATGAACTTGTTTTTCATGGTTATGATTCTCTGCTGAAAAAAAGCCGGCCCGCAGGCCGGCCCCAACCTTGTATCCAACCCAAAGCATCAGGCTTTCATCCCACGACGACGCAGGGCCAATCCGGCCAGGCCCAACGCCGCCAACGCCAAGCTTGAGGGCTCCGGCACGATGGCGATGGAAACTCCGTCATACCAGGTGCGCTGATTTACATTCAACGACGTCGGCAGATCATCCACGAACACCGCGATTTCACCCGCACCGTTGGCCGTGGCGGTGCCGAGCAACCCGGTCAGCAGCGCCCGCCCGCTTTCCAAGTAGATTGTCGGCGCGGTGGAGTAGGTCAGCGTGCTCGCCAGAATGGCCGCCGTGGCGGTCAATTCCTCCGTCGCGTCAGCGGCGGAGAACAACGTGTTGGCCCCGGGATTGGACGCAAAGCCCGCGCGGATGTTCCAATCCTCAACGGCGCTGGTCGGATCCCAGAAGTTGACGTAAACCGAATACGACGCCCCGGGGGTCAGGCCGGTGATCAAGGTGCGAAGCTCCGGCGCGTTTTCGGTCACGTTCTCGCCGCCGGATTCAAAGACGTTGCCGCCCGAACCCAAAACCGTGCGCTGCTCCCAGTCGTTGTCCGCGCCGGTCGTGCCGTTCAGCGGCGGGTTGAAGAGGCTGCCGTCGGCGAGCGTGGTATTGCCCGCCGCACCCGAGGTGGCGTCGAGATAAAGATATTGCGCGGAGGCGCCGGCGACTCCGGCGCCCAGCAACAAGAGGGCGAGCGCGCCGCGCATGGAGATTTGCGGAAACAGATCAAGGATTGCTGGTGTTGATTTCATAGGACTGGTTGATTTGGGTTTGTTTGACTGAGTGGGAATCCGGGTTCGGCTCAATTCATACCCCGGTTCCGGGAAATAACAATTTACCCGTTCGGGTAAATCGGTGGCGAAGCCGGCCGGTCGTGACCGGCTTCGCGCCCGATAATTCACGGATACCGCAGCCGGAAGAACACGGTCGGATTGGCCGGGTTGATCGGGATGTTGGTGCTCGTCACCAACGCCGTGCCGGGCACATCCGCCCAGTTGGCCGCGATACCGATCGCCAACGAGTTGGTCTGCGTTTGCAACACCCAACCAAGATGGCTGGCCGGCCAACTCACCGTGAGGTTGCCGCCGTTGACCGTGCCCGTTACGCTCGTCGGGGTCGCCGGAACAAGGCTCAACACCTGGATCGTACCGTTGACCGCCAGATTGTTGATCCAAGTCACCCCGCCACCGACCACCGCGAGCGCCGCGCCGCCACTGACCGGACCACTAAACAGGGTGAACGTATCGCCCACCTGCAACGCCGCCCCGAGATTGTTCACGGCGACGGTGCCGGCAACGGCGCTGATCGTGCCGGAAACCACTGGATGATCGCTGACCAAGCCCGCGCGATTCACATCCACGGCCAATGTTCCGTTGATGGTGTAATCCCCGTTGACCGTGAGGGCGTCAATCGTGCCACTGGCGATGCTGGCCTGCACCGTGACGTTGTCCGTGATCGTGCCATTACCCGCCAACGCGCCGCCGTTGACCACCACGCCGTTCGTGCCGGTGATGCTGCCGGTCAACTCGAGCACGCCGCCATTGACGGTCGTGGTGTTGCCGTAGGTGTTCGCGGCGGCCAGGGTGAGTTTGCCCGGGCCGTTCTTCGTGAGTCCGATCGGCGCGTCGTTCGCAGAATTGTTGATGACGCCCGAGACGAGGATGTTGCCCGCGCCGGTGAAGGTGTAAGTGCGACCGCCCATGAGCGTGCCGACATACTGCTGGCTGCCGCTGAGCGTCAACAGGCCGGCGTCAGACTGAAAGATCACGCGATTGCCGCCGACGTTGAGGTTGATCGTGCCGCTGAGCGTATTGTTGCCCGCCACGTTGCGGATGTTGGGATTGTCATTGTTGCGGCAGTTCATGGACCAATCCTGCGCCAGCGTGATCGCGCCCGCCGTGCCGTCCAATTCCACCGTGGACCAACCCGCATTGTTGTTGCCCTGGAAAAGCGTGACCACGCCCGGGCTGACCGGGACGTTGGCCAACGCCGTGGGCGAAACAATGCGCGTCACGCCGTCATTGGCGGCACTCGTGCCGTCGAAATAAACATTGCCGCTGAAAGGATTGTTGCCGCTCAGGACCAGGGTGCCGGCGCCCCATTTCGTGAAGTTTCCGCCCCCGTTCAAATCACTGCTGATCGTGACGGTATCCGTCGCGTTGGCCACCGAGATCGTGCCGGCGGAACCGACCATCAGCCCGCGGGTGCCACCGCTGAACGTCTGGCTGTTCGTCAGCACCAGCACCCCGCCGTTGAAGTTGATGAAGTCCGGCGTCGCGCCGCCCGGATTCGGTCCGAGCGCCAGCAAGCCCGGAATCGTCAGTTGCCCGCCATTGAGGAAGGTCTTGCCCGTGTAAAAGTTGGGGGCGGCCACATTCCAATTGCCGCCGCCCACGGTCAAGGCCCCGAGGCCAAGAGTGATCGGGCCGGAAACCACACCGTTACCACCGCCGCTGCCAGTGAGGTTCAGATTTACATCCGTGCCGGAAACGCCGGCGGCGTTGGTGATGTTCAAGCCCGCGCCACCGTCCACGGACAACGTGCCCGAACCGGCCAACGTGATGCTCGTGCCCCACGTCAACGCCTGCGCCCCGCCCCGCCGCAACGTGCCGTTGTTCAGCGTCAGGCTTTCACCTGCGATGTTGAGCGGTTGATTCAAATCGAAATAAAGCGTGCCGTTCTCGACCACAGTGCCGATCGCCGTCGAACCCAGCGCGTTGGAATTTGCGGCGAGCAACGTGCCGCTGGTGATGAGCGTCAGCCCGGTGTAATCGTTGCTGCCGCTGAGTCGCAACGCGCCCAAGCCCGCCATCGTGACGGTGCTGCCGCTGACCGTGCCGGAGAGCGTGACCGTGCCGCCCGCGCCGAGATTGGAAATGCTGCCCGAACCATTGATCGGCTGGGTGATGGTCAGATCGCTCGACCGATGAAACGCCAGCGTGGCGTTGTTGGTGACCGGCCCGGTGCCAAGCGAACCGGAAGCGCCGTAGGTCGTGCCGCCGCCCAGGCCGGCGGAATCGCCCACCTGCAACGTGCCGCCGTTGATGACGGTCGCGCCGCTGTAACTGTTGTTGTTATCGAGCACCAACGTGCCACTGCCGCTCTTGGTCAAACTCCCCGAAACGATGCCCGCGCCGGTAAAGGTGTAATTCTGCGCCGCGTTCACCACAACCGCCGCCGGCGAAACATCCGCCGCCAGCGTCACCGGCAACGTGTTATTGCCGCTGTTGTCAAACGTCACCGTATCGCTGTTGTAGAAGAACTGATTCGTGCTGCTCTGCTTCCAATTGGCCGTGATGCCAATGTCCCAGACATTCGCCCCGCCGTCGCCAGCCCAGGTGAGGTTCGCGGGAACATGCGAAGCGATCAGTTGAATGGCCTTGGTCGCCGTGTTGTTGGTGAGGATGAAGCCTGCCGGGACGGTCACGTTCGCCAGGCTGCCGCTGAAGGAATTGTATTGGAACAACGTGTAAGTCACCCCGCTGCCGGTCGAACCCACGAGATTGAACGTGGTGGCCCCGGCGATGTTCAAGTCGCCCGCGACCGCGATCAGGTCATTCACCCCGCCGCCCACCGTGGGCGTCGGGGTCAAATCAAAGCTCACCGTGCTGCCGCCATTCAGCGCGAGATTGCCACTGACCGTCAGCGTGCCGGCCCCCGCCACGCCCGGACTGATGATCGTGCTGCCCGCGCCGTCCGCGACATTGCCGGCAATCGTGCCGCCGCCCACAAGCGTTTGCCCGGGCGCGAGGTTGTAGCCCGTGGCGGTGACATCCAAAGTCGCATTGGAAGCAACCGTGACCACCGGGCTGCTCACCGTGCCGTCGGTCGTCAACTTGAGAACGCCCTGGTTGACCGTCGTGTTGCCCGCATAGTATGCGCCCCCATCAATCGTCAAATTACCCGCTCCCTGCTTTGTCAGCGCGAATCCCCCATACACCGCCCCGACCGTCAGCGTGTTGTTGGAAACGGTCGCCGTGGTGTTCGCCGCCAGGGACACCGCGCCACCGCCCATATTGAGGCTGCTCGAGCCGAGGAACGTGAAAGGGCTGCTCCAGGATTGCGAGTTGGCCGTGGTCAGCGTGAGGGCGGAGCCGCTGGTGTTGTCGAGCAAGGCCGAGGCGACCGCGCCCGCCCCCAGCGTGAACAAGCCCGAGCCGAGCGCCGTGGGGCTGTTGATGTTCAGTTGTGAACCCGCGGTGAAAGTGAGCAGGGTGACGCCGCCGGACAGATCCGAGTTATCGCCAGAGAGCGTGAGAATGCCACCGCCGCGCTTGGTCAAAGTGAAGCCACCCGAAATCGGCTCGGCCACGACCATGGTGATGCCCGCGCTGCCGTAGCTGATGTTGGCCGCGCCGGCGAGATAGATGCCGCCGTTGGCATTGGCCAGCGTGATGTTCGTGTTCGCCGTGAGCGTGGCGCCGCCATTCAACACGATCTGGTCAACCATCGGGGCGGTTGGATTTCCCAACGCGTTGGGATGAGCGAGGGTCAGGTTCACGTTGGCGTCAACGAGGAAACGGCCTTTGAAACCGGAGAGATCGTTGGTGTAGGTGATGACCCGGCTCTGGCCGCTGGTGTTGGTCATCGTCACATCCGACGAACCATACAGCGGGTATCCGATGAGGAACGGGCCCTGGTCCGCCTGAATCGTCGAGTTACTGATGACATACATCGCGTTGCCGGTGAAAATTCCGAGCACGTTGCCGCTGCCGGCGTTGATGATGCCGCCCGCGTTGGTGAGGTTGTTGATGACGGTGACGGAATTGTTTACTCCTTTGAAAAGCATGCTGCGCATCGGCGCCGCCTGTCCCGAGGGCGGTTGGAGCGTCAGCGAATTGCCGGCGAAGGTGACATCCCCTGAAGGCGGCGTCCGGAGGAAGAAATTGGAACTGTAATAATTGTTCGCCGCGCTGGGAGCGAGTCCATCAGTCCATTGCCCGGCGGCACTCAAGGAAGTCGCGTTGGCGGCATCATTGGCTTTCATGTAAACATCGGCGGCTCGATTTGCGGTCAGGCCGGCGAGCAACACCATCAGGGTGGGGGTCAAGGTTTTGATCATACTGGGTGGGTTTTGGGATTCAGCTCAGTTCAACTTTCCGCCTTCCCCGCACTAGGCGACGAAGCCGCGGCGCAGTGGAGAGGGCGTTACTTGTACGCGACGCTAACACAGCCCTCCCACCCCGCCTATTACCCGGACGGGTAAAAATGAGGGCGTGCGCCCGGCGCGGATTGCCGCCACATTAAGCGCCGATCCGGCCATGAACTCTGCGCGCATTCCATTGCTGCTCCTGCTGCTCCTCGCCGGAATTATTTCTTCCGGTACTGCTCAGGAACCAACCCCGGTCCTGACCAATGTCGCCCAAGTCCGCCAGCTCACCTCCAAGGAAGCCGCGCGGGCGTTGCCGGTGCAGTTGAAAGGCGTGATGCTCGCCGAATCCGACCCACGCACGCAGGCCATCATGATCGCCGATGAAACCGGCGGCCTTTATCTCCGGGCCAATACAGGCCTGTTTGCCCAGTTCCGTCGCGGCGACCTGTTGGAAGTTTCCGGCGTCAGCGATCCCGGTGAATTCGCCCCCATCGTCAGAGTTTCCCAGGCCCGCAAAATCGGCACCAGCACCAATCCGCCGCCGCGCGCCGTCTCGTATCATCAACTGATCACCGGCGCGCTCGACGCTCAATGGGTCGAACTTGCCGGCGTCGTCCGCCGTTACATTCCGCCCGGAACTAATTCGACCATCTGGCGCATCCTCGTCGCCGCGGATGGCGGCGTCGTCTCCGTCCGGGGCACACTGCCGCACGACCCGAAATTGAAAGAGGACGCCGAGGTGCGCGTGCAAGCCATCTGCCTGTATCAGTTCAACAAGAAGCGCCAGGTGCTGACCCCCATCCTGCAGTTGCCGTCGAGCCAATCGTTGCAGGTCTTGAAACCCGCGCCCGCCGACCCTTTCACCTTGCCGATCCGCGCCGCCGACAGCCTCCTGCAATTCACGCCGGACACGCCCGTCGGTCATCGCATCCGCGTCCGGGGCGTGGTCACGCACGCGCAACCGGGCGAGATGATCTGGATTCGCGATCCCTCGGCCGGCCTGCGCATCCAGACCATGCAAAAGGAGGAGTTACAACCCGGCGATGAAGTTGAGGTGCTGGGTTTTCCCGCCTACGGCACTCATTCGCCCATGCTGGAAGATGCCATCTTCCGCCAGACCGGCACCAACCACGTCGTGACGCCGCTCGCGCTGACCAATCTCAGCGTGGCCTTTGATCACGAGGAGGATCTGGTCCGAACCGAGGCCATGCTGAAGGAAGTCCAGCGCGTCGTGGATGGTTTTGTCTTCTCGTTCGACATGAAGGGCACGGCGTTCCGCGCCACGCTCAAAACCTTGGAAAACCGGCCGGCCGCCCCCGGGTGGTTGCCCGGCAGCAAAGTCCGCGTCACGGGCATCTGCTCGCTCATCCACGACGATATCCGCCCGCTGATGGGCGTGTGGCAGCCGCAATCGTTTCAACTGCTCCTCCGCTCGCCGGCCGATCTGGAGGTTTTGGTCGCGCCACCGTGGTGGACGCCGCAACGAGTCATCTATGCGCTCGGCATCATCTGCGCCGGATTGTTGGTGGCCTTCGGCATCGGGGTCGCCATCTCGCGCCGGCGGCTGAACGAGCAAACCCATCGCCGCGCCATGGCCGAAGCCGAATTCGCCGCCATTCTCACCGAACGCAACCGCGTCGCCCGCGAAATCCACGACACGCTCGCGCAAGGACTCGCCGCCACCTCGGTGCAATTACGCCTCGCCCGCAAACAAACCGGCGGCAACCCCGAAGCCTTGCACCATCATCTCGACACCGCGCAACAACTGGTCCGCGACAGCCTCGAAGAAGCGCGCAACTCCATCTGGAACACCCGCTCGCAGGTGTTGGAAACCGGCGACCTCCCGGCCGCTCTCAACTGCATCCTCAAACAAATGGCCGAGGGAACGGAATTGAAAACCGCGCTCGAAGTAACCGGTCGCCCGCGCCGCTTTGCCCCCATCATCGAAAACAATCTGCTCCGCGTCGGGCAGGAAGCCATCACCAACGCCGCGCGCCATGCCCGCGCCAAAAATCTCAAGGTCACTCTGGATTTCGGCGAACGGCAGTTCCGCCTGTCCGTGCGCGACGACGGCCAGGGCTTTGATCCAGCCAACCCGCCGCAAAGCCCGGGCGGCTTCGGTCTCGTCGGCATGCGCGAACGCGCCAGGGAATTGAAAGGCGACTGGCAGGTCCGCAGCCAACCCGGCGCGGGAACGGAAATCATCCTGACCGTGCCGCTGGCCGGCGAGCGGGCGAGCTGAATTACCCGAACGGGGGAATGACAAGCTGAACCACCAACGCGTATTGTCACCGTGAAAAAATTGAAGAAACTCAATCCCATCCGGGTCATGCTGGTGGACGATCATCCCGCGTTCCGCAAAGGCATGGCCGCGCTCATCGAAAGCGAGCCGGGATTGGAAGTCGTCGGCCAGACCGGCGACGGCCGTGAAGCGCTGGAGTTATATCGGCAGAAGAAACCCGACATCGTGCTGATGGATCTGCGCCTGCCCGGCCTCGGTGGGGTGGAAGCCACCATGGCCATCCGCAAGGAATTTCCCGACGCCCGCATCATCGTGCTGACCACGTTCGACACGGACGAGGACATCTATCGCGCCGTGCAGTCGGGCGCAAAATCGTATCTGCTGAAAGACACGCCTGAAGACGAACTGGCCGTGACCATCCGCGCCGTTCATGCCGACGAACCGGCGTTGCCGGCCAAGATGGCCAAGCGCCTCGCCGAGCGCCAGCAACGCGCCGATCTTTCCCCGCGCGAAACCGAAGTGCTGCAACTGCTCACTAAAGGCCGCAGCAACAAGGAGATTGCGTCGTCACTCTTCATCTCGGAAGACACCGTCAAAGCGCACCTCAAAACCTTGTTCGCCAAACTGAAGGTCCAGGACCGCACCGAAGCCGCCATCAGCGCCATCCGCCACGGCATCGTGCATCTGGATTGAGACGGGTGATTCAATCAACGTCGTTTGGCACACCTGTAACCAAAGCGCGGCAACACCCGAGGTTGCCGTCCGCGCTCCGCTTGTACGGGTGAAGCGCAAAATGGAAACAGCTAAACCACCCTTCATCTGTCCATCAAACCGAGGCAAGGCCAAGTGACGAAACCGTACCGCACCGGCCGTGGATTATTCGTCGTCGCCACCGCCGTTGAAGTTGGATTTCTTGCCCCAGCGGTTTTGTTTCTCGGGCAGGCTGGTGTCCACTTTCACGTGATACGAGTCATCGCCGAAGTTCTGGATCACTGCGGCCTGCAATTCCCGCGACGGCGTCACGGTGTAACGCTCGTTTGGAGAAATGAAGACGTATTGCCCTGTCGGATAACGGAAACAGAGCATCAATTCACACCGACCCGGATGCGCGGCGACGAGATCGCGCACCGTGTCCATGCTCTCGGGCTTGAGGTGCGCCGTGTGCAGATGAAACGTCACGCGCTTGGTAAATTTCTTTGGCGCATCATCAAGCGGGAAAATTTCCTGCGGGAAAATTTTTGGGCGGTCCTCGCCGGTGTTCACCTCGCCGATGACCATGATGGCCTTGTTCAGTTCGAGCAACTGCCGGAACTTGTCATAGTTCTCGTTCATCACGAGCACTTGCGCCGAGCCGTGCAAATCTTCCAGCGTGATCATCGAATATGGCTTGCCACTCTTCTTCGAAACGCCGTGTTGAGCCGCCGCAATCAATCCACCGATGCGCGTCAGCGAACGATTCGCCAAGCCCATCAACTGGCTCGTGTTCGCGAGACAATACTTCTCGAGGATCGGCGCGTACGGCGTGAGCGGATGGCCGGTGACATAGAAGCCGAGCAATTCCTTTTCGTGCGCGAGCAATTCGTGCTGCGGCCACTCCGGCAGCGCCGCCAGCGCCTCGGGCATCATGTCCGCCGCTTTGTCCTCCATCAAACCGAAGAGCGAACTCTGGCCCTTCGTGCGGTCGCTGATGATGCTGGCGGCGCGGGCGAGCGTGCGTTCGATCTGCGCAAAGAGCGTCGCGCGATTTAATCCAAAGCCATCGCACGCGCCCGTCTTGACGAGCGCTTCCAGCGTTTTGCGCGTGACCGCGCGGCCATCCACGCGCTCGCACAGATCGGCGAGCGACTTGAATTTCCCGCCTTCA
This sequence comes from uncultured Bifidobacterium sp., assembly GCA_964594985.1. Lineage (GTDB taxonomy): Bacteria > Verrucomicrobiota > Verrucomicrobiia > Limisphaerales > JADLHS01 > JADLHS01. Next base: position 65,318 of record CAZQNQ010000011.1, read on the forward strand.
TCGCGAGCTTTGAGCATCACCTGCACGGCGGCTTCGCCCACGCCCTTGATTGCGGCGAGACCGAAGCGGATGACCGTGCCCTCCCGCGCTGGCGCGAAGAATAAATGACTTTCGTTCACGTCCGGCGCCAGCACCTCGATGCCCATGGTGCGCGCCTCGGCGATGTATTCGCTGAGCTTCGCGGTGTCGCCCATGTCGTTCGTCATCATGGCGCACAGGAACTCGACCGGATAGTTCGCCTTGAGATACGCGGTCTGATACGCGACAACGGCATACGCGGCGGCGTGCGACTTATTGAAACCGTAACCCGCAAACTTTTCCAGCAAGTCGAAGATCTGATTCGCCTTCGCCTTCGGGATGTTGTTCTTCTCCGCGCAACCCTTCACGAAAATCTCGCGATGCTTCTGCATCTCTTCGACTTTCTTCTTACCCATCGCACGACGGAGTAGATCCGCGCCACCGAGCGTGTAACCGCCCAGAAACTGCGCGGCCTGCATCACTTGTTCCTGATAGATCAGGATGCCGTAAGTCTCTTTCGCGATCGGCTCAAGCAACGGATGTTCATACTCGACCTTCAACTCGCCGTGACGGCGTTTGATGAAGTCGGGGATGAGGTCCATCGGGCCGGGACGATACAACGCCACGAGCGCGGTGATGTGTTCCACGCTCGCGATCTGAAACTTGCGGCACAAATCGCGCATGCCGCCCGATTCCAACTGGAACACGCCGAGGGTTTCCGCGCGATTTAACAGGTCGTAAGTCTTCTTGTCGTCGAGCGGCAACTGATCCACATCCAGCGTGATGCCCTTGGTCTTCTTGACCATCTCGCACGTGTTGCGGATGACCGTGAGCGTCTTCAGCCCGAGGAAGTCCATCTTCAACAGGCCAAGTTCACCGACCGGATTCATCGCATATTGCGTCACGAGCGCGCCATCTTCATCAGTCTTAAGTGGCAGCAGATTCACCAACGGCTCTGGCCCGATCACCACGCCCGCCGCATGTACACTTGAGTTCCGCGATAAATCTTCCAGCACAAATGCCGTATCAATCAACTCGCGGGTCGTCTCTTCCGTCTCGTATGCTTGTTTGAGTTCCGGTGATTGTTTGAGCGCCTTCTCGAGCGACATCTTCAACTCAGCGGGAATCATCTTTGCCAACCGATCACACTCGCTGTAGTTCAAACCCATCACGCGCCCCACGTCGCGCACGACGGATTTCGCGCCCATCGTACCGAACGTGATGATCTGCGCCACGGCATCGCGGCCGTATTTTTCGCGCACGTACTCGATCACGTCCGCGCGCCGATCGTCGGCGAAGTCGATGTCGATATCGGGCGGGTTGACGCGTTCAGGATTCAGGAAGCGCTCGAACAGCAGGCCGTAACGGATCGGATCAACGTTCGCGATCTCCAACAGATAGGTGACGATCGAGCCGGCGGCGCTACCGCGCGCCACGCACGCGATCCCTTTGCTGCGCCCGTACCGGATGAAATCACCGACGATGAGGAAGTAAGAAATGAAACCGGTCTTCTCAATGACTTTGAGTTCAAGTTGCAGACGGTCAATGACAGTTTGGACGGCGGCGTCCTGATTGGGATTCTGGGGATCAAAAGTCGGGAGCCGCTTCGGGTCATCCACCTTCTCGATGATAAACTCGTTCCCTTCCGCTTTCGCATGAATCGTGTAGCGGGTGAATAGACCTTCGGCCAGCCACTTTCGCAGGAATCCTTCGCGCGTGAAATGTTCCGGCGGCGTGAACACCGGATAGTGCAATGTCTTGAAGTCGAATTCCACGTTGCACTTCTCCGCGACTTCCAGCGTGTTCGACACCGCTTCCGGCAGATCAGCGAAACGCGCCTTCATCTCCTCGGCGCTCCGCAGATAAAACTGCTCCGGCACGTAGCCCGCACCCATGCGCTTTGGATTGCTCAGCAAATCCTGCGTGCCGATGCAGACCAGACAATCATGCGCATGCGAATGCTTCTTCTCGACGTAATGCACGTCGTTCGTCGCCACGCATTTCAAGCCGAACTCCTTTGCCCACTGGATGAGGTGCTTATTCACCTTCGCCTGCTCGGCAAGGCCGTGGTTCTGGAGTTCGAGATAAAAATTCTCTGCCCCGAGCGTCTGCTTGAACCAATCCACCGCGTCGCGCGCCTGCGATAACTGATCCTTCATGATCGCCTGCGGAATCTCGCTGGCGAGACAGCCGGACAACGCGATCAAGCCGTCCTTGCACTGCGTGAGGATTTCTTTGTCGATGCGCGGCTTGTAGTAATAGCCCTCCAAATGCGCTGCGGTCGTGAGTTTGACTAGGTTTTTATAGCCGACCTGATCTTTCGCGAGCAGGACGAGGTGGTTGTAAACGTCCTTGCCGCCCGTGGAAGACTTCTTCTCTAACCGCGACCCCGGTGCGACGTAAACCTCGCAGCCGATGATGGGTTTGATGCCCTTTTCCCGCGCTTCCTTCCAAAAATCCACCACGCCATGCATCGCCCCGTGATCGGTGATGGCGAGCGCGGGCAGCTTCAGTTCGTGGGCCTTGTCGCAAAGTTTGTCCAGCCGGCACGCGCCATCGAGCAACGAATACTCGGTGTGCAGATGCAGGTGGACAAAGTCAGCGTGCGACATGGCTGTACAAGTTAGCGTGCGATTGGAAGCCGGCGCAAGAATGGGTTGCTCACAACAACCGGCGGGCCGGGGCTGCGGACGCGTTGGGCAGCACCCCTAGGCTGAAGTTTGACACGTAACGACTGGGCGGAGTCATGATAAACACGGTTTTGGAGAAACTGAGATAAGACATTCTCTTAAATATAACTCACATCGGGGCGGGCCCTGGTAGGATGTCATACCGACCCCTTTTCCAAGTCGGCACGGGATACTAAGCCGCAGTCGCCGCAGCGGTAAAACTTTTGTGGCTGCAAAGTTTAATGTGGAAAACCGGCTGAGAAAAAATGGAGCGAGCGAAGGGATTCGAACCCTCGACGTTCACCTTGGCAAGGTGATGCTCTACCAACTGAGCTACGCTCGCTTCCTAAAAAGCGAGGGGCAGCCTACGAAAATCCGCCGATAATGCAAGCCCTAGTTTTCCTCAGAAAACGACCGGGATGCCTTCGTCCAGGATGCGAACTTTCGGGCTGATGCCGTGTTCCTGCGCCAGTTGCCGCAGCCAGCGCGGCGGTTCATCCATCTCCTCAAAGGCCAACCGAAACGTCCCGTAGTGCATCGGCACCAGCCATTGGGAACCTAGATCGCCAAAGGCTTTCACCGCTTCATCCGGCCCCATGTGGACGCGCCGGAAGCTCTCCGGGTGGTACGCGCCGATCGGCAGCAAGGCCACATCGGGATTCAGCCGCTGCCCGATCTCCTTGAAGCCCGTGAAGTAAGCGCTGTCGCCCGCGTGATAAATCCGGCGACCCTGATGTTCCAAGACAAACCCGCCGTAACCGCGATGATGGTCGTGCAAAGTCCGCGCCCCCCAATGATGGCTCGGCGTCAGCGTCACCTTCCAGTCGCGCTGACCGAAGCACTCCCACCAATCCAGTTCGATGACGCGCGCAAAGCCCAGGTTATGCGCCAGATCGCCGACGCCCCACGGCATGACGCCGATCTTCGGATGCGGCAAGCGGCGCAACGTCGGTTTGTGGAAATGATCGAAATGCGCGTGTGTCAGCAGAACCAGATCAATCGGCGGCAGGTCCTCGATGCGCAACCCGGAACGCTTGATGCGTTTGAGCAGGAACAGCCAGTTGGCGAAGTTCGGGTCCACCAACACGTTCAAGTCGGTGAACTGAATCAGAAAAGAAGCATGCCCAATCCAGGTGATGGCAACCTGTCCGGGAGCGAGTTTCGGAAAGGTCGGGCGGCGATGCTCCCCATGCCGGCGCGTCAGCAAGGCTTTCCAGACCAGTTCGCGGAAGAAGGTGCGCGGGTTGAAATGCTGCGACGGCGTCAAGTCCTTGAAGGACTTCGGCAAACGCTTGCGCGGCGGCGACGGACGATGAGCCGAAGGTTTCGTCATAGGACGGCGCAACTTTACCGCGAAGCCGGCGTTGAATAAACCGGAAACTGTTCCGTCCGACTTTTTGTGGCCGGGTTTTCGAGTGGGGAAGAGAGGCCGGCCTCGTTTTCGGTCCGGAGTGCGGGGGACGCATTTCGAACCGTGGTTGGTAGGCCCCGGGAGGGGCCGGGTTAGGGTGGCCCGCCGTGAATACGTTCACGGCGGGTTTTTTATTTCCAATCCGCGCCAAACCGGTACAACGGGCGCATGGGCAAATTGGAAACGCAGCTCGACACGTTCCTCCGCCAGCAGCCGAAGCTCGGCAAGGGTGTTTACATCGCGAAAACCGCCAGCGTCCTCGGCGCTGTGACCCTCGGCGCGCACACCAGCGTGTGGTATGGCGCGGTGTTGCGCGGCGACATCAACCGCATCGTCGTCGGGCATCATTCCAACATCCAGGACAACGCCGTGCTGCATCTCGCCGACGACTACGCCTGCATCCTCGGCAACTACGTCACCGTCGGCCATTCCGCCGTCGTCCATGCGTGCAAGGTCGGCGACGAAGTGCTCATCGGCATGGGCGCGATCATTTTGGACGGTGCGGTCATCGGCAAGCAATCGCTCATCGGCGCAAAGGCCTTGGTAAAACAAGGCATGAAGATCCCGCCGGGTTCACTCGTGCTCGGCGCGCCCGCCAAAGTAGTGCGCAAGCTGACCGCCGCCGAGCGGGCTGGCCTGAAGCATTGGGCGACGAAGTATGTGGTCAACGGCGCGTATTGCCTGAAGCACGGCCTCAACGTCGGCGGGCCGCTGCCGACGTAAGGTAGCGCCGGCATCCTGCCTGCGGGTTCACGGCGGTAGTGGAACGTAGGGCAGGCTTTCCAGCCTGCCGGTGCATCGGACTTTCCAGTCCGGTGTTCCTCGAACCGGGCGACTGGAAAGTCGCCCGCACTGGCAGGCTGGAAAGCCTGCCCTACATGTATTGCCCCGTTGCTTTGGAGTTCGGCTAAGTCGCCGCCGACTGTTCCTTGCCGACGAAGAATTCCCTCAGCCATCTGACCGCCGCGCTCAAGCCGATGGGCCGGACGTCCACCAACTCATAGATGCTCACGAGTTCCGCTTCGTGCCCCCGATACCGCGGCGGCAGCAGGAACACCGTGCGCGCCTTTTCACCTTCGACTTTGAGGATTTCGGAATTCACCAGGCCTTTGCCGACGGCATATTGCCCCTCCGGCAACGTCATCTGGCGCTCCGGCAAAATCAGCCACGGGCGATACTTGAACGTGAGCCGGCCTTGGTTATCGCGGAACACCGTCCCGTAGCTGCGGGCGGGAACTTTGTTGATGCGTCGTCCGAGAAACATCCGGTTGCGGGCGACCTTGGGCTTGAACCAGCGGCGGCGGAACGTGAAGAAATCCCACAGGTAAGAGACTCCGAAGTGTGACAGCCGGAACGACCAGCCCGAGATGAAATAGGAGACCACGATGATGAACAACGCCCACGCCAGTCCCACCCAGGGATTGGCCAGCGCCGTGCCGACAATCGTTCCGAGCAGCAGGAGGCGGATGCCCTTCAACGCCGCGTCCACCGTCGTGAACGGACTCAAGATGATCAGCACGCTGATGGCGTTGGAAGCCATGAACACGAAGAAAAATGCGATCATCGAAACCGGGATGATGAAAAGATTGTAGAGCCAGGAGAAATCCAGCGCCGCGACCCCCATCGAACTCAGCAACGCCTGCGGCACGCTCGCATCCTTCGTCATCATCATGATGAACGGCACCACCGCCCCGGTTGCGACCAGCCCGCTGATCTTGTGCTCAAACGCGTCAATGATGTCGAACGGCTTTTTCACCACGGTCGGCAACGCATTGCCCGCCGTATCCTTGATGAAGCACACGGCACAAATCAACAGTCCGGGCACCCAGAACCACACCTGCGCAAACCACGGCAACGCCGCGCGCTGTTCGGGCGGCGCTTTGAAATACAGGTAACACCCGTAACCGCTCGAACCCAGCAGCGGCGAAATCGCGATGCCGGTCAGCAGCGAGATCTGCTGGGCAACAACCGCGCCCGGTGCCTTGGAGGGAGCGGGCGTCGCGGCGGCGGTTTCGGCCTGGATGGTAAAAACACCCACGAAAAACAGGGCTGCAATCAAAACTGACAGGCGCTTCTTCATGGCTGCTTTATTTTATTTTTCCGGGCCGCAGTGTAAAGCAGGTCCACCCACCCCGCCGCTATAATTCCCGGGCAATTCTGGAACGCGCCCTCCACCCTTCAGCCCAGATCAAATCTTCACTTTGAACTTCTCGCCCTTCTTCACCGACAAGACGAACGCCGCAAGGAGCTGCGGGATTTGTTCCAGGTCTTTCAGGCTCACGAGTTCCACCGGCGAGTGCATGTAACGGTTCGGCAGGCTGATCAAGGCGCTGGCGATGCCGCCGCGTGTCCAGAAGATCACGTCCGTGTCCGTGCCGCTCGTGTTCGACATGGCTTCGTGCTGGAGCGGAATCTTTTTCTTCTTCGCAACTTCTTCGAGACGGGCCACGACGTCGGGATGATTGCAGCCGCCGTGGGTGATGGCCGGGCCGCTGCCGATCTTCACGTCGCCATGCTGGGTTTTGCTCACGGTCGGATAATCCGTCGCGTGCGTCACGTCCACCACGAGCGCGATGTCCGGATGCAACGAATAAGCGATCTGCCGCGCGCCGAGCAGGCCGACTTCTTCCTGCACGTTGGAAACCGCGCAGACTTCGGCGTTGAGCTTCACGCCGGATTCCTTCAACAGGCGCAAGGCTTCAATCACCGACCACGTGCCGATGCGGTTGTCGAACGCGCGAGAGACGGCGAGGCCGTTGCGGAGCAATTCAAATTCATCCACGAGCGTGATGGGATCGCCGACACGAACCAGTTTCTGGGCTTCAGCACGCGAGCTGACGCCGATATCAATGAAGATGTCGTGGATCTTCGGCGGCTTGGGATCGCCGTCCTGTCTGGTGAGGTGCGGGGCGACATTGCCGACCACGCCGCGAACCGGGCCGCGTTTGGCGTGGATGGTAACACGTTGCGCCTTGGTGATGGCGGCGTCCACCCCGCCCATGCGGCGGACATAGATGTAACCGTCAGCATCAATGTAGTTCACGGCCATCGCGATCTCGTCAGCGTGGCCGGCAAGCATGATGCGTGGACCGCCGCCTTTGTTGAGCACGGCGACACAGTTACCGTAGGCGTCGGAGAAGGTTTCGTCGGCAAATTTTTCGGCGTAATCGAGCCAGACACGCTGGCCGCGGGTTTCATGGCCGACGGGGCTGGGGGTGTTGACGAGAGTTTTGAGAAAGTTCAACGAGGCTTCGCGCATGGCGGGAAGATAGAAAGACCCCGGGCGTGAGTCGAGCGCGAGAGTAGCCCGGGGATTTGACATAACCGTGTCGGTCCCCGGCGGTTTCTTAATCTTAATCTTTTTCTTAATCTTAATCTGTTCCATGCCGGGGAGATTAAGAGTAAGAAAAAGATTAAGATTAAGAACCGGGGGGGGCCGGGTTTCGGTCACATTCCGCCACATAACTTACCCTTCGACATTCGCCCCGAAATCCTGCAATAATCGTTACATGCCGTTTAGTAAATTAGGTTTGTCTCCCCAGCTTCTCGAAGGCGTGAAGGCGATGGGTTACGTTGATCCCACGCCCATCCAACTCCGCGCCATCCCGCTCATCGTCGAAGGACGCGATGTCATCGGCAGCGCGCAAACCGGCACCGGCAAGACGGCGGCGTTCGCGTTGCCCATTCTTTCCAAACTCGGGACGCACCAACCTTACACCCGCCTGCTGGTCCTCGAACCGACCCGCGAACTTGCCGCCCAGGTGGAAACCGCCATCCGCGATTTTGCGCGGTTCACCAATCTCCAAGTGGCCGTGGTCTTCGGCGGCGTGGGTTACGGCAAACAGAACGACGCGCTCAAGACCGGTGTGGACGTCATTGTCGCTACGCCCGGTCGCCTGCTGGATCACATCGAACAGGGCACGTGCAAATTGGATCAAGTGCAGCATCTCGTGCTCGACGAGGCGGATCGCATGTTGGACATGGGTTTCCTCCCGGACGTGCGGCGCATCATTGATCGCTGCCCGCGCAAGCGCCAGACCTCGTTGTTCTCCGCCACGATTCCGCCGGCGATCGAAACGCTCATCACCTGGGCGATGCACAATCCCGAGACCATTGAGATCGGCGCGCGACGCACCCCCGCCGACACGGTGAAGCATGTCATTTATCCCGTGGCGGACGCGCAGAAGACGGACCTGTTACTCGCGTTGCTGGACCGGGTGAATTACGAATCCGTCATCGTCTTTTGCCGCACCAAGCATGGCGCGGATCGCATCGCCACCACGCTCAAGCGCAGCAATCACGCGGTGGCGGTGCTGCATTCCAATCGCACCCAGCGCGAACGCGAACAGGCGCTGGAAGGTTTCCGCGAAGGCAAGTTTGAAGTGCTGGTCGCGACGGACATCGCCGCACGCGGCCTGGACATCGCCGATGTGAGCCACGTGGTGAACTACGACGTGCCGCAACATCCCGAGGATTACATCCATCGCATCGGCCGCACCGGTCGCGCCGAAGCCAGCGGTGATGCCTTCACGCTCATGGTCGCCGAGGACGGGCAACACGTCGCTTCGATTGAACGTTTCATCGCGAAAAAAATCGAACGGGTGAAGTTGGAAAATTTTGATTACCGCTACACGGCGTTGTTTGAGGCGGACAAGCCCGGTCAGCCAGCCGGTTTCCCGGGCAAGGCCGTGGGCGTGCGGGTGCATGGCGGTTACCATTTCGCGCCCGGTGGACGCCGCCGCCGGCGTTGATTTTTGCGACAGGAAAAGTTGTTTATCGGTTATGCCTACTTACCAATACAAGTGCAGCAAATGCGGCGGCGAGTTTGAAGCGATGCAGTCCATGATGGACAAACCACTGACAAAATGTGAACTGTCGGTCGGTCGGCCGAAGAAAAAGTGCGGGGGCCGGGTGCAACGCCAGATCGGCGCGGGCGCGGGGTTGATCTTCAAAGGCAGCGGCTTCTACATCACCGATTACCGCAGCGAAGGCTACAAACAGGCGGCAAAGAAAGATTCTGAAGCGGCGAAACCCGCCAGCACTTCCAGCAGTGACGCCAAGCCGGCGGCCAAATCCGAAAGCAAACCCGCCAAGCCCGCCGCCAAGAAATAACGTGCGTCGCGCGCCCGCCCGGATGAAAACCCTGTTCGCCCTCAGCCTGTTGGTTCTCGGCAGCACGATGGCAGACGCGCAGCCGGCGGTGCTGGGGACTTCGTTGAAGAGCGTTTCCGGGCAGTTCGTCATCTACGATCTCCGCTCGCCGGGTTCGGAATTGCGAACTCCGCCCAAGGCGAATGAACTCGAACTGGAGCCGACCGTGCTGGTCGTTTCGTGCGAACGAATTCGCCAGGCGTTGCTCAAGGAATTGGACGCCAGCCGCGAGTGGCGCAGCACGATCAATGTGTCGCTCCGCTCCAGCCGCAGCGGCAGCGGGCGAGCGAAGATCAACGTGGAGGCGTTCGGTCGCAGTTGGATCTACAAGGTGGAACTGCCCGCGCGCCTGCCCCGCGATGAGTTCACCCGCACCATCGTCCAGGCGTTGCTGCTGGAACTGGCCAATCGTAGCCCGGCCGAACGTTGCGCCGAGATTCCCCTCTGGTTGTCGGAAGGTTTGACGCAACGCCTGCTGGCCGCCCGCGAAGTTGAACTGATCCTGCCCAAGCCCAGCGTGAACGTCGGCAGCATGTTGATGGCCCCGGCCCACGTGCTGGCGCGCGACCCCGACCCGCTGGCCCGCGCCCGCCGGGTTTTGCGGAACCAAGCGCCGCCCAGCCTGGCCGAATTGAGCTGGCCCAAGGTGGAAAAGTTTTCGCCCGCCGCGGCGGAATTATTCCAGGTGAGCGCGCAATTGTTCGTGACCGAACTGCTCGAACTGAAGCAGGGGCCGGAACTCTTGCGGACGTTCGCGACGCAACTGCCCAAATTCTACAACTGGCAGACGGTTTTTCTCCAGGTCTATGCCCGGGAGTTTCCCAACCTCCTGGCGCTGGAAAAATGGTGGGCTTTGCAAGCGGCGTACGCCGTCGGGCGCGATCACAAGGAACTGTGGACGCCGGCCGAAAGCGCCCGGAAGCTGGAGGCCGCGTTGCACACTTCCATCGCCGTGCGCGTCAACGCCGGGGAACTGCCGGCCCGGACGGAGATCTCGTTGCAGACCGTCCTGCGCGAATGGGACACGGTGCGGCAGTTGAAGACCGCGCAGGATAAAGTTCTGGAACTGGACCGGCTGCGCCTCCGCGTGGCGCCGGAGTACATGAAGATCGTGGCCGATTATCAAACGGCGTTGCGGGACTTCATCCGCGAACGTTCCCGCTTCACCACGACCTTCAACAAAATCCGCACCCAGCCGCCCGGCATCAAAAAAACCATCGAGGCGGCGATCGCACGACTGGATGAATTGGATGCGCAACGGGCGCAATTACCCCGGACTGGCGCGACGGACCTGACCCTGACCACAGGCAATGTTTCCGCACCCAAATGACAGACCGGGGGGCTGAAACTGCCGTTCACCGCCGCAGTTCTTAATCGTAATCTTAATCGTAATCTTAATCTTATTCTTAATCTTCAGGCCCGGGAGATTAAGAATAAGAAAAAGATTAAGATTAAGAGCCTAAGCGGCGCGGCAGTTCCAATCACACCCACGGATCGGTGGTCAACTTGACACGGATTGACCCACCCCTATAGTGCCCCTGCAAACGATGCACACTGAAACCGAGTCCCAAGCCGAATCGCGCAAGGAGCCGCCAGGCCGGGCGCACTTGTTGTCGCTCAAGGAATTTAAGTCTGCCGGACGCGGCTTCTGGCGCGATGTCTCCGAAGCCGACTGGAACGACTGGAAATGGCAGCTCAAACATCGCATCACCAGCCTGGAACAGTTGCAACGCCTGATGCCGACGTTGACGCCGGAGGAATTCGCCGGCACGCAACTCGCCAATCACAAACTGGCGCTCGCCATCACGCCGTATTTTTTCAATCTCATTGATCCCGCCGACGAGAATTGCCCCATCCGAAGTCAGGTGATTCCGCGCGTGGAAGAAACCCATACCGCCGCGTGGGAGATGAGCGATCCCTGCGGCGAAGATTCACACTCGCCGGTCCCCGGCCTTGTACATCGCTACCCGGATCGCGTGTTGTTCCTCGTCACGGATCGCTGCGCGGCGTATTGCCGTTATTGCACGCGGTCGCGCTTGGTGAGCAATGCGACGGGCTACGATTTTCATCCCGAGTTCGACAAACAGATCGCCTACATCGCCGCGCATCCGGAAATCCGCGACGTGCTGTTGAGCGGCGGCGACCCGCTGCTGTTCAGCGATGAGAAGCTGGAGTATCTGCTCAGCCGCCTGCGGGCGATTCCGCACATCGAATTCCTCCGCATCGGCACGCGCATCCCGATCTTCCTGCCGCAACGCATCACGCCGGAATTGTGCGCGATGCTGAAGCAGTTCCATCCGCTGTTCATCAGCATCCACTCGAACCATCCGCGCGAACTGACGACCGAAGTGCGCGACGCGCTAGGCCGGCTGGCGGACGCGGGCATCCCGCTGGGCAATCAATCCGTGCTGCTCAAGCACGTGAACGATGATGCGGAAGTCATGAAGACGCACTTGCAAAAACTGCTCATGTGCCGCGTGAAGCCCTATTACCTCTATCAATGCGATCTGATCGCCGGCTCGGCGCATCTGCGCGCGAGTGTGCGGAGCGGCTTGGAGATCATGGAAAAATTGCGCGGCCACACCACGGGTTACGCCGTGCCGACCTACGTGATTGATGCGCCCGGCGGCGGCGGCAAAGTGCCGGTCAGCCCGGAATACGTTTTGAGCCGCAACGCCGACCGCGTCGTGATCCGGAATTACGAAGGCAAAATCTTCGAGTATCCGGAAGCCGACGACGGCACGCCAACTTTCGCGGCGCCAGCCAAGATCGAGGAGCCGGAACTGAACTGGCTTGAGTTCCGGCCGGCGCAAAAAATCATTTTCATTCGGCCCAAAGCCCGCAGAATGGCTGGTGTTGATATGAATTTGAACGAGGCCCAACAGAAAACCGTCTCGGAATGGATCGCCGCCGGCGCGAAGCTCTCCGAAGTGCAGAGCCGGCTCGGCGCTGAATTTGGCATCCGCCTGACTTACATGGAAGTCCGCTTCCTGGTGGATGACTTGAAATTGCGCCTGCAAGATCCTGAGCCGCCCAAGCCTGCCACCCCGCCGCCCACCGCAGCAGCGCCAGCGAACCCAGCAACACCAACCGCTCCTGAAACAGCCGATGCCTCCGCTCCGCTCGGCGGACAAGTTTCCGTGACCGTGGATAAAATCGCGCGCCCCGGTGCCTTGGTCAGCGGCGGCGTGACGTTCAGCGACGGGATGAATGCGGATTGGTATCTGGATCAGACCGGGCGGCTGGGATTGGTCGCCAAGCAACAAGGTTACAAGCCGTCCCCGGCGGACGTGCAACAATTCCAGATGGCGCTCGAACGTGAGATGGCCAAGCTGGGTTTCTAAAATAGTTCTCAACTGTTTGCCGGAAACGAATTCCCCGCACCCGGCCTGGCGGCCACCCTCTCCCCATCGGATGGGGAGAGGGACGGGGTGAGGGGCCGTTCGCCAGCGCCTCGTTTCCGCATTCTTTTTGCAGTACGCTCCAAAGGTTGGCGTTCGGCCAAAAACGAAGTCCCCCGTCGGCAGACACGCACCGCACAGGAACCAGTTGCGGGTGGTGGCGATGCCGGCGGGGGACTCGTTTTTTCTGGTTTACCGACGCCGCGAGGATTCGGGGCGCCGGACCAAAGCAAAAATTTCCGGGCGGAAGGAACTCAACTGGGGTTTTCCAACTCCCCAGCCATCACCTGCGCCCCTTGGGGAGGACCAAAATGGAAACCGCCCTCATCCTGATAACCGAGCGGTGCCGCAGAGACTGCCGTCATTTCCAGGAAGAAGCCGGCGGCCAGGAACGCAAAGAGGATGCAACTAACTGTAATCATGCCGGCCATTCAGCAGCCGGGATGCCGGGAAACACCAACACGCAAGCCCTTCGTGCCCAAGCTGGGCATCCATCATTTGTGTGGCCTTCAGACAATTGCGGGTGAATTTTGGGCACCGCTTTTCCATCGGCCCAGCCAGGAACGCTTCAGGGATTGACGGACGCGGGTGGCAGGCTTTGTAAGAAGTGTTCGGCGCGGGCGCCAAGTTCGGGGCGTTGCCGAGCTTGGGCCGCTGCCAAGGCTGCTTCCGCCGTCTGCCGCGCTGCGGCCAATTGATTGTTCTGCTGTTGCGCCGCCGCCAGCGCCAGCAACGCCGCCGGGTCCTGCTGTTGCGTCAACTCGCAGGCGCGGGTGGCCAGTTGCAGTGCCCGGGGAGAATCCGTCCGTCCGGACTCGGCGGTGCTACCCAACAACGCAGCCAGATTGATCAACGCGCCGACATGGTCCGGGGCCAGCCGGTGAGCGGCTTCCAGTTGTTCAAGGGCGAGGCGCGGTTGGTCCAGATGCCGCAAGGCATCAGCCAGCTTCAGCCGACCGTCAACCTGATCGGGGCAGAACCGCACATAGTCCTGATACGCGGCGGCAGCGGCGGACCAATTGCCTGCCCGAGCCTGGGCCAGCCCCAAGTTCAAATGCACGGGAGCGAAGTCCGGTTGCCGTTGCCGGGCCAGTTCAAATTGTTCAATGGCTGGGGCGATTTGGTTCTGTCGCAACAAAGCTGCGCCCAGATTGACCCGCATTTCGCTCGCGTCCGGGGCCAGGGCCAGCGCTTTTCTAAACGCCTCGATTGCGAGCTCAGTCTGGCCGGTTTGGGAGTACGCGTAGGCCAGATTATTGTAAACCTCCGTCTGGCCGGGGCGCAGCCGCAGCGACCGTTCGTAAAAGGGAATCGCCGGCGCCGCTTGCCCCATGCGGATCATCACGTTGCCAAGATGAAACAGCGTCGGCGCGTAATCGGGACGCAGTTTTTCAGCCTCGGTAAAAGCCTGAAGGGATTCGGCGTATTTCCCTTGCCGGGTCAGCGCCAGGCCCAGTTGGAAATAACCGGGAAAATAATTCGCCTTCCGCTCAACGGCATTGCGATAGCAAGTGACGGCTTCGTCGAGCCGGTTGGACACCATAAAGATATCCCCAATATCTTTGTATGGATCGGGCTGGTTCGGTTGCAGCTCGATTGCGCGGCGCAGGTGGTAAAACGCCCGCGAGTAGTTGGTCTGTTGCGTGTAGGCCGTCCCGACTATTGCATGGCCCACGTACTCATCCGGAAACCGCTCGGTCACGGGCACGAACAAAGTACAAGTGTTCTCCCACCGCCAGACCTGCCGCCCCGCAAGCCCGAAGCAGATCGCCAGCAGCAAGCCGACAACGATCCGAAACGGGGCTTTTGCTTGAAGCGACAACCGCGGCATCGTGTTTTGAACAAGCCAAGCCAAGCCGATAAAAACTCCGATCAAGGGAAGGTAGGAATAACGATTGGCCAGCGCTTGGTTGCCGACTTGCACCAGTCCAATCACCGGCACGAGCGTCCCAAGATACCAACTCCACCCGACAAATCCCCAACGATGTTCCTGACGGTTCCGCCAGACGAGAAAACTGATGCCCGCCAACACCGCCCCCGCCAACGCCACCCGCCAGACGACCAAGGGTTCAAACGGATAAAACGGCAGCAGTTCCCGGGGACAAATGGTCTGCCAAAAATACAACGCGTAGCTTTGCACCGCGTTACCCAGCCGGTAGTCCGCAGAAATGGCATGCAACGTATGGGTCGCCCCGGCGGCGGATTGCACCGCAAACGTAATGACGCAAGAAATCACACTCAGCGCCAGAAACGGCAGTTTTTCGAGGACCAGCCGCCGCAGCGGTTCGCGCCCCCACCGTTGCCCCGGCCAGAAATCCAGCAACAACAAAACAAACGGCCACGTCACCAGCATGGGCTTGCTCATCAACCCCAACGCCAAACCGACCAATGCCAGCCCGTAAAATTTACGCGGTCGTTTTCCGGCGGCATCCGGGGGCGCTTGTTGGTAACACGTGTAACACCACAACGTGGCCAGGCCCCAAAAGGCGCTGAGCACGTCCTTGCGTTCGGAGATCCACGCCACGGATTCCACGTGCAACGGATGCCAGGCGAACAACGCGGCCACTACCCAACTGCGCCCGGTCGCCCCGGTCGCCTGCCGCAGCCAGCCGAACAACAACACCGCGTTCAGCGCGTGCAAAACCACGTTGTGCCAGTGATGCGGCCCGGGTTGCACGCCCCAGAGCTGGCAATCGAGCATGTGCGACAACCACGTGAGCGGATGCCAGTTGGCGGAGTGGGATTTCGTGAACGCCCAGACGATGCCAGACCAACTGAAACCCTGGTTCAGGTGCGTGTTCTCGGTGACATACTCCGGGTCGTCGTAGTTGACGAACTCAAACCGCCCGACCGGCGCGTAGAGCAGCAACGTGAGCGCGAACAACGCAACCGTTCCCCCCACCCAGGATCGTCGCCACCAAGGCAGGGTGGCGGGGGCGGAAAATTTTTGGGCGACGCCGGTCAGCACGGCGTGTTCTTGCCAGTTCACCGCCAGCCTGACAATGCAATTATGCCCGTTCCCGGCCCGGCCAGATGAAAGCGCTTTCATGGAGCGCCTGGCTGTGCGAATAATGTCCCAATGGGGCTGCGGCCCCGGAACGCGGGCGTAAAGTTGTCACTGAATGAAAACCCGAATCGTCCTTTTCGTCGCTTTGCTGGCGGCTTTTTTTGGCCCAAACCTCCCCAAGTCCAGCGCGCAGTTGCCCATGAGTGTCGGGCCGTACGCGCAGAACTTTGATTCGCTGGCGACTTCGGGAACGGCGAATGCATGGACGGATAATTCAACACTACCGGGTTGGTATGCCTCGAAAACCGCCAATGGCACGACCGTCACGACGTATCGAGGCGAGCCGGGGGCCAACAATGCCGGGGCGCTTTACAGCTATGGCGTGCAGGGCGTCAACAGCATCACGGATCGCGCGTTGGGCTCGGTTGCTTCCGCTACGCCGGGGAATCTGGCCTATGGCGTTCGGTTCACCAACGACACCGCCGCCACCTTTACCAACTTTACCGTCACTTACACAGGCGAACAATGGCGCAATGGTGGTAATACAACGGCTCACACGCTGGCTTTTTCCTATCGTATCAGCAACAGCCCCATCACGGACTCCGATGCGGCCAATGCGAATTCATGGACCAGTGTGGCCGCTTTGAATTTTGTCACCCCCACCGCGGGAAGCACCGCCTCGGCGCTGGACGGTAATGCGGCGACCAATCGCCAGGTTCTCAACACATTTCTCGCAGGCGTAACCGTTGGTCCATCCCAGGAAATCTTCTTCCGCTGGTCAGACGTCAATGACATCGGCAACGATCATGGTTTCGGCGTTGATGACTTGAGCATCACCTTCAATACCGGGAGCGGCCCGGTCTTGGTGGCCCCGACCTTTTCATCCTCGCCCCAAAGCCTGAACGTCCTCGTGGGCGACTCCGTACAGTTCACCGCCGCCGCCAGCGGCAATCCCGCGCCGGTCTATCAGTGGCAGTTCAATGGCACAAACCTTCCTAGCGCCGCCAGCCCCACGCTGTCCTTCGCCAGCGTCACCACCAATCACGCCGGCAACTACCGCGTCATCGCCACCAATTCCCAAGGGGCGGCCACCAGCGAAGTTGCAACGCTCACCGTGAACGTGTCAACCGCTGGGCTTTCCTTGCTGACCTACAACGTGAAAGGCAACGGCGCGACCGACTGGAGCACGAACGCAACGCAAGTGCAGGCCATCGCGCGACAGTTGCAATACCTCCAGCCCGACGTCATCACGTTCAACGAAATTCCTTGGACCTTGCGCTACGAGATGACCAATTTCATCGCCGCGTTTCTGCCCAACTACAACCTCGTCGTCAGCAGCGGCACGGATGGCTCGATTTGCAGCGCCATCGCCACGCGCCATCCCATCACGCGCGCCAGCAAATGGCTCGACGGGATTGATCTGCGCAGCTTCGGCTACAGCAACGCCAACAACGCGCTCGACAACTTCACGCGCGACCTCTTCGAGGCACAGATCGCCGTGCCGGGTTTTGCGCGGCCACTGCACGTCTATACCACGCACCTCAAGGCTACTTCCTCGTCGGCCGAGTACGCCGACAACGCCCTGAAGCGCGCCGCCGAAGCCACGGCCATCACAAACTTTTTCGCCACCAATCTCTTCGTGCTCTATCCCTACGATCTTTATGTGCTGTCCGGCGACATGAACGCCTCAGACACGAACGAGCTCTGTATCCAAAAGCTCCTCAGCCCGCCGACGGGCCTGACGATGACACAGCCGAAGAATCCCGTCACCGGCAGCCTGAACACCTATTCCACCGCCGCCGCCAATCCGGCCTCGCGACTCGATTATATTTTCCCCGGCCCGCTGCTCTATTCCAACATCAAGACGAGCCAGGTGTTCCGCACCGACAAGTTGACGCCGCTGCCGCCGGGCTTGAACAGCAACGACAGTCAGGTGGCCTCCGATCATTATCCGGTGCTGATGGTGTTCAACAATCCCTATGACAAGCCCTTCAAACTCCGCTCCATCACGCGGATCAATCCGACGGTGACGCTGCAATGGGAATCGGTCTTCGGTCAGCCGTATCGCGTGGAAAGTTCCCCCAACCTGACGACGTGGACGACGCAGGCGAATAATCTCGTGGCGACGGGGACGAACTACACTTACAGCACGAACCTCAACGATGCCGCGCGATACTTCCGCATTTACCGCCTGCCTTGAGCCTCAGTCGTCGAATCCGAACATCCGCGTGACCGCCCAAAGCGCTGCAACGCATGGTTGGACCGCATGATAAAATGCTCCTATCCACTCGAATTGCTCAACGAGTTTCTCTGCACGTCTTGGCGCCTTTTCATTACGCGGAAGAAACACGTTTTTCACCCAATCTTTGTGGGGCGGCAGTTCTTCGCCGTTCCTGAACTTCCGGGCAAACAGCGGCCGGAATCCGCTCCAATCCGCGTGTTTGCCACTCTCCAGATACTCTCTGGCCTTGGCAATCGCTTGCTGTAGCGACTCGATGCGATCAAGAACAGCCTTCCTCTTCGCGTTCATTTGCTTGCTCGACATGATTCCTTTGCGGCCAACGACCCAAGCTCAGAGCACCAAGAAAAAGCCCCGGCGCAAACCGGGGCTTTGAAGTTTTATTGGATTGCCACTGACGTTCGTTATTTCGGGATCAGATCGTTTACGAGCGCCTTTTCTTCCTTCAGCTCGTTCTCGGTGATCGCGATCTTCGCGCGGCTGAATTCGTTGAGCGGCACATCCTGCACGATTTCCCAGCTCTTGCCCGTGCTGCGGATCGGGTAGCTGAACATCAACCCCTTCTCGATGCCGTAGCTGCCATCGGTGCAGACCGCGACGCTGGTCCAATCGCCCTTCGGCGTCGGGTTCACGAGCGAGCGGACGGTATCAATCGCCGCGTTCGCCGCGCTCGCCGCGCTGGAGAGGCCGCGCGCCTTGATGATGGCCGCGCCGCGCTGTTGCACGGTGGCGATGAAATCTTTTTCCAACCACTCGGTGTGCTTGATGACGTCCGGCACGGGGCGCGTGCCGATGCGGGCGTTGAAGAAATCGGGATACATCGTGGCGCTGTGATTGCCCCAGATGGCGAGGTTGCTGACGCTGGTGATGTCCACACTGGCCTTCTGCGCGAGCTGGGCCTTGGCGCGGTTTTCATCCAGGCGCGTCATGGCGAAGAAACGGTCGCGCGGGATGTTGCGGGCGTTGTTCATGAGGATCAACGCGTTGGTGTTGCACGGATTACCGACGACGAGCGCGCGGATGTCAGCGGCGGCGTTCTTTTCGAGCGCTTTGCCCTGGCCGACGAAAATTTTGCCATTTGCACCAAGCAGGTCCTTGCGTTCCATGCCGGCCTTACGCGGCGCGGCACCGACGAAGAGCGCCCAGTTCACGTCCTTGAAGCCGACGTCGAGGTTGCCGGTGGCGACGATGCCCTTGAGCAACGGAAACGCGCAGTCATCAATCTCCATCACCGTGCCCTTGAGTTTCTCGAGGACTTCCGGAACGTCCACTTCGATGAGGTGGAGGATGACGGGTTGGTTTGGCCCAAACAGATCGCCGTTGGCGATGCGGAACAGGAGGGAGTAAGCGATTTGACCGGCAGCGCCGGTGACTGCGACACGGATGGGTTGATTGCTCATAAAATCGAGCGGGATTATAGGAACAGCCGCCGCCGCCCCGCAAGCGCGCAGAGTGACGAGAAACAACTAGAAGCGGCGTTCAACTTGAGTGGTAGCAGTTCTCAAATGGAAGGCGCCGCGCGCTGCGGCCCACCCCGGGAGCGCCAGCGTCTCGCTGGCAAGTCGCGGTTCTCCGGGTCAGTGTGGAAACTCGCCGGCGGGACGCCGGCGCTCCCAGAACGCGGTCAGTAGAGCAAAAACTGTTTCCGGGCGGCGCGGAACTGTTCCTCGCCAGCTTTCCAAGTTGCGACGATGGCGGCGGCGGATTGGCCGTTCTGCAACGCCAGTCGCATGGCATCCGTGCCGTTGACCTTGTCGAACATATCGAACTTCTTCTTCGCTTTGACGGCTTCAGCAAAAAGATCGCGCCCGGCCACCTGCTTCAACGCTTCCATGGCGTAATAGTTGATGGCGGTGAGCGGCGCGTTGGCCGGGTCGGTGAAATAAAGCTGCACACCGCCGACGAGCTGGCCTTTGAAGTTCCCGTAGAACGGCTGAAAGGTCACCGGCTGGAAACGCACGCCGGGGAGTTGGTAGTCGTTCAATTTCGCCGCAAGCTGATGCGGGTTCACGTTCGTCGCGGCGACACATTGGAACGGCAGCGTGTAACCGATGCCGATGCTCACGCCGCCGATTTCGCCGAGCATGCCGGTGGCGACCTGATACAACGGCGATTCGCCATGCGGCACGTGGGGCGACGCCGGCACCCACGGCAGCCCGGTATCACACCAGACCATCGAACGCTCCCAGCCGCGCATGGGGATGACGGTGAGCTTGCACTGGTTCGTGATCCAGCCCTTGGCGTTGATCATCTGCGCGAGTTCGCCGCAGGTCAGGCCATAGACGTAAGGCACATTCCAGCGGCTGACGAACGAACGACACTTCTCCTGCTCCACAAGTGGTCCTTCCACGCGCAGCCCGCCGAGGGGATTGGGCCGGTCCAACACGACGAACTCCACGCCCGCCGCGCCACACGCTTCCATCGCCACCCCCATCGTGCTGATGAACGTGTAGGAGCGGCAGCCCGTGTCCTGCAAATCATAAACGAGCACATCGAGGTCTTTGAGCATCTCGGGCGTGGGTTTGCGGGTCTTGTCGTAAAGTGAATAGACCGGCAAGCCGGTGCGCTTTTCGATGCTGCTCGCGATCTTGTCGCCGGCGGGAACCTCGCCGTAAATGCCATGCTCCGGGCCGAACAGCGCGACCAGCTTCACGCCGGGCGCGTTACGCAATACGTCAATCGTGCTCTCCAGCCGGCTGTTGATGCCGGAAGGATTGGTGATCAACCCAACACGCTTGCCGGCCAGCACCTTGAAGTTGGTTTCCACCAGCACTTCATTCCCCAGTTTCACGCGCGGCTCAGCCGCGGCAACTCCGGTCAGGAGCAAGGCGGCAAACATCACCATGATTGTGCGTAACAGTTTCATTCAGTCAGGCGGACAAATCTCGGACGCGTTCCAAAATTATGCGGTTGGATGGAGCGGATGAAGTTTTGTGTTAAACATGTTCGTGTGCCGGGATTTGGCCCGACCCGATTTCCGAATTGAGCCGCGGGGTCGGAGACTGCTATGCTCCGCCCGATGAACGTTTTCGTTACTGGCGGCGCGGGTTACATCGGTTCGGTCTGCGTCGAAGAACTCCTCAATGCCGGCTATCAAGTCACGGTTTTTGATAATCTCACGGAAGGCCATCGCTCCGCCGTTGATCCGCGCGCAAAGTTTGTGCAAGGCTGTTTCAGTGACGCCGCGCTGATCAAGAAAGCCGTCGCCGACTCGAAGGCCGAGGCTATCCTGCACTTCGCCGCCAACGCCCTCGTCGGCGAGTCCATGACGAATCCGTCGAAGTATTTTCGCAACAACGTCGCCAACGGCTTGAACTTGCTCGATGCCGCCGTCGAGTGCGGCGTGAAGAAATTTGTCTTCAGTTCCACCTGCGCCACGTATGGCCCGCCGGATCGCGTGCCGATGACGGAAGATCTGCCGCAACGCCCCATCAATCCCTATGGCGAATCCAAGTTGATGTTCGAGAAAATCCTCCAGTGGTATCAGAAACTTCACGGGCTGGAGTTCATCGCCTTCCGCTATTTCAACGCCGCCGGTGCGAGCGAGAAGTTCGGCGAGCATCATCGCATCGAGACGCATCTCATCCCGAATGTGCTCAAGGTCGCGCTCGGCCAGGCACAGCAATGCGAGATTTACGGCACGGATTATCCGACGCCGGACGGCACGTGCATCCGCGATTACATCCACATCGTGGACCTCGCGCAGGCGCACATCCTCGGCCTCGCGCCCGGCCAGACCGGTTTCTACAATCTCGGCAACGGCGACGGTTACTCCGTGAAGGAAGTCATCCAGATGTGCGAGAAGATCACCGGCGTGAAGATTCCGGCGATTGAAAAACCGCGCCGCGCGGGCGATCCACCCAAGCTCGTCGCCGCCGCCACGAAAGCCTACACCGAACTCGGCTGGAAGCCGAAGTATCCCAAGCTCGAAGACATCGTCGCCACCGCGTGGGCGTGGCATAAAAAATATCCGACCGGTTACGCGGATTGAGCGGGAGCGGGTGGCAGAGTTGAGTTTGTGTTTTGGCTCGCCCTCACCTGTGTCCTCTCCCCCGGGGAGAGGATGCTACCTTTTCGCACCATCAGAACCTCGGAAGCGCGTTCGACCCATCCCGGCCCAGGAAATTTCAAAGCAGCAGCGAGCGTTTCCCCTTCTCCTTGGGGAGAAGGCCGGGATGAGGGAGGTCGTTCTGAAAACCATCTTCTTCATGATTATTCTTCACACCATGCCACGCCAAATTTTCTTCCCAAATTCCGGGCCTAATTGCACCTTGGCGGCGGGCGGCACGGGAAATTTATTAACACTCGAACTCTGAACTCTATGGATCAATTCCTCCAAGCAGCAATTGAAGAAGCCAGGAAAGGTCTGGCGGCGGGCGGCATTCCCATCGGCTCGGTGTTGGTGCTCGATGGGAAAATCATCGGGCGTGGGCACAATCAACGCGTCCAGCATGGCAGCGTGATCCATCACGCGGAGATGAATTGCCTCGAAAACGCCGGTCGCCAGAAGGCGTCGGTGTATGCGCGATGCACGCTGTATTCGACGTTGTCGCCGTGTCCGATGTGCAGCGGGGCGGCGTTGCTCTACAAAATCCCGCGCATCATCGTGGGTGAGAACGTGACGTTCCAAGGCCCGGAAGCGTACGTGAAGTCGCAGGGCGTCAACGTGGAAATCCTCAACGACCCGACGTGCATCCAGTTGATGAAGGATTTCATCGCCGCGCGACCGGAGTTGTGGAACGAGGACATCGGGGTCTGAGTGCCGGTCGCGTCCAAGCCGGGAATGATTCTCTCGTAGCAGCCGACGTAAGGAGGCTCACTCTCCAGTGCCGATAAAAATTTGAGCCTCCTTACGTCGGCTGCTACGAAAGCTTGGCGTGCGCGGCCATGAATTTCTCCACGCGCTTGGCTTCCACCGCGCGCGACCAGTGCCCGCCTTGTTTGAACTCCGAACCAACGATGAAGCCATCTGCCGCGCTGAAGAATGATTTCAGATTGGCCGCCCTCACACCTGAACCGAGATAAACCGGCAGGCGGGTTTTCTTCTTCACGGCGAGCACATCGGTGCTTTGCGGGGCGTCGCCTGTGACCGCACCCGTAACGATCACCGCGTCACCTCGCATGAACTCCACCGCATGCGCCGTCTCGCCGATGCCCACATCAGCGGTGATGGCGTGGGAACTGTGCTTCTTCTTTACGTCGGTCCACACCCGCACCCTATCCGCGCCAATCGTGCGGCGATAGCGCAGGAGTTCAGCCGCCGAAGACTGGATAATCCCTTCGTCGGCGACATGGGCGAAGGCGAAACCTTCCGCGCGGATGAAGTCTAATCCAGCGGCCTGCGCCACGGCCATGGCTTCGAGATTTGCGCCAGCGAGAATCTGGATGCCGCAGGGGAGTTGGCTCGCCTGCTTCACGGCCCGGGCGATGATGGCCATGCTTGCCACGATTTCCGGGCCGACCGTGCCGCGCAGGTAAGGCGTGTCGTGCATGTTCTCCAGCATCAAACCGTGAACGCCGGCAGCACGGAAGATTTTCGCCTCATGCAACGCCTGCTTCTCAATGTCCGCCAGCGACAGACCATGCGCGGGCGTGCCCGGCAACGCGCCGAGATGGATCATGGCGATGACGGGTTTGGCGGAGGAGAAAAGTGTTTCGCTCGCGTTCATGCTGGCGGCAGTGTAATTGCCGCAAGATTGAAAACCAACCACGGATGAACACCGATGCACACGGATGGGAAATTTAATCCGTGTCAATCTGTGTTCATCCGTGGCTAAAGTTCCTGCTTTCCGCGTTGGAGAATTCCCTGCACCTCCTCCGTGGTGCGTTGTGTGGCGGCGGAAACAAGGCGGATGTATTCATCGTCACCGACCTCGCGCGGGATGGCGCGACAGTATTTTTCCGCACCGGGATATTTCCAGAGGTTGGGGAAGTCGCGACACTGCTGCGGCTTTACGGCTTGAATGGAACAGAGATTGCCCTCCAACAACACACACGCGCCGTCAGGCTTTTCCTGCAATGCGAGGCCGCGCCGGTCGTGTTGCAACCGGGTGTAGCGTTGGATGAAATCGGGTTCGCTGAGTTGAAGAAATGCAGCGATGCGCGTGATGTCGGCCTCGGTCAGGCGCACCTGACCGGGCCAGCGACAGCAGGCGGTGCAACGT
Organism: uncultured Bifidobacterium sp.; assembly: GCA_964594985.1. Classification (GTDB taxonomy): domain Bacteria; phylum Verrucomicrobiota; class Verrucomicrobiia; order Limisphaerales; family JADLHS01; genus JADLHS01. The sequence goes on from CAZQNQ010000011.1 coordinate 89,378, forward strand.
TGGCAGTCGTGAAAGACGGGCATGGTTAAACCACGAAGGAAACCATTTTAACGCCGAGGCGCAGAGAACGCCGAGGTTCGCAAAGAAAAGTCTTTTGTCTCTGCGTTTCTCCGCGACCTCCGCGTCTTCGCGTTGATCGGTTTTGGATTCGTGTCCACTGGGGTCCACTCGTGGTTTCAATCTCAGTTCGCGCCGTCCACCACCTGGCAGACCAGCGGCGTCATCTTCACGCCGATGGCTTTTTCGTAGCCAGCGGTCATGTGCGCGATGAAGCTCTCGGCCTCGTGATGCTTGACCATGTTGATGGTCGCGCCGCCGAAACCGCCGCCGGTCAAACGCGCGCCGAGACAGGCCGGATGTTTGCGGGCAAGGTCCACGAGCACGTCGAGTTCCTTGGTGCTGTTCTTGAGAAAATCTCGTGAGCTTTCGTGGCTCTGAAACATGAACTGGCCGAACTGCGCCATGTCATCGGTGCGCAGCGCACGTTCCCCAGCGACGACGCGGGCGATCTCGCTGACGACGTGATGCGCGCACTCGAATTCGCGCTGGGTCAACTGGCTCTTCGCAGCGAGCACTTGTTTCAGTTCCACCGTGCGGAGAAATTTCACACCCAGTTTGCGGGCGGCGGCCTCGCAGTTGTCGCGCAGTTCCTTGTATTCGCCGCCGACGAGTTCGTGTTTCACGAGCGAGTTGCAGACAACCATGGCGATGCCGGACAACGGCGCATGACCGACCGTGAGCGATTCGCAATCAATCTCCATGACGTGCGCCGCCTTGCCGAACAGCGAAGAGGTCTGATCGAGAATGCCGCAGGGCACCCCGACGAATTCGTTTTCCGCCGCGCGACAGAGCTTCGCGAAATTCATGCGCTCGGCCGGATTGACGTTGGGCAACACGCCTTTGGTGTCGGGCGTAGGCGGTGTGCCGAGGCCGATGTCTTTCAGCGTATAGGGCGAGAGGCGGCGCACGGTCATGGCGGTGGCGACTTCGAGCGCGGCGGAACTGCTCATGCCCGCGCCCATCGGCAGCGTGCTGTGGATGGCGGCGTTGAAACCGGTGAAATTCACGCCCCGTTTCTTGAGCTGGACGAGCACGCCTTTGACGTAGTTGGCCCAGGTCGCGGCGGGGTTCGGTTTGATGTCGCTGATGGAGAAAACTTCGGCGTTCGGGAACGCGGTGGAGACCAGTTCGACCTTGCCGTCGGTGCGCGGCGCCGCCGCGATGTAGATGTATTTGTCCACCGCCACGGACATGACGAGGCCGTTGTTGTAGTCGGTGTGGTTGCCGAGCACTTCGAGCCGACCGGGGGCTTGAACGACGTGCGTGGGCGTTTGATGAAAATGCTTTTTGAACAGTGCGGCTGCGTCTTGCATGAATGAGATGGTTGGAACAGGGATTACAGGTGATTGAACTTCCGGGCGAGGGCGAAGTCTTTTTCCGTCAGGCCGCCGGCATCGTGCGTCGTGAGGACGAGCGTCACCTTGTTCCAGCGGATGTCAATGTCGGGATGATGCCAGGCTTTTTCGGCGAGTTTGGCGACGGCGGTGACGAACTTGATGGCGGCCGGAAAATCCTTGAACGCGAATGTCCGCACGATGGTCTTACCGCGCTGGCGCCAATCGGGAACCGTCGCGAGCGCGGACTTGATCTGGGCGGCATTCAATTTGGCCATGACATATTTATGCCGAAACCGTGGCGCTGGGTCACGCCGAAAGGCGCGAAATTCGCCTCATTTATTGTCTGATTTGAACAAGGTGCGTCCCGCCAGATAAACCGTGAAGGCGACCGCAAAACCAACGAACCACGCGTAGTGATACAGATCGCTCCAGAGTGCCGGAATGAGATCACGTTTCAGGAGCTTCACCTCGACCAGAAATCCCGGGAGACTGGGCAGGATGGCGAGGAGGAGCGCGACCAGTGCCGTAATGCTGAAGCCGGAGTGGAAGCGATACTGACCATTGGGTTGATACAGAGCGACGAGATCAAGTTTGCGCCGTCGCCAGACAAAGTAATCCGCGATGAGAATCCCACCAATTGGCCCGAGCAAGGCACTGTAGGCGATCAACCAGGTGAAGATGTAACCGTTCGGGTCGGCGACAAGTTTCCACGGCATCATCAAAACACCGATGACGCCCGTGATGTAACCGCCGACGCGGAAGGAGATTTTCCGCGGAGCGAGGTGCGCAAAATCGTTCGCTGGGCTGACAACGTTGGCCGCGATGTTGGTGGCAAGTGTGGCAAGGCACAACGCCAGCATGGCGATGATGAGCACAGCGGGATTCGTGAAGCGCGTCAACACGTCCACCGGATCCCAGATGGTCGCGCCATAAATGATGGTGGTCGCCGAAGTCACCGCCACGCCGATGAACGAATACAGCGCCATCGTGGTCGGCAAACCCAGCGCCTGGCCGATGACTTGGTCGCGCTGGGATTTGGCGTAGCGCGAGAAGTCCGGGATGTTCAACGAGAGCGTGGCCCAAAAACCAATCATGCCGGTGAGCGCGGGGAAGAAGTAAGTCCAGAATTGCCCGGTCTTGGCTTGGCCAGCATCAAAGGCGGACGGTTGTGAAAGGATTGGTCCAAAGCCGCCCGCCGCGCGATAGGCCCACCAGAGCAGCACCAGACCAAGCGCGATGAGCAGCGGGGCTTTGATGTTCAGCAGGAAGCGGATGGTATCAATGCCGCGGTGGATGACCCACATGTTGATGCCCCAGAAAAAGAGGAAGCAAAGGAATTGCCCGCCGTTGATGCCGAACCAGTTGGTGACCGGCTCGGGTTGGATTTTGAAAAGAGTGATGATGATCTTGTAGATGGCGTTGCCACCAATCCACGCCTGGATGCCGAACCAACCACAGGCCACCAGCGCCCGCAGCAATGCCGGAATGTTCGCACCCAGCGTCCCGAACGCCGCGCGGCAATAGACGGGAAACGGGATGCCGTATTTTGTGCCGGCATGGGCGTTGAGGATCATCGGGATCAACACGATCAAATTGCCGAGAAAAATGGTGAGCACAGCCTGCCACCAGTTCATGCCACCGCCAATGAGCGACGAGGCGAGCATGTAGGTCGGGATGCACGCGGACATGGAAATCCACAGGGCGGCGAAACTACCGGCGCGCCATTTGCGTTGCGCAGCGGAGACTGGAGCGAGGTCCGCGTTGAAGAGCGGGCTGGATTTCAGGTCGGTCTGCTGGCTTTCCGTGAGGTCGGCTTGAATGGCGTTCATGCAATAAACCGGTTCGCGACCGGTCGCTTGCAACGTAGTTAGACGGGGATACCGCAGGAAAAGCAAGCTTGAGTTCCAACCTGCGCAACTCCGGGCGTGAAAAGTTTTCGGCGGCATGGCATATCTGCGTCATGCCGATCTATGAATTTGCCTGTCCGAAGTGCCGGAAGATTTACAGCTTCCTCTCGAAACGCGTGAATCCAGATCGCCTGCCCATGTGCCCCAAGTGTGGAAACAAGAAGCTGAAGAAGGAAGTCAGCCAGTTTGCGATGACGCGCGGATTAAAGGAGGCCAATGCCCATGCCGCAGGCGAAGCAAATGATCCTGCGGCCCCCGACCTGAACGATCCCCGGATGGAGCGGGCGATGTTAGAGATGGAACGTGACATGGCGCATCTCGACGAAAACAATCCGCGACACATGGCGCATATGATGCGCAAGATGAAGGACCTCATGCCGCCGGGTTCGATGCCGAAGGAAATGGACGTCGCCATCAAGCGGCTCGAAGCTGGCGAAGACCCGGAACAGATCGAGGCCGACATGGGCGAGGTGTTTGACCAACTGATGGGCGGTCCCGACGGATCGGGTGGGGGCAAATACACCAAGGACTCGGGTTTATACGATTATTGAAGCAAAACTTTTAACATGGCTCACATCCACGAGAAAATTGATTTCACCGTCGCCATTTTCGTCGTTCACGACCGGAAGGTGCTGCTCATCCATCATCGCAAACTCGACAAGTGGCTGCCGTTGGGCGGGCATATCGAGCTGGATGAAGACCCCGAGCAGGCGGCCTTGCGGGAAACAAAAGAGGAGAGCGGGCTGGAGGTCGAGTTGCTCGGTGAACGCCCGCCCACCACCGAACCGGGCACGCGCTCGCTCATCAACGCCCGGTTTCTCGACATTCATCGCATCAATGAAACCCACGAACACATCGGGATGATTTACTGGGCGCGACCCAAGAGTGGCGCGACCACGCTGGCCGTTGAAGAACACCACGACATCCGCTGGTGTTCCGCAACGGAATTGGAATCGTTACACCCGCCGATGAGCAACGCGGTGAAGTGGTATTGCCGGAAGGCGATTGAGGAGATTTCAGCGGGGTAAAGGGGAAACATTCAACATCGAACACTCAACATTCAACATCCAACATTTAACATCCAACATTTAACATCCAACATCGAACATCCAACATCGAACATCCAACATCGAACATCCAATGAACTTCGCGCGTGCCAACCCTTGGATGTTGGGCGTTCGATGTTGGGTGTTGGTTGTTCCCAAAATGCCCCGCAACCTTGAGCCGGGGCCGGTGTTGACCTAGCTTGCCAACGGTCATGCCCGTCGAACTCGATCCCGATGCCGCCCTGATGCTCCGCGTCAAGCAGGGCGACACGACGGCTTTTACGACGTTGGTGGACAAATACAAGCAGCCGGTGATGAATCTCGCTTGGCGCACGTTGCGGGACGAAACCGAAGCTGAAGACCTGGCACAGAATGTTTTCGTCCAGGCCTGGAAATCCGCCGCGCGCTATCAGGCCACCGCGAAATTTTCCACCTGGCTCTTCACCATCGCCCGGAATCTGTGCCTGAATGAAATCCGCCGCCGCACCCGGCATCCGGCAGAGTCTTTGGACCAAACCCGCGAAGACGATGGTGAGCAACCGCTGTTTCAAGTCGAAGATAAGCGCCTCACCGCCGCGCCGGACGAACTGTTGCGCGGCGAACTGGAACGCAAGGTGGATGAAGCGTTGGCTTCACTGCCGGAAAACCAGCGCCTCGCCCTCGTGATGTGCCGCCAGGAGGAATTGAGTTACGAAGAGATGGCCGAAGTGCTGGGTTGTTCCCTCTCCGCCACCAAATCCCTCATCCATCGCGCCCGGGAAACGCTCAAGGCGCGGCTCAAACCTTATCTCCAAACCGGCGTCTGGGAGGAAAAGAAATGAGAAACTTTGCCCCGCCGCCGGTTTTCAACAGAAAGGTCGTATCATGAAACCAGACCCGGTCCATCAGAAACTCCGCGAAACCGCCTGGCGCCGACGGTTGACGCCCGCCGAACAAGCCGAATGGCAGGCCTGGCTCGCGGCCCATCCCGAAGCGCAGGCTGAGGCCGAACTGGACGCGGCGCTGGATGCGGCCCTCACCCATCAGGCAGATGCGCCCGTGTCCTCCAACTTCACCACGCGAGTGATGCAAGCCATCGAAGCGGACGCCCGCCGCGAAGCGCGTCCTGCGGCGCGACCCCAGACTTGGTGGCGCAAACTTATGCCCCGTTTTGCGGTTGCTGCGTTAGTGCTGTCGGTAAGCGCATTGGCTTACCGGCAATATCTGCGCGGGCAGCAAAAGCAGGAACTGACGGCGGCCGCAAAAGAAATCGCCAAGGCCCAGCCGCTGTCGAGTGCGACGGTGATCGAGGATTTTGAAGTGATCTTCAGCCTGACCGCTCCTGCCACCGTAGCTGACGAAAAACTGCTCGCATTGAGTGAAGAACTATTGGCGCTGAATCCATGAGCCGGCCCACGCACATCCTCCTCGGCTTTGCCCTCGGACTCCTGCTGGGACGAGGTGCTGGCTTTTGCGCCGGGACGAATGCGGCGCCTGCCCTCCCGCCCCTGCCGCCGCCGGCCATCATGCGGTCGCCCGTGGATGCGTTCCGCTCGTTATTGGTGATGCCAGCAGCCGACCGCAAAGCCCAGTTGGCGGCGCGACCGCCCGAAGTTCGGCAACGGTTGCTGGATATAATCCGCGAGTATCAATCGCTCACGCCCGAAGCGCGGGATTTGCGGCTCAAAGCCACGGAACTGCAATGGTATCTCAAACCGTTGATGACGGCTTCGCCCACCAATCGCGCGGCCCAATTGGAAACCATTCCAGAGAACCTGCGCGAGATGGTGGCGGTGCGCCTCAAACAATGGGACGCCTTCCCGTCAGGAATCCAGCGCCTGATGTTGACCAATCAAGCCGGCGCGGAATACTTCGTGAGCGGCACGGCGACCAACAATTTCCCGCCCACACCATCGGGACTCATCCACAACCGGCTGCTGGATCGCTACAATCGCCTGTTTGAATTGACAGCAGACGAAAAGGAAAAAGTTCTGGCCAGCTTGTCGGAGGCCGAACGGCGCCAGATGCAAAAAACCCTGCAGGCTTACGAACGGCTGACCCCGCAGCAACGCGCCCAATGCGTCCGGTTGTTTGCCAAGTTTTCCGAACTCTCCAGCCCGGAACGGCAGGAGTTCTTGAAGAACGCGGAACGCTGGGCACAGATGACTCCGGCGCAACGCCAGTCGTGGCGGGAACTCGTCAGCGCCGCGCCAAATATCCCGCCGCTGCCGCAACTGACGATCAAACGTCCACCGCCCTTCCCGCCCGGATTGCGCAAGAACCCAAACCCGCCCACCACCAACGGCGGTTAGACCGGCACGATGGCAATCCAGCCGGTCGCCCCGAACTGCGCCTGAAATTTATCCACCGCCGCTTCAGCCGATGGTTGTGTCGCGAAAATGGCGAAGGTGGTCGAGCCGCTGCCCGACATAAGTGTGGCCGCCGCGCCTTCAGCCTGGAAAAACTCCTGATACAGCGCCAGCACGGGATACTTCTCCAAGGCTGGAGCTTCGAGTGAATTGTAAAACTCCCGGCCTGCGGCGGTGAGATCACCGGCTTGCAGCAACTCAATCAATCGCCTAGCCCGACCGGGTTCGCCTTTTTGGGCGTTGGGAAAACGCGCCAGTTCGCGATAAGCCCACGGCGTGGAAATGCCAAAGCCGGGATGCACGAGAAAAAAGCACGCCCCCCGCAACGCCGAGAATTCCGCCAGCGGCTCGATCTGCTCCCCGCGCCCCACGGCCAGCGCCGGTTGGTTTTGCAGAAAAAAATTCACGTCCGACCCCAACGTTGCCGCGATGGCGTGGAGTTGCGGCTCACTGAGCGGATGGCCGAACAATTCGTTCAACCCGAGCAGTGTGACGGCGGCATTGCCGCTGCCGCCCCCAAGGCCGGCCGCCATCGGGATGTGTTTCTCCAAGTGGATGTGCACGCCTTCCTTGATGGCGGCGGTTTCCAAAAAACTGGCCGCGGCGCGCTGGACGAGGTTGCGGCCATCGGTCGGGAGCGCGGTATTGCTGCAGGTCAATTGAATCCCAGCCCCGCCCCGGCTGAACGTGAGCCGGTCGCACAGGTTGACGGGGTGGAAGACCGTTTCCAGTTCATGGAAGCCATCGGGGCGCTGGCCCAGGATGTTCAGGAGCAGGTTGACCTTGCAGGGCGATTCTTTTTCCAGCATCGGCATCGGCTTTCCTGTTTAGCGGCGTTGACCGGGAAATGAAACGAAATAAAAACGCGCCAACCAGAGGTTGGCGCGTGCGAAAGCTCAAGCCACCGGATCAATTGTCGAAGATCCGAAAGCGGCTGCCGGGCATGAACGGGGCGACGTCGCCGCCACTGAAACCGATGGCCGTATCCGTGGCAAAGATGGAGTCCTCAAACAATCCGGGCTTGTAGCTGTCCTTATACTGGGGATTGGGCGCCATATAATCGGTGAACACCGGGCCATACGGCGGGAACAGAAAGGTGATGATTTCGTAGGCGCCAACGCTGGTGCGGACCACGGTTTTATTGAAACCACGGACCACCCCCGTGTGATAATTGATTCCGTCTTCCTGATTGACCATCGAGGTCTGCTCGATGCTGCGACTCATCTCAGCCAGACGGATAGGTTCGAAGATATTATTGACGCCGCGACCAAATTTTTTCTCCTGGTTGGCACACCCAGTGCCCAACACTGCGAGCAAGACGATCGCGCCGAGAATGGAAAGACTTTTTGCCATAAACAGATTTAGTTCTTAGCGGCAGAGTATCGCCGGACGTGGGCTTGTAAAGTCTGATTTCGCGTCATTGCCGCTCGTATTCGCCCTTGCCCAGCCGTTTGAGCACGGTGAATCCGGCCTTCTTGGCGTCGGTGATCGAGAGCGGCTTCAGCTTCTGCGGCGAACTGAAATTGGAAAACACCTTGCGCACCGGCTTCTTGCAGGCCGGGCAATGGGTCAATGGCTTGGCCGACAGCGGCCGGTTCAAAGTAAACTTCCCGCCACAGACCTGGCAGTCGCCTTCGCACAGTTCGTATTCGTAAATCGGCATAACCTGAGCAACAAATTCGGGACTCGCGCGGCCAAAGTCAATTGCACACACCTGCAAAAGGGTGTGACTGGAACTGCCGCTCACCGCCGCGGTTCTTAATCGTAATCTTAATCTTTTTCTTAATCTCCCGGCCCGGGAGATTAAGAGTAAGAAAAAGATTAAGAGTAAGAGCCTAAGCGGCGCGGCTGTTTCAGTCACCCCCCCTCCTGCGCCGCCCTGGCTCGGGCATCCCGATGAAAATGCGGCCATGCGGGGCAATTCCCCCGTTCCTCACCGAGCAGGAGAGGGAGTTCGCAGCAATAAAATCGGCCTCCAGCGGTCCTGCTACCCGGACGCCGTCCGCTTCTGCTCGCCCCCGGAGCCGGCGCGGGGCCGCGCCCGGCAAAAGGGTTTCCCTCGGCCTGCCTCCGCACTACGCTGTCAGCATGGCATTGGTGCGCATCCTGGTTGATGGCTACAGCCTGCTCCACAACTGGCCGGAGCTGGCCCCGGGCAAACCGCGCCATTCCGCCGCCGCCCGCGAGGAACTGGTCGCCGTCCTCACCCAATATCAGGACGCCGCCGGCACCCCGATCACGATCTTCTTCGACGGCAGCGGCGCGCCCGCCGGTGTGCCCAAGAACGAATCCACGCGGGCCGTCGAAGTCCTGTTTTCCAAGGCCGGCCAGACCGCTGACGACATGATCGAACGCGCCGCGTATCGCTTCCAGCCGTACGGCGAAGTGCTGGCCGTCACGGACGACCACGCCGAACGCGACACCGTAATCGCACTTGGCGGCACGGCTTCGTCCTGCTTGAATTTCATTTCGCTGGTCGAAAGCGCCCGGCGCGACCTCGCCGAGGACGTGAAACAATACAACCGCACCGAACGCAACCGTTACAAACGAACTTGATGAAATCCTTTTGCCTCAACCTCGGCTTCGCGCTGTTCATCGCGTTGCTCGCTGCGGTCAGTTCCCCGGCCCAAACCGCGCCCCCCGGCAACACCAATGCGCCGGCGAAAGAACGCTTTCTCGTCATCGTGGAAACTTCCACCACGATGCAAAAGCGGACCAACAGCACCGAGAGGGCCCTGGGCAACATCATTTCCACCGGCCTGAAGGGCCAGATCGAATCCGGTTGCACCATCGGTTTGTGGACGTTTAACGAAAAACTCCACACTGGTCAGGTGCCACTGCAACTCTGGACGGATACCACCCGGCAACACGTCGCCCAGACCCTGGTCCAGGCGGTGCGACAGCAAAAATACGAAAAGACCGGCAAGCTCGGGGTCGCGTGGACCGTCGCCACCAACATCGTCGCGCAATCCGAACGCCTGACGCTCCTCATTTTCAGTTCCGGCAGCGAACCGGTGACCGGCACGCCCTACGACGCGGCCATCGCCGAGAGTTTCAGGCAGAACAGCGAACAACAACGCAAGGCCAACATGCCCTTCCTCACCATCCTGCGCGCGGTGAACGGGAAATTTGTGGCCTCCGCCGTCAACATGCCGCCGTGGCCATTGGACGTACCCGAGTGGCCCGATGAATACAAACCCCTGCCCGCACCGCCCGAGCCTAAAGTTGCGCCCCCAGTCGTAACTCCGCCCCCCGTTGTGAAACGGGTTGATCCCACCGTGCTTTCGCCCACAAACACCATTTATCTCGTCGAGCCTGCGCCGCCAATCGAAGCGACAACGATTGAAACCGCAATGACGCCCCCATCGCCACAATTGCAGCCGACCAATCCGGTCGTCGCCGCACCAGAGACAATCGAGCCGCCGCACTCCAATCCGCCCGCCATCACAGCACCAGTGGAAATCAAGCCCGAGCCGGCGGTCAGCACAGTGGAAACGCCAAAAACGAAGCAGGGGATCGTGGCCCTCCTCCTCGTGGGCATCAGCGTGTTGCTAGGCGTGCTGGTGGTATTCATCGCCCTGCTGCGCCGGACCCGCCGACCGACCGGTGAAAGCCTCATCACCCGCTCGATGAACCGAGATGACCGTTAAGGTCAGGCAATCCGCAGCCAGGCCGTTTTCAGGTACGCCGGCTCGCTCCGGCTGATGGGAAAGTCCGGCGGCTGCGGCACGTAGTGCTGCAACCCGATCTTCCGGCGCGCGGCCCGCACCGCTTCATTGATCTGATCGAGAAATTTTTCCGGCAACAACTCCGCCGCGTTCGTGGAAGCCAGCAGGATTCCATTGGGCTTGAGGACTTGCAGCGCCGCCGTCACCAGTTTTCCGTAATCCTTCTCCGCGCGGAACACGCCGCTCTCCTTCGATTGTGAAAACGTCGGCGGATCGAGCACGATGGCATCAAATGCGCGCCCCTTCTTGGCCAGCCGCCGCAGCCAGTCAAACGTGTCGCCGTAGATGAAATCGTGCGGCGCGGGATCAAGCCCATTGAGCGCGAAGTTTCGTTTCCCCCACTCCAGATATTTCTTCGAGAGATCGAGGCTGGTCACCCGCGCGCCGCCCAGTGCGGCACAAACCGAGAAGCCGCATGTGTAGGCGAACGTGTTCAGAACTTCAGGTCTGGCGTCTGAGGTCTGGCGGGTGGGCAACAGTTCAAAGTCTGCCGCGATGTGGCCGGTCAGAAAGCGACGCCGATTGTCCCGCTGGTCAAGGAACAATCCGACCGAGTAACCTTCCGCAAAACTCATCTCGAACTTCACGCCATTCTCGCGGAGGACAAATCGTTCGGGAGCAGCGACCCCGGAAACGAGTTGAGGAGAGGTTTCTAAAGTGGTGGTGCGGCGGACGTGGCGCGTGAGGGTCTTGTGGTAGATGCCGGAAAGCGATCGCCCTAGACCGGATTCCAAATGCTGCTGTTGCTTTGCCTCAAGCGCGGCTTCAGCTTGCGAAAGCGAAAACGCGCCCAGTCGCTCGACATACCATCCCGGCCAGCCATCGCTCGCACCGTGGATCAGGCGGAAGCCATCCGTCTCCTCTGGAACAATGATCGCGGCACGCAGCGCTTGTCGCGCATCGGCGGCAAAATCTGCTGGTGCAGTGAAAGTGATCGGTGCGCCGGTGGCCGGATGTTGCAGCTGCAACTCCGCCGCATGCAGACAGACTCGCGGAAACGCCGCCCCGCCGTAAAGCGTATCGCCGAGAATGGGAAAACCATGCTCGGCCGCATGCACGCGGATCTGGTGCGTGCGGCCTGTGAGCGGCTCGGCCATGACCTCGTAGCAGCCGACGTGAGGAGGCTCTGACGATTGCGGATTGCGGATTGCGGATTGCGGATGGGAAAGTTTGAGCCTCCTCACGTCGGCTGCTACGGAGAAGGAGGTTTCCGCCGGGTCACCCTGCGCGCCGCTGACGTAGCGTTCGCCGGCACGGATGATTTTGGATTGAGCGGTGAGCTCGCGCTCCTTTGGCGTCCGGTCGGAGAGCAGCACGTACTTTTTCGTCACGGCACGCCCCGCGAACTGTCCCGTGAGTGAGCGGTTCGCCAGCGGGGTTTTGCCGAAGACCAGCACGCCGCTGGTTTCCTTGTCGAGCCGATGGATGATGGCGAGGCTGGCCCAGCGCGGTTCGCGGTGCTTGAGCCAGTCGTAGATGCCTTCGCCCGCGTACGGCGACGGCGCGTGCGTGTTCCAGCCGGCGGGCTTGTTGACGACGAGCAGGTGTTCGTCCTCGTGAATGACGCAGGGCGGAAGTAAGGTTGATTGAACCGATGACATTCGGTCTGAGTTCTTAATCGTAATCTTTTTCTTAATCTTAATCTGCCGCGACCCGAGAGATTAAGATTAAGAAAAAGATTAAGAGTAAGACCGGAAAAACGCGCTCAGAAAAATTTCCACGCTTCGCCGCCTTTCCACACGACATACACGCCGAGCAGAAAATTCGTGATCGCGTGCGCCGTCATGGCGTCCCCCAGATGACCACGGCGGAGGACGAGCCATTGATAGGCCATGCCACACAGGATGCCCGGCAGCCATTGAAAATGCGCAAACCCGAACAACAACGCGCACAGCACGAGCGCCACGCCGTCAAAATGATTCAACGCCACCTTGGTGAAGTCATACTTCACGATGTAGCGATAGACCAGTGAGCGATAGAAGGCTTCTTCGATGGGCGGCACGACGATGGTCATGCCGAAGATGCGGATGGCGATGAGCGTCCACGCGATGGTCGAACCTTCACCGAATTGCGTGAAGGGATTCCAGATGCTTTCCTTGGTATCTTTGAAGAGAAGATGGTTCTTCGGGTAAAACGGGTCCAAGCCGACCCAGGCAAAGAAGATCACGATGCCGACCGCCACCGCCTCCCAACTGAACGACCAGCGCATCTCAGGAACAAACGCGCGCATCTCCCAAACCATCCACGCGCCGACGACCACTTTGACCGCGTAGAGCCAGAACATGCCGCTGCCGCCCATCGTGCCGCCAAAAAACGTGATGACGACAAAGATGAGAAATGGCAGGAAGCGCGCGTGCTCCGGCGACTTCGCCATCTGCTCCCGAAAAGTGGAAATCATGCGGCGCGGAGAGTGCCGTTAAATCATGGCCTAGACAAACTCAAAACATTCGTCTCGGTCACACTCACCAGCGTCACCGCCACAGGCGAGATGCCCATGACGCGGAAGTCGCCCACGCGGTCGCCCAGGTAAACGCTCTGACCGTTGACCAAGGCGGAGGGATTGCGCGGATTGAAAAAGATCCCCTGCAATTTCATCGGCGCAGGCTTGACCGCCTCCGCGACGACCGGCCCCCCGTTGGTGTTTGGTTCGTCGGGGTGCTCGATGTATCCGGTCGCGGCCTTAGGATCGATGGGCGGCGCGTCGGCCACGCGGGCGGTGACTTGCAAGGTGTTGGCATCCGATTGCACAAGGAACCGGACCAGCAGCGCGGACAAACCCAGGATGGACACCACCACCAGCGCCAATCCGACGAGCAACAAGGTGGAACGCCGCTGCGGTTGCTGCTCTGGCTCGACGGAGCGGAACTCCAGTGGTGGCGTGGCGGGTGGGTTTTCTTGCTGCGCCTCTTGGGCGCGTTTGAGGGCGTCTTTGATTTGGCTCATATCAGATGTTTCCTTCCAGTTCACGGATGGCGCGGCCGACGAGGCTGAAACTGATGCGCCCCGTCTGATTCACAAAACCGGCGAGCAGCGCTTTATCGCACAGCGCATTCACCAAGCGCGGAATGCCTTTGGTGTAACGGAACACGCGCCAGAGCGCGGGCCGGGTGAAAAAGGGTTTGCCGTTGCCGCCCGAGACGTGCAACCGGTGCGTGATGTATTGCGACATCTCATCCGGCGAGAGCGGCGGCAGGTGATACCGCACCGTGATGCGCTGCCGCAGTTGCCGAAGCTTGTGATGGTTCAACCGGTCACGGAGTTCCGGTTGCCCCATCAACACGATCTGGAGCAGCTTGCGGTTGTCCGTCTCGAGATTCGAAAGCAGGCGGACCTGTTCGAGCAAGTCGTCGGTCAAATCCTGCGCTTCGTCAATGATGAGCACGGTGTCGCGCCCGCGATCCACCTGTTGCAGGAGAAATTGATTGATGACCGCAAGCGTCGTCTGGCGATCCAACCCGGTGACGGGCAGGCCGTATTCCAAGCCGATGGCACGCATCAACTCGTCCGCGCTCATGATCGGGTTCAGGACCAGCGCGATGGTGTAGTGCTTTTCAAGTTGTTCGAGCGCCGCGCGACAGAGCGTGGTTTTGCCCGCGCCGACTTCGCCGGTGAGCTGGATGAACCCTTTGCGTTCGCGGATGCCGTAGAGCAGGTGATTGAACGCCTCGCGATGTTTCGCGGAATAGAACAGAAAGCGCGGGTTCGGCGTGATGTCGAACGGCGCTTCTGTCAGGCGGAAAAATTCCTGGTACACGCCGGACATCAAGCAGGACAAATGCCCCGGGGCAGAACCGGGGCGAAATCAGCCGCAACCAGCGGAAATTTGGGCCGGCGTGAACAAAAAGCGGACACCAGTGTTCCCGAACCGGGCGGTCAGGATTCCATGATCGCCACCACCGCGCGGGTCAGGATCGCCGCTTCCGCTGGCGTGCCGATGGTGATGCGCAGGTACTCGCTGACCTCCGGCGCGCTGAACCAGCGGACGAGAATCTTTCGCTCCCGGAGTTTTTGCAGCCAGTCTTTCGCGGGAAAGAGCGGCGGCTGGGCGAGGATGAAGTTCGTCTGGCTCGGCAGCACACGGAAGCCGAGCTTCGTCAGATCGCGGCTCAACTTCTCGCGGGTGGCGATGATCTTGCGGAAGTTCGCCCGGTAATAATCCAGATGGTCGAGCGTGGCGGCGGCGGCGATCTGGCCGAGGCCGTTCACGTTGTAGCTGTCGCGCATCTTGTGCAGCGCCGCGATCAATTCAGGATGACCGACAAAATAACCGACGCGCTGAAAGCAAAGCGAGTAAGCCTTGGAGAACGTGCGCGCCACGAGGACATGCGGATGCTTCAGCGCCAACTTCAGGGCGTTGTCGTCCGCGAAGTCCACGTAGGCTTCGTCCAGGATCACTACTCCACGCTGCGCCCGGCACAACTGTTCCAACTCACTCGTCGCATAACCGCGACCGCTTGGAGCGTTGGGGGTCGTGACCAGAGTGAGTGCGGCCTTAAAATCCCATTTCCGGTCACGCCTGAGCCTGGCGATGCTCGGCAGACTAAAATCTTTTTCCAACGCCACGGCGTTCTTGACCGCGCCATGCGTGTCCGCCAGCACGGGATAAAGCGAATAGCTCGGTGTGAAATATTGGACGAGCGTACGCGCATCGCGCGACTTCAGACCAGAGACTTTAGACTTCAGACCTGGCTCGGTGAATGTCCGCACCGCCAGCGCCAGCACTTCATCCGAGCCGTTGCCCACGATGATGTTTTCCGGCTGGCAACGATGCAGCTTCGCAAGCTTGAAACGCAGATTTTCCGCGGTGGGATTGGGGTAAAGCCGCAGTCGCTCATCCACCGCAGCCTGCGTTGTCTTCAAGACCCGCGGCGCCGGTGGATACGGATTTTCGTTCGTGTTGAGTTTGATGAGTCCTTTGATCTTCGGTTGCTCCCCGGGCACGTACGCGTGCAGTTCCCGCACGAGCGGACGGATCATTTTTTTTGTCGGCAACGATGACATCGCAGGCATTTCACAAAAAAATTTCCGCCAAGTCGAGTTCGTCGCGCGTTGACGCATGATGGAAAACAGAAAAAAACATTTGCATGTCGTCACTGCTTTCACATACAACCCAAGTTGTCCCGGCGCAGTGGCAAACAATTTACCTGAGAACACTGAGCCTAAAAACCTACACAACTGATCGGAGGTGAGTGCAGTGGCAGCCAAGAAAAAAGCTAAAAAAGCAGCAAAGAAAAAGAAGTAGTCCGATGATTCAACCGGGATGGAAAGCCTGGTTCGCTAGACAGGCTTCCCATCCTGGTTTTTTATTTTCCCCGTTCCCACCCGTTTCCCGTTCCCATCATGGCCAAACTAGTTTTCGACATCGAAACCTCCGCGCAGCCGTTGGAGAACTTTGACGAAGTCCAACAAGAGTATCTCCTCCGCGAAGCCGAAAAGATCCCCGACGAAATCCAACGCGCCGCCAAGCGCGAAGAGATTCAGCGGATGTTCGCGCTGTGGCCGTTCACCGGTCAGGTCGTCTGCATCGCGATGCTCAACGCCGATTCCCAACGCGGGCAGGTGCTCTACACGGCGGATGATTTCGAGGAAGACGCCGTGGAAGGCGGTCCTGTGGAATTCATGCCGTGCGAGGATGAATTCGCATTGCTCGCCGCCTTCTGGGATGTGGCCAAGCATTACGACGAGATCGTGACCTTCAACGGGCGCGGCTTTGATGTGCCGTTCCTTTACCTGCGCTCGGCGGCGCTTAATGTGCCGATCACCAAGAAAAACTGGCTCGGCTACCGCTATGCCACCGAGCCGCATTGTGATCTGGCGGAACAATTTACGTTCTACAACGTCAGCGGGCGCGAGGGTGCGGCGCGGAAGTTCAATCTGGATTTTTACTGCAAGGCGTTCGGCATTGATTCGCCCAAGGCGCATGGCGTGACCGGCATGGATGTGACCACGCTGATGGCGGCGGGCAAGTTCCGGGAGATCGCCGAATACTGCCTGCGCGATGTCCGCGCCACGGTGGAGCTTTACCGCGTGTGGAAAGAACGGCTGGCCGGCATCAAGTGAACTCCGCACTCCGCACTCCGCACTCCGCCCTCGGGCTGACGCTCGTCTGTTTTGCGCTTAAAGAAGAGGCGGGGCCGTTTCG
Organism: uncultured Bifidobacterium sp.; assembly: GCA_964594985.1. Taxonomy (GTDB): domain Bacteria; phylum Verrucomicrobiota; class Verrucomicrobiia; order Limisphaerales; family JADLHS01; genus JADLHS01. Next base: position 105,946 of record CAZQNQ010000011.1, read on the forward strand.
GAAGCTGATGGCCGGGCGAAGCGATGTTTCCATTCTCATCACCGGTATCGGACGCGCGAATTCAGAGCGCACGGTGCGGGAATTTATGCGAACCAACACCCCAAGCCGGGTCTTCACGTGCGGCTTCGCCGGCGGGCTTGATCCCAAACTCAAGGTTGGTGACGTGGTTTTTGCGATGCCCCTCACCCCGTCCGACGGGGAGAGGGTGTCCGGCAGGACGACGGGGGAGGGGTTGGCTGCGCAACTTCGCGCGGCGGGGGCGTGCCCGGCGACCTTCACCTGCGTGGATCGCATCGCCACCACCGCCTTCGAGAAACAGATGCTCCGCGCGAACACGCAAGCCGATGCCGTGGAAATGGAGTCGGAAGCGATTCATGCGGTTTGTCAGGAGCGGGGGATTCCCTGTGCCACCGTGCGCGTGATTTCCGACACTGCACACGAAGACCTGCCGCTGGATTTCAATCAGCTCTCCAATCCCGACCAGAGTTTGAACTTCGGTAAACTGGCACTCGCCATTGCGAAGTCACCCGGGAAAATTCCTGCGTTATTACGGTTGCAGAAGATTACCAGCCTCGCCGCCCAGCGATTGGCTGCAACACTTTCCCAGATCATCGGACCGTAATAGTCGTCTTGACCGAGTTGGCAATGAAGCATTGCTCGTGGGCAAGATGGTGCAGATGAACTTCATCTTCAGGAGCAGGAAGCTTCTCTCCGCTGTAGATGATCTTGGGATTGAGCGTGACAGAACCGACCCAAGCCGCGCCTTTCTCGTTCTTGCTCATCAAGCCGACCGCTTCGTCTTCATAGCTATCCACTTGGAATCCCTGCTTCGAAGCGAGGTATAAGAACGTGAGCATGTGGCAGCTAGAGATTGAAGCGACATAGGCTTCCTCTGGATCAACATGGGCTGGATTCGAATACGGCGCAGGCACAACCGACGGCGATGGCGAAGCCGGAATGGTCAGCCCACCATCGAACGTCCAGCTATGTTCGCGGGAATACTTGCCCTTGATAAAATCCGGGCTAGTTCGCTTCCAACTGATGGTGGCTTTGTGTTCGGACATATGAACGAGGCATTAGTTTTTTCTGCAACACGATTGGTTGCAGCGTTAGAGCACCCGAACTGGAAACTGTAATGTAACCTTCTCAAGCTCACGAATAGATGCTCCCAACTGCGACTGGTCAAACTGCAACTTGAAGTGAAGCCGATTGCCAATGCCTGGCTGATCTGCCACTTCTCCGATCAACTCAATGTGGCCCTTACCATCACCCGTCAATCGCAAGCACAGTTGCCCTTCCAAAGTCGAGAACTCAGCCGCACCCTCCAGCGCGTCGTAGAGTGGTCGAAGCTGAGTAAGGAACGCAGCCAACTCGCTGGTAACAATCGCGGCATCAACACAGCCACGAAATCCGCCAACAAAAACCCTTATTTGCGAGGTCAGCCAATTGTCGTCGTAATACTCGCCAACGGGTGCGCGCGCATATCGTAGGACTTCGATTTCGATACGCTCATGCTCTGATTGGCCGAACGAAAGGATCATGCGTGGCGAGTGGATAATTACTTTATCGGCTGCGGATCGCGCCAGACGTGGCCGCTTTGCGCGAGCAATTCTTCCGCGGCAATCGGACCCCAGGTGCCAGCGGCGTAGAATTCGCGGTTCGAGAGCGGTTTGCCTTCCCAACCTTGCCGGATGGAATCCACGATCTGCCATGCGGTTTCCACTTCATCGCGACGGATAAAGAGCGTGGCGTCGCCCGCGACGGCTTCGAGCAACAGGCGTTCGTAAGCTTCAGGCGTGTAGGCGCCGAACTCGGAATCGTAACTGAAGTGCATCCGCACCGGGCGCATGCCGACCTGGGCGCCGGGCACTTTGCCGTTGAAGCGAAGCGTGATGCCTTCGTTCGGTTGCAGGCGCAACGTGAGCGAGTTCGGATCGAGCGTGTTCCCACACGCGGCGGCAAAGAGCACGTTGGGCGTGGGACGAAACTGGATGCGCACCTCGCTCGCACCGAGCGGGAGGCATTTGCCGGTGCGGAGGTAGAACGGCACGCCGCTCCAGCGCCAGTTATCAATGAACATCTTCGCGGCCACGTAAGTTTCCACGTTGGAATCCGGCTTCACTTTGACTTCCTGCCGGTAACCGACCTGCGGTTGCCCATCCAGCACCCCGGCGAAGTATTGGCCGCGCACGACTTGTTTGGCCACGCTCTCGACCGTGAACGGCCGGATGGATTTGAGCAGCTTGACCTTCTCATCGCGGATGGCTTCGGCTTCCAGTGAAACGGGCGGCTCCATGGCGACCAACGACAACACCTGTAGCATGTGATTCTGGAGCATGTCGCGCATCGCGCCGGATTCCTCGTAATACCCGCCGCGCGTGCCGACCGCGTGTTTCTCGCTGACGGTGATCTGGACGTTATCCACGGATTCGCGACTCCAGAGCCGCTCGAAGATCGAGTTGGAGAAGCGGAACATCAAAATGTTCTGCACCGTTTCCTTGCCGAGATAATGGTCAATGCGGAAGACCTGCGATTCGTGCGCATAACGGGTCAACTCGCTGTTGAGTGCGTGCGCCGAGGCGAGATCGTGACCGAACGGTTTTTCCACGACGATGCGTTGCCAGCCCCCACCGTGTCCCGGCGGCTTGAGCAAACCGGTGGCGTGCAGGTTTTCCACGGCGTCGCCGAACTGACTGGGCGAAATGGCGAGGTAGAACAGAATATTATTCCGCAACTCCGGCACACCGAACGACACGAGCCGCTGCTCCAGCTTCTGATAAGCGGTTTTATCAGTGAGGTCGCCCATGCAATAGACAATGTACTCGGCGAACTTGGCCCAGACGGCATCGTCCACCGGTTTGGTGCGGGAGAACTTGCCGAGCGCCTCGCGCAGTTCCGCGCGGAAGGATTCGTCGGTCTTCTCGCGGCGTGCGAAGCCGATGATGCGGAACGCGGCCGGGAGTTGGTTCTCCTTGAACAAGTGGTAGAACGCGGGAATCAACTTGCGCGCGGTCAGATCGCCGCTCGCGCCAAAGATGACGATGGAGCAAGGCTCGACGGCTTTGCGTTGGGTATCCAGGCGGCAATGGCTGGTATTATCAAAATCAACACTCACAGGCCGGAAGAGTGGCGGAGCGACCGGCAAAAAACAACTCTGCGAGCAGTTCCATTCATCTTTTCCAGTCATCCTTGCCATGAACCCGGGTGCGGGCAGCATGAGGTTTACCAGAAACAACCGCCATAAGGGTGCGACTGAAAATGCCGTGTACCTTCGGTTCTTACTCTTAATCTTGTTCTTAATCTTAATCGCGGCGGTGGGAGATTAAGAAAAAGATTAAGACCTCATTACTCGGACGCCAGTTTCAGTCGCCTCCCGCGGAAACCCGGCTTGCGATTTAAGCGATATTCTTTAGCTTGCAGCGAAGACGTAAACCGCGTCGCCCGGCCCGGATGAAACAAAAACGCACTCCACTCCTCCAACGCCGCACCCCGGATCCAGTTCCTCCGAAGAAGCGCTGGCGCCGGCGGGTGGCGATCGGCGTGGCGGTTTATGCCGTCATCGGATTTTTCATCCTGCCCGCCATCATCAAGTGGCAGTTGCGCAAACAGCTTCCGGCGCTGTCGCTGCGGCAGGTGGAAGTGAAACAGGTGCGTATGAATCCTTTCGCGCTCTCGCTCACGATCCGTGGGCTGGCCCTGACGGAAACCAACGGCACGCCGTTCGTCGCGTTCGACGAATTTTACGCCAACTTTCAGCTCTCCTCGATTTTCCGGGGAGCGTGGACCTTCGATGAAATCCGGCTCGTCCACCCAACAGCCAAGCTCGTCCGCTTTGCCGCCGGCAATTTTAACTTCTCGAATCTGCTCAGCACCAACCCACCCACCACCAATCCCCCCAGCGCCCCGCCCTCGCTCCTGATCCAAAATCTGGTTGTCACGAATGCGCTGGTCACGGTCACCGATGAAATGACCGAACCCGACTTCCACACGACCTACGGGCCGATCAATGTGGACATGACGGATTTCACCACGCATCGTGATGATGAAGAACCTTACAGCATCATCGCTACCACCACCGAGGGAGAAACCTTCGCCTGGTCGGGGCGTTTCTCGTTACGCCAGCTCCGGTCGCGGGGGCAGTTCAAACTTAGCGGCATCCCCCCGCACAAATATGGACCGTACGCCGCGCACTTCACCACGGCGCAAATCCAGCAAGGGACCCTCGACATCGGCGCGACTTATCGCGTGAATCTCGCGCGGAACCCGGTCGAGCTCGAAGCCACCAACGCCTTCGTGCAGTTGCGTGATCTGGTCGTCAAAGCACCGGAGCGCGATAATGCCTTGCTGGCGCTGGAATCCCTCAAGATTGCCAACGCCTCCGCAAGCCTGACCGGGCGGGTGGCCCACGTCAGTCTGATGGAAATCAACGGCGGCTCGACATTCCTCGAACGCGACCCCAACGGCCAACCCGTGGCGCTGAGTTATTTGAAGCTGCCCAAGGCGGAAGCCACCCCGCTCGCGACTGCCGCCGCCCAGGCTGCCGCTCCCGCGCTCGCCGATGTCTGGCAACTGCGGCTGGAGGAACTGATCGTCACCAACTTCAACGTCGCGGTTGAAGATCATTCCACCGTCGGCGTCGCCACGATCGGCCTCGACAATCTGGCCGTGAACCTCAAAGGCCTTTCCAGCCAGTCCAACGCGCCGATCGCGCTGACGGTGGGCTTCGACTGGCGCGGCGGCGGCACGGTGCATACGGACGTCCGCGGCACGGTGCTCCCGCCGGATCTCTCGGCGACCCTGGCCATCAGCAATCTGGCCATCCCGGTCGTGCAACCGTACCTCGCCCAGTTTCTCAATCTCGTCATCCACACGGGCGGCTTGAATCTGCATGGCGTCGCCACCTTCAATCCCGCCGCCACGCCACAGGTCCATTTCACCGGCGACTCCAGCGTTACCAACTTTGCTTCCTCCGACACCGTGGCCTATCACGAACTGGCCTCCTGGCAAAATCACAGCCTCCGCGGGATTGACTTCGCCCTGAATCCGACCCGGTTGAGCATTGAAGAAATCAAATTCGTCGGCGCGCGGAACAACATCGTCATCAGTTCCAACGGTCAGGTGAACGTCGTGGCGTTGGCGAAACTGCCCGCCAATACCAACGCAGCCGCCACCGCTACCACCAACGCCGCCCCGGCACCCCAGCCGCCACCGGCCGAATTGTTCCCCATCCACGTTGGGGCCGTCGTGCTGGAAAACAATTCCTTCCGGGCGGCGGATGATTCGTTGCTGCGCCGGTTTGAAACCCGGGTCGAAGAAATCAACGGCAGCATCCGTGACATCACGCTACCCGGCCTCAACAAAGCCAGCGTGGACATCCGCGGCAAGGTCACTGCGGTGGCGCCATTCGAGATCACCGGTACTGTGACGCCTGACCCGAACAACCTCTTCGTGGACCTGAAAGTCGCGTTCACCAACACGGACCTCACCCCGCTCAGTCCCTACACCGAGAAGTTCGTGGGCCGACCGTTGACCCGGGGCAAACTCACGACGGAACTGGTTTATCACATCGAAAATCGCACCCTGGCCGGAACGAACATCGTGGACCTCGCGCAACTCACACTCGGCGCCCGCGTGCCCAGTCCCGATGCCACTAGCCTCCCGGTCAAGCTGGCCATCGGCCTGATGAAAGACACCGACGGGCACATCCGGCTGGACCTGCCGGTGTCCGGCAGCCTGGATGATCCGCAATTCAGCATCTGGGGGCTGGTGGGCCAGGCGTTGCAAAACATGATCCTGAAAATCGCGGCCTCGCCCTTCTCCCTGCTCGGCGCGTTGGTCGGCGGTGGAGAGGAATTGCAGTTCGTGGAATTTGATCCGGGCCTGACGCAATTGCCCGACAGTCAGACGAACAAACTGTTCACCCTCGTCGCCGCCCTGAACAAACGCCCGGCCCTGACGCTGGAGATCGGCGCGACGTTTGACGCGGTGCTCGACGCGGACGCGCTCGGACGTCAGAAGGTGGCGGAACGCATGAAGACCGCGCGCATCGAGGAAATTGTCGCGCGCGGCAAACCCGCCCCGGCCCGGAGCGAATTGCAACTGGATGAAACGGAATACGACCGGCTCCTGCGCAAAGAGTATCGCGCCGCGTTCAACACCACCCCCGAACAGGCGCTCTATGACAAACTGGCCGCCGTGCTGGCCGCCACCTCCTTCAGCCCGAACACGCCGGCCCCGCCGCCCAGCCCGACCACCGATCGCAGCCAGCAGAAAGGCGCCGCCCTTTTGATGGGCATGAACCGGTCGCTGGCCCAGATGGCGGCGGCCTCGCAAAGCGGCAGTGGCGGCACCAACGCCAGCGCCGGCATCAAACTCAAGACCAAGACCGAGAAGGAACTGGTGCGCGATGAATTGGAACAGCGCCTCGCCACGCTTGCGCCGGTGACGACGGACGAATTGCGCGCCTTGATGCAACGCCGGATCGAGACGGTGCAGCGATTCCTCGTGGAGCAGGCGGCCATTGCGGCGGATCGCGTGTTACCGACCACGCCCAACCCGGAAGATCCCAATCGCAAAGGCGCGGCCCGCGTGGTCTTCTCGCTCGATTGACGGGGTGTGACTGACAGTGCCGCGTGTTTTAGCTCTTACTCTTAATCCTTTTCTTAATCTTAATCCCCCTCCGACCGGAGATTAAGAAAAAGATTAAGATTAAGAACCCCACGGTTGAACGGCAATTTTAGTCGCGCCCAGAACGCGGAGCTTTGACTCGCCCGGCGACGCACCCCAATCCATACTACTGTCCACGTGAGCAAACCCGAGCCAACCGAAAGTTTCATCCAGAAAACCGTCGCCAGCCTCGGCGACGGCACCTTCGTGCGGCTCGTGCTTTCCAAGCCGGTCAACTTCGACCTGCCGCAAAAAATCTTTGGTCGCGCGGTCAAACTCCGCGGCGCGATCCATCTTTCCCTCACGCTTCGTCATCCCACTCGCGACCTGACCCAAAACCTGACCGTGCCGGAAGTGGCGGCATGGTTGCAACAGCAGCTCGGGCAAAATTTCCGCAGCGCGCTGCTCGGCACGCGGGTGCGGGACTGGCAATTCATCTCCACCGCCACGGGAGAGGCGCGACTGGTGGATCACAAGCCCGCCAAGAAAATTGCCCCGCCCCAGGAGCATGATCAAAAGGCCGTCGGCTTTCTCGGCGCGAATGCGCGGGATTGGCTGACGGGTCTGGGGGTGCTGGATCGCGACGGCAAATTGCGCGCTTCGATGGCGGACAAGCAGCGGCAGATCAATCATTACCTGGAAATTGTTTCGCATCTGGCGAAGGAATGCGGCTGGACCGGAGCGCCGAGCGCCGTCTCGGCCCGCACCGATGTCAGTCACCCCGAGCCGAACCGGAGTTCGGCGCTCCACTTCGCGGACATGGGCTGTGGCAAGGGGTATCTCACGTTTGGATTGTGGCACTTGTTCGCGCGGGTTGGGAAACAACCGGTCCGCGTCACGGGCGTTGAATCACGCGCCGATCTGGTGACGACGACCAACCAGCTCGCCCGGCAGATCCACGCGGAGGGATTGGAATTTGTGCGCGGCGAAATCGCCACCGCCAAACTCTCGCAGGTGGACGCCTTGATCGCCTTGCACGCGTGCAACACCGCCACCGATGATGCCATCCGGCGCGGCATCGAACTGGGCGCGAAGTTGATCGTGGTCGCCCCGTGTTGTCACAAGGAAATCCGCCCGCAACTGGGCCGTCCCGCCCCGCTCGCGCCGGTGCTGCAACACGGCATCATGGCGGAACGGATGGCCGAGTGGGCGACGGACGGCTTGCGGGCGCTGTTTCTGGAATGGGCGGGCTGCCGGACGAAGCTGATGGAATTCATCGGCGGCGAACACACGCCAAAGAATCTGATGATCGCCGCCGTGCGCGAGCGGGAAGCGTTCCAAGACGAAACCGTCCGCACGCAGATCGTCGAGCTGAAGAAATTTCTCGGCATCACGCAACATGCGTTGGACCCGTTGTTGAAAACCTGAAGATGAATTGGGACGCGATAGATTGGGAGGCGTTGGAACGCATGCGGGCGGCATTTCTCGCCGGCACGGCGGGCGCGACGGATTACTGGCAGACGGAAGGCGAGCTGGCAGCGTATGACGCAACCTTCGCGCAACGCATCGGCTGGAAGTGGGATTTTGTGCTCGGCGAATTGCAGCGGCGCGGCTGGACGCCACCGCGCGGTGAGTTGTTGGATTGGGGTTGCGGCAGCGGCGTGGCGGCGCGCGCGTTCCTTGATCATTACGGCGGAGGTGAAATCACCAAGCTGCGGGTGTGGGATCGTTCTTCACTGGCAATGAATTTTGCGGTGCGCCGCGCCCGGGAGAAATACCCGCAACTCGCCGTCGAAACGACGGCGCTCCCGGAACACACCTCCGGCGGCACGCTGTTGATCAGTCATGTGCTGACCGAACTGACGCCGGAACAAACCGAGACGTTGGCGGGATTGGCGGCGACAGCGGAGTGTGTGTTGTGGGTCGAGCCTGGCACGTACGAGGCGAGCCTGACACTCATCGCCATCCGCGAACGATTGCGTCCGCATTTCAATCTCGTGGCCCCTTGCACTCATCAGGAACGCTGCGGGATTCTGGCACCGGAAAACGAGCGGCATTGGTGTCATCATTTTGCGGCACCGCCACCGGAGGTTTTCACCGACAGCAATTGGGCGCGCTTTGCGAATCTGCTGGGGATTGATCTGCGCGATTTGCCGGTGAGTTTTCTGGTGCTCGACAAACGTCCCGCCCCGACCGCACCAGCGGGGGCCGCGCGCCTCATTGGTCATCCTCGTATCTACAAGGGCTACGCACTGGTGCTCGGTTGTGATGCCGGTGGGGTTTCGGAACAACGGCTTTCACAACGAACATTTCCGGGCGAATTCAAGAGCTTCAAAAAAGGTCGTCACGCGTCGCTGTGTCAGTGGCAATGTTCCAAGGGAGAAATCCAAAGTTACCAACCGCTCGATTGAGGCGCGGTTTGGAAAATGAAACCCCTTCCAGTTTCCCGGAAGGGGTTTTGTGATTTTGACTCCGATCAGAACTTGTAGATGACGTTCACGATGAGCGACATTTCGTCGGTATGACCGGTCACGCCACCGCCCCGGAAGGCGTCGCCGCCTTCATCCAGGTCGTGATCCCAGCGGAATTCGACGCGGGAGATGACGTTCTTCCAGAGCTGGTAGTCCACCGTGATGGTCGTGGCGAGCAGATCGTCGCCGGGCGCAAAGACCGGATTACCGAGGAGATTGCCCGCCGGGGACAAACCATCACCGCCGAGCTGGAGGTAATCCACCCGGCCATGCAGCGACAATTTTTCCGTGGCGGCAAAGGAGAGATAACCCGCCACCGCGCTGGAGGCGCTGGTGTTATAGGTCGGATTGCCATCGTCAAGGTCAACGTAGTCAAACGCGACGCCCACCTTCAAACCGTCCACCACCGTCGGTACCGTGGCCCCGACATAGTAGGAATTGCGGAACGCTTGATCGGGGGTCACGCCCGATTGTTTGCCGCTGACGAAGCCGGCATACAACGAGCCGCCATGGAGGACGCCAAAGCTTTCCGGGGCCGTCAACAAAACGGCCCCCATAACCGTCATGGAGGAATCAGGATTGCCGGAATCGCGACCGTTGATGGGGGCGTTCCAGGTGTTCGCCAAGCCGAAGGTCACGGCCATGGTTTCCGAGAAGCGATAGTCGCCGAGGATCCCAGTGTGCTGCGTCGGCTCGATCGAGTAGCCCCAGGAACGGGTATAGTTGGGATTATCGCCCGCGTTGGATAATTCGTAGCCGATGATCGTGTCGAACACGCCGACTTTCCAGTCAATGCCATTCCAAAACGGGGTGCGCAGGGAAACATACGCCTGCTTGATGGCCACATCACCCGTGCCGCTGAAACGCGAACCGAGCGCGATGGCATCCGGCCCAAACCAGAGTTCCGCTTTGTAACCTGCGGCCCACTTGCTCTCGTCCAGAGCCTTTTCCAAAGTGAAGTCAACGACATCCAGGCTGAACCCATCGCCCTTGCCGGCGCTGTACGCATAGCCGCGGGTGTTGGCGAGTTCATGGTGCCGGCCAAAATCCCACGCTGCCGAGGCGTTGACATAACCGCTGAGAGTGGTCGAAGTGCGTTCCGCCGGCGAGCCGAGCAGCATTTGCTCTTCGGCCTGGACCACGGAAACGAGACTGACCACGCCAAGCGCCGCCAACCCAAGTGTCCATTTGTTGAACTTCATTTTGGTTCCTCCGATGAGAAAGAGTTCGTTTGGCTCCCCAAGCTTGCGTCCGTTTTGTCCATTCAGCCGCGCGCCCAAGTGTCCATTTTTCGTCCGGGCCTGGCGGGATAAATCTGGTTTATCCCCGACACCTTTGCGGGGTTATTGCGGGGATTGATAGGGAAGCCATGCGGTGATGACAACATTTATTTCCAAGCCGGCCGCCCGCTGCTGTGCCTGAAGGTGGGACAACCCGGCTCGATTTAAGCGTCAGGAAAACCACTTGAGCTTCCCCCCGGCCCCGGGCTCCCGCCGGTGGAATGGGTGTTGCTATCCCCAGTGAGGCGATGCCTGCAGAAATACCGGAGTTGGAATCAAGCCGGACGCGGGGCATCACACAAGTAGTACAACCGTAAATTCATCTATGCCGTCATTTGCTTACGTCGCACGGGAGACCGGAACCGGTCGCGAAATCCGCAGCACGCTCGAAGCCGCCACGGAACAGGCCGCCATTTCCGCGCTGCTGAACCGCAATCTGCTGGTCGTCTCGATCCAGGAGAAGGTCGCCAAAAGGGGACGGATCGCCGGCGGCAGTGTGCCTTTGGCGGATCTGGTCATGTTCACCCGCCAGTTGGCCACCATGATTGACGCCGGTTTGGCCATGGTGCAATGCCTTCAGGCTTTGGCAGACCAGACTCAAAACAAGGCAATGCGTGATGTAATCAAGGACATCTGCGCCCGGGTCGAAGGCGGCGACAGTTTCTCCGAAGCCTTACAGAAGCATCCCAAGGTTTTCAATCGGCTCTTTGTCGCCATGGTGGGAGCGGGTGAAAAAGGCGGTTTGCTCGCCGAAATCCTGGCCCGGTTGGCCGTCTATCTCGAAAATACCGCCCGCCTGCGCAAGAAGGTCAAATCGGCGATGATGTATCCAACGGTCGTCACCTTGGTCGCCATTGGCATCACCATCTTCCTGCTGGTCAAAGTCATTCCGGTCTTCGGCGAAATCTACTCCGGCTTTGGCGGCAAACTGCCCGGCCCCACCCAATTCCTCATCAGCCTCAGCGACTTCATGAAGTCCTACTTCATCGTGGTGATTCTGGCGATGGGGGGTGGCGTCTATGGCTGGTTGGCTTGGATTAAAACCAAGAAAGGCCGGGAATTCTGGGACAAACACCGGATCAAGCTGCCGATCTTTGGCGTCATCGCTCATAAAATCTGTCTGGCCCGTTTCACCCGGACCCTGGCCTCACTGGTGCGCAGCGGCGTTCCGATCCTCGAAGTGTTGCAGATTGTTTCTCAGACTGTCGGCAACGTGATCATGGAAAAGGCCGTCAAAACCGCCGCCGCCGATATTGAAAAGGGCGAAAGTATCAGCCAGGCGCTCAGCAAACATCCGATCTTTCCCAACATGATTGTCCGCATGGTCACCGCCGGCGAGCAAACCGGCAAGATTGACAACATGCTCGAACGCATCGCGGACTTCCTCGATGAAGAAATCGAAACCACCCTCTCCGGCATCACCTCGCTGATTGAACCCATCCTGATTGTGTTCCTCGGCGTGGTCATCGGCGGCATGGTGATCTGTATGTTCCTGCCGATCTTCAAGATGACGGAACTCATCAATCCGCAGAAGTAACCGCTGGCGCGGATCTAATCTCAACCGCCGCCGGTTTGCGAAGGCAAGCCGGCGGTGCTGTTTTATACCACTGTCCGTTCAACCCGCCTTCCGCACCACGCTGTCGCGTTGCGCCCATTCCGGGTTGTTGTCGGGGTAATCCAGATTGTAGTGCAATCCCCGGCTCTCCGAACGAAGCAAGGCGCAACGCACGATCAACTCCGACACCGTGGCAATATTGCGCAGCTCCAATAAATCCGCCGTGACCGTGAAGTTCCAGTAGTACTCGTGAATCTCCTGTTGCAGATTTGCGAGCCGCGATTGCGCCCGCTGCAGCCGCTTGTTCGTCCGCACGATGCCGACATAGTCCCACATACAACGGCGGATCTCATCCCAGTTGTGCGCCACCACGACCAGTTCATCGGGATTGTTTGCGTGGCCGGATTGCCAGGCTGGGATTTTGAAATCATTGATCGGTTGATTCACTTCCGCCATCCGCCGCGCGGCCCGATTTGCGCACACCAAAGCTTCGAGCAGGGAATTGCTCGCCAACCGATTGGCCCCATGCAAGCCCGTGCAAGCCACCTCACCCACCGCAAACAATCCCGCGATGTCCGTCTCGCCGTCCACATTGGTCATCACCCCGCCGCATTGATAATGCGCCGCCGGCACCACCGGGATCGCCTCCTTGGTGATATCAATGCCATAGCTCAGGCAGGTCTGGTAGATGTTGGGAAAGCGTTCGATCACGAACCGCGCCGACTTGTGCGTGATGTCCAGCGATACATGATCCGCGCCGCTCTTCTTCATCTCGCTGTCAATCGCCCGGGCCACCACATCGCGCGGCGCGAGGGATTTCAGCGCGTGATAATCATCCATGAACTGCCCGCCATCGAGCGACATCAACACCCCGCCCTCACCGCGCACCGCTTCGCTGATCAGAAATGATTTCGCCTTGGGATGATAGAGACACGTCGGATGAAACTGCACGAACTCCATGTTCGCCACCGCCGCCCCGGCGCGATACGCCATCGCCACGCCATCGCCCGTCGCGATGTCGGGATTCGTCGTGTAAAGATAAACCTTTCCGCACCCACCCGTGGCCAGCAGCGTCGTGGGCGCGACGAACGTTTCCACGGCCTGGGTTTTATTGTCGAATACATACGCGCCCAGACAGCGGTTCTCGCCGACGTAACCCAGCTTCTGACTCGTGATCAGATCAATCGCGAGATGATTCTCGAAAATCGTGATGTTCGGCTGCGCGGCCACCGCGTTGAGCAACGCGCGTTCGATCTCATGGCCCGTGATATCCTTGGCGTGCAGAATCCGTCGCTTGGAATGCCCGCCCTCCTTGCCCAGGTCCAGTTCCTGACCGCCGCCCTCGTTCGGCGCTTCGCGTTGGGAAAACTTCATCCCCAGCTCGACCAATTCCGCAATGCGCGCCGGGCCTTCCTCCACAATCGTCCGCACCACCGATTCGCGACACAAGCCGGCGCCGGCGGTCAACGTGTCTTTAACGTGCAGATCAAAAGTGTCCTCCTTGCTCGTCACGGCGGCGATGCCGCCCTGCGCGTAATTGGTGTTCGACTCGGCGCGATTCTTCTTGGTCACAATCGCCACGCGCCCGCGCGGGGCCACCTTGAGCGCGAAGAACAAACCGGCGATGCCGCTGCCGAGCACGAGGAAATCAAATCGCTTCATCCGCCGACACGATGAACGGAAGCGCCCGCCGATGCAACCGCCACGTGCGTGCTCAACGCGTCCGCCGTCCGATCTCCATCAGTTAATTTTCGGCCGGCATCAACTTGAGCAACATCGGGGGGGCACCGTGCCGAGGAAATGTTTGAACTTCGCTGTGCTTCCGCGCTCCCATTTTCGATCCCGTTACGCTAGCGTTCCCGCCATGCAGAGCGCGCCGCCAAAAACCAACCTTGCTCCAGCGTTCCAGCCGTCACCACGGCTGCAAACCATCGTGGATCGCGCCGCGCAGCAGGCACTCGCGCAATTCGCTCCACTCCATCTGCAAGCCGAGCAACTCGCCATCACGCTGGTTGACCTGCGCGACCCGCAGCAGCCCGAGCGCGCCAGTTATCGCGGCACGGAACGCATTTATCCCGCCAGCGTGGTGAAGTCCTTTTATCTAATGGCCGCACATCGTTGGATGGAAGATGGCAAACTCGCCGACACCGAGGAATTGCGCCGCGCCCTGCGCGACATGATCGTGGATTCCTTCAACGAACCGACCGGTTACGTGCTCGATTTGCTCACGGACACGACGAGCGGACCGGAGTTGTCGCCCACTGAGTTCACTGCGTGGTTTGAGAAACGCAACGCGGTGAATCGTTACTTTGCTTCGCTCGGCTACGAGCAGATCAATCTCAACCGCAAAACCTGGTGCGAAGGCCCGTACGGTCGCGAGAAACAACTCGCCAACCAACCGCCGCCGGATCATCGCAACTGGCTCACCACTGAGGCCACCGCGCGGTTGTTCACGGAAATGGTGACCGGGCGCGCCGTCACACCCGAGCGTAGTCGCCAGATGCTCGAGTTGCACGAACGCCAGCCTTTTGATCCGAACGGCAATGGCCAGTCCCGCGAATACACCGGCGCGGTTCTTCCGCCGGGAGCAAAGCTCTGGTCGAAAGCCGGCTGGATGAGCGAGGTGCGCCATGACGCCGCGTATGTGAAACTGCCGACTGGCGAGAAATTCATTCTGGTGACGTTCACTATCGGCCACTCGAAGGACAAAGAGATCATTCCCGCCGTGGCGAAGACCGTGATCGAAGGGTTGCGGACCTGACTGAAAATGCGCCTCACGCCAAGAACGCGAAGGGCGCAAAGGAGGGGAGACTTTTACTCACACCTCACGACCTCGTTGATTCGTGGACAGCCTCGGAGAAAGAGTTGTTCCGCATCCGTTGCGGCCTTCGCGTCCTTGGCGTGAGGCAATAGCGACGGCTCACGCCTCGCGCCACTTCAAATCCACGACTTGGCCATGCGCTTTGTGACTTGGATCAATCGCGCGCAGTTCGAGCTTCATTCCGCCGGGCCGCGTTGTCGCGTGAATCCAGCCCGCCGGATCGCCTTCGCGGAAGATGTACGACACCGGCGGCAGATTCACGAGATGAATGCCACTCGCATCCTGCGTCACCTTCCAGTTGTGCGTGTGCCCATAAATCCACGCCTTCACCTGCCGGCGCGGGCGGAGGATTTCCAGCAACGCCTCCGCGTCCTTCAAGCCGCCGATTTTATTGTCTTCGCCAGGATTGTGGTGGACGAGAATCACCGTGGGCACTTCGCGATTCGCATCCAGGGTTTTGGCCACCCACTGCAACTGATCCTCGCCCAGTGCGCCGGGCGTCTGCAATGTTATCTCCAGCGAATCCAGCATCAGCCAGTTCAAATGCTCGGTCTTGATGAACGCCACCTGTTTCTGGGCGATGGGCCGCCGCGCGGCTTTCTGCGATGCGATCGCCGCCCAAAAGTTCTCGCGCTGGTCGTGATTGCCGAGCGCGAGATTCAACGTCAATCCATCCGCGCGCAACGGATCAAGCAACGCGGTCAACTGCGCGTAATCCGCTGTTTCCCCAGCGCTGAAAGCACAGTCGCCGACAATGAACACGCGCGCCGCCCGCTGCGGCAGACCGACGATCTCCCGCGCCACGGCATTGAATTGCGCCGCCATGTTGACATTGCGATGGATCTTGGCCGCATCCGCCGCAATGTGCGTGTCGGCCAGCAATGCAAAAGAGGCCGCATCCGTGCGCCGCATCGCCGCGTGGAGTTGCGGCGCAAGGGCGAGGCCGGTGCCAGCGAGCAAGGCCCGACGCAAAAACGTCCGGCGTGAAATCGGGAGAAGTTCAATCGGCATGAGCCTTTCCTACGCCTGCGCTCCGGCTGGCTCAAGCCAATTCAATAGCTTCGTCTCCAAGCGGGCAGGCCTGAAACTCCGGTGCCATTCTGGGAGTGCCGGCGTCCCGCCGGCGAGTTGTTGCACCAAACGAGACCGCAGAACTCGCCCGCGAGACGCTGGCGCTCCCGGGTTAAACCGGTGGCCCGGCTGTTTCGTTCCTTCTTCAAACTCTGTGCATGACGAGCCGAAGCTCTTTCGGCATACTCAAATATATTTCCCGGCGACCACCGGCTTTACGCATGAAAACTGATTTGAAACAACCCGTCCTCGGCGTCATCTACGGCAACCGCGATTTCTTCCCCGACGCCCTCGTCACCGAAGCGCGGGCGGACCTCGCCAAACTCTTCGGTCGGCTCGGCATCAAGGCCATTCAGCTTGGCGAATCTGATTCCAAGCTCGGCGGTGTCGAGACGCACAACGACGCCCGTAAATGCGCCGATTTGTTCAAGCAGCACGCGAATGAAATTGACGGCGTGCTCGTCTGCCTCCCGAACTTCGGCGACGAAAAGGGCGTGGCCGATACACTCAAGCTCGCCGGCCTCAACGTCCCCGTGCTCATCCAAGGTTATCCCGACGATCCGAATCAGCTCATGCCGTCGCGTCGCCGCGATTCGTTCTGCGGGAAAATTTCCGTCTGCAACAACCTCGTGCAAGCCGGCATCAAGTTCACCCTCACCAGCAAACACGTCTCGCATCCGACCTCCGACAGCTTCCAGCGCGACCTGCAAAAGTTCCTCGGCGTCTGCCGCGTCGTGAACGGCTTGCGTGGCGTCCGCCTCGGCGCGGTCGGCGCGCGGCCCGGCGCGTTCAACACCGTGCGTTACTCGGAAAAAATTTTGGAACGGCACGGCATCAGTGTCACCACGGTGGATTTGTCGGAGATTATTGGTGCCGCCAATAAATTAGACCCATCCGTCCCATCCGTCGTATCCAAGCTCAAAGAGATTCAAGGCTATGCCCCCGCGCCGGGAGTCCCGTCCGACAAGCTCGTGCAGATGGCCAAGATGGGCGTGGTGCTCACCGATTGGATGAACGCCAACCACCTCGACGCGACCGCCATCCAGTGCTGGACCTCCGTGCAACAGAATTTTGGCTGCAACGTCTGCACGCTCATGAGCATGATGAGCGAGAAGTTCATGCCCAGCGCCTGCGAAGTGGACGTCACCGGCGTGCTGACGATGTATGCGATGCAGCTCGCCAGCAATACGCCCGCGGCGCTCGTGGACTGGAACAACAACTACGCGGATGACGACGACAAGTGCGTGCTCTTCCACTGCGGTAACTGGGCCAAATCATTCCTGCCCGACATCAAAATTTCCAACGCGCCCATCATCGGCACAGCCGTTGGCGTCGAGAACACCTACGGCGCACTCGATGGCCGCACCCCCGCCGGCCCGTTGACCTACGGCCGCATCACCACCGCCGATGCCGAGGGCAAGATCCGCTGCTACGTCGGCGAAGGCGAACTAACGAACGACGAACTCAAGACCTTCGGCAACCGCGCCGTGGCCAAAGTGCCGAACCTGCAAAAAGTCCTGCGCCACGTCTGCGAAAAGGGTTTCGAGCATCACGTCGTCATGACGCAATCGCACTCGGCGGCGATTCTGGCCGAAGCCTTCGGGAATTATTTCGGCTGGGATGTTTACAATCACGATGAACGCTCAAAATAATTCCAGCCCTGAACAAGTTGTCCACCGGCAACTCGACGCCTGCAACGCGAAAGATTTGGGCGCGTTGATGGCGACTTGCGCCGAGAACGCTGAACAGTTTGAGCATCCGTCGAAGTTGCTGGCGAACGGCGCCGCGGAAATTCGACCGCGCTTTGAAGCCCGTTTCCAAGAGCCGAACCTGCACGCGCAGCTTGTGAAGAGGATGGTTTGCGGCAACACAGTCATTGACCAGGAAATCGTGACGCGCACTTTTCCCGAAGGCGCGGGCAAGTTGGAGTTGGTGGCGATTTATGAAGTGAAAAGCGACAAGCTTATCAAAGTTTGGTTTGTTTCCGGGGCGAAAAAACTGGACGCAAAGCCGTGAAGCCAGCCACCCCAAAATCACCAGCAGTCATCCGACCGCCGACTGCGGATGACGGCCCGGAGTTTCTTTCGGCAGTCCGCCGCAGCCGCGCCCTGCATGGTTCGTGGATTACGCCGCGCGCTAAAACCCCAAAGGAATTTGTCAATTACCTGAAACGCGCTGCCGATGATCGTCACCACAGATTTCTGGTCATCCATCGGGATTCCGGCGGTATCGCCGGAGTTATCAGCATCAATGACGTGATCCGGGGAAATTCTCAAAGCGCGGCCATCGGCTACTATGCCTTCGCCCCTTATGCGGGCCGGGGATTGATGGGTGCGGGGCTGCGGCTGGTGCTGAAGCACGCTTTTCAAAAACTCAAATTACACCGGCTTGAAGCCAACATTCAGCCCGACAATCGGGCCTCCATCGCGCTCGTGAAGAAATGTGGATTTGTTCGCGAGGGTTTTTCGCGCCGCCTCATAAAAGTTCGGGGTCGCTGGAAGGATCACGAGCGCTGGGCAATGCTTGCGGAGAATTTCAAATGACCGACCACGAACTCCAACTGAAGTCCTTCGTGCTGCGGCGGGCGATGCTGAAACTCATCGTCGGTGCGGGTGCAGGCCATACCGGCGGCGGGTTGTCCTGCCTGGACATCCTGAATGTCCTCTACAACCGCGTGCTCAACGTCGCGCCGCAGACGTTCACCAGCCCGACGCGCGACCGTTATGTGCAGAGCAAGGGCCATTGCGTCGAGGCGCTCTATGCTGTGCTCGCCGACCGCGGCTTTTTCCCCGCATCGGACCTGGAGACCGTCTGCCATTATCAATCGCACTACGTCGGCCATCCCACGCGGCACATTCCCGGCATCGAGATGAACACCGGCGCGCTCGGTCACGGCCTGCCCATCTGCATCGGCATGGCGCTCGCCGCGAAGATGGATGAGGGAAACATTCAACATCCAACGTCCAACATCCAACATCCAAATGGGGCGGCGCGCTTTCGCGTGTTCACCCTTTTGGGCGACGGCGAACTCGCTGAAGGCTCGAATTGGGAAGCCGCCCTCGCCGCCGCGCATTACAAGCTGGATAACCTGTTCGCCATCCTCGACCACAACACGCTCCAGATCACCGGTCACACGCGCGACGTGATGAGCAACGAACCGCTCGACGAAAAATGGCGCGCGTTCGGCTGGGGCGTGAAAACGGTGAACGGCCACGATTATACGGCGTTGACCGAAGCCTTGAGCAAACCCGCCGAACCCGGCAAACCCACCTTTATCATCGCGAACACCGTGAAAGGCAAAGGCGTGAGCTTCATGGAAAACGTCGCCAAATGGCATCACGGCGTGCCGAGCGAAGCGGAACTGAAACAAGCGCTGGCCGAACTCGAGGCGGCGGAAAAACTTTTACAGGAGCAAACAGAGTGAACAGAGAACTACCAAACCAACCGGAAGCCTCGGAGTTATTCTCTCCGTTGTCTCCGTTACCTCCTGTTAAACCATGAGCGCGCCCGCCCCTTCCATGTTCACGCCCGCCGCGAAAGCGATGGCGGAAAAGCTTGGCTTGAAAATGGGCCACGCCAACCTTGAAGAATTCGCCGCCGTGCTTGAAGAACTGGCAAAGGCAAACCCGAATATCGTCGCCGTAACCAGCGATTCACGTGGCTCGGGCAAGCTTGCGCCGTTTGGCAAGGCGTTGCCCAAGCAGATCGTCGAAGTCGGCATCGCCGAACAGAATCTCGTCGGCATCACCGCCGGCCTCGCGGCGTGTGGCAAGAAGTCGTTTGGTGTCTCGCCGAGCTGCTTCCTGACGGCGCGCTCATTGGAGCAGATCAAGAACGACATCTGTTACTCGGACGTTCCCGCCGTGCTCGTCGGCATCAGCTCCGGCACGAGCTACGGCGCGCTTGGCACGACGCATCATTCGTTGCACGACCTTGCCGTCCTGCGGGCGATCAACAACCTCACCATCCTCGTCCCGGCGGATAATTTCGAGTCGCGTCAGGCCATTCTCGCTGCGGCCCAGGCGACAAAGCCCGTCTTCGTCCGTTTCGGCAAAGCCGCGATGTATGGCCTGCACAAGCCGGAGACGAAGTTTGAAGTCGGCAAAGCGATCACCTTGCGCGAAGGCAATGATGTCGCCTTTATCGCCACCGGCGAAACGGTTGTTCACGCCTTGCTCGCGGCGGCACAACTCGCGGAACATGGCATTCAGGCGCGGGTGCTTTCAGTTCACACCATCAAGCCGCTCGACACTGAAGCCATCTTGAAAGCCGGGCGCGAATGCAAAGCCATCGTCACCGTGGAAGAACACATGGTTCATGGCGGTCTGGGCGAAGCGGTGGCGTCCACACTCATGCAAGCGGGTGTTTGCAAGCCGTTCCGCATCGTCGGTATACCCGATGAAGAGACCGTGCCCGGCGCGCAGGCCGACATCTTCCGCCATTACGGCATCAGCATGGAAGGATTGTGCGAGATCACAACAACGTTGCTGAAGTAGCATGAGCCTGATCCTCGCCCTCGACCAAAGCACGTCCGCGACGAAGGCCGTTCTCTTCGACGCGGAAGGCAGAATCCTCGACAAAGCCTCGCGCAACCATCGCCAGATCTATCCGCAGCCCGGCTGGGTGGAACATGACGCCGAGGAAATTTGGAAGAATGTTCTCGCGGTTATCGGCGAAATCACCAAGCGCTACCGCGGCAAGCTGAACCAACTTGCCGCGCTCAGCATCACAAACCAGCGCGAGACAGTGCTGGTGTTCGATCGCCAGACGGGCCAGCCGTTGCATAACGCGCTCGTCTGGCAAGATCGCCGCGGCGACGCCATCTGTGCCAAGCTCACCAAGCAAGGCCACGGCCCGAGCGTCCTGCGCAAAACCGGGCTGAAGATTGATACCTATTTCTCCGCATCGAAAGTTCGCTGGCTGATTGAGAAGAAACCTGCCATCGCTGCCAAACTCAAGAGCGGTGATGCAGTCATTGGGAACGTTGATACGTATCTCATCCACCGGCTCACAGGCGGAAAAGTGTTCGCCACGGATTTCACCAACGCCAGTCGCACGCTGCTGTTCGACATCGGCAAGCTGAAGTGGGATGCCGAACTCTGTAAACTGTTCAAAGTGCCCGCGAACGTATTGCCCGAAGTGCGCGAAAGCGCCGCGCAGTTCGGTGAGACGGATGCCGGCGGTTTGTTGCCCAAGCGCGTTCCGATCATCGGGGTGATGGGTGATTCACAGGCGTCGCTTTTCGCGCAGCGGTGTTATCAGCCGGGCACAGCTAAGGCCACGTTTGGCACGGGCACGAGCGTGATGCTCAACATTGGCGACCAACTGCGCACCTCGGAAAAGGGAGCGGTCACCGCGTTGGCTTGGGTTTACAAAGGCAGACCGACGTATGCTTTCGAGGGCTTGATCAACTTCTCCGCCGCCACGATCGAGTGGCTGAAGAATCAACTCGGTCTGATTCAAAGCGCTGCTGAAGTCGAGAAACTGGCGCTGAGCGTGAAGGACAACGGCGGCGTTTACCTCGTGCCGGCGTTTGCGGGCTTGAGCGCGCCCTATTGGTCTCCGGACGCACGGGCGGCGATTGTTGGAATGACCGCTCACACGAATAAAGCTCACATTGTCCGCGCGGCGCAGGAAGCCATTTCTTATCAGATCCGCGACGTGCTCGACATGATGCGTGCCGACGCGAGGGTGAAACTTCAAAGCCTTCATGCCGACGGCGGCCCGACGCGGAACAAGTTCCTGATGCAATTCACCGCGGACCTGACGCGCACGGAGATAAGGGTGGCCGAAGTCGCTGAGAGTTCCGCGTGGGGCGCGGCGATGAATGGTTTGCTTGGTCTTGGTCTGTGCAAATCATTCGCCGATCTCGAGAAACTGCCGCGGCCGCAAAAGGCTTTCCACCCACGCATGAAGGCCGCTGAAGCCCAGCGTTTGCACGCCGGCTGGCTGGCCGCAGTCCGGCGCGTGCTGTGAGCCTTCATCAGTTCGCGCTCGATTTTGTCGCGGGCACAACGCTAGGCTGCGCCGGAAGTTCTGGTTCATCATGAAGGCTGATTTCCAATTCATGCGAACGGCGTTGCGACTGGCGCGGCGGGCGCTGGGTCAAACCTCACCTAATCCGATGGTCGGCGCGGTGCTCATGAAGCGCGGACAAATCATCGGGCGCGGCTGGCATCGCCAAGCGGGATTGCCGCACGCGGAGATTGAGGCGCTACGCGATGCCGAACGGCGCGGCAACTCACCGCGCGGGGCGACGATCTACGTGACGCTTGAACCCTGCTGCACCCACGGACGGACGCCGCCCTGCACCGAGGCGCTCAAAGCAGCAGGCATCAGGCGCGTCGTCGTGGGCGCGACGGATCCAAATCCTCATCATGCCGGAAAAGGTTTTTCAATTCTGCGCCGTGCCGGGATTGAAGTGAGCACCGGTGTTCTGGCGAAGGATTGCGCGCGGCTCAACGAAGGGTTCAATCATTGGATCGTAGAACGCACGCCCTTGGTGACGGTGAAAGCAGCGATGACGCTCGATGGCAAGATTGCCACGGCCAGCGGCGAGTCGAAATGGATCACCGGAGAAAAGGCGCGCGCTTACGGAATGCAACTGCGACGGCAGAGCGATGCCATTCTGGTTGGCGTGAACACCGTGCTGGCGGATGATCCGAGCCTGACAGTTCGAGGTGTCGAAAGTCCAAAGTCCAAAGTCCAAAGTTCGTTGCTGCGGCGCATCATTCTCGATTCCCAGGCGCGAACGCCGATCAGCGCCAAGGTGGTGAGCGACGAATTCGCGGCCCTAACGACAATCGTTGTCAGCAAGGCGGCGCCGAAATCGCGCGTGGTCGCGCTGGCGAAGCGGGTCAATGTTTTAGTCTTCCCAACGAAACACTCCGCACTCCGCACTCCGCACTCCGCAATCCCCCTGCGTTGGTTGCTGCGCAAGTTGGGCGCGGAAAACGTGACCAGCCTGCTCGTCGAAGGCGGCGGCGAGGTGAATGCTTCGTTTCTGCTCGGCGGATACGCGCAGCGGGTGGCGTTCTTTTACGCCCCCAAGATTCTCGGGGGCCGCGAGGCCCGTAAAGGCGTAGCCGGCGAAGGCGCCGCCCGTTTGAGCGAAGCCGTGCAACTACACGAAGTAGCATGGCGCAAGCTGGGCGAAGATTTGCTACTGACTGCCAAAGTCGCTGATTGAAGCCAGGTGCGCACTTGCCACCGCCCGCCTGCCACCGGCAAAATGGACTCATGTTTACAGGCATCATCGAGGAAGCGGGCGTGGTCGCGGCCATCAGGCCGACCAAAAAATCCATCGAGCTGACCGTCCGCGCCAAAGGCATTGCGCGGGGGATAAAGCTGGGGGCAAGCGTCGCGGTGAACGGCTGCTGTCTGACGCTGGTGAAACTCTCGAAGCGCGGCGCGGCGACGTTGCTGCAATTCGATGTCCTTCAGGAATCCTGGCAGCGGACGAATCTGCAATTTGCCAAGGCTGGTTCAATCGTGAATCTGGAGCGACCGCTGCGAGCGGACGGCGAACTCGGCGGGCACTTTGTCACGGGTCACGTGGATGGGGTGGGTAAAATCGTTCGCTGGGAGAAATCCGGCGCGGATCATCTGCTCGACATCGAAGCACCGGCGGAGGTGATGCGTTACATCATTTTCAAGGGTTCCATTGCTGTGGACGGCATCAGCCTCACCGTGGCAGCCGTGAAGAAGAATCGCTTCCGTATCTGGATCATCCCGCATACGTTTGAAGTCACGACGCTATGCGAACGCAAGGTGGGAGATTTTGTGAACCTCGAAGCCGATCTGTTGGGCAAGTATGCGGAGAAGTTTCTGGCGGGAAAACGCGCGTGACTGTTTTAACAGGAGGAAACAGAGGGAACAGAGAATTGAGCGGCGGGGAAGTTGATCATGTGTCTTGTTTGCCGCAACTGACCGACAATCAGGGGTCATTAACAAAGTCGCTTGATTCTCAGTTCCCTCTGTTTCCTCCTGTTAAATCAAACCTGTTTTGGGAAAAGCGAAAGGGCCGGATTTTCATCCGGCCCTCTGCCTGAGAACAAAAGCACTATTTCAGTCGCCCAATTTTTCAAAGTTGTTTTTCGGCGGCGCTGCAGTTTTACGCCTTACATCACACACGATAACCTGCAAATTTGCGTCCAACAACGAAGCCATCATACAACAAGTTCCCTTTCCCAATAGTCCCCATTGTGGGGGACAATGTCCCCATCGGGGGACAACATGCGCGCAAGCTGTTGATATTATGAACCTTATTAGCGGCGCAACGCCTTGGCCACCGCCTCGGTCCGGGTGCGAACGTGAAGTTTTTCGTAAATCCGGCGGATATAAGTTCGCACCGTCTCAAAGCTGATCCCGAGTTTATCGGAAATTTCTTTATACATGAACCCCTGGCTCAACAGGTCGAGCACTTCCTGTTCACGAGGCGAAAGCTCTTCGGTCTGCTCGGCGGGCGCGGCAGCAGGGCGGGATTGGAAAGATTGCACGACTTTGCGCGCGATGTGGGTGGACATCGGCGAACCGCCATTCTGCACATCGCGGAGCGCCTCGAGAATTTCCGCGCTCTTGGAACGCTTGAGCAGATAACCGGCGGCCCCGGCGGCGAGCGAATTGAAAATGTTCTCCGTGTCTTCGTACGCCGTGAGCATCACGATCTGAATCGGCGGCAGCAGCTCCTTCAGTTTGCGGACGCATTCGACGCCGTTCATGCCGGGGAGGTTGATGTCCATGAGCACGACATCGGGCTTCTCGCCGGGAATCGCCGCGAGGCCGGCTTCGGCGCTGGGGTGGTGGCCCACGCATTCAAAGCCGCTGGCGCGACCGATCATCCTGGCGAGTGTGTCGCGCAGTTGCTCGTTGTCTTCGACGATGGAAACTTTGATGGCCATGGTGCTTCAGCGTTTGGTGATGGGGGCGGTCAGGCGCACAATCGTGCCGCGTGCCGCGCCCGGCGTCATTTCAAACGCGCCGCCGACATCTTCCATGCGCTTGCGCATGTTGCGCAATCCATTTCTGCCGGTTTTGGTGGCGGCTTCCCCTGGGCCGCGGCCGTTGTCCTCGATCTCGATCAAAAACTTCTCCGCATCCAGCCGCAGGCGAATCTTCACCTCGGAAGCGCGGGCGTGCTTGACGACATTGTTCACCGATTCCTTAAAAGCGAGGAATACGTTGTGACGCAGGTCGGGCGGAATGTTGGCCGTGGGCAGTTCCGTCGGCACATCGAGGCGGTAGCGCAAATCCGCCAGCGCGAGGTAATCTTGGGCGTACTTGCAAGCGTAGGTGACCAAGCCATCCAGCGTGTCGTTGGACGGATTGGCGGCCCAGACGATTTCATCGAGCGCATCGGACGTGGTGCGCGCGGTCTGACAAATCTGCTGCGCATACGCCGCAATCTCCTGGGGCGAATCCTTGTCTTCCCCGACCATTTCGCCGAGCAAGCCGACCTGGGTCAGATTTGCGCCGAGTTGATCATGCAGGTCGCGCGCGATGCGGGCGCGTTCCTTTTCCAAGGCTTCCTGCTGACGCAACAGCGCCAGTTGGCGTTGCAGTTTCTGGGTGGAAACAAAATAGACAACCCCGGCAATCGCTCCGACCAGAACCAAGCCCCCGATCGTTTGAAACCACCACGTTTTCCAGAACGGCGGCAGCACGGTGATATTGAGCGCGACGTCCTGGTTGTTCCAATACCCGTCTTCATTGCAGGCCCGGACCCGGAAGTGGTATTCGCCCGGCGGCAGTTTGGAGTAACTCACGCTGCGGCGGTCCGTGGGGGAATTCCAGCGCTCTTCGTGTCCCTCCATCCAATAGGTGAAGCGCGCCTGCTTGGGCGCCGTCAAATTCAGGCTGGTGAAAAAAATATCCATCCGCTCGACGTGGGCCGGAATCACCAGCTTGCGCAATCCCGCGCCGTCCAAACGATTCGTGTGCTGTTCCTGATCATCAAGCAGCACGGATTCAATCGCCACCAGGGGCAGGTTCGTATTCAGAATCAATTCCGCCGGATTCACGCCGACCAGACCACGGATGGTTGGAAACCACAACCGCCCGTCCGGGGTGCGCCACGCGGCAGGCTGGGAGCCCTGCGTGCATTCGCTCGTGGGCAAACCATCGCCGGTGCTGTAAATGCGACAGGAAACCGCGGCGGTTTTCCCGGGCGCCTGAGTGGTGAGCGCCTTTTTTTCCAGCCGCATCAAACCAAGATTTGATCCGATCCACAGATGCTCCTGATCATCCTCAATCAGATAGCTGATGCTGTCGCTGGCCAATCCGTCCTTGGTCGTGAAACGATCCCAGCGCCCCCGCGCGAGCCGGCCCAGGCCGTTTCCGGTGCCGACCCACAGCACGTCATCCGCATCCGCGCAAAGCGAAGTGATATTCTCGCTCGGTAAACCGTCCCCTTGATGATACGAACTGAATTTACCGTCCTGCCAGCGGTTCAAGCCATTGCGTTCCGTGCCGATCCAAAGATTGCCCTCGCGATCCTCGGCCATCGCCGTGATCCGATCGGCGGAAAGGCCGTTTTGCCGGTCCAGCCACCGCCATTCCTGGCCGGTCCAGCAAGCCAATCCCGCATCCGTGCCCACCCAGAGATTGCCCGGCCGGTCTTCAAATAAAACGGAAATGTTGCGCCCCAGCAAACGCGGATCACTGGCGGGCTGAAAGCGGCCGCCCACCAATTCGAACAAGCCGCCATTCCGGGTGCCGACCCAGACCCGTTGGTGGCGATCTACGAGCACAGCGGAGAAATTTGGATTCCCGAGACCTTGCGCGGGGCCAAAGTCCTGCCATGCCTCCGCCATGGCATGCGTGACCCCGCCGCCATTGAACCCCAGCCACAAGCTGCCATCAGAAGCGGCACAAACCGATTGCACCACCCAATCCCGTCCCGCCGGCGCCACGCGGAACGGATTCCCCTTCACGCGATTCAATCCGCCGCCATCCGTCCCAATCCACAGATTGCCTTCCCGGTCTTCACTCAAGGAAAGTGCGGTATTCTGCAACAAACCCTCGAACGCGTGAAACTGTCCGTCGCGGGCGAAACGATATACGCCACCGTTCTGGGTGCCGACGATGAGATTGCCCGCGTGATCTTCCAGGGCCGTCATGATCCGCGCTTTGCCCCACGGATAATTCGAGGCAAAAACCACCGCCGCCGCCGGGCCATTGGTTGGAATCCGGTAGATCTTTTCATTCGCGAACAACCAAAAACCGCCCTGCGGACTGATGCACAGATAATCCAGCCTGCCCGGCAGGGCATTGGTCTGGAGAAACAATTCAAAATTGGCGGCCCGCGCGTCGGCGGCCACCCGAAACAACTGCGAATCCGTCCCGATCCAGATCTGCCCCGTGGTCGTCGCAATCACCGCGCGCGTGGCGCTCGGCTTCAATTCCGGCACCCACACCTGTTCTACTTTGTCGTTCTGACATCGCGCCAGGCGTCCATCCGCCAGATAAAGCCAGACCGCCCCAGTGACATCCTCACAAGTGGAGCGGAGTTCCGCACTGCCGCCGGGGATGTCGAGCGTTGTGACCCGGCCGTTCTGGATCAATCCCACCGAGGTACCCGCCCCCACCCACAACCCGCCCCGCGAATCCTCGAAGAGATGCACGATGGTGTTGCCGCCCAAGCCAGGCGTATTCCATTCTCTAAAAACCTCGTAATGATTGCCATCAAAGCGGGCCAGCCCGTCTTTGGTCCCCAACCAGAGATAACCATCGCGCGTCTGGGTCATCGCGATAACGGAGCTTTGCGGCAGACCGGGCGGGGCCGAATCCACAATGTACGCCGCCGCGGCGGCCATCCCCCGGATGGCCAGGCCCACAAAGCACAGCCCGATGAGCGCACGCTTGAATCCGATTCTCGGCATGAACGCATGGTTGGAAGACACGCCAGTCAAGTAAAGCCGATTGATTTGGATAACGGAACGCCGATCTCCCGATCCGGCGGGTTCCTGGCGAGCTTGCTCCGAGCCGGGGCGGAGACCGGCGCTCCCATCAGGCCACCGGCTCAGGCTCCTTGCAGAATTCCTATGGCTAAATCACTAGTTTATTTGTGATGAGCCCTGCGTTCGGCAGGGCATCGCGCCACTCGCGCCAACTGTTAAGTGAGTCTAGTTGGGAGCGTATGATCTACTTCAACAGCCAGCTCCACGGCTTTATCGAAAGCGCAGGGAAACTCTGACGCTAAGGCTGCCCCACCGATTTCAGTCGGGCGGCATCGAACTGTGCCGATTTCATTCCGAACTTGGGCGAAGTGTTCTTGCGTCTTCTGTTTTGCCTCCGCAATTGCCGGAGCCCATTCGTCGAGGACTGATTGTTGCCAAGCAGAGTCGTCTTCCCTCACCTGCCACGTATCCAACTGGACAAGCGGCAGACCGGCAGCGCGGTAGAGTGCCAATACAAAGTTTGCACACGTTAGGCCTAGTCGCTCGGGACCGAGAAGCAAACTGCCCTCTGCTGAAAACCAGTCTTGTTCAGGAGAACTAAACGCATACGGGATGCCTTGGTTTTTGTTTTTTCGATACAAGCGGCGTGCGAATGCAACGAGCGCCGGCAAGCGCACAGGTTCTATCTCGCATAACACACACAACTGTCCATGACGGGGCAACTCGTGGAGCAATTTCCTGTGCCCCCAAAGATGAAGCACGTAGGCGTCGCTCCCTTCGTTACGATATAAAAAACCCACGTGAATCCAGTTGGACTTGAGACGTTCTAAAACTATTCCGGCATACGTATCGGGTGGTGGTTTTCTTGACGGAGCAACCAGCTCGACAAGAGAACGCAGCCATCTCCCGAGGAGAGTTGTTGGAACGGCCTGAGGGACCGGCGGAGGCCAAGGAAACATCCTCTCTTCCATGGTCATAGTCCTTTGAGTGCGGCGTCGGCTTTTTGTCCCGCTGCGAGTAATCGCTTGTGCACTACTTCCCGAAGCTGGGCTCGATGAGGCAGCTTTTTGGATGCGGGAAGCGTTACGGTAAGGACTCCAATCAAGACAGAGAGGGGGCTGCGTTCCGGTTCCGACGCGACTCGAACGAGGAAGTCGTCGCATTCGATGAACTTGTTTTCGCAAAGCAGGTCGTCGAGACGGTCATAGATGATGTCTAGACTGTCCGTGACTACCTCGCCTCGCTTTTCTTCGGATGGACGCGGCTTGAATGCATCGAGATACCATGCTGGGAGTTTTGAGTTAGCCTCAACCACTGCCTCCTCGGCTGCCTCCTCGTCTTCATCCGGTTCGTCGGCGTTGGCAGTAGGCGTCGCATTGCCGTTCGCTCCTGCTGTAGCCTTGGGACGTCCTTTCTTACCCTTCCGAGTGATCGGAAGTAACGGCACCGCAGCACTCTCATACAGCGCGAAAAGGTGCTCTACACGCTCTCCGCTGCTTCGGAATTTGTCAGTGCGATAGCAACGGTCCACGGCGAGGTCCAAGTCAGCGTGAGCACGGGCAAGCTTGGCTGGCATAGTCAGCGGGTCGTAAAGGTCCGCGAGAGTGCCCTCACCTTCGGGCGGAAGGTAGGGTTTTCGAGCGTCTAGAACTGCCTGAGCGGCAGCCTCGACTGCGGCACGTCGTTTAGGGTCCAACACAGCCGGCCACGGAAACGTGTTATAAACCATCGAGCCAGAGTAACGAACGTCGGACTTCAAGCGACCTCCTACCACGCGCAGCCACGCCATGTGCATCGCTGATGTCAGGAAGCCAAAAATGAAACGGTCATTGGTCGGCAGGAGAAAGTTGGTGTTCGCCGAAATGATCTCAGGAGGGACAATCCCGATCGGAACGTATGTGCGGCGCTCCGATGAAACCTCGGGAATAAGGATATACTCCGACGACTGCGGATTCAGATAAAAGAACTGCCATGGTGTTCGTGCAGCGGCCCGCGTTGGAGCAGCACTGCTGCGCTGGCGAAATTCCTGCACCTTCTGCACACGCTCCATGACTTTTGGAAGTGTCCGAAACTCGGCAGGCGTCGCGTCCACGAGCCAAAGGCACCATCGCATGTTGCCATTGATGAACTCCGCGGAACCAGTGAAGCGTCGCAGGAACCTTTCGGCCTCCGGCTCCTCGCGAACCAATTCGGCCTTCTCTGCATCTGTCAGGATGAGGTTCCCATCGTCAGAAGGTTTATTGCCGCAACGGATTTCAGGAATGTTCGCCAGCGGTTTAGATCGCTTTGTGACAAATGCGTCTGAGCCGGGTGTCAGGTAAGGACTGATGTTTGCAACTGACATGACACTTGGGCGCGTCGGGTCGGGCTCATAGTCCACGATGATCTTCCGGTCTGTATCGAAAGCCGCGAAGCCGATAATGACGACATGAACATGAGCGGCACCACGCGCCTCACTCATCCAGGCGAATGTGCGGTGGGCAAAATGAATCTTAATATGGAACTGGCCGAAGAGCATGCCCCACACAATCGGAACCTGCTCGCCTTGCGTAATCGAGTTGGTCGAAACGAGACCGACTTTGATTCTTGTGCCCTGAATGTATTCGGCTGCCTTTCGGAACCAGCAGACAACATAGTCGATGTCGCCAAGATTTTTGAAGTCGCCAAACACCGTCCGCATGTCTCCCTTTTGAGCGTCGCTCTGATAGTGCTTTCCTACAAACGGAGGATTGCCGAGCACATACGTGCATTGTTCAGGTGTCAACACGGTGCGCCAGTCCAGTGTGAGAGCATTGTACTGAACAATGTGCGGGCTGTTGCGCAAGGGCAGTCGCTCGAAGCTCTGGCCGAACGCCTCCGAAACGAGTTGGTTCATCTGGTGGTCCATCAACCACATTGCTACCTCGGCGATGCGCGTTGGCCATTCCGAAAACTCAATGCCGTGGAATTGGTCCACATCCACCAAGATGAGGTCTCTAACATTGAGAACGCGTTGAGGTTCGTCAGCATGCCGCTCGCGCAGTACCTCCAGCTCAAGTTGCCGCAGTTCGCGATACCCAAGGACGAGGAAGTTGCCGCACCCGCATGCAGGGTCCATGAAGCGCAAACTGCGGAGCTTGTTGTGAAATTCAACTATTCGCGCCTTTCGCCGAGTCGAGCGGTCACCGCGAATGGATTCAAACTCGGCTCGCAACTCGTCGAGGAAGAGCGAGCGCACCACCTTCATGATGTCGCGCTCGGAAGTGTAGTGAGCACCCTGCTGACGGCGCTCCTTGTCGTCCATGATGCCTTGAAATAGGCTGCC
This sequence comes from uncultured Bifidobacterium sp., assembly GCA_964594985.1. Taxonomy (GTDB): domain Bacteria; phylum Verrucomicrobiota; class Verrucomicrobiia; order Limisphaerales; family JADLHS01; genus JADLHS01. The sequence continues at coordinate 136,951 of CAZQNQ010000011.1, forward strand.
GAAGACGGCTGGCGATACACGCGCCCATTGAAACTCACAGGCGGCCAGTAGCGAATCACGAGTACGACGCGTGAATGGTGGGAACTTAAGAGGGTGTTTGAAGAGTTCGCCGTTGATGTAGCGAAATCCGGCGAACGTGTCTCTTACCGTTGCGGGCCAGCGATCTTCCGATGTGTTGAGAACGTCAAACAGTTCATTCAGCCGAGCGCCGACGTCTGAGCCATCTTCGCGGGTTTGTTGGCGAACGAAGGTTTCAAACGTGGATGGCTCAAAAACTCCAGTGTCGTCGGCGAATAAGCAGAACAGCAGCCGCACAAGCAGGCGTTCCAAATCAGTGCCCACGAAACCCTGAGACTCCAGCGTGTCGTGGAGTTCGCACATCCTGTCATATGCTTTCTGGTTGGCCGGGTCTTCTGGGTCGAGGCGGAGGGTTCGCTCACCTTTGAGGAAGGCAAAATGCCGGGCATAACGATGCAGTTCCGCGAGCGAAAAACTGGTAACTGCGTAGGGCCTCCCCGCGAAAAGCGGTAAATCACGATCTTCATCTGGCTCCAAATCGTAGAGCGCAAAGCGGGCGAAATCGGAAACGATGACGAAGCGGGGAATCTCATCGAACCGGCTTTCTCTCGCGAGGTCTTCGATGTAGGCGAATGCTTGGGACTCCGCAGCAGCGAGGCTCTTCCCTGCACTCTTATGTTCAACCAACAGCATTCCCCGCCAAAGCAAGTCGATGTAGTTGTAATCACCATGCAGGTTCCTTACTGCCACTTCGAAAGAAGCGACCGTTCGCCGGTCCCGTCCGAACACGGCGAAAAATTCATTCCAAAAGGTCTGCTTGCCAGCGGCTTCGCTCGCCTCATCTGCCCAACGGCGCGAGAATGCTATGGCGCGGTCTCGAACTTCATTCCATGAGAGGTTTGGCATTGGGAAAATCTATTTGTTCTCGCAACGTCTCGTAACTTCAATCGTATTGTTATTGTGATTATTATCGGCATTCAACTCAACGGCTCAGTTCCTTCGTTGAGAATCTTGAGATATTTGTCGTACGCGTAAATGCGGCCGTAATTGCGCCCGGTAGTTTCGCGGGCAATGCTGAGTTTGGCCAGGTGTATGAGGGACGCGGTCACCGTAGGCGCGGTTAGTTTCAATTCCGCGCCGGCACTGGCAATCGAGAGGATCGGCTGGGCCTGGAGCAGCCGATGAACGCGCAAGGCCGAGCCGGAGGCTTTGCCAATGGTTTGAATGCGTTTCTCGTCCGCGGCGGCGAGTTTCATCAGGGCTTTCGCGGTTTGCCCGGCTTGATTGGCGGTTTCTTCCACGCCGGTCAGGAAGAAGCGCAACCACGCTTCCCAATCGCCGGTGAGGCGGACGGATTGCAGGAGGTCGTAGTATTGCTGGCGGTGTTGCTTGAAGTAGAGGCTGAGATACAGCAGCGGCTCGCGCAACGCGCCTTCCGCGCAGAACAAAAAGGTGATGAGCAGCCGGCCCAAGCGTCCGTTGCCGTCGAGGAACGGATGGATGGTCTCAAACTGGACGTGCGCCAGCGCGGCTTTGATCAGGAGCGGGGTTTTGACCGGGTCGTTGTGCAGGAATTTTTCGAGCGCGCCAAGACATTCGAGCACTTGGTCGGGCGGCGGCGGAACGAACAAGGCATTGCCGGGCCGCGTGCCGCCCACCCAATTTTGTGAGTGGCGGAATTCACCCGGCTCCTTCGTGCTGCCGCGTCCTTTCTTCATCAGCACGCCGTGAATCTCTTTCAACAGTCGGAGCGACAACGGAAGTTTTTCCAGTCGCTTCAGGCCGTAGTCCATGGCGGCGACGTAATTGGAGACTTCCTGAACGTCATCAATCGGCACGCCGGCAACGCCATCCATTTCAAACAGCATGAGGTCGGAGAGACTGGATTGCGTGCCTTCGATCTGTGAAGACAACACGGCTTCCTTGCGAACGTAGGAATAGAGGAAGATGGCCGGGTTGGGCAGAACGGTAGTCAACCCATCCAGCCGGCCCAAGGCGAGCATCGCTTTTTCAATCAACGCCTGAATCTCGGCGTCGAGTTCCAACGCGGGCAACGGCGGTAGAGGATTGGGAACAAAGGCACGGGCATTCTCGCCCGCTGCTGAGGGGAGCGGAACGTAGTGGCCGGTTAACCCGCGTTTCATGGACTGTTAAGCAAGTTTTAATTCCCGCCGAACAAATTAAAGGATGAGGGCTTATCCTTTAATTGTGAAGCGCCAAATTAAAGGATGCGTTAACTCGCCTTTTAGAACTCCCGATGGGGCGCAGGTTGAGATTACGACCGGAGTAAGATTATGACCAAGTTATCCGCGCTTTTACAATTGCTTAGGGAAAGAAAGATGGTGCGCGATACAGGGTTCGAACCTGTGACCCCTACCGTGTCAAGGTAATGCTCTACCACTGAGCTAACCGCGCACTTACCGGCCGAAAACGATGCCGGGAAACTGGCGCATTGGCAAGCGCAGAATCCGCGCCCGCTCGGTTGTTTCCGGCGGAGAAGGACTGCGCATTATTTGCGCGCCTCAACCGGGCGACTGCGCAAGTCGTGCGCGACTCGGCGCGCAAACACCCCGGAAACACTGCATTTTCCGGCTGGCACGGACATTGCAAGGGAGGCTCATCACGAGGTCGCATTGTGCGGCCTCGTTGTCGGTTCAACCAAACAAATCACAGCAGGAGAACAGATATGAAGTTAAACCAAGTATTGAAGGTGTTCAGCCTCGCCGCCGTGCTGGCGGTGGCCGCACAAACCGTCACCGCGCAGGAAAACGCCGATCGGCCCCGGCGCGGGCAGAACAATGAAGGCGGCGGGGGGGGCGGACGCGGAAATTTTGACCCCGCGGAATTCCAGAAGCGCATGATGGATCGCTTGAAAGAACAACTGGAAATCACGGACGACAAGGAATGGCAGGCCATTGAACCCTTGATCCAGAAGGTGAATGAGGCGCGCTTCGCGATCGGCTTCGGTGGTCGCGGCTTTGGCGGTCGTGGCGGCGGGCCTGGCGGGCAAGGCGGACAGGGTGGTGGTCGCGGCGGCTTTGGCCAGCCCAACCCCGATGCCGAAGCGTTGCAGAAAGCAATTGATGCGAAAGCTTCGAATGCCGAATTGAAAGCCGCGCTTGATAAATACACTGCGTCACGCAAGGCCAAGCAGGCCGAACTCGACAAAGCGCAGGCCAGCCTCCGCAAGGTGCTCACCCCGCGGCAGGAAGCGGTCGCGACCCTGAACGGTTTGCTCTAATTCCAGATCACACTGAGAGAAGCTGGCGTTTCCATTATGGCTCAAACGCAAACATCATCCGAGTTGCTGGACCGCATGGTCGCGGCCCGGCAACTCTCCGCCGTGGACGCGGCGGATCTGGCGCGGCAATCGGAAGTCTCGATCCAGACCGAGGAGGACGTCCTCCGCTGGCTCGCGGCCGAATATGATTTGTCGTTCACCGCGCTGGATGACGTTGAACCGGATCGCCAGCTTCTCTCGCTTTTCCCCGCGCGCCTGCTGCTGAAGGAGGAACTCCTGCCGCTGCGGCGCATCAACGGTGCGGTGGAGATCGCCACCAGCCGCCTCTTCGCCACGCAAGGGCTTGACGCGCTCAAAACCCTGACCGGCCTGAGTCTCAAGCCGGTTCTCACTCCCACCGAAACACTCCAGCGCGAACTCAAGAAGCGCCTCGGCGTCGGTGCGGATACAATGGGCGAACTCGCCGAGGACTCCGCGTTGCAGGTCGTGGATGAGGGGAATGACGACGATACCGACCTCGATGTGGATGCCGAGGACGCCTCGATCATCCGCTTTGTGAATCAAGTGCTGCGCGACGCCATCGAGCTGCGCGCCTCCGACATTCACCTCGAACCGTTCGAACACGAATTTCAGATCCGCTACCGTGTGGACGGTGTGTTGCAAAGCATCCCGGTGCCCACGCAGATCAAACGCTTTCAACCCGCCATCGTCTCGCGCTTAAAAATTCTCAGCCATCTCAACATCGCGGAGAAGCGCCTGCCCCAGGACGGCCGCATCAAGATCCGCCTCGATGCCAGCGACGTGGACATCCGCGTCTCGGTGATTCCGATGTTGCACGGCGAAGCGGTCGTGCTGCGCTTGTTGCGCCAGAATTCCACCCTGCTCGGCATGGCCGAGATGGGCATGGATGCGCGCGAACTGAAATCGTTCCGCCGCGTGCTCGGCTTGCCGCACGGCATCATCCTCGTCACCGGCCCAACCGGTAGCGGCAAAACCACGACGCTCTACACCGCGCTGAACGAGATCAATGATCAGGTCCGCAAGATCATCACCATCGAAGACCCGATCGAGTATCAGCTCAAGGGCATCAACCAGATTCAAGTCTCGGAAAAGTCCGGGTTGACGTTCGCGCGCGGGCTGCGCTCGATTCTGCGTCATGACCCCGACGTGATTCTCATCGGCGAAATCCGCGATCGCGAAACCGCACAAATCGCGGTGCAGGCGTCGCTCACCGGTCACTTGGTTTTCTCAACGCTTCATACCAACGATGCCCCCGGGGCGGTGACGCGCCTCATTGATATGGGCGTTGAGCCTTATCTTGTCGCGTCGTCACTCGAAGCCGTGCTCGCGCAACGCCTCGTCCGCGTGCTTTGCAAGCATTGCAAACAGCCCGACACCTCGCCGACCACCACTGCGATCAAGGCGCAGATCGGGATTCCCGCCGAAACCACGGTGTTCCGCGCCGTCGGTTGTCGCGAATGTCGCAACACCGGCTATCATGGCCGTCACGCGATCTTCGAGTGGATGGACATTGATAACGACCTGCGGCAACTCGTGCTGAAGAACGTTTCCGCCGGTGAAATCGCGACGCTGGCAAAACGAAACGGTTTGCGCGTGCTAAGCGAAGATGGCTGGCGGCTGGTTCGCAAGGGCGTCACCACGCCGGAGGAAGTGCTGCGCGTCACCAAGGATCAATCCGTGAGCAACATCGCTCCGGAAGCCGCGCCAAAACCGACCGTCGAAGTTTCCGCTCCGAGGACCGCAAATGCCGCTGTTTGATTTAATTTTGGTTGGTTGTGACGCTCGCCCTCACCCCCGGGGAGAGGGAGAAAGTATAACCGCGCCCGGTGAGTTTGTTCGTAACGGTTGCCAGCGCCGCTTTTTCGTCCAGCACCAGAAAACATCCAGCAGGCAATCCGCGCCCGTATCAACGTGCCGCAGCCGAGCGTTTCACCCTCTCCTGGGGGAGAGGGCCGGGGTGAGGGCGGGCTTGTTTTCACACTAACTTTCATGCCCTTGTTCGATTACAAAGCATTGCAACTCGATGGCGGCATCGCGCAGGGCCAGCTTGAAGCGGCTGGCCGCGCCGAGGCTTTCCGGCAGATGGAAGGACTCGGGCTGCGTCCGATTTCGCTCGCCGAACGCGCGGCGAGTGCGGCAGCCAAGAACAATGCTTCCACCCCGGCAGCGAAGGGCGGCGGCGTTTCGCTCAAGTTCGGCGGCAACAAAATCTCCGCGCGCGATCTCGAAAATTTTACGCGCCTGCTCTCCAGCCTGCTTGCGGCAGGCGTGCCGTTGAGCCGCGCCTTGGTTATTTTGCACAAGGAAGCGTCTTCTCCGGCGGCGGGCGCGAAATGGAAGGAGATTCACGATCTCGTCATTGACGGCATGTCGCTCGCCGACGCGATGGCGAAGTCGCCGGAAACTTTCCCGCGCGTCTATGTCGCGATGGTGCAGGCGGGCGAAACCGGCGGCTTCCTTGATCTCGTGCTCGCGCAGATCGCCGACTTCCAGGCGCGTGAAAAAGACCTGCGCGGTAAAGTGCTGACCGCGATGTTGTATCCAGCCATCCTGTTGATCCTCGCGCTCGGGGTCGTGGTTTTTCTGCTCGTGTTCTTCATCCCGAAGTTTCAGGTGATTTTCTCCGGCTTCGGCGCGGCGTTGCCAGCGTTGACGCAGGTGATCATCGCCACGAGCCACGCGTTGCGGTCGTATGGTTTGTTCATCCTCGCAGGTTTGTTCGGCCTCGGCTTCTCATTGCGGACCTGGTTCAGCTCCGAGAAGGGGCGGCGGGCCTGGGAAGGTTTTGTGTTGCGCGCCCCGGTGCTCGGACCGCTGGTCGCGCAGTTCGCGATGGCGCGTTTCTGCCGCATGCTCGGCACGCTGCTGGGCGCGGGCGTGAATCTCGTTCAAGCCCTGAACGTCGCCCGCAAATCCATCGGCAACCAGATCCTGGTGGACGCGGTTTCGGAATCCATCACGCGCGTGTCCGAAGGCGCCCAACTCGGCCAGAGCCTTGCCGACTGCCGCAATCTGTTTCCCGGCTCGGTGTTGGAAATGATCGCGGTCGCCGAAGAGAGCGGCAAGCTCGACACCGAACTCGTCCGCATCGCCACCGTCACCGAGAGCGATCTGGACCGCAATCTCAAGACCGGCGTCGCCCTGCTTGAACCGCTGATGCTGTTCCTCATCGCCGGATTTATCGGCACGATTTTCATCGGCATGGTTTTGCCGATCTTCACGATGCAACAACACATGAAATAACCAACCACTCGTTGATATCTTTATGAAACCACAAATCCGAAATCCGAAATCCGAAATCCGAAATCGACGCCGCAGCGCCTTCACGCTCGTGGAGATGCTGCTCGTGCTCGTGATCCTCGCCACGCTCGCGGCCATCGTTTATCCGAAGCTCGCCGGGCGCAGCGAACAAGCCCGCACCACCGCGGTCGCCACACAGATCTCCTCGTTCTCCACGGCACTCGACGCCTTCGAGGTGGACAATGGCTACTACCCGAAAGGTAAAGGCGGCCTGCTCGATCTCGTCCAGCAGCCGCGCGACGCGCAGAACTGGAAGGGCCCGTATCTGAAGGAAATCCCGAAAGACCCGTGGGGTAACGAGTATTCCTACGAATGCCCGGGCCGGATGAACACCACCTCGTACGATCTGGTCTCCGGTGGACCGGACGGCAAGGTCGGCAGTGAAGACGACATCTCGAACGTGTCGGGTGCGAAGAAGTGATTTGAGGAACGAGCGACGATGAAACTGCGGCAACAACAATTCGGAGCGCGGCTGTGTGCGAAGCACCAGCCGCAGCACGTTCTGTTTTGCCAATGCCATCCGAGCAAGTCACACGCTGCGGCTGGGTCTGCGACCACAGCCGCGCTCCGGGGCTTCACGCTCGTCGAGTTGATCGCGGTGATGGCGTTGCTTGTGACGGTCATCGCCATTGCCGCGCCGTCGCTGGCGGGATTTTTCCGCGGACGCGCGGTGGAAGCGGAAGCGCGACGGATGCTGTCGTTGTCGCGCCTCGGCCAGAGCCGCGCGGCGGCGGAGAGCATCCCGATGGTCCTGTGGGTGGACCTGAATCAACGCACCTACGGGCTGGAGGCGGATTCGAGCTTTGTGGACGAAGACACCAAGGCGGTCGAATACACGGTGGACGGGAATGTGACGATGGAGATCGGCGCGACGGACGACGGCGCCAGCGCCATCACGGCGAACACGTTATTCGGCTCGGGGACATCGAACAGCAAACACGCGTCGTTGCCGAACATCCGGTTCGAGCCGGACGGTGGCATCAGTCCCAGCAGCCCGGAAAGTTTTCAGTTGATGGATCGCGACGGCGGCTCGTTGTGGGTCGGCCTGACGGCAAACCGGTTGAGTTATGAAGTGCGCAATCAAGCGACGCAGCGCGTCACGGCGCGGACGAGGCGTTAATGCCTTCACGCTCGCCGAGGTGCTGGCGGCGCTGCTGTTCATGGCTATCGTGATTCCGGTGGCCTTGCAGGCGATGCGCGTCGCGGGCCGCGCCGGGGCGCTGGCGGAACGGAAACGCGAGGCCGCGCGGGTGGCGGAGAAGATTTTGAACGAAAGCATTGTGACGACAAATTGGAACAGCTCCGCGTTGAGCGGCACGATCCTGGAAGCCGACCGCGAATATCGTTGGCAGTTGCGGACGGAATCGTGGACGGAATCCGACATGCGCCTGTTGTCCGTGCAGGTGGATTTTCCGGTGCAGGGCGAGGATTACAGCGTGAAAATGAGCACGCTGGCCAATGTGCAGTGATGATGAAGCAACATCGAACATCGAACCTCGAACGTCGAACCCTCAATGAGGGCGGGCGGGCGGAGCTTTGGGCGTTGGATGTTGGATGTTGGATGTTGGATGTTTCCCCGGACCAAGGCGGGGAGATTACGATTAAGCAAAAGATTAAAAGTCTGTATCAAAATGAATTTTTTACTGCGGCTGGTAGGGCGCGTCAGTCCCTGCGCGCCGTTCCGTGCCAGCCAAACGACGGCGCGCAGGGACTGACGCGCCCTACCTGCAACGGTCATTTTGCAACACGCTT
>CAZQNQ010000012.1:0-138846 GCA_964594985.1 uncultured Bifidobacterium sp.
CGGCGCGCACGGAGTGACGCGCCCTACCATCATGGTTGGTTCTTGGAGCTTCAATGCCCGCCGCCCTGATGTTCCTGGATGTATTCCTGTTTTAAGCCAAGCTTTTCCGGGGCATGAAGCACCAGCATTTTCATGCGCACATCGGACGGCACTTCCTTCCGCGTCGCCTTGCTCACCACGATCATCAACGTGATCGCCAGAGGTACAGTCCAGATGGCGGGTTGCTCGCAAAGGATACGCAACAACGGATGATGCGCCCAGAAGTCGTTCATGCCCGCGAACCCGGAGAAGATTTTCCCCATCGGCCCTTTGTCGAGCGCGAGGTTGCTCACGTTGGTCAACGTCGCCGCGACGAGCGCGCACAAACCGCCGGTCAACATGCCGACCGCCGCGCCGCGCATCGTCATGCCACGCCACCAGACGCTCATGAACAACAGCGGGAAATAACTCGCCGCCGCGATGGCAAACGCCTGTCCGACCATGAAGTTGATTTCCAGCGGCTCCACCAGACTGCCGAGCAGGATGGAAACAAAACCGATCAGCACGGCGGCGAACTTGAACATGCGCATGCGTTGCTCGGGAGTGGATTTGGGTCGCAACATCCGGCCATAGACGTCATGGGCGAGCGCGCCGGTCATGGAGACGAGCAAACCGCTGAACGTGCTCATGAATGCCGCGAACGCGCCGGCGCAGGTGATGCCGGAGAGAATCGAGCCGAGCGGCGCGTATTTCTCGTTCAGCAGGCGCGGGAGTTCGAGCACGATCTTGTCCGTGCCTTTTGCACCGATGCCGTTGTAAAGCTCGGGGAACAGGTTGCGCCCCATCACGCCGAATACGGGCGGGAAGACGTAGAAGATGCCGATGAGAATCATCACCCACATGGTGGTGCGTTTGGCCGCGCCGCCGTCGGGGTTGGTGTAGAAGCGCACGAGGATGTGCGGCAATCCCGCCGTGCCGCAGATGAGCGCGATGATGAGCGAGTAGGTGTAGAGGAGCGAATACGACTTTGTTTCCTCGGGCGAAAGTTTCGCTGCCTTGGCGGCTTTGGTCGTGAGCGGGCCGAAGGGGCTCGACCAAGAAGAATCTGGTGGTGTCTTTTCCGTTTGTGCCACGAGCGAAACTCCGGCCAAACCAACAGAAGCGAGATATTCCTGAACCTCTTTGGCTTTCTCGCTTGGAACAGCAAAAACAAAAAGGTCCTTGTAATAAACAAGCGCGACCTGATTGCTGGACAAACCCGCCTGATAACAAAGCAAAGGGCTAGCGAAACTTTTGGTTTCCAAATGAAAGTTAATCTCATGATCAGCAATGTCTCCAAGAACAAATACTCTGCGAGCAAACGCCTTCTCGTAATATGGCATCGCTTGCTGAAGCGTAATGTCACGCAAGATGAATAATTCCAACGGGACACCAACATACGGCGATTCTATTTTGGGTTTCTCTGCCGCATCGCTTCGGACAAGATTCAATACTTCGCTGAAAGTTCGCCCAGCCATTTTTGAATTCTCACGGACAGGTTGAAAATTAAAGTGTTCATTGATGGGGATGCTTTTTGCATTTCCGCTTCCATGGTTTTCTCCGAGTTGCTTCCCATAATGCCCATACACCGCCATGAGTACGAAGATGGGCACGGAGATGGCGAACATCTTGGCCCAGTATTGAAACGCCTGCACCAGCGTGATGCCTTTCATGCCGCCGAGCGCGACGTTGAGCGTGATGACCGCGCCCACCAGCACCACGCCCGCCCAATACGGCAGCCCCGGAAAAATGTAAGCCAGTGTCGTCCCCGCGCCCTTCATCTGCGGCATCGTGTAGAAGAACCCGATGAACAGCACGAAGCACACGGCGATCTTGCGGAACACCGGCGAGTCGAACCGGCCTTCGGCAAAATCGGGAATCGTGTACGCCCCAAACCGTCGCAACGGTCCGGCGATGAACAGCAACAGGAACAAATAACCGCACGCGTAACACACCGGATACCACAGCGCATCGTAACCGCTCGACATCACCATGCCCGCGATGCCCATGAAGCTGGCGGCGCTGAGGTACTCGCCGGAGATGGCGCTGGCATTCCAACCCACGCTCACGCTGCGCCCCGCGACGAAGAAGTCGCTGGCGGTCTTGGACGTTTTCGCCGAACGAAAGCCCATCCAGATCGTCACGACGACGGTGATGGCGCTGAAGGCGAGGATGTAGGGGTCAACGGTGGCGAGCATCATGTTGGCAGAGGGGAAAAGGAGATGAGGAGCAGAGGGGATTTCATTGCGGGCGGTTGACGCGTAACAGCAGCCACGGGGTTGGGTTTGCTTGCATCTTCACCAGTTTCCCGAGGATCCGGTCGTAGGTGCGATGGAGTTCGCGTCCCTCTTTCGCGGTCAAGTAGCCGCAGCGGACGGAATATTCAAGCCAAGTTTGCGTTTCAGCGGCCTCCCCTTCCCCACCGTTGAGCTTGTCGCAGAATGCCGCCTCATAGCACCGGCGCCGCCATCCCTCAGAAATGTGCCCCGAGACTGAACGCGAGGAACGCCGCATCTGATCTGTGAGTGAATATATTTCCTCCCGCGGAAACTTTTTCGATAACTCAAACAATCGCATCGCGACCTCCACAGAAAGTTTGTAAACCTCCAACTGCCAATGATGGGTAATCTTACCGGCGGTCTTCATATCGAGGTCTCCTTTTCTCCTTCTCCCCTTTTCCCCTCTGCCACCTCAGCAACCTCCTCTTCCTCCAGCTTGATCGAGCGTTTGATAAAATAGAACGAGATGCACCACACCGCCGGGAAAAAACCAATGCCGAGCAAGAACCACGTCAGCGTGAAACCGAAGATGCGCGTCGCCATCAGCTCCGGCGCGAAGTAGTTCGCCAGCGGCAAGCCCAGCACAACGAGCAAGAAAGACAGCGCGCAGGTGATGGAGAGCTTGAGTTGTTTGCGCATCAACGAGTGCAGGAACGCCTCGCTGTGCATGTCGAGCTTCTTTTCGGGTTTAGGGGTGTTCATGAGACGCGGGAGGTTTTAGGGCATTAAGCACCAAATTCCAAGCACCAAGCTCCAGAGAAATTCCAACATCCAAACATGATGGTAGGGCGCGTCACTCCGTGCGCGCCGGGCTTGGATTGCAACCGAACGGCGCGCACGGAGTGACGCGCCCCACCCACGCAACCGGGGGTTGGAGCTTTGCGTTTGGAGCTTCTCTGGAACTTGGAGGTGGGGCTTGGAGCTTTTACATCTGCGCCAACAGCAATCCCACGTAAGGCAGGTCGGCAGGCAAAGTCACCTTGGGATTCGGCGTGGCGCTCGTGACCAGTCGCACCGGCTGGCCGATCAATTCGCAGGCGGTCGTATCATCGGTGACTTGAAGCTGGCGAGCGCGTACTTCGGTCAGCGCCCGACGAATGACGTCCACCCGAAAAGTCTGCGGGGTCTGCACCGCCCAGAGTTTGGAGCGATCCACATTACGCGAGATGGTCTGGCCGTCGGCGGTTTCCTTGATGGTGTCGGTCACGGGTTGGGCCGCGACGGCCGCGCCGATTTCTTGCGCTGCTTTGACAGTGGCGGCAATCAATTCGGTCGAGGTGCATGGCCGCGCGCCATCCTGAATCGCCACAATCTGCACGGATGGCGACAGCGCTTCAAGTCCATTCCAGACGGAATCCTGCCGCTCCGCTCCGCCCACGACGCAGCGATAGGGCTTGGTGAGCTGAAATTGTTGCGCGAGTTCGGCGAAGGCGGATTGCATCCCGTCGCGGACGACGAGGATGATTTCGTCAATGCACTGCGCGTCGTTGAATCGTTGCCACGTATGCGCCACGACGGGCCGCCCGGCGACTTCGAGGAAAAGCTTGTCCACGCCCGGCCCCATGCGCGTCCCCTTCCCGGCGGCGACGATGACAGCACTGTTCATTGCGGCGGAGTCTAAAGATGAAGGTCTAAAGTCTAAAGTTCAAATGCGCCCGTAGGGCAGGCTTTCCTGCCTGCCGGTGCGGGCGACTTTCCAGTCGCCCGTTTCGAGGAACACCGGACTGGAAAGTCCGATGCACTGGCAGGCTGGAAAGCCTGCCCGACGTTGATTGCCGCGCGCCAACTTCGGAGTCCGGGTTAAAACCGTTTCCTTCACCCCGCCGCCGACCACCCGGCTAAAGCCGGGTGCTAATGAGCGGAATAATATCCGCACGAAATCACCACCCCGCCAAAATCCACACTTTTCAAACCGCCGCCTTTTGCTAGCCTCCCGCTCCCTTTGGGGCTTCGTTGACCTTCAACCCGGCGCGTTGTTCCCTCGGATTTATGGCATTGATCGTTCAGAAATACGGCGGCACTTCGGTGGGCAACACCGACCGCATCAAAAACGTCGCCCGGCGCGTCGCGGAATACCGCAAGCGCGGCGACCAGATCATCGTCGTCGTCTCCGCCATGAGCGGCGTGACCGATGGCTTGATCAAACTCGCCAAGGACATCGCCCCGCTGCCGAGCGAACGGGAGATGGACATGCTCCTCGCCACCGGCGAGCAACAGACCATCGCGCTCACGGCCATCGCACTCCACGCGCTGGACATCCCCGCCGTCTCCATGACCGGCGCGCAAGCGGGCATCGTCACCGACGGTGTTCACACGAAGGCCAAGATTCATAACATCACGCCCAAGCAAGTCCACGAAGCCCTCGACGCGGGCAACGTCGTCATCGTCGCCGGTTTCCAAGGTGAAACGGCGTCCGGCCAGATCACCACGCTGGGCCGCGGCGGTTCGGATCTGACGGCCATCGCGCTCGCGGCAGCGGTGAAGGCGGACCTTTGCCAGATTTACACGGACGTGGACGGTGTTTACACCGCCGACCCGCGGCTCGTGCCGAACGCGAAGAAGTTGCAGGAGATTTCCTACGACGAAATGCTCGAACTCGCCAGTCTCGGCGCGAAGGTGATGCAGAGCCGCTCGGTGGAATTTGCCAAGAAGTTTGGCGTGGTGTTTGAAGTCCGCAGCAGTTTGAACGACAACCCCGGAACAATTGTGAAAGAAGAAACGAAAAGCATGGAAGGCGTCGTCGTGCGCGGCGTCTCGCTCGATAAAAATCAAGCCAAGGTCACGCTCGTCGGCGTGCCCGACAAACCCGGCATGGCCGCGCGCGTGTTCAAGGCCATCGGCGACGCGACGGTGAACGTGGACATGATCGTGCAGAACATCAGCCACGGCAGCGGCTCGCCCGCCACCGACCTGTCGTTCACCGTGGACAAACCTGATTTGCTCAAGGCACAAAAAGTCATTGACGGTCTCAAGGCCGAGATCGGCTTCAAGGAAGTGTTGACCGATGAAAAGATCGGCAAGCTGTCCATCGTCGGCGTCGGCATGAAGTCGCACACCGGCGTCGCGGGCCGGCTGTTTGAAACCCTTGCCACTGAAGGCGTAAACATCGGCATGATTTCCACGAGCGAAATCAAGATTTCGGTGACCATTGATCTCGCCAAAGGCGAGCAAGCGATCAAGGCGGTTCACAAAGCCTTCATTGGCTAGGGCTTTTGTCTTCCTACCCAACCCGCCTTGGTTTTCCGAGGCGGGTTTTTGGCGTACGGCCCCGATGTTCATCCCGTCGAGAACGCGACCGCCTCGACATCGTGCGATCCAATCCTGCACGGCTTGGATTGCGACAGCAGCAGGACAATCCTTTCCCAAAAGCAGGACACGCCCCACCACCAACCTCACCATCGCGCCATGAATATGTTTCAGTTGCATTTGATTAAAAGCCCCGGCATACGAGCTGCTATTTCCCGTCCGACGCACCGAAGACTCAAACAGAAGCGCAACGTTTACCGTAAACAAACAACATGGAACTGAATGGATCTGCTATGAATCAGAATCAGGAAAACGAAACTCTGACACAGCCCGTGCAACCAGCGGGTCATGTCGCTACGCCGCAGCAGAGCGCTGCTCCGGCCACCACTCCGCCCCCAGCGGGGAATCGGGATGAACGAACCGCGGCATTGCCGATGCCCCCCCCGCCCGCAACCGACTCTGAACTTGTTTACTCCCCAGCCGATTTATTGGATGTCCTGCTGGTCAGCAGTCCGGACCCCATCTATTTCAAGGACCGCCATTCGCGCTTCGTCTGCTACAGCCAGGCGTTCTCCAACATGTATAATCTGGTGAACCCCGACGCACTCAAGGGCAAATCCGACTTCGACCTGTTCACCGAGGAACACGCCCGCCAGGCCTTCGAGGACGAGCAACGCATCATCCATACCGGCGAGCCGGTCATCGGCAAACTGGAACGCGAGACGCATAACGGTGGACGCGTCACCTGGGCCTTGTCCACCAAGATGCCCTGGCGGAACCGGGCCGGAGAAATCGTCGGCACCTTCGGCATCTCCAAGGACGTCACCGCCCTCAAGGAGACGGAGGAAAAACTGGCGCACGAACGGGGACTGTTCCACGCGCTGGTGGAGACGTTCCCGGATGCGATCTATTTCAAGGACCGGGAATCGCGCTTTGTGAAATTAAGCCGATCCAAAGTGGAGCCGGCGCGCAAAGCCCTGTTGAATCGCCATCGCGAAAAACACGGCCCGGATCACACCGAACAACTCGCCCCCCACCTCATCGACGTGGAAGCTTGTGCGAAATATCTGATCGGCAAAACGGATTTCGATCTGATGGACGCCAACAAGGCGCAGGAAGCCATGGATCAGGAACAGGAAATCATGCGCACAGGCCAACCGCTGATCAGTCGGTTGGAACAGACTTTGGACGAGGACGGCAAGCCCGCGTGGCGATTGACCACCAAGATGGCCTGGCGTGATACGGACGGAACCATCATCGGCACCTTTGGCGCGACGCGCGACGTGACGAAATTGAAGGAAGCCGAAGTCAAACTCGAGGAAACCCACAAACGCCTCAGTCACGTGTCCCGCATGGCCGGCATGGCGGAGGTCGCCACCGATATTCTCCACAATGTCGGCAACGTATTGAACAGCGTGAATGTCTCCTGCTCGATGGTGATCGGCCGGTTGCAGGAAGCTCCCGCCACCAATCTGGCGCGCATTCCGCAACTGCTCAAAGAGCAGAGCGGCAAGCTCGACGCGTTCCTGACCACCGACCCCAAAGGTAAAAAGATTCCTGAGTACCTGGGCGCCCTCGCCAAGGTCATCGAGGAGCAACGCACCTTCGCCCTGGGCGAACTGGAACAATTGCGCCAGCACATTGACCACATCAAGCAGGTCGTGGCCATGCAGCAGAATTACGCGAAGGTGGCCGGCCTGGAGGAACAGGTGACGGTATCAGACTTGATCGAGGATTCCCTGCGCCTCAACGCCAGCGCCCTGGTCCGGCATCGGGTCGAACTGGTCCGCGATTATGAACCGGTGCCGCAACTGATGGTGGACAAGCACAAAGTGCTGCAAATCCTGGTCAACCTCATCAGCAACGCCAAATACGCCGCCAGCTCGTCGCACCGCGATGACAAGATCGTGACAGTGCGCACGCGCACCGTCAGCCCCGACCGGCTGCAGATCCAGGTCGCCGACAACGGCATCGGCATCGCTCCGGAGAACATCACGCGCGTCTTTGGCCACGGCTTCACCACGCGCCCCGATGGGCATGGCTTCGGCCTGCACAGCGGCGCGATTGCCGCCACCGAACTCGGGGGCTCGCTGACTGTGCAAAGCGAAGGCCTCGGCTTGGGCGCAACGTTCACGCTGGAACTTCCACTCAAACGCAACAACGCTCCGACCAAACGCACTCCCGCTCCGACCAAATAAACCCAACAACTCGCCTAACTTATGAGCAATTCATCGCCCCTCACCAAAGCCCCCCGCCTTTTGCTGGTGGATGATAACGCCGCCATTCACCAGGATTTCCAAAAAATCCTCGCGACGCCGGCCGAGGCTGCGGCCGATCTGCAAGACTTCGAGGCCTCGTTGTTCGAGAAGCCGAAAGCCTCGATCGAACGCGTCACCTTCCGCCTCGACTCCGCGTTTCAGGGTCAGGAAGCCCTCGCACTGGTGGAGCAATCCCTGGCCGAGAATGATCCGTTCGCGCTCGCGTTCATGGATATCCGGATGCCGCCCGGTTGGGATGGCGTGGAAACCATCGAGCGCATCTGGCAGATCTGCCCCGACCTGCAGATGGTCCTCTGCTCCGCGTATTCGGATTACACGTGGGAAGACCTCATGCAGCGTTTCGGTCACACGGACAATCTGCTGATCCTCAAAAAGCCCTTCGAGACGGTGGAGGTGCTCCAGATCGCTCACGCACTCAGCAAGAAGTGGGCGCTCGCGCTGCAATCGCGCTTGTGGATGAAAGACCTCGACCGTCTGGTCCGTGAACGCACCCAGGAACTCGTCGTGGCCAATGATCAACTCCGCGCCGAAATCCAAATGCGCACTCAGATGCAGGAAGCCTTGCGCATCTCCGAAGAACGCTTCGCCAGGGTGGCGGCTCACGCCTGACGGCCAATCGCGCTCGCGACGGCGGCGAAGGCGGACCTCTGCCTGATTTACACGGACAGGGACGGCGTTTACAGCGCCGCCCCTCGCCTCGTTCCGACCGCGAAGAAATTTCAGAAAATCTCCCGCGACGAATGCTGCGAACTCGCGCGCCTTGGCGCGAAGGTGATGCCGGGCCGCTCGGTGGACCAAGCAAAAACCGCCCCGCATCACACGGGGCGGTGTTGTTTAGCCTGGTATGAGAAACCGTCAGGCCTGGAAAGATTTCCCGCAACCGCAACTTTGCTTGGCGTTGGGATTGGAAATTTTGAAGCCACCACCGGTCAAAGCATCACTGAAATCCACCTGGGTGTCCCGCAGATATTGGGCGCTGAACGCGTCCACCAGCACCGCAATGCCGTGCTGCTCGCCCACCACATCGCCATCGCGTTGTTCGTCGAAGATCATCCCGTATTGCATGCCCGAGCAACCGCCCTGCTCGACATAGACGCGGAACATCTTGCCCGCGTTGTCCGGTTGTTCCAGCAGACTCCGAACCTCCTGGGCGGCTGCGGTCGTCAAGGCGACGACATTCTCGATTTTGGGGGACACATTCATCATTACACCACAATTGAAACTAACAGCCGGCACACTCCTGTCAAACTTCCGTTCAGTTATTTTTCGGCTCGGAGCGAAGCTGTTTTTCCACGTTGGCGATCTTCTTTTCCAACTGGTCCGCCGGCTTCAATTTTGACCGGGCCATGTCCCGATACATCTCCAATGCCTGCGGCCATTCGCCCAGAGCTTCAGACAAGCGGGCTGCTTCATCACCCGCGCGTTTTCGCCAGTAAGCATCAGGCCATTCGCCTTCGGTCAGGTGGATGCCGCGATAAACATCCCAATCATAATCCCGCGCCCGCTTCAGCAGATTGATCATCGTCTCGCTCCCGGGCTGAAGCAGCGCCTGCTTTTCGAGCACGATCGCCAACCCCACCAAAGCCTGGCTTCGCGTCGTCGCGTTCGCCCCCGGCCAGCTCGCCACGCGCTGGTAGGCGTTTGAAGCCACGACATAATTCGCTGCGTCCACCACGCCAAGTTGCAGCGAACAATTCCCGATCTCGCCCCACGCCTGGGCCACCAGTTCGTTCGTCGGGTAGTCCGTCACGATCACATTGAAGACCCGCCGCGCTTGCTCGATCAGATCGAACCGGTTCGTCGTCGCCACGGTCCGCATCGTCACACCGCCGTACGCAAACAAGGCCTGCACCCGCAGCGGCACCGGACATTTGGGATCGCTGGTAAGGCTCGTGAAGTGATTCGTGGCATTCTCATAGTTCGACCACGCCACCGCCGCCCGGCCGGCCATCATCCGGGCTGGATACGCGAGGTCTGAGGTCTTCCAACTTTGGAACAACTGTTTGTATTGCAGTTCCGCCTCGGCATACGCTCCGCGGTTGAAATGATAATCCGCCACCCACCACTGCGCCCGCGGTGCCCAGTCGTTCGTGGGAAATTGCGCGACATAATTGGTGAACAAAGCCAGCGCATTGGTCTCCGCCCCGCTCCGCGCCGTGGCCAGCGCCCGGCGGAACTCCACCTGCCCCCGCAACTGGTTGGTCGGAAAATCGTTCAACCACGCCTCATAGGACAGCACCACGCCCGCCCAATCCCCTTCGTCCTCCCGCATCCGCGCCGACAATAGCGCCACTTCCGGTCGCAATTCCGACTCCGGAAACCGCGTGATAAAATCGTCAAACAACCGCCGCGCCTCCGCCGGTTGCTGGGCGTCCACATACGCCTGCCCCACCAGCAACAGACTGCTCGCCGCGGCGGTGTTGCCCGTGTCCGTGGCGAGAATGCTGCGCAACGCCTCCTCTGCTGTGACCAGATTCGTCCCGGTCGCATCATTCTTGAGCGCCAGACTCGCGCGTAATATTTGATAACTTGCCGGCGTCCGCAGCGCCGCATCCACCGCCGGCCAGTTCATCGCGAGTGGCAGGACCCGGCGATAGTTCTCCAGCGCCGCCACGTAGTTCGATTGCACGAACTGCGCGTCCGCCAGTTTGAACCGCGCGACCGCCAGATCTTCCGACAGCGGCAAGCGCTTCACCGCCGCGTCAAAGGCCGCTTCGCTCGCGACAAAATTGCTTTCCACCCAGTAGCACCAGCCCAGATTCAACTGCGCCTTGCCCAGATAAGTGCTGCCCGCGAATCCCTTGAGCAACCGTTGAAAACAATTCGTGGCCATCGCCAGATGGTTCACCGGCACTTCATTCGTGTCGGTGGCCAACCGCCCAACGTGCTGCTTCAGATGTAATTCGCCCAGGGTCAACCACGCCACATCCGCCGCCGGCGCATTGGTGTTGCGACTCAGGTAGGATTCCAACGTCTGCGTCGCATCCACAATCTGCCCTTGCTGGACCTTGATGGACACGATGCGGCTCAACGCCTGACGCTGCTGGGCCACCGTCGCGTTGGTCAGATTCCGCCACAATGTCGCCACCGCCTCATCCCGCTGCCCCAGCCGCTCCAGCAAGTCCGCGCGGAACACCACGCTGTCCGCCATCAACCCCATCTGATGCGTGCTCTCCGCCGCCGCCACCAATCCCGCGCTCTCCCGGGCCGCCGCCTCATAATCCTTCCGCGCCACCAACACCTGGCACAACAGATCGCGCCGCTTCCATTCCAATTCCCCGGTCAACACGGTGACCCGTTTATTGGTCAATGCGGCTTCCGCATCCGGATAATTTCCCAGCGCCAGTTGTGATTCGGCCAGCAAGAGATAGCCGCGCGCAACTGTTTCGCTGTTGGTCACCCCCAGCAACGCCTGCCGGAACGCTCCGTCGGCCCGGCGCAGCAGATTCGTCACCTGCGCCCACTCGGACAGCTTGAACTGCGCCGCCGCTTCCCCCACGGCCGCATCGAGCCGCCGGCCCGACGACGGATGCTCCCGCGCGAGTTTCCCGAACAGCGCCGCCGCCTCGGCATGATTCGTCCGCGCCATCTGGGCGCTGGCGATCCAATAAAGATATTGGTCCTCCAAAGTGCCCGCATTGGTCAACTGCGGTTGGAGCAGCGCCACCACGGCATCGAATTTATCCTGCCGATACAACGCCTCGGCCTGCCACGCGATGACCTGCGGAATCTTTTCTGACTTGGGATAATCCTTGGCGAATCCCGCCAGTTCCACCGCCGCGCGCTCCCACATGCGGAATTGAAACGACTGATACGCCGCATCGTAAGCCTTCTTCTCGCCACCGCCGAACAAAGCCGCCTCCGCCCGGCCGCCGGCCAGCGCCAGCAACAGGAACAAAATCAGGATACGCAGCTTCGTCATCGCGAAAAACTTAACCGACTTCCAACCCATGCGGAAAGAATGAAATCCGGGGGGGAAGCACCAGAGAAACACCAAGCTCCAAACGTCAAACCCGGGGCGCGCGACATTTGGCGCTTGCGATTTTGCGCTTCTCTGGAGGTTGGGGCTTGGTGTTTGGAGCTTTTACAACACCGACTTCAAATATTTGCCCGTCTGACTTTGCGGACACGCCACCACTTGCTCCGGCGTCCCCTGCACCACCACCTGCCCGCCGCCCTCGCCGCCCTCCGGCCCAAGATCAATGACCCAATCCGCCGTCTTGATCACATCGAGGTTGTGTTCAATGACAAGCAATGTATTGCCTGACGCGCGCAGTTTGAAAAGAACCTCCAGCAACTTCGCCACGTCGTGGAAATGCAACCCCGTCGTCGGCTCGTCCAGAATGTAGAGCGTGCGCCCCGTCTGCTTGCGACTGAGTTCCGCCGCCAGCTTGATGCGTTGCGCCTCGCCGCCGCTGAGGGTTGTCCCCGATTGACCGAGATGGATGTAACCCAAGCCCACTTCCGCCAGCGTCAGACACGGATCGTAAATCTGCGGCACGGCGCGAAAAAAACTTACCGCCTCGTCCACGGTCAAGTTGAGCACATCAGAAATGTTCAGCCCCTTGTAAGCAATCTCCAACGTCTCGCGATTGTAACGCTTGCCGTTGCAGTTCTCGCACGTCACATAGACCGGCGGCAGGAAGCTCATCTCGATCTTGATGAGACCGTCGCCCTGACATTTCTCGCAACGCCCGCCCTTCACGTTGAAACTGAACCGCCCGGACTCGTACCCGCGCACCTTCGCCGCCGGCAGCTTCGCGAACAGGTCGCGGATCGCATTAAACATCCCGGTGTAAGTCGCCGGGTTCGAGCGCGGCGTCCGCCCGATCGCCGTCTGATCAATCACCACAATCTTCTCCAAGCCCTCGTAGTTCTTGATCTCCTTGTGCGCGCCCGGCCGTTCCTTCGACCCGTAAAACTTCCGCATCAGCGCGCGCCGTAATGTATCGTCCACCAACGTACTCTTGCCCGAGCCGCTCACGCCCGTCACACACGTGAACAACCCGATGGGAATGCGCGCATTGACGTTCTTCAGATTGTTCTCGCTCGCGCCGATGATCTCAATTGACCCGCGATCCGGCGACGGCTTCTTGCGTTCCTTCGGCAACGGAATGGTCAACTCGCCAGTCAGATACCGTCCTGTGAGCGACCGTTTGTTCGCCTTGATCTGTTCTAACGAACCCGACGCCACCACCTCGCCGCCATGCACGCCCGCACCCGGCCCAAGGTCGAGAATGTAATCCGCCGCGCAGATCGTGTCCGCGTCGTGCTCCACCACGAGCACCGAGTTGCCGAGATTTCGTAAGCCTTTCAGCGTTTCGAGCAACCGATCATTGTCCCGCTGATGCAGCCCGATGCTCGGCTCGTCCAGAATGTAAAGCACGCCCACAAGCCCCGCACCAATCTGCGTCGCGAGCCGGATGCGTTGCGCCTCCCCACCTGACAACGACCCGCTCTCCCGATTCAACGTGAGATAGCCGAGCCCGACATTCTTGAGAAAACCCAGTCGCGCGCGAATCTCTTTGATGACCTCACCCGCGATCTTAAGCTGAAACTCCGTCAGCTTGAGACCCGCAAAAAACTCATCCGCCTTGTCCACCGAGAGCAGACAGACGTCCATGATCGAAAGGCCAGGTATGGTAGGGCGCGTCACTCCGTGCGCGCCGCTGCTGGTCTTGTCACGCTCGCCCTCACCCCGGCCCTCTCCCCCGGGGTGAGGGGGAATTATTTTCCGCGTCTCTAAACTTTCACCACCGCTAGATTCACGCTGACGCTGACTGCCATTCCCCCTCTCCCCTTCCGAAGGGGAGAGGGCCGGGGTGAGGGGCTTTCCCATACCGCCAAGAGTGACCGCCAAAATCTCCGGCCGCAGCCGTTTCCCCTGGCACGCATCACAAAACTGCGGACTCATGAACGCCTTGAGCCGGTTGCGCGTGAACTCGCTTTCACTCTCCGCATAAAGCCGCTCCATGTTGGGCAACACGCCCTCGAACGGACGCTTTACCGTGCTCACCTTACCCGCACGCCAGAATTGAAACGTGATCTCCGTCTCGCCCGAGCCATGCATCAACACGCGCTTGAAGTCCTCCGGCAGATTCTTGTATGGCGCTTCCAGGTTCTGATTGAAGTGCCCCGCGATCGCCTTCAGCATCGCCTTGTAATAAACGATCATCCGCTTGCCGCCCCGTCGCCACGGCAAGACTGCGCCCGACTCCAGCGATTTATCCGCATCCGGCACGACAAGCTCCTCATCAAAAATCATCTTCTGCCCGAGGCCGTGACAGACCGGACACGCGCCGTTCGGCGAGTTGAACGAAAAATGTTTCGGCGTCGGCTTCTCGTAACTCTTCCCCGTGCCCGGTGAATACATCCGGTTCGAATGCAACGTCTCGATCCACGCTTCACTGGTAGGGCGCGTCACTCCGTGCGCGCCGTCACTTGTTTTGCCACGACCGGCGGGCAGAGGACTGCCCGCCCTACCTTCAGGCAATTGGTGCAGCGTCACGATCACCCCCTGCCCCCAGCGCAACGCCGTCTCCACCGAATCCTGCAACCGCACCCGCACCTTCTCCTCCATCACCAGCCGGTCCACCACGGCCTCGATGGTGTGTGATTGCTTCGCATCCAATCGCACGCGCACATTCGGGTCGGTAAGTTCCACCAACTCGCCGTCCACCCGCGCGCGAACAAATCCTTCCCGCTGCAACCGCTCGATCACATCGCGGAACTCCCCCTTCTGTTTGCTTACCACCGGCGCGAGCAACATCACCTTGGTCCGCTCCGGCAACGCGAGGATTTTGTCCACGATGTCGCTGGTGGTCTGCGCCACGATGGGTTCGCCCGTGTCCGGACAATGCGCCTGGCCGACATGCGCGTAGAGCAACCGCAGGTAATCGTAAATCTCCGTCGTGGTGGCGACCGTCGAGCGCGGATTCATGCCGCTCGTGCGCTGCTCGATGGCGATGGCCGGTGAGAGGCCCTCGATGTAATCCACCTCCGGCTTCTGCATCTGATCGAGGAACTGCCGGGCGTAGGCGGAAAGACTCTCCACGTATTTGCGCTGGCCTTCGGCGTAAATCGTGTCGAACGCGAGGGACGACTTGCCGCTGCCGCTCAGGCCGGTGATGACCACCAGCTTGTCGCGCGGAATTTCGAGCGTGAGATTCTTGAGATTATGCTCCCGCGCCCCGCCGATGCGGATGAATTCTTTGCTCATGATAACGAATTCCTGGACTCAACTAATCCAGCAGCGTAGGACGACAGTCCAAGCGAGGAAAGGAAAGAAAAGTTGTCAATCCAGTTTTGACATCGCGGGAAGGACGAGGCAGAGTCAAACCGTTATGAGCACGGTAAAAGACATTGAATCCGCGATCACCCGGCTTGATCCGAAAGACGTTCATGCTGTTGCCGACTGGTTGCAGGAATACCGCGAGGAACTTTGGGACAAACAGATCGCCGCCGACGCCAAAACTGGCAAGCTTGATTCCCTCATCAAGAAAGCCAAGTCCGGCCATCGCGCGGGCAAATCATCGGCCTTCCCGTGAAATCTGCCGCGCTCCCGGAATTCTGGACCTGCTTCAACCAACTGCCCCTGCCGGTTCAAAAAATTGCGCGCAAGAATTTTCTCCTCTGGCAGAAACAACCCACGCTGAAATCTCTCGGCTTCAAACGCATCAAAAGCGATCTCTGGGCGGTGCGCGCCGGTTCAGGGTTTCGCGCGTTGGCAACTTTCGATGACGGTACTTACCTATGGTTCTGGATTGGCAATCACGACGAATACGAACGCCTCTTGCGCGACCTCTGACCCGCCCCGCCGATGCGGATGAATTCTTTGCTCATGATAGCAAATTCTTGGACTCAACTAATCGGGAAGCGTAGGACGATGATTAAGGCGAGGAAAGGAAAGAAACGAGGGCCGTAAATGTAGCTCGCTTACTACCGCTTTCAAATCGCTGCTTAACGCCGAGTGCGCTGGGCAGAAGTCAGACCTTCTTGAATGCTTTTTCAATTTCCTTGTAAAACGCATTGCGACTCAGCAGCGTCACAGAAATATCCCCCCGGCCAGTTTCAGTTCACCTCCGTTCGCTCTGTTACCTCCTGTTCAACCTGCCTCCGGTGCTGAGGTCAATTTTACTGACGTGGCGGGAGGCATGACGTGTGGTAGTTTGTCCCGAAGCATTGATATCGAAACCCACAATTGCCGCAATCACTCTGGCCTTCGCCATGGCGCTGAACGCCCGCGCGGCCAACATCGCATTGGAAGCCGAGAATGGCACATTGACCGGGACGTCGGTCACCACGGCAGCAGCGGGTTATTCCGGTTCAGGTTACGTCACGAGCTTCGACAACACTGGCGATTCCGTACGTTGGACGTTCAATGCCACGAATGGACTTTATCAACTGCGCCTCCGCTTTCGCTCGCAGTATGGTGAGAAGGGTTTTGATGCCAAGCTGAACGGGGCGACGTCGTCCGGCATGTTTCCGCAAAGCACGTCGTTCGCGACGTTCGATGCCGGGTTGGTGGAACTCACCAACGGCAACAATACGCTCGAGATCGGCGGCGGCTGGAATTATTACGAGATTGATCGCGCGGATCTCATTGCCACCAATGCGCCACCGCCACCGCTCGCCGTACCGGCCACGCTCGTGGATCCCAATGCCACCTTTGCCGCGCGGATGTTGATGCAAGACCTCGTGGCGGATTACGGCCAGATCACCTGGTCAGGGCAACACGAAACCAACGACGCGATTTACGTGCTGAACACCTCGGGCCGCAAGCCGCTGATCATCTCGGGCGACCTGATCGAATACTCACCCACCCGGGTTCAATACGCAGGAATGCCCGCGAATTACACCGAGCGCATGATCGCCGAGGAACGCTTCGGGCAGGTGCAGGCGCTGTGCTGGCACTGGAATGCGCCGACCAATCTGATCAACACGGTTGACTACGAGTGGTGGCGGGGCTTTTACACCTACGCCACCACGTTCGACATCGCCGCCGCGCTGGCAAACACCAACTCCACCGAATACGCGATGGTGTTGCGGGACATTGACGCCATCGCCGCGCAGTTGAAAAAGTTTTCGACCAACAACATTCCCGTGCTGTGGCGGCCGTTGCACGAGTCCGAAGGCGGCTGGTTCTGGTGGGGCGCGAAGGGCCCGGAGCCGTTCAAGCAACTGTGGCGGCTGCTCTATCAGCGACTCACGGTTTATCACGGCCTGCACAATCTCATCTGGGTGCTCACGAGCGAAGACCCGGCGTGGTATCCGGGCGATGACGTCGTGGATGTTGTGGGCGTGGATGCCTATCCCACCGACCCGAGCGATGCGCTCAGCGGCAAGTGGCAGGCATTGCTGGCGCGGTTCAATGGAAAGAAACTGCTCGCACTGACGGAATTCGGCGGCGTGCCCGACATCGAGAAGATGCAACGCTTCGGCGTGTGGTGGGCGTGGTTTGCACCATGGACCGGAACGCTCGGGCCAGCCGGCATGCCAACGGCAACTGTGAACCGCATTTATCAATCACCCGCCGTCTTCACTTTGGACGAGGCGAACGCCGTGCCGCCAAAGTTCACTGGCATCGCTCGGATGCTGGATGGCCAGGTGCAACTCGCGGGCACGGGTCGGCGGGGAGCAACCAATCGCATTGTCACCACGGCAAATCCAGCGCTGCCGATCGGCAGTTGGTCGAACATTTCCACCGGCAAGTTCTCCGGCGGCGTGTTTACCTTCACGGACCAGCAAGCGACGAACAGCCCGCAGCGTTTCTACCGCGTCCGGGCCAACTGAAAGATTTACAGGAGGAAACAGAGCAAACAGAGATTGATTGAAACCTGAATTCCCCCTCCATTCGCTCCGTTGCCTCCTGTTCAATCACCGCGATTGTTTCGTCTCAGACCGCCTGAACAAAAAAGGCGTTCCCTTTGCAGAGAACGCCTTCGTGTGAATTATTCCGTTACGCCATGAGCGGATTCGGTTCCGCCATCGGTTCTTCCGGCGCGGGTTCGTCTTCAATGATCTCGACGAGCGGATGGATCTCAATCTTGCGATGATGATCAAAGCCCGAGCCCGCCGGGATGATGTGACCCATGATGACGTTTTCCTTGAACCCGCGGAGCGAGTCAATCTTCGAGCGCGTGGCGGCTTCGGTGAGGACCCGCGTGGTGTCCTGGAAACTCGCGGCGCTGAGGAACGATTCCGTTTCCAGCGAGGCCTTGGTGATGCCGAGCAGCACCGGAGAAGCTTCGGCGGGTTTGCCACCCATCTTCTCGACGCGCTCGTTTTCACCTTCGAATTCCATCTTGTCAATCTGTTCGCCCCAGAGGAACGAGGTGTCGCCCGGTTCGGTGATGCGAACCTTGCGCAACATCTGGCGCACGATGATCTCGATGTGCTTGTCGTTGATCGTCACACCCTGGAGGCGATAAACCTCCTGCACTTCGTTGACCAGGTGTTCCTGCAATTCCTGTGGGCCGCAGACGTCGAGGATTTCGTGCGGGTCCATCGGACCTTCGGTCAACTGCTGACCTTTCTTCACGAAGTCGCCCTTGAACACGATGACGTGCTTGCCGATGGCGATGAGATGTTCCTCTTCGAGGGCCGTTACCGGGTCCTTGATGAGCACACAACGCTTGCCGCGGACGCTCGCACCGAAGTCCACCACGCCGTCGATCTTGGAGATCTCGGACGCGTCCTTCGGACGGCGGGCTTCGAACAACTCGGCCACCCGCGGCAGACCGCCGGTGATGTCCTTCGTCTTCGATTGCTTACGCGGCGTCTTGGCCATCAACGTGCCGGCGACGATCTTGTCGCCTTCGTTGACGACGATGTGCGCGCCGGACGGAATCGAGTAACGACCGAGTTCTTCCCCCTTGTCGTCCGCGATGATGATTGTCGGATGCAGGTCTTCCTTGTGGTCAATGACGACCATGGCTTCCTGCTGCGTGGCATCGTCCACTTCCTGTTTCATCGTCACACCTTCGATGATGTCATGGAATTTCACGTGACCCGCCTTCTCGGAGAGAATCGGCACGTTGTACGGATCCCATTGGATGAAGGTTTCACCCTTCTTCACTTTGCCGCCGTCAGCCACAGAGATGACCGCGCCGATGACCACCGTGTGATTTTCCAATTCGCGCCCGTCGTCTGCCACGATGGCGACAGAACCGTTCTTGTTCAGAACGATGTTGCTGCCGTCTTCGAGCCGGACGAGGCGGAGCTCGTTGTAACGGATCGTGCCTTCGAACTTGGCCTTGATCTGCGGGATCTTGAATTGCGCGGCAGCCGTACCACCGATGTGGAACGTACGCATCGTGAGCTGCGTGCCGGGTTCGCCGATGGACTGGGCGGCGATGATGCCGACCGCTTCACCGAGCTTGACCTTGAGGCCGGTCGCGAGGTTGCGGCCGTAGCACGAGGCGCAGACGCCCTGTTTGCTTTCGCACGTGAGCACGGAGCGGATCTTGACCTTCTCCAAGCCGGCAGAATCCACGTTCTTGGCCTTGATCTCGTCGAACTCTTCGCCGGCGCGGATGAGAAATTCCTTCGGGGCGGAAGGATTCGGGATGTCTTCGCAAACGCAACGACCATTGACGCGGTCGCTGATCTTGACGACTTCATCTTCACCTTCGTAAATCGCCTGCACCCAGATGCCGTTGCTCGTGCCGCAATCTTCCTCACGGATGATCACGTCTTGAGCCACGTCAACGAGCTTGCGGGTCATGTAACCCGAGTCAGCGGTCTTGAGCGCCGTGTCGGCAAGACCCTTACGCGCACCGTGCGTCGAGATGAAGTATTCGAGCACCGTGAGACCTTCACGGAAGTTCGCGAGAATCGGTTTCTCGATGATGTCGCCGCTCGGCTTGGCCATCAAACCACGGACGCCAGCGAGCTGACGGACCTGTTGACGGTTACCACGAGCGCCGGAGTCCACCATGAGGTAAACCGGGTTGAACTCCTTCTTGCCCTGGTTCTGCTCGAGCGTCTTGAACATGACGTTCGCGATCTGATCGGTCGCGTGCGTCCAGATGTCCACGATCTTGTTGTAACGCTCGCCGGAGGTGATGATACCCTTGCGATGTTGCTTCTCGACTTCCTTGATCTGGTCGAAGGCGAGATTGATCTCATGTTCCTTCTCCTTCGGAATGATCATGTCGTCAATGCCGATGGAGCAACCGGACTTGGTCGCTTCGCGGAAGCCCAATTCCTTGAGCTTGTCGAGCATGATGACGGTCTTCTCGTGGCCGCAGTTCTTGTAACAGCGCCAGATGAGATCGCCGAGCTGACTCTTGCCGGCTGCCTTGTTGTAAAGACCGAGTTCGGCGGGCCAGATTTCGCTGAATTGGACGCGGCCAACGGTGGTCACAACGACCTTGCTCTTCTTGTCGCCGTAAACGGTGTCCTTGCCGAAGTCAGGATTCGCGATGCGGATGCGATCGTGCGTCTTCACCGCACCATCGTCGAACGCGAAGTTGACTTCGTCGCGGGAACCGAACAGCGGCAGATCACCGACGTTTGCCGGCAGTGCCTTGCGCGGTTCGGCGGTGAGGTAATAGCAACCCAGCGTGATGTCCTGCGTGGGCGTGATGATCGGCTTGCCGGAGGAGGGCGAGAAGATGTTGTTCGTCGCCATCATGAGGAGCCGAGCTTCCATCTGCGCTTCGACCGACAACGGCACATGCACCGCCATCTGGTCACCGTCGAAGTCCGCGTTGTAAGCGGTACAAACAAGCGGGTGAATGCGGATCGCTTCGCCTTCGATGAGCTGCGGTTCGAATGCCTGCACGGACAAACGGTGCAGCGTCGGGGCGCGGTTCAAGAGAACCGGGTGACCCTTCGTGACTTCTTCGAGAATGTCCCAAACCTCGGTGGTCTGACGTTCGATCATCTTCTTCGCGCTACGAACGGTGTGGACGTAACCGAGTTCCTTCAAACGACGGATGATGAACGGCTCGAACAACACGAGCGCCATCTTCTTCGGCAGACCGCACTGGTTGAGCTTGAGTTCCGGACCGATGACGATGACGGAACGGCCCGAATAGTCCACGCGCTTACCGAGCAAGTTCTGCCGGAAGCGACCGGACTTACCCTTGAGCATGTCGCTCAAAGATTTCAAGGCGCGATTGCCCGCCCCAGTGACGGCGCGACCGTGACGACCGTTATCAAACAACGCGTCCACGGCTTCCTGCAACATGCGCTTTTCGTTCCGGATGATGACTTCCGGCGTCTTGAGCGAGAGCAGATTCTTCAACCGGTTGTTCCGGTTGATGACGCGACGATAGAGATCGTTCAAGTCGGAAGTCGCAAAGCGACCGCCTTCGAGCGGAACGAGCGGACGCAAGTCCGGCGGAATCACCGGCAGCACCGTGAGGATCATCCATTCCGGACGGCTCTTCGACGAATGCAAACCCTGGAGCAGCTTGATGCGCTTGGCGATCTTCTTGCGGATCTGCTTGCTCTTGGTTTCGGTCATGCCGATCTGCAACTCGTCCACCTGTTTCATCAGGTCCACCTTGGCGAGGGCTTCGCGCACAGCTTCCGCGCCCATCTTGGCGACGAACGCTTCCGCACCGTAGGTTTCCTTCGCTTCGCGGAATTCATGCTCGCTGAGCAATTGATTCTGCTTGAGCGGCGTGTTGCCCGGATCAATCACGAGGTAATCTTCGTAATAGATGACGCGTTCCAAGTGGCGCGCGGTCATGTCGAGCGCGAGCCCGATGCGGGACGGCATGCACTTGAAGAACCAGATGTGGCACGTCGGCACGGCGAGCTCGATGTGACCCATGCGCTCACGACGAACGCGAGCCAAGGTCACTTCCACGCCGCAGCGATCACAGACGACGCCGCGATGCTTGATGCGTTTATACTTGCCGCACGAACACTCCCAGTCCTTCACAGGACCGAAGATGCGTTCGCAGAACAAGCCGCCTTTTTCGGGCTTGAACGTGCGGTAGTTGATGGTTTCGGGATTCTTGACTTCGCCCTTGGACCAGGAGCGAATCGCGTCGGGAGAAGCCACGGTGATCCCGATGTAGTCAACCTGGTTGACTTTGTCGAGGCCGAGCAGTTCACGGGCGCTTTGTTGAGGACTGGTCATACGCTTAATTCTTTCAGCGGTCGTTAAATGATTTAGTTGACAGCCGCAAGTGCCGCCGCGGCATTTTCCTGCGGTTGATCCACCGGGTTGGTGTAACCGACCTTGACGTCCAGACCCAAGGATTGCATTTCCTTGACGAGAACGTTGAACGATTCCGGGATGCCAGCTTCGAGCGCATTGTCACCCTTGACGATGCTCTCATAGATGCGCGTGCGGCCCTGCACGTCGTCGGACTTCACGGTCAGGAGTTCCTGCAACGTGTACGCCGCGCCGTAGGCTTCCATCGCCCACACTTCCATTTCGCCGAAGCGCTGACCGCCGTATTGCGCCTTGCCGCCCAGCGGCTGCTGGGTGACGAGCGAGTACGGTCCGACGGCGCGGGCGTGAATCTTGTCCGCCACCAAGTGACCCAGCTTCATCATGTAGATGTAGCCGACGACCACTTCCTGATCGAACCGATCCCCGGTGCGACCGTCATAGAGATGCGTCTTGCCGTTCTCACCGATGAGCACCACTTCGCTCTTGTCGGTCTGAATCTTGCCCGCGTCCTCGAGATACTTCCGGATCTGCTTCTCTTTGATGCCGTCGAACACCGGCGTCGCGAACTTCATGCCGAGGATCTTCGCCGCCCAGCCCAAGTGAGTTTCCAACACCTGACCGACGTTCATACGCGAAGGCACGCCCAGCGGGTTCAACACGATCTCCACCGGAGTTCCATCCGCGAGATGCGGCATGTCTTCTTCGGCGACGATCTTGGCAACCACGCCCTTGTTCCCGTGACGACCGGCCATCTTGTCACCGACCGAGAGCTTGCGCTTCGAGGCAATATAGACCTTCACGGATTTCACGATGCCGCTGTCGGTGCCTTCCCCGGCTTCCGCGCGTTCGGCTTCTTCGTCGAACTGCATCTGGATGTCGTCAAACTTCTTTTTGAAGCTGCCGATGATCTCGTTGATCTTGTTGCGGATCGGCGACGGATCAATTTCGATGCGGTCATAGACTTCCGCGAGCTTGCGCAAGAGCGTCTTCGTGATCTTGCGGTTCGCCGGAATGATGATCTCACCGGTTTCACTGTTCACGACGTCGAGCGGAATCTTTTCGCCGAGCAAAATGTTGCTCAACGCTTCCGTCAACTGATCGCGCAGTTCCTCGGTCTTTTTGCCGTGCTCTTCTTCGATCTGCTTGAGCTGGCGCTTGCCTTCGGTCGCCGTCTCTTTGCGTTCGCCGTCCTTCTTCGCGGATACTTTGACATCCATGACGATGCCGTAAGTGCCGGACGGAACTTTGAGCGACGTGTCTTTTACGTCCGCGGCCTTTTCACCGAAGATGGCGCGGAGCAAACGTTCTTCCGGCGCGAGTTCGGTTTCCGACTTCGGCGTGATCTTGCCGACGAGAATGTCGCCCGGCTTCACTTCCGCGCCGACGCGGATGACGCCGTCCGGTCCGAGGTTCTTCAACGCTTCTTCGCCGAGATTCGGGATGTCGCGCGTGATTTCTTCCGGTCCGAGCTTCGTATCGCGGGCGGCCACTTCAAACTCGTCAATGTGGATGCTCGTGAAGATGTCGTCCTTGACGATCTTGCGGCTGATGAGGATCGCGTCCTCGAAGTTGTACCCGTTCCAAGGCATGAACGCCACGAGCGCATTGCGGCCGAGTGCCAGCTCACCATTCTGCGTGCAAGGACCGTCCGCGAGGACCTGGCCCTTTTTGATGTGTTCGCCCTTGTGAACGAGAATCTTCTGGTTGATGCAAGTCGCCGCGTTTGAGCGCATGAACTTGCGGATCTCGTAAACCCAAACGTTTTTGTCCGGGTCGTGCTTGATCTTCTTCTTGCCGTCGGGCAATTCGCCGCTCGGCGTGATGATGATCTGGCTGCCCGTGATGGACGCCACCTTGCCGGCTTCTTCGGCGACCACAACCGCACGTGAATCCCGCGCCACACGGTCTTCGATGCCGGTCGCCACGAACGGCGCTTCGGTGATGAGCAACGGCACGGCCTGGCGTTGCATGTTGGAACCCATCAACGCGCGGTTCGCGTCATCATGTTCCAAGAACGGAATCAGCGACGCAGCAATCGAGACGAGCTGCTTCGGCGAAACGTCCATGTAGTCCACCTTGCCCGGCTCGACGTCAATAAAGTCGCCCCGGCAGCGGCAGGAAACGCGATCCACGGTGAAATGACCCTTGTCATCAATCGGCGCATTGGCCTGGGCCACGATATACTGCTCCTCGCGGTCGGCCGTGAGGTAATCGAGGTGCCCGGTCACGCGACCGTTTTCCACTTTGCGATACGGCGTCTCGAGGAAGCCGAAATCATTGATGCGCGCAAACGTCGCGAGCGACGCGATCAAACCGATGTTCGGACCTTCCGGCGTTTCCACCGGGCAGATCCGACCATAGTGCGACGGATGCACGTCACGAACTTCAAAGCCAGCCCGATCACGGGAAAGACCCCCTGGTCCGAGCGCAGACAGACGACGCTTGTGCGTCAACTCTGCCAACGGATTGATCTGGTCCATGAACTGGCTCAGTTGTGAGCGACCAAAGAAGTCGCGGATCACCGCACTGAGCGCTTTCGGATTGATGAGCTTCTGGGGCGTCATCTGTTCGACGCTTTGATCGAACAACGTCATGCGTTCCTTGACGAGACGTTCGGTGCGAGCCAGACCGACGCGGCACTGGTTGGCGAGCAATTCACCCACCGTGCGGATGCGGCGGCTGCCCAAGTGATCAATGTCATCCAGCGAGCCTTCACCCTTCTTGAGCTTGAGCAAATACTTCGTCGCCTCGACCAGGTCTTCCTTGGTCAAAATGCGCGATTCATTCTTGTTCGAGAGCGTGAGCTTCTGGTTGATCTTGTAACGACCAACGCGACCGAGGTCATAACGCTTGGCGTCAAAGAATAACCGTTTGATGAGCGCCTTGGCGTTCGCCGCGGTGGGCGGATCTCCAGGCCGGAGGCGGCGATAAATATCCTTCAACGCCTCTTCCTCGTTCTTGGCCGGATCCTTCTTCATACACTTGATGATGATGCCCTCGTCCGCCGAGGTATCCACCACCTTGATGTGCTTCACCCCGAGTTCGGCGATCTGCTTGATGACCGCCTTGGACAGCGGCTCGAACGCGCGCGCAACGACGAGACCCTTCTCTTCGTCCGTGGCATCCTGGATCAAAACCTTGTTCTGCAGATCATCAAGCTTCTCGGCTTCCTTGATCGTGAGATCTTCAACGCCGTAGAACAGCTTGAGAATTTCCTCGTCCGTGCCGCGATGCTTGTCCGCGTCCTTCTTGGAGGATTTTTCCCCGTCGCCATCAAGGAACGCGAGGGCGCGGAACAACGTCGTCGTCAAAAATTTCCGGCGGCGTTTCTTACGGTCGAGATAAACGTAGAGCAGATCGCTCGTGTCGAACTGCGCTTCATACCAGGAACCACGATCCGGGATGACGCGGAAGCTGTGGAGCGTCTTGCCGTTCGGATGCTGGGTCGCTTCAAACGCGATGCCCGGTGAGCGATGCAACTGCGAAACGATGACGCGTTCGGCGCCATTGATGACGAACGTGCCTTGCGGCGTCATCAGCGGCAGTTCGCCCATGAACACTTTTTCTTCCTTGCTGCCCTTCTCGTCCTTGAGCAGGAACGTGACGTAGAGCGGCGCGCCGTAGGTCAGGCCTTCACGCAAGCACTCCAGCCAGTCCACCTTCGGCTCGCCGATTTCATAGGAATGGAAATCGAGCACCACTTTGCCATCGTAACTTTCGATGGGGAAAACTTCGGTGAAGACCGCCTGCATCCCAAGATTCTTGCGCTTGGATTGCGGGATCTCCGCCTGGAGAAATTCTTTGTAGGAACTGGTTTGGAGTTCGATCAAGTTCGGCGGGGCGATGATCTCTTTGATCTTGCCGAAATTGACACGTTCAGTGGCTCGCGATGGCATTTGGACCTTTTCTGCTGTCTGACCAATGTGGTCAGACGGTTTTCTATTCAACGACACAAGGCAAGGCCGCGACGTTCGATCGCGAACTTGCCGAACTGACGGACTCCGGGGTTTGTCGGAATCCTGCTTGTATTACAACTAAAGAACAAATCTGCGTCGGGGCGAAAGCGGGGCGACGCCCTTTTCAGACGTCGCCCCGGCGAATCGGCCCGTGTATTACTTGACCTCAACCTTCGCGCCCGCTTCTTCGAGCTTCTTCTTGGCGGCGTCGGTGTCGGCCTTGTTGGCGCCTTCCAGAATCGGCTTCGGCGCACCTTCCACGAGGGCCTTGGCTTCCGCGAGGCCCAGACCGGCCTTCACTTCGCGAACTGCCTTGATGACGGCAATCTTCTTGTCCGCCGGAACCGAAGCGATGATCACGTCGAACGTGTCCTTCGCGGCGGCAGCGGGAGCGGCGGCACCGGCGGCAGCCCCAGCGGCGGCGACGGCGACCGGAGCGGCGGCGGTAACGCCCCACTTCTCTTCCAGTTTCTTGACCAGGTCGGCGGCTTCGATGACCGTCAACTTGCTCAACTCTTCTACGATGTTTGCGATGTCTGCCATAACTTTACTTTGCTTTCTGTCGTCTCGTCGTCATCCGAGCCACAGATGGTTTGAGTTCACGGCCGTGAACCGACGATTTACTGTTGTGGTTTGTTGAATCCCGCCGATGGCTAACCGGCGGGAAATTGTTTTCGGGCTTAAGCGGCGGCCTGTTCGGACTTCGCCTTGATGACGCGGGCCAGTTGCGTGGCCGGCGTGTTGAGCAACGTGACGAGCTTTTGCGCCGGCGCGTTGATGACGCCCAGGATCTTGCTGCGCAACACTTCGATGCTCGGCAAATCCGCCAGCGTCAGGATGTCCGCGGCTTCCATCCGGGCATTGTCCAGGTAACCGAACTTGATCTTCAGCTTGTCGTTGTCGGTGGCGAACGTCTTCAGCGCCTTGGCGGCGGCGGAGATATCCTTCTGGCCGGTGACGACCGCGATCTGGCCGGTGAGCGCGCCGTTCAAATCGGCCACCCCCGCTTCTTTGGCGGCGATGCGGAAGATGGAGTTCTTGACGACGTGAACTTCCGCGCTGGTCTTGTTCAGACTTTTGCGGAGCGTCGTGAGCTGATCAACCTTCAGACCTTGATAGCCGACGACGATGAAGAACGGCGAGCCGTTCAAGCGACCAATGTATTCCTTGGTCAGGATCTGTTTTTCTACACGCATGGAATCAAATAGGTTGAAATGTTAGTTGGCACCGAACTCACGGATGTCCACCCGGACCCCGGGACTCATCGTGGCAGAAATGGTGCAGCTCTGCATATACGCACCCTTCAAGCTGCCGGGCTTGGCCTTCGCGACGGCATCAATGACCGCGCGGGCGTTTTCTTCGATCTGCGCCGGAGTGAAATTCGCTTTACCGACGGCGACGTGGATGTTTGCGGCTTTGTCCACCTTGAACTCAACGCGACCCGCTTTGACTTCCTTCACCGCTTTCGCCGTGTCGTCGGTCACCGTGCCAGTCTTCGGATTCGGCATCAGACCCCGCGGTCCGAGCACCTTGCCAAGCTTACGGACTTCCACCATCGCTTCGGGCGTAGCCACCGCGACGTCGAAATCCGTCCAGCCACTGACACACTTCGCGATCATGTCCTCAAACCCGACGAACTCCGCGCCCGCCGCTTTGGCGGCATCCGCCGCCGCGCCTTTGGCGAACACGAGGACGCGAACCACTTTGCCGCTGCCGTGCGGAAGCGGAACAGTGCCGCGCACCATCTGATCCGATTGCTTCGGGTCCACGCCGAGGCGGAACGCGAGATCAACCGTCTCGTTAAATTTTGCTTTGGGAAACTTCGCCAGAACGCCGACGGCGTCCTTGAGCGCATACGCCTTGGTGGCGTCCACTACTTCGAGGGCTTTTTTGTATCGTTTGCTTGGCATTGTTATGAGCGGTGCATGCGAGCGGTGAAGCTCTCCCGCGTTTGTTTGTTAACCGACAACTTCGATGCCCATGCTGCGGGCGGTACCGGAGACGACGCGGAACGCGGCTTCATCCGTCGTCGCATTCATGTCGTTCTTCTTCATCTTGACGATGTCCATGACCTGCTTGCGGGTGACCTTGCCGACCTTGTCCTTGTTCGGCACTTTGGAGCCGGCGGTGATCCCGGCGGCCTTCTTGAGCAGGATGGACGCGGGCGGCGACTTGGTGATGAAGGTGAAAGACTTGTCCTGATACACCGTGATGACCACGGGAATCACGAGCCCCGCGTCACCTTTGGTGGCGGCGTTAAATTCTTTGCAGAAGCCCATGATGTTCACGCCGTGCTGACCGAGCGCGGGACCAACGGGCGGGGCCGGGTTCGCTTGCCCGGCCGGAATCTGCAATTTGATGATGCCTGTTACTTTCTTTGCCATACAAAATCTTCAGTTCTTAATCTTTGTCTTAATCTTAATCTTAATCTTAATCGCCCCGCCGCCGTTTCCGGCACAAGCAGGATTGCGATTATATCAGGCCTTTTCCACCTGCCAATACTCAAGTTCAACCGGCGTATTGCGCCCGAAAATGTTCACCGTGACCTTCAATTTGCCGCGATCCGGGTCAACTTCCTCGATCACCCCGCTGAAATTGAGGAACGGCCCGTTGTTGATCTTGATGGTCTCGCCCACGTTGAACGCGACCTTCGGACGCTCGGTTTCTTCCGAGGCGGAGACCACCGTCTTGATGGTTTCCATCTCCTCATCAGTCGCCGTGTGCGGATGCTCCCCGCCCACAAAACCAATCGCCCCCTGCGTTTCCTTGATGAAATAAAACGGCTTCGGGATCACGCGCTTGTTTTCATCCAGCAAAATCATCTGGATGTAAACATAGCCCGGATGCAACTTGCGCGTCGTGATCGTTTTCTTCTGGTTGCGGACCTCCACAACCTTTTCCATCGGGACGAGGACTTCCTGGATGAAGTCCTGCATCTCCTCGGTCTTGATGCGTTTCTCGATGCTGTCCTTGACCTTTTGCTCCTGGCCGGAAAGCGTATGAATGACGAACCACTGGGGTTTCATGATCGCTTAAATGATTTTGAACAGGTGAAACAGGATTTGATCCACCACGAAGGTGAACAATCCGAGCAAAAGAATCGCAACCATGACCACCACGGTTGAACCCTTGAGTTCATCCCACGTCGGCCATGTGCATTTCTTCAATTCCTCCGTCGTCTGCCGCCAGTAAGCGGAAAAACGCTGGATCTGGCCTTTCCACCAGAGCAACCCAAAGATGACGGCGAGAATGCCGACCCAAATCAACGATTTCATTTCTTTTTAACCTGTTCTGGCTCGCCGAGCCGTAACCCTCTGCCGTCTTGCTGCGCAAAACTGGCGGAGAGGGAGGGATTCGAACCCCCGGTGGGTATTAACCCACAGCGGTTTTCAAGACCGCCGCGATAGACCACTCTGCCACCTCTCCGACGATTTGGCAGGGCGTGAAGGACTTGAACCTTCAACCAACGGTTTTGGAGACCGCTACTCTACCAATTGAGCTAACGCCCTACACAAAATTCACCGGACCCTCAACTGGACTAAAACGGAGGCGACGGAATTCCCGCCGCCTCCGCATGATTCCAGAATCAATTAAGCGACGACTTCGCTGACACGACCAGCGCCAATGGTGCGGCCACCTTCGCGAATCGCGAAGCGCTGACCTTTTTCCATCGCGATCGGCTTCTGCAGCTCGATGTCCACAGAAACGTTGTCACCGGGCATCACCATTTCCACGCCCGTCGGCAGATTCAACGTTCCCGTCACGTCCGACGTGCGGAAATAGAATTGCGGACGGTAGTTGGTGAAGAACGGCGTATGCCGGCCACCCTCATCCTTCGAGAGGACGTACACTTCCGCCTTGAACTTCGTGTGCGGCTTGATTGAACCCGGCTTGGCCAAAACCATGCCGCGATCCACGTCTTCCTTCTTCGTGCCGCGCAGCAAAACCCCGACGTTGTCGCCAGCGTTCGCGAAATCCAACAACTTGCGGAACATTTCGATGTCCGTCGCCGTGGTCTTGCGGGTGTCTTTCAAGCCGACGATTTCAACTTCGTCCATCTTCTTGAGCACACCGCGCTCCACACGACCGGTCACAACCGTGCCGCGACCTTCAATGTTGAACACGTCTTCGACGCACATCAGGAAGGGCTTGTCCACTTCGCGCACCGGGTCAGGGATGAAAGCATCCAGAGCGTCGAGGAGATCGGTGATCGCCTTTTCGCCTTCCGGCTTGCCCGCCATCGCCGCCGTGGCGGAACCACGGATGATCGGGGTCTTGTCGCCAGGGAAACCATACTTCGTGAGCAAGTCACGGATTTCCATCTCGATCAACTCGAGCAAATCCGCATCCGCCAAGTCAACCTTGTTCAGGAAAACCACCATGCTCGGCACACCGACCTGACGGGCAAGCAGGATGTGCTCACGGGTCTGGGGCATCGGACCGTCCGCCGCACTCACAACAAGAATCGCACCGTCCATCTGCGCCGCACCAGTGATCATGTTCTTCACATAATCAGCGTGGCCAGGGCAGTCAACGTGCGCATAGTGACGCTTCGGGCTTTCGTATTCGACGTGCGACACCGCAATGGTCACGGTCTTCGTTTCGTCACGAACCGTGCCGCCCTTGGTGATGTCAGCGTAAGAAATCGGAGGAGCCATGCCCTTACGGTTTTGGACCGCGACGATGGAGGCAGTCAGGGTGGACTTGCCATGGTCAACGTGGCCGATGGTGCCGACGTTCACATGCGGTTTCGTGCGTTGAAAAGCTTCTTTTGCCATTTTGTTCTCCTGCGTTTGTTGTCGTTAGCTATTGTTTAGTGCGTCTCTAAAATTGTCATGGAGCCCATGATCAGGATTGAACTGATGACCTCGTCCTTACCAAGGACGTGCTCTGCCAACTGAGCTACATGGGCGTCCCGAACTTAACTGTCATCCTGATGCGCAAAGCGACAAAAATCCAACCCCGCACCTTTTTCTTGCGAAAAACCGAGGGTTTTTTGATGACTTTGTCTCTTTTACGGCTCTAAGACGGCGGGCAAAATAGAAAACCCGCAAAAAAGTGTCAATACGCGTTTTAAGATTTTTTGGCTCGTCTGCAAATCCGGGGTAAAACCGCAGTCAACCACCCCGCCGCCACTCAGTTTTGGGCGGCTCGGGCAACCCCTGCGCCCGCAAAGCCGTGCGAAAGTGCATCTTGGCCACTTTTTTCAGGGCTTCAGCCCCACGCTGGGCAAACAAGTCCTTCGCCACCGCATCCACATTTGTTCCTGCGCCTTTGGGTAGTTCCACCTCAAACTCCTTCCCCAGCGCCACCAACCGCTTCACGAACTCATCCCGCGCCAGAATCGAAGCCGCCGCCACCGCCAAGTCTTCTTCCGCTTTGTGCCGCTGCACTAACTCTAGTTCCCGCCCCATCGCCATCAGCGCTTTCTCGACCACGCTCTTGCTCGCGGCAAATTGATCGCTAATCGCTCGTACTGGCGGCGGATTCATGCGATGCCGCTGGCCCATCAAATTCTCAATCACCCGCGCGTGCCCCCACGCCAGCACATTGTTCACGCTCCGCATCTTCGCGTAGAGCCGATTGTAAGCATCGTTGCCTATCGGCACGACCGTCGTCACGCAGCCCGGCGTTTCTTTGATCAGCTTCGCGAGATCAGAGATTCTCTTGTCGCTCGAAATATTTTTCGAGTCGCGCACACCCGCATCCTTCCACGCAGTCAACACGGCCTCGTTGACATAAACACCCGCGACGCACATCGGTCCGAAGAAATCGCCCTTGCCGCTTTCGTCCACGCCAATACGCGGCAGTAGCAACTCAGGATTTAATACCGCTTCGTACCCCAGCTTTGCCTGTAGCAACACTTCCGGCTCCAGCACAAATTCCACGAACTCCTGCGTCCCCTTCCCCTGCACCACCAGTTTGCCACTCTCGTAAAACACCACGTTCGTCTTGTCCTTCTCACCCGCGAACCGCGCGTACGGCACCTGCCGCGGCGTGTAATTCCGCGCGTCCAGACACGACTTCAACGTCGCCGCCTGTTCCTCCGTCAGCTTGCAAGTGTAACTTGTCAGTGGTTTCACGCCGCCGATTTAATAGCCGCAAGAGAACGCAAAGAACACAAAAGAATTCTTTGCGCTCTTTGCGTTCTCTTGTGGCCATAATAGTCTCTCCCCGATGTCGCGCGCCGGCCAAACCCCAAAACTTGTTTCCTTACTCCTTTCATGGTTCACCGCCCACGCCCGCGACCTCCCGTGGCGTCGCACCCGTGATCCCTACGCCATCTGGGTTTCCGAAATCATGCTGCAACAGACGCAGGTCAAAACCGTGATTCCGTATTGGGAACGCTGGATGCGCGAATTGTCGACCATTGAAAGCCTTGCCAAGGCGAGTCCCGACAAAATCCACAAACTCTGGGAAGGCCTCGGCTATTACACTCGCGTCCGCAACATGCAGAAAGCCGCGCAGCAAATCATCGCCGGGCAAAAGTCCCATGCGACAGCTAAAGCTCAAGCAACCTCTGCCATCCCCTCACCCGGCCTAAAGGCCACCCTCTCCCCATCGGATGGGGAGAGGGATGGGGTGAGGGGTTTTCCCACAAACTTCGACGCCATCCTCGCCCTGCCCGGCATTGGCCGCTACACCGCCGGCGCGATTTGCAGCATCGCCTTCAACCAACCCACGCCCATTCTCGACGGCAACGTCATCCGCGTGTTGACGCGCATTTATGGCATCCGCGAAAATCCACGCGACAAGGAACCCAACACCCGTCTCTGGCAACTCGCTGAGGAACTGGTAACTCACGCCAAGGACGCCAAGTCCGCAAAGGCAGACCAGGAAAAACCTTTGCGCCCTTCGCGCCCTTGGCGTGAGGAAAATTCCTGCTCATTCCTGAACCAATCCCTGATGGAACTCGGCGCGCTCATCTGCACGCCGCGTTCGCCGAACTGCGTCGCCTGCCCCGTCCAAAAACTTTGCGTCGCGCGCAAAGAAAATTT
The DNA here is from genome assembly GCA_964594985.1 of uncultured Bifidobacterium sp. Classification (GTDB taxonomy): domain Bacteria; phylum Verrucomicrobiota; class Verrucomicrobiia; order Limisphaerales; family JADLHS01; genus JADLHS01. Next base: position 32,914 of record CAZQNQ010000012.1, read on the forward strand.
GCAGGACCAACTCCCCAACCTCGGTAAACGCGAAGCCGCCACCGAACGCCGCTTCGTCGCTTTCGTCGTCGAGCACGACGGCAAATTCCTCGTCCGCCAACGCCCCGCCGGCGTCGTGAACGCCCACCTCTGGGAATTCCCGAACGCCGAAGTCCCGGGAGCGCCGACGTCTCGCCGGCGAGTTCCCAACTCAAACTCAAAGCAACTCGCCGGCAAGATGCCAGCGCTCCCGGGCGGCGACTTCCACATCACGTCCGCCAAACCCCTTTGCATCATCAAGCATTCCATCACCCGCTACCGCATCACGCTGGAAGCCTGGCACGCGGAACTTGCCGCTCTCAACGGAGCGCCAAACTCCGCCCCGACTCGAAGCAAAAAATTCGCCCGAAACACGCCGGGCCGGAGGCCGGCGCTCCAAGGCGAATGGCGCACCCTCGCCCAACTCCACCAACTCGCCTTCACCAGCGCCCATAAGAAAATCCTCGCAGCCATCGGAGCGCCGATCTCTTGATCGGCTCGTCCCCGACGCAAAAAACGCAATTCCACCGAGCCGAACCGGAGTTCGGCGCTCCTGAGATTTCACCCTTTCTCCCCTGCTCCCTTTCCCCCTTTCAACCGCCCCCCACGGCTTTCTCCTTTTCTCCCCCGCGCCTTTTCCTATCCTGTCCGCCGGATGTTTTATTTTGACTACAACGCCACCGCGCCGGTCATGCGCGAGGCGCGCGAAGCCTGGCTCGAAGCCACCGAGAAAATTCACGGCAATCCTTCCAGCCCGCACGCGTTTGGGCTAGCTGCGAACAAAGCGATGACCGAAGCCCGCGAGAAGCTCGCGCACCACATGGGTTGTCATCCCAGCGACATCATCTGGACCAGCGGCGCGACCGAGGCCAACAACATGGCCATGCATCACTTCGCGCAGACGCTCGATCCGCAGGCCGAAGTCTGGATCAGCGCCATCGAACATCCCTGCGTCCACGATTCGAGCAAGCACTACTTCGGCAAGCGCGCGAAACAAATTCCCGTCACGCACGACGGTGTGGTGGACGTGGATTGGTTCACCGCTGAAATCGCCGACAAACGTCCCGGCCTCGTCAGCGTCATGTGCGCCAACAACGAAACCGGCGTCATCCAGCCGTGGCGCGAACTCCTCGCCATCTGTCAGGCGTACGAAGTGCCGTTCTTCACCGACGCCGTGCAATGGCTCGGCAAAATGCCCGCGAAGGATTTGGGGCAATGCGATTTCGTCACGGGCGCGGCGCACAAGTTCGGCGGCCCGCGCGGTGTTGGGTTTCTCAAAGCCCCGCACCGGAGCAAAATCAATTCACTCTTGTTCGGCGGCAAACAAGAACGCGGCCAACGCGCCGGCACCGAGAATCTGCCCATCATCCTTTCCATGCTTGCCGCGCTCGAAGTGCGCGAAAAACAAATCGCCGAGAACCACCATCAGACCCGGGCCGAGTGGAAGGAGAAATTTGAAAAACTCCTGCTCCGCCAAGTGCCCGGCACAACCGTCGTCGGCCTCAACACGCCGCGTTTGTGGAATACGACTTCCGCGTTGATGCCCGAAGGCGGCCAGCAACGCTGGGTCACGCGCCTCGATAAAGCTGGCTTCGCTGTCAGCACCGGTTCCGCCTGCACCACCGGCAAGGAAGAACCCTCGCACGTCCTCAGCGCGATGGGCTACAAAGCCGGGCAAGTCACTCAAGTCCTGCGCTTCAGCAGCGGCTGGGAAACCACCGCCGCCGATTGGGAGGCATTGGAGAAGTGCGTGGTGAAGGTTTACTCCGAGATGCACGGCGGGAAGTGAAACGAAGGCAACATTGCAATACGAATGCGCGCTATTATTACATTCGAGCCAAGTTGCAATGTCACCTCGATTGAAATGCTCGTTAGTGAAACCGTTTTTCATTTGGAAACTGGTTTAAGCTTACGCGTCGGCGTTCCTCCTAATCGCTTGGCAGCTTTGCTCAAACTTGATTTGTCTCGACCATCGAGCGATCTGCCTACCGACATTTTCTGCCATCCGTTTATGTCGCGTTCGACTTGGGACACTATCGCGCCAATCGTTAGAACGCATCGGGATATTCGGCGGGCGTTCAAAGGGCATCAGAATTTGGAGACACAACTACAACTTGATTACGACCAACTTCGCCTGCTGCCCTTGAGGGCTTACGGGAACGGTCCTCGCGGATTGTATCTAAGCTACCCGGTTAATTTCTTCTGCACATGCACTGACTCAGCAAAGGCAGACAGCTCCACAGAGTTTCATTGCGATTTTACGGATGGGAATTACCTCGTAAAAGTCTTGGTGGATACCGAAAGTCAAACGGTTGTCGTGACCACGTAATTCGGATTGCATTACCCTCCGCATGCCCCGTCCAACAGGGACGGCTGAAGTTCAACCCCTCACGCAAACGCAAAACCCGCTTCAATCGTCCCTCCGGGACTAGCGGCAGGCCTCACTTCGCCGTCTTGGCCGACTCGATCATCTCCCAGAACTTGGGGTTCTGTTGCAAGGCTTCGTCCTCCTCCACCTTCAGGCCGGAACGATACATGAAGTCCTTGAGCGTGTTGCGGCTCAGGATGCGATGCACCAGCACGCCGAGTTCGTGGCGCTCGAAGTAAACCCGGTAATCGCCCACGCGGAAGCGATGCAAAATCCGCCCGCCGCGTTCCAGCTTGCCGAAATCGTCCAGTTCCGTGCCGATGACCTGCTGCGGCAATCCGCGAAAGTCGCCGAGGATCTGAAGCTGCAATTCCTTGGGCAACCGCGCCACTTCGGCGGCGCTGATCGGCGTGAAAATGATTTGAAAGGGCGTCATGTGCTTGGCCGCGCCGGAAACTCCGCGCGTTGTTGACGACGCGAATTGCTCCCTGCTGGGGCGAGGCCAAGTATGTCCACGCCGCCCCGAAACGCACGAAAATTTTCACGCGCCATCCGAGGCGGAATGGAGTGGGACTGAAAACACCACGCGGCGCGGCCCACCCCGGGAGCGCCGGCGTCCCGCCGGCGTGTTCCATGCGTCCAGCGGGAGCCGGGACTCGCCAGCGAGACGCTGGCGCTCCCAGAAATGCGCCGCAGTTGCAGCCACACCCAGCGGTCACCTCCTGACATGCGTTGCTCCAGCCGCAGAATTGGAACGCCGCGTTTATGCGGCAGCCGCGCGGAATTGATCGTTGCTGCCGCCTGAAGGCGGCGTTCCTGCGGGCTGCGCCCTCGGCGGTGTCGGTTCACCTCGTCTTGAACCGGAGCAACGTGAATGAATTCGCCGGCACGGCGCAGGGGAACGGCTCGCTGACGGGGATGGTATCGGTTTGCGGCACGACGGTGCGCGGCTCCTTGAAGGAGTTGTTCGCGTTCGGATTGCCCGCCAAGACGGTGCGTGTAGCGGTGGGTTTGATTTTACCCAGACCAGCGAGGTCCAGCCGGGTCGTCACCGTATTGGTGGACACGTTCACCAACTTGAAAATGACATCGCCGCTCTTTGAGTCCTGCACGCAGGAAACCGCGAGTTCAGGCGCGGCGGACGACAGTTTGGTCGGCAGATAAAGATCGCCGCTGTTCTGCCCGAACATCTGCTGGACGTAATAATTGGCAGACAACACCAGCTTCGTGTTGTCGAAATAGATCATGTCCGGCCGCCATTGCGTGCGGCCCTGCTTCGCGAGCAACGGCGCATACGAGGCGAGGTGGACGACATCGGCGTTGCGCTCCAGCGACGTGAGATAGGCCGCTTCCGCCAACGCCGAACGCAGCGTGTTCACGCGATCCTTGTCATGCGCGGCGTATTCGCCGACATAGACTTTGGACTTCGCGCGGTCGTAGGTGTCATAACGTTGCAGGTTGTTCAAGAACCACTCGGGCTTCTCGTAGTAATGTTCGTCCACCATCGCGACGTTGAGTTCATTCGCGACCTGCCAACCCTTGTCATAATCCTCGCCGCTATGGAACGGTCCGGTCGTCCCGATCACCGTGATCTCGGGATGTTTCGCCTTCAACACGTCGTGAATCATCTGAAAACGTTCTTTGAACACCGGGGTGATGTGTTCTTCGTTGCCGACGCCGAGATATTTCAAGTTGAACGACGCGGGATGTCCTGCCGCCGCACGCTGCGCGCCCCAGGTGGAATTCGTCGGACCATTCGCCCACTCGATCAAATCGAGCACCTCCTGAATGTAAGCGGGCATCTGCTCCAATGGCAGCCCGCGCTGGCCCGTGCCGCCCTGATTGTCCGCGTTCTGGCAACACACGCCCGCCGGCACGACCGGCAACGGCTTCGCGCCGATGTCTTCGCAAAATTGAAAATACTCGTAGTAGCCCAGCCCGAGCGATTGATGATAGCCCCAGAGATTCGCCAATCCACGCCGCTGTTCCACCGGCCCGATGCTGTCCTTCCAACGATACATGTTGCCGAGGCCGTGACCATGCACGAGGCAGCCGCCGGGAAAGCGCACAAACTTTGGGTGTAGATCGGCGATCGCCTGCGCGAGATCGGCACGCAATCCATTTGCACGGCCCTTGAACGTCTTGCGCGGGAACAGGGAAATTTCATCCAACGCCACGCCGCCTTTCGTTTGCGTCAGCACCAACAGCCGCGCGGCGGAATCCGAATTTGTCGCCGTGATCGTCGCTGTGAGCCGCTGCCAGTCGCGGCCGGAAACTTCCAACGCGGTTTCGCCCAGCACCGCGCGCTCCTTGCTTTCCAAGCGCACGATCAACTTGGCGGAACTCGCCAGCATCCCCTTCCCGCCCCAGCGATTCCCGGTGTATAACTGCCGCGCGAACAGCGAGAAGTCATATTGCTCGCCCGCAGTGATGGCGATGCCGTCGAAGCCGGAGTTGGCCAATCCCACGCCGCCGCCCGGTTGTTCCATTTCCAACACGGCATAGTGCGGATTGTTCGGATGCACCAGCACCGCGTCCGCAACTTTCAACGAACCTTTGCCGCCGTCGCGTTGGACCAGTTCCCACGCGGTCAGCGGCGTCCAGCTCGTTTGCTCCGTGGTGGAGTATTCAAACGACCGGTTCTGCACCAACTCGGCATAAAGCCCGCCGTCCGCCGCATAGTTGATGTCCTCGAAGAAAACCCCGATCAAGTCCGGGCTGATCGCCTTGCCCGGCGACTGAACACTGATGGTCGTGTGACTCGACTCCGCCGCACCGCTCGGAATCACCCCGGCCATCCCGACCGATGCGAAAATCGAAGTGAACTTGAGAAACCGGCAGAGCAATGACGGCTTTACGATTCGGCTGAAAGAGGATTGGCTTGGCATTTGTCCGTGCGGATTAACAGATGCCCACCATGCTGACAACCCCACATTCGGGGGAGTCACTTTGCCCACGAAAAACTTGCCTCCGGTTCAGACCGGCAGGACACTAATCACCTCGCATGAAACCAATCACACTGCTCAACCTGTCGTTGTTCCTCACTGCCACGTTCGCGGCTTCGGCCCAGACCAATTTCACGGTGACCATCACGGTGGATGCGACCAAACCGCTCGGCGAGTTGAAGCCCATCTGGCGCATGTTCGGCGCGGACGAACCGAACTACGCCTACCTGAAGGACGGCAAGAAGCTGATCGGCGAACTCGGCGCGCTCCGCCCCAAGGACATTTATTTCCGCGCGCACAATCTCCTGTGCACCGGCGACGGCACGCCCGCGCTAAAATGGGGTTCGACCGGCGTGTATCGCGAAGACGCGGACGGCAAGCCGGTTTACGACTGGACGATTCTCGATCGCATCTTCGACACATACCGCGACCATGGCGTCCGCCCGTTCGCGCAGATCGGCTTCATGCCGGAAGCGCTGTCCACCAAGCCGCAACCCTATCAACACTCCTGGACGCCCGCCGCGCGCTACGAGGAGATCATGACCGGCTGGGCCTATCCGCCGAAGGATTACGACAAATGGCGCGAGCTGGTCTTTCAATGGGTGAAACACTGCGTCGAGCGTTACGGCAAGGCGGAAGTCGAGACGTGGTATTGGGAAGTGTGGAACGAAGCGAACGGTCACTACTGGAAAGCGAAGCCGGAGGAATTTCACAAGCTGCACGATTACGCGATTGACGGCGTGCGCCGGGCGTTGCCCACCGCGCGCGTCGGCGGTCCGCACGCCGCCGGCTCCGGCGGCAAGTGGACGCGGGACTTTCTGGAACATTGTCTGCGCGGCACGAACTACGCCACCGGCCAGATCGGTACGCCGCTGGATTTCGTCGCCTTCCACGCAAAGGGTTCGCCCGTCTTCACCAACGGCCACGTGCGCATGGGCATCGCCAACCAACTGCGCACGATTGATTCCGGGTTCAGCCTCGTGAAGTCCTATCCCGAGTTGCAGAACATTCCCATCATCATCGGCGAATCCGATCCCGAAGGCTGCGCCGCGTGTCAGGGGGAACAACTCGGCTATCGCAACGGCACGATGTATTCGAGCTACACGGCGGCGAGCTTCGCGCGCAAATGGGAACTCACGCGGCGGCATGGCGTGAATCTCGACGCGGCACTGACGTGGGCATTTACGTTTGAAGATCAACCGCTCTTCGCCGGCTTCCGGCAACTCGCCAGCGGCGGCATTGATCTGCCGGTGTTGAACGTGTTCCGCATGTTCAGCCAGATGAATGGCCAGCAACTCACCACCGCCAGCGACCACGCGGTTTCCCTGGACAACATCAAGAAGAGCGGCGTGCGCGGGCAGCCGGACGTCGCCGCCCTCGCCAGTCAGGACAAAGACCAGTTCGCCGTGCTGCTCTGGCATTATCACGACGACGACGTGCCCGGACCGGACGCGACCGTCGCATTGACCCTGAACGGAATTTCAACCGCCAAGAGCAAAGCCCGGCTCACGCGTTACGCGATTGACGCCGACCACAGCAACTCCTTCGCTGCCTGGCAAAAGATGGGGGCGCCGCTGAAACCGACAGCGGAACAATTGGCGCAACTGGAAAAGGCGGGGCAACTGACCATGCTCGGCACGCCGGAAATCGTTGCCGTGACGGATGGCGCAGTGAAGTTGAACCTGAGCCTGCCACGTCAAGCTGTGACCTTGGTGAAGTTGAATCCAATAAATTAGCCAGCGACAAGGCAATAGGTTGAATGGTAGCGCGTACGGGAGTCGAACCCGTCCTTCCGGATTGAGAATCCAGCGTCCTAACCGATAGACGAACACGCCACGATGGCCGCAAATTTAATCCCCCCGCCAAGCTTGTCACGCCGAAATTAACTCTTGCACCCGGCCCGCTGCCATCTATACTGCGCCTCCTTTTTTAACAGGAAGAATTGAATTTATGCGACGTCCCAAAGGTATCAAAACAAAGAAGTCGGTTTCCAAGCGCTTTAAGATCACCGCGACCGGCAAGGTCCTGCGCAGCCAGGCGGGCCGCCGGCATCTCTGCCAGACCAAAAGCGCCAAGCGCCGCCGCGGTTTGCGGGGCAGCGCCCTCGTTCACAAACGCGATGAATACGCCATCAAGCAGGCGCTTCCGTTCAGCCACTGATCTCATTTCTTTTAACCATTAACTCCTAGATTTCATGCGCGTCACCAATTCCCCCGCCTCCCGCAAACGCCGCAATCGCATGCTGCAAGCGGCGAAAGGCTTCCGTCTCAAGCGTTCCAAACTGTATCGCTACGCCAGCGACGCCGTGGATCACGGCCGGCAATACGCCTATCGCGATCGCCGCACCAAGAAGCGCACGTTCCGCTATCTCTGGCAGGCGCGTATCAACGCCGCCGCCCGCACCGCCGGCATCACCTACAGCCGTCTGATCGAAGGCTTGAAGGCCGCCAAGTGCGAACTGGATCGCAAGGTCATCGCCGACATCGCCGCGCAGGACAACGCCGCGTTCCTCGAAATCGTGAACGTCGCGAAAGCCGCGCTGAAGAACAAGCCCGCCGCCACCCTGGCCAAGGCTTGATTCAAACGAATCACACTTTCAAGAGGCGACCAGCAATGGTCGCCTTTTTTGTTTGTTTTCCCAGAGGAGAAGAAACTCATCTCCCATCACTTTTCTGGACGACTCATCATGCAGTTGGTACGCTCCAATTCCAGACGCAGTTAAGCCGCTCATGAATTGGAAATATCTCAGATTCGCTCCGTGGTTGGACACCCGCATAAGATTTGTCCAAGCCACCCCGGCAAGCGGGTCTTTGCTCGACCTCGGCTCCTCCAACGGTGAAACCTTGAGTCACATGGCGGAATTACGCCCGGATCTGCGATTCTTCGCCACAGACCTCGATGGCCAACCGCAAAATTATCCATCCGGATGCCAGTTCCATCGGGGCGACATCCAGACCCAAAAGCTCCCGTGGCCCGATGCTTCGATTGACACCGTCACCTGCATCCATCTTGTCGAACATCTTCACGACCTAAAACCACTGATGCTCGAAATCGCCCGGCTGCTCAAGCCCGGTGGCCGCGCTTACTTTGAAACACCACATCCTAAATCGTTGCAGGTGACCAGCGTCCCCGGCAGCGGTTTCCCGCTGAATTTTCACGATGACACCACCCATGTTCGCATCGTGCCAACCGGCGAACTGGCCGGTCTGGCCCAAACCGCAGGTCTGCGCGTCGCCGCTTCAGGCGTCTCGCGCAACTGGTTGTTTGCCGGCTCGCATCTCTGGTACGCATGGCGACCCGGCAGCCGGAAGAAATATACCGCTTACCTCCATTGGATCGGCTGGTCGGCTTACATCATTGTTGAACGGCCTTAATCTGAAAATCGTTGCACCGTCCGAATTATACCTAAGGACAACTTTGACGGGGTTTTCGAACGTGGTAAAAACTGCGCGCCATGATTCGCCATTCGCAATGGCTGGTCGTGCTGCTTTGGGGTGCTGCCGGTTGGTTCTCACGCGAGACAACTGCAGCGGGGCAAGACCTCCTCGTCGCCAACAACACTGCCAGCGCCAATGAATCCATCCTGAGGTTTTCTCCCCAAGGAGAAGGCCGGGGAGATTTTACCCTCACAGATTTCCGCAGTGGCCCGGTCGGCTTGGCGTTTGATCACACCGGCAACCTCTACGTGGCCAATCACGGCAACAACACCATCCATCGCTATTCGCGCACCGGAGCAGATCTTGGCGTCTTTGCCGGCACAGGATTGAGCATGCCGACCGGTGTGGCTTTTGACAGTAGTGGGCGGCTCGTCGTTTGTAACTACGGCGATGGCTCGCTCAATATCTATTCCACGACCGGCGACCTGTTGTCACGCATCGCCACCGGTTTGCTCAATCCGATCGCGTTGGCCTTGGATTCCAACGACAACATCTTTGTCAGCACTCCAAACATCGGCGCCAACTCCGGAGTCTTCCGCTTCTCGCCCGATGGAAGACAGAAGACACTTTTCGCCACAGGAATTGATCTCGACCCGCGCGGCCTGGCGTTTGATCGGGCCGGCAATCTCTACATCGCCAATCAACATGGCAATACCGTGCAACGATTCACCTCTGATGGAGTTTCGCTCGGCACATTTGCCAGCACCGGACTCAGAGACCCTTTTGCCCTCGCGTTTGATACATGCGGCGACCTTTTTATATCCAACCAGTCTGGCGGGACCATCCGTCGCTACTCTTCTTGCGGCGAAGATTTGGGCACATTCGCCGTCATCCCTGCCGCCCTTGCCAATCCAGTAGGTTTGGTCTTCATCCCTGTACCCGAACCGACTCTGCCGCATTTTGCCTTGATCACCGTCATCAGCCTGTTGTCCAGACTTAGCCAGCGGAGCAAACTCAAATTCAAGTGAGCCCAGGCTCCTTTTTGACTGTCACTCCGCCCCTCGGACTTCTAACCTCTCCCCTCTAATTATGGCTGGATTCCTGGACGAAATTGAACCGCTGAAACAAACCGCGCTCGCGGAACTCAAAGCCGCGCCCGACCTCGCCGCGTTGGAACAAACCAAAGGCGCGTGGATCGGGCCGCACGGAAAGTTCACTGCGCTGATGAAACAGCTCGGCACGCTCTCGAAGGAAGAGAAGCCCACCGCGGGCAAACTCATCAATGTCGCCAAGGTCGAACTCGAAGCCGCGCTCGCCGAACGGCGCAGCGAACTGGAACTTGCCGCCGCGCTGCCCAAGCATCCGACTGACTTCACCCTGCCCGGCCGCCGGCGCGCGCTCGGCAAATTGCATCCACTCACGCAAGTCACCGACGACATCGTCCGCGCCTTCCGCAAGATCGGTTTCGCCGTGGCCGACGGACCGGAGATCGAGGATGAGTATCACTGCTTCGACGCGCTTAATACGCCTGCCGACCATCCCGCGCGCGATTCACAGGACACATTTTATATTGCCACGAACGCTGGAAACAATTCCCCCTCTCCCGGGGGAGAGGGCCGGGGTGAGGGCGGTCGTTCCTCTCTTTTGCGCACGCATACTTCCTCCGTGCAAATCCGCGTCATGAAATCCCAGCCGCCGCCCGTGCGCATCATCGTCCCGGGCCGCGTGTTTCGTCGCGACAACGCCGACGCCACGCACAATCCCACGTTCCATCAGGTCGAAGGACTTTACGTGGACAAGAACGTCACCGTCGGCGACCTCAAGGGCACGGTGGAATTTGTTTTCCGCGAACTGATGGGCGACGACGTGAAAATCCGTTTCCGCCCGCACTACTTCAGTTACACCGAGCCGAGCTACGAGATTGATTTCACCAACGCACTCGTGAAGAAGATGGGCAAGGACTGGCTCGAGATCGCCGGTTGCGGCATGGTGCATCCGCAAGTGTTCGAGAACGTCGGCTACGATCCCGAAGTCTGGACCGGCTGGGCGTTCGGCTTCGGCATCGAACGCATCGCCATGCTTCGCTACGGCATCAACGACATCCGCCTCTGCTACGAAAATGACGGGCGGTTCTTGAAACAGTTTTGATGATCGGGCACATGGGCGGGGTCGCGCCCTTTTTAATCTAAAACCTGACTGGCTGGAGATTTGTCAGCCTCCCGATTTGGCCCGTTCGCGCGCAACGCGTTTGATTCGTTCATACGCATCTTTCCCGCCGAAGTAATCATAATTGACCTCTTTCAGCTTGGAAAGTTGGTCGTCCAGAGCCTGCCACTGTTCGCATCGGAAAGCACACAGGGCATATCGGTGCCGCCAGTCATTGTCATCCCCGTTACGCTCAAAAAACCGTTCGAAGGCCGCCTCGATGTCCGGCCAGACTTGCGGCTCCAACCAATAGTCGGGCCGGCTCGCGCGAAAATATTGGGCGAATTTTTCATGCACAAAATAGGGTTGCAATAATTCCTGCCCGTAATACGAGTCGGATTTCATGACCTCGCGGGCAAAGGCGAGACAATCAGCTTCGCTCCCATACCAACGGGGATCGAGGTACAGAAGTTTTTGCCGGATGGCCTGCGATTCGATTTCGGGAAAGGCTTTCGCCCGCTTGTACCACATTTCCATCCGCTCCCGCCCCTTGCCCTGACCGAGTTCAAGCCGCAGGCCCAGCAACGGCGCTTCCTTCAACGAGGGATCAATTTTCCAAGCCTTGTCGAGTGATTCCTCCACGAGATCGAGCCGGTCGAGGAAAAGTTTCCGGTCGGCTTCGCTCACGTCCTTCGCCCAGCCAGCGCCCCGCGCTTCCCAGGCAAAATCAAGATAGAATGTGGCCTTGATCAGATAGGGAAAACCTTCGTCGGGCCAGCGCGCCGCGATAATCGGCTGGGCATTGGTGTAAAAATCAGTGCGCTGTTTTTTGTTCTGATCAATGGCGTCGTACAGATCGCGGCAGGCTTCATACGCCAGTCTGGCAGGAATCTCCTCGCTGGTCAGGATGGTCTGGAGCTGGCCCATGGCGACCCGCCGCAGTTGATTTACTTCCGGGGCCTGTTTGGCTGAAGCCGCCCGCCATGCCTGTGCCGCGCGAAGGTTCACATAGAATTTGAGGATGTTGGCATACCCGCTGGCGTCCATCTGTTTGGCGAGGTTCGCGTAATCCGTGGCGACTGGCGGTGTGGCTTTCGTAAACGGGTGCGTAATCCGCCGCAAGTAGAGGTAGCGAATGAATGGATCATCACACCCGGCGTTTACCGCCTTCTTGAGTTGGGCATCCAGATACTCCGGCGCGCTCGAATCGCTGGCCTTGCCGGTGAGCCGAAGATATGCGTATTCATCCAAGGCATTTGTTGCGGCTTCATCCCAACGCGGATTCCTGCGACCCGCCTGCTGATAACCGCCCACATAAATCTCCTTGGTCCAGGTAAAACACCAGTTGGAATAACCAGCCGAGCCTGGAGCGAATTGCATCTCCGGCAAACCCGACGCCCGTTTAAGTTTCAATTCCGCGCGCGCATCCCGTTTCTTGCCACAGGAGATTATCAAAAAAACGCAGCCACACAGAAGGATCAGATGGAGGGTTCGTTTCATCTCAAGCCCGCAACATGGTATCGAGCCATCGCATAAAGGAAATTCATTTTGAAACAGTTCTGAACTCAACGCGCCACAGCTTCTTTATCTGCAATTAACCGGGGTAGATTTGCGATCGCGAAATCCACAAATGCCCGCACGCGTTCCGGCAGATGCCGGTTGGTGGGAAAAACCACGTTCACATCCGCACTCGAAATGCTCCAGTCCGGCAGCACTTGTACGATCTGTCGGCTGGTGAGCGTGTCGCCGAGCAGCCATTCCGGCAACACCGTCAGCGCCGAGCCGGCAATCGCGGCCTCACGCAAGGCGGTCACGCTGTCGAGTAACAACACTGGCGCAAGTTTCACGGTGCTTTGCTCCTTGCCGCGCAGGAGCGTGACCTGGTCGCGCAGGTAAAAGTGCGGTTGCACCAATCCCATCCACGGCAGACGTTTCAGATCCGCCGGCGCGCGGATCGGCCCTTTCTCCTTCAGCAATCGCGGTGAAGCGACGAGTATCCGGTTCAACTCCGTCGCCCGCCGCGCTGTCACGGAAGTATCCGTGATACGACCCGCCATCACGCCGCAGTCGAATCCTTCTTCGACGAAATTGCACGGGCGATTGATGAGATGCAGTTCTGCTGTGATGTGTGGATGCGTTTGCTGAAACAACGCGAGCAGGCGCGAAACAATCCATTGCCCCAAGTCCACCACTGCCACCACGCGCAGATGGCCGCGCGGCGTATCCTTCTCATCGCGCAAACGCTGGCCAGCTTGCTCGGCCAGATCGAGAATCTGGCGCGCGTCTTCAAAGAGTCTCCGCCCGGCATCGGTGAGATTCATCGTGCGGGTATCGCGCCGGAGCAACGGCAGCCCCGCCGCGCGTTCCAACTGGCGCAACTGGCGGCTCACGGTGGGTTGCGTGGTGTTCAGCGTGCGCGCCGCCGCCGAGATGCTGCCGCATTCGATGATGCGCACGAACGTCCGCAACCGTTGCAAGTCTTCCAACCCATTCATGCGTGCGAGGTATAAGCGATATTCGCGGGCGCGTCTATGCAAAGCCCGAAGTGCCGCTATGATAGTTTGAATTAAAGGAAGGCATGACGCCTCCAATCCCCCGTCATGAAAATATACCGAGCGGTAGGTTTGACTCTGATTTCGGCGTTAGCGTTGGTCGGTTGCGGCAAACCGGCCGCCAAAAATAACGCGGCCATCGCGCCGGTGGTCTCGGTCGCGCATCCGATCGCCCGCACGGTGAACGAATGGGACGAATTCACCGGTCGCCTTGCTTCGCCAGAGACGGTGGAAGTCCGCGCCCGTGTGTCGGGCTACATCGCCAAGGTGCATTTCAAGGAAGGCGGCGAGGTGAAACAGGGCGACCTGCTCTTCACGATTGATCAACGTCCGTATCAAGCCGTGGTGGATCGCGCCAAGGCCGAACTCGCCGCCGCCCGCGCCCGCGCCGAACTCGCCGCCGGCGAAGCCAAACGCGCCGAAGGGCTTGTTGCCAACAAAGCCATCTCCACCGACACATTTGAGACGCGCGCCAAATCCGCCACCGAAGCCAATGCCGCAGTGCAATCGGCGGAAGCGGCGTTGACGACCGCCGCGCTGGATCTGGAGTTCACCGAAGTTCGCGCGTCAATTTCCGGCCGTATCAGCAACGCCCGCATCACTGCCGGCAATCTTGTCACGGGCGGCAACACGGCAGGCGCCTCGTTACTCACCACCATCGTCTCACTCGATCCAATCTATTGTTATGTGGATGCCGACGAAGCTTCAGTGCTGAAATACCGCCAGCTTTATCGCGAAGGCAAACGCAAGATTGCGTTGCTTGAACCCATTGCCGCCGAGATGGCGCTGGGCAACGAAACCGGTTTCCCGCACCAGGGCCAGCTTGATTTCGTGGACAATCAACTCAACGCCGCCAGCGGTACCATCCGCGCCCGGGGCGTGTTTCCCAATCCCGACAAGTTGATGTCCCCGGGATTCTTTGCGCGCGTGCGCGTCCCTGGCCCGGGCGAATACAAGGCCGTGCTCATCCGCGACAGTGCCCTCGGCAGCGATCAAGGCCGCGCGTATGTGTTGCTCGTGGATGACAAGAACGTCGTGAATTATCGCGCGGTGACGACCGGCCCGATGCTCGACGGCCTGCGCATCATCCGCGACGGCCTCAAGGAAACCGACCGGGTCATCGTGACCGGCTTGATGAGCGCACGACTCGGATTGGTCGTGCAACCGCAACAGATTGAGATGGTCACGAACACCGTGGCGAACGTCAGCACCAATTCTGCCCAATGAGCATCGCACGTTTCTTTGTTGATCGCCCGATCTTCGCGGCGGTGTTAAGCATTGTCATCACGCTCGTGGGCGGGCTGGCGTATCTCGTCCTGCCCATCGCGCAATATCCCGAAGTCGTCCCGCCGACGGTGATCGTCTCCGCCACCTACGCCGGCGCCGATGCCCGCACGCTCGCCGAAACCGTTTCCACTCCGCTCGAACAGGAAATCAACGGCGTCGAAGGCATGCTTTACATGTCGTCGTCCAGCACGAGCGACGGCAAGGTGCAGATCACCATCACATTCAAACTCGGCACGGACCTCGATGAAGCGACAGTGCAGGTGCAGAACCGGGTGAATACTGCCTTGCCCCGTTTGCCCGAGGATGTGCGCCGCATCGGCGTTACAGCGAAGAAGCAATCGCCCGATCTCACACTCGCCGCGCAATTTTTCAGCCCGGACGGCTCGCGCGACGTTTCGTATCTCGCCAACTTCGTCACGCTCCAGGTGCGCGACCGCATCGCGCGCCTTGACGGCGTGGCCGACGCCAACTCGCTTGGCGGCCAGGATTTCACCATGCGCATCTGGCTGAATCCCGAGAAGCTTTCCGCGCGTAATCTCACGGCGGGCGACGTCACGCGCGCGCTGCGGGAGCAGAACTTGCAGATCGCCGCCGGCTCGCTCGGCCAACCGCCTGTGCCGGCGGGAACGGAGTTTCAATACACGCTTGTCGCCCAAGGTCGCTTGCTGACCGTAGATCAGTTTGGCGATGTCGTGGTGAAAACCGGTCGCGATGGCGAAGCAACACGCGTCCGCGACGTCGCCCGCGTCGAACTCGGCGCGCGGGATTATTCCACCAAGACCTACATGGACGGCTACAACGCCGTGTCGCTGCGCGTGTTTCAATTACCCGGCAGCAATTCGCTCAAAACGGCGGACGAAATCTATCGCACGCTGGCCGAGATGAAGAAAAGTTTCCCGCCCGGCGTGGACTACCGCATCAACTACGACCCGACGCAGTTCATCCGTGCGTCCGTCGAGGCGGTGTTGCACACGTTGATCGAGGCCATCCTGCTCGTCGTCATCGTGGTCGTCGTCTTCCTGCAAACATGGCGCGCGTCCATCATCCCGCTCATCGCCGTGCCCGTGTCGCTCATCGGCACGCTGGCGGTGATGAAGATTTTCGGCTTCTCGCTGAACAACCTCTCGTTGTTCGGCCTCGTGCTCGCCATCGGCATCGTCGTGGACGACGCCATCGTCGTCGTCGAAAACGTCGAGCGCTTCATCGCGCAAGGCTTCAAACCGCGCGAAGCCACGATCAAGGCGATGGGCGAAGTGACCGGCCCGGTCATCGCGGTGGCGTTGGTGCTCTGTGCGGTGTTCGTGCCGACGGCGTTCATCAGCGGCATTTCGGGAAAATTCTATCAACAGTTCGCGCTGACCATCGCGGTTTCGACCGTCATCTCGGCGTTCAATTCGCTGACGCTCAGCCCGGCATTGTGTGCGTTGTTGTTGCAGGAACATGGCGCGCCGAAGGACAAGTTCACCAAGCTGCTCGACGCGACGCTCGGTTGGTTCTTCCGCATCTTCAATCGCGTGTTCCAGCGCGCGGGCGACAGTTACGCGGGCGTGGTGCGACATTTGATCCGAGTGGCGGCGGCGGTGCTGGTTGTTTATGGCGGCCTCGTCGGACTGGGCTTGTTCACGTTCGCAAAAGTGCCGACGGGCTTCATTCCGTCGCAGGACATGGGTTATCTCATCGTGGTCGTGCAACTGCCGGACGCCTCGTCGTTCGAGCGCACCGACGCCACCGTGCGGCGCGTGGACGAGATTGCGCGGAAGATTCCCGGCGTCGCGCACACGTTCGCGATCTCTGGCTACTCGTCCGTGTTGCAGGCGAATCAACCCAATGTCGGCGCGGCGTTCCTCGTGTTGGACAAATTCGAGAACCGCAAAGACCCGAATCTGCGCGGCGAAAAACTCATCGCCCGCATCCGCCAGGAATTGTCCGTCGTGCAGGAAGGTCGCGTGTTGATCCTGCCGCCGCCGCCATTACGCGGTTTGGGCAACGCGGGCGGGTTCAAGATTCAGGTGCAGGATTTGAACAATGTTGGTTTGGTGGCGCTCGAAGGCGCGACGCGTCGTTTGGTGGACGCGATGCAGAAAGAACCGGAGTTCACGTCGCTGATCTCCGGCTTCCGCGCGAACGTGCCGCAGTTCCGCGTGGACATTGACCGCGTCAAAGCCAAGAGCATGGGCGTGAACATGGCCGACATCGGCGAGACGTTGCAGACGTATCTCGGCTCGGTGTATGTGAACGACTTCAACTTGTTCGGGCGCACGTGGCAGGTTTATGCGCAGGCCGAACCGCAGTTTCGCATCAACCCCGACAGCGTCGGCCAACTCAAGACGCGCAACAGCGCCGGCGAAATGGTCCCCATCGGCGCACTGGCCAAGGTCGAGAAGATCGGCGGCGTGGACCGCTTGCAACGCTACAACTTGTTTTATTCCGCCGACGTCAGCGGCAGCACGATTCCCGGCATCAGTTCCGGCCAGATGATTGACAGGGTGGAACAACTGGCGCGGGAGAATCTGCCGGAAGGTTTTACCATCGAGTGGACGGACCTGACGTACCAACAGATCCTCGCGGGCAACACCATCGTGTTCATCTTCCCGCTGTGCGTCATCTTTGTGTTCCTCGTGCTGTCGGCCCAATACGAAAGCTGGGGCTTGCCGCTGGCGGTCATCCTCATCGTGCCGATGTGTCTGCTCAGCGCCATCGGCGGCGTATGGTTGAGCGGGCGCGACAATGACATCTTCACCCAGATCGGACTCGTGGTGCTGGTCGGCCTCGCGGCGAAAAACGCGATCCTCATCGTGGAGTTCGCGCGCCAACGACAAGAGGCTGGGGCAACTCTTTTTGACGCGGCAGTCGAGGCGTGCCGTTTGCGCCTGCGACCCATCTTGATGACGAGCTTTGCGTTCATCCTGGGCGTCGTGCCGCTGGTGCTGGCTACGGGTGCCGGTGCGGAAATGCGCCGCGCGCTGGGCACCGCGGTGTTTTACGGGATGTTGGGCGTGACGTTCTTCGGCCTGCTGTTCACGCCGGTGTTTTACACGACCATTCGCGGCGTGACGGAACGCGTCTTCAAATCGAAACGCGCCGCCGCCCAAACTCATTCTCGTCCCTCGGAAGGAGGCCACTCATGAATCTGAAACTGCTGCTCGCAAGCTTTGCCGCCATCGCACTGGCCGGCTGCGCGGTCGGGCCGAATTATCATCCGCCGAGAACGCCCGAGCCGGCGACGTTCGCCAACATCGCCGCGACGACGAACGGCCCGATCGCGACGAACTGGTGGCACAATTTCAATGACCTGACGCTCGAACGGCTCATCACGCTCGCGGCCACAAACAATCATGACTTGCGCCTGGCGCAGGCGCGCTTGCAAGAAGCGCGGGCGCTCTGGACGGCGGCGCGCTTTGACTATGCGCCCACCGTCATCAACGACAACTATTACCGGGTCACCCAGGAAAGCATCGCGACGCAGCCCGGCAAAGCGCGGAACGAACGCAACATGGAATTGTATCGCGTCGGTTTCGACGCAACGTGGGAACTGGATTTGTGGGGAAAAACCCGTCGGAACGTCGAAGCCGCCCGCGCCACCGTTGAGGCCGTGGCGGCTTCGCGTGACGACATTCTCGTCAGCGTGCGCGCGGAGGTCGCGGCAAATTATCTGGAACTGCGCGGCATCCAAGCGCAACTCGGAGTCGCCCGCCGCAATGCAACCAACCAAGCCGACATTGTGAAGCTCGCTGAAGTTCTACGCGACGGCGGCCAAGGCACGCAGCTCGACGTGGCTCGCGCCCGCTCGTTGCTGAACGAGACGCTGGCCACTGTTCCTCCGCTGGAAACCGTCGAGGAACAAGCGATCCACCGGTTATCAGTCCTGTGTGGTCAACCGCCAACCACGCTGCGCGGAGAATTGATCACTCCCCAGCCCCTACCAGCCAGCCCGAACGACGTCGCTATTGATGATCCCACCAGTCTGCTGCGCCGCCGCCCCGACATCCGCGCGGCCGAACGTTCGCTGGCCGCCTCGACTGCCGACATTGGCGTGGCGGTTGCCGATCTCTTCCCCGCTCTGACGTTCGTGGGCAGCGTCGGCTTGCAGGCGAATCATATCGGCGACCTCGGCAAGTCCGGCACGGCACAGTGGGGGTTTGGCCCGCACCTGACCTGGGCCGCGTTTGATCTGGGCCGCGTGAAACAACGCATCCGCGCCGCCGACGCCCGCGCGCAAGGCAGTCTGGCGATCTATGAAAAAACCGTCCTGCTCGCGCTGGAAGAAACGGAAAATAGTCTCGTAGCGTTCAGTCGCGGCCGGCAGCGGCTTGATTTTCTCCGCGAAGCGGAACGCGCCGCGCAGGAAGCGGTCGAACTCGCGCACCAACGTTATCGCGACGGCGTTACCGATTTCCTCAGCGTACTCGATGCAGAGCGGACGTTGTTGAGCCTGCAGGAACAGGTCGTCCTCAACCAGACGCGCACCGCCACCAGCCTCGTCGCGGTTTACAAAGCGTTGGGCGGCGACACGGCGCTCCCGGAGCAGTAATCAGTTTTGTATTTACCCAGCTTCCGCGTCGGGCAAAATTGTTGACTCGCCGAATAATCGGCGGGCCATAACGTCACAATCCCGATGCTTTTTCAGAAATCGTTCATTCGCGCCGCACTGACAGCGGTTCTCGCCACTTTGACCTGGGTTTCCGCTTCCGCCGCGACCAAACCACCACGCGTGAAGCACGTGTTCATCATCAGCTTCGATCAAGGCAATCCCAGCTTGATCCAGAAATCGGAAATGCCGACGTTTCATCAGATGGCGACCCAAGGGGCGCGCACGTGGGAGGCTTACACCATCGTGCCCAGCATCACCCTGCCCTCGCATACCTCGATGCTGACCGGTGTGGGGATTCAAAAACACCAGGTCACGTGGAACAGTTATGTGCCAACCAATGGTTTTGTGAAAGTCCCGACGGTCTTCAGTCTCGCCAAGGAACACAAACTCAAGACCGCGATGTTCGTCGGGAAGGAAAAGTTCAAGCATCTCGAAGTACCCGGCACCATTGACGCGCTGGTCTGGCCGCAACCGGACGATGACGCCAAATCCGTGGCCAAGGCGTTTGCCGCCGAATTCGGGAAGACCAAACCCAATCTGACTTTCATCCACTTCCGCGACCCGGATACAGTCGGCCACGCGACCGGCGCCTACTCACCGGAAAAAGTTCAGGCGCTGAAGGATTGTGACGACGCACTGACCACCATCAAGGACGCGGTTGCGGCCGCCGGCGTGCTGGAGCAAAGCGTCTTCATCCTGACGGCCGATCACGGCGCGCACGATACGAAGAACAAGGAAGGCAAGACTGTCGGCACGCACGGTGACTCCCGGCCCGAGGACGTTTTGATTCCCTGGATCGTGTGGGGCAAAGGCGTGAAAAAGGATTTCACCATCACCGCACCGGTCGTGCAATACGACACCGCCGCCACCGCGCTGTGGCTGCTTCAAGTTCCGCTGCCGGAACACTTCTGGGGTCGTCCGGTGACCAGCGCGTTCAAGTAATCAGTCCCGAATTTGAACAGGAGCTAACGGAGATCACTGAGGATTGGCGGGGCGCATGTTCCCGGCTCTGTTTCCTCCGTTCCCTCCTGTTGAATCCCACCCTTTCACCGATTCAGGATGGGCATTTTCTTGAACCGCGCCAACGGATCGGTCGGCGCTGCCGGTTGCGCTGCCGGTTCAACTTTAATGACCGGCCTTTCTCCAACCGGTGCCGCTGCCTGACTGACCGGCGCGGATTGCTGTTGCATCACCACGGCTGACTTCACCGCCGGTCGCTCGAAAAATGAACTCGTGCCGAAGGGTGATGGCGCGGGCAGCGGCGCGGAGGCCGCCAACGGCGGCGGCACTGGAATCGTTGGCGCAGCTTGCATCACCGGCGCTGCCTCAACTTGCTTTGCGCGCCAGCAGAGTCGCACGGATGGGATCGGCCCGATGCCGACGATGACTTCGTTGTAAATCAGCCCGCCCACTTCCACGGTCTCGGCCATCTGCTGGGCTTGCAGCAGCGACGACAAGATCGCCCGCGTGATCCGCCGATGCTGGCTGGCTTGCGCCAGGGAGCGCAGCACCGAAGCATGAACCGCCTCAACCCGGAGCAGATGTACCAACAGCCGTTGCACCGGACTGATTTCCAGATCCACGCCATCCAGCACGAAACCCGCCTGCTGGAACAGTTCCGTGCTGTGGTGAATTTCCTGCAAAGCCTCGCTCAAATGATCCTCCTGGTCCGCTTTCAAATCCGCGACACTGTATTGGATCTCCGACTTGAGTTGTTGCAACTGGCCGGTCGTCGTCGCGACGGCTTCGCGCATTTCGGCGATCTTCGGCGGGACCTGCTGGATCGCGGCTTTGATCTCGGCCGCCTTCTGGCTCAGATTCTGCACTTTGCTGATGAATCGTTTCATAACGTGCTCCGGTTCGGTTGACTACTTTTCCGGAGGTTTCTGGCCTTCGGAAGCTTCGCGATGTTTCTGCGCCTCGGCGATGGCTTTCTGGAAATGTTCCAGAAACGCCGCTTCGTTGCTCAACATCTCCTGGGTGACATCAATTTCCAGCGAGCCTTGCTTGGCGCGCGTTTCGAGCAATTCCTGCGACGCGCGCAGATGATCACGTTGCCGCGCCGCCATGTCCTTCAACGTCGCCAGCGTGCTGTGAACCATCTCCATCTCATGCTCCATCCGCTTCATCGCGTCGCCAACCGTGCCGGTATGAACCGCCGCAATCGCCTGGCTCAAATCCTGGCGCAAGGCGTTCAACCCCTCGCCCAGCTTGGCGGTCAATAGATTGAAATCGCCGTCCGCAGTTGCGCCTTTCTTCGCCGGTTGCGACAAGCGTTGCTCAACAGTCGCCCGCAACGCCTCCAGACTTTGGCTCAGCGGGCTGAGATCAATCGCCGCCGCCGGTGCGGCCTGCGGTCGCGCCGCCTGCTTTTCCAACGCCGCTTGCAACGCTTCCAGTCCTTTGCCCACCGGCGTCATGTCCACGACGACCTGTGGCGGGGGCGGCGCGGGCTTGTTCAACCGGCTGGCCATCACCTGCTGAATCCCTTCCAACCCTGATTGAAACCCGCTGAGTTGCGCCACAATGCGCCCGGCCGGGTCGTTGTCGCCGCCGGCGCCGCGCGCGGCATTGTTGCGCTTGAACACCTGTTTGATTTCGGCCCAACGCACCTTCTCCTCGGCCGTCTGCGCGCCGATGAGTTCTTTGAACTTCAGCATGTTCGCTTCCGTGCCTGTCGTGAGTGTCTGCGATTCGCCGCGATAGTGATCGAGGATGAGAGCGCGGACTTCGTCGTCATTCATGATGGTGACGACCTTTTCCGCGAGCCGGTTCATGTTGCGATACGAACCCTGCAACCGGAACGGCGGCTCGGTGCGGAACTCGTCGGCCTGCGCGGCGGAATGGATGTATTCCTGATTCACGCGCAGGATGACTTCGCGAATCATCACCAGCTTCTTCATCACGGAGAGAATTTCCTCCACCTCTTGCGACGAATAACTGCCCTCGAAACCTTCCGCCTCACGCTCGCCGGATTCGGCCATGCGGATAAACGAGCGGATGTCCTTCTGGCTTTTGTTCGCCAGCGGCGCGAGCACGGCGTTCGATGTGATCGCGTTCTCCAGATAACTCGCTTTGAAATAATCCGCGTTGCCGCCGATGATGTCGCCGAGATTGTAGGTGTCGGCGCGGTTCGCGAGCATGTCCGGGATTTTGAACTTCTGCCCGCTCTCGGTGTAAGGATTACCCGCCATCACCACGACGACCTTGCGCCCGCGCAAATCATACGTGCGCGGCTTCCCGCGCCAGACGCCTTCGATGCGGCGCTGGCCGTCGCAGAGCGAAATGAACTTCTGCAAAAACTCCGGGTTGCAATGCTGGATGTCGTCCACGCAAATCATCGCGTTGTCGCCCATCTCCAGCGCAAGGTTCAGCTTGATGACTTCCTCGCGCGCGGCGGCGTTCGGCGCTTCCTCGGGGTCGAGCGACACGACATTGTGCCCGAGCGCCGGGCCGTTGATCTTGATGAACACGATGCCCAACCGGTTGGCGACGTACTCCGCCAGCGTCGTCTTGCCGTAGCCGGGCGGCGAAATCACGAGCAGCAAACCCATCAAGTCCGTGCGCTTGGCCGCACCGGCAGCACCGATTTGCTTGGCCAGATTGTCGCCAACGAGCGGGAGATAAACCTGGTCGATGAGCTGGTTGCGCACGAAGGACGTGAGCACGCGCGGCTTGAATTCGTTCAAGCGCAGCTTGCCGCGCTCGCGTTCGATCAACTCCTGCTTGAGCGCATGGAACTTCTCGAAGCGCGGCACGACCTCGCGCTCGAACCGCTGCAAGCGTTCCTGGAAGTTCAGGTAATCGAACTGATACTTGCTGCCCTGAATCAGTCCGTGGCTGCCTTTCAAGCCTTCGATGGCCTGCGCGGTGGCCGCTTTGACGACCGCGCGCTTCACCTTGTCGCCACAGAAAAGGAATGCGGCCACTTCTTCGAGGTAACGGAATTCTGAATTCGTAGCAGCCGACGTGAGGAGGCTCTGCCCCTTTTCCGAGGAAGAATGAGCCTCCTCACGTCGGCTGCTACCAGTGAAAAGAAATCCCCGCACCCAATCACGCACCAAATCGAGTTCACTGCCAGGATGCTCCATCAAAGCCTGCCGTCGTTGCTCGAAAATCTTCTCACTGCCTTTGCTGGCAAGATGGCGTGTAAACGCAGCCACCAGTTGATTCGCTTCCTGGCTGACTGAGATCGCTTCACCAGTGATGAGTTCGTTGAACAGATACTCGCCTGCCTCCGCTGCAATCTCCTGCGGATAAAGCTGCGTTTGTTCGGCAAAAGCGCGCACCAAACCTTGCAACGCCGCGATGTAGTTCTGCTGCGTCGGGTCGCCCGGGAAAAGTTTGTTGCGCTCGGCAAACGCGTTGAGCTTGGCCGACCAGAGCGTGCGCGTTTCCTGCGGGCAAAAGCGATTCCAGTAAACCACCGCACACGCGCGGGCCACCGGACTGAAGCGCGCCAGTTGCAACGCGTGATGCGTCGTGAGCAGCGCGTGGAAAATCTTTGTGCCGTCCAGATCATGAATGCCCTTGGTGTAGCCTTCCTGGTAACGCGCCCCCATGAACTCCTGCACGAACGCGAGGCGTTCACTCTCTGACATCGCAAGAACAGCTGTTGCCGAATGGTTGCCGGCTTGCCCCTCACCCGGCTTCACCACCCTCTCCCCATCCGATGGGGAGAGGGACGGGGTGAGGGGACGTTCGACTGCCTTCAACATCTGCCACGCCAGATACTCGGCGCGATAGACTTCCCGGTTCTCGGACACGACCTCCTGATCCCACACGTCGCGCGTGGCGAGAAACGCTTCCTCCGTGATCGGCTCGAAATACTTCGTGCTGGTCAGGTGGATGTGCTGCACCCCGTCGCGATTCACCACCGTCAAATCGAGCGGCTGCGTGTTGATGTTGAAGTGATGCTTGCCCAGCTTGATGACATTTGTCCCACCGGCAAACAATTCCTGCCGATCCTTCAACTGCCGCACCGCCTCCTGTTGCGTGCTCTTGAGCCGGCCTTGCAGATCATCCGCCTTCACCGAATCGCCGAGCGCGAGCAACTGCTCAATCGTCTCGCGCACTTTGGCGATCATCAAATCCGCCGCCATGTAGGAATTGATGTCCTCAATGGACTTGAATCCGGCGAGGCGATTCTGAATCACCTTGAGGATGCGCTCGGCGGCGGTCAGCAAGGCGCTGGCCTTGCGATTGCGCTGCTCGACGAGCGCGACCTTGCGTTGCTCGAACGCCTCGTACAGCTCCGTGCGCCGCTCGGCAAGCTGGACGGTGTATTCCTCGAAATCAGCGAACGTGCCTTCCAGTTCCTCAAGTTGAACGGAGAGGCGATTCAAATACTCCTCGCACTTGGTGGGCGTGTCGCAAAGGTCGAGATAACTCGAAGCCGCCTGACTCAACAATTTCATCTGCGCGGCGAACTGGGCCGCACCCTCGCTGGCGACCAGGTGTTGCAGCCGCTTCTTGAGCGCGGCCTTCACTTGATTGAGCGTGGAATAAACCGCCGTGATCGCGTCAATGATGCGGGTCGTCTCGGTGGCATCCTCGATCTTCAGACTGTTGACGATCTCGATGAGCATTTCGAGTTCGCCGCCCGCCGTGGTGACGGCTTTCTCGATTTCCCGGCCCTCAGCCACCTTCGTCACGCGATCCACCGCTCCGAGATGATCCGCAGCCTGGCGGCGATACGGCTCAAGCGCCTCGGGTTTGAGCAGGAACTTTACGCACGAGTTGGAAAGTTCATCGGTCTGCGCCGCGACTTGCTTCTCTGCCTCCTCAACCTGGGCGAGGTCCACGTAGCGGACTTCCTTGAGCGTGATGAGTTCACCGCGCAACTTGCGCAACGTGGCGAGGTTCAGCACGAAATCATTCAGCACCCGGAAGCTCGCGCGACGAATGTTCTGGAATTGATCCGTGCAACGCTTGCGCACGTCTTTCACGCGCTCGACCGCTTCGCGTTGCAGGCGGCGCACCTTGTCGAATTCGTCCACCGCCTTGTCCGCCGCCTCGCGCACGGCGCGCAAGGCCGCGTCCACGCCAAAACCATCCGCGCTCGCCAACCACGGATAGGAATCGAGAATCGCGCCGCAGCGTTTGACAAGGTCGGTATAGATTTCCGCGTAGGGATTTTCCTTCCGCACGAGCGTCATCACCTCGTTGCACTCGGCGAGACAGCGCACGACCTCCTTGTTGCCGACCTGATACAGGAACGCGTCCTTCTGGCCGGCGGGTTCGTAACCGGGCTGATGGAACGGCGTCTGCCGCAACTGGATCATGTGATGCTTCTGCGGTTCGGCTTCGGCGCGGAACAACACGAGATGCCCATTCGGAAACAGCGAGAAGCCGTGACAACTGACGCGCTCCCCGACCTTCTGCGTGATGAGGCGATACGGCAGCAACGCGTATTCGCCCGTCAACCGGTTGTAAAACACGTAGAGCACGTCCTCGCCGTTCGGCGCGTGGACAACGCGCTCAATGACCATGTCCTTCGGCTCGCAGTCAAACTGCTTGAGTTCGCCCGTCGCGAGATAATAACCGTCCGGGAAAATCAGGCCGTGTTCCTCGGGCAACAACACGCAGGATTGGCCGAGGGAATCCACGCGCACCGCCATTTGCTGCTTCTCGTTGAAAATGAAGTAGCGCGCGGTCTGTTCCTTGTAAGGCCGGATTTTCAGCAGGATCAGATGGCCGACAATGCCGTACGCGATTTCCGCGTCGTCCACCTTCTGGTGTTTGTCATCCACCGGCTCGGCATAAATGCCTTCGCCGGTCGCGGTGTTGTCTTCGACCTTGATCGTGAGATCGCCGCCGACGCATTCGACAAACACGCGGTCTTCGATGGAAACGTGCGGATGATCGCCGTGGCGATAGGATTCGCGATCCGGCGTCTGCCAGCGAAACTGGTGCGCCGCCGGATACGCGATGCGCCGATACTCCGCCTCCGCGCGACCGTCCACAAAGCGGAGATTGCCGTCGTTGAACGCCCACTTGAACACGGCGAAATCATTCAGCCCCGCGCCGGTGGCGAACTTCATGTAGAGCTTGCCGTCAATGACCGTGAATTTTCGGAACGCGGTTTTTTCATAGACGTTGTAGAGGCGTTTGAAGTCTATGAGAAATTGTTTGTCGTTGAGCACATCAAGGCTGTCCTCCTTGAACGTGCCCGCTTCCTCGTCACGACGATAAACCGCGAACACGTCCGCCAGTTCCATTTCCTTCTTGAGACCGAACTGGACGTTGAAGCCGAACAGAAATCGCCCGTCGCCGAGTTGCACCATGTCGCGCGGGATGCAGTTGTGCGCGGTGACAATGCGGTCGGCTTGAAGGAGTTTGTATTCAATCGAACCGAAAACCTCCGAGCGCCGCGCGTCGAGCTTCGCCATGCGCTCGCGGAGGGTTGCGCCTTGGGTATTCAGGCGCTGACGAATGATTTCATACGTCGCGCTGCCGAGCGTTTGCGCGGTGGAGGATGCGGCGGTTTCGGGCGTGGAGGTGGTTGCGCCTTCGGATTGCAGGGCAGGTTTTTGTTCGGGGGCGTCGGGCATGGGTTAGGCAAAAGACAAATGAAAACGTGGATATGCGCGCCGGTGTGGTCTTTCGCCCCTACGGGGCTTGTGTTGTTTGTTTGCCTCACACCCACGGCTGACGCCGTGGGCTACTCTCTCGTGCTGCTCCGCAGCTTCAGCCAAGAGGGCTCCAATCCGTCGGCACAATGGCAAGATCGCAGGGGTCATTGTGGTGGTGTTGACAGCAGCACAGGCGCGGAGCGCCGCCAGAGAGTAGCCCACGGCGTGAGCCGTGGGTTCAGGGCACGAAAATCGTAAGCCCCATAGGGGCGAAAGACCATTTCCGCAATTATCCAACAAACCATTCATCAATCAAAAACGTAACGCTCGTCGTAAACGATGCCGTGCTTCTTCAGAAACCCAACGAATTCTTCCTTGAACGACACCTTGCGATGATGCTCCTCTTGATTCGCGATGTACGCCAATACCTTGTCGCGTTGCGAAACGCTGACACTAAACGCCCCATAACCCACCTGCCATTTGAACTCGCGTTGGTTTGGAAAAGTTTTATGAACCCAGCCGGAGGAATTCGCCTTCACTTTCCCGACAAAATCAGACAATGCAATCGTGGCGGGCAATGAGGCCAAAATATGAACGTGATCCGCTGGCCCGTTAACGGAGAGAGCCGCGCCGCCAAGCTCGCGCACAATGCCGCCCATGTAGGGGAACAACCGGGCTTTCAACTCCGCATCCAACATGGGCGCGCGGTCTTTTGTGCTGAAAATAATGTGGCTCAACAAACTGGTGTAGGTGTGGGCCATGTTTTGCGTTCCGGTTGTCTTTCGCCCCTACGGGGCTTGTTTTGTTTTCGATTCAAACCCACGGCTTGCGCCATGGGCTACTCTCTGGCGGCGCTCCGCGCCTACGCACAAGCAATCCCAACGAGATGGCATCCTCCAGCCCAAGGTTGACGCGCAGCAGCTACCTTGGGTCGGCCATACGTCTTGAGTGAAGTCACAAAACTTCGGCGCGTAATCTATCAGGTAATTCATACGAAAGTTTCACCACTTCAGTGAAAAGTGAAAACACCTCGTCAACATTTTCCTCTACAATGAAGTCCCAATCTCCGTCGCCAACCCCCAAAGCGCGCTCATACTTGAACTGCAACAACGGGTGCTGATCCTTGAATTCAGGTCTTACGACAACATAACGGAGTTGCGCGTGCCGCCCGCCGTAGTCAATTCCGACGCGAAATTCTTTGTTTTCCAAGCGGCAGCAGTAATAACCCAAGTCGTCCGTTCGATAATAACCAAGTGGTTTGAGTGCCGCCCGCGCTCGTTTTCGCAGTTCCGGGGCTTTTACCGAACGGATTGATGACGCATAATCAAGCTCTTCCTTTGTGATGCGACTTAGAACCCCTTTCTGTGTGTCAACTTTGTATTGGGTAATCTTACTCCTCAATGATGGAACACTTCGCTTGAAATCCCAAAAATCCCACACGCGCATCGGTTTCCATTGTGAGAAGAAAGGATGTTGCGTGTGATCAATTCGGGGCACCTTTGCGACAAATGCATAGCAGGCATGGCCCCAATAAGCGCAACAATCCATCCAAGCATCTTTATCGGTTTGGCTCAACGATTTGTAATACGCAAGATTTGCGGACACATGTGAGTCTGGCACTCGTGATAAAATGGAAAAGCCGGATGCTTCTTCCCTCCGAAACTTGCGCCGGAAGAAGCCCAAGAGCTTTTCTGATGGAGGCACAGTATCCAAAATTCCTTCGCAATGGTTTATGCTTTGGTCGTCGCCTTTTCCGCCAACACCGCCGATGCCATCACGTCGGACAAACCGCTTTCCTTCGCCATGGCGTGGGCGGACTTGAGCAACGATTGCAAACCACTGTCCTTGGACGACGCGATCATTTTGCCGAGCAACGCGGCGACGGTCAGGTTCTTCAAATCCTCGGTTTTGATGCCGAAGTCTTTCACCCATTGCGCGAGTTGCGATTTGAAATAATCCGGATCGCCGTTGAAGAACGTGTTCTTGATGTCGGATAGCGTGGCGCTGTTCGCCACCAAGCGGTCCACGGATTTCCCGTTGCCGACGGCGCGGACGATCTTCTCGAAGAAGTCGTTCTCACCACCGACGATGTCAATCTTCGCGTTCTTGAGCGCTTCGGAAACCACGGCGGCATTGGCTTGCGCCACATCCCGCTGAACGTTGATGGCCGCAAGTTCGACATCGCGTTCCTTGTTCAGGCGCAGGCGGAATTCCTCGTGCTGCTGGCCGGCTTCGTGCAGGAGCTTCATGGCCTTGGCCTTTTCCTCGATGGACTTCGCTTCGGCGAGACCTTTGGCTTCGATCCCGGTGGCCACGGCGAGTTCCTTGTCCTTCGTGCCTTCAGCTTCGGCGGCGGCCTGAGTTTCGGTCACCTTGGCGTGAGCGGCGCCGCGGACCTGCTCCACCTCGGCTTCGGCCAGGCCCATGGCCTTGACGGCTTCGGCATCGGCTTTCTTGGCCCCGGCTTTGGCAGTGATGACCTTGGCTTCGGCCAGACCTTTCGCCGCTTCCTGCGCAGCGAGACCTTCGGCTTCCTGTTCCATCGCGTGACGTTTCTTCTCAGATGCCTTGGCTTCGGCGTCGGCCATGGTCTGGATGCGTTCGGCATCGCGAGTGGCGGCATCCCGCGCGGCTTCGGAGGCGGTGATGGTCTTGATTTTCTCGGCTTCGGCGAGATTGCGGTCGGCTTCCTTTTGCGCTTCGGAGGCGACGACTTTCTCGACCTGACCTTTCTTGGCAATCATCTCGGCTTCGATGAGCGTGACTTCGCGAACGCGTTCGGCGGTCATGCGCGCTTCGATGTTCGTCTTTTCCTCCTGCTGTTGGACGACGGCCTTCTGCTCGGCGACAACCACGGCGCGTTTGCGTTCCACTTCGACGGCGGCTTCGGCGACTTTAACTTCCTTGTCCATTTCGGCGAGCGAGACAGAACGTTCGCGGCGCACGCGGGCTTCTTCGCCTTCCTGGACGGACTCTTGTTCGAGGCGTTGCTTCTCCTTCTGGACCGTGAATTCGCGTTCTTGCACGGCGCGGTTCATGTCTTGCGTGCGCAACTGGATGGATTCTTCCGCTTCCAATCGTTTGCCTTCCACTTCCTGCCGCCGGGCTTCAATAACTTTGCGCGCCTCGGCTTCTTCGTTGGCCTTGATCTCGGTGACGGCGCGGTTTTGCTTGGCGGTATCTTCTTCGTTGCGACGCTTCTGTTCGCGCTTGGCGATGTCGGCGTCGGCGTTTTCTTTTTCGACCTGCACCTGCGCGCGTTGGGTGAATTCGTTGGCGACCACTCGCTCGCGTTGCGTAATCTCAGTGATTTTCTTGATACCTTCGGAATCGAGCACGTTGTTCGGGTCATGCTGATCGAGCGGAGTTTGTTCGAGGTAATCAATCGCCACGTCCTGCAACAGAAAACCGTCGAGGTCTTTGCCGATGGTGTTTTGAATCTGGTCGCGGAACTTGATGCGCTCGGTGAACAACTCGTGGAATTCCATCTGTT
Source organism: uncultured Bifidobacterium sp. (assembly GCA_964594985.1). Lineage (GTDB taxonomy): Bacteria > Verrucomicrobiota > Verrucomicrobiia > Limisphaerales > JADLHS01 > JADLHS01. Next base: position 63,264 of record CAZQNQ010000012.1, read on the forward strand.
TACCGGCGGTTTTCAATGCTTCCGAAAACTTCGCTTCAAACAATTCGCGCAACTGATTCACGTCCGACACGCGCTCGGGCGTGAGCATTTGCGCCACTTTGCGGACGCTTTCCTCGGTGGCATCCACGCGGATGTAAAACGCCACAGTGATGTCGGCGCGGATGTTGTCCTTGCAGACGAGGCCGTCCTTGCCTTTGCGGGCGATCTCCAGTTTTTTCACGGAGATGTCCATGATGTGATAGGTCTGGACGAGCGGCATCCGCACCATCCAATCGAAAGCGACCTTGAGGCCGCCCCAGCCGGTTTTGATGCCGGCGCGACCGGGTTGAATTTTGCGGATGCAGAGCAAGGTGATCGTCGTGGCGACAACCGCGCCAATCAGAAGGATTCCGAGGATGATGTACTCCATAAAATTTGGATGTTATTGGATTTTCCGTCCCGCGAACCGCGCTGTTTCTGAACACAACAAGTTTCGCACGCCACACGTTTCCCGGAACTGCAACTTGGTTATCAGAAGCGCGAAATCGAAGCCAATACAATTCCGTTGCGATTTTGCAACGAGCGCGGCCGCTGAATCACGCGCTCTGATTGCAAAGTTCAGCGCCGCCACAATTCGCTAGGCAGTCGGCTCGACAAAAACTATCCTGCCCGCCGCATTTTTGCTCATGAAAGTCACGCTCAACTGGCTCAAACAATACGTGGATTTCAACTGGTCGGTCGAAGAAACCGTTGAACGCCTCACCATGCTCGGTCTCGAAGTCGAGGGCGTGCAGAAGATTTCCGGCGCGTTCGACGGCATCGTCGTGGCGCAGGTCATCACACGCGACAAACATCCCGGCGCGGACAAACTGTCGCTCTGTCGCGTCAATGACGGCGCGGGCGAACGCCAGATCGTCTGCGGCGCGCAAAATTTCAAGGCGGGCGACAAAGTTCCGCTCATCTTGCCCGGCGCGTCGCTGCCCTTGAAGCCCGGCGACAAAGAACCGTTCACCATCAAGGTCGGCAAAATTCGCGGCGTCGAGTCGCACGGCATGATGTGTTCGCACGAAGAACTCGGACTCGATCCCGAAGTCATCGGCCACAAGAAAGAGGACGGCTTGCTCATCCTGCGTGAGGACGCCAGGGTCGGGCAGCCGTTCGGCGAATATCTTGGTCGCAGCAGCGGTGATGTGGTGTTCGACCTCGAAGTCACGCCGAACCGCCCGGATTTGAATAGCGTCATCGGCATCGCGCGGGAAATCGCGGCGCTCACCGGTAATCCACTGCGAATGCCAGAGGTCAGAGGTCAGAGGTCAGAGGTCAGAACCGAAAATCTGGTTTCAGTTCGCATTGAGGACGCGGAAAATTGCCCGCGCTACACCGCGCGCGTCATCAAAGGCGTGAAAGTTGGGCCAAGCCCGGATTGGCTCAAGAGCACGCTGGAGAAAGTCGGCATCCGCAGCATCAGCAACGTGGTGGACGTGACGAACTACGTGATGCTCGAAGTCGGCCAGCCGCTGCACGCGTTTGACTATCATCTCATCGCCCGTGGCTGCGCTCGTGAGAGCGCGGCAGATCAAAATCAGCCGCCGTCTCACGACGGCAGCCACATACCAACCATCGTCGTGCGCCGCGCTGCCGCCGGAGAGAAATTCAAGACGCTCGACAATCAAGAGCGCACGCTCACGAACGAGATGCTCCTCATCGCCGACGAGCAAAAGGGCATCGCCCTCGCCGGCGTCATGGGCGGCGCGAACACCGAGATCAACAACCAAACCGTGGACGTGTTGATCGAGAGCGCTTACTTCCATCCGACGAGCATCCGGCGCACCAGCAAGCAACTTGGTTTGCGCAGCGAGTCCAGCTATCGCTTCGAGCGCGGCGCAGACGTGAACATCTGCGATTGGGCCAGCCAACGCGCGGCGCAATTGATTCTCGAAACCGCGGGCGGCCAACTGGCCGAGGGCGTCGTGGACATCCAGCCCCAGCCCAAGGAAGCGAAGACGCTCGTGCTCCGCTATGCGAAGACCGAGGCGTTGCTTGGCCTCAAGATTCCGCATGCGGAACAACTCGCGCTGCTCGACAAACTGGGCTTCGCCGCTTCAGCGCAAACCAACGAGTCCTGCACGTTCACTGTCCCAAGCTGGCGCGTGGACATGAAGCGCGAGGCTGATTTGATCGAAGAGATCGAACGCTTGCATGGCTTGGCCAAAACGCCTGCCACCCCGCCCCGCGGCGCGATTGGCACGAACGCGTTTGATTCCATCTACGACCAGATCGGTGAAGTGCGCCGCATCCTCGCCGGACTTGGCTTGAACGAGGCGCAAGGCCAAACCTTAATCGCGAAGTCAGAAGTGCGAAATGCGAAGGCCGAGGAAATCGTCGCGCTGGCGAATCCGCTCAGTTCGGACATGGACGTGTTGCGGCCAAGTTTACTGCCCGGCTTGATCCATTCGCTCCGTCACAACGTGACGCATAAAAATTACGACGTCGCGCTGTTCGAGATCGGTCGCGTCTTCCTGAAGAACAACAACGCCGCGAAAGAAGAACGCCGCGTCGCCATCGCCATCACCGGTCAACGCGCCCAGAATTTCTGGAGCGGCGCCGAACGCGACGCCAAGTTCGATCTCACCGACGCGAAGGGCATCGTCGAAGAACTGCTCGAACAATTCGGTGTGCGCGGCGTGGTCGTCACCCGCCGCGAGGCGGCGACTCCGCTGTTCCTCGAATCCGCCACCATCACGCTCGGCGGCAAGCTGCCGCTGGGCGAACTCGGCTTGGTTTCCCCGGTGCTGGCGAAGAAATACGATCTGCGCGACGCCGTGCTGCTCGCGGAGTTGAATCTCGATCAACTCATCGCCCGCCGCAACGCCGCCAAATCCTTCAAGCCGCTGCCGCAATTCCCGTCGAGCCGCCGCGACGTCGCGATGCTCGTACCCGAGACCGTCACACACGAAGCCGTATTGCAGACCGTCAAGCAGGCCAAAGCGCCGAACCTCGAAGCGGTCGAGCTGTTCGACGTGTTCCGTGGCAAGAACGTGCCCGAAGGCCAGAAGAGTCTCGCCTATGCGTTCACCTACCGTGGCCCGGACAAAACCTTGACCGACACAGAAGTGAATGCAGCTCACGAGAAGGTGATGGAACAATTGCGCCAGAGACTTGCGGCCGTGATGCGCTGACCATGGCGTTTATTTGGGCTGGCCGGCTTCTTCGTCGGGCGCTGCTTTCCGCTCTTGGTTTGCTGGCTCAGGCTTGCCCGGAGCAACTTTCTTCCGGGCTTCATCCACCCACCCCCGGAATTTGCGCAGCCAGCGGCGCGCCCAAATGAATTCTGTCGCCAGCACCATCAACCCCAGCGGCACGACCACGATGGCCGGCCCGGGCAAAACAATCATCGCAATCCCGATCAGAAGAATCGTCCCGCCAATCACACCAACGATGACCCGGCGCACGGGCCGCGGGGCGTGGTCGAGATAAAACCAGCGCCGGAGCTTCCGCCGGAAATTGCGCGCCGCAGACACTTTCATGTGCTGCAATCTGTCTCAATAACCACCCGCCGCAAGTGTTGGTTTCAAACCAACTTCTTCAAGCGCCCGTCCTCGGCCAGCTTCTTGACGAGTTCCTTGATCTTTTGCGCCTGGGATTTATGCGCAAGCAGGACGGCATCGTCGGTCTGAACCAGGATGGAATCCCGCAATCCGACGACTGCGATGGGCGTGCGGCGATCCTTGCTGCGCGCGTCGTAGATGATGTTCCGCGCGGCGTCCACGTGGATGAAGTCCGCGACGGCAGCGTTGCCTTCGGCATCCTGCTTCACGTGGCGGGCGAGCGCGGGCCAGGCGCCAAGATCGTCCCACTCAAATGCACCGTCGGCACAGATGACGTTCTGCGCGTGTTCCATCAGCGCGAAATCAATCGAGATTTTTTTGATCTCGGGATATTCCTTCGCCAGCACCTTCGCCAGCTTCGGACCATTGGTGGCGACCTTGAACCAGCGCTGGCACGCGGCGAACATCTCGGGCTGATGCTTCTCCAAGCCATTGGTGACGGTGACGAAGCTCCAGACGAACATTCCGGCGTTCCAGCGATACTGGCCGCTGTTCAAATACTCCAGCGCCTTGTCGAAATTCGGCTTCTCGACGAACTGCTCGGCCTTGAAGAACGTGGTCTTGGTCTTCTTCGCGCCGGTGGGCGTGGGCAATTCATTGCCGGTGCGGATGTAGCCGTAACCTGTCGCCGGCTCGGTCGGTTTGATGCCGATGGTGACAATCGCCTGCCCTTTCGCCGCGACATCAAAGGCATCGCTCAACACTTGCTGAAATTTCTTCGGCTCCGGGATCACATGATCCGCAGGCAGGACGGCCATCACGCCCGTAATCGAGCGCGCCCCGACCAAAGCCGCACCGAGCGTGACGGCGGCGCAGGTATCGCGGCCCACGGGTTCACCGACGATGTTTTCCTTGGGCAACTTGGGCAACTGCTTCCGCACCTCGGCGGCCTGCGCGGTGTTGGTGATGATGAAGATATTCTTCAACGGCACGAGCGGCAGCACCCGTGCGACGGCTTCCTGCAAAAAGGATTTTTCACCAAGCAGCTTGATCAGTTGCTTGGGTGTCTTCTCGCGGCTCACCGGCCAGAAACGCTCCCCGCGCCCGCCGGCCATGATGATGACGAAACGATCTTTTTTCCCCACTGTCGTTTTCATTTCCGAAGATTGAACACGGGGCCGGCGCGAAAGGCAAAACTGTTTCCACGCGATCCGGAGAAAAAGAAAACCCCGGCCAAGGCCGGGGTTTGAAATCATGGTTGTCTTCAACCCGTTGGTTAGCTTTTCCTCCGACGCATCATCAGCCAAGCGGGGGCGGCCAAGCCCAACAAGACCAGCGCGGTCGGCTCGGGGACGGCCGTGATGCTGATATTGTCGAGGTAAACCTTCGCCTGCGAGCCATCACCATTCAAAATGAACCCCAAGCGCATGAAGGTCTGCCCCAGAAATCCCGCGGGAAGCGGATCGCCGTAGATGGCCGCAAACGTCTCGGTGACGGTGCCGGAAAATACGGAGCCGCTACCGAGTTGGGTGCCGTTTAGTTCGACTTCCTTGATGGCCCCGAAATTCTGCAGATAGGCGCCACTGCCCGAATTGATGTAGCTCCCCACTTGCAGGAAGTTGCCGTAATTACCCGGCGACAACGAGGTGTCAACATACCAGTCATAGCTGAGTTGATAACCCGCCGGATTAAGGGCCGCCGCATTCATGGCGGCGAGGAACGGGTCACTGCCACTCCCATGGTCGGCTTCCTGGAAGGCACCAGTGCGCGCAATTTCCAACCGCAGGCTGCCGCCGATGCTCACGACCGGAAATGACGCCGATGCGTCATTGCTGAACTTCAGGCCGAAGCCTTGATCGGTGCCATCCTGGAAATCGAAAGTAACCGATTGGCCGCGCGCTTGGCTTGTAACCATGCACGCACCCAGTAATGCCAGACATGTTCCCGTGGAGAGAGTGAGGGTTTTTTTCATAGACTTATTGTAGAACGACATTGCCAAGGGTTTGGGGACTGGCAGTGATCGTCCCATGTTCACGCTTGGTAGTCGAGCAAAATTGCTCACCAGCCGGCCGAATAGATACGTAATGATTTTTGATGACACGCCATGTCAGACAAGGACTTTACGGGGTCTGAATTTCTTTGACCGCACGCGCCATCAATGTCACGAAAACCTTCAATTTATCCACTAACTCCAGCGATTTGCCGTGGGCGGCGATCTGATTCACCACGGCGCTGCCGACGACACAGCCATCCGCCTCTTTCGCCACGGCGGCGGCTTGCTCAGGATTTGAGATGCCGAAACCGACGACGATCGGCAGCGGCGTGTGCGCCCGAATCTTGGCGACTTGCGCGGCGAGATTGGTGGCGATACTGCTTTGCATCCCGGTCACGCCTTCGCGCGAGATGTAGTAGATGAAACCCGCGCCGCGTTTGACGATGATCTCCATCCGATCCTCCGGCGTGGTCGGCGCGACGAGATAGATGTGACACAAGCCGGCCTTGCGCATGAGCGCTTCGTAGTTTTCGCTTTCCTCGGGCGGCAGATCGAGCACGAGCAAACCGTCCACGCCCGCCTGGGCCGCGTCATTGATGAAACGTTCCATGCCAACGCGATGGATCAGATTGAAATAGATATAGAGAACGATCGGCATTTGCGATTGCTTGCGGATGGCCGCGATGGTTTCGAGCAACTTCGGCGGGGTCGTGCCGGATTCGAGCCCGCGCTGGGCCGCGAGTTGATTCACCAAACCATCGGCGAGCGGATCGCTGAACGGCACGCCGAGTTCCAGGATGTCCACGCCCGCCTGGTCAAATTCCAACGCGAGCTGGCGGGTGGCTTCCAGATGCGGATCGCCCGCGCCGATATAGACGACGAATGCCTTTTTGCCGTCGCGCTTAAGCTGCGCAAACCGGGCTTCGATACGATTCATGTTGAGGAATTGTTTCCGTGCGCCTTCCCGGAGGCAAGCGACAAGTTGCAGCGGGGTGAAAGACTGACCTGCACCGGCTGCTTGTCAGGTCGTGTCGCTTCACCCATCCTCCCGGCGTTTGCGGAAAAATCACCTCGTCATCCTGGCTGGTTTGCTCATCGTGGCTGCGACAGTTGCGGTTTGGTTTTTTGTGGTTTGGCGCGGCCCAAGGCTCAGTGGCCCGCTGCGGCAGGAGGTTTACGTCTGGCAACGTGCGTGGACGCAACCGGTGCGCGAGGCCGTCTCCCAACACGGCTCGAACTTCGCCGAGTTGGCCGTCTTGCGCGCGGAAATTTCCTGGAACACGAATCGTCAGCCGCAGCTCACGCGCGCGAACGTGGATTACGAAACGCTGGCAAAAGCGCGACGGCCCGTCGGCCTCGCGTTGCGCATCGGGACCTACGCTGGACCATTCACCAACGATGCCATCGCCGGCTTCATCACGGACGCGGCGAGCCGCATCGTGAGTGAAGCGCGCACCAACAACGTGACGCTGGCCGAACTACAGATTGATTTCGACTGCGCAGAATCAAAGCTCGACGGCTACCGGATGTGGATCGAAGCGATTCAACGGCGCGTCGCTCCCCTGCCCGTCACGATCACCACCTTGCCAAGCTGGTTGGATTCGCGCGCGTTCAAACGCCTTGCCACCGGGGCGACAAACTATGTCCTGCAGGTGCATTCCGCCGCGCGACCGAAAAGTTCCGACGCGACGGTCACGCTCTGTGATCCCCGCGCCGCGCGTCGCGCCGTGGAAAGCGCCGGGCGCATCGGGGTGCCATTCCGCGTGGCGTTGCCGACGTACGGCTACCAGATGGCCTTCGCCTCTGATGGCAAGTTCATCAGCCTCGCTGCGGAAGGTCCGCGCCCCAACTGGCCGACCAACGCGCTGCTCCGCACGGTGGAATCCAACCCGGCCGAATTGGCGGAATTGGTGCGCGATTGGACGGCAAGCCGCCCCGCCGCCATGCGCGGCGTGATCTGGTATCGGCTGCCGGTCGGCTCCGATAAGTTCAACTGGAACTGGCCGAAACTCGAAGCGGTAATGACGGGGCGAGGACCTGAAAAACCGTGAATTAAGGCAGGGATCGGACGGTGATGGAAATCAACGCAGCGCGATCACATAGTCGCGGGCGCAGGCTCCAGAATTGGCAAGGGCGGCGCGTCGAGACTTTTGCGCACGCGCAACGCGAGTTGCGGCGGGCGGTACGGTTTGGGTAGAAAGACCGCGTCGTTCTGACTGAGGTTGTGTCCGACGATTTCCGAACTATAGCCGCTGGTGTAGATGACGCGGAGATCGGCCTTGCGCCGGCGCAACTGCTGGGCGAGTTCCGCGCCGCCAACGCCTCCGGGCATGACCATGTCCGTCAGCAACAAGTCCACTTTGCCGTGATGTTCGTCCCAAACTTTCAACGCTTGCACGCCGGTTTCCGCTTCAAGTATGCGGTATTGGTAGCTCTTGAGGATGGTGGCCACCATTTCCCGCAACTCCGGTTCATCCTCGACCAGCAGGATGGTCTCGCGCCCCCCGCGCGCCATCATGATTGATTCGGTTTGGTAATCCGTCGCGACCACGGCGGTCTTGAGCGCCGGAAACAGCACCCGGAAAGTCGTCCCGGTGCCGACCGCACTCGTCACCTCCACCCAGCCTTGATGTTGTTTGACAATGCCGTACACGGTGGCGAGCCCGAGACCGGTGCCACGACCGACTTCCTTCGTGGAAAAGAAGGGCTCAAAAATCCGGGCCAGCGTCCGGGCATCCATGCCGCAGCCCGTGTCCTTGACCATGATGCTGACAAACCGGCCCACGCGAGCCTCGGGATGGCGGCGCACATATTGTTCATCAATCTCGGGCGCACTCGTGAGGATCGTCAGCCGGCCGCCAGCGGGCATCGCATCGCGGGCGTTGACCGCCAGATTCATGATGACCTGCTCCAACATCCCGGCATCTGCCTCAATAGCGGGAAGCTTTCCGCCGTAGTGGGTTTCCAAGGTGATGGTCTCGCCCAACAGTCGCGGCAGCATTTTGTCAAAGTCCACCAGCACGGCGTTCACATCGAGCGGCCGGGTCTGGATCACCTGCTTGCGGCTGAAGGCCAGCAGTTTTCGCGTGAGGGTGGCCGCGCGCTTGGCGGCGGCGGAGATCTGTTTCAACGGATTGGCGAGGGTGACGTCGCCGTTGACCTGGCGTAACAGACAGTCCGCATACCCCTGGACCACCGTGATGATGTTATTGTAATCGTGAGCGATTCCGGCCGCCATCTGGCCAACGGATTCGAGCTTCTGGGAATGCCGGTACTGGGCTTCAAGATTCAACATCTCGGTGATCTCGCTGCCGTAACAATGCACCACGGAACTTTCGGGCACCGGAAAGAATGACCAACTGATGGTGCGTTGGCCGACGACAACCAGTTCGCCCATGTGCTTGGTGTTTTTCTGGAAACATTCGGCCACGATGGCGCGCACGCCGGCGGGCAACACCTCGAGAATCTGCGTCTTGCCGAGCGATCGAGCCAAGGCTGTGGCGGCATCATTGGAATAACTGATCTCGGCCTCCGCAGTCAGTTCCAGGATCGGGTTGGGATTCACGCGCGGAAAAGCGGCGAGTTTTTCCACTTGGGCTTCGACCAGCTTGCTCTGGATGCACAATGCCACGCCGTTCGACACGGAGCCGAGTTCTTGCAGCAAAGTCTCCGGCAGGGTGGTCTCGGAATACAACGCCAGACAGCCGACCAACCGTTCCTCCAAAACCAGGGGATAAATCGCGTACGAACCAAAACCCTCCTCCTCCAGCCACATTTGCTCCAGGGTCGGGGTCGCCTTGGCGAACGAAGCAACGAATACCGGCCGGCCCTCCCGTAAACCGGGCAGATCGAGTTTTTGCGCCTCGGACATGGCTGGATGCGGGGTCCGCCCCACGCTGGCCCGCAGTTCAAAGACATCTTTTGCCGCATCGTAGGTCAACACTTGCGCCAGCGAAGCACTGAGATACTGCAACATGGCGGTGGCACATTTCTCCAGGATCACGGGCAACGGCGCCCGCTGGGTCACCACCAAACCCACCTGCGCCCCGAAGGCCGCCAGTCGCGCCTGCTCGAATGCGGCCACCGAGGCCGCGCGCTTGCGTTCGATCGCATAACGGATGGCGCGTTCGAGTTGCGCGGCTTCCACCTGGCCTTTCACCAGATAATCCGCCGCCCCGGCTTTCATGGCCGCATGGTCGGCAGCTTCGCCGCCCGCGCCCGTCAGCAAGATCACCGGGGCTTCCGCGCCCGCCGCCCGCGCGGCCTGCAACAATTCGATGCCGTCGTGCCCATTCAAGCGGAAATCCACCAGACAAATCTCCTGGGTATTCGCCGCCATCGCCAGAAAACCCGCCTCGAACGTTCCGGCCCGTTCGATGGAGAAGTTCACGCTGCGGATGTCCTTCAGCAGTTCGCTCGTGAGAAAGAAATCCTCCTCATCGTCTTCAACGATCAGGATGCGTATGGTTGGCGCTTCTCTCATGCAGGCACCGTGTTGGATTCGGGCAGTTCCACCACGCCAAACCAGTAGCCCGTGATCTTGGACATGGTCGTCACCAGTTCGGCGAACGCCGCGGGTTTGGTCACAAAGGAATTGGCCCCGAGTTCATAAACCCGCTCGATGTCCGTGTCCGCCCGCGAGGTGGAAAAGACCACCACCGGCACGCGGCACAGACTGCCGTGGGCGCGGATCTCCTTCAACGCCTCCCGCCCGTCTTTCCGCGGCATGTTCAAGTCCAACAAGATCAGATCCGGGCGCGGCGATTCCTGGGCCTGCTCATACCGGCCGCGGCGGAACAGATAATCCACCAGTTCCTCCCCATCGGCGACAAACCGGACCGCGTCAGTGGTGCCACACTCGGCCAACGCATCCTGCACCAACAACCGATCGTCGGCATCGTCCTCGGCCATCAGAATGAGATAATTTTTTGGGGTTTTCATTTGCTTAACTTTGTCGTTGAATTGACCGGCAGTTGGACGATAAACGTCGCCCCTTCGCCGGGTTTGCTGCGCGCGGTGATGCTGCCGCCATGCCGGTCCACAATGCGCCGGCAGACCGCCAACCCGATGCCGGTGCCTTCGTATTCCTGGCGATTATGCAGGCGTTGGAAGACCGCAAAAATTTTCTCCAGATATTTCTCATCGAAGCCGATTCCATTGTCTTGGACAGTCAATTCACACAGGGGTGATCCTCCGGTCGAATACTCGTCGGTCGGCTCCACCAGGCGCGCGGCAATCTGCACCTGCGGTTTGACGCCCGGAGGCTGGAACTTGAGCGCGTTCCCGATCAGATTTTGCAACAATTGCCGGATCTGCATGGGGTCGGCCTGGATCTTGGGCAATTGACCGACTTTGACCGTGGCCCCGACCTTTTCAACGCGCACTTCGAGATCACTCAACACCTCCCGCGTGACTAGGCCCAAGTCCACTTCCACAAACGGCTCGGTGCGGCTGATGACCCGCGAGAAGGTCAGCAGATCGGCGATCAACGTCTGCATGCGCGCGGCCGCATTTTGCATCCGCTCCAGGTAATCCACCCCCTCGGCCGGCAACGCCGCGTCACATTTCATTTTCAACCGGTCGCCAAACGCCCGGATTTTCCGCAATGGCTCCTGCAGATCATGCGAGGCCACAAAGGCAAACTGCTCCAGCTCGGCGTTCGAGCGGGCCAGTTCGGAAGCCTTGCGTTCCAACGCCTCTGCCGCTTCCTTCCGTTCGGTGATGTCCTTCAACAAGACCACCCGCCCCACCACGCGCTCGTTCTGGAGAATCTGCGAACGCATGAATTCCGCCGTGAACATGGAGTTGTCGGCGCGCGTCAATGTGACCTCGACCGGTTTCCCGGCGGATTTCTGGGAAACGATCTCCGGCTCGCCCGTCGCGACTTCGCCAAACAATTCGGTTTCCTTGAGCCCGACCATTTTGTCCACCTCCAGGCCCATGAGCCGCGCCGCGGTCGGATTTACGAATGTGATTTTTCCATCCGTCCCTACCCCGCAAATGCCTTCGCCGGCCGCATTCAGGATCATCTCGTATTCGCGCTGGAGTTTCTGCAATTCCTGCGACCGCGCCTGCACGTGAATCTGCAGGACATCCTTGCTGGCCTCCAGATACTGACTCTGCATCGCCATGGACCGTTCGGTGCGCCGCCGGTGTTCCAACTCCCATTTCATCTCGTCATTGGCAGTGGTCAAGGCCGCGACCCTGGCTTCCAGGTCCTTCCGCGTCTTGGCGAGCCGGTCCTCCGAGGCGACCAACTGCATTCGGAGCCGGTCCGACAAAGCTCGAAACCGGTCGGTTTGAACCCCCGCTTCCGACTGAACCACCGTCAGATGTCGCAGCCAGGCCTTGGCAACGAAATGATGAAACACAAACACCACCAGCCCCAGCAACAACCCGCCGCCCGCAATGCCCCCCACCGCCTGCCACCGCCATTGATTCAACTGCCCCACCATCTCATGCCCCGGGCTGATTTCGGCCGCATTCATGACTTCCGTGGCCCGGAAAAAAATCCAGGCCGCGATGGCGGCAATGCCTCCGAGAATGGATAGCAGCAGGAAGTTTCGGCCGTTCGGCGGAGCGACCGGCGATTGGGGCGACATTTCCTCGCCACCGCTGGCCGGCATCCCGGACATTGCTATTGATTGTGAGTCGATCACACGGTTCCCTGAAATTTGTGGCGTACGACCCGGCCCGCACGGTTTAGGTGTTTCGATACAAGCAGTTGGCAGACCAACAGGTCGGACGGTATCGCATCCAGCGGACATCCCGGTTAAAGAACGGGCCGTTACCCGCCACCGGGTGGCCCTTCCGGAATCTGGGTGTTCCCAAATGGGACAGTCCAGCGGTAAGAACCTCCAGCCAAACCACCAGAAACCAACCCTGTTGCCACGGCGGGTGTGACTGGAAGTGCCGTTCACCGCCGCGATTCTTAATCGTAATCTTAATCTTGTTCTTAATCTTCAGGCCCGGGAGATTAAGATTAAGAAGAAGATTAAGAGTAAGAGCATAAGCGGCGCGGCAGTTTCAGTCGCACCCGCCACGGATGGTGCGCGGCAAGTAACCGCTTTTGCGCCTACCCTTCCATCGGGCCGCAGAGAAGTTCGCCCCATGAAAATCTCCGTGGTCGGCCTCGGGCGCGGGGCGCTACTCTCAGCTTGATTGATCTTTCCCTCGTATCAGTTGCAGCGAAGTTCAGGGCACCAGCCGCGCCCGATAAAAACGCACCGGCTGGTTGCTGGCGGAGGTATCGAGAAAGTTGGTAGATGAACCAACGAGAGTATTCGTTATGAGCGGCGCCCAAGGAGGCTGAAGATTGGGGCTCGCTTCAAAGGCGTAAGTTTGCCCCGGCTCTCCGTCCAGATAGACCCGCGCGCCGCCGCCTTCCCGGACCAGCGGCCCCACCGAGAACTCCAGATGTCGGACATCCGATGCATGAACCGTCACGGTTTGCGGCGGCACCCCGGTCGCGGCAACGCTGAAAACAGCCGTGGAATTCGCCGTGTCGGCGTCGGCCGCCGCCTGCAACAAGACTGCCTGCGGTGTCGCCCAATTCGCCGGACCAAAATTCAACGTCGCCCCGGCTGACACATTGATCCCGGCGCTGCCCGAAGTTCGCGACACCTGCACCGCGACGCTTCCCGCCGGTGGTTGGGCCAACCGCACCATGAATGCTGACGCGCCGCCTTCAAACATCCGCATCACCGTTGGCGTGACGATAATCTCCTGCGCCGTGTAATTGGTGTAAGCGAGCCGGCGGATTTGTCCGCCATGTTGGACGTAATAAAGCGCCCCGTCCGGACCGACCGTCGTATCAATCTGGGAGGTGCTGTTCGTCACGAAATAATCAACGCTCAACACCGTGTTCGAGGCACTCAATCGCGCCCGCATCAAACGCCCGGAATTGAGATCGCCGTAGATGAAATTCCCCCGATATGCGGCCGGGACTGCCGTGCTGTCGTAGAAACATCCGCCGGTCACCGCCCCACCTTGATTCAACGTCGTCGCCGTGCCGCCGCCACTGACCGCGTCGCCCCCGGATTGGGCGGCGGTAAAAGTTGTCGCACTCAAAACTTTTGCCACATAAACGGGGCCGTTGAAACTGCCATTCGTCACTCCGACAATGGCGATCTGCTCACCTTGGCGGAAACCGTGCGCGTTGGTCGTCGTAAAAGCGACCATATTGCCCAGTCGCAACGCGCCCGAAGCAGCAAGACCCCGCACGTCCGTCCCGTTGGTGCGATACTTGATCTTTGGCGTGAGGTAGCCGGCCGGTTGGTTGTTCTCGTAGTCGTCCCAACCGGCGTGATCGCCGGCGTGGACGAGAAAAATCTGCTCATATAAAGTGCCGACACAATTCACCCACAACTCACCCGTCTCCGCCTGAAACGTAAAAGTGAACGGATTGCGAAAGCCGCGCGCCCAGATGTAATCATTGTTTCCTCCCGGTCCATCCACAAACGGATTATCGGTCGGAACCGAACCATCCAGATTGGCGCGTCCGACTTTGGACGCCAACGAAGTCAGATTTGTGTCCACTCCAGTCCCATTGCCGTTGTCGCCGATGGCCCAATACAGCTTGCCATCCGGGCCGATTTCGACCGCGCCGCCGTCGTGGTTTTGGCCGAGCGTCGGCAGATTGGTGATCAGGATGGTCTTGGCCGTGCCCACGTCACCGACGGCGGTGTAACGGATGATCTGTTGTTCATTGGCCGAAACCGTGACAAACCCGTACACGTAGCCGTTGGCGGCGAAATTGGGATCAAAGCAAATGCCGATCAGACCGCATTCGCTTCCGGTAAAGATGGGGCTGACCGTGGCAAACGGAGTCGGCAGCACCGCGCCATTTTTGACGATCTGGATGATCCCGCCCTTGCGGCTGACGAACAGACGATTGGAACCATCCGGAGCCCACGCCATTCCCGTCACCTGCGAACCCACGGTGGCAAAATTGCTTTCCTGAAAATTGGCATCGAGCGTGGCCGCAGCAGCGATAAATCCACCACCGCCGACAATCAGGAAAAACGACAGCAACAGTTTTCTCATAGTTTTGGGATATCTGCCTGGTTCAACCGAAACAAAATGTTGGTTTGCAGTTCCAACAAACCCGCGAACCAGTGAGAGAGCTTAAGACAAGAATTACATTTTGCAATGGGCTGCCACCCCAGAGTCAAAACCATGACTCACCACAGCGGATTCCGCCGTCGCAGGCCGCTCGAAGCGGTTTCAAAAATCCAAGGCGACTGTAGTCGCCGACGTGCGGAGGCGGAATTCTCCGGAGAACAAGGGGTCATGCAAAACTATGACAAAGGCAGCGCGCCCTGGCGAGGTTGCACTTGAGGCCATGGGGTTGCAATCGAATGCAAAAACAACGGAGCCTCTGATGATTGACTCGCTCCGATCACCTTGTCACCCTGCGATCATGACCTCGTATAAGAACCGCCCCCAAGTCTGGAACTCTCGTTGCGTCCTGCCCCTGCTCATCCTGACGCTTGGGCTGCTGATCGCCCGCGCCGATTGGCCGGATTTTCGCGGCCCACGAGGCGATGGCAACGCCACCATGCCGGGCGATAAACCGATCGGGCTTCCGCTTACCTGGAGTGAAACCAACAATATCAAATGGAAAACCGAGATTCCGCACAAAGGCTGGTCCACGCCCGTCGTGATGGGCGGTCAAATCTGGATGACGACCGCAACCGAGGAAGGGCAGGATTATTTTGCGATCGGAGTGGATCAGGAAAGCGGCAAGATTTTCTGTAACGAAAAGGTCTTTCACACCGACAACCCCGAACCGCTCGGCAACGGCGCTTCCATGAATTGCTACGCCACGCCGTCTCCGGTGATCGAACCGGGCCGGCTTTATGTTCACTTCGGCAGCGCGGGCACGGCGTGCCTAGACACCAAGTCAGGCAAAGTCCTCTGGAAACGCAGCGATCTGCCGTGCCGCCATTATCGCGGCGCGTCGGCGTCGCCCGTCTTGTTCGAGGACTTGTTGATCCTGACTTTCGACGGCGCGGACCTCCAATACACCGCCGCGCTCGACAAACAGACCGGCGCGACCGTCTGGAAAACCAATCGCTCCGTCGTGTGGAACGACGAAGGCGTGCCCGGCCAGATGGCCCGCGACGGCGACCTGCGCAAATCCCACGGCACGCCGCTGATCGCGACAGTGTCCGGGAAACCGCAACTCATCAGCGTCGGTGCGAAGGCGTCGTACGGTTACGACCCGCGCACCGGTAGCGAACTCTGGCGCGTGGAATACAACGACTGGTCGAGCGCACCGAGACCGTTGTTCGACAACGGCCTCGCCTACATCGTCACCGGTTTGCGGACCAAGGAAATGTGGGCCGTGAAAGCGGACGGACGCGGCAACATCACCGACACGCACATCGCTTGGAAACTCGCCACGCACATCGGGAAATACGCGTCGCCCCTTTTGGTGGACGGACTAATTTACACGCCAGCGGAGGAAAGTTTTGTCACCTGTCTTGAAGCCGCCGCCGGCAAAGTTGTCTGGACGGAACGCATCGGCGGCAAATACGCCGCCTCGCCGATCTACGCCGATGGCCGGTTGTATTTCTTCAGTCAGGACGGCACGACCACAGTACTCAAGCCCGGTCGCACCTTTGAAGTATTGGCGACGAACAAACTGGACGCCGGTTTCATGGCGTCACCGGCGGCGGATGGCAAGGCGTTCTATCTGCGGACCAAAACCCACCTCTACCGGGTGGAGGCCACAGCGACCCCGGGCAAGTGACGGCATCGCGGACGGAGCGCGACTGTGTCCGCAGGATCAGTCGCAGCGCGTGAATGTGCGAAGTGATAGAAAATGTTTCGCGGCTCGGTGGGCGGATGTGCTGCGGCTGGCGCTTCGCACACAGCCGCGCTCCGGGAAAGCGCCGGAGGCACCGGGGAAATAGCTGGCTCAACGCCCGCCCTCATCCCGGCCTTCTCCCCCAAGGAGAAGGTGAAATGTTCCCCGCGTCTTGTCACAAACCTGCGGCTGGATTGGTTCAAACGCTTGCAACAACCGGAAACGTGCAAGGTGAGGTCCTCTCCTTGGGGAGAGGAAACAGGTGAGGGAGGTCGTGAAAACAAAACAAGACCCTGACGGAGCGCGACTGTGTCCGCAGGATCAGTCGCAGCGCGTGGATGTGCGAAGTGATAGAAAATGTTTCGCGGCTCGGTGGGCGGATGTGCTGCGGCTGGTCTTCGACACAGCCGCGCTCCGGGAAAGCGCCGGAGGCGCCGGGGAAATAGCTGGCTCAACGCTCGCCCTCATCCCGGCCTTCTCCCCCGAGGAGAAGGAGAAACGTTCGCTGCGTCCTGCAAATTCGTAGCGGCTGGATTCGTGGGACGGTCATCCGAATTCAAGCCGCCGCGCCGAAGCTGTTCCCTCTCCTTGGGGAGAGGGTCAGGGTGAGAGAGGTCGTGAGCCAAATTACGGCAGTGGTGATGGCGCGATAAATCATTTCCGCCAGCATGGCGATGCCGATGCGATGGATGAGGCCGGTGGGCATAATCTTTTTCCGCCACAGATGAAACACTGATTTAATCGGTAAGAATTCTTATTGCAGCATTCGACGCAATCGGCAATATCTGCCTCGACTTCAACTCAGGAAGCCTATGATCACAATCCTACGTAACGGTGGGCTTATGGCCGGTGGCGGCCACTCAGCTCTGGTTCGCCGTAAATACCACTTCGTTTTGGCCAAAACCGCAGCCGTGCTTCTGTGCCTGGCGGCATGGTCTGCGGGCGCTGCTATAGCGCCCACCAATGCGCCGCCGATGCGGATCGTCACCTGTGAAGAAGGAACGGACCTGGACGCAGTGATTGCGGAGTTCAACCTCCAGCCCAAATTCATTTACCGCCCGCTGTTCGGCTTTGCCGCGCCGATGGATGCCGCGACCGTGGACCGGTTGAAAGCCCGTCGGGGTGTCCTGTTTGTCGAGGATGATGGGCCGATGGTGCTGGCGGGCCAGACGAATCCATCCGGCGTGGTGCGCATGGGCGTGCCGGAATTTGCGGTCGCCCGGATTAACACCGTGCCCAAAGTTCCCATTGATGTGGACGTCGCCGTCATTGATACCGGCATAGACCTGCACCCCGACCTGAACATTCACCATGCCATCAGCATGATTGATGATAACGTGTCCGATCAATCAGGCCATGGCACTTTGGTTGCAGGTGTTTTGGGAGCAAGAGATAATGGGTTCGGTGTCGTAGGAGTGGCCCCGGGAGTTCGCCTGTGGAATATCAAGGCGGTATCACCTGCCGACAATTCTTGGAGCAATGTTGCGGCTGCCTTTAGCTATGTGCTTGAACGGTCAAACGTAATCTCGGTGGTGAACCTGTCCCTTGTCAGCGACGGAAATTGTTGTGTTCCGATGGGCGCCCTTCGTCTTGGAGTCCAGCGACTCGTCAATGCGGGAATCGTGTTTGTAGCTGCTAGCGGGAATTTTACAAACGACCTTGCCTCAGCGGATGGCATGTACGGAACTGGAGATGATTACGTTCCGGCCGCATTTCCCTTTGTCATGGCGGTGAGCGCTATGAGCCCGGACACTGATACGCTGTGGCATGCCTCAGCTTTTAGCCAGATCGAACGTACTAATAATGCCTACGCCGGAGTGAGCAATGTCGTTGTCTCCCCAGGCGGCGCCATAGATGTAGCCGCCCCAGGCGTAAATATCCTCTCGACGGCAGGGATTGTTAATGTTGGCACCAATGCCGGCTACCTAGCGCGCAGCGGTACGAGCCTCGCCGCCCCGCACGTTGCCGGCCTCGTCGCCCTCTACATCGCGGCCAATGGCCGCGCCACCAATGCCGCGGGGGTTGCGCGCATTCGGCAGGCAATCATTGATGCCAGCCTGCCGCAGTCGCAGTGGAACACGACCAACACTCTGGACCCGGACACCAATCCCGAACCGCTGGCCATCGCTTCGGAAGCCTGGATCCCCAAGCCGGTTATCACCCATTACGGCGGCACGCCCGGCGCGTTCCAGGTCGGTTTCGCCACCGTGCCCGGCTACGATTACACCGTCCAATCCACTGCTGACCTCACGCCGCCCGCGGCCTGGACGAACGTGGCGCAGGTCTCCAGCAGCAACGTGGTGACTGCGGCTTCCGTCACCGATGCGAGCGTCGCGGAACGGAGTTTCTACCGGCTGGCCCGGCGTTCCGCGCTGGAACTGCCCGCCGTCATCAGCCAGCCACAAAACCTCCGCGTGCCGGTTGGTTCCAACGCCACGCTCAACGTCAGCGCCGTCGGACTCCCGGCCCTCGGCTTTCAGTGGTACCGGGACGGATTGCCCCTTGGCGACGGCGGGAACGTCTCTGGTGCCAATGCCGCGTCGTTGGTGGTGGCGAATGTGTCGCCCGCGGAAGCCGGAAACTATCACGTGTGGATCACCAACCAGTTCGGCAGCGCGACGAGCGTGGTGGCCACGCTCACGGTGTTGACCAATTGGACGGCAACGAACGTGACCGGGGTATTGGCCACGGCGACAAGTGAACTGGCCGGGTTCGGCCGTTACGCTTCCAACACGGTCAATGGCGCGACGTCGCCCGGTGCGATCTGGCAAACGGTGGGCGTGGCGCAACCGCAAGGAAACGATCCCGAGCCGGCGATCACGTTTGACCTGGGCGCAGTCCGCGCGTTGGAACGCGCGCAAATCTGGACCGGCCCGGAACCCGGCCCGGCGGCGCGGCGGTTCACGGTGCTCGGGTCCGATGACGGGCTGGCCTTTCACGCGCTGGGTGAGTTCACGCTCACGACGTTGTCACCCGCTTCGGAATCCATTTCCCTGGGCGGGGTGGTGACCCGCTACGTGCGACTGGTGTTTCAGGAGAATGGCAACGGACAGATTTTCCCCGCCGGCTACGCGCCGATGGACGCCAATGGTTACCTCCAGCTGGATGAGGTCGAGTTCCACGAATACAGCGGGGATTAGGACGGTTTCATAAAAGCTGTAGCCGCCGATGTAATGAGGCGGTTCCTTTTATCCGGCTGATTTGAGTCCGCCTCCTCACGTCGGCGGCTACGGCAGATTGAACGCCATGGTCGGGTCGGCTTCCATCGTGGCGACGTGCATGTCAAAGTTCACGCCTTTTTCCGGGCTTTGGCAACCGGCTTTTCGTCCGGCCCGACCTGAAAACCAATCCGCCGCTTCGGAGTCTCCGGTTCGGGCGGCGGGGGCGGTGGATCGAGAATGTTCATGAGCCGCTGGAGCACTTCCACGATGGCGCTCTCATGCCCATCGAGTCGCGCGGTCAGTTTCTTTTCCAAGGCGGCCAGTTGCTTGGCGAGGTCCTTGGTGCTGCCGAGCAGGTCGCGCATCTGCACGAACGCCCGCACCACAAACACGCTCATCCGCACGGCTTCCGGGCTATTGAGGACGTTGGCCGCCATGATCGCGCCGTGTTCGGTGAAGGCGTAGGGAAGGTATTTCCGGTGCTGGCCACGCCCTTTCTTTAAGATCGCAATTTGCGATGTTAAAGACTTGGACTCTTCCGCGGTAAGCTGAAAAAGGAAATCGCCCGGAAACCGGTCGCGGTTGCGCCTGACAGCTTCATTGAAGCGAAAAGTCGGGACGCCGAATATCTGCGCCAGATCAGAATCAAGAATGATTTTCTGACCGCGAATCACACGGATGACTGAGGTGATATTCGTCACCGTTGTTGACGTCGTATTTGCCATAGGTTCCCTTTCATAATGCGGTCACAAATTGTGACCGCATTTACGACTCAACTTGAAGTCACAATTTTCGACCTCAAGTTTACCAAGCATCACTTCTTCTTCCCATGCACCTGCGCCGCGACTTTCAGGCGCAGACCGTTCAAGCGGATGAAGCCGGTGGCGTCGTCCTGGTTGTAGGCTTTGGTCGGGTCGGCTTCCATTGTGGCGATATGCGGGTTGTAGAGGCTCACCTTGGATTTACGACCGCTGACCATGATGTTGCCCTTGTAGAGTTTCACGCGCACGGTGCCGGTGACGTTCTTTTGCGATTCCTCGACGTAGGCTTGAAGCGCGTAGCGTTCGGGCGCATACCAGAAGCCGTTGTAAACCAGTTCGGCGTATTTCGGGATGAGGGCGTCGCTTTTCAGGATTCGCCCACCGAGATGAGCAACGCCTTTTCCAAAGCCGGATTGATGAAAAAGCGCGCTTCGACCCGGAGCCGGTTGATTTGAACTTTGAGGGAATCAATTCGCCCTGTCTGTTTCGCGCGGCGTAACACGCCGAGCGCACCCGTGAAATTGAACCCGAGTTGTCGCGCCATCTCCCGTGCCGCCGATTCATCCAGCAACACCAGCGAGGCTTTTATTTCCCCGGCCAATGCCAGCGCCTCGGCTTCTCCCAAATCAAGACTGTCGGCGAGTTTGTCCGGCAGCGTCCCGGTGAGAGGAACGACGGAAATCCAACCTTCGTGAATGGCGGCTTCCAGCGCGGCGCGGGCGGTGGGATGGGGGTTGCGACCGAGTTCCGCGCGCACGGCAGGTGGAATGACCATGTTTCCGAGTTGTTCGCGAGCCAATTCCAGCCGGCCAATGATGGCGAGATTGGAAAGCGGTGAAGTGTTACTGACCACCAGCATAGCGGAGGTCAGCGTCGAGGTCTTCGGGGGAATACTGGCGTGGGATGCCGCGTTCCGCCAGGGCCACGCCAAAAGCATAGCGGTCAAGTTGAGACATGCGGACGCCCTGACCCAGTGTGAGCCAGCCGTTGGCGTAGAACCGGCAGGCCAGTTCGATCTGCATGTGCCGCTCGCGTTCGCCCGGACCAAGCGGCAGACTGGCGAGCGCCTGGTCATCGAAATCGAGTGTGATGCTCATGGCAGGAGTGTTGCCCGTTTCGCGAGGCCAGTCAAGTTGCGCAAAGGCACTGCGGGGAAACAGGAACGGCGAGGCAACCCCGAATGCGCCCGCTCGCGGCTCGTCTGGTTTCGTCAGAATAACGGGCCATAGCTTATTTCTTCTTCTGCACCTGCGCCGCGACTTTCAGGCGCAGACCGTTCAAGCGGATGAAGCCCGTGGCATCGTCCTGATTGTAGGCTTTGGTCGGGTCGGCTTCCATCGTCGCGATATGCGGGTTGTAGAGGCTCACCTTGGATTTACGACCGCTGACCATGATGTTGCCCTTGTAGAGTTTCACGCGCACGGTGCCGGTGACGTTCTTTTGCGATTCCTCGACGTAGGCTTGAAGCGCGTAGCGTTCGGGCGCATACCAGAAGCCGTTATAGACAAGTTCGGCATACTTCGGAATGAGCGCGTCGCGCTGGTGCATGACTTCGCGGTCCATCGTGAGCGATTCCATCTGGCGATGCGCGAATTGCAGGATCGCGCCACCGGGCGTCTCATATACGCCACGGCTCTTCATGCCGACGAAACGGTTCTCGACCATGTCCACGCGACCAACGCCGTGTTTGCCGCCGAGTTTGTTCAACGCCTTCATCACGCCGAGCGGGTTCAACTTCTTGCCGTTCACCGCGACGCAATCGCCCTTCACGAAATCGAGTTCGACGAACTCGGGTTTGTCCGGCGCGTCCTCGGGCAGCACGGAGAGCGTGGTGAAATAGCTGCGGTTCTTGAGGTCGTAGCTGTCATACCACGGGTCTTCGAGAATGCCCGCTTCGTAGGAGATGTGCAGAAGGTTGCGGTCCATCGAATACGGTTTCTTGGCGCTGGCCTGCACGGGAATTTTGTGCTTGGCGCAATAATCAATCATCTGCTGCCGACCGGGAAATTCGCTGCGATAGCGTTCGTCGCGCCACGGGGCGATGACCTGCAAGTCGGGCGCGAGCGCGGCGGCGGTCAGTTCAAAACGGACTTGATCGTTGCCCTTGCCGGTCGCGCCGTGCGCGATGGCGTCGGCTTTTTCCTTCTTCGCGATCTCAACCATGCGCTTGGCGATGAGCGGGCGCGCGATGGACGTGCCGAGGAAGTATTGGCCTTCGTAGATCGCCCCGGCGCGGATCATCGGATAGATGAAGTCCTGGGCGAATTCTTCCTGAAGGTTATCAATGTAAATTTTCGACGCGCCGGTCTTGATGGCTTTCTTTTCGAGACCGTGGAGTTCCTCTTCCTGGCCGATGTCGGCGCAGAAGCCGATCATCTCCGCGTTGTATTTGTCCTTGATCCAAGACATGAGGACCGAGGTGTCGAGACCGCCCGAGTAAGCTAAAACAATTTTCATGCGGCGCAGATTAAAGCGGCAAAACGTCGCCTACGCAAAGCGGAAATGAACGGAGCGCGGCTGTGTCTGAAGGACCAGCCGCAGCTCGCCGCAAACTCGAAGTCCGCAAAACAAATGAAAGCGCTGCGGCTGGGCTTTGCCACAGCCGCGCTCCTACCGAAACAGCGCGATGCCGGCGCGCAGGGCATCGGACTTTTGATTGTAGCTAAGGAGGCTCTCGCCGTAACCGGTGAAGTATTGCACGTCGAGATAGATGCCCGTCTTGGGAATGCGATAGGTCAGGTCAATTTGCACGCTGTAATTGTCCCGCTCCTTCCCCATGCGACCGAAGGCTGAAAGCTGAACGTCTCCGTAAGTGAGCATGGCCCGGAGATCGAAGTAACCGCGATACTGGTCAATGTCTGGATTGTCGCTCAAATCCCCGAGATAGCCCCAGACCCGCGGCTGCAACGTGAGGTGCAGGTGGTCGGGATAGCCGAACACCATCGTCGGCCGGAAATAAGCGATGTTCAAGCTGCGCGAGTCCACGCCGCTTTTGCCGTTCGATTCGTGCTGGGCGCCGACCTGCGCGTCGAGTCGGAACCAGTTGGTCGGCCCGCCGCCGATCAATTCGTTGTAAGCGTACAGCAGCTCCGGCTTGTAACTGGAATCGTAGAATGGCGCGGACGGGGAACTCAAATCCCAGAGTGAGGTCTGGGTGTAGGCAAAATTGAAACCGTTCAACCACTTGGAATCCGTTTCGGCGATCTGATACCGGAAGCCGAATTGAAATTTTGCATTCGGGTCCGTGCTGCCCGCGATGAAGTAAATCGGTTCGTACGGGAAAATGTGGCGCTTGAAGAACTCGACCGGATCAAACGGCGGCTCGGCCACGTTAGTCTGGGCCAACGCCGGCCCGGACAGACTGAGCGTGGCTAGAAGCAAGTAAAACAGCCGCAGGAATCGTCGTGCCAGAACAACAACCTCAACAACCTTGTTTCGCATAACGCGACGCTAGCAATCCGCCTCGCGCCCCGCCAACCAAAACGCCAGGGAATTTTCGTCCTCTGCCCTGGCCGCAACGCAGTTTGCTTTCGCAGCCGGACTGGCCTAATACTTCCGGGCTTATGGCTGCCAACGGCAACATCGTCACCATCCGGAATCTCTCGAAGATCTATCTGCAGGGCGAAATCAACGTCACCGCGCTGAATAATGTCTCGCTCGACATCGCCAGCCATGAGTTCCTGACGTTGATGGGTCCGAGCGGCTCGGGGAAATCCACCCTGCTGCACATCATCGCGGGCATTGACCGGCCCACGAGCGGCGAATGTCACGTGCAAGGCATTGATGTCGCCCAGCTCAACGAATCCCAGCTCGCTGATTGGCGGAATCAAAACGTCGGGTTCGTGTTCCAGACGTTCAACCTGATCCCGGTGCTGACGGCATTTGAAAACGTCGAACTGCCGTTGCTGCTCACAAAACTAAATCGCGCCCAACGCCGCAAGCAAGTTGAGACAGCGTTGGACCTCGTCGGCCTCGCGGATCGCGCGAAGCATCTGCCGAAACAGATGTCCGGCGGCCAAGAGCAACGCGTCGCCATCGCCCGCGCGCTCGTGACCGACCCGGCGCTCATCGTCGCGGACGAGCCGACCGGCAATCTCGACGCGCATTCGGCGCAGGAGGTGTTGGGGGTGTTGCAAATCTTGAGCCGCCAAGCGGGCAAA
The DNA here is from genome assembly GCA_964594985.1 of uncultured Bifidobacterium sp. Lineage (GTDB taxonomy): Bacteria > Verrucomicrobiota > Verrucomicrobiia > Limisphaerales > JADLHS01 > JADLHS01. Next base: position 87,679 of record CAZQNQ010000012.1, read on the forward strand.
ACCGTCATCATGGTCACGCACGATCCAAAGGCGGCGGCGTTTGGCTCGCGGCAGATTCATTTGGAAAAAGGCGAACTCACGTGACTATCTCGACCTTTATTCTCAAAAATTCCCTGCGCAACAAACGCCGCGCCACGCTCTCGGTGTTGAGCGTGGCGGTGAGCTTGTTTCTTCTTGTCACACTGCTGGTCGGCTTGCGCGAACTGACACTGCCCGTTGAAGATGCAGGCGCGGCCTTGCGCGTGGCGGTGCGGAACAAAATTTCCATCGCGAACCTCCTGCCGGCGCGGCAACGCCCCATCATCGAACGCATCGAGGGCATTGATGCCGTCACGCCGTTCACATGGTTCGGTGGCAAATACAAGAACGAGGAAAGCATGACCTTCGCGCAGTTCGCGATGGATCCGAAGAAGCTGCGCTACATCTTCGGCGAGGCAAAGATGGACCCGGCAGGCTACGCGGCGTTTGAATCCGAGCGCAACGCCTGCGTCATCGGCCGCATCACGGCGGAGAAATTCAAGCTCAAGGTCGGCGACAAGTTCACGCTGGAAAGCACGGTTTACCCCGTGACGCTGGATTTCAAGATCGCGGGGATTTACTCGGGCACGGCGGACGATCGCAACATGCTCTTCCGCCAGGATTACCTCGACGAAAGCAGCGGCGTGAACGGCATGGTGGGCATGTGGTGGTTGAAGGTGCGTTCCGCCGAGGACATGCCGCGCGTGCTGGAGAAGGTGAACAAGGCGTTTGAGAACACTTCCGCCGAGGTGCGCGCCGAAACGGAACGCGCGTTCCAACTCAGCTTCATCTCAATGTGGGGCAACATCCGCCTGCTGGTCATGCTCATCAGCAGCGCGGTGGTGTTCACGCTGTTGCTCGTCTCGACCAGCACGATGAGCATGGCCATCCGCGAACGCTTCCGCGAACTCGCCATCCTCAAGGCCATCGGCTTCCGACGGCGCGAATTGTTCGCGTTCATTCTCGCGGAAAGTTTCGGACTGGCGATGGCGGGCGCGCTCCTCGGCGTGGGCGGGGCGTATTGCCTGTTCACCTTTGGCGACGTGTCGAAGCTGACGAACGGACTGTTCCCATATTTTGAAGTGACGCCGAAGATCGTCGGCATCGGCGTGAGCGTGGCGGCGTTGTTGGGGATTGTCGCCAGCATCATGCCGAGCGTGGCGGCGGCGAAGATGAGCGTGGTGGAGGGATTGAAAACTCTGGATTGAGCATGGAAGGACTAGCACCAATTCTTGGATTGATACTGAAGTGGCTCATCGTATCCATTCCCGCCGGCTATCTGCTTTGGTTGCTCTGGACTGTTGCCACCTCGCCGATTCCCTTCCTCTACAATTTCAAAAGCGTCTTCGTCCGCTGGCGCGCGACGGCAGCGACAGTTCTGGGCGTAGCGCTCGTTGTCACGGTTTATGTCCTCATGCAGGCGATGGCGGCGGGGCTGGAACGATCCAGCGCCAACACGGGCGATCCACGCAACATAATGATCGTCCGCAAAGGTTCGACCGCCGAATCAAGCAGTCAGGTTTCGCGCGAGCAGGTAAAGTTGATCCAGTTCCTGCCGCAGGTGGAGCGCGATGCCAAAGGCCAGCCGCTCATCACCGCCGATCTGGTCATCATCATGAACCTGCCGCGCCGCGATGCCGCGGGCGAAGCGAACGTCACCATGCGCGGCCTCACGCCGAAGGGCATGGAACTGCGGCCGCAGGTGAAACTGGTGAACGGACGCTGGTTCACACCGGGCAAACGCGAGGCCGTTGTAAGCGTCAAGATGGCGAAGCGTTTTGCGAACACCGACCTCGGGCAGAAGTTCAAGACCGGCGGCAACGAACTCACGGTCGTGGGTTGGTTCGATGGCAGCGATACGGCGTTTGATTCCGAGATGTGGATGGATGCCGACGAGGCGCGTTCGATTTTTGATCGCGAGAATTACTCCAGCCTGTTGGTGCGCGTCGCTGACACCAACGCCGCCGCCGCGTTGATGCAACGCATCGAATCGGACAAGCGGATGCCGCTCAAGGCCGAGCCGGAAACCAAATACTACGCCGCGCAAACCCAGACTGCCGGGCCGATCAAAATCCTCGGTTCATTCCTCGCGACCGCCATGTCCGTCGGCGCGATCTTCGCCGCGATGAACACGATGTATGCGAGCGTCGGCGCGCGGACGCGGGAGATCGGGACGTTGCGCGTGCTGGGCTTCCGCCGCCGTACGATTCTGGCGAGCTTCAATCTCGAAGGCGCGATTCTCGCCGGCCTCGGCGGCGCGCTCGGCTGCACGTTGGCGGCGTCGGCGCAGTGGTTGTGCGTGGCGTTCGGGGTGCGCTTCGGCACGCTGAGTTTCAACACCTTCAGCGAGGTGATCTTTCAATTCAGCGTCACACCGCAGTTGATTTTGCAAGGGATGATCTTTGCGGTGATCGTGGGCATCGTCGGCAGTTTTCTGCCGGCGATCCGCGCGTCGCGACTGCCGGTGATCGCAGCGCTGAAATCCGTTTAGCCGGAACCATGCCGTTGCAGCTCATTGTGCCTCACGCCAAGGACGCGAAGGACGCAAAGAAAACCAGACGGATTAAACGCCCCCCCACGCCCCCCAATCAGAGGCCAGCAACGGTGCACGGAACACGACAGAAACTTCCCCCCTTTGCGACCTTGGCGGTCTTGGCGTGAGGTTTCTTCTGCATCGTTCCGGTTTAGGGCGGGTTCGAAAACTCCGCTGGGAAACCCGGAGCAAGGATGCTCCGGGAACCTGCGGGCAGGATGCCCGCGCTACGCCGTAACGCGGGCATCCTGCCTGCGGGTTCGGGCGGCATCCCTGCCGCCCGTTCCAGAAATGCCAGTCTTCTGTCTCCTGACCCGACGCGCCACGTTCGAGCCATCGCGATAAGCCGCTGGCGTGCGCGGCTGTTCCTGCTAACCTCCCGACACCAACTCGATGAATGCGGAAAAATTGAACGCCCTGAAAATTGACCCGACGAACAAAAAACGTCCGGGCGGAATGTTGTGGGTCATCTTCGCCGTGGTCGCCGTGGTCACGGTGATCGCGCTATTCTTCGCCCGCCCCAAGGCCGATGACAATGTCCGGGTGCTCAAGGACGGACCGAAGCAGGTTGCCTCCGACTCCGCCGCCTTCGCCGGCACGGCGTCAAGTTCCACAACCAATTCGTCAACCGCCGGAACTGCTGCAACCGCCAAAGGCGACGTGATCCTGGAAACCAGCGGCTACATCATCAATCGCGAGCGCATCGAACTCAGCCCGCGCTTCATGGGCGTGGTGAAATGGATCGGCGTGAAGAAAGGTGACAGTGTCACGAACGGTCAGGTCGTGGTGTTGCTGGATGACGTCGAATACCAGGCGCGTTTGCTGCAAGCGGAAGGCGCGGTCGCGAATGCCAAAGCGGCGTTGCACAAGGCCGAGTTGGATCAGGAACGCGTGAATCAACTGGCGAAGACGGACATCGCTTCGCGGGAGGCGCAGGACAATGCGCGCATCGGGCTGGATTCCGCCCGCGCCGTGCTCAAGGAAGTCGAGGGCGCGCGGAACGTGGCGCAGGCGTATGTGGACTGGTGTACCATCCGTTCGCCCATCAACGGGGTGGTGCTGGAAAAACTGGTTGATCCGAATGAACTGGTAACGCCGCAAAGTTTCGGCGGCACGCGCGGACCAAGCACGGCACTCATCGCGGTGGCCGACCCGCAGGATTTGCAGGTGGAGATTGATATGAACGAAGCCGACCTCTCCAAGGTTTCGCTCAACCAGAAATGCCGCGTCAGCCCGGAAGCCTACATGGACAAAGTCTATGAAGGTTACGTCGCGGAGATCGCGCCCGAGGCCAATCGGGCCAAAGGAACGTTGCAAATCAAGGTGCAGATCCGCAACCCGGACAAGTTCCTCACGCCGGAGTTAAGCGCGAAGGTGGAATTCTTAAAGTAGTGGGTTGGAATTTTAACAGGAGGAAACGGAGGGAATAGAGTTTGTTCGTAACTGTTTAAGCCGGTGCGAAGCAAAAAAAACCTCACGCCAAGGCCGCCAAGGTCGCAACGGGTGGAAAGTTTCTGCCGCATTCCGTGCGCCGTTGCTGACCCCTGATTGGGGGGCGTGGTGGCGTTTAATCCGTCTGGTTTTCTTTGCGTCCTCCGCGTCCTTGGCGTGAGGCGCAAAGGGCTTTAACGACATGGTTCCGGTTTAGCTACGGTTCAAGCAGGGAGCGGGTTGGACCGTTGGGATTTTCTTTCCGTTCCCGAATAATGCGTGCGAGGCGTTCCTGACAGACCCAGGCCTCGATTTCCTCCCACGTTGGCGTGCGAACGCCGTTCGCGTCTGGTTTGGAGGCGCGATTCGACTTTACGCGGAACTGCCATTTCTCCAAATCCTTCACGCGGTCCAATGCGCCGAGGATGCGGAGGGATTCAAACGCACAGAAGGTATCACGTCCGTCGCCAGCGATTTTGTATTCGTTGTAGCCGCCCGGACTTGGAGAGGTGAAATGGCCCTTACCTGAGTGATGCTTTAGTATTCCACGGGTACAGGCCTCACGGTCTATCTTGTCCAGACCTTCGAGAATCTCCAAAGCTGACAGGGCGAAATACGTGTCATGCAATGCAGGCCAGCCGGGCGTGAAGAATAATCCACGCACATTGCGCCAATCGTGTATGGGTGGATTTCCGGGCGGATTGCCAGACAGGGTTTGTACCGAAGCGATTTGTTGGATGAGTTTTTCTCGGTCAACCAAGTCGAGGCAGTTCACGCCGCGCAGCCAACGGAGTTGGTTCAAGGTGAAATCACCCATCCTTTCAACATCCCAACCTTGGTTGTCCACCCAAGACCATGCTTTTCGTTTTGGCATCCGAAATTGCCAATCGTTGGGCTTGAGTTTCTGGAAATGCGCCGTTGCCTCCTGTGGTTCAAGCCCAACGTCGGCCCAACTTAGCCAGCCACCCGCCATTGATTTGTGCAACAGCCATGCGTGTTCAAAAGAGCGAAGTCTATCGAGTTTATGAGTATTGATGTTGATCCCACACGCCCGAAACAATTCATGCTGCATCGCTTGAATAGAGCTTTGTGAAAACAAATCCTTCGGCGGAAGGACAAGGCAGAAATCCAGAGCTGTGGTTGGGGCCCCAAGGTAGCCCTGCTGACGGTTGTTAATGATGGGGTTCGGATTTGTGGTGACTCCTCCTGACAAGAACGTCCGCACTTGCGCTTCGGTGATGGAGACTGGCTTCTTTCCGTCAATCCAAGGCGGCTTAAACGAAGTCAAACCAATGAGAACAAACATCGCTCCCAGCACTATGACCAACATGATGGTCCGCCATTTTAACAGCCCTGCTTTCGTCGGCGATTGAAGGAACACTTCATATTCCGGCAACTGCCCCAGCACGCGCTCGGCTCGGCTGAGATCGCCTGCGCCGAACTTTCCCCACGCGATTTCCACCGCGGCGGAAACCTTTGTTTCCAATTCCTCGGTGTCCGGTGGATGGTTCGGCGGCAATTTTAGCAACGCCTTGTGGTCGGGCGCGCCAAGTCGCGCCGCGACTTTGCCATCCCATGTGAGCAGTAACTGCGAGCGGCGGGACCATGAACCAAAAAAACTGATCGCGTTCCACATCGAGAAATTGAAAGGCGGCATGCGCAGCAACAAACCATCCGCCGTCCAACGATAATTATCCGCCATCCAGCGGCTGCCGATAAAACGTCCGAACGCGAACAACTGCGCTTTGCTGAACCGTTTTGTTTCCTTCACCGGGCGGCCGGCCTCGGGGGATAAGTCCAACATCCGTTCGGCGGCGCGCAGAAACAGGTTGTAATCCATCCGAATCGGCCGTTCGCCGTGAACGAGCGACGTGGCGATCACATTCAGGGCGAGAAAAATATGGAAGGCGGTGAACGGCAACCAGTGAAGGGCAACGAATAACATCACGACACAAAAAACGCCTGACGAAATCATCGTCACAACAAAGAACCGGCTGTGGTTGATGACGATTTGACGCCACGCCAGCGACAAGGCCAGGACTGCCACCAAAGTTACCGCCAGGAAGAACATGTCGGTCATGTTCTTCCCTCCCCTTGTGAACAAGAAAACCAACACAACCATCAGCAACATCCAAAGCAGCCGTTGGAAATTGCCCGCCCGAAACATTCGGACGCGAAATCCCTCTTTGTCCCGAAAATTAGCCAGTTCGGCGCGCACCAACAGCCAGCTAACCAAAAGCATCGGCAGGGCGAACAGGAACGGGAAGAAAACGAACGCCCACTTGAACGGCGCGAACTTCGTGAGCGCGCCGACAACCGTCGCGCCGACGCCGCCCGCCGTCGCCGCTTTTGCGGACGACGAAGCAAACACGCCGGCCATGATGGCAGGCACAAGGGTTTGGGCCGGACGCAGTTTTGCCAGCGAGCCTGCGAGTTTTTCCTCCAGCCGTTCCCGCAGGGCGGAGCGGGCGCGGTGCAATCGCACCCGCAAGGCGGATTCGGAGATGCCCAACGCCGCCGCCGCTTCCGCGCCGCTTTTGCCTTCGAGGTAGAACAGCGCCAGACATTCGCGATGGGCGGGGGAAAGTTCCGCGAGCGTCTGGCACAAGGATTCCGGCGTACGGTGCGGATCAGTTTCAGTCGCGGCGTTGTCGCCGCTTGAAGCCGCCGGATTTTCCAGCGCCCAGCGTTCGCGCTTCTTAAGCTCGCGCCGATGCCGCAGACCAAGGTTGATGGCGATATTGCGGGCAATGGAGGTGATCCAACCGGCGAATTTGTGATCGTCACCGAGTAACCACAGGCGGCGATAGCCGCGAATGAACGCTTCCTGCGTGGCTTCCTCGGCGAGCGCGGCATCACCGAGCCGGCTCCAGGCCACGGCAAAAACGCGGCGCTCATGGCGCTCGACGAGTTCGCGATAGCGTTCGGCATCGCCCCGGCGCACGGCGGCCACGGCTTGAGCATCTGTTCCCGGATCGTGCAAGGTTTCGTCCATCATTCACCCGCAAGACAAGCGTGGCGAGGAAATGTTACAGAGGAAACCCAGCGCCCCTTGGATCGGAACTATCGCTTCGCCGGCACGGTCAGCTTGAAAATCTTGTCGTCGAAGCAGAGCACGTAGAGTTCGCCGGCCGCGTCTTCGGCAAAACTCGCCACGTTCTTCGGTTGGGCCAGCAAGGTGCCGTGTTCAGTCACCTTGCCGTTTTCGTAGCGCAATCCCCAGATCGTGCCGAGGTTGAAGTCGGCATACACATACACGCCGCGCAACGAGGGATATTTTTTGCCGCGATAGACGTAGCCGCCGGTGACGCTCAAGCCGGTGCTGTGATCGGGAAACTGGGCTTGGGCCTGCATCTCCGGGCGATGCGGATATTCGAGGACCGGTTCGATATACTTCGCGCCCACGGGGCCGGGTTTGAAATGATGGAAGGATTCCCGCACGGGCCAGCCGTAATTGCCGCCCTTGACGATGAGATCAATTTCCTCCCACTCGTCTTGGCCGACATCACCGAGCCACAGGTCGCCCGTCTCGCGATCCCAACTGAACCGCCACGGATTGCGGATGCCGTAGGCCCAAATCTCCCGCCGCACACCGTAACGCTCCGGCTCACCGACGAACGGATTGTCTTTCGGGATGCCGTATTCGAGCTTCACGTCGGTCCGCATCCAACCTTGTTTCACCACGGAACGGGAATCCACATCAATCCGCAGAATCTTCGCGAGCAACGTCGCGGTGTTCTGACCGTTGTCATGCGGATCATTGGCCGCGCCGCCGTCGCCGAGGCCGATGTAGAGATAACCATCCGGCCCGAAGCTGATCTGCCCGCCTTTGTGATTGCCGTAAGGTTGCGGCACGGTCAGCAGCACCCGCTCGGACGCGAGGTCGGCTTTGTTGGAATCCATGGCGGAGATTTTGAATTCGCTGATGACGCTGCGGCGGGGCTTCTGTTGGTTGTAGTAGATGTAGAACAGTCCGTTCGTCTGGAACTGCGGATGAAAAGCGAGACTGAGAAAGCCTTCTTCATTGTCCACCTGCGGCTGGCGATTTTCGATGTTCAGGAACTCCGTCGCCGCCGCGCCGTCGCTGTGCTTGGGAAGAATGCTGGCCTTGCCCCGCTGCTCGACAATGACCACGCGGCCCGAGCCGTCCGGAACTTCCGTCAGCCACAGCGCGCGTTCCACCGGCAACGCCGGGAAGGCAGTCTCCAACGCAACTTGCGGCAAGGCGGCAAACCCAGCGGGCGTTGCCACGGTCAAAACGGCCAGGCAAAGTGCGAAAACTTTTTCACGCGTGATCTTTAACATGCGCAAAGATTAGGGGTTGGAACGGACCGGCGCAAAATTTTTCCGGTGAACGGAGGGCCAATCCCGGGAGCGCCGGCGTCTCGCCGGCGGATTTCTGAGACAGGCTTCAGATTCGCGATTGTCACGGCTATGTGGCGGACGAATCTCTGGGTCTTGGTTTTTGCCTTCTGATAGCGACGCTAAGAGTGCAACTCGCCGGCGAGACGCCGGCGCTCCCGGACTTCACGGCGGGAAACCGATGGCCAGCTTGACGGCGGAATACTCCGGGTGAATCCCGCCTTTGCGGGTGCGGATGATGAGATCAGGTTCAACCCACGTCTGCCCGCGAAACCATTCGGGCAAATCTTCCGCGCGCATCATCCCGAACAACGCGACGAGGGGCGGCTCGCCTTCGCGGAAAACGACCGGACGCCGCCGCACGATGACGAGGTTTGCCTCTTTGGTGCCGGCTTCGACGCGGGCGAGTTGCGCCGGTTCGGTCGGGAATACGCACGCGAAGAAACCGCCAAGTGCGAGATGTTTCGCAGCAGTGAAGCAATAATCCGCCACCGTGCCGCGCAGTTCAAAGCGGCAGGCGAGCTTTTGCGGATGCTCGCTCTCCACCCCGGCTCCGAGCGGAAAATACGGCGGACTGCCGGTGATGAGATCGAACTTCTCCTCGGGCTTGAGAACGCCAGCAGCGCGAAAATCCCCTTCCCGAATCTCGTAGCGGGCGGTGATGCCGTTGTAACGGGCAGACTTTCGGGCAAGCACGATGCTTTCACTCTGCGCTTCAACGGTGACAAAGCGCGCCCCGGGCAAGCGCCACGCGGCAATCATCCCCACCGTGCCAATGCCGCTGCCGAGATCGAGCGCGGTTTGCGCCGTCGGACCCCAACTTGTGCCATACCACGCCGTGAGAATGTCGTCGGTGGAGAAACGATGCCCATCGCGCAATTGAAACAGGCGGAAGTGTCCGCTGATGGCATCAAGCGTTTCGTGAGGTTCAATGACCAGCGGAGCGCCGGTCTCCAGACCGGCTTGTTGGAGTTCACGCTTTAGCGTGTCCGTCGAACAAGCTAAAGCTTGAACTCCAACAGGCACTCCAAATCCTGGCGGAATCGGACCGGGTTTGGCCCAGCCTTTGAAATGGGAATCGGTGTTCATGGCGTATCGGTCAGTTTTACGAAGCGCGCTTCGATGTTCTTCCCGGAAATTTCCAGCAACGCCACGCTGCGTTCCGCGCCGAACTTCGGCTTGCCCGCATAACCAGGGTTCACGAACCGCACGCCGTTGACGACCTGATCAAACCTCTGGTGCGAGTGGCCGAACAGGACCACGTCTGGTTTTTCTTTGGCGACGCGGGCCTTGAGTTCATCGGTCAACGCGCGCGGCGTGACGATGTGATGCACGAGAAACTTCACCTCGCCCAACGTCACCACCTGCGTCAGCGGGAAGCATGGCGAATTGTCATTGTTGCCCAGCACGGCGGTGACCGGCGCGATGGCTTCGAGTTGGGCGATGAGAAAGTCCGGCCCGATGTCGCCCGCGTGCAGGATGTGATCAACCCCTTTGAAAATTCGGGTCAGGCGCGGGTCGAGAAAACCGTGTGTGTCGGAGATCAAACCTATTTTCATGTGACGCGTGACATGTGGCGGGTGACGCGAAAGTTTCGGATGCGTGGACGCTTCACGTCACTCGTCACCCGACACCCGTCACGCCTTGGCTTCCTCCGGTTCGGCTTGGGATTCGCCTTCAGCCTCGGGTGTGCGGACTCCGGCCTCTTTGTCGGCGGGAGATTCGGCGGACGCGGTGAGTTTGACGGAACTGACAAACAACGCGGTAAACAGCCCGCCGCTCATCAGCGTATTGCGGAAAAATTCCCAGGTCGGCGGCAGCCCGGGAATGCCGGTGGTCAACGCCTGCCACCAGCCCAGCAATGTTTTCGCGTAGCCAGGATTGTAAATCCAGGAGGCGGTATTGGTGATGAGATAAAACAAGATCGCTCCAAGCAATCCGCCGCCGAGCAGCTTGAACCAGTTATCGCGGGTGGAGAATAATTTCCCCAAGGCGATGATGCCGACGAAACCCAAGGTCTTCACCAGCATGTACCAGCTAAAAACCGGTTCGTGATAGTAGAAGACGTTCAGTGCAATATCGGTGAGAAGCAACGTGCCAAGTGGCAGCCACCACGCCATGGCCCCGGTAAAGTACACCGCGCCACAGAACGCAATGGCATAAGCCGCGCTGAAATTCTGCGGCAGCACACCGGGAATCCGTGATGCGGCGAACACCAGCATCAACAGCACCGGCAGAAATTTATTCCACTTTCCAGTCACTCCAGGGAATGATAGTTCACGACCCAACTTGGACAAGCTTTTCGACATCATCCACGAGGACGCGGACCTGTTGGTCATCAACAAACCCGCCGACCTCGTCTGTCATCCCACCAAGGGCGACGAATACTCCAGCCTCATCAGCCGCGTGCGACTGCATCTCGGCGCGACCAGCAAACCTCATCTGGTGAACCGGCTGGATCGTGAAACGAGCGGCGTTACGGTGGTGGCGAAGAATACAGCGGTGGCCGGTGAGTTGGGAAAACTTTGGGAGACACGCGCGGTGGAAAAAGAATACCTCGCCATCGTCCACGGGCACGTACGCGAGGAACACGGTTTGATTGACGCGCCGCTCGGCAAAGATGAACGCAGTGCGGTGGTGATCAAGGATTGCGTGCGCGCCGATGGAACGCCGGCGCAGACGGAGTTTTGGGTAGAACGAAGGTTTGTAGGGCAGACATTCCTGTCTGCCGGTGCGGGCGACTTTCCAGTCGCCCGTTTCGCGGACCAAGACACGAGACTGGAAAGTCTCGTGAACCGGCAGGCTGGAAAGCCTGCCCTACGAGTCGGCGCAAGCACGCCCTCGCCCTTCTCGCTCCTTCGCCTCCTCCCACGCACGGGGCGCAAACATCAGATCCGCATCCACCTGGCACATCTCGGCCATCCCATCGTTGGCGACAAAATTTACGGCGGCGACGAGACATTGTATCTGGCCTTGGTGGAGCGGCGACTGACGGATGAGCAACGGGCGCGTCTGATTTTGCCGAACCACGCCCTGCACGCGAACGCCCTGCGGTTCGAGTGGCGGGGCAATCCGGTGGAGTTCCGCTGTGAGCCAGAGCCGTGGTTCACTGGGTTTTTGGCCGCCGGAGCGCGACTGTGCTGAGAGCCAGTCGCAGCAGCCGGGAAGAAAGAAAGCGCTGCGGCTGGTCTTCGACACAGCCGCGCTCCGCTCAAGCGACACGCCACTGTTTCCGTACCACTTGCAATTCGTAGCGCCCGGCCTTCCGCGCGAGTTTCACCGGCGACGTAAAGGTCTGCGCCAACAAAGGCGTCGTCAGAACAACAGATTTCTTCCCCGCCGCCAGTACGCGTCCGCGCCGCAGCAACAGCACATGCGAGAACACCGGCATGATTTCGTCCACGTGATGCGTCACGAGGATGAGCGTCGGCGCGCCCGGCTTTTTGCCGAGGCGTTGGAGGAATTGCAGGAACTGCTCGCGGGTGGCGGGATCAAGCCCGGCGCAGGGTTCGTCCAAGATCAAAAGCTCCGGTCGCGCCATGAGTGCCCGGGCGATGAGCACACGCTGCCGTTCGCCTTGCGAAAGCACGCGCCACGGACGCTCGACCAGATAGGAACACTCGACTTGCCGCAACCAGCGGCGGGCTTGCAACCGATCCGCGCGACTCACCCGCCCCCAGAAATCAATCATCGCATACTTGCCGCTCACCACGGATTCCAGCGCCGGCTCGTCGTCCGCCATCATCTGGCGCAACGCGGAGCTGACCAAGCCGACCTTTTTGCGCAGCTCGCGCCAGTCGGATTGACCGTAAGTTTCGCCGAGCACGGAAATCTCGCCAGTGGTCGGCATGAGATACCCGGTCAGCGCGCTGAGGAGGGAAGTTTTGCCCGAACCGTTTGCGCCCAGTAAAACCCAATGCTGACCGCGGACCACACGCCAATTGATATCGCGCAGGATGGTCGTGCCATCGCGACGGATGCCCAGACCGGAAACTTGCAGGATGGTGCGCGGGTCAGGTGAATTGGCAGCAGGACGCTTCGTCATGTCGCCCCATGCTGCGGGGCGGGCGCGAATTCGGCAACTCTGTTGCGCAGCGGCGGGAAGGTTGGCGGGCGGTTGGCTTGATGGAGTTCCCCACCCCACCGTCCCGCTCCTCCTGGACGAGAGGAGCGGGACCACTGGCGGATCACACAACTATCAATTTCGTGCGGCGCGGATCATATCCAGACAATTCTTGATCCACGCCAAATGATGGCGGCGCGGCGGGGTGGATTCACGCGGTGATGGAACCGCCGCCACCGACTGGGACGCTGACTGCAGATCCAAGCCGCCACCGGCAGCGGATTCCGCCCCGGTCTGCTTCGGAAGCTTCTTCAAATGCGGGATCGGCTTGCGCCACGCTTCGCGGATTGAATTAATGATCTTCTCCAGCGGAAAACTCTTGAGCAGGAAATCCGACGCGCCAGAGGTCAGCGCCCGTGTTTTGCACTCGGCGTCAAAGAACGTGGTGAACATCAGCACCTGCGTCGCGGGGGAAAGCGATTTGATGGGCCGGATGGCGTCAATGCCGTTGTGCTCGCCGAGATTCATGTCGAGCAGGATCACGTCCGGACCGACCTTGCTGGCCAGCGCGCTCAACACGGCGTTGGGCGAATGAAACGATGCCGTGCAATGGATGCCCTGACACCGCTCGAACAGTTCGATCATGGTGTCCCGGATCCGACGATTGTCGTCCACCACCCAAATATTGATCGGGGTTGCAGCCGGAGCACTCACTGCCACCGCCCCACCACCCGAAGCACTGCTATCACTGATCAGATTGTTTTTCATACCCTTAATGTCTGTCGCCACTGGAGATTTAGCTTACGGGATGCCGAAGTTGTCGCGGGTTACTTTTGTGCGACAAATTGTGGTTTTCCGCATAAACCCGCAGGTTTTCCAGTGATTCACAGCCAACTCACGCGGACATGTGTGTTTACCTCTGCGCAAGCTGTACAAACTTCGACGCCAGAAAAATTCCTCGCCCCACGCCGGAAGTTTCGCCACCATGCCGGACGATTTTCGCGGGAGAACCACCCGTTTCCGATTACGTTTCGCATGAAGGCCAAAATCATCATTACACCGAAGAAAGCCGTGCTCGATCCGCAGGGCAAAACCGTTCAGAGCGCCCTCGAACACATGGGCTACACCGGCGTCACCGGCGTCCACATCGGCAAATACATCGAGATTGACCTCGCGCCCGGCACGGACAAGGCCGCCGCGCAGCAGGCCATCAACGATGCCGCGCACAAGCTCCTCAGCAACCCGGTCATTGAAGATTACAAACTGGAAATCGAGTAAGAGTATTTACGAATTTCGATTTACGAGCGCTCCCCGTTCGTCGCGTAAATCGTAAATCGTAAATCGTAAATCAAAATGAACTTTGCCGTCCTCCAATTCCCCGCCAGCAACTGCGATCAAGACGCCGTCCACGCCGTCCGCCTGCTCGGCCATTCCGCGCGCCTCGTCTGGCACAAGGACGCCGCGCTCGGCGACACCGATTGCGTCATCGTGCCCGGCGGTTTCAGCTACGGCGATTACCTGCGCTGCGGCGCGATCGCGCGGTTCAGCCCTGTGATGCAGGCCGTGAAACAATTCGCCGACAACGGCGGCCTTGTCCTCGGCATCTGCAACGGCTTTCAAGTCCTGACTGAATCACACCTGCTTCCCGGCGCGCTTATCCGCAATCGCGATCTCAAGTTCCATTGCGAAAACATCTTCCTCAAGACCGCCACGCCCGACTCGCCATTCACGAACCAGATTCCGGCGGGGAAAATCCTTCGCGTGCCCATTGCCCACGGCGAAGGCTGCTATTTCGCCGATGAAGAAACGCTCGCCAAGCTCAAGGCCAACAACCAGATCTTGTGGCAATACTGCGATGCGATCGGAAACCTGACCGACTCCGCGAATCCCAACGGTACGCTGCAAAACATCGCCGGCATCTGCAATGAAAAGCGCAACGTGGCCGGCCTGATGCCGCATCCCGAACGCGCCTGTGAACCACTCCTCGGCAGCGACGACGGCAAATGGATTTTCGAAAGCATCTTCGCCGCGCTCAAAAACAAAACCGTCGCGGCGGCAGCTTAAGTTTCCGTGAGCGCCAAACCGACCAAGCGAAAAAGTTCCGTTCCCGTCCGCGCCAAGAAACGCGTTGCTGGTTTGAACTACCACGCTTGGTCCGGCGGCATCGCCTCGCTGCTGGAGGAAGCGCGTCGCCAATCCGCGCGCCACGTCAACGCCATCCTCACCGCCACGTATTGGGAAATCGGCCGGCGCATCGTGGAGTTCGTCCAGCAAGGTGAAAGCAAAGCCGAATATGGCGAAGAAATCCTGCTTCGTTTATCCGCTGATCTGACCAAGAAATTCGGTCGCGGGTTTTCGCACCGCAATCTGGAACATATGCGGTTGTTTTACCAGCAACACCCCATTGAGCAAATTTCGCAGACACTGTCTGCGAAATTCAGCCGCCAAGGTTTGCCTGCCTTTTTCCAATCCGTTTCGGACAAGTTTCTGCTTCCGGCAAAATGTCAGACGGTGTCTGACAAATCTTCCACCGCAAACATTTCGCAGACAGTGTCTGCGAAATTGGAAATTTACGAGACACCGTCTCGTATTTCTTCCGTTGACCTCGCGCTTTACCTGGAAGCTCTCTGCCACGCTTTCTTACTTTCCTGGTCTCACTACGTCCGCTTGCTTTCCGTGGAGCAGCCGGAAGCCCGCGCATTTTACGAGACCGAAGCCCTGCGCGGTGGCTGGAGCGTGCGTCAACTCGACCGCCAGGTCAGCACGCTGTTTTACGAACGCACCGCACTCGCGAAGGACAAGACTAAACTGCTCACCATCGGCGCAAAGCCGCGGCCCGATGACGCCGTGAGCGTCGAGGAGGAAATCAAAAGCCCCTACGTCCTGGAATTTCTCAACCTGCGCGACGACTACGCGGAAAGCGATCTTGAGGACGCGC
Source organism: uncultured Bifidobacterium sp. (assembly GCA_964594985.1). Classification (GTDB taxonomy): domain Bacteria; phylum Verrucomicrobiota; class Verrucomicrobiia; order Limisphaerales; family JADLHS01; genus JADLHS01. Next base: position 103,024 of record CAZQNQ010000012.1, read on the forward strand.
TCGTCCGTCATCTCGAAGCATTTTTGCTGGAGTTGGGAAATGATTTCACCTTCGTCGCGCGGCAGAAAAAGATTCGCGTCGGCAAGCAATGGTATCGCATTGACCTGCTGCTGTTTCATCGACGGCTGCGCTGCCTGTTCATTTTTGATTTGAAGCTGGGCCGCTTCACACACGCGGACGCGGGGCAGATGAATTTGTATGTGAACTACACCACCGAGCACCTCACGCTCAAAGGCGAGAATCCGCCCGTCGGTTTGATACTGTGTTCCGAACACGACGAAGCCGTGGCGCGTTATTCGATGGGCAACGTGACGAATAAAATTCTCGCCACGCAATACAAGCTGGCGTTGCCCGACCCGCGCCTGATCGAAAAAGAAATCCAGAAAACCCGCCGGATGCTCGAATCGCCCGCGCGCCGAATGCACAACCAACAAACCAAGAGGACGCGCAAATGAAAAATGCGAATGTCTTTGTTGATGTTGACCTGACGCTCGTGGACGCGAACCAGAAACTATTGCCGGGTGCGACTGAAGCTCTGGCCAAACTGCGCGACAAAGGTTGCCGCTTGTTTCTCTGGTCAACCAACGGCGCAGATTACGCCCGCAAAATTGCGAACCTGTATCATTTAACGGAAATGTTTGAGGGATTCTCTGCAAAGCCGGACATCATCATTGATGACATGCCGGGCACGATTTTGAATCCGTTCGTGTTCGACGTGAACACGGAAGCATCCTGGCCCGCGCTGGCCGATAGAATTATTCGTAAACACATTGATTGAATTTTTCCATGACCGAACCCGCCATCACCCCAGAGTTGGTTGCCAAACACAACCTCACGCCGGAAGAATACGCCCACGCCGTGGAAATCCTCGGCCGCACGCCAAGCTACACCGAGCTCGGCATCTTTTCCGTGATGTGGAGCGAGCATTGCAGCTACAAAAACACCAAGCCGCTGCTCAAGACCTTCCCCACCAAGTCGCCGAAAATCCTCGTCGGTGCGGGCGAGGAAAACGCGGGCATCATTGACATCGGCGACGGCATCGCCATCGCGTTCAAGATCGAGTCGCACAACCATCCGAGCGCGGTCGAGCCGTTTCAGGGCGCGACCACCGGCGTCGGCGGCATCGTGCGCGACATCTTCACGATGGGCGCGCGACCCGTCTGCGCGGTTAATTCATTACGATTCGGCCCCATCACCGCGAATGGAGTTGAACAGGAGAAAGGGGGAAAGGGAGAAAAGGAGAATGAAATTTCCGCCAATGGAGTCTCCCCTGCTCCTCTGCCCCCTTTCACCCCTGCGACCACGCCTGCAGAGGTGCTGAACAACCGTCGTTTGTTTGCCGGAGTGGTGAGCGGCATCGCGCATTACGGGAATTGCTTTGGCATTCCGACCGTCGCGGGCGAGGTGTATTTCGACAAGACGTATCAGGGCAATCCGCTCGTGAACGCGTTCTGTCTCGGCGTGCTGCGCCACGAACAGATCACGCGCGGCGCGGCCAAGGGCGTGGGCAATCCCGTGTTTTACGTCGGCCCGGCGACGGGTCGCGACGGTCTGGCGGGCGCGGCGTTTGCGTCGCAGGATTTGACCGAGGAATCCGCCGAGCAACAGCGCGGCGCGGTGCAGGTCGGCGATCCGTTCATGGAAAAACTCGTGTGCGAAGCGTGCCTGGAACTGCTCGCCACCGGCGCAGTTGCGGGCATGCAGGACATGGGCGCGGCGGGCTTGACTTGCTCCACCTGCGAAATGGCCGCCCGTGCCGGCACGGGCATCGAGATCGAATTGGATAAAGTTCCGCAACGCGCGCCGAACATGAGCAGCTACGAAATCATGCTTTCGGAATCGCAGGAGCGCATGCTCATCGTCGTCCACAAGGGCCGCGAAGAGGAAGTGAAACGCATTTTCGACAAGTGGGATTTGCCGTGGTCCGAGATCGGCATCATCACCGACACCGGCCACATGAAGGTGCGCCACGGCGGCAAGCTCGTCGTGGACATTCCAGCACGCAAGATCGCCGACGAATCGCCGGTGTATCAGCGCGAAGCCGTTGAGCCGGCGTATCTAAAAGACGTCCGCGCGTTCCGGATTGATGGAATAGCCGACAGCCAATCGCCGATGGCCGATTTGAAGAAACTGCTCGCGTGGCCGAGCATCGCGTCGAAGAACTGGGTGTATCGTCAATATGATCATCAAGTGCGCGCCGGCTCGGTCGTCCTGCCCGGCAGCGACGCCGCAGTCATCCGCATCAAGACGGATTCGTTGCCCGTGATGAGCGCGGAACTCGCCGCCAAAGTCGGTGACCCGACCGTTTCTGAAAAACTCATTGCCATGACCGTGGATTGCAACGGCGGCTACGTTTATCTCGATCCCTACGAAGGCGCGAAAGCTGCCGTCACCGAAGCCTGCCGCAACTTGGCTTGCTCCGGCGCATTGCCGCTCGGCGCGACGGACAATCTCAACATGCCCAGCCCGCTCAAGCCCGAGCTGTTCTGGCAGATCAAGGAATCCGTGCGCGGTCTGGCGGAAGGTTGCAAAGCCTTCAACGCGCCCGTCACCGGCGGCAATTGTTCGCTCTACAATCAAAGTCCCGCCGGCCCGATTGACCCGACGCCCACGATTTCCGTCGTCGGCCTCATCGAGAAGCCGGAGCACGTCACCACGCAATGGTTCAAGGACGAAGGCGACGCCATCATCCTGCTCGGCGAAGCGGTGGACCAAGCCGACCCAATCTTCGGTCTCGGCGGCAGCGCGTATCTGCAAGTCGTCCACGGGCAGAAGAACGGTTCACCGCCGCGCTGCGATTTGGAAGTGGCGAAGACGCTGCACACCACGCTGCTCGGTTTGATTCAATCCGGCCTGGTGAAAAGCGCGCACGATTGTAGCGAGGGCGGCCTCGCCGTCGCGCTCGCCGAAAGCTGCATCAGCCAGCTCATCGCCCGTGACACGCCACGCCTCATCGGCGCGACGATTGATCTTTCCGCTGTGGCTGCGCCTCGTCAGAGCGCGGCAAATCAAACGGATGAGTCAGCCGCGCTCTCACGAGACGCAGCCACGGTCCGACTGGACGCCCTGCTCTTCGGCGAAACGCAATCCCGCGTCGTCATCAGTTGCAAAGCGCTCGACGCCGTGAAAGTCGTCGAACGCGCCAAGCTCATGGGTGTGCCCGCGGTGCCGATCGGCAAAGTCGGCGGCGACACGCTGACGGTGAAGACCGCCAGCGGCGAATTCTCCGCCCCGCTCACCGAACTGCACGACGTGTGGTGGAACAGCATCGCCCGCGCGATGGCGTAATCACTCGCCATCGTTGCCAATAGTTTCCGTTGGACAGGAAGCCCGAGCTTCTTCGGCTTGGGCGATTTCCTCTGACGTCTCCGGTTGCTTGAAAACGATGGAATAGCCGCCTTCATCGTGCCGGGTGAATGTTCCCGGCGCGATGTTTCGACACAGGTCGCAATCAATGCAGGTGTTATCCACGTAATACTTTCCCGGGACGTTCTCCGGCGTCTTTTGATTCTTATCAGCCATAGTTTTGCCTTTCGCCGCAACCTTGGCGCAAATCGTTTATTGAGAGAAATTCATTAGTAGCATACACTGATGCCTAAGATGAATGACTTCCTTGCCACCCTGCCATTCGATCTCTACGAATTGTCGTTATTTCATCTGGTGGTGAAACATCGGAGCTTCACCAAAGCGGCGGAGGCGGCTGGCGTGACGCAAAGCGCCATCACGCGCCAGATGCAAGGCATGGAGGACAGCCTGGGAATTGATCTGCTGGAGCGCACGACGCGCAGTGTACGGATCACCAAGGCGGGGGAGTTTCTGTTCCAAGAATCCATCAAGCTGCTCGGGGACGTGGACCAGTCGCTGCGTCGGTTGAAAGAAGATTTCGCCAATGCGAGAAAGGAAATCCGCATCGGCGTCTCGCGCTCCATCACGCCCGCCTATCTGCCGGGATTCTTCCACGCCAATCTGCGGCGGAGCCACAACGTCAGCTATGGCGTTTCGTATCAGCCCAGCGGCGAAATCCTTGCCGCGCTGGAAGCCAATGAACTTGATGTCGGAGTGATTTGTCCGCCGCCGCGCCTGCCACGCACGGTTGCCATCACCCACCGGTTTGCGGATGCGTTCACGTTCATCGCTCCAACGGAAGCCGCAATCCGCTTTCAGGCTTTGCCAAAATCAAAGGCGGCCCGCATCACCTGGCTCTCGAAGCAATCCTGGCTGTTGCTGGAAGAAACGACGAACACCGGCAGAGCCCTGCACCGCTGGATGTCGCGTGTGGGATTGAAGGTTGAGCCGATGATGCAGCTCGACAGCTTTGATCTCATCATCACTCTCGTGGCGCTGGGCATGGGCACCAGCATGGTGCCGAAGCGGGCGCTGGCACTTTACGGCCAGAAGAAAACCCTGGCGCGACTGCCGATGCCGGATTGTTTTGAGCGCGAACTGGTGGTCGTCATGCGCCGACATCGCAAGAAACCAGAGCACCTGGCCGAGTTCGTCGAGAACATTCTGTTTTGAGCCAGCGCCTCAACCTTTGGAGAGAGGCGGCAACTCCGGCTTCGACAGCGTCAGCAGCATAAAAAACTGCGTCGTGGAAACGAAACGAGCTTTTACCATCAAGGGTTGTTCTGCCAGGCTTGGAAGTTAGCGCGGGCTGCCTTGATGCAAATCAAACCCGTGTCTGATTCACCCTAGCAAAGGCATTTGGAACCACGAAACACACGAAATGACACGAAAAACAAACAATGCTTTGTTCCCGGAGGTTCACCTGCCGGGCGAATGCCGGCAGCGCCGCCAACACCCATTTCCGTGCTCTCGTTTCGTGTGTTTTGTGTGTTCCGTGGTTCCTCAACTGCCGTTTTAAGGTTCACTCACCGAGGTTGCGGCGCAGCAAAGCGCGCAGTTTTTCCGGCGCGATGACAGTGACAACCCGGCCTTTGACCGACAGGAGTTTTTGCTCGCGAAACTTGGCGAGCGTGCGGGAGAAGGTTTCGCTTACCGTCCCGAGTTCAGCGGCCAGCACACGCTTGGTCATCTTCAACTCGATGTGTACCGGCTTGTCACCGGCCGCAGCCGGACAACGCTTCACCAGCCAGTTGGCCAGCCGTGTTTCCACGTCTTTCAGCGTGAGGTCTTCGAGTTGTCCCACCAGCACGCGCAGATGGCTGCTCATTGAACCCAACATGCGCAACGCAAGTTCCGGCTGCCGCTTGAGCAGCGCGAGGATGCCGTCCTTTTGCACGAGCAACACCTGCGTCGGCTCCAACACGCGCGCGTCGGCGGGATAACCGGTCGCGCTCGCCAGCGCCACTTCCGCAAAGGAATCGCCGACGCGGAAAACGTGGATGATCTGCTCTTTACCGACGGCGTTGACACGATGCACGTTCACCGCGCCGCGTTGCACGATGTAGAAACCGATGGCCGCATCGCCTTCGTGAAACAGGTATTCGTCCTTCTCCAGCGACTTCAACACCGTGACCGCCGCGATCTGCTCCAAGTCCGGCTGCGGCAAGCCGGTGAAAAGCTGGCAACTGCGCAGCGTGTTGACGAGGGCGATGGTTTTGAAATCTGCGAGCGCGTTGGTCATGGCTTCAGTTAAGCGACCTCGCGCCAAAAGTAAACCAGCCAATCCGCGCCCTGCCCGCGCTCAACCTTGGAGGCAAAACCGTCGCCACTGAGCCGCTCGACCAAGGGCGACGGCAGAAACGGCGCGACGACGATCAAGCCTTCGTCCGCTTTGAGCGCCTGCGCCTTGGCGAAGATTTCCGGGAACGGCTCGATGCCCTGCTGCAACAGGCCGCGCACATCAAAGCGTTTGAATTTATTGAGCGGTGGCATTTTCGTTGGTCAAAAGTTTTTCCAGTTCGCGCACGGTGGCGTTGATGTCCTGCCCCAGCCCGACGAGTTGATGAGCGATTTCGCCATCGGCATTCAGCACCGTGATGATGTTCGAGTGGGCGAATTGTCCGGTCGCCTCCTCCTTGTATTTCACGCCGAGCAAGGCGGCAAGCTCAAGTATGTCATCGGATTCGCCATGCAATAACGTCCAGTTCGTGGCCGACAAATTGCGCGTCGCGCGAAACTTCGCCAGCGCCTCGGGCGTGTCGCGGCGCGTGTCGAACGTGACCAGGGTGAAACCCACTTTGCCGCGCAATTCCGGCTTGAGCGCCGCCTCGATCCGGCTGAGGTCGTGAACGAGAATCGGGCACGCATACTGACAGCTTGCAAAAAACATCACGATGACCTGCGGGCGGCCTTTCAAGTCCGCGAGTTTGATTTGTTTGTTGGCGTCAGTCGTCCATTTCGATTCGGTCTGGTAAAGCGATTTGTCGCTGAACGCGGCGGCAGGCTCGGCTTTGGCGCAGCACGAAGCGGCGGCGGGCGCCGAACGACACGCCGTGAGATTGAACGCCAGGCCGACTCCAAGCGCCAACCACCACCCGCCAGCGAAGCCTTCACGGAGCCTCACGCCAAGCCCGCCAAGGCCGCAAAGGGTTGAGGAAAAACCAACCTCACCCTTTGCGGCCTTCGCGCCCGCAGCGTGAGTTTTGTTCTCTACAATTGTTTTCATAAATCTTTGGCGCAGCGGAAACCGAGGTTGTGGACGCAATAATCCGCCTTGAGACTGCTGCGAAATCCGTAACGCATGAACGCGGCAAAGTTGCCGGGATCGCGTGACCCGATCGAGCCGCTGCCGCAGAACAACTGGCGATCCAGCCCGGTGTCGCCGCGCGCATCACCGGTGACCATCGCGGTGTTGAAGTCGGCGACCCATTCCCAACCCAGCCCATGCAGATCATAAACGCCCCAATAATTGGTCCGCCCTGCGCCGACGCGGCCGAGCTTTTCGGCGGGCGAGGAATACCACGCGAGCAAGGCACGCTTAAACTCGGTGTCCTTCTCGCCATCGAGTTGCGTGTAGCCCGCGGCAGCGGTGAGTTCCCATTCGGCGACGGTCGGCAGGCGTTTGCCCGTCCATTGCGCGTAAGCTTTCGCGGCGAACCACGAAACAAATGTCACCGGCGCGTTTGGCGGAGCATTTGTGCCCAACTCCAGATCGCCCGTCCAGTTCTTGAGATAAGACTCGTCGGCAAAAAGTCGTTTCACCGCCGACCGTTGCCAGCGCGGATTGGCGCGGACGAAATGGAGAAAGTCCTCGTTGGTCACCGGCACGACATCGAGATAGAAGGGCTTTACCGTGACTTCCTTGAAATCCGCCGTGGAACGGAACATTGGCTTAAACACACCGCCACTGATGGCGACCATTCCCGCCTGGGAGCGCCGGCATCCTGCCGGCGAGTTGGTGGCGTTCGCGAGTGGAGTTCGGAACTCGCCAGCAAGATGCGGGCGCTCCCAGGATTCCACGCCGAAAGCAACGCCGCCCCACCACCCGGCGCAGGAGAGGAGCGCGAGAGTGATGAGGCGGATTGCTTTCATGGGTTGCAGCGTGGGTTACTCGAATTGATTCGCCGCCGGTGGCGCGATGGTGGCGCGGACACGTTTTACTTCGTCCACCGCGACAGCCGCGCCTTCATTGCCGAAGCTGTTGCGCACATAGGTCAGCACGTTCGCAATCTGATCGTCCGAGAGATAATTCAGCGGCGTCATCGTGCCGTTGTATTTCTTGCCGTTCACGATGACCTCGCCGGAGCGCCCCGCGATCACCGTATGAATCGCCTCCTCGTCGGTCATCTTTGCAAAGAAATCCGACTTCGCGAGTGGCGGAATCTGATTCGGCAACCCTTCGCCGTTCAACTGATGGCACACGAAGCAGGTCTGCATATACACGCCCCGGCCCTTCTCCATCTGGATCTCTTTCGAGAGCGACGCGATCTTGGGATTGCCCTTGATCTCCGCCGCGACCTCGGCCTTGAGGGCCGCGACGCGTTTCTCCGAGTCCCCACCTTCCGCCGCTTTGCCGAGATAAACCGCGTCCACTTCCTTGCCCGAGTAAACGATCTGATCCGCCGGCCCTTCCACCTTCAACATGCCAATCGCGCCCTTGTTAAAGGCGCGGAACAGCGAGTGATCCACGAGGATATAGGTGCCCGGCACTTCCACTTTGAAATCCACGATGGCCGAACCGCCGGAGGGAATCATCGTGGTTTGAACATTGTGCGACTTCTGCGTGCCGCCTTCCAGATAGACCGTGTCAAAAATCTCGCCGATGACGTGAAATGAAGAAGTGAGATTCGGCCCGCCGTTGCCGACAAAAAGCCGAACCTTCTCGCCAACCTTGGCCGTGATCGCCTTGTCACCCACCAGCGAACCGACGGCGCCGTTGAACAAAACATACGTGGGCCGCTCGTCAATCGCCTTGTTCATGTCGAAGTATTGCAGCCCCTCTTCGCCGTATTTGCCGACGGTGTAGAAGTCGCCTTGCATGATGTAATACTCGCGGTCCACGGGCGGCAGACCGTCCTTCGGCTCGACGAAGATCAACCCATACATGCCGTTGCCGACGTGCATCCCGACCGGCGCGGTCGCGCAGTGATAAACATAAAGCCCCGCATTCAGCGCCTTGAACGAAAATTGCGACGAATGCCCCGGCGCCGTGAACGATGAAGCCGCGCCACCGCCCGGGCCGGTGACGGCGTGCAGGTCAATGTTGTGCGGCATCTTGCTGTCTTGATGGTTGTTCAAGTGGAACTCCACCTGATCGCCCTCGCGGATGCGGATGAAACTGCCGGGCACATCGCCGCCGAACGTCCAGAAGACATACTCGACGCCGTCGGCGAGGCGCTTGGTGACTTCACGCACTTCGAGATGGACGATGACTTTCGTGGGATGCTTGCGCGTGATGGGCGGTGGAACATGGGGTGCTTGCGTGAGCACGGCGTGTTCTTCGCCCTGCACATCGGGATCAATCAACTTGGTGGCGGCGGCTTTGACCGGCTCCTCAGAAGCGGGCAGCGCACCGGCAAATAGACCCGCGAGCGCCATCAAACTAAGTTGTTTCAATAGTTTTCGTTTCATGATTTGGTTTTGTTTCACGATGCTATTTTGAACGTCTGCAAGAAAAGTATCCTGTCGCGACGACCACAGCCTTGACCAAGGTCATGTTTTTGCGAGTTGCGAACATCGCACATGACTTGACTTAAATCAAAACCGCCGCACGGTCAGGCATGAGCTGTGCGGCGGTGGAATGAAAACAATCCAAGTGGTCGGAGTGCGGGCTTTAGCCCGCTTCAACTGGACGGTGACAGAACGATCACGGACGAACAAGACGCCCCGATCGGTTCAGCCGCTGAAGCGACGTAGAACAGTTCGCAAAATGTTGGTCGGAAACAAATTCCCCTCACCCGGCCTGCGGCCACCCTCTCCCCATCCGATGGGGAGAGGGACGGGGTGAGGGGACTTTCGCCAGCACCTCGGTTCCGACCTTCTTTTGGCAGGACGCTCTAAACGTCGCGCTCCCATTCAGGTCGTCTCAAAACCGGCTTTGGCTCCGGATTTGAGGTCCTCGGACTGGCCTTCGATGGACCAGCCGGTCTTGAGTCCGAGCACGAACCAGCCCAAGCCCAGCGCCCCGGCGGCGAAGATCGTGTCGCCGATGATGCGCAACCAACGCAGCTTGTCCATCAACGGCGTTTGCAGGAACTCCGCCGAGCGCGCGTACCACATGCCGTGTTCGACGCTCGCCCAGGTTTGCAGCAAGCCGACGGGCAGCAGACTCAGCAGCGCCATCAGCGCCAGCCCGACGTTCAGCGACCAGAAGCTGAAGGACAGCACGGGTGATTTCCATTGCCCTTCCCGCGTCAGACCGCGCAGACAGAAAAGCATCAGGCCGATGCCCAACATGCCATACACGCCGAACAACGCGGTGTGGCCATGCAGCGGCGTGGTGTTCAAGCCTTGCATGTAGTAGAGCCCGATCGGCGGATTGATGAGGAAGCCGAACAAGCCCGCGCCGACGAAATTCCAGAACGCGACCGCCACAAAGAAATAAATCGGCCACCGATACTGCGACACCCAGGCCCGTGCCCGGGTTAGCGTGAGGTTTTCGTAAGCTTCAAATCCGATCAGCACGAGCGGCACAATTTCCAACGCGCTGAACGTCGCACCCAAGGCGAGCACGGCAGTCGGCGTGCCCGAGAAATACAGGTGATGCATCGTGCCGAGAATGCCGCCGGACAGAAAGATCACCGTGGAGAACAACACCGCCGAGGTCGCGTTGGCGATGCGCAGCAGTCCCATGCGCGTAAACAGGAAGGCGATGACGACCGTGGCGAACACTTCAAAGAAACCTTCCACCCACAGATGCACCACCCACCAGCGCCAGTATTCCGCCATCGCGAGATGCGTCTGTCGGCCCCACATCAGACCCGCGCCATAGAACAGGCCGATCGCCGCCGAAGCCACGAGAAACAACGCGAGCAGATGGCGATTCGGCTTCGGGCTTTTGAACGCCGGCCACAACGAGCGTGCCATCAGGAACAGCCACAGGAACAAACCGATGAAGAGGAAAATCTGCCAGAACCGGCCGAGGTCCACGTATTCGTAGCCTTGGTGCCCAAACCAGAAATTCGCCACGTAGCCGAGCTTCTGTTGCACGCCCAGCCATTCGCCCGCCATCGAACCAACGACAATGACCAGTAAACAGACGAACAGAAAGTTGATTCCTGCCCGTTGCCACTTTGGTTCGTAACCTGATACCGCCGGCGCAACGAACAATCCGGTCGCCAACCAAGCGGTCGCGATCCAGAAGATGCCCAACTGTGTGTGCCAGGTGCGCGCCACCGAATACGGCAGCCACTTATCCAGCGGGATGCCGAAGAAGCCATCGCCTTCGACGCCGTAGTGCGCCGTGATCGCGCCCAAGCCGATCTGCGCGACCATCAACGCCGCGACGATCCAGAAGTATTTCAACGTCGCCTTCATCGAAGGCGTGGCCTTCAGCGCGAGCAGCGGGTCTTTCGCCGGCACATCGGATTCTTCTTCACCCTCATTGTGTCGTTGCACGGCGAAATACCAGACCATCCCGCCGACGCCCGCGAGCAAGGCGATGAAGCTGACGATGGACCAGACGACGATGGAACTGGTCGGCTTGTTATCAATCAATGGCTCGGCGGGCCAGTTCTGCGTGTAAGTGATCGTGCTGCCGGGACGTTCCGTGCCGCAGGACCACGCGGCCCAGAAGAAGAATGAGTTCATCAACTGTTGTCGCTCCGCAGTCTTGATGGTGTTGGCGGGAATCGCGTACGCCTTGCGCAAGGAACTCAAATCCTTGTCATCGCCAAACAACGCAGTGTAATGCGAACCAACGGCCTTGAACGCTTCCGCCCGCGTGGCCGAAACGACGAGATCACCCGACTTGGGATCGTAGGTGTTGGAACGGATTTCCTTCTTGAGGCGCTGCCGGAGTGCGGCCTGGGTTTCCGCGTCGGTCTGCGCATAAGTTTTACCGCCGGCTTGCGTCGCCCAGTGGTCCAGCAGCCAGACCGCCTCGCGATGCAACCAATCCGCGCTCCAGTCCGGCGCGACATACGCGCCATGTCCCCAGATGCTGCCGACCTGTTGTCCGCCCATGGATTGCCAGACATTCTGTCCGTCCTTGATGTCCTGCCCGGTGAACAGCACCGTGCCGTCCGTGGTGACAACCCGCTTGGGAACGGGCGGGGCGGTGCGATAGATTTCCAAGCCGAAGTAGCCCAGAACCAATAGTGAAACAGTGATGACGCTGATCAGACTCAGCCAGAGTTTGCGATAGGATTGTGGTTTAGTACTCATAATTTTAGTAGCGAACGAGCGGCGACAGGTTAGCGGGTCTGTTCCGAAGCACCTTGATTTGCATCAAGAGTTGCGGCCTTTTGGGGGAAACTTTGCTCCGCCTAAAAGTAAAACGTCAGTCGCGAATGAAATTCACGACTGCCGCAATAGAACCAACACTTTCAAGGCGCAACAACCTCCGCCTCATTTCATTCCGGTCGGATCAGCCACGGCCTGCCCGGCAAAATCATGCCGGATGCGCACGATGCGATAACGGTCGCCGTCTTGCATGAGTGTGTCCCACCAATCCGCGCCGTCATAGCGATAGCGCAGTTGCAAGCCGCGCACCGCGCGCGTCGCGAGCCATTCGCGCGCTTGGGCCAGAGTCACCGCAGCCGGGTCGGGAACATATTGCTGCGCGGCGAACTTCGGGAGGATTTCCGTCAACTCCGTGCAGGCTTCGATGTCGGCCAGCAACTGCGCGACTTGCGCGGCATCCAGGCTGGCAGAGTGCAATTCGGGCAACGCGGGCGATTCGGTTTCATTCGCGGGGGTGAGGCCAGGTTCAGGATTCATGGGAGCGGAGTTGGAGGGTGAGCGAACGCCGACTGGGAAGCAGCAAAACCGCATTGGTTGGCGCGGGACAAACTTGCTGGCAAATGCCGCAGCCGGTGCAGACATCGGCGACGACTTGCGGCATTCCATTTTGCACCGCCATTGCTCCGACCACCGGACAACGCTCGACACACGCCGCGCAGAACGAGGTCAACGCCAGACAATGCCGGCCTTGGATGACGGCGATCTTTTCCAGCGCCGCAACTGAGGTTGCAGCCGGTTTAGCCGATTGAAACGGTCGGACCAACCGGGCCAACAAATCGCGCCGACTCAGCGCGGCCTTGGGCGGGGGCGGCGGGCCTCCCGGCCTGCCGGAGAGGGCGGCATCCGGCCGCCCGGAAAAATCGTCCGAACTGCGAGCGCGCTCCGATTTCTCCAAGACGTTTTGACTAGCCACGCTTTTCCCACCGGGCTGGAAGCCCGGCGCTACGTCAGCCAGGATGGCTGACGCTACGGATCTGAACAGCGCATTCATGGTGTGGCCTGAGTTGTTTGCGCCGGAGACAGCGCTCCGTTGACGGAGGAGAAGAACAGGCGCTGGTCCAGCTCCGCGCCGGGCGCGTGACATTGCACGCACGCCTGGCGATTCGGATGCGGCGTGCGCAAGCCGAACAAGCCCTGCGGCCCGTGGCAACTGTTGCAATCGCTTCGCATCAGCGTGCTGTGCGGCACGGTCGGCGGCGCTTGCGGCCAGGCGCGACCACCCTTGAGCGGCGCGTTGAGGCCGGCGAATTGATTTTCCGTCAACGGTTCGCGCAGCGCGGTTTCACCGGTCGGAATGCGTGGGCCGACGGCGGGCACGTGACATTGCGTGCAACTCGTGTAAGCCGCGTGACTGATCTTCGAGGCGATCTTGTCTTTCACGACCAAGCCCGAGCCGTGACACGCGAGACAGGCGGCGGCGGAATCCTGCGCAATCGGATGCGGCACGACGGGCGGGGCGCCGTCGAAAGCGCGGCGGGCGGCGCGTTCGCGCAGCGCCAAAGCACGCTCGGCTTCGGTGACATTCGTCAGCCCAGTCACGTCCACGACGGGTTGAACCAGTTTGCCAACGTGGTTTTCCCAGGTCGCATTCGGCCCGTCGGTCAGGCGATTTTGCTCCGCGTACCGTCGCGCCAACTGGATGGAATCGTCATCGGCATTCTGTTCAGTCGAAGCGACCGCCAGCGAGACGGAGGGCGTCGGATTCAACCGCGAGCCCGTCTGGCGCAAACCCATGAAGTAGCCGCTGACCGACGCGGTCAACAGGATCGCCCCCACGATCCACGTGGCGCGGCGATACGTGATGGGATTGATGGGCTTCACAGCTTGGCGGTGGTTTTCGCGCCGCGATTTTTGCGCACGGTGGCGGCGCACTTCTTGTAATCCGGCTCGAACGAAATCGGGTCGGGGTCGCCGAGCGTGATGTCGTTCACAAGCAGGCGTTGATCGAAGAACGGAATGAACAACGACCCGCGCGGCGGGCGGCTGCGACCATTGAGCCACACGGGCAACGCCAATTCGCCGCGCCGGGTTTGCACCAAAATCGTCTCGCCGTTGGCGAAGCCGTGCGCGGCGGCATCGTCGGGATGCATCTCGACGTAAGCATGCGGCATGGCGGCGTTGAGTTGCGGAATGCGCATCGTCATCGTGCCGGAGTGCCAGTGTTCCAACACGCGGCCCGTGCAGAGCCAGAAGGGATATTGTTCGTCCGGCTCTTCGGCGGCCTTCACGTAAGGCGCGAACCAGATGAGCGCCTTGTCGTCCTTGGTGACGGAGTGGTAGAACTGGATTTCCGCGCCCTTCTTCACGAACGGATCATCGAACTCGGAGAAGCGGAACTTCGTCTCGCGCCACGAACCGTCCGGTTGTTCCACCACCGGCCAGCGCAGGCCGCGCGCCTTCACGTATTCCGTGTAGGGCGCGAGGTTCTTGTGTTTGTAGGTGCTGAACTTGCGATATTCCTCGAACAACGCCTCGTCCACGTTCACGTCGTAGTAATGCGCCCAGTCCCACACGGGCACTTCCTGGCCGGCGGAATCCTTGATCGTGAACAGAAACTTGCCGTCCTTGTCCTTCATGCCGGGATGGCCGAGTTCGAAGAGTTTTCGCGCGAGGGCAATCGTCATCCAGCAATCATCCCGCGCGTCACCGGGCGGATTGACCATCTTGAACCACTGCTGCGTGCGGCGCTCGGAATTGCCGAACATGCCGTTCTTCTCCACCCACATCGCGGCGGGCAACACCAGATCGGCCAGCTCGGTCGTCGCGGTGGGATATACGTCCGAGACGATGAGGAATTTGTCGGCCAGCCCCTGCTTCGCTTTGAAAAGCTTGTGCAGATTGGGGAGCGTCTGACCGGGATTCGTCACTTGCACGAACACAGTCGTGATGTCGCCGCCTTGATCGGTGGGCGTGCAGAACTTTTCCCAAAGCTTGACCGTGTGATAACCCGGCTTGGGATTGATGCGCCCGGCGGGCACGTGCCAGATTTCCTCGCTCTCCGCGCGATGTTCCGCGTTGGCCACCATGCGGCCGCCCGGCAGGAAATGGCACATCGTGCCGACTTCGCGGGCCGTGCCGCACGCGCTGGGCTGGCCGGTGAGCGACGTCGGCGCGTCGCCGGGCCGGCCGAAATGTCCGCTCAACAGATGCACGCCATGCACGAGGCGATTGATGTCCGTGCCGCGACTGTGCTGGTTGAAACCCATGCACCAGGTGCTGGTGATGCGCAGGTCTTTTCGCGCAAACAGCTCACCGAGCAAACGGATTTTCTCCGCCGGCACGCCGGAGATTTTTTCCACGTACTCGGGCGTGTAGAGTTCCAATTCCTTCCGGTAATCGGCGAACGTCATCGCTTCGCCGAGCAGCGTCGGCGCGGCGGTGTTTTTGCGGAAGTTGCAGAAGCGCTCCACGAACTGGGCGTCGTAGGTGTTGTTCTTGAGCAGCAGATGCGCGATGCCGTTGGCGATGGCGAGATCGCTGTGCGGGCGGAATTCCAGGTAGTGCTGGCAATGCTCGGTGCTGCGGGTGCGCCGCGTGCCGATGTCAATGATCGTGACGGCCTCGCCCTTGGTGCGGCGGTCAATCACGCGCGAGAACAACACCGGATGCATCTCCGCCATGTTGTTGCCCCAAAGGATGAGCACGTTGCACTGGTCGAGATCGTCGTAGCAACCCGCCGGTTCATCCACGCCATAGGTCGAGATGTAGCCGGTCACCGCGCTGGCCATGCAGAGCCGGGCGTTGGGTTCGATCTGGTTGTTGCCCAGGCCGCCCTTCATGAACTTCTGCGCGGCGTAACCTTCGGGAATCGTCCACTGCCCCGACCCGTAGAACGCGAACTTGTCCGGCGCGGCCATCACGCGCCTGGCAAAAACATCCAGCGCTTCGTCCCAGGAAATCGGTTCGAGTTTGCCGTCCTTGCGCAACAGCGGCGTGGTGAGGCGGTCCTTGCCGTAGAGCGCGAGGCCGACGTGATAGCCTTTGACGCAGAGCAAACCTTTGTTTACCTCGGCGAGTTGGTCGCCCTGGATGCCGACGACTTTGCCATCCTTCACGCCGACGCGTACGTGACAGCCCGTGCCGCAGAAACGGCAGGGAGCTTTGTCCCACTTCACGCCGTCCGCACCGGGCGCGGCGACGGATTTGGCGGGCGCAGCCGCGCCGGCGCGCAGTCCGGCCACCGTGCTGGCTGCGGCGAGCGCGGACAGTTTTACGAAGTTGCGACGATCAATGTTCATAAGTCACCTCGGGGGATGTTGTGGTGGCAGGCGTCTTTGCCTGCCGGGGCGGGCGTGCTTCCAGCCGCCCGGAAAAAGCTTCGCCGTCACTGCGGCTCGCGATTCTTTCAACGGCTCTCTCGGCTGCGACGTTTTCTCCGCCGGGCGGAGCGCCGATCTCCTGATCGGCTCGATGGAAATTCCGCCTAGCCACGAGCCGATCAGGAGATCGGCGCTCCGGTTCACTAACTTCCTCGCCCCTGGATTCCTTCTCCTCCACAAAATTCACCTCGACGACATCCACGAAATCCACGCCGGGCACGGTGTTCAGCCAGTCGTGGAAATCGCGGGAAGCGCCGACATCCGCCGCTTCCAGCGCCACCGGCAGCCAGCGGGCGTTCAATGCGCCGAGCGTCAGTTCCGGGCGCGCGTGCAACGTCGCCAGCGCCTGCCGGGCGAGCGCGGCGTCCGCGTTCAAAGTGATGACAATGCCGCTGGTGATCATACTAGTTGGCGAGGGGATCGGGATGATTTGTCTCCGTGGATTTCAACGGCGAACGCCGGAACGTGTTCACCGCGATTTTCAGCGCGAGGGTGTAAACCATCAGCCCCAGCGCCCAGATGCCGGCCATGATTTTCCATTCAATCAGGTTCGGCAGATACTCGATGATTTCATGCAGCGTCGAGGGCACGAATCCCGGAATCACCATGCCCATGCCTTTCTCGATCCAGATGCCGACGAACGCCAGCGCGCAGGCGCTGTTCAACATCCACGGATGCTCGAACACTTTCGGGCACAGCAGCAACACCGCCGCGCCAACGGTCATCGCCACCGACGACCAGATCCAAGGCACGAGCGCGTTGTGACCGTGCAGGCCGAAATAGAGGTAATGCGCCGACGACGTGTGCGTGCCGCCGGTGTAAAATTCCACGAACACTTCCGAGATGAGCATCAGCAGGTTGATGAGGATGGTGACGCGCATGATGTTCACCAGCGTGCGGATCGGACCGTTGCCGAAGTGCGATCCCATCGCCCGGCGCATGACTTGAATCGCCACGATGATGAACGCCGGGCCGGACACAAAGGCCGACGTGAGAAAGCGCGGCGCGAGCAAAGCCGTGTTCCAGAAGGGCCGGCTGCCGAGGCCGCAGTAAAGGAAAGCCGTCACCGTGTGAATGGAAATCGCCCAGATGATGGAGAGGAACACGAACGGGATGTACCATTTCGGATTCGGGCGGCGACCAAGAAACCGCATGTAAAGCAGGTAGCCGCAGATGTGCAGGTTCAGCATCAGATAGCCGTTCAACACGATCACATCCCACGTCAGCATGGAAATCGGGAAGTTGAACCGCCCCAACCCCGGCAGCAGATGCCAGAAGCGGTCGGGGCGTCCGAGGTCGCACACCACGAACATCAACGCCATGATGAGCGCGGCGATGGCCAGCAATTCGCCGATCAACGTGAGGTCGTGCATTTCCTCGTCGTGATAAAGGTAGGCGGGAATCACCATCATCACGCCGCCCGCCGCGAGCCCGACGAGGAAGGTGAAGTTCGCGATGTAAAGTCCCCACGACACGTGATCGCTCATGTTCGTGACCTGCATCCCGTCGCGCACCTGCACGGCCCAGGCGTTCGCGCCGACGAGGAAGATCGCCGTGAGCATCGTCATCCAGATGTAGAACACGCGGTTGCCCTCGACGGACTCCAGCGCCGCCTGCCAGAGGAAGCGCGGGTAATCGCGCCAATGAGAGCGGCGGGCGGAGGCGAGCGTTTCTGATGAGTTTGTGCTCATGACGATGCGCGCAGGAAAGTTGAATGACAGCCGTGGTCGGTTGGTGTGACGTCCGCCCTCTCCCGTAGGGCAGGCATTCCTGCCTGCCGGTTCACGGGACTTTCCAGTCCCGTGTTTACCGCTTGGAAACGGGCGACTGGAAAGTCGCCCGCACCGGCAGGCAGGAATGCCTGCCCTACACCCAAGGCCATGCTCCGGGCGAACGATGAGCCATTTGCTCTCCACCCTGCCGGGCTTTCATTTGTCACTCGTTCACACATCGAAAAAGTAAAAGAAGTTCGGTTTCAGCCCCAATTCCTCCTTGAGCACGAACACGCGTTTGTGCGCGAGCACCTGGCGGATTTCGGAATCGGGATCAAGCAAGTTGCCGAAGACCCGCGCGCCGGTCGGACACGCTTCGAGACACGCGGGCAACTTGCCGTTGCGCGTGCGATGCAGGCAGAACGTGCATTTTTCCATCACGCCCTGCGGCCGGACGCGATTGCTGAGATACGACTGGTTCGGGTTGATCTCGTTCGCCGGAATCTGCGGCTTTGACCAGTTGAACCGGCGCGCATGATACGGACACGCGGCTTCGCAATAGCGACAGCCGATGCACCAGTTGTAATCCACCACCACGATGCCGTCGGCTTCCTTCCACGTCGCCTCGACCGGACAGACGTTGACGCACGGCGGATGATCGCATTGATGGCATTGCACCGGCATGTAGAACTTGTCCTTCTGCGGCACGGGATGGTCGTAGTGCGCGTTGCCCTTCTCCATGTCGAGCGAACCTTTCGACATCTCGAACACGCGGATGTAGGACTGATGCGAGGGCCGGTCGTGATTGTTTTCGAGGTGACAGGCTTCCGCGCATTTGCGACAGCCGATGCAGACACTGAGGTTCAGCGCATAGCCAAACTTCACGCCCGGCTGCGGCTGGTAATCCTGAATGCTCACGTCCGCGCCGTAGTTTTCCTTCGTCTCCTGCTCCAACCGCCGGAGAATGATCTGCAGGTCCACCGCCGAAAGCTCCTTGTAGTGCCGTTGCAGAAATTCGTCGGCCGAAATGTCCCGCGTCCACTCGGTCAACGGCGCGATGGCCTTGGCAAAGGCGGCGGCGCCGAGCATGGCGCCAAAACCCTTCAGCGCGGTGCGACGCGAAACTCCAGTGCTGGTCTCGGTTTCTGGCGTGGCGTTGCTCATGGTCAATGTGCGGTTGAACTGACGGGGGCGGCGTGGGCAGCGGGAACAGAAATCCGGTCGCGCGGCGGCAACACCGGCAACACCCGCGGAAATTTCGGCGTGTGCGGATCGTGGCAGTTGATGCACGTGTTGCGGGTCCGACCGCCGCGCGTCAAATCCCAGTGTCCGTTCATGCCGCCGTGCAGGCCGCGCTCGTAATCACGCCGTTGCGGACCGTGGCATTGGGAACACAACGTCATGCTGTCCGAGAACTCCACCGTCCGCGTATCCGCGAGCCGCAGCGTGTCGTAGTTCCCGGAGTTGTGACAACTCAGGCAGGTGAGATCGCCGTGCTGATACTTCAGTCCTTGGTGGAACTGGTCGAGATCCGCGGCGCTGCGATTCTCCAGATTGGGTTTGGTCGTCGTGTGACACGAACTGCAAGAAACCAAAACGGGTTGTCCCTGAAAGTTCGTCAGACTGGTCGCCACCTGCGGCGGGCCGGGAGGACGTTTGATGACCACTGGAAAAAGATTCGTTTTCGCGACGGTCGCAGAAGCTTCAGATTTGGTTGCGCCTTGGAGCGAATCCGCCACTTGCAGTGCGCCTGCCGCGACGAACCCCGTCACCGTGAGCAGCCCAAAAACGAAAGCCGGCGTTGGCGCCCACGACCAGCGCCGGCCCCGCTTTCGGGCGGCAACATCGTCAGGCGGCGGACGCGATTCCGGCGTGAACATGGTGGCAAGGTAACAACGCCCCGGCAGCGCGGCGTTGACCTGCGTCAAGTTTCGCAAGGAAAGCTCCGTAGCGGCGGGCCTCCCGGCCTGCCGTAGAGCCGGGCTTCCCAGCCCGGCGGAAAGGACGCAGGCATACCGAAGCGCTTCGGGACTGTTGTGCGTCTTGCCTCATGCGGACGTTACTTCCGGGCGGCAGGGATGCCGCCCTTTACGTCAGGCAGGGATGCCTGACGCTACATCGCCACCATCTCGCAGTTCCGTCACAATTTTTTCGAGCATTTGGGCGGCCTGTTGCGGCTCGAAGTCTTCGTGTTTGCGTTTCGGCACACCCATTTTGCTCAAGTCGTAATGCTTGTCGGCTTTTAGACCGTGCCGCTGGAGAATCTTCGCCGCGCAATGCAGCGGACAGCCATCGAGCGCGATGATGGGCCGACCGGACTTGGCGGTGCGGACGAGTGGTTTCACGTCGCCGCCCACACCCGCGATACACGACATCTCGGCAACTTCGAGCCGATCCAGCTTCACCGCGATGTGATTGGCCATCTGCGCGGCGCTGGACGCGCCGGAACAGGAATAGACAATCGGCAAAGATTCCTCAGTGTTCTCGTTCATATCACAACAGTTGCCTAAAAGTGCGCTGCCGGGCGAACCCTTGGGCCGGACCGCGACTGGTCCCCAGTCGCAGCGCTTCGCAAAGCTTTGCGCTCTGAAGGTTCAGATGGTTGCCGTGCCGGCCACGCGCTGCGGACGGAGACCGTCCGCGGTCCGTTCGTTGCGCCAGCGGAACGGATTTCTGGCAATCGCACTAAAGCTCACGTTGCAGGATGCCGTCGCTCAAAATCCGGCAGCGCAACCCCGCGCGACCGCGCAGCCATTCCTCCGCGCCCGGGCCAAGCACCGTGTCCATCCAATGACACGGGCGGCTTTCCTCCACGCCCGCGAAGCGCACGCCCTGCACTTCAAATTGCTCGCCGATCAACGCGACCAAATCTGCGCCGCGCACGAAAGCGTTGCGGCGCGTGGCCTGCGGTGGCGCGTCCGGCAAGCGCAATTCCTGCCGCAGCGCTTCCAGCACTTCCATCGCAAAGAAAGTGATCTGGCCCTTGTAATTTTCTTGGTAGTCAAAGAACCGGTCGCCCCGGATGCCGCGCCCGGCCACGCACTCGATTTGTTTCACCGAGACAATCGGATGCTCGCCGGCGGGCTGGTCGTGATGGCCAAAGAAATTGTGCCCGGGCGAGATGAACAAATGCTCCACGCGCATGACAAGATCAGAAAATGGTAGCGTCAGCCATCTTGGCTGACGTAGAGCCGGGCTTCCAGCCCGGCGGAAAAATCACACGCTTCTCGGAAAACTTCGGATGGCTCGTTAGTTTCATTCGCAGCAGCGCTTTTTCCGGGCGGCTGGAAGCCGCCCTCTACGGCCGGCACGGATGCCTGCCGCTACGTTTCCAAGCCATCTCTCAATGATGGCCGCACGAGCCGTGGGATTTTCCGGGCAACACCGCAGTGTCCACCACGGCGCGCAGCTTGGTGATCTTCACGCGGAATTCGTCCGGGCCTTTGACCAGATGATCCCACGTGAACGCGCCGGGCCATTGCGCCGCGAACTGGTAGTAGAGCGGCACGGGATCGTGATCGTTCAGCAGGATGAAGTGTTCGCCGACGGCCAGTTCCAGCCAGGTGCGGATGATAAGTCCGTGTTTGATGGAGCAAGGAATCGGCCGCACGTCCATGACGCGATCCGGGCCGATGAGGTTTTCAGTTTCGTTGTTGGTGTTCATAGTTTGTTTTGTATTGGGAACGGTAAATTCAAGCGAACGGCGAGGCGGCTTCCGGAGCAATCATCCCGGGATGCCACGGCGGATCGAACACGAGTTCGACGTGAGCGGCGGTGACGCCTTCGAGATTCAGCAAAGCGCACTCCGCGCCGCTGCGGATGCTTTCACTCATCGGACAACCGGCGGTGGTCAGGGTCATGGCGATGCGCACCTCAGAACCGGCAATCTTCACGTCATAGATCAGGCCGAGGTCCACGATGTTCATGCCGATCTCGGGATCGAGCACCTGGCGCAAGGCGTCGAGGACGGCGGCTTCGGAAAGAATGGAATTAGTCATGGCCCCAAGAGGTTTTCGATAGCCGAGCTATCAACGCGGGTGATGCGGCATCAGGATTCTCATTAGCACCGGGCTTTAGCCCGGGGTCGGCGAACCTGGAACGCGCGAACCCTTTCAACGGTTTGCCCGCAGCGTGACCAAAACCGTTAAAACGGTTTCGCCGAATCCATCGCCCCGCCACCCGGCTAAAGCCGGGTGTTAATGAGAGTGAAAAGCGCTTCATATTTTAACCCTGGCTATGGGCAACGGTTTCATTTGCGGGCGAATGAAGTGTGAAAACACTTTCATCGCATTAACGCCAAACAGCGCCACGCTCACGAGCAACAACGCTCCCCCCGCGCGCACGCCAAGCTCGCTCTCGCGCAGGATGGCGACTGAAATCACGATCAGGCCGACGAGATACGCAAAGAGTCCGCCCGCCTGGGCCCGTTCGGAAACCATCTGGGACGTGAGCGGCAGTTGCGCGCGGCCGACGTGCGGGCTGTAAACGCCGAACCAGACGAGGAACGGCAAAATTTTGTGGAGCATCCCAAGAATGGCGAGCGTCACCACGCCAAGGAGTCCCAGCACACCATAAACATTCTCCAGCATGCTGAAGAACTGGTTCAACGGCAGCGTCGGCCAGGAAAGCGCGAGCGCGAGCAGGCACACCGGAATCAACAGCGCGACCGCGATCAGGAATGTTTTCAACCCCCAGTCGAGCACAGGACGTTTGCGCGCGCGCAGCATGGCCCGCAGTTCCCAACCGAAAAACGCCAGTCCGCCCACCGCGATAACCGCGAACATGAGTTTCAGCGGGCTGCGCAACAGAATCGTCACCACCGAGCCGGCCAGCCCGATGTTCAACAGCAGGATCGAGAGCGCCGCGCGCCGTTTGCTCTGAATCTCCGTCAGCGTGAACATCGGAATCAACCGATACGACACGCCCACGATCAGCATCACAAAGAATCCCACCACGCCGAGATGCGCGTGCGCGTGCATCGCGCCGATGGCGTCGAAGCGCGACACAATTCCGGCCACCACCCGCAAGCCGCCCACGACCTGTTTCACGCCCTCCGCCGTCGCCAAGCCCTCGGTGGCTTCATAAACACATTTCGCCGCCGCGATGGACAGGCCGACGAAGATGGTCAGCGAAAACCAGATCAGTGCCGCAGTGATGGCGGTGGCGACCAGATTCCATTTCGGCACACGCCAGAGCGTCCGGGCCATGTTGTAAACGAACAAGGCAACGCCCACCGCCAGCGCCGAACCGAAGTGCCCGACTTGTTTCATGTCCCAGACATTGAACATCCAGACCATGCCGATGAAGCCGATGACATGAATCACGAATTGCCATTTCGCCAGCCGCTCGCTGTAGAGTTTGGTTTCGAGCGCCACGGGCACGAGTTGATACATCGCGCCCATTACGACGGTGCAGATGAAACCGAGGACGACCAGATGCGTCGCCGCGATGACGTATTGGTTGTAGTGATAGCTCGCGAGGATGGAGGGCTTGGCGATAATCCAGCCGACGGCGAAGAACAGCGCCACCAGCCCCGTGAGCATGAAGCGCAAGGGCAGGCTCACCGACGGCGCGGCGGCGCGGATTGGGTGTGATCCCCTCACCCGGCCTCCGGCCACCCTCTCCCCATCGGATGGGGAGAGGGCCGGGGTGAGGGGTTTTTGGTTAGGCGCGGCGGATATGGGTAATGCAGCTTCCATCGGTTTGCTCCTGGGATTCGCCGATGAATCCCCGTTTTTCCAACTCGGCATACAACAGCGCGGGCCGCCAGCGCGTGTAAAGTTTCAAGGTCGCGCCGGCGGGCAGCGTCGCGACCGCCTCCAAGGTTTTCAGCAACGGCTGCGGCGGTTCAAAACCGCGGGCGTCGAGTTCGATGATGTCCGGTTCGCTGTTCATGGCGCGTTTCCTGTCGCCAAGTTAAGCCGAAAACCGCCCGATTGACCTTGATGTGGGTCAAGCCTCCGAAGTTTTTACAGCACCGACCGGCGGCGCGAAAAACTGACGCAAATCAATAGTTTGCGGTTTGCAGATTTTCTGGTTAAGTAGCGCGCGTATTCTCCCACTGATGAAACGCTCGACCAAAGCTGGCTTGGTGCTCGGGGTGGTCTTCGGTTTGGCCCTCGGAGTGGGCGCGTACACTTTCATCTACGCCAAGGGCGGCTCCTACCTGACCAACGATCCCAAGGCGTGCGTGAACTGTCACGTCATGCAGGAGCAATACGACGGCTGGCTCAAGTCCAGTCATCGCAGCGTGGCGACGTGCAACGACTGTCACGCGCCGGCGGATTTCATCGGCAAGTATTCCACCAAGGCGCAGAACGGTTTCTGGCACTCGTTCTATTTCACGACCGGCGATTATCTCGATCCGATCCAGATCACCGAACGCAATCGCAAGATCGCCAACGACGCCTGCCGGAAATGTCACGCGGAGATCGCCGAGATGATTGAAGGGCCGGCCACCAAACACAAAGCCTCCGACAACACGTCCTGCATCGGTTGCCATCGCAACGTCGGCCACCTGCACTGAACTGAAACTGAACCAACCACGAATGAACCCGAATAGACACGAATGGGATTTGGCAGGCAGGGCGCGTCACTCCGTGCGCGCCGTCGTTGCCAGACACACGCCCGGCGCGTACGGAGTGACGCGCCCTACCACCGAAGCTTCGGGTTTATTAGTGTCCATTCGTGGTTACTAAATTTTTCCTATGAAAACGAAACCCACCTCTTCCCATCCCAACGCCCGGCGGCAAGCGGGCGGACAAATCTTCAAATTCGGCCTGGCCGTCGCCGTCGCGGCGCTGGTCGCCATTGGCGGCCTTGCGTTGCTCGTGAACATCATGGAGCACAAGCAGGAGGCGAAGAATCCGTTCTTCCGCGTGGTCGAGTTGACCGACGACACGGAAGACCCGGCGATCTGGGGCAAGAATTTCCCGCTGCAATACGACGCCTACCTCAAGACCGTGGACCAGGTCCGCACCAAGTTCGGCGGCAGCGATGCCCTGCCCCGCACCCCGACGAAAGCCGACCCGCGCTCGCTCGTCGCGCGATCGAAGATCGAGGAAGATCCGCGCCTCAAGAAGATGTGGGCGGGCTACGCGTTCGCGATTGATTTCCGCGAGGAACGCGGCCACGCCTTCATGCTCGACGACCAGACGTTCACCGAGCGGCAAACCAAACCGCAGCCCGGCACGTGCATGAACTGCCATGCCTCCACCTACGTCGCCCACAAGAAAGCCGGCGATGGCGACATCGTGAAAGGGTTCGAGAGGGTGAACCCTCTGCCTTACGACCAGGCACGCAAGCTCGTGCAACATCCGGTGGCTTGTATTGATTGTCACGATTCGCAGACGATGGCGCTGCGCATCACGCGCCCGGCCTTCATGGAAGGCATCGCGGCGTTGAAGGCGAGTCAGGGCGTGACCAACTACGTCGTCAACAAAGACGCCACGCGGCAGGAAATGCGCAGTTATGTCTGCGCGCAATGCCACGTCGAATACTACTTCAAGGGCCAGGACAAACGCCTCGTGTTCCCGTGGCAGAATGGCAGCAAGGTCGAGAACATCCTCGCCTACTACGACGAGGTCGGCCACAAGGATTGGGTCCACGCCGACACCGGCGCGCCGGCGCTCAAGGCGCAGCACCCCGAGTTTGAGATGTGGAGCCAGGGCATTCACGCGCGCTCCGGCGTGGCCTGCGCGGATTGTCACATGCCCTACACCCGCGTCGGTGCGCACAAGATCAGCGATCACCACATTCGCAGTCCGCTGTTGAACATCAACAAGGCCTGCCAGACCTGTCACAAATGGCCGGAAGCGGAATTGAAGGATCGCGTGGAAACCATTCAAGCGCGCACCTTCGACCTCCGCAACAAGGCCATGGATGCGCTGATGGATCTGATTGATGACATCAAGACCGCGAAGGCGGCTGGAGCTTCCACCAACGAACTCGCCAAGGCGCAGGACTTCCAACGCAAGGCGCAGTTCTATCTGGATTTCGTTGAGGCGGAAAATTCCACCGGCTTCCACGCCCCGCAGGAAGCGGTGCGCATCTTGGGCGAGTCCATTGACTTCTCGCGCAAGGGCCAGAATGCGTTGCGCCCGATGCCGCCGCTCAAGACGGCGAGCCTATTAAATTGACCGGGCTTTGAACCCGGACTCCGAAGCTGAAAGGAACCGCCGCGCCTTTGCGCCTGTGGGGCAGACTTTCCAGCCTGCCGGTGCATCGGACTTTCCAGTCCGGTGTTTCGCGCAACGGGCGACTGGAAAGTCGCCCGCACTGGCAGGCTGGAAAGCCTGCCCTACTCTGATTACCGCGCACCAATTTCGAAATCTAGGTTGAAGACTCAGGCCTGGATGCCCTCGACGAACTGGGCGGCGGTGACGAGCAGTTCAAGGTCCGCGTAGTACTCCGACAACCAACGCTCCGACTCCTGGCGCAAGCGCGGCAGATCGGCGTCGTCGTCCGCGTGTTTCGCGGGGCCGCTGAGCTTGAGCTGCATCGCGGGCCGGGTGCAGGCCGGGTGTTCCATCACGCCGGGGTGCAAGGTATTGATGACGTCCAGTTGCGTGGCGATCGCCTGCTCCAGTTCCGGGGAATCTGCGCCCGGTTGCCGCAAGGCGACCAGGCGATCAAACACCGCGACCGCGTCAATCACCAGTTGTTCGTCCACATACCGCTCGGCCGCCGGCTCCAATATCACGAGCGTCTCGGCAATGGTTTCATTGGAAATCCGGCTGTCACCAGTCTCGCCCGGAGCCGCCAACCGCAACGCCAACCCCAGTTGCAAACGCCGCTGCAAGGCGTTGCCGACTTCGTGCAGCGAATGACAAAGCGCGTCGCGCTCCTGCGCCGCCTCGGCTTCGGCGGCCTGCATTGCTTCCAGCGTGGCCTCGGTCAAACCATAATCTTCGGCGGCCACGCTCAATCCGGCACTGAGCAGTTGCCCCGCGGTGCGCGCCAGAATCAGGCGCTCCGTGGCTTCGTGATATTGCGCGACGATGGGTTCAAGCCGGCCCCGCACGTCTTGCAAACTGCCGGTGATCTCCAACAACTCGGTCATGTCCGCTTCGTAATTCATCGAAGGCACGAGCGGCGGCAGCTTCACCGGCAACAACAACGGCAGCGCCCCGAGAAAATATTGATCCAGCGTCGCGACGCTGGCACGGGAAACAAGGACCGCCCCGGCCCCGGGCTTGCCGTGGCTGACCGGAACTTTGGCTTCCACCCGGAGCAACATGTCTTGCGTCACCGGAATATCGAGGTCGTCCGTGTAGTGCAGCAAGGTGACGAAGCGCGCCGGATGATCGAAGCTGCTGAACAAGTCGGACGCGGGGCGGTCATCGTGAAACACGCCGGAGTCTTGCGCCCGCCGCGCCGCCCGGATGCGATCCGCCAGCGAGGGATGCGAATCAAAGAAGCCCGTGCGCTCCAGCCCCGAGGCGTCCTCGATTTTTTGCAACGTCGCGGGCGACAGCGATTCGTGATTCTGCCGGAGCAATTCGCTGAGATTGTCCGGAAGCTGCCGGGTCTTCTGCCACTGCACATGGATCTGCTTGTACATCTTCTCCATCGCGGCACTGAGTGTGGCGAGTTTGCGCTGGGTGCGCTCGAAGGTTTCGCTCCCGGCCAGTTTGACCTCCCACGCGTCGGCGTCGTATTCCATCTGGCGCAACATGAACCCGCCGATCAGCAGCCCGATATACATCAGGATGCGCAGGATGAGCCGGGCAAAGAACACCCCGATCTGCGCGGTCCAGACGATGACGGCGGCATATCCGTCCTCGATCTCCTGCGCCCATTGTTCCAAGGACTCATCCCAGGCGTCGCGCTCGTAGATCACCCGCATGAACCAGAAGTTCACGCTGCGGATGATATAGCTCAGGCGCATGCCAACGCTTTGAGTGAAATGCCCGAACTCGTGCGCCACCACGCCGCCAAATTCCGCCGCCGAGAGATTCGCCACCAGCGGCAAACCGATGGTCAACACCAGATCATTGCCGAACATGCTGAGAAAACCGCGCCGGAAGCCGGCGGAGGCGTTGAGATCGCAGTCGAGGTCAATACGCTTGGGCGACGGCGCGCCGACGGTCTGGCAGATTTTTTCGATGAAGGCGTAGAGCAACGGATTGTCGGCGGGATTCAACGCCAGCGGCTGGGAGCGCTTGGGTCGCCCGGCGAAGATCGGCTTGATCATGAAAAACACGATCACCGCGCCGACGATGATGGGGATGATGTAGGCCAGAAAGAGGAAGATGACCGCGCGCCCCGCCCGGCTTCCGTAAGTGGTGAACCAGTGACTGTGATGAGCCGCGTGGTAATAGACGCCATACGCCGCCACCCCCACGAGCGCAAAGTAGATCAATGGCAACAGCACCATCACCACCGCCACGATGAGCAGGTTGATCTGGTAAAGGATCGAGGTTTTTGGCCGCGACGCGATGGGTTGGATGGCGGACAAAATCGAGTAGTCCGGCGCGGTGGGCGGGTGGCCATTCATGAGCTGATGACATTGCTTCTCGCAGGTGGAGGAATTTCCGTCAACGAAATTGTGGTTTTCGACTGGCACACCGCCGGAGGTTCGGCTTGAATCAGCCATGCGTAAGGTGCAGCAGAAACTTTCCGTGGCGCGCGGCGAACGCCCCGCCGAACTCCTCTTCAAAAACGCCCGCGTCGTCAATGTCTTCAGCGGCGAAATCCACGAAACCAACGTCGCCGTCGAGGATGGCCGCATCGTCGGCTTCGGCGATTATCAGGCACGCCGGGTCATCAACCTGCGCGGCGCTTACCTCGCCCCGAGCTTGATTGACGGGCATTTCCACGTCGAAAGCTCGATGTTGACCGCGCCGGAATTCGCCCGCGCCGTCGTGCCGCACGGCACCGGGGCGGTGGTCATTGACCCGCACGAATACGCCAACGTCCTCGGCCTCGACGGCATCCGTTACGTGCTGGAGTCCACGAAAAATCTCGCGGTGGATTTCTTTATCATGCTGCCGAGCTGTGTTCCCGCCACGCATCTCGAAACCGCCGGCGCACGCATCACGGCGAACGATTTGAAACTCATGATCGGCGACGATCGCGTGGCCGGCGTGGCGGAGTTGATGAATTTCCCCGGCGTGTTTCTCGGCATGAAAAGTGAACTCGCGAAGATCGAAGCCGGCAAAGGCAAGTGCATTGACGGTCATGCGCCCGGCTTGCGCGGCAAAAATCTCAACGCCTATGCCCTCGCCGGAGTCCGTTCCGATCACGAATCGGTGGAAGTCGCCGAAGCCCAGGAAAAACTGCGCCTCGGCATGCACATTCTGCTCCGCGAGGGCAGCACGGAACGGAATCTCAAACACCTGCTACCGCTGCTCAACCGCCACAACACCCAGAACTGCTCCTTTGCCACGGACGACAAGCTCGCGGGTGATCTCGTGAACGAAGGGCACATTGATCACGCCGTGCGCGTGGCCATCAAGGGCGGCGTGCCGCCGATCGCGGCGTTGCAGATCGCCACGATCAACACCGCGCGACATTACCGGCTGCACAATCTCGGAGCGATTGCGCCGCGGTACTGGGCGGACTTCATCATCTTCGACGACTTGAAGAAATTTCAGGTGCGCCAGACTTACAAAAAAGGCGTGCTCGTGGCGGAACACGGCAAGTTTTTGGCGAAGACTCCCGCGCGCGTGCCGCTGCCGCGCAGCACGATGAATCTGCGCTATCGTCCCGAGGATTTCGCGGTGAAAGCCGCTCGCGGCAAGATCCGCGTCATTCAGGTCATCCCCGACCAGATCGTCACCAAAGAAATCATTGAGTCACCCAAGACGGAGAACGGTCAAGTGGTTGCCGACCCGGCGCGCGACATTCTCAAGATGGTGGTCATCGAACGACATCGTGCCACCGGCAACGTAGGCGTGGGTTTTGTGCGCGGATTCAAACTGAAGCACGGCGCGTTGGGCTCGACCGTAGCACACGACGCCCACAACGTCGTGGTCGTCGGCACGAACGACGCGGACATTCTGCGGGTGATCCAGGAACTGGAGAAACTACAGGGCGGTCAGGTGGCGGTGACCAACGGCAAAGTGAAAGCCGCACTGGGTTTACCTGTGGCGGGGTTGGTTTCGGACCGTCCCTTGGGCGAAGTGATGCGCCGGATTGAGGACTTGAACGGGGCCGCCCACCAGATGGGGTGCGATTTGTCCGCTCCGTTCATGACGCTGTCGTTCCTAAGTCTCTCGCCGATTCCCGCGTTGAAGCTGACGGATCAAGGCTTGATTGATGCCACCAAGCTGCAGAAGACGACTTTGTTTGTTTCAGGAAAACCTTGAACAGGAGGAAACGGAGAATCCCGGCTGAGGCAGGTTTGAGTTCTGGCTTAAGCCTTCCCCACAGCCGATGCAAGTTTGGAACCCCTCTGTTCCCTCTGTGTCCTCCTGTTAAATCGGCTCTGTTTCAGCGCGGCAGGCGATTGACGAAATACATGATGGTGGCGAACAAGGCAGAAACCAACACCCCAACGATGATGGAATACTTGATGATCAAGCGTTGCTTGCGCCGGTAGCTGCTGCCGCCCTGCCCGGGCAGCAGATAATAGCGCTCCTTCTCCTCCGGGCGCTCCCGGGGCGTCAATTTGGATGATGCCGATGGCATATTCGCTTTCCTGATAAAATTCTTGTCCCTCTGAAACCGTCAGGAACGCGATGAGTATAGTCGAAAAAGCGCGCGATGCAACAAATGCGACACCCCACCCCAAAACAGAATCTCAAGTCCGGGACATCCTGCCGTCAAGTCCGCCCCAACCTCAGACCGAAACGATTTTCCCCGGCTGTGGCTGGATGATCTTGATCTTGGGATGGCGCGAACGGATCTGCTCCTCGAACCACTTGCGGGAATCATCGTCGCCGTGCCCGAGCAACACCGCGCGCGGCGAAACCTGCCCGACGAAATCCAGCAAGTCATCGCGATTGGCGTGGGCCGTCAGATCGAAATCCTGCACGTCGCAATGCCGCGTTACCCGGCCAGCGCCGGGACTGAATACAAAAGTTTCTCCCGGCTTGGAAGATTTCAAGCGTCCACCCGGCGTATCGGGATCGGCGTAGCCGACGAAGAAGATGGATTGCTTCTCGTCGCCGACCATGCGGACCGCCAGATCGTGCGCGGCGGTTTTCTCGGTCATCATGCCGGAGGTGACCACGAAAATTCGTCCGCCGGTGAGTTTCATTTTTTCCACCTGCCCCGCATCGAGCACGATCAGATTCAACTCCTCGTGCAGTTGCAGGTTGCTGTGATTGCGATTGGCGCGATGCGCTTCGAGATCGTAAATCTCCGTGAACACCCGCCCCAAACCACCGATGTAGATGGGCTGCTCCTTGAGTTTTCCTTCGCGGATGAGCAACGCCAGCATGGCGAGAATCTCCTGCGTGCGGCCCAAGGCGAACGACGGGATCATCACGCAACCCTTGCGTTTGAGCGCCTTGTGGATGGCCGCCACCAACCGCTCCACTTCCGTGGCGCGTGTCACGCCCTTCGGCACCGCGCGATTGCCGCGCGTGGTTTCCATGATGAGCACGTCGGCCTTCACGCCATCGAACCGCGCGGCGCGCAGGATGGTTTGGTCGTGGAAACAAACGTCACCGGTGTAGAAGACCGTTTCCTTTTGGCCGCGCAACATGACGCCCGCCGAGCCGAGCGTGTGACCGGCATCGTAAAATTCCAATGAGGGCGAAAGCCCTCCGGACTTGGTTTTTTCGTAGGCAGCCCACTCGACCTCGCGATTGTAACGGAAGCCTTGAAAGCGCGGGGCGATGTCATCCACTTCGTCGTGCGTGAAGAGCGGATAGTCTTTGATCCCCAACTCCTCCCGCTGCCGCGTCATGACGTTCACGGAATTGTGCAGCACCCGTTCGATGATGAAATAGCTCTGCTCGGGCAACACCACGTGCGCCTTCGGAAAATATCGCAACGCCAGCGGCAGCGAGCCGACGTGGTCATGATGACAGTGCGAGATGGCGATGGCGTCCACGTCCTCGTTCTGCACAACGCGATACAGCGGCAACGCGTCGCGCCCTTCGCGCTTGGGATGCATTCCGGCGTCGAGCAGGATGCGATGGTTTTCGAGGTCAATAAACCAGGAACTGGCCCCGATGTCGGTATCGGGATTAAGATTGGCGATGCGCATAATGGAGCGTTGTGTTTTGTAACCTGCCGGAAACCAGCAGTCGTCACCAGAGAAATCACCACGCAGCCCGCCAACGGCAACCCCCATCCCGCGGGCTGCGGGGTGAAACGCCCTCAATGAATCCGCCTGAAAAATCTCCGCGAGTTTTCCGTTGCAGCCGGAGCGGCTACGGCGTTAAGTTCAAGCCAACGGCAACCCCCGCAACCAACAACAACCAAACGCATAAGGACCTATGTATTTCGGCGTTGATTATCATCCTGAGCAGTGGGTCTTCCCCTACGGTGGAACGCCCGAAAATCCCGAAGCCCAATGGCAGGCCGACGCGGAGCTGATGGTGGCCGCGGGCTTCAATGTCGTCCGCCTCGGGGAATTTTGCTGGGGCCTGTGCGAACCGCAGGAGGGCAAATTTGATTTTGCGTGGTTGCGTCGCGTCATGGATGTCATGGGCAAGGCGGGAATGGAAGTTGTGCTGGCCACGCCCACCGCCGCGCCGCCCGTCTGGCTGGCGAAGAAATATCCCGAGATTCTGCCGCTCGACGAACACGGCCAGGTCAAACACGAAGGCACGCGCCGCGCCGTATGCTTGAACAGCGACGCCTATTGGAATCACGCCAAACGCATCGTCGAGGAGATGGCCAAGGCGCTCGGCAAACATCCGCAACTCATCGCCTGGCAGATTGACAACGGCATCGGCAGCCACTTCACCGAGGCGTCGTTCAACGAAGGTTCGCGGCTCGAATGGCAGAACTGGCTCCAGCTCAAATACGAGACCATCGAGAACCTGAACACCAAGATGGGGCTGCGGCATTGGGGCCAGGTCGTCAGTGATTGGAGCGAAGTCCCGATGCCGATGGTCACGCCCACGCAGCATAACCCGGCGCTCGTCGTGGATTGGTGCCGGTTTTGCAGCGACACCATCGTCGCCTTCGTGCGGATGCAAGCCGACCTGCTGCACGAACTCACGCCCAACGCGCCGGTCACCACCAATCTCCGCGCGCTTCGGCATCGCTTCGATCACTTCGATCTCGCCAGCGTGATTGATTTCGTCTCCATCGAAAGCACCTCGGCCATCAAGCCGAAGTCCGCCGATCTCGCGTGTGAAATTGACATGCTGCGTTCGCTGAAGAAGGACGACATCCGCGCGCCCGACGGCGATACCGGTTTCTGGGTCATGGAACAAAAGGCGGGCAATGTTTCCTGGCAGGAAGTGAATTCCCTCATCCGCCCGGGCCATCTGCGGCTGTTCACGTATCAACTCTTCTCGCGCGGCGCGACGGCGGTTCTGTTCTTCCGCTGGCGGCAACCGCGCATCGGCACGGAAAAATTCCATGGTGCCATCATGCCGCACCATTTCCGCAAGGATGCCCGCATCTACAAGGAGATTTCCCAGATCGGCGAGGAGTTGAAAATGCTCGCCCCGGCAGTGAAAGGCTCCAAAGTCGTGCCGGAAGTCTGCATCCTCTACACGCACGACAACGATTGGGCGTTGCAGCAGCCCAACCAACCCAACAAACATTTCAGCCTGCGCGAACACATCCAACTCATTTACAACGCGCTTCACGACAAAAACATCCAAGTGGATTTCGCGCGACCGACCGAGGATTTGTCGCGGTATCGGCTCGTCTTCGCGCCGTCGTTGCACATGCTCTCGGCGGCGGAGGCGGATCGCCTGACGCTCTACGTGCAGAATGGCGGCACGTTGGTGGCCACCTTCAACACCGGTCTGGTGGACGCGCATCACATCGCCCCGGACAGCGGTTACCCGCATAACATGACCGACCTGTTCGGGCTGGAAGTGCTGGAGTTCGACACCTTGCCGCCCGGCGAAGAAAATCATCTCACGTTCAAAGGTTCGTTCCCAACCACGCATCTGCACTCGGCCCGTGTCTGGTGCGATCTCATCGAAGCCAAGGGCTGCCAGGTGCTCGC
This sequence comes from uncultured Bifidobacterium sp., assembly GCA_964594985.1. Classification (GTDB taxonomy): domain Bacteria; phylum Verrucomicrobiota; class Verrucomicrobiia; order Limisphaerales; family JADLHS01; genus JADLHS01. The sequence goes on from CAZQNQ010000012.1 coordinate 136,953, forward strand.
TTCCTACGCGAAGGATTTCTACGCGGGGAAACCCGCCATCACACTCAACACCTACGGCCTCGGCAAGGCGATCTACATCGGCACGATGTGTCAGCAGCATTTCTACAACGACCTGGTGGTGTGGCTGCGGCAGCTTTGCACGCTGCATCCGTTGCTCAAGGTGCCGGAAAACGTCGAAGTCAGCCTGCGCCAGACCGAGGACACCAAGGTTTATTTCCTGTTGAACCACCAGAACTCGCCTGTGCGCATTCAGTTTTACAAACCGATGCACGACTTCCTCACGGGCACGACCTTCTCCGGCACCTATGACCTGCCGCCGCACGGCGTGCTGGTGCTGGATGAACATCCCGAACACAGACAGACTGCGCCAGTGGAGAAATCGGCGGAGGCGGAGGTGGCTTGATCAGGTTGTTAGGCGGCACACCACACAATATATGCGCTATTACATTCGACACGATAAAGACGCGAAGATCGAAGGACCATTTACAATCGAGGCGTTGACCGAAGCCATTCGTGCGGGACGCATTGCTCCAGAGGCTTTAGCTTCGAGCGACCTTGGTGATAATGTCGCAGACCTACAAGTTTGGCGTGGTTGCGACTGGTTTCCACTCGCAGCGATTGCTGAGCTTCGGGAGGTTGTCCCCCAAATGCCAGAGCCACCCGCCGCGCCGCGCTGCGTATCGAAGCTCACAGAGATATGTTGTTTGGCGAGCGCGGTAGCCGTTCTTTCCAGCAACTCCGAGCGAAGTTGGTTTACCTCCGTGTTGCTCGTTCTCTCATCGGTCGTTCTTGTAATTGAGCTATTGCGCTATGTTTGGCAGCGAGCAAAGAACATCCCAGCCGTCTAACCATGCGCTACAACGAACCCGGCGTGAGTGCCGTGGTTGCAATCCACGCGTCCCGCAAGCTGGCTCGCTGAGCTTGGGTTGTTAGGCGACATCACACACTTATGGAAAACATCGAACAGAAACAAACCCCGCCAGAGGCCGCGGGATATGCAACCGGCCTTGGTATCGGTGCGTTTCGTGCGTCCTGCCGAGGCAAGCACATCAGCGCCGCCATCATCGTTCTGGCTGGCGCAGTTCTCTTGATTGGCGGTTCTTTTATCCCGCACACGGACACCAAGCTTTTTGTTCAGGTTATTGGTTGTGTCGTCGGCGCGATTGGTTTGGTCGGCTGGATTTTCAGCTCTACCAAGAGTTAGAGATGAGTAGTTGGTCGCCCAGCCGGATTACTGCAGCGAACCACCAAGCCGAACGCCCTGACAATCTTAACTCGTAAACCGAGCCAAATTGGTTAAGCTCAGGAGCAAGATTAAGAGCGGAACCGAATGTTACCCCCGCCCAAACCACGTCCCCGCCCGCGCGGCCCGCAAAGCAGCGCCAAGCAGCGCGTCCTCGCCCAGTGGCGTGGCGTGGACGTGACCCCGCTCGAGATCGCCCAAAAAAACAGCGCCCGGCGCGTCGGCGATCTGGTCCCGCAGGTCTTGAGCGGCTTCCGCATCGAACAGAAGCGCGGCGAAATCGAGATCGTCAAGGTGTGGAATGACCTGATTGATCCAAACATCGTCGCGCACGCCCAGCCCGTCGGACTCAACAAAGGCACGCTCTTCGTCAACGTGGACAACAGCGTCTGGCTCAGCGAAATTGTCCGCTACAAGCGCAAGGAAATCCTCGAGCGTCTCCAGCACAGCTTCGGCCGCGAAGTGATCCAACGGATTTCCTTCCGGGTCGGCTAGCCCGGTTCTTAGAGCCTGTATCAAAATGAACTTTTTGCTGCGGCAGGTAGGGCGCGTCAGTCCCTTGCGCGCCGTTCCGTGCCAGCCAGCCGACGGCGCGCAGGGACTGACGCGCCCTACCTTCAGCGGCCATTTTGTTTCACGCTCTTAATCTTA
>CAZQNQ010000013.1:0-125740 GCA_964594985.1 uncultured Bifidobacterium sp.
CCCGCCATGATCATGCGCGCGACCCAGAAGAAGATGATGTCCGGCCCGGTGACGAGATCGGTGGTCGGATAAAACTTCTTCAACGTGTCGGTCTGCTCGGGCCAACCCATCGTGGCAAACGGCCAGAGCCAGGAACTGAACCATGTGTCGAGCACGTCGGGGTCTTGGGTAAAGCCATTCTTGGCCAGCCAGCTTTCAAGGCTCACGCCGGGCGCAGCGCTCGGATCACCTGAAAAACAAACCTCCCATTGCAGAGGCTGATCATCTTTTACACTGACGTAGGTGTCGGCAAGATTATCGAGACCGTGATGATGACCGGTTATCGGATAACTTTCGCCGCTCGGAAGACGAACAAATACGACAGCTTTCGCATCTTCATTATTATCAAAGAAAAATTTCGATGAATCTTTATTGGCTTCCAGTAAATCAGCCCACTCTTTCAAAGACATCGTGCGATTCCACACCGGAATCCGATGCCCCCACCAAAGCTGCCGGCTGATGCACCAGTCCTGAATGTTCGCCAGCCAATGATCGTAAGTCTTCGCCCAGCGTTGCGGATGAAACCGCATCTTCCCGGAGCGCCGATCTCCTGATCGGCTCGAATCCGCCCCGTCGCCCACCGAGCCGATCGGGAGATCGGCGCTCCCCTCCTGCTCCACACACGCCTTGGATTGCTCCACCGCCGGATACTTCAAGAACCATTGCTCGCTCAAACGCGGCTCAATCGGCACATCCGCGCGCTGACTGAAGCCCACATTGTTCTCGTACGGCTTGGCTTCCACCAATGCGCCGAGTTCCGTGAGTTTTTCCTCCGCCACCTTGCGCGCCTTGAAGCGATCCAGCCCGCGCAAATCCGCGCCCGCCAGTTCGCCCATCGAACCGTCCGCGTTGATGACTTCCACAATCGCCAGCTTGTGACGCTGACCGATGTCAAAGTCCGCCTTGTCGTGCGCCGGCGTCACCTTGAGCACGCCCGTGCCGAATTCAAAATCCACATGCTCGTCGCCGATGATCGGGATGAGCTTCTGCTCGCGCGGCAATTCCGCCGGCAATGGTCGCACGATGTGCTTGCCGATGAGATGCGCGTAACGCGGGTCTTTCGGATTCACCGCCACCGCCGTGTCACCCGGGATAGTTTCCGGTCGCGTCGTGGCGATGGTGAGCCAGGCGCGTCCGTCAGCATCAATCTGCGGGCCGCCCGATTTCCCCTCACCCGGCCTATCGGCCACCCTCTCCCCTTCCGAAGGGGAGAGGGACGGGGTGAGGGGTCGCGCCGCAACTTTCACGGGCGTTCCATCCTTCTCCACCGCTTCAACCCGGAAATGATACATGAAACCTTTCTGTGATTTCATTTCCACCTCTTCGTCCGACAACGCCGTCTGCGTGGCGGGACACCAGTTCACCATGCGTTTGCCGCGATAGATGAGGCCCTTCTTGTAAAGGTCCACGAACACGCGCTGCACATTGCGCACATAGTCGGCATCCATTGTGAATCGCTCCCGTGTCCAATCGCAGGAGCAACCGAGCTTCTTAAGTTGTGAAATGATGATGCCCCCGTGCTTTTCTTTCCATTGCCAGACGCGCTTGATGAATTCCTCGCGCCCGATGTCGCGCTTGGACTTTTTCTCTTCCTTCCAAATCTGCTTGGCAACCATGCTTTCGGTGGCGATGCCCGCGTGGTCCGTGCCCGGCAGCCAGAGAACTTCCTTGCCGTCCATGCGCGCCTTGCGACTGAGGATGTCCTGGATGGTGTTGTTGAGCACGTGCCCCATGTGGAGCATGCCCGTGACGTTCGGCGGCGGAATGACGATGGAATACGCCGGGCGCTGGTCGCTGACGCGCGCCGGGTCGGCGGTGAAGCAACCTTGCTTCAGCCAGAAGTCATACCATTTGTCCTCGACGGACTGCGGTTCGTAGGCTTTGGGAATCTCACTCATGCTAATTCAAAAATTCAACCACGGATGAACACGGATAAACACGGATTGGGGACTCAGAGAACTACTCGCTCCCATTCCAATCGCGCGTGTTTGAAATTTACAATCAATCCGACTCTAAGCTTTGTGATGCGAAGGTAATTCAACATCTGGCCGCGTTCATGATCCGTAATCCGATCAATCACCTTGGCATCCACGATCACGGAACCGAACGCGATCAGGTCGGGGATAAACTCCCCAACGTGCTCCCCCCGGAACAAAACCGGAAAGCGTCGCTGCTGGTCAAAGGCGATTCCGTTTCGTTTGAACAGAACCACGAGCGAATTCTCGTAAATCTTCTCATTCAACCCGTGACCGACCTCGTTCAAAACCTCAAAGGAAAACCCGATCAGCTTCTCCGTCTCAGCTTTTAGGAGCAGCTTCGATTCGCCGCCACGGCGTAAGTCCGGTTTTTCATCCGTGTCCATCTGTGTCCATCCGTGGTTAAAATTATTTCTTTAACAACGCGTATTCCAGTGAATCCACCAGCGCCTGCAAGCTGGCTTCGATGATGTTCTCGCTCACGCCGACGGTGCCCCACTCGCGTTTGCCATCGCTGGATGTGATCAGCACGCGCGTCTTGGCAGCCGTGCCGGTCGTACCGTTGATGATGCGGACCTTGTAGTCGGTGAGTTCGATGCTCTTCAACTTCGGAAAGAACTTCACAAGCGCACGACGCAATGCGCCATCAAGCGCGTTCACCGGGCCATCGCCCTCGGCAACCGTGTGAGCGACTTCGTCCCCGACGCGCACCCGCACCGTGGCTTCGCAGATGGATTCCTTTTTGTCGCGGCGCATGGAGACGTGATACGTGTCCACGGTAAACAGCAACTCCGGGTTGTGATCCATGATGCCGCGGATGAGCAACGCCAGCGACGCCTCCGCCGCTTCATACTCGAAGCCTTGCGATTCCAGTTCTTTAACTTTGGAAGTGATCTCGCGCGTCTCGGGTGCGTCGGGCGTGAGTTTGAAGCCCAGCTCCTTCGCCTTCATCAAAATGTTCGTGCGTCCCGACATATCGCTCACCAACACACGCCGGAAGTTACCGACCGCCTCGGGCGTGATGTGCTCATAGCTGCGTCCAACGCGGTCAATCGCGTGAACGTGCATGCCACCCTTGTGTGCAAACGCCGTCTGCCCCACCCAAGGGGCGCGAACGTCGTGACGCATATTCGCCACTTCGTTCACGAACTCGGAAAGTTCCTTGAGCTTCGGCAACGACTTGGATGGAACACTGCGCAATTTCATCTTCAACTCCAACGTCGGGATGACGCTGATGAGATTGCAATTGCCCGTGCGTTCGCCGAACCCATTGATCGTCCCCTGCACTTGGGTCGCTCCTGCGTCCACGGCAGCGATGGCATTGGCCACGCCAAAGCCGCAGTCGTTATGCGTGTGAACTCCGATACGGCAATTCAATTTGGATTTTGCAAACGCAACCGTCTTCGCCACTTCACTCGGCAAACGCCCGCCATTCGTTTCACACAACACGATGCAATCCGCGCCCGCCTTCTCCGCCGCCTGCCACGTGGCGAGGGCGTATTCGGGTTCATCCGCGTAACCGTCAAAGCTGTGTTCCGCGTCGTAGATGACTTTTTTGCCGTGGTCCTTCAGGTAGCGGATCGTGTCGCCGATCATGCCGAGATTTTCATCCGGCTTGGCGCGCAACACTTCGGTGACGTGTAACAACCATGTCTTGCCCACGATGGTGACGACCGGCGTCTTCGCTTCGAGGATCAGGCGCATGAGATCGTCCTGTTCCACCGGGATGCCCTTGCGCCGTGTCATGCTGAACGCCGCGATCTGCGCATTCTTCCACTTGCGTTTGGCGGCTTGTTTGAAGAACTCCATGTCCTTGGGATTGCTGCCGGGCCAGCCGCCTTCAATGTAATGAACCCCGAAAGAATCGAGCTTCTCGGCAATGCGGAGCTTGTCCACGGCCGAGAAATTGATGCCTTCGCCCTGCGCCCCGTCGCGCAGAGTCGTATCGTAGATTTCGACTTGAGGTTTCATTGTTCCGCCGAAGCGGAGGGAAAGCATACGAAAAAACGAGCCAGTGGCAATTCGCAAAACCGGCTGCGAACGACCGAGCCGCCCCGTTCCGCCCGGAAAACCCAGCCTTCCAGCCGTTCTTGCGCGGCCTCCAGCGCCACTCGCCACAAACTTTCACTTGCGACCGCGACGATATTCTGTAAATTCTGTTCAGACAGAAATAGAGGAAACATGGCAACACTCAGTCCAGTCCAACAGAAGTTCATCCTCCACTGGGGCGAGATGGGGATTCGCTGGGGCATCAACCGCACCGTGGCCCAGATCCACGCCCTGCTCTTCATTTCGCCCAAGCCCGTGAACGCGGAGGAAATCGCTGCCACGCTCAACGTCGCCCGCTCGAACGTCAGCAACAGCCTCAAGGAACTTCAAGGCTGGGGCATCGTGAAGCGCGTCCACGTCCTCGGCGATTCGCGAGATCATTTCGAGAGCATGAAGGATGTCTGGGAAATGTTCCGCGTCGTGCTGGATGAACGCAAGAAACGCGAGATCGATCCGACCGTCGCCCTGCTCCGCGATTGCGTGGCCGAGGCGCACAAGGACAAGGAGACCGACGAATACACCGAGCAGAAGCTCCAGGAGCTTGCGGACTTCTTTGACACCACGACCGCATGGTATGGCCAGATCCGCCTCTGGCCGACCAATGCATTGACCAAGTTCGTCAAAGCCGGTGACAAAATCCGGAAATTATTGGGCATCGGCGGGTAGTTCCGCCTTTTTATTTGAGGAGCTATTTCTGTGACTACGGAAATGACAGACAACATCGCCAAGCAACCCGCTGCTGGGTGGGTGTTCTACGACAGCGAGTGCGACTTCTGTATTGGCTGGATGCGGCGGATGGAGCGGGCGCTGATTCGGAGGGGATTCGTGCTCGCGCCGCTGCAAGCCCGGGAGCGCCGGCGTCCCGCCGGCGAGGTGTTGCCTAAAACTGAAACCCGCCAGCGAGACGCTGGCGCTCCCGGGAAAATTCCCGCCCCGGTCTTCACCGAGATGATCCTGGAACTTCCCGACGGACGCGAGCTTGGCGGCGCGGACGCAGTCATCTTCCTGGCACAACACGTCTGGTGGCTCTGGCCGCTTTGGTTGTTCAGCCAAGTCCCCGGCGCAATGCCAATCTTTCGAACGGTCTATCGCCGCATTGCCGCGAAGCGCCACTGCGCTGCGGGCGCGTGTTCGCTCGGTAGCAGCCGACATGAGGAGGCTCAAACCAACTTGCCGAAAAACAGAATGAGCCTCCTGACGTCGGCTGCTACAACCAGCACTCTCGCAAAACAGCCTGCAATAAAGCCGAAACACCGTTCGCATCGCACCACCGCTTTCTTTGAAATGCCATGACTCTCACTCTGCCAACAATGCACGGTTTGATTGACCGGCGGATGCTCGTGAACTTTCACGTGCGACCCGAAACGGTGACACCCCTGCTGCCGTCGTTCTTCCGGCCAAAACTGGTGAAGGGCTGGGCGATGGCGGGCATCTGTTTGATCCGGCTAAAAGACATCCGCCCGCGCGGCTTCGGCGCAATGTTCGGCATTTCGTCAGAGAATGCCGCGCATCGGATTGCTGTGGAATGGGACGAACCAGGCAGAACGCGCGAAGGTGTTTTCATTCCCCGCCGCGACACTTCGTCGCTATTACAAAGTTTCGTCGGTGGGAAAGTCTTCCCCGGTGTCCATCACCTGGCTGATTACAGCGTGAATGAAACTGACGACGACTTCCAATTGCAGATGCAGAGCCGCGACGACCACACGTCCGTCTGGTTGCACGCCCGTCGCGCAAAACAGCTTCCGTCCGGTTCGGTCTTTGACACCATCGAAGCCGCGTCGGATTTCTTCGCACGGGGCGCGGCAGGCTATTCAACCACAGCCAGGCCCGGCTGCTGTGACGGTCTGGAACTGGCGACAACCTCGTGGCACGTCGAGCCACTCGACGTCATCGTGGTGGAATCGAGCTTCTTCGACGATCGTCGGACCTTTCCAACCGGAACGATTGAGTTCGATTGCGCATTGTTGATGCGGAACATCGCGCATGAGTGGCGAAGCCTGCCGCAAATGAGAGGTGCAGTATGAAAAAAATAATTCTCGCTGGCGGCTCAGGTTTCCTTGGCAGCGAATTGGCAAAACATTTCGCGGTACTCGGCTGGGACGTGGTCATTCTGACGCGCAGGCCAAAGCCACGGCCCGATCAAGTGCGTGAAATCGTATGGGACGCCAAATCCCTCGGCAATTGGGCGCGCGAACTGGAGCGCGCAACTGCGGTGGTGAATCTCACCGGGCGTTCGGTGGATTGTCGCTACAACGCCAAGAACCGACGCGAGATCATGGACTCGCGCGTGAATTCGACCCGCGTGGTCGGCGAAGCCATCGCGCAAAGCAAAACGCCGCCGCGCGTCTGGCTCAACTCCAGCACCGCCACGCTTTACCAGCACACGTTCGGCAAGCCACATGACGAGTCGAGTCAGGACATGGATTCCGCGGTGGATGCGAAGGATGCGTTCTCGGTCGAAGTCGCGCAGGCGTGGGAGCAGGCGTTGTTTGAAGCGCGTTTGCCCCTCACCCCGGCCCTCTCCCCATCCGATGGGGAGAGGGAGATGACGCGTAGAGTGGCTTTGCGGACTTCGATGGTCCTCGGGCTGGGTCGCAACAGTGTGTTCCCCGTGCTGCGGCGGCTGACGAAGTTCGGCCTCGGCGGACGGCAAGGCAGCGGGAAACAATTCGTCTCGTGGATTCACGTCGAGGATTTTTGCCGGGCCGTCGAATGGATCATCACGCACGAAGAACTCGCCGGCCCAATCAATCAATGCGCGCCCAACCCTCTCCCGAATGCGGAGATGATGAAGATCTTCCGCGACGTGTGCGGCGTGCCCATCGGCTTGCCGGCGACGGAGTGGATGCTGGAGATCGGCGCATTCTTTCTGCGCACGGAGACGGAACTGATCTTCAAGAGCCGCCGCGTCGTGCCGGGCCGATTACTCGCGAGCGGGTTTGAGTTTTACTTCCCAACTTTCCGGGAGGCGCTGGTGGACTTGGAACAACGCAGCAAGGTCGCAAAATGATCGTCACGAAGGAACGCCGCGAGCGAAGGGTAATCCACCCCGAGCCTGGCATTCCCTCTTTGGCATTGAGCAACGCCGCTCGCGCGCGGATGCTTTCCCAGCGCGGTGAACCGCTGCTCCTCGCCGACTGGAAGCGGGTGCTGATGATGCATTTCGAAGTAGATGCGGACGCGCTGCAACGTGATGTCCCCTACGAACTCGATCTCCACAACGGACGCGCGTTTGTCACGCTGGTCGCCTTCACGATGGAAAACATGCGGCCTCGCTACGGCGGAAAATTCACTGCCTGGCTGTTTCGGCCGATTGCCACGCATGATTTCCTCAATGTAAGAACATACGTCCGCCACAATGGCGAGCCCGGCATCCACTTTCTGGCCGAATGGTTGTCGAACTGGCTCGCGGTGCAACTCGGGCCACGCACTTTTGCCCTGCCCTATCGCCATGGCCGAATCCGCTACGAACATGACTGGCAAAAGGGAATGTTGCGCGGTCGCGTGGCGGACGCGCGAAGTGGAGCGGCCTTTGCCTACGAAGCCGACTCAAACCCAGGAGCTTCGTTCACCCCCTGTGCATGCGGCTCATTGGACGAGTGGTTGATGGAGCGTTACGCGGCGTTCAATGCCGTCGGCAGCAGGAGACGGTTCTTCCGCGTCTGGCATCCGCCGTGGCCGCAATGCGCAGTTCCAGTGAACTTGAAAGACCTCACTTTGCTTCAGGAGAACTGGCATTGTTTCCACGATGCCCGGTTGGTCGGAGCGAATTTCTCCCCGGGCTTACGCGGGGTCTGGATGGGACGGCCGCATCGCGCCTGAACGACTGGCGTTCAGGATTCCTTCTTCCCGCGCACGAAGGGCAATTTGATGGTCGAGGTCAGCTTGGTGAGGAACGATTTTTTCTTCGGCTTCTCCACTACGATCATTTCCACCTGGTGGCTGCACAGCTTGCAAAGTTTAAGCGTCTTGCCGCCTTTGCGGCGCAGGCGCGTCACGCAGGCATCGCACAAGACCGAATGACAATAAGTGCAGCGATGCGTCACGCGCGAGCCCGGGTGCCGCTGACACAACATCGCGCCGTCCGGCAAAACCACGGGCGGTGCCGGAACCGGCCGCTCGATCTCGGGAATGGCGATCCGGGCATCCGTGGTATCAATCACGAATTCCACGTCGCCCAACCGCAGCTTCTGGCCCGGCTGCAGGACCGCCTGCTTGACGAGCGCGTCATTGATGAAGGTCCCGTTGGTCGAATCCAGGTCGCGCAACAAAACGCCGTCGGCCGTGAGGATCAGTTCCGCATGACGCGCCGAGACAGTGGGATGATTGACGGGAAAATGATTCTCCGGATCGCGACCAAAATGATTCACGCCAAGGTTTAATTCTAAAACCTCGGGCTCCCCCGTTCCTGTCGTCTTTAGTAGTCGCGCCATACCTTACAGCCCCGGATATTTGAAGATTTTAAGCAGCAGATTGTTGACTTGTCGAGATTTTCGCGCCGGGGTTTTGACGACCCCAACCGCCGGGTCAGATGTTCTCACCAATCGTCGGCGGGGCTTGATAGCGCGATTCCACTTCGGGCGACAATTTTGCATCTTCACTCGCCAGCACACGGTAATTCTTGATCTGGAAGGAAACCTCGCGCCCGTCCTCCAACCCTAGCGAGGCGTATTCTTCCTTTGTCATGCGGCTGCGCAAAATCAGTCCGGAAGGCAGTTCCAATTCCAGTCGCAACATGATGCCGAGAAAGAACGTATGACGCAGCACGGCGCGATACGGCAACAGACTGAGGTCGGTGGAAATTTGCACGGCATACGGGCGAAAGCCAATCCGCAGCTTGGCGCCATCTGCCTGGCCAGCGGCGGGAAATTGCAGTTCGTTGACCCGGGCGACGCCGCCGCGCACTTCGGTATCAAGAACATTCATCACGCCGACGAAACGGGCGACAAATTCGTTCTCCGGCTGTTCATAAACTTCGCGGGGCGAGCCGATCTGCTCCAGATTGCCCTTGGAGAAGATTACAATGCGATTGGAAACCTCCATCGCCTCTTCCTGATCGTGCGTCACGAAAATCGTCGTCACGTTCAGGTCGTGGTGCAACTTCACCAGCCACTCGCGCAACTCCTGACGGATTTTCGCGTCCACGGCCCCGAACGGTTCGTCGAGCAGCAACACGCTCGGCTTCGGCGCGAGCGCGCGGGCGATGGCGACCCGTTGCCGCTGCCCGCCGGAAAGCTGATGTGGATAACGTTTCTCCAATCCGCTCAGGCCGAACAACTCGATCAACTCCGCGACGCGCGCTTCGATGTCCGCCTTCTTCCACTTCTTGATCTTGAGCCCGAACGCGATGTTTTTGAACACGCTCATGTTGCGGAACAACGCGTAGCCCTGAAACACGAACCCGATGTTGCGCTGCTGCACCGACACGTCATTGACGCGTTGACCCCGGATGAAGATGTCGCCCTCGGTCGGCACTTCCAGCCCGGCGATCATGCGCAGCACCGTCGTCTTGCCGCCGCCGCTCGGGCCGAGCAAGCCGACCAGCTCGCCGTCGTTGACGGAGAAATTCACGTCGTTCACGGCGGTCACTTCGCCGAATTTCTTTGATATGCTCTTTAGCTCGATACTCACTGGGAGTTGATAGTGGAGAGTGGATTGTTGATAGAAAAGCGGTCAACGGGCGTTGCGTTGTGATGCTCGCAGCCCGCTTAACATGCGGCCCTGCTCTTCGGCGGCAACGTATAGCTGCTTGAATTCTGCTTCATTTAGGAAGCCTTGCTTCCTGGCGATGAAGGATTGCGAAACAACTTCAAAAACTGAACCGGTGGCGATTTCCAGAAATCGTGCGAAGTCGTGCTTGGAAAACCGCGAGCTGCCTTCTGCGATATTCGCCGAGATCGAAACCGCCGCTCTGCGCATCTGGCTTGTCAGGCCAAAGCGTTCGTCTCCCGGAAAACCTTTTGCAACCGAATAAACCATGTCCGCAAAATCAATCGCCTTATGCCACGTCTCCAGTTTTTCAAATGTGAACATATAATTCTTTTCTATGGGCGTTATCTGTTTCAAGCGACCTTGCGAATGAAGTCCGCTCCATCCACTATCCACCATCAACTATCCACCTTTTCAATCTGCGCCTGCTGCGCGAGTTCGTATTCGCGGTGCTGCCGCCATTCGAGGAAAGTTTTGAAACCGAGGGTCACCAGCGCCAGCACCGCCAACAGACTCGCCACCGCAAACGCCGCCTGGCCTTTGAATTCGTCGTTCAAACTTTCCACGCGCAACGGCATCGTCTGGGTCTTGCCCGCGATGTTTTGGCTCACGACCCGTACCGCACCGTATTCCCCCATCGCCCGCGCGTTGCACAGGATGATGCCATAGAGCAAACCCCACTTCACGCTCGGCAACGTCACATGCCAGAAGGTTTGCCAGCCATTAGCGCCGAGTGTCAGCGCCGCCTGCTCCTGATCCGTCCCGGCGGCTTGCATCACTGGAATCAACTCCCGTGCGACGAATGGGAACGTGATGAACACCGTCGCCAGAATGATTCCCGGCACCGCAAAAATGATTTGCAGATCGTGGGCCTGCAACCATTCCCCGAAGTAACCTTGCAGCCCGAACAGCACGATGAACATCAAGCCCGCCACCACCGGCGACACCGAGAACGGCAGGTCAATCAACGTGATGAGCAGCGCCTTGCCCCGAAACTCAAACTTGGCGATGGCCCACGCCGCCGCCAGACCGAAAAAGACATTTAACGGCACACTGATCGCCGCGATGAGCAATGTGAGCTTCATCGCCGCCCACGCGTCCGGATCTGAAATCGCCTGCCAATAACCGCTCCAGCCTTTCGAGAACGCCTGCGCGAAAACATTGACCAGCGGCAGCAACAGGAATACCAGGCAGAAAATCATCGCGATACCGATGAGCGTCCACTTGGCCAGCGGCGGCTCTTCCGTGCCCCGCTGGGATTTGGCGCGACCGCCGGCGACTTGTCGTTTTACGATTCCAGCCATTTAGTTTGTTTGGGAAAAAGCGACATCCGCCCTCACCCCGGCCCTCTCCCCCGGGAGAGGGAGAACCGCTCGCTGTCTCTCGCGAATCCGCAAGCTGAAGATTGCAGAGCAACTCAGATCAATACCGGCGCGCGCTCTTCCCGCCCCCTCTCCCCGGGGGAGAGGGCCGGGGTGAGGGCGAGCGTTAAAACATGAATGCCCGGCCTTCGTCTCAATCCCGGCCGGGAGATTAAGATTAAGACGAAGATTATGATTAAGAACGGAAGCCTTCATCCTTTCACAAACTTGCTCGCCCATTGCTCGATGAGATTGATCGCCACCAGCAGCACGAACGAAAAGACCAGCAGCACCACCGCCATCGTCATCGCGCCGGCGTAATCGAACTGCTCCAGCCGCATCACGATCAGATACGGCGCGATCTCGCTCTTGAACGGCAGGTTGCTCGAGATGAAAACGATCGAGCCGTATTCGCCGATGGCCCGCGCGAACGCCAGCGCGAACCCCGTGATGATGGATGGCAGCAACGACGGCGCGATGACGCTGAGGAATGTTCGCAACCGTCCCGCGCCGAGCATGGCGGAAGCTTCTTCAACTTCACGCTCGAAATTTTCCAGCACCGGCTGCAGTGTCCGCACGACGAAGGGCATGCCCACGAACGTCAATGCGATCACCACGGCGAACCACGGCATGTAGAGCGTGATCGGCTCCAGCCGCCCATCCGCGTTTGGCTGGGCAAAGAAACGCCCCAGCCAGCCGTTCACCGCAAACAGGCTCGACAGCGTCAAGCCCGCCACCGCCGTCGGCAGCGCGAACGGAAAGTCCACCAGCGCATCAATAAAGCGACGACCGGGAAATTCGTACCGCACCAGCACCCATGCCAGCAACGTCCCAAAGATGGCATTGACAAACGCGGCGATCAGCGACGCACCGAACGTGAGCTTGTACGCCGCGAGCGCCCGTTCTGATTTTACCGAGAGCCAGAGGTCCAGCCAACTCGTCCGCTTCTTGATGCTGGAATGAAACGCGTCCTCCAGCAGCGTCCGGTTCAACCACACTACATGGCCGCCATGCTTCAGATACCACGATGCTTTTTCGCTGAGCGAGATCCCCTCGAATCGTTCCTTGTCAAAAATCGTTTCCCCGGCCACCAACTGATTCAGCGCGCCGATGAATTCAGCCTGCCCCGGCACATTCGTTGCCCCGCCGGAGGCGATCTGTTGCCGGGTTGCTTCCGGCAATTTCTCCCACACGAACAGCGTGAGCTTGTCCGGATGCGCTTTGACCTGCTCGATGAAGTCGGGCAGATCATCAAAGTCTTTTCCCGTGAACTCCACCGAGCCCGCGCCGGATTGGAAGACCCGCAGGAACAGCGCCGCCATCGGGATCATCACGATCAAGCTCAGGTAGAGCACCGTGTATCCCATCGTCAGGCCGAAGCCCGGGAGCGCGTTGAATTTCTTTTCAGCCATGTGGCGGGCAGAGATTAGTGGACGAAACGGTCATCCGACAACCCTTGAAATGCTATATCGGCTGGTTTCGGCGCCGGAACGTGCGCGTTGGTGGAGAAAACCCAAATTTCAGTTTCGGCAGCGCAACCCTTTGGGCTCGCACAACCGATCCTGCCGGCTCACGCTTTCCGGCCAATCAAATCGTGTAATCATAATCCGCCGCCTTCTTTTTCGACGCCTTATCAAGAATGCTCAACTGCTTCTCCTCGTAAACCACCAGCGAGTTCGTTGGAACGCTGTGCATGAGGAACACATTTGCCCCGATGGTCGAATTCGCCCCGATGAAGGTCTTGCCGCCGAGGATGGTGGAGTTCGGGTAGATCGTCACATTGTCGCCAACATCGGGATGGCGTTTGCCGCCTTTGACGACGTGGCCATCCTCGTCTTTCACAAAGCTCCGCGCCCCCAGCGTGACGCCGTGATAAATCTTCACGTTGTTCCCGATGTTGCACGTCTCGCCGATCACCACACCCGTGCCGTGATCAATGAAGAAGTGCGTGCCGATGCTCGCGCCGGGATGAATATCAATCCCCGTGCGGCTGTGGGCCCACTCGGTCATCATGCGCGGCACGATCGGCGCACCGTAATGATACAGCCGGTGCGCGAGGCGTTGGATGGCGATGGCTTCGATGAACGGATACGAAAGAATCACTTCCTCGCGATGCAGCGTCGCGGGATCGCCGTTGAACGCCTCCTCGATGTCGGTGCGCAACAAATCGCGGACTTCCGGCAGCGTCTGACAGAACTTGCGGATGATCGGCGGCGTGCGACCCGTAGGCTTGTGCGGATCGCCGATGCGGACGGCTTTGCGGACTTGTTCGGTGAGGCGTTTGATCACTCCGGCAAGTCGTGCGGCGGTAACTTCCTCAATGGAATTATGCTGCACGGCATCTTCATCGTGGAAGCCGGGGAAAATGATCTGCAGCAGGTCTTCGCAAATCTGCCCGACCGCGCGTTTGGAGGGCATGTTATGCGCGTCGCGATTATTCAAACCGCCGGCGCGCGCGTACGAGCGCAGGAGTTCCGTGACCGAGGTGTCCACCAGTTCCGCCATCCACACCGCGTCGCGGCGGGGCGTGCCACCGATCAATTCGGTTTCATGCGCTGCCGATTTGGATTCGCTCATGATGATGCTTTCTTGTTCCAAGGAGCTTTTGCCAGCAGCAATCCCATCCCGCAAAAATCCGTGATGCCCGCGAAGACCAGGCCCGCCCCGACGAAAGCCGACAACCCAAAGAAACCGGGATGTACAAACCAACCAAGAACTACGCCGATGAACACCAGCGCTCCCGCCACGATGCGCACCTGCCGTTCGAGACTGATGACTTTGGTTTTACCGCGCACCACGGGAAGATTGGATTCAATCCAAGCGAGCGTTCCGCCTTCAATCACGACCGGCTCGGCGAAACCTTCCTTGGCAAACTTCTCCGCCGCTTTGATGGCGCGCTGGCCGCTGCGACACAGAAAATAAACCGGTTGGTCCTTGCGAATCTGCCCCGAACCCGCGAGTTCCTTGGGATTGATTTCATCCAGCGGAATGCTGCGCGCCTCGGCAACGTGAACCTCGGCGAACTCCACCGGCGTCCGCACGTCCAGCAGTGGCAGGTTCGGTTGCACGGCGAGAAGTTTCTGCAGTTCGAGCGGCGAGAGGGTTTTCATAGCGGAAGATTTAACCACAGATGGACACAGATGGACACGGATAAGGTGGGGAAGGTAGGACGCGTCACTCCGTGCGCGCCGTTCAATTGCTGCCAAGGTGCGGCGCGCACGGAGTGACGCGCCCTACCGGCTCTATCCCATCCGTGTTTATCAGTGTTCATCCGTGGTTGATTCATTTTCGATTCAACGCGCGCAGCGAACGCACCAGCGCATCCACTTCCTCGCGGGTATTGTAAAATGCCAGCGACGGACGGACGCTGGTTTCGAGTCCGAAATGCCGGATGGCCGGTTGCGCACAGTGATGCCCCGCGCGCACCGCAATGCCCTGCTTGTCCAACTGCCGGGCAATGCTTTCGTTCGACACGCCGGGAATCACGAACGACAAGACGCTCGCCTTATTCGCTGCTGTGCCGATGGGTTGCAACCCGGGAATCGTCGCCAGCGCGTGCGTGGCGTATTCGAGCAGCGCGTGTTCATAAGCGGCAATCGCGGGAATGCCGACCTTGAACAGATAATCAATCGCCGCGCCAAGTCCGACGACGCCCGCAATATCCGGGGTTCCCGCCTCAAACTTTTCCGGCGCGCTTTTGTAAACCGTTTTCTCGAACCGCACGTCCTGAATCATGTGGCCGCCCCCCTGCCACGGCGGCATGGCTTCGAGCAACGCGGCCTTGCCATAAAGCGCGCCGATGCCGGTCGGGGCAAAAATCTTGTGGCCCGAGAACACATAGAAATCCGCGTCGAGCGCGGTGACATTCACCGGCAGATGTGGCGTGGATTGCGCGCCGTCAATCAGCACGGGCACCCCGCGCGCGTGAGCCAGCGCGATGATCTGCTCCACCGGATTGATTGTGCCGAGCGAATTGGAAACATGCGCCACGGAAACAATCTTCGTGCGCGGCCCGAGCAGCTTCACGTATTCGTCGAGGATCAGTTCGCCGCGATCATTGATCGGGATGACGCGAACGGTTGCGCCGGTTTGTTCCGCCAGCAACTGCCACGGCACGATGTTCGCGTGATGCTCCAGTTCGCTGATGATGATTTCGTCGCCGGCGCCGATGCTTTTGCGCCCGTAACTTTGCGCGACGAGATTGATGGCTTCGGTCGAGCCGCGGACGAAGATGATTTCCTTCGCGTCCGCCGCGCCGAGGAATTTACGCACCTTCTCGCGCCCCGCTTCAAACAGTTCCGTCGCGCGGGTGGATATCGTGTGCGCCGCCCGATGAATGTTCGAGTTGTCGCGACTGTAGAACTGTGCGGTCGCATCAATCACCGCCTGCGGCTTGTGCGTGGTGGCCGCGTTGTCGAGCCAGATGAGCGGGTGACCATTGACGAACTGATGCAACGCCGGAAAGTCTCGGCGCACGCCATCAATGTCGAACTTCGGAATCGGCGCCGTATTCTTCGGATACGACTGACAGGCGGCGGGAGATTTACCGGAAGGTTGATGACTTTTCAGGAAATAGAAGTCCGGCGTGGCAAGCGATTCCGGCTGGGCAAAACCGAGAACCGAATTAGAGTTGGCGGTCTTCGTGTCGGGGCGATTGTTTTCCGGGCGATAGCTGCCGTTGCAACGCGGTTCGCCAAACGCATACGAATCACCCGACTCCGGCGCGTGCGCGCCAGTTGGCGTTTGTTCTGTTGAAGTGAGCTTTGGCGCGGCGGGTTGCGCACTCGGATGCACCGGTGGCAAAGCCGACGGCGCATCGTTTGAAGCCACATTGGGCAGGCTGGGTGACACTGGCAATTCTGCTGGCGCATTGGGCACTGACGCCGGTGGCTTCGCGCCTCGGGCCAAACCCGAAAACGCCTCGGCCACCAGTTGCGCGACCAGATCGGTGTGAGCGGATTCGTTCGCCGCCGGAACGGCAGCGAGCGATGCATCACTATTTGGCGCTGTAGTCATGGTAATTGTTCACCACCACATTATCCAAACGCGCGATCGCATCGGTGGTCAGCACCGCTGCGGAGAAGTAGCGCGTGACGAGGTGCGACGCGATGGAGTTCACGTTCGTGCCCATGTAGCGGACGGACAGGCCGGGTTCAACTTCGCCGGTGACGCCGGTCTTTTGCAATCCGACGACGCCCTGCTCCGCTTCGCCGACGCGCAACAGGAGAAGGCTCGTCGTATTCTTGGCAACTTCAAGCTTGTTGCTCGGAATCAACGGCACGCCGCGCCAGGTGATGAAGGGCGTCCCGAACAGATGCACTGTCGGCGGCGGCACCCCACGACGCGTGGCTTCGCGTCCGAAAGCAATAATTGCTTTGGGATGCGCGAGGAAAAACGCAGGCTTTTTCCAGACCAGACCAAGCAACTCGTCGAGATCGTCCGGTGTCGGTGCGCCTTTACGGGTGGTGATGGTCTGTGCCGGGGCGACTTCCTTGAGCAGGCCGAAGTCGGGATGATTGATCAGTTCCCACTCTTCTTTTTCTTTAACTGCTTCGACGGTGAGGCGGATTTGTTCACGCAACTGGTCAATCTTGTTGCTGTAAAGATCGGTCACGCGCGTGTGCGTACGGAGCACCGTCTGGATGGTGCTGAGATGATATTCGCGCGGGTCTTCTTCGTAATCCACGAAGGTCGTCGGCAACTTCGGCTCGCCGCCATCCACCGTGAGCAGGTCCACTTTCACCTCCCCAAATTCATTGGCGGGCTGGCCTTTCGCCGCCTTGGCCACGCGGTTGACGCGATAGACGCCGCCATCCACATCCACCCACGGCAACAGCTTGTTGAGCCAGCGTGGGGTGATGTCCGTGATTTGCGGCACGGTGACGGTGGCGGTGGCGAGATTGCGCGCGGCGGCGGCGCTCAGACTGAGTGGTTCGTTGATGGATTCTTTGCTCATTTTGTTAATGGGTGATTTTGGATAAAGCCGGCAGGTTCACGCGGCGAGTCGCGAGGGAAACAAGGGGACGATGACGCGCGCCGCAATCGCAGCGTGGTCAAAGAAACTTGCTAGCACATCCGACCGGGTCGGCGGCTGGACACAACTCGACATGAATTTGATTTCAGTTTCATGGGAGCTTCCAGAAGACCGGTCAGCACCGTAAGGATTTTGGGAAATGCAGATGGCGAAGTCGCCTCTCTGGCCCAGATGCTATCGGGCACGGTGGGCATGTCAATCTGGCAAAATGAATTCATGTGATGCCGCCGAGCGCAAGGTGATCCACCTGCACGCCCTGCCGCCGAAACCAGCGCACCGCCGCGCCGATGACCTTTTGCTGGCCGGTCAGTTCGAGCGCAATCTGGCCGAATTCCTCGGTGATCGTGGCGCTGTGGATGTGCGTGACGAGGTCGAATTGCTTTTTCATCTCACCAATCAGTGGGCGGTGGATGCGCTTCGTCGGATAGGTGAGCCAGTAGTGTTGGATTTTCTGAGCCATAAATAATCAACGATTTTAGTTTGCTTCCGGTCATTTCACCGGGACAAAACCCGCGCGATAGTCCCGCACCAGTTTGGACAAGGCGGTTCGTTCCGCGGCAAAGCGCGGGTCGTCCGCGACGTTCTTCAATTCCTGCGGATCGTTTTCCAAATCCAACAGCATCGCGCCGCCGTCCTCGTATTCCGCGTAACGCCAGCGTTCGTTGCGCACGGTGACACCGTGCAGCGTGCGCCCGTTTTCGCTCCAAACGGTGAACGCGGGATGTTCCCACGGCGCGGCGGGATTGTTCAGCAACGGCACGAGACTGCGGCCTTCCAATCCTTTCGGTTGTGGCAAACCGGTGAGTTCCACCAGCGTCGGATAAAAATCCAGCGTCTCGACCACGCGCGGAGAGGAACGCCCGTTGCCCTTGGCTTCCGGAGCGCGGACAATGAAAGGCACGCGCGCGCCCTGCTCGAACAGCGAACCGGCCTTGGACCACTTGCCTTTTTCGCCCAGTTGATAACCGTGGTCGCCCCAGAAAACGACGACCGTGTTCGTCCATAAGTTCAGGCGATCCACTTCCGCCAGCACACGACCGACATTGAAATCCACCCACGACGTCGCCGCGAGATAGGCGCGGATCATTTCACGCGCGGTTTCGGGTGTGGCGTCGCGATTGATGAACAAATCGGCGTTGCGCGGGCGGATGGCGGATTTTGGAAATCCTTCCGGCACGGTCGGGCGCGCGGCGAAATCCGGCGGCAAGGGAATTTTTGCCACATCATACAAGTCATAGAATCGTTGCGGCGCGGTCGGCGGACTGTGTGGCGTGGAGAAACCGCACGCGATGAAGAACGGTTCGTCCTTGTGCTGTTGCAGCAGGTTGATGGTCTGTGTGCCAACGCGATAATCATGCTGCTCTTCACCGGCACCCGGCACGACTATCCAGCGGTCCGACCGCGCGGCGCGCGACGGGACGTCTTCCTGCAACCGCTCCACTTGGTTGGTGCGCGGGGCCACCGGCGCATTGGTTTCTCCAACGGGCCGGGGAACTCCCGCCAACGTGCGCCGCTCGCCGCCCACCGTCCACGCATCCGTGTCATCAATGCCGCCGTGGAAAATCTTCCCGGCTTTGGCCGTGAAATATCCCTGATCCTTGAAATAGCGCGGCAGGCTCACGTAATCGGGATGCAAATCGCCGAACCAGGTGCGATTGCCAATCACGCCCGACGTCGTCGGTTTCCGTCCCGTCAACATGGACGCGCGCGAGGGATTGCAGAGCGGATACTGGCAATAACCACGATCAAAACGCACGCCGGATGCGGCGAACTTGTCGAGGTTGGGCGTCTTCGCCAGCTTGCTGCCATAACTGCCCAACTCCGGGCGCAAATCGTCCGAGATGATGAACAGCACGTTGTATTTGGGTTTGGATGTTTCCGTTGCCCGCGCCGGAGCCGCCGCCAAAAAAGCAGCGGTTACCGCCATCAAGACCAGGATTTTATTTTTCATCAGAACGATTCCAGATTGGTCAACACATTGTCCAGTTGCGGATAATAGAGCGGCCCTTCCGGCCCGACCCACGCGCTTTTCCACAGTTGCGGCGTGATCTTCAACGCCCGCGCGCTGGCGTCGCCGTACAACACCACCACCGACCGGCTCACGCTGTGCGCGACTTCCGCCGGATTCAATCGCTGGTCGGAGTTGTTGGCATTGTGATTGATGAAGTATTCAAGCGACAGGATCTTGCCCGGCGGCACCTGGCTTTGCTTCAGATAAACCCGGTAGTATTTCCCGTTCACCGCCGACTTGGCCGCCCACGGATTCCAGAGATAACTCGACCGCACGATGCCGTCGGCTTTCGAGGTGAGGAGCGGCTGGTAATAGTTCTTGGACATCGGCGATTCCTTCGAGTTGAAGCTCGGGCAATACAAAATCCCGCCGTCGCCCGCGTACTTGTTCGCGTAGAGATGGCCGACGTTGTGGAACTCGCCGATGTTGGGCGTGACCTTGGTGTTGGGATTGCCCTCCCAGAGGTAACGCGCGTAATGCTCGCCCTCGACGTGATCGCTGCCCTTGATGTTGCTCTTCGGCAGCAGGTCGTTGTAATCCTGCGCATAAAGACTCGCGCCGATGCCGATCTGCCGGACGTTGCTCAGGCAACTGGCACGGTTCGCCCGTTCCTTCGCCTTCGCCAGCGCGGGCAACAACATTGCGGCCAGAATCGCGATGATGGCGATGACCACGAGCAATTCGATCAAGGTGAAACCCGCCCGCCCTCGCTGAATTGGGAAATGACTTTTCATGTTCGTAAGGGGCGACGCGGCCAATGGACACCAGCCACGCCGCCCCGTTGATCGTTTAGGGATAGACCAACCGGAAAAACACCGAACCGTTCGCCGGGCCGACGGGAATGCTGATTTGATTCGTGACAGTCGAACCGGAAACGTCCACCCAGTTTGCGGTGAGACCGACACCCGGTGCGTTCGTCTGCGCCTGCAACCGCCAGCCCGTGCGATCCGCCGGCCAATTCAACGTCAACACGCCGTTGCTGTAACTGGAGACGATGTCCGTCGGCGCGGGGTTGACCGGACTCGCACCGCTCACCAGCACAATCGTGCCGTCCACCGCGAGTTTGTCATCCCACTGATACGTGACCGAGCCGGTCGCGTTGGTTTGCGGCAATGTCACGCTGGCAAAACCACCGCTGACTGGAACGCTGAACAACTTAAACACGCTGCCGGTGATCAAGTCCGGCCCCAGATTGGTGATGATCAAATCACCACCCGCAGCAACGGAAACGGCCACGAGCAGATCGTTCGTCGCCGGAGCGTTGGTGCGGTTGAGTTCAAACACCGCCGTGCCCGCAAGCGTCACGGCGTTCGTCACCGTGAGCGTGCCGATGGATTGACCGGGCGCGAGCGTGCCATAAACATTCGCACTGCCCAATACCACGCCATCACCCCGCAGCGTTTGACCAAAGCCCACGTTCAACGCTCCATCCGTCAGTGCCGCAACATCCAGCTTCGCGCTGCCTGACCGAAGTTCAAACGCCACACTGTTCGGACTGACGGCTCCATCGTTCGCCAGTACCAGTGTGCCGTTCGTCACCGCCGTGATGCCGGTGTAAGTGTTCGCACCGTTCAACACCCACGCACCCGAGCCGTCTTTGATGATGCCGGTCGAGTCGGTGATGGCACCGTCGAAGTTGGTCGTGGTGTTCAACAAGCCGACGCGCCACACGGCGGGTTGCGCCAGGCCGGAGCCGGTGGCGCCCAGCGGCAGAAAACTGCCCGCGTCGCCGGACAATTCGCCGATGGGAATGATCGCGCCCGCCACGATATTGTAGAAGTTCACGAACTCACCGATGTGGACTTTCGTGTTCGGAAAACCGGCACTCGTGGCAACGCGGAAATCGTCGGACGCGCCGTTGGCAATGATGTTCAGCACGCCGATGAAGCCCGACCAATCGCCGCCAATGTCACTGCGGCTGAATCGCGCGATGAAGTTCAACGTGCCGCTGCCGGTCACAGTGCTGCTGATGAGGCCGCGTGACGCGGGGCGGATCGTGCCGGTTTCATTCGCGGGAATAAGCAGCGGATTGGCAAAGGTGCCGTAACCCGGCTGCGCGGTGCCGCCGGTGAAACCGCTGAGTTGCAGCGTGCCGCCCCGGAACGTGACCGGCCCGGAGCCGAGCAGTGAACTGTTCGCCGCGCCGTCGTTGCCCCCCACACCCGCGAGCACGCCATTGCTCAGAATGGTGCCGCCGCTGAAACTGTTGCCTGGATAAATGAACTGCGTGGTGTGGCCCTGCTTCACCAGTTTGATTTTGCCGGACGAACCTTCCGCGATCTTCCCGGTGAACGTCGCCGTGCCGCCGGATTCATCACCGAGGAACAATGTGTTCGTCCCGGACGAACCGCTGTTGGTCAGCACACCGCTGCCGCCGATGAGCGAATTGATCGTTTCATCGAAGCCGTTCAAGTCCAGCGTGCCGCCAAGGAACAGCCCGCCATAAGAACCGGGAACAGTGCTGGCATCAGGAATTTTTTCCGCTCCGCCGAGTTTGACGACGCCATTGCTGATGGCGGTGTTGCCCAGATACGTATTCGCGTTCAACAACGTCACCGTACCGGAGCCGACATTGGCAAATGAACCGAACCCGCTGATGGCGTTGACCAGCGAAACCGCGCCGGAGCGATTCAAAATCAACTCACCATTGTTCACGACCGCCGCCGAACCGAGCGTGCCTGCCGCGCCGCCAGCGCCGATTTGCAGCGCGCCGGAAGTGATGGTAGTCGGGCCGGTGTAAGTGTTGTTCGCCGCGAGCGTAAGCGTGGCTGAACCTTGTTGCTCAAGGCTGCCCGCGCCGCTGATGTCCCCCGATACCGTGCGATTGTCCGGCTGCGCAAAAATCAACTGGCCGTTGTTCGCGATGTTACCCGGGCCGAGATCACCGGACGTGCCACCGTTGCCGACGCGCACTGTGCCGGCGTTGATGGTCGTCACGCCGGAATTGTTGTTCGCGGTCAAAATGTTCAACGTGCCTGCGCCACTTTTGGTCAGCGTGGCCGGGCCGGAAATTTTACCCGCACCGCTGAAGGTGTAATCCGCCGTCGCATTGACGGTGACGGTCGAGGGTTGCACTGCTTCGACAAGATTGACGAACGGCACCGCCGCGCCGCTATCGTTGAACGTGACGAAACTGCCGTTGGTGAACGCCCACGGCGTGCCGGAGCGCAACCAGTTTTGCGCGCCAGTCAAATCCCAATCGGAACCCGCGCCACGCCACGTCAACGCATCCGAAGCCACGTCGCCGACGATGAGTTGAATTTCGTTCGGCGTGGCATCGCTCAACGTGGCGGCTTTGCCTGGCTGGGAGAACCCGGTGACAGTTACATTCGCGGCGGAGCCCGCGCCGGTGAGCAATGCCCCGGTGTAACCGATGAGTTTGTATGAACCGTTCGTCAACGTGCCAGCGACATTCAACTGCAGCGTCCCGCTGTTGAACGAGAGATTGCCGTTGATGGTCAGCAAATCTTTCGCCACGGTCGAAAGGTCGAACACCAGCGTGCCGCCGTCGAAGGAAACATCGCCGTTGTTCACGGTGAACGCGCCCGCGGTGCCGTTCGTGGCAGGCGAAAGCGTCGCGCCCGCGCCAACGAAAATACCGCCATTCACCGCGCCGCTGCCCGCAAGAATCTGGTTCTGCAACGCGAGCGGGCTGTTCAATACATCCAGTGTCGCGCCACTGTTGACGATGAGCGCCGCGCTGTTGCTGATGTAACTCGAAACGCCAAGCGCCAGTGTCCCCGCGCTGACAATGGTGTTGCCGGTGAATTTGTTCGTGCCATTCAGCGTGAGCGTGCCCGCGCCCAGTTTGATGAAACCGCCGGCCCCGTTGTTGCCGACGGGATTGGCGAACCAAAGCGAGTTACCGCCGTCGTCAATCGTCGCGCCGCCGGAAAGGAACGTCACGGGGCGCGTGGAGATATCTTCGGTATTGCCGGGCGCGAATTGCAACGCGCCACCGGAGAAGTTGATCGCACCGCTGCCGAGATTGGCAAGCGATGTGAAGATCGTAGTGCCGCCATTCAAGTTCAATCCGCCGGAGAATGCGTTCGCGGTACTCAGCGTAAGCGTGCCGTTGCCGGACTTGGTCAAGGCCGCACTGCCGCCAATTCCGCCTGCGCCGGTCAGGGTGAAGTTCTTCGCCGCGTTGACCGTGACCGATGCGGGCGTTGGTTGCGCATTGAGCGTCACGGTGATGGGAGACGCACCACTGACGGAATCTTCAAACACCACGGCATCGCCAAACGCGCCCGCTTGCTGATAAGTCGTGACGGCGCTGCTCGCAGCGCGCCAGTTTGCGGTGGTGCTTACGTCCCAAACGCCGCTGCCGGTGGCCCAACGCAACGGTTGATTATTCGCCGTGACGACAAGATCAATGGTGCTGTTCGCAACATTGTTCGAGAGATACGCCGTGGTGTGCGGCTGAATCGTGCCGAGATTGAACGCGGCAAAACCATCGCCGCCGAGCGCGGCGTATTTGACGAGCGGGAATTGCCCAACGACCAACGCGCCAATGACATCCACGCCGACGGAATTCGTCGCAAAAAGCGTCGTACCCGCGTTCGTGATGACGAGCGGCGCGACGGTGGTGCTGAGAGCGACCGTGTTGCTGACGCTGAACTGCAATCGCGCGCCGGAACTGAAAGTGAGATTCGCCGCCTGGAAGAATTGTCCGTTGGCGCTGTTCACCACGATGGTATTGGCCGCGCCGCCGGCAACCACGGTTGCCGCGCTGTTGGTTGCCCCGACTGCTCCGGCAAAATCCCCACCAAAAACATTGAGCGCGCCCGGGCCAACGCTCCCCGCGCCACTGACCAACAGCGTACCTTCAAAAACCCGCGTGCCGCCGGTGTAGGTGGCCGCCGATTGAATCTCCACCGTGCCCGCGCCCAGTTTGGTGATACTGCCGGCGCCCTGTTGATTGATCGTGCCGAAGCCTGCCGTGAACACGAGCGGCGCGGCGGGATTGTTCTGGAACAGCAGCAACTCCTGCGTACCGCTGTTGCCGATGCGCAGGAAACCGCCGCTGCCCGTCACGCGCACGGGCAGACTGCCCGCGTTCGTCGTGATGAGGATGGCGTTTGCCGTCACGGTCTTGTTGTCCACGTTGATCTGCCACGGGAGGTTGTTCGCGTTGGGTTGATTGACGCGCACGCCGTAAATCACCGCGTTGCCGCTGGCGCGCACGCCGTACGAGCCGCTCTCCGTGAAGTCGTAAATGCGATTGATCGCCGTGCCGGAGATATTGGGATTCACGCCTGCTGGATTGGCGAGATACAATCCCAGTTCAACTCCGTTCACGATGCGTTGACTGCCATCCACGCCCGCGAAGTCCGTGTCGTTCACTGTGCCGAATACGATGCTGCCGTTTTGTAACAATGTCAGTGGCGGATTGGTCACATAAACATTGGCGCTATTGTCTTCCGGCAAACCAAAACGCACCACACCGCCCGCCGTGCGGCCCAACGTCGCGCCCAGATTCAGTGTGCGACCGGAGACAACCCGCCAATTCTGCGGCACGCCACCCAGCGTCACGCTGTTGCTCAAGACCAGATCCTGCGTCGCGGCGGAAAGATCAACACCGCCTGCGCCAAGCGTCAGCGTGTTGCCGGAATCAATTTGAATCGGGCCGCCGGGATTCAAGATTTGGATGCCGCGCCAAGATAGATTCGCGCCGAGCGCATTGGTCAGCGGCCCGGGGACGTTGCTGTCCCAGATGGCGAGATCGCTCGCGCCGGGCACGGCATTGTTTGTCCACGCGACAGCGACATTTAGCGCGGTGGGGTTGTTTGCTTTGTAAAAGCTGGCGGCAGAGGTCGCGCCAACGGAGGCCAGCACTCCGGCGACGATCAGGTTTCGGACAGATAAGGCAGTGTTCAGTTTCATGTTCAGACGACTCAAAGAGCCGGTCAGGATGGACACCGCGCGGTAGTCCGCTAAGTGTTCAAAAGGTTATTAACGACAACCTCCCGGAAGACGGGTCGGAGAAATTTAATTCGCCACAGACGGATGGTGCTGCGGCTTTACGCTTAACCAGGCGGAACGTATCAAGCGCGACATCGCGTGAACCCAACGGCTCAACAAGGGCGGGGTTTTCTTAAAAACTTTGGGGCGAGTTTTTGTTGTCCCGAGGGGCACACCGTCAAGGGGCGACTCGATTTCAATCCGCAAGTTGAGGAAATGTTTTCGTCGGGCCTCGCGCGGATTCTGGATGAACTCGGAAATCTCCCCGAATGAATAGCGTTTGAGCAGAAAACTTTCCGCTCCAGCGCGATGCGCGGCCAATGCGGCGGCTGAATCATAAAAGGTGGTCAACAGCAACACGCGGGTTTGCGGCGCGAGCCGTTTGATTGGCGCGACGGCTTCCGCCCCGCTCATGCCGCCCATCTGCACATCCGAGAGAATCACGTCCGGCGCGGGTTCGGTGGCCAAGGCCGCCAACACCGCCTCGGCGGAAGCAAATTGCCGCGCGCAATGGATCTCTGAAATGCCGCCAAATTGCGCCGCGAGCATCTCCCGATAGGAATTATTATCGTCCACCAGCCACAGCGTTGTAACACGTTCAAGCCGGGCTTGTTGAATTTCTTGTTTCAGTTCCAGTTTCATATTTCTTCGCGTTTTGCTGCTCCAGTTTCCACATCAGCACGTGCCGTAATGCAAACCGAAGAAATGTTCAGACCCGTTACCGGGTGTCGTTGTGATTAAATTCGCGGGCTTCCGCCGTCCACACGGTTTCGACGCCGGACTCCCGTTTGCCCGGCACTGCGGGCAAATTCAAAAAGTTAATATTCTGAAATTCATAACGGCGGCGGGCACACTCAGACGCACCCCACTGGTGACAACCAGACACCAGCCCAACCGCGTCTTGCATCGCACCCTCATGATGACAGCCCGCCGCCGTAAATTTTTCTTTGCGGGTGTTGAACTCACTCAAAGTCCTCGCGCCTTGGTCGAGCCGGATTGGAATAACGGAAGCCGCGCCGGGAAAGAACGACCCGGCCCGGTGGCGGGGCGGCCTTGCGTCAGGACGAACGCCACGACCGGAAATTGAATCGCAGAATTGAACCGGAGCGGTTGTAGAAAGGATCGGGCGCGCGGCGAGTCGCGTGAACCAGCCCCGAAACGGCGTCGTGTTCATAACAAAAGTTCCAACCAAAACTACTGGTGTCAGAACCTCCGGACGACCGGTCAGCACTCACGATTTGCAAATTCCACTCCCCTTGGAATCGGGGTCGCGCCGACACTACGTCAACAGTAAGAATCAGATGTTCTGGGCGATCGCCATCAAATAGCGGTATTCGATCAGAATCGTCTGCAACGCCGCATTGAACGCCTCGACTTGCAGATGCAACGGCGACCGTTGCGGGGTCTCGAATGTGATCTCGAACGGCGGACTGGTGATGCCCGGCAACGCCTGCAACACCCCGCGATAGCCGTTGGTGATGATGCCGCGCTGCGCGTCAAAGCCATCAATCACCCGGGCGCGATTGCGCGGCAGGAATTGCTCCGCCGCCAGCAACGCCGGCTCCAGCAGATGCTCGGACAGCACCGCGCCGCCAACGAAGCCATAAAGCCCGTTGCTCGCGTCATCTGTGTGCAGCGTGATGATGCCGTTCAACGCGTGGAGGTTGATCTCGGATTCCAGGAAACGCACTTCGGGCTGCGCTGATTGCCGCCAGAATTCCCGGTTCAAATCCCCGCCGCCCCGCGCGTGCCGCGTGTTGTCCTCAAAGCCCGTCGGATTGCAGACCGGATAAATGTAGAGCGCGTAACCCTTCGCGATCTCGGGATTCTTCTCCAGTTCCGCGACAAAGCGCGTCAACGCCAGCGCGCCCTCGGGTTCGTCCCCGTGGATGGTCGCAAAGATGCCGATGCGGATGACCTCGCCGCCGCTCTTCGGGCCAAGATAGACGTAGCGCGGCAACGAGTAGTGGCGACCGGCGCTCTCAAATTGCCCGAGCGACCGGCTGATGATGCGCGGGGAATTCTCCGCGACCTGGTCCAGCGCCGCGAGCAACCGGTCCACCGCGCGCCGCTCGGGCAGCGGTCGCGCCGGGAGCGAGGTGAATTGTTTTTCCACGGTGACTTTCATGAGGTTAACGATTGGATAGTTGGATTTGATCGAACACTCCGCCGTCGGCGAAGTGTTTCTTTTGCGCCTTCTGCCAGCCGCCAAACACTTCATCAATCGTGAAGAGTTCCAGTTTCGGAAATTCCTTCGCATACTTTGCCGCGACCTCGGCATTGCGCGGCCGATAGTGACGCTTCGCCGCGATCTCCTGTCCTTCCGGCGTGTAAAGATATTCGAGATAAGCTTTGGCAACGGCTTCCGTCCCGTGGCGTTTCACATTTTTGTCCACCACCGCCACCGGCGGTTCGGCCAGAATACTGAGCGAGGGCCAAACGATTTCAAATTCACCCTTGCCGGATTCGGCGAGCGAAAGAATCGCCTCATTCTCCCAGCCGACCAACACATCGCCGATGCCGCGTTGCACAAACGTCGTCGTTGCGCCACGCGCCCCGGTGTCGAACACCGGCACGTTCTTGTAAAATTTCGCCACGAAGTCTTTTGCCTTGGCTTCGCTGCCATCTTCCTTCTTCAACGCGTACCCCCAGGCCGCGAGATACGCCCAGCGCGCCGCGCCGGAAGTCTTCGGGTTCGCGGGAATGATGCCAATACCCGGCTTCACGAGATCGTCCCAATCCTTGATGCCCTTGGGATTTCCCTTGCGCACGAGGAACACGATGGTCGAGGTGTACGGCGCTGAATTGTTCGGCAGCCGCTTCTGCCAATCGGCCGGCAGCAACCGGGCTTTTTCAGCCACCGCGTCCACGTCGTAAGCCAGCGCCAGCGTGACGACGTCGGCTTCAAGGCCGTCAATCACCGCCCGCGCCTGCTTGCCGGAACCGCCGTGCGACTGCTCAATCTTGACGGTGTCACCGGACTTTTCTTTCCAGTACTTTGCGAAGGCCGTGTTGTAGTCTTGATACAACTCCCGCGTCGGATCATACGAAACATTGAGCAACTTGAGGTCTTTGGCTTGGACGGCGGAAACCGCGAGGCCCAGCAACAGGAGGTTCAGGATTTTTTTCATAGATTTGGATTTCGATTGGTTGATTAAAACGATAGCTGCACTCGCGTGAAAAAGACCTGCTCCGGCTGCCGGGTCACACTCGCGGGCGGCGTTGTGCCAGCGCCACCTCCACCCGTGAACGTGGTGCGCGAGTAACTGGTCTTGAGCATCAGATTCTTGTTCAGGTACCAGTTCAAACCCGCCGACCACGCCTGCGCGCCCGAAGCAGAGGCGGGATTGGCATAAAGCGGGAAGGCCGCGTCGTCAATGTCCAGCTCCGCGTAGCGCCCGACCACTTGAAACGCGCCCCACTTGCCCGCGCGCGGATCAAAGGCGTTGCGCGGCGTCACGCCGGTGAACGTCGCATCTTCTCCAGTCAACACCCAACCCGCCGCAACCTGCCAACCGGTGTTGCGCAAGAGCGCCGTTTGAGTTGCTTGGCGGACGTTCTGCGCCGAGATGGTGTATTCACCCAACACGCTGAACGGTCCGACATAATAGTAGCCTTGCGGCGCAACCCGCCAGTGTTCGCCGTCGGCCAGCGTCGTCGCATTGTAGGCAAAGAATTGTTGCTGCCCATCCGTGATGTAGCCATTGCCGTTGGGCAAACCTGTCGCACTCGCCAGTGAATAATCTCCCCAGCTTCCCCCCACGCCCACCCCCAAACCGCGCAACGTAGTCAGGTCGGTCTTCTTGAACGGCTGCGCAAACACGCGTCCCGCGTATTCCTTGCTGTCATCAAAGTCGGTGTTGCTGGTGCTGCGCCCATCACCAACGCCGTTGAAGATGCCCGCCGCATAACTCACCACCCCGCCGTTGAGATCACCCCAAAGCTGAAAACCGATATCCCGCCCCGGCACCAGCGCCGTCGGCAAGGCCCGCTCGTTGAACAGCGTGACACTGTCCGATTGCAGATATTCCAACCCGACCGGTGATTTGAATTTTCCGACCCGCGCCTGCAACCACGGTTGGTAACGATAGTTCAGATACGCATCAAAGATTTGCACGGTTGAACCGCCGAAATCCGGCGTGAAATTGAAATCAAAATCCCGGTAAACCGTGCCCGTGAAGATGGGCCGCGCCCGGCGCAACAAAAACGCATCGTTGCCCTGAATCCCGCCGTCATCCACAAACGTCCGCGTGTCCACCTGAAGCAACCCGCGCAACGCGAACGCAAAATTCGTATCCGCCGACGTTGCCTGCAAACCGCCCGCCCCGATGGACAGTGTCGGCGCCGCCTTGGCTTTTTCAGTGGCGGCCTCCTTGTCCAGTTCCCCGTTACGTTCGAGGATCTTCACTTTCTGCTCCAGTTCCTGAAGGCGCTGGATAAGCGCGTTCGTGTCCACCTCCGGCGATGGTGCGTTATCTTGTGATTGGGCCTTCACTGTTTCAATTCCGACCAGCGCTCCCAGTATCAGGGTCGCGATGAGTGTTCGCTTCATTTTCTTTTTTAGTATTGCCCTCCAATACGTTTGGTTGGGCCGTTAATCCCTATTGAATTCATGCTCTATCCGCTAGTTACCATTTGCCGTAAAGCACGCCAATATTGACCAACGCGGATGAGATTAGATTTAATCTACATTAAGTCAATAGATTATTTGTAGTTTGTTTTTATCGGCCAATGAAAGGTGGATCTCAAATCTTGACTTCGCATATAGAGATTGTTAACTATCAATATGAAACTTTCCGTTCGAGGCGAATACGCCCTGCGCGCCATGCAGGTTCTGGCGCGCGATTTCCAAGACGATGATGCCGTCGTCCGCATCCAGGAAATCTCCGAAAAACAACACATCCCCAAACGATTCCTCGAACAAATCCTCAACGACCTCAAATCCGCGGGGCTGGTCATGAGCAAACGGGGTGTCGCGGGAGGTTACCGTCTCAAACGCGCTCCGCAACAAATCACGCTCGCGGAAATCATCCGGCACATCGAAGGACCGCTCGCTCCGGTGAGTTGTGTCAGCGAAAAATATTACGAGAAATGCTCCTGCCCTGACGAAGCCCGCTGTGCCATCCGCAGTGTGATGAAGGAGGTTCGCGACAGCATCGTGCAAGTCATGGAAGCGACCACGCTGGGGCACCTCGCCGACCGCGCGCGCAAACTGGAACAACAGCCGCTGAATCCCTTCGACTTTGTGATCTGATCCGGGAGCCTCGCCAGTCCGCCAGCCCGCCTTGGTTCAAATAGTCGTGCGCGGCGGCGCAAATTCCGCTACTTCATCTGCGTGACGGCCGCCCGCAACATCCAGAACATCGCGCTCATTGGTTTCATGGGCACGGGCAAATCCACTGTGGGCCGCCTGATTGCCGAGCAGCTTGGATTCGAGTTCCTCGACACCGACGGGTTGATCGAACAGCGCAACGGCAGGAAGATCGCCGAGATCTTCGCCCAGAACGGTGAAGCCGCGTTCCGGGAACTGGAGGCCCAACTCGTCGCCGAACTTGCCACCCACACCCGCAGCATCATCTCCACCGGTGGCGGATTGCCGGCCAACCCCGCCAATCTGGAGAGCCTCAAAACCCACTCGCTCGTGATCTGTCTGTGGTCGTCGCCCGAACGCATCTACGAACGCGTGCGCGAACATTCGCACCGCCCGCTGCTCAATGA
Source organism: uncultured Bifidobacterium sp. (assembly GCA_964594985.1). Taxonomy (GTDB): domain Bacteria; phylum Verrucomicrobiota; class Verrucomicrobiia; order Limisphaerales; family JADLHS01; genus JADLHS01. The sequence goes on from CAZQNQ010000013.1 coordinate 30,862, forward strand.
TCCCGATCCGCTCGGTAAAATTCGCGCCTTGCTGGCCGCGCGGGAGAAGTTCTACAAGCAGGCCGACGTGCTCATCAACAGCGACCTCCGCTCGGCCCGCGAAGTCGCGCAACAGGTGATCAATCAATTCCGCCTCGTCACCGGACCACGTAAATGAAAACTTTCGTCAGCGGAATAATTGTCAGGGGAATAATGCAAAAGACATTCCCATTCCTCTGACTATTTTCCCTGTTTCAGGAGATGAAAGCAGCCATTCGGCAACGCGCGTTGGAACTCGGCTTTGACGACTGTCGGTTCACCACCGCCACGCCGCCGGGAAGCGCGGCACACCTGCACGACTGGTTGCAAGCCGGCAAGCAAGGTGAAATGGCCTGGCTCGCCCGCAATGCGGAAAAACGTGGCGAACCCAATCGCGTTTTAGCCGGAGCCAAAACCATCATCTCGCTCGCTGTTTCTTACGCAACGCGTGCCGGGTGGCGCGTGCCGGGTGACGAGCACGCTGCGGTTGCTTCACGTCACCCGTCACCCGCCACTCGTCACGGTTTGATTGCCCGCTACGCCCGCTATCCCGACTACCACGATATCCTCGCGGACAAACTCAAGACGCTCACCGCGTTCGTCAATGAACGCGGCGGCGCGACCACCCGCTCGCTCTGGTATGTGGACACCGGCCCGATCCTTGAACGTGACCTCGCCCAACGCGCCGGCCTCGGTTTCGTCGGCAAGCACACCAATCTGATCAGCCGCACGCTGGGCAACTGGATTTTCCTCGCGGAGATTCTGACCACGCTCGAACTCGATCCCGATGCGCCGGAAAAAAACCGCTGCGGCTCGTGCTTCCGTTGTATGACCGCCTGCCCGACGCAAGCCATCACCGCGCCCTTCCAGCTCGATGCGCGGCTCTGCATCTCCTATCTCACCATCGAATTGAAAGGCTCGATCCCGGTCGAACTGCGCCCGCTCATCGGCAACCGCATCTACGGCTGCGACGATTGTCTGGCGGCCTGTCCGTGGAACAAATTTGCGCGCGAAGGAAGTTTGATGAAGCCGCACGCCCGCGCCGACCTGACGGCGCCGGATTTGATCGAGTTGTTGCAACTGGATGACGCTGGCTTCAAACAGAAATTCGCCGGCACGCCGATGCTGCGGACCAAACGTCGCGGCGTGCTGCGCAATGCCTGCGTGGCCTTGGGGAATGTGGGGGATAAAAGCGCGCTGCCCGCGTTGCGAAAAGCTTGCGAGGATTCTGAACCTTTGATCGCCGAACACGCCCGGTGGGCCGTGGCGCAGATCGAATCACGCTGAATAGAGCGGTTGAAGTTTTGCCGGAGCCGCCGCCGTGAGGAGGCGGACGCAAAGCAGCCTGAGAAAACGAACCGCCTCATCACTTCGGCGGCGACAGTTTTTATGAACCCGCTCTAGCCGGCGCAGAACCTGAAAAATCATCCCGCACCGAGGGCAAAGCCGCTTTTGCGGGAATCAAAACACCTCGATCAAAACGATGGATTCCCCGGCGGCGGTGAGCCAGTCCGAAGCCTTCCCTCCGCCCGGACTGGCGGGGGAGGGCAAATTCTGCCGCACCGCCGGCACCGATTCCAACAGCGCCAGCAACACGGAGCTTTTCAGCGCGTAATTGACGTTTTGCGGCACGCTGCCGGTGATTTGAAGTACCGCCACAGCGTTCAGTCCCGACAAAATCATTCCCACCACGTTCCCGGCTTCATCCAGCAGCGGCCCGCCGGAATTGCCCGGTTGCACCGGTGTGCTGACCTGATAATAACGCGGATTGTCCTTGAAGCCCGCCAAACTGTTGATTTCTCCGCGTGTGAACTTCAATTCCCGGCCTTGGATTCTGGTATTGGGAAAACCCATCGTCGCGACACTGCTCCCCAGCTTGATCGCGTTTCCATTGGCAATCGGCAGCGGCTTGAAATTGCTGGTCACCGGGAACAACCTCGGATTCCCGGCGGTCGCTTCTGGTCCGGCCGTCGGCGTCCGACCTTGGGTGAAAGTGTTTGTGACTGTCGCAGGCGCATAGGCTCCGGTGATTTTCAGCAACGCCACGTCATTCGTCGGGTCGGTCTTTATCACTTTGGCCGCCAGCCGCAGTTTCTTGGTCTGCACCACCACCCGCGTCGCGTCCTCGACCACATGATACGCCGTCAATACATAGCCGTCGTTCGTCACAAAGAATCCCGTCCCGCCGCCTTTGGCACTGGCGGCTGCCGCCGCATCCGGGCGTGGCACAAACGCCGCCGCCAGTTCCTGCGCCCGGGTGATTTGCCAGCCGGCCATTTTTTTCGCCAGCGCCTTACGTTCATCCACTGCCCCGGCTTCACCTTGCGCCGCCGCCAGCAGCAGCCATTTATACGCGGTCACGATGTCCGCCCGCATCAACTGCCCCCGCTGATATTCGCGCCCCAATTCCAACGCCGCTTCCGCATCGCCCTGTTCGGCGGCGCGATGCAGCCACCGGGACGCTTCGTTCTGATTTCGCGGCACGCCTTTTCCCGTCGCGTACATGCGCCCGAGATTCATCTGCGCCGCGGCGTGACCTTGATTGGCGGCAGCTTGAATCCACCGGGCCGCTTCAAAATAATTGACCGTGGTGCCCAGCCCGTTGAACAACATCACGCCCAAGCCGTTTTGCGCCGTGACGTTGCCCTTGTCCGCCGCGCGCCGATACCACTTGAGCGCCTCCCCGTAATTCTGCGGCGTGCCCTGGCCCAAATGATACATCAGCCCCAACGCCGCCTCCGCCGCGACCTCGCCTTTCTCCGCCTCCTTCTTTGCCGCCTTGAAATCCTCGGCGTCGTAATCCGCCGCCCACCCCGGTCCCGCGCTCAAGGTCAGAAACAAGAGGCTGGCAAGCAGACTTCCAAGAATTTTCATATTGCGGGATGCTACAAAAAAGACGTGAGAGAGCGCAACCAGGTTGCCGCCCGCAAAGGTTCGTTAGCGCGGTTCTCAAAAATAATTTCCGAAATTCCCCTCACCCCGTCCCTCTCCCCATCCGATGGGGAGAGGGTGGCCGCAGGCCGGGTGAGGGGTTTTCTCATCTCACCCCGGAAATTATTCCTGAGAACCGCTCTAGCCGAGACGCCGCGCCAGCGCTTATCGGAATAACCGTATTCCACCGCCACCCGGCCCACTTCGGAGCACTTCACGAGGCGATTCTCGGCGTTAGAGCGTACTGCAAAAGAATGTCGGAAACGAGGTCTGCGGAACCACCCCTCACCCCGGCCCTCTCCCCATCCGATGGGGAGAGGGTGGCCGCTAGGCCGGGTGAGGGGATTTCGTAGCCGTCAAACATTTTGAGAACTGTTCTATATTCCAACGCCTGTGAATTGGTCGTACCGCCATGACGCACGATCATGTTCCCGCAGTGGAAAATGCTTTTAGAAAAACCGGCTTCCGGGCGGGCGGCAAACCACCGGCGCGCGAAGAAAATCAGGAATGGCCGCGCACGGCGCACAAGGCATTCAGCCTGGCGGAATCAATGCCGCCGCCCATTCCATTCATTGACGCCGCGTGGGCCGTTCCAACTCGAGCAGCGCCGCCTGCAACTTGCCGGCCTCACGACACAGCAACCTCCCGATACACGCGATGGCTTTGGACGGCTCGTGGCCGAGCAGTTGCGCCAGCGCGGCGATGGTCTCGCAGCAATCGCCGGCTTCATCCAGCAGATCAAGGACGCGGAGGTTGGGGCGCGGGACGCGCGGGCGACGGGAACGGCGGGTGGACTTTTTCATGGGCGTTTGGGCGTTGCCTGCGCTCCACGCGGCCCCACGAAAAAAGAAGGGGCGGCTTACTCACGCTCCATCACAGGCACGGACATGCCTCGCAAGAACGCTTTCGGCACGCCCGAGTTGTCGGACGTGCTTCGAGCGCCGCTTGCGGTCCGTTGAAATTGTCCGTTTCGTGATGGACAGCGGCTGAAGACGCAGATTGTTTTGTGTTTGGTTTGGTTACATTCGTTTATTCACCGACAACACGAATGAACCCGGAAGTGTGGAGCGGAGCAAGGAAGAAAAATCTGGCGCGGCCAGCGCGGCGCGCTGGCCCTACCGGAGCGCCGCCGTTCCGGCGGCTTACGGCGGGGCAAAGCAGCGAGATTCGAGGGACAAAGAGAAAGCGAGCAGGCACCGTCATTCATCCGCCCAAAGCCGGTCACAGACCGGCGCTCCTGCCACGCGGAAAATTATCCCAAAAGTGCTTACGAAATCGAGGCAAGGCCATCTTTTCAGATATAGAGGCAGGCATCGGGCAGGCTATTGAGTTTGCGCGCGAAGGTGCGGCGCAGAAAAGCTTTTGCCGCGTTGATTTTTTCTTGGCACGCTCGTTGCCTTGGTTGGCGCGTACCCGTTCACTTCGGTCACGGAATCATATCATCCCGCATGAGGGTGATCAGCTTTATGCTGTCAGAGTCAGTTCGATATTCAACGTGGATAGCATGCCCCGGCATCACAAAACGATCCCACGCTCCGTAGTCGCCAAGGATCGGATCGCAGGTTCTGCCACCACTCTTCGCTGGAGCGCCCAAATGCTCCAACACTTGCCGCCGCTCCCAAAAAAACGGAATGTCAAACAGGCTTTCGTCAAAACCATCGCGCGCACCGGAACGCATGAAGATAACACCAATCTTGCCGCTGCTATCACAACGCAACTCTAGGCCGTGCTGCTTGAAGACATAGTGGAATTCTTTAAGATCTTCCTCGAAGGATTTCTCAACTGGCCAGACCTTGAAGGGGGTCGCCTCAAGCATCGTTGCGGCTTGTTTCCCCAAATAGCCTGCAATTTCCTTGGTCATGTAGCTTATCTTTATCTATTGCTCATCGCTTTGTCAAAGGCCGCCCTATTCGCCAGTCCCGAACCGCTGAGATACGTTACGTCGTCCGCTGCGCTGTAACGGTATCGCCACCACGTTGCCGAGATCATCATGCCCATAGGAAATCACTTCGCCGCCATGATTGGTGATGTGCGTTAGATCGCCCGCGAGATTGTATTTGAACGAAGTCAGGTAAGTATTCGCCCCCGTCAATTTCTTGAATGACCTTGTTGCGCCCGAAGGCATCCAATTGATAGCGGCGCACCTTGCCGTCCTCACCGAAGTTCGGACCGGAAGGAACAGAGTGAAATAATCTCCCATATCCTTCCCGCGTTAACCGGGACAGTGCCACGAGGCGGGCAAGGCATTGGGGTGTTGTGTTGGAGTAGAGAAGCTTTCCCTCGTTTTGAGAGGGGTTCGCAATCGAGAAGCTGCGCCAGTGCTAAATCTCATGGCACGGCGACTGCATTGGTTGGTCGCGTACAGTTCACTGTTACCAACATTTCTCTCGCTCCCATTGTGACTTCTCATTGTGGCGAAATAAAATGGTGCCGACGGGCGAGTTGATAAACTGGGAAAGAGTCGGCTCCAAATCAAGAACCTCACTCACTGACCAAACTTGGGCTTCCTTTTCGTTCTCCACCTTTCCGGAATTGCAAAGGAATTGCCATCCACTATCGGCTGGATCCACAGGTTCATCTCTGACGGCTCGCAAAATCGGATACCTGCCGACAGCGACATGAGTGCAAACAATGGCTGCGCACTTAATTAAACGGGTTTCTCTCATGCCCCAAGACTATTGAAAGTTTTTTAATGTAAGGTGAATTTTTTATTGCTACGTAATGATCACTTCCATTTTCCGCAATATATTCCCTGAGTTTGAACACTAAATTCACCAAGTCGGATGGTGCTCCATGTGGTGAGTCAATTTGAATGCGCACTTTTTTGCCCTTTGATTCCGGGCATTTCGCTGCAAGATGACCGTCAATAGCTACATCCATAGTGTCAAAAATGCGAGCTTGGATTCTTGAAAGACATTTTTTAAAATCCTCACCCACTGGCCAAGGACCATCTTCGACAAGGATCAGCGCGAACTCATCATTGCTGTGATCTTGAGTAATCAAATCAATTTTGACTGACATATCAGTGCTTATCTACTTGATAATCGTTTAAATGAACAGCACTACCCGGCGTCAAGCCAGCATCCTGAGCATTGTTACCCCGGGGAATCAGTGGCTGGCCTTGCTGAACTGCCGTTTGCGCTTGAGTTTGACGCTTAGTCATCTGCGCTGCCGGGCCTTTCTTGGATTCAATAATCTTCAAACCACTGGGTGATTCAGTTAGCAAATCTGCTCGCGTTCGACCTCCGCTGGGCAGTTCAAATGTTACTTCTCTGCCTCGAATAATCTCGCCCCGCGCTATCGCTGCCGCTTCTGATTGAGCTACTCCCTCTTGTCCCTTCAGGACTGGAGCAAGACCTCCCCTTGTGGCGGTTTCCGGCACACCATTAACTTTTGGCACACCTTGTTTGCCATTTGGAACGATTGCGCCTTTTTGTTCCCCGCCGACAGAAATGGGCATGAACCCCATCAACATCTGTGAGCCGCGCCCGGCTTGCTCAAACTCCGCATACGTGTCTCCCACCATGCCGCGCAGGGACATATTCGCTTCGTTCGCAATCTGCCGCATCTGCCCAAACTCTACATTGGCTCGCACCGTGTCTCCCTTGCGCGTGGCTACTTCAAAATTAATCACCGCGTTATCAAACCTGTTAAAGCCCTCTTTGAGTGTGATATAGCCGGTTGAGTGGACAATGACTTTGCCGCCCATCGAGGTTTCAAGTTCCTGATAATGTCCCGTGGGGTCAGTATATTTCAGCGGATTGTTCAGCACATACGCATAGCGATTAAAGCTCTGCGGGTTTTCCAAGTCGGGAATGAGGGTATCCGGCTGGATGAAGCGGCCAAGCTCGGGATCGTAGTAGCGGGCGTTGTAATAGTAGAGGCCGGTTTCTTCGTCCTGAATCTGCCCTGTGAACCGGTTCGACACCTTGAACGCCGCCGTCGGGTTGTTGGTTTGGGTGCGGCCAAACGGATAAAACACATTCAACTCTTTCAGGCTGCCCGCGTAGTCGCTGAGGACGCTGGACGAGCCGAGATGATCCTGATGGTAGAAGTAGCCGGCGTAATTCGTGGATGTGCCACTCCCGCCGTTGAGGATAGAATCGCGTTCAAAGGTGCATATCCGCTGCCCACCCGCGAAGACATGGAACAAGATTTTGCCATCTTTTTCCTCGTAATGCTGGCCAATCCAGAGTTGCACCTTGGGGCTGTTCGTGCTGGTGACGTAAGAGCGTCGCCAGAGACGTGCGCCATCATCCGCGTAGCCATATTCCACCGCCGTCCGTCCCACTTCCGAGAAACGTGCCAACCGATTTTCCGCGTTGTATTCAAGGGCCTGTGAGTTCGTCGTGCCGCCGTGGCGCACGATCATGTTGCCGGTCAAATCATAGCGATAATCTTTGCCGAAGGCGGACTTCACGGCCTGCTTGCGGGCACTGCCGTAGCCGAAGGTTTGCGCGCTGCCGCTCTCGATGTGCGTGGTGAGATTTCCGACGGGATCGTAGTTGTAACTGCCGCTCAACCCCGTGTAGGTCTTGATGCGGTGGAGATTGTCATACGTGACCGTGGTGGGCGCGAGGCCCGAACCGCTGAGATACGTCACATCATCGGCGGCACTGTAACGGTATTCCCGATTAAACACGCCGGGAGTGGCAAGCGTATAAAGTCGTTTGGAGACGGGATAATTGCTCCGCGTCGTGGTCGTGCCGTTGCCGAAATCAAATTGCAACGCTTTGCCGAACTCATCGAAGTTGGCCGCTGCCGTGGTGTAATAGTTGTAGCCCCCGCGCCCGACGCGCTTGAGCGCGCCACCCGGGTGATACTCGTTGGTGATCGTCGGGCCGGAGTTGGGATAACTGGTGGCCGTGATTTTGTCCGCGTCGTTGAAGGCGAAGCCGGTGGCGTAATCCTGATTGTTGAGGTTGAGATGGCGGGTGGCGCGAATGATCCGCCCGCGAGTATCGTAGCCGCTCTTTTCCCAGCCCTCGTTGTCCGTCACTTGGAAAAGCTGGCCTTTGTAAACCGTGTGGTTCACATCGCCGGAGTCGTAGGAATACGTCGCGGTGGCCACCAACTGGTTGCTCGCGTTATAGACCTGTTTCAAACTCAGACGGCTCAAAGTCGCGCCAAAGGTGAATGCGATTTTCTGGCCTTTGCCGTCAATCTGTTCACGCACCCGTCCGGCGGCATCCCGGCGATACGTCCAATAACCCAAGTGCGGATCAGCCATTGCCACCACATTGCCGAGGTCGTCATGCCCATAGGAAATCACTTCGCCGACGTGGTTGGTAATATGCGTCAGGTCGCCCGCGAGATTGTGACGGAAGGAAGTCAGATACGTATTCGCCCCGTCCACTTCCTGAATGAGTTTGTTCCGGCCAAAGGCATCCAGTTGATAACGGCGCATCTTACCTTCTTCATCCGTGTAAATCTTCCACCACGGGTCGCCCGCGTTGACGTAGGCCCACTGCTTGGGCGCGAGCGGTGAGTTGGCGTCGCCCGCGCTGTCGCTCTTGCCAGAAAATGCGCCGTTGCCATTGAATGATGCCTCCACGCGGGCGCGGCTCAGGGCCACGCGCCCGGCGGCATCGAAGCCCGTGAACGCTGCCGGTTGCGCGGTGGGTTTGGCGAAGGCAATGCCACTCTCAAAGCGCGGCCAACTCGTCAGGAACGCTTCGCCGCGTTCATCATACGCGGTGGCAATGACGCGGTAATTGCCGGTTTCGGCTTCGGCGCGGGTCTGGATCGGGCGACCCCAACCATCGAAATAAGTGCGGCTTTCAACGCCGTTGACCGCGTCCACGCCGTCGTTGATTTGCGTATGGACATAGTTGACCGCGTTGCCGGACGTGATGACCCCAAAGGCCGGGTAGCTGCTTTTCCTTACCCACACCGCCGCGCCGCCCACCGGATACTTGTCCGTCTGCGTCAGGCGGAAGAAGGTGTCGTAGGCATTGTGAACCCGCACGCCCATTGCGTCGGTGATATCGGTCAACGCGCCCGAGCGCACATCATTGGTGGTATAGGTAATATGGTCGCTGGCGGAATCCGAGCCGGAGGAAACCCGCAGTCGCGTGACGGTCGGATAAATATGCAGGGCGTCGAACGCGCTGATTTTGGTTTGCACCCCCACGGCATCCACCGAGAGCACCGCCAGCCCGTAATCGTCATACTCGGGATAGGCATTCGTCGCATACTGCCCGGCACAGATGCGATTGAGTTCCAGCGCCAGCGTGCCGCTGGCCGGATTGTAGGAGAACTTCTGTTCGCGGACGATGCTGCTGCCTGCCGCGTCGGATGTAAGTTTGATCGTGTCTGGCAGGTTGAGAATGTTCGTGTTGCCCAACACCGCGTAACTGGTGTGGTGATACTGCGTGTCTGAGGCATCCACATCCGTCGGGGCGGACAGACTGGTGAGGTTCACATTGGCGACTTCACCGTAAGCGATCTGGTTGGTGAGATTGCCGTTGCCGAGGTGGTAGGCAAAGCGCGTGGCGGTGATGCGCGGCGTGCCGCCACCGGGATAATCGAAATTGAAGGTCTGTTGCACGAAGGGAAACCACCGTCCGTTACCCAGGCCAAACTGATCCACCTGATTGACGACGACATGATACAGATTGGTGTCGTTACCATAAGTTTCGATGCGATACGGCATCCCGCGTTTGGCGAAGCTGCCGGAATCCGCGTATTCCCCGAACGCCTCCACGCCGCCGGCAAAATTGGTCACGGCCAGATAGATGCCTGAAGGCGTGCCTTTGCGGATGAGGTGATTCGCCGTGTCGGCGAGATACAACGTGCTGCTGGCATTGTCCAAAACGACCGCGGAAGGTGTGTTCAGAAATGCGTTAGTGCCGACACCATCCACGTTGCCGCTAACGCCGGAACGTCCCGCCACTGTGCTGGCAATCAGGGTGCTGGTGTTGATTTTGCGGATGGCGTGATTGCCGGAGTCGGCAATGTAAAGCTCGCCTCCCGCAGTATTGAGTACGAGTCCCAGCGGCTGATTAAAGCGGGTGGTGGTAAGCAGTCCGCCGTCGGCGTTGCCTGCGACGCCGTTGCTCCCGGCGTATAACGTCACGATGGACGAATTCGTGGCGAAGTAGCGGATGGTGTGGTTGTCGGTATCGGCAACAAAGACATAACCACCCCATGCCGTCACGCCAGCGGGATGATTGAAGCGAGCCGGATTGCCGGAACTGCCGGGAATGCCTGCGCCGCCGATGGTCGTCATTCCTGCTCCCGACAGTTTGCGGATGGTGTGGTTGCCCGTGTCGGCCACATACAATGCGGTAATCCCGGCGTCGAACGTCAAAGCCGTCGGACGGTAAAACCGGGCGGCCGTAAACGGGCTGGCATCCGTGCTTCCAGCAATTCCGCTGCTGCCCGCATAGGTAGTAACTTGGTTGTTGGCCAGATTGACGAGCCGGATGGAGTGGTTGTCGGTGTCGGCGACATACAGATAGCCGCCTAAATAGATAATGCCGGTCGGGTGATTGAACCGGGCCGCCGGGCCGGTGGCATCGGTTGTCCCCGGATTGCCCGCGCTGCCCGCGATGGTGGTCACCACACCCGCTGAGGTGATCTTGCGGATGATATGATTTTCGGTGTCCGCCACATAAAGGTTGCCGGAACTGTCCCGCGTCACCCCGCCCGGTTGATTGAAACGCGCCAGATTGGTGCTCGCATCCACATAGCCGCCGAGCGCCATGCGATCCTGTCCGCCGCCTTGATGGTAGAAATACACCTGCTGCCGATTGGAAGCGTCGGTTTCCGTGACCTTGGCAAAGCCCGCGAACTCGTGGCGGCTGCCATCGTAAAAGCCACCGGCGTAAGTGTAGGTCGTCGTGCGGTTGGGGTTCACCCCGTCGTTCTCCGTCACGCTGGCCACGGTCTGATTCGGGAAGGGCAAGAGTTTGCCCGAGTTCGGGTCGGTTGGATTTTCCCGATTGTCCCACGCGGTGGACGGCTTGTAACTGACCGTGAGCACGCCGCCGATGCCGTTGCTGGCGGCGCTCAACAAATCTGGAAAAGGCCCGGAATTGGTCTGCACCCAAAAACAATTGGTGGCCAGCGAAGCAGGAAACAGAGTTGAGTTGTAATCGGCCATCACCCGATCCGGCAGGCCGTCGCCGTTCATGTCTTGCAGCGAAGTAATCGTATGCCCCTGCACATGCGGCGTGGTGGCGTTGCCCGTGCCTTGCAGCCCGAACCAGTTTTCGTTGCTGGCATTGGGCACATCAATGCCGGTGATTTCCACCGGCGTGGTTTCAAAGCCCGTGCCGGTGTTGCGATACAACAGCCAGGTGGTCTTGGTGCTGTCGGCTTGTTTCGGCATCACGCGGTCCGGCAGCCCATCGCCGTTGAGATCAAGCAATCCCACCCACGGATACTTTTGCACGTTGGCGTAGTTGAGTTGGGCGGCGGAGTATTGCGGGTCAACATTGGGCCAGATTCCCGCCTCGAAGCCGGAGCCGTTGTTGAACTCCACCACGAAGTTGGTCCGGGCCGCTTCAGCCACGGGATTGCCCGTGCCCGCATTCCGCGGCAACATCACCCGGTCGGGCAGGCCATCGCCGTTGAGGTCGGTCATGTAAATCCAACTGCTTTGCACTCCCGACCAAAATACCTGGCTCGTGCCACCCTGACTGGCCATCGGCCCGAACCGGCGGCTCGCTTGAAAGCCCGCGCCCGTGCCGAACTGGACGAAGAAATTAGTCCACGGCGCGTTCAAACTCATCATCACCCGGTCGGGAATGCCGTCGCCGTTAATATCAAACAGACTGGTGCGCCCCGCCGTGGTCGTGTCCGTGAGCGTGTCCACCGCGCAATAAAAGGTCGAGGTCTGCGCTTCCACCGCCCAGCTTTGATCGGCGGTGAAGCCGCTACCCGAGTTGATTTGCACGCCAAAGTGGTTGTAAAACGGCGTGCCGTTCAGCATGTATTGGGAATCGTCGCCGATGCGATCCGGTTTCCCGTCGCCATTGAGGTCCATGATCCGGGCGCGGGAGGAATTAAGTCCGGCCCACGACCAATACGTTGAGCCAGCCGAAATCAATCCCGCCGGGAATTGACTGCCCGAGGTCGGCCCAAACGAGATTTCATTCGTGGCAAAAAGTCCTTCCGCGCCGCCCGCCGCCATACCGAGGTTCTTTTGCACCAGGTAACGATTGGGGGTGGTATTCAAATCCCAGCGCACCCGATCCGGCAAGCCATCGCCGTCCACATCCAGCAAATCCGTGAACGTGTTTCCATAAATATCCCGCTCGGCCAGACTGGGCGCGGTGGTCGCGGTGTTCCGCCACTTCACCTTGGGCGCGAAGGTCAGCGGCTTGTTTTGATAAGCAAACGATTGCGGCGGGAGTTCCGACGTGTCGTCCGCGCCAAAGGTTCGCACCCGCGCCAGCAAGGAACGTTTCGTGGCGGCGGAATAGTTGTATTCCAAGGCATACCGCCGGACGTTCTGGCCGTTGACCTGACAAACGATGTTCGTCAGCCGCATGTCCTGCACCACGCGGAAACCTGACCGATACGAAAGCCGAACATCCGTGCGCGGCTGAAGCCCAAACTGAATCGTGTGCGTGGGAGCTTGATTGGCCGGGTAGCCATTCCAATTCGTGTGGCCATTGTAGGAGATCACATTCGGATACAGCACCCGCGCCGCCCCCACATCCGAAGTCGAATGGGTTTGATAAGTGATCGTCGTGCGCTCGCCGGTCGCCGTGATGATTTCCTCCAAGGCCCAGCGAAACGTGCCGGTGTAGTTGGCCGTCCAGCCCGAGTTGGGATTCATGACCCGCGCCGTGTAACCGAAGCGATACACCGTCCCGCTCTTGTCATACACGTCCCAACGATTGTTCGTGGTATCGAACTGACCGCGCAGAAAATCGGTGTCCACTTCGGCGCGATACTCGTTCGCGCTGTTAGTCAGCAACTTCATCTGCTTGCCAAACAGATTCAGGAGGAAACCTTTGGCCGGATCATATTGCTTGATCGGCAGCGGCGGCGACGAGGCATCGTAGAGAATGGGAAAGCCGTCCTTGGTGTTGCGCTCGATGTAGCCAACCTCCAACGCCCAACCCAACCCGCACCACCCATTGTCACCACTGGACGAATACACCAATGCCAATCCCGGTTCGCTGCCGCCGCGTCCCGGCGCACCCACAATCGGCACGGAATAACCGAAGCTGCCCGTGAACAAATCCGTTTTGTGTTCCGCCCGCTGGGTGATGAGACTGGCCGCCTCGTTCTGCACCTGCGCGCTCGGCGCACCGTTGTTGCCCGGCGCGGTCTGCGCCGAAACCAATGGCCCGCCGCCCAACCAGACCAGCGCGGTCAGCGTTGCGATCGCGCCTCCAAAAAAAGGGCGGGCCGACGTTTTCGATGGGGGGTTTTGATGGGAACGGGTTTGATTTTGTGGAAGGCCCGCCCTCACCCCGGCCCTCTCCCCCGGGAGAGGGGGAAACCTTCGCCGTCTCACTCGAAAACCTGCGACTGGATTGGCGGGACGAACAAACAAATCGAGGCGCGCGGCCCAATGTTGTTCCCTCTCCCGGGGGAGAGGGCCGGGGTGAGGGCGAGTGTCACACCATTCTCTTCCGTTACCCACCGAAAACGGCAGCGAACCAAAAAGGGGCGATTTCATAAAAAGTTTGGGGGAAAGACTGAACCGGCGGTTACGGCAACGGGCACTTGTTGAACGAAGTCACCAACGGCGGCGCATCCGGTGTGCCCGGACTGGTGTCCAGACTGTCGGGAATCCCGTCGCCATCGCCGTCCAGTCTCCAGTTGGTGTTGAACACGATGGGATTCCCGGCAAAGGCCGTTTCCATCAGGTTCGCCAAGCCGTCGCCATCCTTGTCCTCATAACCGTCGGGGATACCGTTCCCGTCGCTGTCGGCCCTGGTCGGGTTGTAGCCGTGGGCCAGTTCCCACGCATCGGACAAGCCGTCGCCGTCCGTGTCCAGAACCTCGAAAACCAACGGGTTGCTATGCGCAATCAGCAGTTCATAGCTCGTGCTCATGCCGTCGCCATCGGGGTCAATCGTTCCATCCCCAAGCAGGTAGAAGGTCATGGCCGCAGATTGGCCGCTATATTCATAGCGGCTACATGAAGGCCCGCGCTCTAAAAACAACCACGGCGCGTTCGTGAGGTGACTGCCAGCCAGATTCGTCGCCGCGAAAATCTCCACCGGCCCGCCCGTCGTCCCCAGCGCATTCGTCCCTTGCACGTCAAACTGGACCGTCCAGCCCGTGCTCGCGTCAAACCACGCCACCGTGTTTGTAATGTAGAGCGGCGAATTGGTGACACAAGTGGCCGTCGGCCCACTCAGCAGCAGCATTTGCATCCCCCCACCGAGTTCCGCCTCGATTCCCAACGCCTCGCGTTCCGCCTTCCGTTGGGCGGCGCGGACGGCCCGGGCGGCAATTTCCTCGGCAGAAATCGGCCCGAGCGCGGCGGTCTTGCTGAGGGCGGCATGATAGAGGCCAATGTCCCAATCCACGCTCAGGCCGAAAATGTTGCCCAACAACTGCTGCGTTCGCTTCCGCCCCGTGAAAACGCAGAGTTCCTCAATCTGACCTTGGGCCGGAGCAGTGCCGTTGGCGGTGCTCCCGACAGTCAAACTTGTGTAAGGCGCGGCTTCTTGGGGAATCGTCGCCAATCCTTCCCCGACCGCCGCCAGTTGATCGTCAACGAATAGGACGCTATTGGTGGGCGTGAATCCGAGTGTGAGCATGTGCCAGCTCCCCGCTTCCCAATTCACGGCGGCTTGCAAACAGGATTGCGGCTCGTTCTCCGTCTGGCAGATCAAATGCAGCTCGCTTCCGTCGGGCGAAACCACCAAGGACCACCACACTTCACTTGCCTTGCCGTGGCTCGTGGCAAGCTCCAACAGCGTCGCCACCGCCCCGCTCCCCGTGCCGCTGCTAAAATCCGGCCGATACCACAGTCTGTATGCGCCACGCTCCGGCTCAATGCGGAAGGAGTTGGAGACCACCATCGGCACCACCCACGGCACGACACTCGTGCCGGAGCGTTGGACGGCATACCCTGACCAACTCTCAGCCCAGATCGCCGGATCAATGACTTGATTGGGGGCAAACCGCAGCGGCTCATCGAAATTTTCACGATGAATGATCCCAAACGAGGGCCACGGTGGAGCCAATGGCCTTGGTTTGGCAAAGACCGTCGTGGTGACGAAAAGGCAACTCAACGTCGCCAGAACCACGACAACACCACGGTTGCGAGGAAGGCACGCACCCGGCCCCATACGAAGGATTCCTGTTTTCATTGATCGTTCAAGGTGTCACCGCCCCGGCGGCTTCCAAACCGCTCTTATGTCTGAAATTCCAGACATAAGAGCAAACGGAGATTGATAGCGTCAAGTCCGAAAATTCGGACAATGCCCAGACTGAAAAACATTGTCGGCCCGCAAGTGCGACGCTTTCGCACCCAGCGCGGCTGGACTCAAAGCGCCCTCGCCGCCAAATGCCAGGTGGCGGGCTGGGACATTTCCCGGGGCATTATCGCCGCAATCGAAGGGCGGGTTCGCTGGGTGGGAGATTTTGAATTGATGTTGCTGGCCAAGGCCCTGCGCGTTACCCCGACGGAATTGTTGCCAAAACAACTGACGTTGGACGAATTAGCGGGGCGAAAAGAATGAAGCGGGGAAAAGTTTGAACGGGGGCAAGCTAAAAGCCCCCCGACGCAACTCGCTCAAGGAACTTTGAGCAGTTCTTCCGCTGTGTAGTTGGCGGTGCGATCCTTGATGCTGGTGCGAACCGCTTCCGCCTGCTCCGGCTTCACTACTTCCGTGATATTGCCGAACTGTTTGCGCACATAAGACGCGATGGCCGCGATCTTCATCGCCTTTTCCTTCTCGTCGCCCGGCAACGAGTCACCGACCGCGAGCATGACGCCGGTGTTGTAAACCTTGCCGTTCACCGTTATCGGCCCGTTCATACCTTTCGAGATCAGCATGATCATCCGCTCGGGGGCCGGGTGGTTGACCCATTCCGAATCCACCAAGGGCGGACAGCCGTTCGCCGGGTTGCCGACCCCGGTTTCCATGTGACAGACCGCGCAGTTGTCGGTGAAAAGCTTCTTGCCCATCGCGATAAAGCTCGCGTTGGGGTCTGTGTTCGGCTGAAAGCGCTGCACGTCCGGCAGCGAGCGATACGGCGCATAGACCTTCGCCTCAAACCAACCCCCGTGAAGATCGAAATACCACGCGCCCAAAAACAACAACGTCAGCAGCAGCGCCATCGGCCACACCGGCATGGGCGTTTGCGCCGCCGTCGGTTCGGCTTCGGTCGTCGCAACAGGTTGTTTCGGTTCGGCGTTCATTTCACAGCAACAGAATTGGTGGCCGGGTCCGGCGCGGGCGCGGGCGGCGGCGTCACCGGAGATTCAAACAGCGGCGCATCGGCATGCAAGCTCACCAGATAAGCGGCCAGCGCGCGGGCCTCGTCCGTCGGAACAATTTCATATCCCGCCGGCGGGGCCAGTTCTCCAGTCAGCTTGAGCGCGTCGGCGGAAGGAACTTTGCCCACCTTGCGCTGCTCGAACAGGAAACGATAACCCGGCATGGTGGAATCTTTCACTGTCGCCTTTGGCGCGTAAAGATGCAGCAGATGCCAGTTCACGTCCGGCTTGCGGGACGGCGCTCCGACGTTGGCCAGATCCGGCCCGGCGCGGCGCGTGCCGATCTGCACGACGGAATCATAAACGTAATCCTGCGCCACCGTGCGGCGCTTGCCCCAGTTCCAGTTCATGTCCGCGCCGGTGGGAACGATGTTCGCCTCGATTTTGCCGCCCGCTTCGGAGACGGCTTTGATCAGCGCATCGGCGGCCGCAATGTCCACCACTTCCGCGATCGTTTTCGGCAAGCCGACCATCGTTTCGGGTTTTGCCAGTTCCGGTTTCACCTTGGAGATGGCGCTGAAAACATTCGCGCCGTTCGTGCCGGCATCAATCAAGACCACTTCCACCTTCACGCCCTGCTGGCCGACCTGCTGGCTGTGGCAATAAACGCAACCCAGCGAGCGATACACCTCCGCGCCTTGCTGGGCCAACCCAGCCCGGGCGACGGGATATTTGTCTCCGGCGGGAATCGTCTTGGCCTGACCACCAAGCCCCAACTGGATCTGGGGCGCGAGCACAAAGCCCGCCCACGAAGCCGAGAGCGCGATGAATGCCGCGAGGAAAACGATGCTGCTGGATTTCACGACTTCACCTCCGCCGGTTGCAGCGCCGTGGCGTCCGCGTAAGCCTTCGTCGCGATGGTCCGATAGTAACTCACGATGAGCAAAAGGATGTTAAGGAGGAACAGCAGCGCGCCGAGAGCGATCATTAGTTCACCCAGCGTGCTGAGGCGAAACATCATGGCAGCCGCCTTGGTGGTGGCCAGAAAATCACCGCTCGCACCGGTGAGTTTGAACCCTTGCTTGACGCCTCCGATCAGCAACGGGATTGCCAGCAGCAATGCACCGGGCATCGCCAGCCAGAAGTGGAACTTGATGCGACCCGCCGGAATCTCGACGCCGGAGATGCGCGGCAGGATGTGATAGATCGCGGCGAACATCGTCATCGCAAAGAAACCGTAGAGTCGCAGCGCGGTATTGCCATGAGTGAACCAGGTGAAATCCGTCACGCGCGCCACCGCCGGGCACGCCGCGATGGCGGCCACAAATGTCGCGAACACCAGCATCCACGCGCCGAACTTCGAGTAGCACAGCGGCCCGCCGGCGCAGGGACGATTCGCCCCGCAGCAGGTCTTGATGACGATGGTCGCAATCGCGAGGGCCGGAACGATCATCAGCACCGTCGCCACACTGCTCAAGATGCTCATCCACGCCGGCAGCGGCGAATGGATCGGGATGCCGGTCCACGAACCGAAGAGCAGCACGGTCCAGAACACGAACAGCGCGAGGTAATGACTTTGCAAGGCGCGTTCGGTGAGCTTGGGCAACAGATAGAAGGTCGCGGCCAATCCCGCCAGCGTCAGCCAGACGTTCAGCAGATTACCGGCGAACCACCACGCCACCGCCGCCTGCACCACGCCGCGCACGGGAAAAACTTGCAGGAGCAGGATGGCCGTCGAAAGAATCCACGGAAACCAGAACAACGCCGCGAGCACGAACCATTGTGACGGATACAGGGCTTCCTCCGTGCGGCGCGAATACGTGACGAACGTCCAGATGGCCATCAACAAAAAGGCGAGGAACAGAATCACCGCAGCGTAACGCGGCAACTCGAACCATTCGTGGCCGGAGGTCTGGCCGTTAAGAATGGCAATCAGACCGACGAGGACGCCGAGATGCCAGATTTTCGCCCCGACCGCGATCAGGAAGGGTTTCACCACTTCCACGCGACCGAGACGCGCGAGCAGCCACAACCCCACGCCAAGACCAGTCGGGATGGCAAAACCATACACGAGCAGGTTCGACCACGCGGGATACGCGCGCCCGTAACTGAACATCGCGCAGTCGGCGAACATCGAGGCCTTGTGGAAAGTCAGCGAGGCCGCGAGACCGAAAATGGAACTCAGCGCGAGCCAGAGCGCCGCGCCGCCGAACAGCGTGAAAAGCGGCAACCGGCACGAAGCATCAATCCGGCTGGGCGATATGGGCGAAGTCGCGGTCATTGAAAAACAGACAACGGAAATTTATTCGAATGCACTGGGTGGGGGTGGAGGAGGCGGAGGCACAAAGAAAGCCTTCTCAGCCCGGTCATTCAGGGTGGCCCGGGCCTGCGCCGGATTCTGCCATTGCTTCTCGGTGAGCAGCACCGCTTCCGCGATCGGCAACCGCACGATGCCCTTGCCTTGATCCACCCAGCCGACGTTGTGCAACGCGTCGGTTTCGGCGGCGTGCAATTCGGCGAGCGCCTTGGCGCGTTCGGCGGACCGTTCCGCTCCGAGCGGCGCGGGCGTGGTGTACTGGCGCGTCTTCCAGACCAGCGCGGCAAAGATCAAACAGACCACGACCACCGCCACGGTGACGGAATAACTTTTACCACAACAATCCTTCTCAGATTCGCTAGAGGAGCTCATCAGTGACTTCCTTTCGGTTGCGTCGGGGCGCCGTGCAGCCGGTCCGCCTGATCCAGTTCCCCACCCGAAATCTGGGTCGGCACGGGATGATACAAGCCCATCGCTTCGATGAGGCGCGGGTCCTTGATCGGGAACGGCGGCGCGCTCTTGAATTTCTTCAGGAACAGGATGATCAGAATACCGACCATGAAGGCCACCAGCCCGGCGGAAATCAACGCCCAGCCGAACGGGAAACCTTTCACGAAATGCGCGGGCATCACGTTCCACGTCATGTCCACAAAGTGCATCAGCCACGCCCACGCCGCGATCGGCACCATCAGCGCGAAGTTGCTCTTCACATCAATGCGCAGCAGCGCGAGGAACGGCACGAAGAAGTGGCCAAAGATGATGACCATGCTCACCCAGAACCATGTGCCCTTCTCGCGGACGACATAGTAGAAGGTTTCTTCCGGCATGTTGGCGTTCCAAATGATGAAGTATTGCGAGAACGTGACGTAGGCGTAGAACACCGTGAACGCGAACAGCAGCGTGCCGAGGAAATAGTATTGGTGCTCGTGCAACACGTCCGTGATGAGGCCCAACCGGTCGAGAATCATCGTGATGATATAGACCGTCGCGAGCGTCAACCAGACGCTGCCGGCGAAATAATGCACGCCGTACATCGTGGAGAACCACTGATGTTGCAGCGCCTTCATCCACATGATCACGCCGAAGGTCAGCGAGAACGCGAACAGGAAGATGCCGATGCAGGACGTGACCCGCATCTTCAACGTCCAATGCGCCGCACCGTCCTTATCCTGATTCAAGGACAGGTTGCGCAGGCGATACGACAAGAACCACAAGATCGCGAACGTGCCGATGGAGATCGCCCAGAAGCCGCCCAACGTGAAGATGGGCTGCTTGGCGTGCAACGCGTGGTCAGCATGCGGGTTCAGCGTCATCCACACGTAGATTTTCTTCGCGTTCAGTCCGATGGGCAGGAAAAGGAACGGCAACATGCTGAACACCGAATACGACAGTTGTTCACAGAGGCGCCGGATCGCCACCGACCAACCGGCATCGAACAGGTGATGCGCCATCACGAGGAACAGCGAACCCGCGCCGAGGCTCAGGACGAACATCAACGCCACGAGATAGGACAGGAGGAACTCGACTCCCCCGGCCTTGTAGTTGAGGAACAAACCGATGAGGCCAATGATGAGGCCGCCGATCAACAGTTGCACCGGCAGGTTGCGCCACTTGGACAAGTCCAACGGCTTGGCCTGCGGATCGGTATTTGAAAAATCGTCTGGTTGACTCATAGGTTACTTGAGTTTCGCCCGGGTTTCCGCCGCGAGGTCGTCCACACTGCCGAGGCGGCTCAGTTGCAAGGCGCGCAGATAAGCAATGACCGCCCAGCGATCTTCCGTGGTCATCTGCGGCGCGTAGCCCTGCATCACGCCCTTGCCATGGCTGACAGTGGTGAAAAGCTCGCCATCCGTGAGCTGCACGATGCGTTTGTCGTGCAGATTCGCCACGATCGCCATCGCGCCGATCTTCTTGGTGATGCCCGTGCCTTCGCCGGTCTGACCGTGGCACGGCGCACAATAGATGTTGAACTGTCGTTGCCCGCGATCCAGCAAAGTCTTGTTCACCGGAAACGGATTCAACTCAACGAAGTTCGTCGAACCCGTGACGCGACCCGTGTTCACCGGTGCGTCTTCGAACGAATACACTGCATTGGTGCCGACCAACATCGGCTTTTCCTGCGCAACGGTGCCGGGCTGCGGCAACTGCGAGCTGAGGCCGTTGGCGAAAAAGCCGTTGGCCGTCTGCGGCCGCAGTTTCGCCTGGCGTTTCATATCCGGGAAAATCTGCAGCGGTCGGTTGCGAGACATATCGCCCTGCCGACCAGCGATGAGCATGACGCCCACGACCACGATGCCAAATATCAAAAGAAAGTAGCGCATTATTCCTCCACCATTTCGATGCGCTTGCTGCCGGCGGCTTCGAGCAGCTTGCGGGTTTCCGTTTCAGAATACTTCGGATCGGCCGTCTCGATCACCACGAAGAATTTGTCATGCGTCACCAAGGCGAAGCGTTTGTGTTTGAGCAAGGGATGATGCAATTTCGGGAGGCGGTTCAGGAACAACATGCCGCCGATCGCCCCGAACGCCCCGAACAGGATCGTCAGTTCGTAGGACGGCGGAAACGCGCCGAACGGGCTGAACATCGGCTTGCCGCCGACGATGATCTTGTAATCCACGGCGTTCATCCACCAGATCATCAGCATGCCCAGGGTGTAACCGCTCACGCCGCCAAGGAATGAGAACCAGCCGACCTTGGAGTTCTTGAGGCCCATCGCCTTGTCCATCCCGTGGATCGGGAACGGCATGAAAACATCCCACTTGCGAAAGCCCGCGTCGCGGACCTTTTCCGCCGCGTGCAACACGGTCGAAGTGTTCTCGAATTCGGCGATCAAGCCGTATGATTTTGCGTTTTCAGGCATGGGCCAATTCCTTTCCCGAAAGCATGGTAAAAATGGTGTCTTCGCCCGCCCTCACCCCGGCCCTCTCCCCCGGGGAGAGGGAGAAGCTGCGGACACTGTTTGATAATTCGTCTGCCGCCGCACCAGTCGCCGGCTTTGTTCCATCTTGATCAAAGCGCGTTGTAAACCCAAAAGCATCCATACCGCCTGGAGGCGGCGAAAGATTCTCCCTCTCCTGGGGGAGAGGGCCGGGGTGAGGGCGGACGTTCATCACACTTCTCAAATCCAAAGGCAGGAGTTGCGCGCTCATCAGTGCTTTCCTCCGTTTCCACCGCCCGCCGAGGGATGATGCGGGTCCGCCTGGGGCGTGACGCCCTTGACTTCCGACACCGCGATCATGGGCAGGAAGCGCATGAACAACAGGAACATGGTAAAGAACAATCCGAACGTGCCGAGATAGGTGCAGATGTCCACCCAGGTCGGCTTGAAATAATCCCAGTTCGACGGGAGGAATTCGCGGTAGAGCCCGACCACCACGATGACGAAGCGTTCGAACCACATGCCGATGTTCACGAAAATCGAGAGGATGAACACCAGCACGAGATTGCGGCGCACCTTCTTGAACCAGAACAATTGCGGGACGATCATGTTGCAGCCCATCATCATGACCCAGCCCCACCACATCGGGCCGAGCGCGCGGTTCATGAAGTGGAACTTCTCCATCCCCGAGCCGCTATACCACGCGATGACGAACTCCATGATATAGGCGTAGCTGACAATGCAGCCCGTCGCCAACGTCACTTTGCACATCACGTCAATGTGCCGCATCGTGATGACGTCTTCCAAGTGGCACATGCTGCGCAGCGGAATCAACAGCGTCAGCACCATGCCGAAACCGGAGAACACCGCGCCCGCCACGAAGTACGGCGGAAAGATGGTCGTGTGCCAGCCCGGCAACTGCGACACCGCGAAGTCCAACGACACGATCGAATGCACGGAAAGCACCAGCGGCGTCGAGAGACCAGCGAGGATCAAATACGCTTTTTCGTAGTTGCTCCAGTGGCGGTTCGAGCCGGTCCAGCCGAGCGAGAACAGGCCGTAGATGAATTGCTTCACCTTCGTCTTGGCGCGATCGCGCATCATCGCGAGGTCTGGGATCAAGCCGACATACCAGAACAACACGGATACCGTGAAGTAGGTCGAGACGGCGAACACGTCCCACATCAGCGGCGAGCGGAATTGCGGCCACAAGCCTTGATAGGTCGGGATCGGGAACAGCCACCAGTCGAACCACACGCGCCCGACGTGCATGGCCGGATAAATACCGGCGCACATCACCGCGAAGATGGTCATCGCTTCCGCGGCACGGTTCACCGCCGTGCGCCACTTCTGACGCAAGAGAAAGAGAATCGCCGAAATCAACGTGCCGGCGTGACCGATACCGATCCACCAGACGAAGTTGATGATGTCCCAGCCCCACATCGTGGGATGATGATTACCCCAGACGCCAACGCCGGTCGTGATCTGGTAAAACAACATTGCTCCCAGCAAGCCGAGCAAACAAACGCTCGGCACGAACGCCGCCCACCACCACTTCGGCACCTTGCCCTCGGTGATGAGACTGACGCGGTCGGAAATCCAGCCGAAGCTGCGATTGTTCTGAACGAGCGGCTCGCGCACCAGTTCGGCGGGAACCGGCGGCACCTTGATCTCTGTCGCGACCTCAGACATTAGTGCGCTCCTTTCTCACCGGCGTGAGCCGGTTCGGCATGGCCGGGAGCGGCTGCCTCGTGGCCGTGACCTCCAAAGGGGTTTCCATTTTTCACTTCAAATTCTTCCAAGGTGAACGGGGACTCCTGGTAATCAGGCATGGCCGGATTCGGATTGCGCACCTTCGCCAGATACGTCGTGCGCGGCTTGGTTTCGAGGAAATCGAGCACCGAATAATTCCGCTGCAGCTTCTTGAGCTTCGACACGCGGCTGTTTTCGTCCGCCACATTGCCGAACACAATCGCGCCCGCCGGACAGGCTTGTTCGCACGCGGTCTTGATGACGCCGTCGGGAACAACCACGTCGCCGGACTCGCCCGCCTTGACCTTCTGCGCGATCTTCCCCTGCTCGATGCGTTGCACGCAGAACGTGCATTTCTCCATCACGCCGCGCATCCGCACGGTGACATCCGGGTTCTTGAGCATCTTGATCAAGTCCCATTCGTCCTCGGTCCGCATGCCGGACTCGTGATCGCGCCACCAACGCTTCAAATCCCACTCGCCATCGGTCGAGTGCAACAGCGTCGTCGGATAAAACGGCCCCTTGAGGTCCTTGAGCGGGCGCTTGTTGTAATCGAGGTAATTGTAGCGGCGCACCTTATACGGACAGTTGTTCGAGCAGTAACGGGTGCCAACACAACGGTTGTACGCCATCACGTTCAAACCTTCATGGTCATGCACAGTCGCATTGACCGGGCAAACACTTTCGCAAGGCGCCGCTTCGCAGTGCTGACAGAGCATCGGCTGATTCACCGCCTGCACATCGTCAATCCACTCGTTGAATTGCTGCTTCTCGTCGGGCTGGAAAACCTCGTCCTTGAACGGGTTCTTCCACTTGCGCTTCGCCGGATCGGCGGAGTAATAACGGTCAATCCGCAGCCAGTGCATCTCGCGACCACGCGAGACAAGGTCCTTGCCGACGATTGGAATGTTGTTCTCCGCCTGGCAGGCCACGACACAAGTTCCGCAACCGACGCAGCCGTTCAGGTCAATCGCCATGCCCCACTGATGCAGCGCTGTCTTCTTCGCCTGGTCGAGCGGGTTCGGATACATCGGCGCCGGCCATTCGCCGACGTGATTCTTCGGGCGCGGCGGCACCGGAGCGTTCATCTTCGCCGCGAAATCGGGATGATCCTTGAACTGTTGCAGGTTCGCTTCGCGCACGATCGCGCGACCTTCCATGCTCCAGTGCGTCTGCGTGCAGGAAATCGGATAGCTCTGGCCGAGCTTCGTGAGCTTCACGCCGCTCACGACGTAACCGGTCTTGGTGCTGTAGAGCGGATACGCATCGAAACCCGCGCCGACCCCGACACGACCGGTTTCCTTGCGACCGTAACCCAGCGCGAGGCCGAGCGAGAAATCCGCCATGCCCGGCTGCGTCCAGATCGGGCCGACGATTTTCTTGTCGCCGATGGAAACCTCCACGAGGTCGTTGTTCTGCACGCCGAGTTCACGCGCCGTCGTGCGGCTGACGAGAACAGCGTTGTCCCAGACGATCTTCGTGATCGGATCGGGCAACTCCTGCAACCAACCGTTGTTCGCGTAACGACCGTCGTCCACTTTCGCGTCGCGATAGAGCACGACTTCGAGATTGTCCTTGCTGGTCGCCATCGTGGTCGGCGTGGCAACCGCTTCGTCGAGTGCGGCAGAACTCAGACTCGCGGCGGCCTTCTTCAGCGCCGTGCCCGCCGCAAAACCATCGTGCAGAAACTTGTTCCAGGCCGCCTCCGAACTGTCGCCCGTGATGCTCGCAAACGTGGCGCGAACGATCTTGTTCGGGCTGGTTTCAGTCAGGCCGGCGAGGCGGGAAATGAATTCCAGATCCGTCACGCCACCAAACAACGGCGCGATGATCGGCTGAACCGGAACGAGCGTGCCGTCGCTGGTGCGACCGTCGTTCCACGATTCGAGAAAGTGCGCTTGCGGGAAATGCCAGTCGGCGGTGAGACCGGTTTCGTCCTCGTAATAACCGAGGCGAACGATGGTCTTGGCCTTGCGCTGCGTCGCGGCCCAGTTCAGGTCGGCGGGCGCGTTGTAAACCGGATTCGCACCCACGATGACGAGCGTGTCCACCTCGTTCTTGTTGAGCGATTCCGCGAGTTCGCTGAGGCCGGCAGAAATCGCCGCCGGAGCTTCCACGAGTTCGACGGTCTTGCCAATCGCACCGAGCTTCTCGTTGATGGCCGCTGCGAGAAGATGCACCGCCAGCGGCTGGCGCACACCCGCGACCACGAGCGACTTGCCGCCGCTCGCCTTCAAATCTTTCGCGCACTCGGCGATCCATTTCTTGTCGAGGTCAACGCTCGATCCCAAAACCAGGGTGCCGACCTTGATGCCAAGTTCCGCCGCGATCGCCGCCGTGATCGGCAGGACCGCGCTGGAAGCCGCGCGCCAGCGATGGTCCGCGTTCATGCCCGTGAGCGTGAACAACGATTCCACCGCGTAAAGGCGGTTCAAATTGTCCTGGGGCGTCTCAATCTTCCGCCGGCTGGTGAACTGGCGGATGTTGTTGTGCGCGTCCTCTTCCCCGCCGATGAAATCGCAATCGAGCGCAAGCACCGTGTCCGCCACGTCGTAGCGGAAGATCGGCTTCACCGACTTGCCGAAGGCCTTGCTGGCGGCGCGTTGATGAATCTCGGAATCAATCGCGTCGTAGAGATACCACTTCGCCTGCGGCAATTTCTTCGCGATGTCCTGATGCAAGCGACGGCGCGAGGGCGATTGCGTCCGCTCACCGAGCAGCGCCAGCCCCACACCCTGGTTCGCGGCAAACTTATTTGCCAAGCCAGCCAAGAAATCCATCGCCTCGCCAGATGTGACAACGGCGCGATCTTTACCTGCGCCCTTCGCAAAACGCGTCGCGCGATCCGGATCGTAAAGATTCAGGATGGAAGCTTGCGCAAAGCGATCCGTGCCCCCATTTCCGCCGGGGAACAGCGAATTGCCTTCCAGCTTGACCGGGCGACCGTCGTAAGACTTCGCCACGAGCGGAATCACTCCACCACGTGTCGGCATGCCGGTCGCGTAATACTGCGACGCACCATAGACGTAATTTTCCGGCGCCTTGCCGAACGGCATCAACTTGTCTTCCGGACGACGGCAACCCGTCGTGCCGAGGCCGATGCCCGCGAGCGCGAACGACGCGGACATGATCTTCACGAAATGCCGGCGCGAAACCGGGTCCGAGAAGTCACCGGCGTTGGCGGGGAACTCGCGTTCGAGAAAGTGTTTGAACTCCGGCGTATCCGCCAGTTCATCAAGGCCGCGCCAATAGTGACGACCGGTTTGCGGCGTTTTATCCGGGGGAGGAATGGTTTTCATCGGTGACAGGCCGAGCAGTTATTCAGCGACTCGACGCGGAAATCGTGGACGAACTTCTTGCCGAACGCTTCCTGCCGTTTGGCGGCTTCATTCGGGTCTTCACTCGGGGTCCAGCCGAGATCGGTGATCTTGTCCGCCGGACGAACCTTCGCCGCCGGGTTGTTATGACAATCCAAGCAGAACGACATGCTCAACGGCTTGGCATGATAAACTTCCTCCATCTGATCAATCCGCCCGTGACACTCGACGCAACTGATGCCGCGATTCACGTGAACCGAGTGATTGAAGTAAACGAAGTCCGGCACGCGATGAATCTGCACCCACGGAATCGGCTTGCCCGTCGCCGCACTCTCGCGGACCAACGCCAGGCGGGGATCATCCTTCAACACCTGATTGTGGCAGTTCATGCAAGTGGAAGCTGCGGGGATGTTCGAGAACCAGGATTTCTCCACCATGTTGTGGCAATAGCGGCAATCAATGCCCAGTTGCCCCGCGTGCGTGGCGTGCGAGAACGCCACGGGCTGGATGGGTTGGTAGCCCACGCGAAAATATTTGGGCGTGAAGTAATACCATACTCCCGCCGTGACGGCCCCCGCCGTCAGCAAACCGCCGACGAGAATCATCAGCGGTAGTTTATTGGTCCACTTCGGAAAAATGGCTGACATTGCAAATCGCTTTTAGTCCGTCCAAACCAACTGTGAATACAAAACGCTCCGACACAAAACGCCGACCAAACAGAGGTCGGCATTGTTGGAAAACATCGCGCGGCGTCAATGGTTTACTTGAGCTTTCCCCGCAACGACAAAAAATGATTACTAATTGGCAATCAATACCGCAAGACTCTTTGTGAAATCTTTCACTACTTTCGGCGCGGTTAATACACGCGATTAGTTGCGTTGCGCCACCAGCGCCGAAGATTTAGAGTTCGCACCTGAAAATCGAGATAACATGAGCGACGATTACCCAGACAAGGATTATCCCTACCACTTTTACTTCAACGGGGTACACCTACCCAAGTGGGGAGCTTCTTGGAGTCTGGCACAGCTTCCAGATTTTTTGGATGACCAAGAAGATGAATTTCACCGTGACGTTTGGATCTTGTACTGTCGGATTGATCATGTTGGAGTTGTTGAAAGTGCCGAGGCAGATTTCTTTGTGTGCGCAATTCAGGAAATACTTCACATATTTTTGGACAAGCGAGACTTGATCATGGCTAAACTGGCCGACCAGTCATACGGCAACCCGGATGAAATCTACGCTGGGTTGGTTGGCGCGGCTTTTCGAATGCGTGAACTCACAATTTCCTGCAACCATGCGCTGTGGAGTTCTGGCTACGACAAAGACCAGCAACGACTTGTCGAAGCGATCCGATGCTGCCAGCTGCCAAAGGAGTCTCCTGAGTTCATGCAGCTTCCCCACCTCCGCCAGATGAAATCCCGGTTAGAATCGTACCGGCACTCACAAATCCGGCAACTGCACGAACTAGCTCAGTCTGGAAAATTGGATAAGTCTCTCCGAAAGAAACTTCACGAACTGAGGTGATTGCCATCTCCTTCTGCCACCCCAAAATAATTCTTTGACAGCCTTACGCCGTTAAATCAATCTATCCGCATCCGTTGATACCAACGGTCTCATGCAGAGTGGCTGAGGGCACTGGCCCAGCGACGCCACGGCAACCGGTTGAAGTTTCGATTTCAATGCAGGTGCCAATTCCAGCCCGAACACGGTTTGTTCGGGGAAAATGAGAAGTAGCACAAAAAATTTGTCGCCCCTTCTCAACATGAGTCGGGGCTTTTTGTTTGCCCCGAAATAGTGGTGGCGGTGACTCGTGAGAGCACCGCTAAATGGAAAATATGGATTGCCGCGTTCTCACGCAGCCACGAAGAAGATCTATGAGTGAAAAACACGAAGGATTCATGAAGGCGCTCAAGTGCCGCGAGTGCGGTCGCGAATATCCCCTCGCCGCCACGCACGTCTGCGAGTTCGACTTCGGCCCGCTCGAAGTCGCCTACGACTACGACCGCATCAAGAAGTCGCTCACCAAGGCGGCCATCCAGTCGCGCCCGAAATCCATGTGGCGTTATCGCGAGCTGCTGCCCGTCGCGGGCGAACCCACCGTTGGCGCGCAAGTCGGCTTCACGCCGCTCGTGAAGGCGGATCGCCTCGCCAAGGTGCTTGGCATTCGCGAACTCTGGATCAAGAACGACACGGTTAACTACCCTACCCTGTCCTTCAAAGACCGCGTCGTCAGCGTTGCCTTGAGCCGCTCGAAGGAACTCGGTTTTGAAACCGTCGCGTGCGCGTCCACCGGCAACCTCGCCAATTCCGTCGCCGCCAATGCCGCGAGCGCCGGCTTGAAATCCTATGTCTTCATCCCGTCCGATCTGGAGCAAGGCAAGGTCGTCAACTCGCTCGTCTATGGCGCGAACGTCATCGCCATCAAAGGCCATTACGACGAAGTGAACCGCCTCTGCGCCGAGATCGCGGGCAAGTTCGGCTGGGCGTTCGTGAACGTGAACATGCGCCCCTACTACGCCGAAGGCTCGAAGAGCATGGGCTACGAAATCATGGAGCAACTTGGCTGGAACATCCCGCAACACACCGTGGTGCCGATGGCTTCCGGCTCGTTGCTGACCAAGATCCAGAAGTCGTATCAGGAATTCACCAAGCTCGGGCTCGTGAACGAAGCGAAGTATTCCATTCACGGCGCGCAGGCGACCGGTTGCTCGCCGATCTCCGTCGCGCAAAAGGCGGGATTGGATTTCTTCAAGCCTGTCAAACCGAACACGATTGCGAAATCCCTCGCCATCGGCACACCGGCGGACGGCTTCTACGCGTTGCGCGTGATGAAGGAAACCGGCGGCGCAGCCGACGACGTGACTGACGACGAAATCCGCGAAGGCATCCGCCTGCTCGCCGAGAACGAAGGCATCTTTGCCGAAACGGCCGGCGGCGTGACGACGGCAGTGGCCAAGAAACTCATTGCCTCGGGTAAGATTCCGGCGAATGATTCCGCCGTCCTCTGCATCACCGGCAACGGCCTGAAGACGCTCGATGCGGTCGTGGGCCACGTCGGCAAGACGCGCGAAATCAAGCCGAGCCTACGGGAGTTTGAAGCGATGCTGGCGAGCGAGGAGAAGGTCAGCGCGTAAACTTAGCGGTGCGCCGTGACGAAAGGTTAAGGCATGAAATTAAAACCTACAAAAGCAACGAATATCCTAGTTCTAGTTTGCTCGCTTGCTTGGCGCTCCGAAGCTCAAACATACGACACGAATAACGTAGTCGTTCAAACATCCGCTGGTTCAGGATTCTCAGGCTTACAAGACGGACAAGGAACATTGACCATGTTCAATGTTCCTCGGGGGATTGTTGCTGATTCGTTGAGCAATTTGTTCGTGTTGGATTTTAACAATCATCGAATTCGTAAAGTTTCTCCAA
Organism: uncultured Bifidobacterium sp.; assembly: GCA_964594985.1. Taxonomy (GTDB): domain Bacteria; phylum Verrucomicrobiota; class Verrucomicrobiia; order Limisphaerales; family JADLHS01; genus JADLHS01. Next base: position 60,858 of record CAZQNQ010000013.1, read on the forward strand.
CCGGAACGGTTACGACATTTGCGGGCGGTGGCGTGAACGGAACTCCGGGCTATGGAACGAACGTCTCACTCAACAACTTGTCTCATCCGATAGCGATTGATCATTCAAACACTCTTTGGCTGGTCGAATATATTTTCAGCGGCACGTTTACCTTAGTTCGCATTACTCCGGACGGCTATGTAACGTCAACCAACTTAAATGTTGCCTACAACTCAGTTGGAGGGCTGTGTGTGGACTCTACAAATAATCTTTATTTCACCGACCAAGCAGGAAACAAAATCTACCGATTACAAGCGGACGGAAATTTAGAAGTGTTCGCCGGATCAGGTAATTCGGGCGCGGCAGATGGCAACGGAATTTTCACATCATTTTCGAGTCCTACGGTTTTGACTGCGGACACTGCGGACAACATTTATGTTTGGGATTCCGGCAACCGTAAGGTTCGCCGAATCAATCAAAACAGAGATGTCGTTACGGTCACCGGCGGAGTTGCTATTGATGCAGACGGACAAAACCCATCCTTCAATTCCGTCGCTGCGATGTGCGTGGACGAATTGGGGAATCTACTTCTTGCCTGCAATTCATCTGTCAGGAAAATGTCAGCGATCACAAATGCCGTGACGTTAGCAGGGCATTTTTCGCAAACCGGCTACACGAATGGCGCAGGCAATCTTGCTAGGTTCGATGAGGCTAACGGTATTTGTTTGGCGGGCGGCGTGATTTACATAACCGACAGAAGCAACCAAAGGATACGCAGCATCACGTTCAACGCATCTTCACAGCCCGTCTCACCCGGCAACTTACAGTTGAACACATATCCGGGGGTGCAAATTACTGGCACAATCGGGCGTACTTACCGTATTGAATCCACCCCCGACATGACTAACTGGACAACCAGAGCAACAATCCTTTTGAACTCCAGCCCTTACCTGTGGGTTGATCAAAATCCAGTCAGCGGAAATAAATTCTATCGGGCACTACTTTTACCCTAACAGCTATCTTCTTTTAATTTATGGCAAAGAAAGTTCGAATCCCAACACCGCTCCGCAAGTTGACCAACAACGAGGAGCTGGTCGCCGTCAACGCCGCCACCATTGGCGCGGCGCAGGGAAGCGAATAATCGAACATGAAAGTCATCCCTCCAGGCTTGCTCGAACAGGCAGTGGAACGGCTTAAAGCCGAATTCCAGCCGGAGGAGATTTATTTGTTCGGCTCACACGCATGGGGCACGCCGACCGATGACAGCGATGTGGACTTCATGGTGATTGTCCCTTCGAGCGACGAACGCCCGATCCGCCGGATGCAACGGGGACATCGGTGTCTGCGAGGAATCGGCTTTGCCAAGGACATATTGGTCAGTACGCGCGCTGAATTTGACCGGTATCGTCACTTGAAAGCCGCCCTGTCTCACAAAATCTCAGAGGAGGGCAAACGACTTTATGCCAAGACCGCCAACTGAACTTGCCCGAGTCTGGCTGATGAAGGCTTACGGCGATTTGCATACCGCGATTCAGATTGGTGGATTGCCTGACGGTCATCTGGACGCCGGCATCTATCACTGCCAGCAGGCGGCGGAAAAAGCTCTGAAAGGCTATCTGGTTTTTCGCGAGTCTCCCTTTGAGAAGATTCATGATCTCGGCAAAATCGTCGAACGAGCCATCATGCTTGAGCCTGGCTTCAAGGATTATGAGGACGCCGCCGAATTACTCACTCCGTATGCATCCGCCTACCGTTATCCCGACGAGCAAGGTTTTGTGGATCCGACCCGGGAGGAATTTAACGAAGCCATAACTCTTGCGCAGAGCGTTTATGACTTCGTGCTGAATCTGCTTCCCAAAGAAGCCCGGCCCTGAAAAACTCAAATTGAATTTATGCCAAAGAAAGTCCGCATCCCAACGCCGCTCCGCAAGTTGACCAACAACGAGGAGCTGGTCGAAGTCAACGCCGCCACCATTGGCGCGGTTGGCAGGAAATCGAACGTGGTGGCGTTGTAAGGGCGGCCATTGGCCATGAATGAATTCCCGTTTCAAATCAAAGTCGGTGGCGCGATTGAAACAGCACTCCTGCGTTTTGCGGACCAGAAGCAACTCCTGCGCTATCACCACAGCCTTGGGCCATTTGCCTCACAGCCGTTGACGGCGGTTCGCGAGGCGGTTGAATTCACCCGGCTGGCAGCCAAACGCTGGCGTTACTATTCGCGTTCCGATGAAGCGGTTGCGAGCTTCGCACAACTCCAGCGCAAAATTCACCGCGATCCCAAATGTGAAACGGCTTTCATTATGATCGCCATAGTCCGACAGGGGAAACAGGATGTGCCCATTGGCCTCGCCTATTGCCGCCGGACTTGGTGTCATCACCTCGCACTGGATTTTCTCGCGTTGCATCCGCGCGCTTTGGAACAAGCCCGGCGCGTGCGCGGTGTCGGCAGCGGCATGTTGTTCGGATTGGTGCGGCTGGCAAATGCCTTGGATATTCCGCGAATCTGGGGTGAAGCCACGGTGAACTCCGCTTCATTCTATGAAAATCTGCTGGCCGTTCAGCCGGTGCGGGACTTGTTCATCATCGAAGCCCCGGAGATGGCCGCCATCATCAAACGGCAGAAAAAAGTCAACAATCTGTCCCTTGTCAGCCACAGGTCCCCTGACCTAAAGTAACGCCATGACGGTAAAACGAACAAAACCAGTCAGCCTCGAAGAACTTTGGGATTTCGAGGCCAAACATCCCGTTGTCTTCGCCGCGCCGCGAGCCTTGGCGGAGGCGCGGCTTATTGCTGACTTGTTCCGCCTGAAGCGCGATCGTCATACCCGCAAAAGAAACGGCGGCACGCACCGCGCAAAACGAAAATTAACCGCCGCCTGATTTGCCGATGAAACTAAGAGCGTATAACAAAATGGCCGTTGCAGGTAGGGCGCGTCAGTCCCTGCGCGCCGGCGTCTGGCTGGCACGGAACGGCGCGCAGGGACTGACGCGCCCTGCCTGCCGCAGCAAAAAGTTTATTTTGATACAGGCTCTAAACCTGCGCGAACCGTTGAAAGATTTGCGAGACTATCTTGATTTGCTGGAAGCCCGCACCCGCAACAAGGGCAAACGCACGTTTACAACGGACGAAGTGCGCAAACAACTCGGCCTCGTTTGAACCGGACGCGCAAAATCAAGTCAGACAAGGCATGAGCGAAGCCACCTACAAAAAGATTCTGGCAAAGAAGCTGGACGACCCCGAGCAAGCGGCGGAATACCTCACCGCCTGTTACGAGGAAGGCCCGGAGGTTTTTCTCGTCGGCCTGCGCGACGTGGTGGAGGCCCAAGGCGGCATCGCCCGCACCGCCGAGTTGAGCAAGTTGAACCGGGAAAACCTGTATCGGCTGTTTTCGCGCGATGGCAACCCGCGCTTGACCAGCTTGAACTCGGTGCTGACGGCACTTGGTTTGAAAGTAACCTTTGAGGCCGCCGCCTGATGAGTCTGGTGACGAAGAATTGAAATCAAATAATTTATGGCAAAGAAAGTCCGCATCCCCACGCCGCTCCGCAAGTTGACCAACAACGAGGAGCTGGTCGAAGTCAACGCCGCCACCATTGGCGAGCGCTGGAGTTGAAGCTTTCGAACCAAACGGTTACTTTGTCAGTCAGATGAAGCTGAATTTCAATCGCGAACAAATCGGTCGGTTCTGCCAGCAGCGCGGCATCGCGCGGCTGGAATTATTCGGCTCGGCCTTGGGCGATGATTTTCGCGCGGACAGCGACGTGGATTTGCTGGCAACGTTGCGGAGCGACGCGCACCCGACATTGCTCGATTGGGCGGACATGCAGGAGAAGTTGGCGGCGCTGTTTGGTCGTCCGGTGGACTTGGTAAGCCGCCGCGCCATCGAACGCAGCCGCAACCGGTATCGCAGACACTCGATCCTTTCAACCGCGTCCCCGATTTATGTCGAAGGATAACGCCTATCTGGCGGATTTGTTGGAAGCGGCCCGGGCCATCCAACGTTTTACCACCGGCGTTGCGCGCGAGGATTTCAAGGCGAACGAAGAAAAGTATGAAGCGGTCAATCGCAAGTTCGAGATCATCGGTGAAGCCGCACGGCGACTTTCACCGGAGACTCAGAACACGTTTCCAGAAATTCCTTGGAAGCTGCTGACCGGAATGCGGAATATCTTGATCCACGATTACGACGACGTGGACTTGGATGTGGTGTGGGACACCGTGCAAAAGGATGTTCCTCCGTTGATCTCACGATTGGAAAAATATCTGGCGCAGAATCCGCCGCCAGCTTGATGATTAAGTCACAGAATTGAAATTGAATTTATGGCAAAGAAAGTCCGCATCCCCACGCCGCTCCGCAAGTTGACCAACAACGAGGAGCTGGTCGAAGTCAACGCCGCCACCATTGGCGAGGCGATCACCGAATTGCAGTCCCGCTACCCCGGCATCGCCGAGCGGCTCGTGGACGAAAAAGGCGAAGTCCGCCGGTTCGTGAACGTCTATGTGAACGAGGAAGACATCCGCTTCCTCCAAGGCTCGCAAACCCCGCTCAAAGACGGCGACGAAATCAGCATCATCCCGGCGATCGCGGGAGGCTAGGCCGAAACAAGTTTGTGAAAACGCTCGCCCTCACCCTAACCCTCTCCCCCGAGGAGAGGGAACAGCGAGCAGCGGCCTCGGGTGATTCTAGCGTCGGCGACATTGCGACCGACTCACGAATCACCAACAACCGGCGAAACATTCACCCTCTCCTTGGGGAGAGGGCCGGGGTGAGGGAGGACAATTAAACCATTCCTTCTCATGGCTACGAAAAAGAAATCCGCTCCGACCACCGCCAAGACGCCGCAACAGACACGCCTGTGGCTGATGTATCCGCCCAAGCTCATCACCAAGCCGCTCATCTGGCAGTTGGGCCACAAGTTCGATCTCGTGACCAACATCCGTCAGGCCAGCGTCACCGACGAGATCGGCATCGTCTGCCTCGAACTCGACGGTGAACGCGCCGAGATCAAAGCCGCCATCAAGTGGCTGGAATCGCAGAAGGTGAGCGTCGAGCCCGTCGAGATCAGCGCCATCGCGGGTTAAGCCGCCCTGCTCTTTCAGATCAAAGCCTCCGCGCCAATCGGCACGGAGGCTTTTTGTTTTTCCAGCGGAGCGCGGCTGTGTGCGCAGCACCAGCCGCAGCAGGTTGAATCATGCGATGATCGCCGGGAATTCCATACAACCGTCACAACAACGCGCTGCGGCTGGTCCGTTGGACACAGCCGCGCTCCGAAAAATTTCCGCCCTCACCTTTTCTTGCTCGGGTTAGTGATTGATTTCTCCGCTGAAGCTTCGTTCAATGACCTCCGCTTTTTCTGACATGAACATTCACGAATACCAGGCCAAACAACTTCTTGCTCAATACGGTGTCGCCGTTCCCCCCGGCGATGTCTGCTCCACCCCCGAACAAGCCAAAGCCGTCGCGGAAAAACTTTTCGGCGCGGGCAACAAACTCGTGGTGGTGAAATCGCAGATCCACGCGGGTGGTCGCGGCAAGGGTACTTTCAAGAGCGGCTTTCAAGGCGGCGTGAAATTGTGCAAGAGCGTCGAGGACGTTTACGAGAAGGCCAAGGCCATGCTCGGCCAGGTGCTCGTCACCAAACAGACCGGCCCGGAAGGACGACTCGTCAGCAAGCTGCTCGTCGCCGCGGCGGAAGAGATCAAGAAAGAGTTTTATCTCGCGGTGTTGCTGGATCGCGCCACGTCGCGCCCGCTCATCATGGCCAGCACCGAAGGCGGTATGGACATCGAGGAAGTCGCCGAGAAACATCCCGAGAAGATCATCAAGGAGCAGATTGATCCCGCCGTCGGCATCATGCCGTATCAGGCGCGCAAGATCGCTTCGGCGCTCGGCCTCAAGGGCGACGCCTTCAACAGCGGCGTAAAGTTGCTCATGGGCGTTTACAAGACTTGGTGGGAATGCGACGCGAGCATGGTGGAAATCAATCCGCTCTGCATCATCGTCGGCGCAGACGGCAAAGAAGCCTTGTCCTGCGTGGACGCCAAGATCGGTCTTGATGACAACGCGCTGTATCGTCACAAGAATATCATGGAAATGCGCGATCTCACCGAAGAAGCGCCCCTCGAAATCGAAGCGAGCAAGTTTGCCCTGAATTACATCAAGCTCGACGGCAGCATCGCCTGTCTCGTGAACGGCGCCGGCCTCGCGATGGCGACGATGGACATCATCCAACATTTCGGCGCAATGCCCGCGAACTTTCTCGACGTCGGGGGTGGGGCGAGCAAGGACCAGGTGACCGCCGCGTTCAAGATCATCCTGCAAGATCCGAACGTGAAAGGCATTCTCGTCAACATTTTCGGCGGCATCATGGATTGCAACGTCATCGCCACTGGCATCGTCGCGGCGGTGAAGGAAACGGGTTTGAACCTTCCGCTCGTCGTGCGCCTCGAAGGCAACAACGTCGTCGCGGGCAAGAAGACCTTGGCGGAATCCGGCCTCACGCTCATCACAGGCGACACGATGGCGGACGCCGCGCAGAAGGTCGTCAAGGCCGTGGGTAAATAGCAGATGAGGCAAGGCAACTAGGGTGATGGCTCGGAGCGACGACAAGTTGGAACGGGCAAAGCCGGAGGTCACCGGCTTGGAGTCGTATCGTCGCCTGATCGAATTGCAGAAACAGATGATTGAACTGTCGCAACATCACGAACGCTCTCGTCGCGAGTATGACGCACTCCGCGATGTCGTCGCGCGGGAAGTAGCCGGACAGGCGCGCGGGCGACAAAGCACGATGGGCCGGATGCGCACTTCGGCGAGCAAGTGGTTCAAGCGTTCGCCGCTCGCGCTGGCGCGGCAACTGTTCTCTTGAAGCAAGACAACACGTACAACCGAAAGTAACACTACATGCTGAAAATTAAAGAGATCGCATTCAGTTGTTACCCCGTGACCGACATGGCGCGGGCGCGGAAGTTTTACGAAGGCGTGCTGGGTTTGAAACCCACGATGCTCCACGGCAATCCCGGCGAGATGCAGTGGACAGAATATGAACTCGGCAATGGCACGCTCGCTCTCGGTTGCGGTGCGCCGGATTGGAAGCCCACCGCCAGCGGCTGCTCGGTCACCTTGGAAGTCGAAGATTTTGACGCCGCCATCGCCCATCTGAAAGCGAGCGGCGTAAAATTCCAACTCGAACCCTTTCCCACCCCGGTCTGCCACATGGCATTTATTTTTGATACCGAAGGCAACAGCGTCGGCATCCACAAGCGGAAGGCGGATCATCATTGAATTCCGGCCATGCTTGATCCCGCGAATTCAAACCTCGGCGAACTGAAGGAGATTTCGCCGACATATCAGATTAAGCGCGCCACGACCGAGAACTCAGACACGACTCATTTGGATGACAGTCTGGCCATGACGCCGTGGGAAAGAATTCTGGCAAACGATGACATGGTGAACTTCGGCGATTCGTTGCGGGTTGCGATGGAGAAACGGAATGCAGAATCTCGCTGAATTAACGCGGCGGCTGATTGATGCGCGAGTGGAGTTCGTTTTGGTGGGCGGATTTGCAGCGATTGCCCACGGGGTGTTGCGCACCACCCGCGATGTGGATGTCTGCTGCCGGTTTTCCGAAGAGAACCTGATGCGGATTCAACAGGCGGTGGCAGATTTGCATCCGGTGCATAATCCGAGAAGAGACTTGCCGCTGGCGTTGACGCCGGCTCAGTGCGCGAGTTTGAAGAATTTGTATTTGAAGACGGACTTGGGCATCCTTGATTGCCTTGGCGAAATCAAAGCGGTTGGCGGATATGACGAAGTTTTGAAACGCTCGGTGGAGTTGGAATTGCCCATCGGCAAATGCCGGGTAATTGACCTTGATACATTGATCGTCGCAAAAGAGGCAATCAACCGGGATCACGACCGGATCACCGTGAAAGATCTGAAAGAAATTAAAAGACGACAGCAACAAAGTTGACTCGTAAATCGAAATTTTGACATGGCAATACTCGTTACCCCCAACACCAAAGTTCTCGTTCAAGGCATCACCGGCAGCTTCGGCGCCCGACATGCCCAACTCTCCATTGATTACGGCTCGCAGATCGTCGCCGGCGTCACGCCCGGCAAAGGCGGCCAGGTCTTCGAACATGGCGGCAAGAAAGTTCCGATCTTCGACACCGTCGCCGAAGCCGTGAAGCAGACCGGCGCGACCGCCAGCGCGGTCTTCGTTCCCCCGCCCTTCGCGGGCGATGCCATTCTCGAAGGCGTGGACGCGGGACTTGATCTCGTGGTCGCCATCACCGAGGGCATTCCGGTGAACGACATGATCAAGGTCAAACGCGCCATGCAAGGCAGCAAGACGCGGCTCATCGGCCCGAACTGCCCCGGCATCGTGACGCCCGGCGAAGGCAAGGATTCGCACGGCGGTTGCCGCATCGGTATTGCGCCCGGTTACATTCACAAAAAGGGCAACATCGGCGTCGTCTCGCGCAGCGGCACGTTGACCTACGAAGCGGTGTGGCAACTCACGTCGCGCGGTGTGGGCCAATCCACCTGCGTCGGCATCGGCGGTGATCCCGTCAACGGCACGTCGCATCTCGATGTCATCAAGCTTTTCAACGACGACCCCGAAACCACCGGCATCATCATGATCGGCGAAATCGGCGGCAGCGCCGAAGAAGAAGCCGCCGAGTGGATCGCCAAGAATTGCAAGAAGCCGGTCGCTGGCTTCATCGCGGGCACGACCGCACCGCCCGGCCGCCGCATGGGTCACGCGGGCGCGATCGTCAGCGGTGGCAAAGGCACGGCGGAAGCAAAGATCGCCGCGTTCAAAGCCGCCGGCATCGGCGTGGCGGCGACACCAAGCGACATGGCGGACACGCTGTTGAAAATGATATAGTGAGTGCCATGTGACGGGTGGCGAGTGACGGGAAGCCAACTCGTCAGCCAGACGGCAATTCTCGTCACATGGCACTCGTCACCCGTCACCCTGATGGCCCTGCTCGATTTCATCCTGAACCTGATCGGGCTGCTGCTGTGGTTCAACTGGCGGGCGGCCCGGTTTGATCCGCTGTCAGCATCGCGACCCGCCACACTCGCCGGCACCATCCGGCGCGCGGAAAAAACCGCGTTCAAGCGCTGGCATCTGCCCCTGGGCTTGTTTGGGCTGCTGCTGTTGCGCGTGCCGCTTTACGTTGAGTTCGGCTCGGCCCTCAATTGGACGGGGAAGATTGATCTCGGCGCGATTTCGCTCCCGTTCAAATCCAACGCCACTTCCTACCTTCCGATGCTGTTGTATTCGTTCTACAGCTTCGGACTGGTGCTGGCGGTGTTCCTGACCTGGGTGCTGCTGTTGTCCGCTCTGAAGTCGGGGGCGGCGGAATCCGATCCGCTCCGGCAACTGCTGCAATTGCATCTGGGCAAAGTGGAACGCTGGTCGCGCGGCACCAAGTTGCTGCTCCCCCTGCTCGCCGTGACACCCATCTGGTGGCTGGCGAGCTGGCCGTTGACGTTTTACGGCATCATGCCCGCACCCAGCAGCATGTTGGCGCGGCTGTTGCAAGCACTGCTGGTGGGCCTCGGCAGTTATCTCGCGTGGAAATTTCTGCTCATCGGCATCTTCGCGTTGTACTTCGTGAGCAGCTACGTGTTCTTCGGGCGACAACCGTTCTGGCAGCATCTCGACCTCGTCGCACGGCAACTGCTCGCCCCGCTCCGCCGACTTCCGCTGCGATTAGGGAAGATAGATTTCGCGCCGCTGGCAGGAATCATCCTCGTGCTGGGGATCGCCTACGTTGCCGAACACGGCATCAAGACGCCGCAACGCTACACCGCGGAAGGCAAGCCCAAGGGACGGTTGGTGGATCTGCCGGGGTTGGTGGATTTCTACGCGCGCGTTTCCAAGTGAACTCAGCGGTCACTTCGCCGGAAACTTGACCGCCACAGTCGTTCCCGCTCCGAGTTCGCTTTGCACCGTCAGGATGCCGCCGTGGATCTCCGCCAGCCGGCGCGCAATCGTCAGCCCCAAGCCGAGGCCCTGCTGCTCGTGCGTCTTGCGATCGAACTGCATGAACGCGCCGATCTTGGTGATCTGTTCCGCCGTCATGCCGCGCCCGCGATCCGCAACCGAAAGCACCGTCGCGTCGGGGGCGGCGCTCAAGCTGATGGTCACCGGGGTGCCAGCGGCGGAAAACTTGAAGGCGTTGTGCGCCAGTTCATCCACGAGTTTGGCGAAGTAATCCTCGGAAATCGGCACGGACACTGGCGAAAGTCGTAACTTCAAATCCGTGGATCGTTTCACGTCTGCAGCGATGCGCGGGGCTTCCCGCTCCACCACCTGATCCGCGTTCACCGTGGGTTTTTCCCGCAGCGCAGTGGTCTTCTTGGCGTCCGCCCGGATCATCTCCAGTTGCGAGTAAGCCAGAAATGTTTCGATGAGCCGTTGCAACGCACGGCCGCTCTGCGCGATCGTCAGGCCCATGTCCTTGATCTCTTCGGGGGTGAGCGCCCCGGAATCGGACGCGAGCATTTCGCCGTAGGCCAGGATGCCGTTCAACGGCGTGCGCAACTCATGCGGCAGCATCATGCTGATGTTGCTGCGCAGATCGTCCAACGCTTCCCCGGCCTGTTCCCTGACCTTCTCGGCGATCTTGATGCGCGCCTCGACAGCGGCATACAGTCCATCGAGCGAGAAAGGTTTGGGCAGGTAATCGTTGGCCCCAAGGTCCATGCCATGCCGCATGCCGGCATTGTCCGCCATGCCGGTCATCAGGATGAAAGGGATGGTGGCGGTGGCTTTTTCGCTGCGCAGGGCGGAGAGCGTGGCGTAGCCGTCCATCTTCTCCATGTTCACATCACAGAGGACCAGATCTGGAAGTTCCCTGCGCGCCAGTTCGACGCCCACCTGGCCGTTGGGGGCCCCGATCACATCGTAACCGCGCTGTCCGAGCGCCAGTTGCACCATCTCGCGCAACCACTCTTCGTCGTCAATGACCAGAATTCGTTTCATGCCTTGGGACGGAATCTCCTCTGATTCCGTTGAAAATTCCATTCCAGCCAGCGGACGCCGTGCCAGTTCCGCGCACGCGCCGGTTTACTTCCGCGCGGACGTGGGGACGTAGGAATTCTGCGTCTTCCCCACGTACACCTGGCGGGGCCGGCAGATGCGGGCCTTGGAATCATCCGCAATCTCCTTGTAATTAGCGATCCAGCCCGGCATGCGCCCGATGGCAAAGATCACGGTGAACATCTCCACCGGAATGCCCAGGGCGCGCATGATGATGCCGCTGTAAAAATCCACGTTCGGATACAACCGGCGTTCCACGAAATAGGAATCTTTCAAGGCAGCCTCTTCCAATTTCTTGGCAATCGCCAGCAAGGGATCATCAATCTGTAGCGACGACAACACCTCATCACACGCCTTCTTGATGATCTTGGCGCGCGGATCGTAATTCTTATACACGCGATGGCCGAAGCCCATGAGCTTGCGCCCGCTGTTCTTGTCCTTGGCCGCGGCGATGAACTTCGAACCGTCGTCCCCTTCCTTGTGGATCTGCTCCAGCATCTCGACTACGGCCTGGTTCGCGCCGCCATGCAACGGTCCCCAGAGCGCGCAAACCCCGGCGGAACAACTCGCGTAAAGATTCGCCTGGCTGGACGCTACCATGCGTACGGTCGAAGTCGAACAGTTCTGTTCGTGATCGGCGTGCAGCAGGAAGATCAAATCCAACGCCCGCACGACTTCGGGTTTGATTTCGTAATCGTCGTACGGATCGGAGAACAGCATGTGCAGGAAGTTCGCCGTGTACTTGTAGGCGTTCTTCGGATAGATGATCGGCCGGCCGACGGACTTGCGATACGAGAACGCGGCGATGGTGCGCACCTGCGAGATCAACCGCGCCACATGATCATCGAAATGGCTGCGGTCGCCCTGCATCAAGTCGGGATAGAAGCAGCTCGCCGCATTGATCATCGCCGAGAGGATCGCCATCGGATGCGAGGAGGACGGGAACCCCTCGAAGTGATACTTCATGTCCTCGTGCAGGTTTTGATGCGCCGTGAGCGCGTCGGAAAACTTCTGCAGCTCCAGCCGGGACGGCAGGTGGCCATAGATCACGAGGAACGCCGTCTCGACAAAGGAGGACTTCTCCGCCAGCTCTTCGATCGGGATGCCGCGATAGCGCAAAATGCCCTTCTCGCCATCAATGAAAGTGACCTTGCTCTGGCAGGCGCCGGTATTCCCGTAGCTTTCGTCGAGCGTGATGTAGCCGGTGGTGGCGCGCAACGCCGAGACATCCACGGCCTTTTCGCCTTCAGATCCGACGATGACGGGGAGATCGTATGCTTTACCTTCCAACTCCAATTTTGCCTGCGTGCTCATGAGATTTTGAAATTCAAAGTTGCTCGCAGTCTGCGAGGAAGAAAAATCTTTGGCAAGGCGCGAAACCGGTTTCCCGAAAAAAAGGCTGTGCCTAGGATGAGCGCAGCCTTTTCATTGCGTGAACAGATTTAATTCTGACTTGCGCAGCGCCGGGCGCCGGGGCCGGAGTCGGCTGTCGAATTGCGTTAGGTTGGGTTTCTTGAATCGCTTGCCGGTGAATCGGCTGACGCCGCTGGCGACCCGGCAAATTCGCTTGGCAACACCCCATATTCCTCCCGAAACAGAGTCCGAAAATGTTTCACGTCGGAAAAACCGACCGCATACGTGATCTCGGTCACTGTCATGGACGAATGCAACAGTAAATATGCCGCCCGCCTCAACCGCACCAGGCGCATGAGCGCTTTGGGCCGGAGGTTCGTGACGGCCTTTAGTTTGCGGAATAATTGTCGCCGACTGACCGCGACTTTCCTGGCGAGTTGCTCGACGTCGAACTCGAAATCGGACAGGCATTGTTCGATGGCGGCAATCACCCGTTGTAAAAATTGCACGTCGGATTGGCTGGCCACCATATCCCGGGGTTGCAAAAGAATCCCCGGAAGAATACGGCTGGAAGCTTCCGGCTGGCGCGTCACCATCTTTTTGATGCGGGCCATGAGCTGCGACACATCCACTGGCTTGGAAACGTATTCATCCACTCCGGCTTCAAGGGCCTGAATCTGAAACCGCTCGGAATTCTGAGTGGCAAGCAAAATCACCGGTATGTGGCTGGTCAGCAGCGTCGTCTTGAGATTCCGGCAAAACTCCAAGCCGTCCGAATTGGGGCCGATTGAATCTACAACGACAACATCAGGCACGGCGTCCTGGGCCTTGGTCAATGCTTGGTCACTGGGGGTTTCAAGGACTCGATAGCTTGCGGCCAGTTGCTGGCTCAACGCGCGACCGAACGAATCGCCCGAGCCAACCAATAAAATCACGGGCAGTTTATCCTCCAACGCATCCACGGCTTCTTCGTCTTCGGCGGCTTCAACAGGCAGCGGCGTTTCATGCTGTTCTCGGGCGATGCGTTGCTCCTGCCGTTGCAACTCCAAAACTTTCTGCGTTCGGCGGGAGACCAACAATTCCATTTCCTCCAACTTCAATTCGGCCTGCCGCGTCAAAAACCATTTCGCCACCAGCGTGCCGGCCAGTTGCGTGACTTCGATGCTGTCGAAGGGCTTCTTAAGCACGAGCAGTTTGTCGGTTTGGCCCAGACGCTGAAGCAGATCTTCCTGTGAATAGTCCGCATAGGCGGTGCAAATCACCATTTGGATGCGCGGGTCAATCCGCCAGATGCGTTCGATGGTCTCAACGCCATCAATACCCGGCATGCGAATATCCACAAACGCCATCTGAAATGGACGACTCGCGGCGAGCGAGGCCTGCACTTTTTCGACCCCTTCCAATCCCGAATTGGCATGTTCCAAATGGTAAACGGGGGCGACTGCGCGGGTCTTGCTTTCCGCCCCATACAAACGCTCTTCATCCGCATCCAATTCGGCGTTATTGACTTCATCCACCAGCACCAGTTTGAAATCCCGATGAATGCTGGGATTGTCATCAATAATCAAAATCCGGGGCCGCAGGTTTTCGCCGGCAAAATGAGCCGCAGGGGTGAGTGGCACAGGCGGTTTCATGATCGAACGATTCCCGCCTCGGCCTGGGGCTTGGATTTTAGATTCTCGATTCCCCCCTGCCCTGGAAGCTCCAACGTGAAGGTCGCTCCAGAACCAGCCCCGTCACTATGTACCGTCAGCGAACCACCCAGGTCCTGCGCGGCCAGAATGCTGCCGTGCAAACCAAAACCGTGACCGCCCTTCCGCGTCGAAAAACCCTGCGTGAAAATCCGCGCCAGATTTTCCCGGGGAATCCCGACGCCATTGTCTTTGATCTGAATGCGAACTCGCTCCAAGCCGTGCTTGGAAATCTGTACGGTAACCCGCTTCGCGTGGTCGGCGCTCGCTTCACAGGCGTGTTTTGCGTTATCGAGCAGATTGAACAGAATCTGCAGCAACTTGTGCCGGTCCAGCGTCACCGGTGGGATCTCGGCGTAATCCCGCACTACTTCAACGCCATGCCGCGCCAACGCACTATCACACATGCGCAAGGCATCCTCGACCACTTCGGCCACCGACAACGTCTCCGCAACTCCGGCGATTTTCGCGTAATTTTGCTGCATCGCCACGATCTCTTTGACGTGCTGGATGCTGTCGTTGAGCGATTTGGTTTTCTCCAGCAAACCCGCATGCTCATCCGCCAGCCGGACACCCAGCCGCTCCAGATGCGCCGGCACAAGTTTTCCATTCTCGTCATCCGTAATGAAGCGCCCCAGATCAGGCTGATGTTGCTTCAACAAAGTCGCCAGCCTTGCCACGCCCGGCATTTTGGATTTTTGCAACGAACTGTTGAGAAACGAGGCCAGCACGTTGACGCTGTTCAAAACATTGCCGACGTTATGCAACACATTCGTGGCCACATCGGCCATGCCCGCCAGGCGCGACGCGGACAGCAGTTGCTTGTGAACTTTTTCCACCTTCGCCTCGGCGCGTTTGCGTTCCTCGATTTCCGATTCCAGCAGCCGGGTTTTCTCGGCCAGGATGGCTTCGGTGCGCCGATGTTCCTCGGCTTCGCGTTGCAATGACTTCGTTTCCTCGGCCAAACGCGCCTCGGTCTTTTCATGCTCGGCAATTTCCGCTTTCAGCAGCTTGGTCTTCTCATCCACCTGCCGATGCAACATCCGAATCCAGATTACCGCCGCGCACAACACCAAAGCCAAAGCGCCGACCACCGCGAGCGCCCGTTGCGGCGTCCACCAGGGCGGTGATTCCAGGACCAAAACATCTTCCGCGCTGCGCAGCAGCAATGAAAAAGTCGCCGGGCTTTTGCCCAGCTCCGCATGAATGCCCGGGTCCATCTGGCAAACCCCGGTGAGTTGCACGCGGCTGCCGGATTCGAGCTTGGGGGCATTGCGCGGTCGCACCCGCAGCGACGCCTGAAACACGCGGTCAGCCGACTGGATTTGCATGACGAAATGCGTTCCCAAAATCTCCTGTCCCAACACGCGCCCTTCCACTTGCACGACCGTTGAATCCAGCCGGCCCAACGACAGCGCTTGCACAGTGGTATTGACGGGCGGTTGCGGTTGCGCCTGTCCGATTCGATTCACCAAGGCTTCCGTCAACACCGGCGCATAACCGCGCGTGCTCAAAAAGCCGATGACCTCGATTTCGTCGCCCGGCATGAATCCATCAAACTCCTCGGCGGCCCCGGCCAGATCATCACTTTCGGGGGATTGCCAGAAAACCCAACGCGCCCCTTGCGCCACATCCGCCAAGACCACATCCGTTTGCCCCATGGCCATAAGCCCGCCGGAAGCGTCTTGCAGAAAGAATTTGCGTCCTTCGCGCAACGTCAGCACGCCGCGCACTTTGACCCGATGATTGAAATCAATCCCCGAGCCGACTTGATAGAGATCGTTGATCCGCTGGACCGGCATCGCAACCACGGGTGGCGCGGGCTTCACGACTTCCACAAACTCCAGCGAGGGAACGGCCAGTTGAATCCCCTGCACGATGCCGCGTTCGTCCGTGGCATTGATGCACACCCCGCGCATCCGCACGCTGGCATCAATCAATTGTTTGACCCGGGCATAAGGCGCGGAGCGAATGGTCGCCATCATCTGCCGGCCGTCCGAATCCAGCAACAGGTGCGAGCCATCGGTCGCCCGCACGACGGCGCTGACTTCGATCCAAGTCGCGTCCATCTGGCCACTGGCCAGTTGCCCCCACGACGGCCGGATGGGGTCAGGCAATTTTCCCCGCCCCAGTCGCTTTGAGTGGTTTATCGCAATCACCGGCCCGCGTTGCGCCGCCCAAGTCGCCTCGCCCTCGATTTCCACGAATGAACCAAACGTCTGGGCCGGGAAAATGAAGCCGTTGGTGTCGCGCGCGTCCACTTCAATGCCTTTCGCTCCTTGCTGGATATAAGAGCCAAGCGCTTCGATCACAACGCCCCGCGCTTTGACCTTGGGCCGCAGATCCAGGACTTCCTGACTGAGCCGCGTCACCTGTTCGATATCCACGAATCCGGCTTCATTCGTTTGCACCGTTGTCGCAACCGCCCGCCGGCTCGCCACAAACGGCTGGCTCACGGTGGAAATCAGCGCAACCGATGGCGTCCAAAGGGTGCCGATGATATGATCGCCATTCGCGTCCAGCATGTCGGCACAAACACCCCGCACCCCGATCCGACTGCCCACCGCCGGCAGCGCGGCATCCGAATCCCCGGACAGGACAATCACTGAGAGACTGTGCCCATTGTCCGCCAGTTCAAACTGCTTCCGGCTGTCCAGCCAACTGCGGAACTGCACCGTGCCTTCAACCTCCACCCAGCGGAATTTCTCCTCAGCCGGCAGCCGATCGCCCAGCTCCATTTTCTGCGGCTCAGCCTTTGTCGGTGTCGCGGTTATCGTAATGTCGGGCTGGACCACAACCACCCGCTGATTCAACCAGTCACTTTTGCCCGTCACGATCACCGCCTGCCCGGGAAGAAGCGCTGTTGCCGCCGGGGAATTTTCGACTTCAATGTAACCGGAGTTATCCAGCAGATAAAAACCGGTGGAATTACCCGACTGCCCCACAATGACGCCTTCAATTTTCAACGCATACCCTTCAACCGCCCGCTCGCGCAGTGACGACAGTTGCGCGATGTTGGTCACCACCAACCCGGGGTGATCGAAATACTGCCACTGAATCCACGACGCGCGGCTCCCCGCATTTTCCTGCGAGCGATCAAGCCATTTTGTTTCAACGCGACCATCAAAAGCCCGGATCGGGGCTTCGGCCGGAGGATTCGCCCCTTGGGCCGTGATCGAATCGGCAAACAATGGCCGCACCGAAACTTCGGGTTCGCCTTTCCCCAGCAATTCGATCTCGGCAATCTGAACGGCATTGGCTGTCGCCGGCTCGCGCACGCGATCAATTTGCAACCGGTAGAGACTGAAGGCGGCGGGCCGGGCGATTTCAAACACGCGCCGCTGCTGGCGCTGGGAGAACAGCTCTCCTTTGCGTTCGTCCAGCGTGATCCACGTCTTCCCACCATCCCGGGACGCCCGCAACCGCCAGTCAAACGGATCACGCTGCGGAAAATCATTCGCCGCTGTCAGCGCATAGCGGCCGATGACCTTGGCGACGGGTTCGGGATTCGCCGCCGGCTGGGCGACGGCAACGCCGGCCAGGACCAGAATCCAAACCAACACCGGAAGAACCAGCAGGATTACAGGTTGAATTCGACGGGTTGTCACCTTTGAAAGTTAGAGTCGTTGACTTCGCGGCTTCAATACAATTCGCCGCGACTGCGGGCCACTTGCCGCTTCACTTTGCTCAAGCTGGCAACATTTTGCCCACCGGAATTTCACCCCGCAGCAACGGCCCCGCCGGCGGCGGTTGAGGGCTGCATTTGAAAATTGCGGTCACTTCTGCCTGAGTTGATAGAAGCGCTGGGGTGAATTCGTCGTCGCCTCCGTCACAAACCAGCGGTTGCCCGCATACCACGGTTCAGCACTGACCGGCGTCCACACCGCCGGCGGCGTCAGGTCGGGGGTCGAATACAAATTGAACGCGCCCATGTTGTTCGACCAAACCAGCGAGATGTTCCCCGGGTCACCAAGCGCCGCTGCCGCGTTCAACACCGGCGGCGTCACCTCGAACGGCGTCTGCGTCACGAGATTGTTGATGCCGAAATTGCCCCAGGCCATGACGGGATTGTTGGGATTCGCGCGCGTGAAGTTGACGCCCGTCCAGGCATAGCAGCCGATGATCTCGGAGATTTTTCCCGGCTCACCCGGATTCGATGCATTGAACGGCACGGTGTAAAACGAAGCCGTGTTTCCTTCAAAACCGCAGTTGATCAGATGCAATGTGCCGCCGTCCACGCGGCTGCCGGAACCGCTCAAATAACCCATGTGGGCGAGTTCAAATCCGATGTCGCCGCCCTGAATCACATAGTCCCAGGCGCGCGGTCCCCAGAGCGGCGCGTTGAAGAAACGCACTTTCCCCTTGAATGAAGGCGTGCTGATCACGCCGTAACCGGTCAGGTCCGGGAAATTGGCCAGCGTCACCATCCATTCGGGGTTGACGATATCAATCGAACATTCCGCCGCCGCCTCAAACCGGAAACATTCCACGGCGTCATCAATCATCGTCAGGATGCTCGTAATCCACGGGCCGCGATCATTCTGCGACACGCAGCGCATGAAGGTATGACACATGTAAACGAAATCCTTCACCAACAGCTCACGGCAATCACCCAACAGAAACCATTCGGAATTATGCTCGGAGAAATCCTTGATCGCCGGCTGCCAGCCGGAACTCGAACTCGCCTGACTGGCCGAAAGCGTGTTGTCCACCCAATACGTGAGATTGGCCATGCTCTTGACGATTGAACCGCTTGATCCGTTCCCGACGACATACGCATAGCGCAACGCCCAGCCGTCCACTTCGTAGAAAAGGTGGTTCGTGCAGGGGTAAGTGTCCAAGTCCACATACCAATACGCGTTCGGGCAAAGAATCCCCGACGCATATACGTTCGGACCGCGCCCTTGAATCGTCGGCGGATACGCCGTGCAATTGGTATCCTGCAACTCGTATGTGATGGTGAAACCAACGATGCCCGCATTGGGTTCGAGCGCGATGGCCGGCGGACCGTTCGTGCTGCCCGCGCCGCCGTAAGGTTGCAGCACCGTGACCTTGACGTTGCCGTCGTACAGCGGCGCGCCATGCCGCGACGGAAACGAGCCGCGCAGTTCCACGCCGCCGGGAATGATCAGTGTATCGGTGGTTTTATATTTTCCCGCCGGCAGATAAACAATGCCGCCACCGTTCATCGCCGCCGCGTTCAACGCGCTTTGAATCGCGCTCGTATCATCCGCAACCCCATTGCCGACCGCGCCCCAAGGCGCAGCCGTGGCAATGAACAAATCCAACTTCGCCGGACGACGCGTGAGCCAATCCGCCTTGATGTCCGCCCAGTCCACCATCGGCAACGGGCTTGTGCTCGCCCGCCGGCCATCAATCACCAAGCGTCGCGCATTGGCCGCGTTGGTGATCTTCCGCGTCGGAGTAAAACCGCATCCCGTGAACGCCGCATAAATCGCCCCCGAAGCCATCGCGCAGTGATTACTGCCAGCGGCCACGGTGAAATCCGAATTCACGAAGTTGGCAATGCCGCCATCCACTTTGACCGTACCCGACACCGTGCAGTTCTGAAATTGCATCGTCGAGGACGCGCCGCCGGTCTGACGGATCGCCGTGCCACTCTGCCCGATGAATTGACACGTATGAAAATAGGCCGAGGCATCGTTGGAAACGCCCCGATCCACGGCGACATCTCCCGCCAACGTGCAACGCGTGAACTCCATCCCCGTGTTCCCGCCACCCGCCGCATCGAGATACGCCGTCGCGCAATTCGTGATGACTGCGTCATAAAACGACGCCGCCGGCGAACCGTTCACGCCCAGCAAACCATAAACCCCCACCTTGTAGCCACTGATGAAAATGTTCATGCACGCCTCGCCGTCTGCACGATACAACCGCTCGGCGACGCCATTCGCACGCATCCACGTGGCGTGAGCGCCATTCGTCGCCGGTGCGCCGGGCAGTTGCGACGCGGCCCAGAAATCCGGCGCGAACCGCACGTGTTCCTGCTGGCTGATGTCATATTCCTCATCCACCTGAATACCCGTGTAGAGCGGTGAACCGAACACGCTCGAAATGACATGTTTCGCCGCTGAATAGGCAAGGATGCCTTGATAAGAATTGATCAGCGCCACGTTCTGCACGACCACATCGCTGTTGATCGAGATCGTGAACGGATACGGCGTGATGTTCGCCGGGTCTTGTTGTGGATGCCAGATGGAGACGCCCTTCAACGCGCCGCGATTGATCGTGATAAACGGCGTGCCGTTGCTCTGGCCGGCGCCCGCAAACACCTTGAACAACGTGCCGGCCACGCCATTCGCGCCCGCTGACCAATCCGACCAATCGCCTTGCAGCGTCACGCCCGGCGGAATGGTGAGGTTGTTGGAAAACGCATAGCTTCCCGCCGGCACATACACCACGCCGCCACCCACGCCCCCGGAATTATAGACCGCGTTCATCGCATTCTGGAACGCAGTCGTGTCATCGGTCACGCCGTCGCCCGCCGCGCCGTATTGCTGGGGCGTTGCCAGCGCCACCACGATTTCATTCGTATTGTGCGGCGGAACAAAAACCGTCGGACCGGAAAAGTAAATGATCGAAACCTGCCGGCTGATCGGATCGTCAATGACGCCCACGCCCGCCGGAACATTGCCGGGAACGAATCGGCCCGAACCACTGCGCGGGCCGCCGTACTGCAACAGAACGGTTGTGCCCGGCGCCGGATTGGTGACATTCACGCGCACGTCGCCATTCATCGCCAGGTTGCCGGAGATATTGATCAGCGGCGCAAGCGAGTTGCCGCTGCCGCCAAGATCAAAAGTCAGTTGGGAATTATCGCCGCAAGCAAATCCAGTCATCGGCAATGACGCTCCCGGCGCACCAGCTTTCAGGCTCAACTTGCCGGCGAAGTTCGTGTACGGCATGGCCGTCGTTGTGCCCGGCACGACGGCAAGCACCCCATTGCTGATGGTTGTGCCGCCACTGAAGGAATTATCTGGCGCGGCGAGCGTGACTGTCCCGCTGCCGCGAATCGTCAACGAGGAGGGCAATAGATGGTTCGCCAGCACGGCGTTGATGACGAGGCCGGGCGCAAAAGCGCTGTTGTTTTCAACGAGCAAGTTACCGCCGGCATTCGCGGCGCTGAGTGTGCCGCTGCCGGGCGTTGCCCCAATGCTCAACGCCTGCGCTCCAGTGTTGATTTTGATCCGATTCAAACGAAACACTTTTCCCGCCGTGTCCACGATGGCGGGCGTGGTGGTGTTCTGTTGCAGGCTGGCAATCGCCGTAATTGTTGCGGCCAACTGGATGTTTCCGCCGCTCCCCGCGCTGTTGATGCGCACCGCACTGGCAGGCGCATCCGCAATCGTCGCCCCGCGCGCCGCGATGTCCGTGTAACTGGCCGTGCCGGTCAGGCCGTTCACCGGATCGTAGGCGGCCGGCTCTCCGTTGACGGTGATCCAACTCCCCAACTCTGGCGGCGTGGCGAAAAGCACCCGGTTCTGACTCGTGCCTGCCGCCGCCATCTGAAAATCCACCGTGCCGCTGACGCGCGACAATGAACTGAACGTGAACGTCGAAGTCTGACCGTTGGTCGCCGGATAAACCGTGATGATGTTTGCGCCGGAATTGATGCTTAACGCGCCGGCGGTTCCAATGAAGCTGGCCGCGCTGCCATCATTGCTGAACCCAAACACCCCGCCATTCATCGTAATGGACGCCGCGCTGTTAATCCGATCCGACCTTTTCATCGCAGCGGTGTTTTGCAAGGTCAGTGCGCCACCGTTGTTGATCGTAAAGCTGCTGCTGGAGGTGATTGCCCCGCCATCCTGGAGCAAGATTTCTCCCGCCTGAATCGCCGTGATTCCGGCATAACTGTTGGTGCCGGTGAGGATCAGACTCCCGCGCCCCGTCTTGTTCAGTCCGCCGATGCCCGTTAGCGCCGCCGCAATCGCCATGTTGAACGGACGCCCATTTCCATCCGCCGCCTGAAAGGTAATGTCGCCGTTGATGTTGGTCAGATTGAGGGGCGCGTTGCCGGCGGGCGACCAGTCCGCCGTGGCGGCAATCGTCCCGCCGGAGAGATTCAATGCGGATTTCGCGCCCGTGGCTTTTGGTTGATTGATGTTGGCGGCATCGAGATACAACGTGCCGCCGGTCAGATTGATTTGATTGGTTGGATTTGAAGTGAATGTCCCGCTCGCCGAGCCGATCTGAATGCCGCGCGCGGCAACAATGCCTCCAGACATATTGAAAACCGCCGAGGCCGAACCGCCATACGACATCGTCCCTGACATCAAAGCGATTACCGCAAGGCTGGGGTTGTTGACGCCAGCCGTGCCGCTGACACCAACGCCAACCAGCATCGTGCCGCCGGAAATATTCAGCGTCGCCTGACTGCCGGAATCCGGCAGCAGTAAAACGCGTCCTGAATTTCCGCTGGCCATCGTGCTGATAAATCCGCCGGGCAAAAGATTGACGCTGCCGGGCGTGCCGCGGGAAATCTGCAGATTGGCGTTCGGATCAGCACCGGCGTTGACGTTGACATTGAGCTGCCCGCCACCGCTGACATTGATCACACCATCGCTTCCCGGCGCTCCCGCGACACTGCGCCCCACATCCAGCCGCGTCCCGGCGTTGATGGCGCCCGCACTGTTGATGTTCAAGGTCGCACCACAGACATCCATCGTGCCTGGCATCGCGTTCCATGCGCCATTCGTGACGTTGACCGTGCTGATTCCCGCGCCTGAGCCTTTCAAAATGATTGTGCCCTGGTTGCCAAAGTTGCCACGGGAAAACGTGAGCACACTGTTCGAGCCGATAAAAATGTCGGCCCCGTTGACATTGCGCCACGGCACATCAATGCGGGTGTTGACGTTGGTGTCCACCCACAATCCGCGCGAAGCGGCCCCAATCCCGCTGCCCGCCGCCGTCCAGGAAACCTGCCCGGCATTCACGCCATCCGTCGTGAGAGTGTAGCTGCCGGGATTGGTGAACGTGAGCGAAGCGGGCTGCACCAGAGCGGCGGTGTTGGTGACGAAATAATTCCCGCCACCAACATTCCCGAAACCAAAAACGGCGTCGTTGTTGTCGGACCAATTCTGATTGCCGCTGCCGTTCCACCAGCGTCCGGTGGCCTGCCAGTTACCACTGCCATCCGCAGGATTGGGTGCCGTCGTGCCGTTAAAATCCCAAATGAGCGACGCGGCCCAAAGTGAATTCCCCCACAGCACCGACAGCAGAACCGCGCCGACCACGCCTGTTCCTTTTACAACGCGAGACTTCATAAAAGCGTCAGGCCGCTCGCGCTTCGCACGTCACAGGCTGGCATCGTAATGCGCCGGGTCCGCGGCGAACTTGTAATCCACCGCATCCGCGTGTCCGTCCACGAAATTGACGTTGCCCTTTTTGTTGTGCCGGATGGTGATGGTGTTGCCGGGCGGCACCCAGCGACCGTCATCGAGGAACACCATCGCGCCCGCCGGCGCGTCACTGGTCGAAGCCGGTTCTTCCGCCAGCATGATTTTGATGGAGGGCGAGCGGATGTTTCCGATTTTCTGGCGGAAGAACACCCCGGTGGTGGTGGCCCACGTCGAAGCCGCCCCCTTGACGGTGGTGGCATCGGCATAACCGTTCACGGTGTAGCTGGGCAGGTAAAACTGGCCACCGGCAATCACGACCGCCTTTCGCCCCGTGTCATCGCGGTCCATCGCGCAACGCAGCGAATTGGTTGAGCCTTTGATCACCGTCAGAATCGGACTTTGCGCGAGCGTGAACCCGCCACCGGATTGCCACCAGACCCAGTCCTCGTTGTAATGGCCCACGCGGGAAGCGTCCGCCGGCATGACGTCGTTGTTGTCACCGACGTACATCATGAAGCCCAGCCCCAACTGCTTCTGGTTGTTGAGACAACTGATGCGCATCGCCTTCTGCTTGGCCTTGGCCAATGCCGGCAGCAGCATTGCCGCGAGAATCGCGATGATGGCGATGACCACGAGCAATTCAATCAAAGTGAAAGCCCGCCGCCGGCCGCACCGGCGGGTTATGAATTTCAAACTGTCCTCCATGTTCATTGGTCGCTGATGATTGATGATGTTTGCCCGGATGGGAGGCACGTCGCAGCGTCCCCACGACTGCGACGCGCGTTCCCAACCCAATCAAGGTTTAACCAGCCGGAAGAAAACATTGGTCTTGGCCGGACTGACCGGGATGTTGACACTCGTCAACGCCGCCGAATTCGGATAGGCGAACCACGCATTCGCATCCACCACGCTGACCGCATTGGTTTGCAGAATCCAACCGCCGTTGGTTGGCCACGAAAGTGACAGAGTGTTGCCGGACAGACTGGTCAGGATCGTGCCGGGGTTTGGATTGATGGAATCCGTCACGCTGGTCACTTGAATCGAACCATCCACCGCCACCTTGTTGTTCCAAACGTAGGTTTTTCCGTTCGCGTCCGTGGTCACCAGATTGATGGCCCCAAAGGTCGTGACCGCCGCCGGGAATAATTGGAAGGAATCCCCCACTTGCAGCGCCGGGCCAACATTGGAAACCGTCAGCGAACCGCCGTAAGTGATCGTGCCGCCGACCGAGATGAGTTTGTCGCTGGTCGGCGTAGTGGCGCGATTCACTTCCAACGCGAGGGTTCCGGCGAGCGTGATGTTGTTGCTGACATACAAGGTGCCGACCGATGCGCCCGGCGCGACGATTGAACCCGCCGCCGTCACCAGACTGCCGTTGATCGCGCCATTGCCTGTCAACGTCTGTCCGGCATTCAGGGTCAAGGTCTGATCCAGTCGCCCCAGCACGTCCAAAGTTGCCTCCGCTGCGATGCCAATCACCGCGCTGTTGCTGATGGAGCCACCGCCAATCGCCAACGGGTCGGTGAGCGCCAGTGTGCCAGCCTTGATCAGCGTGTGGCCCGTATAGGTGTTGTTGCTCGACAGATTGAGCACGCCCGCACCGCTCTTCACGAGCCAGCCACTGTTGGTGATGATTCCGTCCAGATTCAGTGCGGCGGTGTCTATCACACTAAAGTCGCAATTCGTGCCGACCAGTGAGAAACCGGCGCTTGGATGCAACACTGACGTGGTAAAGTCGCTGTTATTGCGCAGCACGCCGGAATTAAACGTCACCTGACTGAATGTCGCGCTGTCGCCGTTCAATTCAATCACGCCGCCGTTCATGGTAAACGTGACGAGCGGCCCGACTTGCGTAGCCGTGGGATTGAGGAATACCAAGGTACCGTTGGTGTTGACCGTGACGGGATTGGCGTTCACCGAGTTCGCGCCGAACTCCTTGCTGAAATTGACCGTGCCTTGATTGATGTTGATGCCGATGCCGCTGTTGGCTGCGTCGCCGGCGATGGTCCACACCCCGGGACCGGTTTTGTTCATCGTGCGGTTGCCGCCAACAATCGCGCCGGCGGTCGTGAGTGTATTGGCGCTCACGGACAAGGTCAGGCCTTCCGACAAAAGGCTCACCGGCATGGGCAAGGTGAGGTCGGATGAACCGAGGAAGGTGAAGCTGCCATTCCATTGCATGCCCACCGGCCCGTTGAGCGTCAGCGGAGCGCCGCTGCCGTTGTCAATCGTCCCGCCGGCGACGGCAAACGTTCCGAAGCCAACCGCGCCATCGCTGTTGAGGTTGAGCGTGCCGGCATTGAGTTGCATCCCGCCGCCGAAGCTGTTGAAGCTGGCCAGCGTCAAGGTGCCGTTACCCGCCTTGCCCAAACCATAGTTCAAGCCGTTGTCGGTGATCATGCCGTCCACTTCGAGCGTATTCGAGTTCACGGTCAACAATACCGAGCCGCCCCCAAGTGTGATCGTGCCACTGCCAAGGTTCAGGTTCGTCGAACCGAGGAAAGTAAAGTCGTCATTCCAATATTGAGCGATGGGCGTCAACAACGTCACCGCGTGACCGCTGGTGTTATCAATCTTCGCGCCAAAATTATTCGTCCATGGCCCGGTGCCGATGGCGGAATTCGCCCCGCCATCGCCGCCGTAATTGAGATTCAATGTGCCGGCGTTGACCGTCGTGCCACCGGTGTAGGTATTCGTGCCCGCGAGCGTCAGCACCCCGGAACCATTTTTCTCAACGCTCGCACTGCCGGTGATGTCGCCACTGCCCGAGATGGTGTAGCTGTTGGTTGAATTGACCTGCACGCCGGTCGGGGTCACGGTCGTATTCAAGGTGATCGTTACGGGGAACGGACCAGTGGCCGAATCATCCAACACCGCTTTCTTGCCGTCCGAATAAGTCGCCGGCCCACCGAATTGCGCCCAATTAGGCGTCGTGCCGACATCCCAAATACCGCTGCCCACCCGCCACGTGAGCGCTGGATTCACCGGCGAAACTGTCACGTGCAGCACAATGGTTTTCGCACCCGAGTTGTGAACCAGGGTTGCGGTCGTGCCGCCGGGCAGAGATGTCGGCGTGGTCGGCACGGTCCCAGACAGCGTGCCCGTGTAATGCCAGAGCGGATAATCACCGACGGCAATGGCGCTGCCACTGACAGAGACGTTTGGCGTCACGGCGAAGGACAAATTGCCGTTCACTTGAACGGGCGCCACGGTTGTGCTCGGCGGGAAACTGCCGAAGTTGAAATCAGCCGTCGGCGTGCCGGAGTTGTAAGTCAGATTGCCGATGGACCAGAATTGCCCGCCCCCGGCCACCACCACGGAGTTCACCGGCAAGCCCGACGAAACCGCCGCGCCTTCCAAGATCACCGGCCCGTTGGTGGGTGAATTGACCGTTGAAACCGTCAGCATCCCGTTGCCGACCACCGTTGCGCCGGAATAATTGTTTGCCCCGCTCAACGTGAGATTGCCCGCGCCGGTCTTCTTCAAACCGCCGACACCCGTCAATGCCCCGGCAAGAGAGATGTTGAACGGCGTGCCGAAAATATCCGCGGCCTGGAACGTCACATCCCCGTTGATGTTGGTGAGATTCATCGGCACAGTGCAGGCGGGCGACCAGTTTGCCGTCGCGCCGATCGTCGCGCCCGAAAGATTGAAGGCGAACCCTGTGCCGGTGTTCGCCGGACGGCTGATATTCGGCGCATCGAGATATAGCGCGCCACCGGAGATATTGACCTGATTGGTCGGGTTCGCCGTGAAGTTTCCGCCCGCCGCACCAATCTGAAGACCTTGCGCTGTCACTGTGCCGCCTGAAAGATTGAAGATCGCCAACGCGTTCGCGCCATAAGTCATCGAACCTTGCATGAGCGTGATCAAGTTGAGCAACGGACTGCTCACGCCCGGCGTTCCGCCCGCCCCCGTGCCGACGTTGACCGTGCCGCCGGAAATATCCAGCCTGGCCTGGCTGCCCGAATCAGGAATGAGAATGATCCGACCGTTGGAAACCCCACTGTTCTTCACCGTGTTGAGACTGCCGCCCGGAAGCACGTTGACGGCCGCCGGCGAACCCCGGGAAATCTGAAGATTGGCATTCGCATCATTGCCGCCCGTCACATTGATATTGAGCTGACCGCCATTGCTGACGTTGATGATCCCGTCGCTGACGGGTGCGCCCGTCGCCGTGCGGCCGATGTCAAAGCGCGTCCCGACATTGACGATGGCCGCGCCAGAAACATTGAACGTGACGCCGGCGGCCAGCATCGTGCCCTGCAACCACGCGCCGGTTGGCCCGCCCAAGGTTCCGTTCGTTGCGTTCACAGTGCTGACCGCCGCGCCGGAACCCTTGAAAATCAACGAACCACTGTTGTTCGCATAATGCCCCTGCGAAAAGGTCAGCACACTGTTCGCGCCGATAAAAACATCCGAGCCGTTGTTGTTGCGCCACGGCACATCAATCCGCGCATTGACATTCGTCCCCACCCAAAGGCCGCGCGTCGAAACGCCAACGCCGCCGCCCGCCGCCGTCCACCCCAACTGCCCGGCGTTCACCCCGTCCGTCGTAATCGTGTAGGTGCCGGGATTCGTGAACGTGACCGAAACCGGTTGCCGTAGCGCGATATTATTCGTCACCGTGTAGTTGCCCATCGCACCGCTCCCGATGCCAAACACCGCGTCATTGGCATCCGTCCAACTCACATTGCCGCCGCCATCCCACCACAGATTCGCGTCCTCCCAATTGCCGCTGCCATCCTGCGCCCCCGGCGTAACGCTGTCGGCATCCCACGTCAAAACGGCGGCCGGGGAAATCGTGATGGAAATTAAAAACAGACAAAAGGCGAACTTCGTTTTGAGGCGACACAGATGACCGCCCGGGTTTGCGGCAGGAAGGGTTTGCGTTTTCATGGTTGGTTGTTTTGGTTGGTGGTGGTTGGTGGTGGTTGTCAACAAGCACGCCGGCATCTGCATCACGCCCCTGATTTCTTGTCGAAACGACGAAAGCAAAAAGCAAAGCTGCTTCGGTCAACAGGAAGGTGATTCGTAGGGATGGATAATCCATCCCGATGATGTTTCTGGCACATGCTTGCGGAAGCAATCTGACAGGAATGCTGTTTTAGGACGCGGGAAGCGCGTGCCAAGCTTCGGGGGAATTAGTGCCAAATCAGTCAACTTTGACAACCTTGCCGCAAGAGGCAGTTTGCCGGCGATTTGAGCGGGCCTGCCACCTGATTCAAATCAAGACCGGGGCAGGCTCAATCTCACCGTTGGTTTACGCGACACGGCAAACATGCCTGCTCGCAGCCGATGTGCCTTTGCCCATAACAACCTTGAGAACTTTTGGCAGCAACTCAAAGAGAGACAAGGCCACTTGGCTGCCAACGCAGAAATGAACTTGTCGCCGCCGTTGTCCCCGGGCAATGATGGGAAACACGCGATGCCATGAGCCGCCTAGCCATCATCAAAGAATTTCTGGAGTTCCTGCGCGAGCGGAAGAAGTGGTGGATTGCGCCCATCGTGATCTTCGCCAAGGGCAGCGCGCTCGCTCCCTTCATCTACAGCCTGTTTTAATGGGAGGCCGCATCGTCATGAACCGCGAAACGCTCGATCGCTGGTGCGAACGTGGCATCCTTGGCTTGGTCCTGAGCATCCTGGTTTACAGCCCGCTCGCCTTCGCCACGGCGCGGCTGCAGGAATTTCTCGTCGTCCAACTGCTCACCGTCGCCGCCCTGCTCTTGTGGCTGGCGCGCGTCTGGTTGAGTGCGAAACCCAAATTTCTGTTCCCGCCTCTCGGCTGGGCCGTGCTCGCCTTCGCGGGTTATGCGATCGGACGTTACCTGGCTTGCGATGTCGAATACATCGGGCGACAGGAGCTGCTCCGCATTCTCGTCTATACGGCGGTGTTTTTCCTCGTGCTGAACAATCTGCACCGGCAGGAATCCACCCAAATCATCGCCTTCACCTGGTTCGGCCTCGCGGTGCTCATCTCGTTCTATGCCGTGGTCCAATTCGCAACGAAGTCCGATCTCGTCTGGAACGTCCATTCCGGCTACGTGGGGCGCGGCAGCGGCACTTACATCTGCCCGAACCATCTCGCCGGCTTTCTCGAAATGCTGGTGCCGCTCGCGGTCGCTTACGTCTTCGTTGGACGCGGTAAACCCTTGACCCGGATTTTCATCTCCTACGCGGTGTTGGCGATGATCGCCGGCATCGCCGTCACGGCGTCCCGCGGCAGTTGGGTGGCGGTGGCGCTGGCTTTGATCAGTCTCGCCCTGTTGTTGCTGTCGCACCGGTCGTTTCGCTGGCCAGCCCTCGCCTTGCTGACACTGCTCGTCGTGGGCGGATTCATGGCCAACGTCAAAACGGATTACTTCAAACAGCGCTTCAACCGCTCCTTTGTCGCCGGCAAGATCGACCTCGACACCCGGATGGTGCTCTGGGATTCCGCCGTGCGCATGTGGCAGGACCATGTGTGGGTCGGCGTCGGCCCGGGCCATTACGACTTGCGCTTCCGGATCTATCGTCCGCCCTCAGTACAACTCCAACCCGATCGCGCCCATAACGAATACCTCAATACTCTCGCGGACTGGGGTGTCATCGGCATGGGCATCGTCGCCGGGGCGCTCGGCTTGTTGACGGTGGGCGTGGTGAAGGTCTGGCGGCACGTGCAGCGCGATGGCGGCGTGTTCGCCTCGAACTTGAGCGACAAATTCGCCTTCGTGCTCGGCGCGGCGATGGGTTTGTTTGCCCTGGCACTGCATTCCGTCGTGGACTTCAACCTGCACATTCCCGCCAACGCCATCGTCGCCGTGACGTTGATGGCCCTGCTCACGAGTCACTGGCGCTTCGCAACGGACCGTTTCTGGTTCTCGGCGCGCTGGCCCGGCAAGCTCCTCGCCACGGTGCTACTGCTGACGATGCTGGGTTACATCGGACTGCAAACACTCCGGCTCGGCCGGGAAAACTTCGCGTTGCGCCACGCCGCCACCTTGGAAAACGGATCCCTGGAGCAAGCCGCCGCCTTGGAACGCGCCTACGCCATCGAACCGCACAATGGCGACACGGCTTACGCTCTCGGCGAAATCTACCGGCTGACCAGCCTGGAAGGCAAAGCGGACTTCCCACAACGCGCCGATCAAGCCATCCTCTGGTACCAACGCGGCCTCACCAACAATCCGTTCAACGGTTTCAACTACATGCGCTGGGGAATGGTCTTGGACTTCTTGCACCGCCACGATGAGGCGGAGCCGCTGTTCCTGAAGGCGGATGAATTGGACCCGAACGGTTACTTCACCAGCGCGCACGTCGGCCAACATTATGTTGATGCGGGCGATTACGCCAATGCCCGGCCCTGGCTGGAGCGGTCCATTTTCCTCTTCCGCAAAGATAACCCCGTCGCCGAAGTGAATCTGAAAATCGCCAATGACCGGCTCCTGGAAGCCGCGCAGGACCCGTTGTTACAAAAATTGCGGGAACGGATGCGGCAACAGCCGGACTAAACCACGGCGCGGCCCTTCACTTCACGGTCACGCGCGGACGGCGGCGACAACCATTCTGGAACAAGAGCCGCCAGACCATGATGAGTGCTTCTTGGATGATGTGCCCGGACATCTTGGAGTGACCTTGCACCCGTTCGGTGAAGATGATCGGGACCTCCGCCACCCGATAGCCATTGCGCCACAATTTGTGCGTCAGTTCGATCTGGAAGCTGTAACCGTTGGATTTGACTTCTTCCAGGTTCAACGCTTCCAACGCGCGCCGCCGGAAACATTTATAACCACCCGTGGGATCGGTGATCGGCATGCCGGTGATGATCCGCACATACATCGCCGCGCCCTTGCTCAACATCAGCCGGCTCAACGGCCAGTTGATGATGCGGATGCCGTTCACGTAGCGTGACCCCAGCACCAGATCGGCATCTTTCGCCGCTTCCAGGAACGCCGGCACATCATCGGGGTTATGGGAGAAGTCCCCGTCCATCTCGAAGATGAATTCGTAGCCCTTTTCCAACGCCCACTTGAACCCCGCGAGATACGCGCGACCCAAGCCGTTCTTTTCCGTGCGATGCAACACATGCACCTCGGGATGCTTGGCCGCCAGTTCATCCGCCAGCTTGCCGGTACCATCAGGGGAATTGTCATCCACCACCAGCAGGTCCACCGGCGTCGGCAGCGCCAGCAAGCGGGCCACCATGCGCGGGAGATTCTCCCGCTCATTATAGGTCGGCACGATGATCAAGGTGGTATTCATTCCCGGCTAAACGCGGCACACAATTACGCGACCGGCCCCGCCAAAACAAGCCGCGTTTTGTGCCTCCGCCCGGGCGCTGACGGGGTTTGCTACCCGGCCCCCCATCATCCGTTGAAAGATTTTTATATTTTGGGGAACCATTTTCATTTTCATGCCTCTCAACCTTGAAACCGGTTAAAGCCCGGCCATTCAGCCAGAACCAAAAGCCAACAGTTTCATGCGTATGCGAACAAATTTGTATCTGCTCAAGGCCGCCTCCCTGCTGGTGGCCATTGTCCTGCCGCTCACGTCGCTCAAAGCTGCTTTGCTAAGCCCAAACACCTTCATCACCCCAACCTTGGAAGCCGGTCCTGTCAACGCCAGCCTGCTGGCCACCACCAACGTCTCATTCTCTGCAATTGATGCCGGCAATAACGTCTTGTTCAGCGGCACCCTGATCAGTTCGGTCTGGAGCGGGGATACCTCCAATCCCTACAGTGGCCTGACCTTTACCTATCAATTAAGTTCCGCCCCTGGCAGCCTGCATACAATCGACCGCTTAACACTGAATAGCTTTTCCGGCCTGTTGACTGACGTGGGTTACAATGGGACTGGAATTGTGCCGATCCGGGCCATCCGCCCAGGCAGTGATTTGATTGCCTTTGATTTTGAAAATGTTTTGTTTCAACCCACTCTGGGGCCGGGATTGAGTTCAGCTACCTTGGTCATCCAGACTGATTCTCCTTATTGGAACATTGGCAACGGCTCGGTTATCAACGGTGCAACGGCGAATTTATCAGCTTTCGCGCCAGTGGCCGTCCCGGAACCGACCTCAATGGCATTGGTTGGACTTGGCATTGCCGCGTTTTTGCTCCGTAGAAAGCCCTAAGTTACAATTTCATCCCACCCGCGCCCCGAAAGGCTGGCTTCACCGCCAGCCTTTCCATTTCCCGGATGGACTTTTGCTTCGGCGCCGGTTAAGCAAACAGCGTGATTTCGGTCCAACAGCCACCACTCCCATGACGCTCGCCTACCTCTGGGTCGCCCTCGGCGGTGCGCTCGGCAGCGTGCTCCGCTTTTGGATTTCCAACCTTAGTGCCGCGCGTTGGGGCGAGACCTTTCCGTGGGGCACCCTCATCGCCAACGTCAGCGGCTCGCTGCTCATCGGCATTCTCGCCGGCTGTTCCGGCCCGAACGGCGGCTGGTTCGCCAGCGACACGGCGCGCAAGCTTCTGATGATCGGTGTTTGCGGCGGCTACACGACATTCTCCTCGTTTAGCCTGCAAACCTTGACCCTCGCGCAGCAAGGCCAATGGCTGCGCGCCGGCTTGAACATTCTTGGCTCGGTTGCGCTTTGTCTCATCGCCGTTTGGCTTGGCCAGCTCATCGGCACGCACTTGAGTTCTGCCAAAGGAAATTAAATTTCACACCATGCAAGAATTGCTCGCTCAAATCAAAGCGCTGCTCCAAAGCGACAGCACCGCAGAAACCGTTTTGTCCGAAGCGCTGAAACTCGTCCTAACCGCCTTCAAATCCGAGACCGGCACGATCCACAAACTCGACGTGGAGAAACAACTCCTCCACCTCACCGCGCAGGTCGGCTTGCCGCCGTTCATGCTCGATGTGGTGAAAACGATCCCTGTCGGCAAAGGCATCGCCGGGGAAACTGTCGCACGCGGAGGCCCGGTCACCATGTGCAATCTCCAAACCGACACCAGCGGCATCGCCAAACCCGGTGCGAAACAAACCGGCGTCGGCGGCGCGCTCTGCGTCCCCATCCGCACCGGCGACAAAATCACCGGCACGCTCGGCATCGGCACGCAACGCCCCTACGAATACACCGCCGAGGAAACCCGCACGTTGGAAAAAGTTGGCTGCCTCATTGGGGAACATTTGCAATAGAAAGTAAAACATCCAACACCGAACATCGAACGCCCAACATCCAAGGCTTCTCCGCGTGGCCCTCATTGGATGTTGGGTGTTGAGTGTTGGACGTTGGATGTTTCCCCTGCCCCTTCACTACTTTCCTTTGCCCAGTCTCCCCGCGCCCGCTACCATGCCCGTCGGATGAACAAGACAGGCACAGTTTATTTGGTTGGCGCTGGTCCCGGTGATGCCAGCCTGCTCACGTTGCGCGGCGCGGAATTGCTCCGCCGCGCCGACGTCGTTATTTACGACGCATTGGTCAACCTTACCCTCCTCAAACTCGCGCCCGCCACGGCGGAAATCCTGTTCGGCGGACGCCGCGCCAAAGACGCGAAGGACAATCGCCCCGACGTCATCGAACAACTCATCGCCAAAGCGCGCGAAGGCAAAACCGTCGTGCGCCTCAAAGGCGGCGATCCCTACGTGTTCGGTCGCGGCGGCGAGGAAGCCGAGCGCCTGCACGATGCGAAAATCCCCTTCGAAATCGTGCCCGGCGTATCCGCGTTTGCCGCCGTGCCCAATTACGCCGGCATTCCGCTCACGCACCGCGATCATTGCTCGCAACTCACCATCCTCACCGGCCACGAAGATCCCGCCGCCAAAGATTGCCCCGTGAACTGGGCCGCCGAAGCCAAGAATCCCGGCACGAAAGTCGTGATGATGGGCACGGAACACATCGGCCAGATCGCGCAAACGCTCGTCGCCAACGGCATGGCCAAGACCACGCCCGTCGCCATGGTCAGTTGGGGCACGACCGGTCGCCAGCAATCGCTCATCGGCACGCTCGCCGACATCGGCGCGCTCGCCGCGAAAACCAAATTGCCGCCGCCCACCGTCACCATCATCGGCGACGTCGTGAAGCTGCGGAAGAAACTCAACTGGTTCGAGCAACGCCCGCTCTTTGGCCAGCGCATCGTCGTCACCCGCGCCCAGGCCCAGGCCGCCGAACTCGCGCAGCAATTCACCGAACTCGGTGCGGACGTGCTGGAGATTCCGTGCATCAAGACCACCGTGCCCTCGCAGCCGCAGCATCTCATGGACGCGATGCTCGAATTGAAATCCTACGACTGGCTCGTGTTCACAAGCGCAAACGGCGTCAGCTCGTTCTTTGAATACTTCTTCCGCGCGTTCCAAGACCTGCGCGACATCGGCGGTGTGAAGATTGCCGCCGTCGGCCCGGCCACCGCCGCGAAACTCCGCGACCTGCATCTGCAAGTGGACCTGATGCCCGACGAAGCCCTCGGCACCAAGATCGCGAAGGAATTCGACAAGTTTGAAACCATCGAGAACCTGAAGATTTGTCTGCTCCGCGCCGAAAAGGCGAACCCCGATCTGCCCAAAGCCCTCGAAGAACTCGGCGCAATCGTGGACGACATCCCCGTCTATCAAACCGTGGGCGAATCCACCAGCGCCACGCCCGCCAGCGAAAAACTCCTCGAAGCCGGCGCGGACTGGATCACGTTCACGAGCGGCTCGACCGTGGAACATTTTCACGCGCGCTTCAACCTGCCCGCGCTGCTGAAAAAGTTTCCGCAAACCAAACTCGCCTCCATCGGCCCCGAAACCACCAAAGCCCTCGAAGCCATCGGCCTGAAACCGACCGTCGAAGCCAAGCAGCATACGATGGAGGGTTTGGTGGCAGCGGTGTTGAAAGTGAAACGTTAGGCGCGCGCGAGCGGTGCTAAAGCCACCGCACTCCAGACGCTTCGCGATTGCCGAACGTCTCCAAACCGCGCGAAGCGTCTGGACTGCGGCGCGTTCACCGCCGCTTTCCCACACCTCAGAGAGCTTTCAGCACCAAACCACCCGCCACAACCAGCAACGCGATCATCGGCGGCAGGATTGAACCGAGCAGTGATTTGATGCGCACGCCTGCCACGTTCCCTTCCTCAGAAATCTCAGGCGCACCCGGCAGCATATCCACAAAAACCGCCCGGCTCGGGCGCAGCGGGTCATACAACAGCCGTTCTTCCGCATCGTCCTCCAGCTTTTCCGGGCGATGCGTCTTGGTTTGCACTTGATGCGGTTGCCCGAACTGATCGGTGTATTGAAACGTCAGTTTGTAAACATACTGCTTGTTGACCTGCGTGTTGGTCTTCTTCTTTTCAATCAACCGGCCGCGCGCCAGTTCGCCCCGCTTCAACAAGGTCAGATTTTTCCAACCGCTGAACAATCCGGGCACCGCCAGGCCCAAACCCGCCAGCGGAAAGATCAACACGAACAACACCACCGGCCCGAACGGCGCGGTTCTCATGCCGCGGATGCGGGAAGTCCCGGGCTGGCCTTGGGGAAATTCAACCTGCACCTTCCGGCCCACCGTTAGCGCCCCGCCTTTGGAATACGAGACGCCTTGCCGTGTAACGCCCCCGGCTTGAAACGTGTAATCGTGCCGATAAATCGGCGTGCCCCGCCGACCGCCGCGACGGGAGCCGCCTTCGGAATAATTGCTCTTCTCACTGGAAACGATGACGCCTTCGGCTTTTTCCAGTGTTCCGCGAAACTTGAACACTGAACTCAAGTCCGCACTCCCGACGAATACGAAGGCGAAGATCATTCCGAAACCGAAGAAGAACCAACCGAACGGTTGAAATCCGCTGCCAAACAAAGCGGTCAGGCGCGTGGACCACGGAACGTGTCGTGGTTGCGGATGGAACGAATTCACGGGTGCGAGTTTTCATCCGGCTGACGACAGCGTCAATTCCACATTCACAGAACGTGTGTAACCGGGAACAAATTGGCAGGGCGCGTCACTCCGTGCGCGCCGTCGTGGCAAAGCAAGACGCGCTCGTTTCAAAAAGCGGCGCGCAGGGGACTGCAAGCCCCACCTCAAAGCCCCACCAGTTTCATCCCAAACTTGATCCACAGCGGAATGGTCACGAGCGACACCACCGCCGTGCTGAGCACCGCGCGCATGGCTGTGGCGGGATCGCCTTTGTAAAGTTTTGCCAGCACCACGGGGAACACCGCCGTCGGCATCGCGGCTTCGAGCACGAGCACGCGTTGATGTTCCGTCGTCATCGGAATAAACTTCGCCAGGATCAGGAAGAGCACGGGCAACACGCCGATCCGCAACAACACCGCCGTCGAAATGACGCGCCAGCCGTTGGCGGAATGAAACTCGCCGATGTGATCCGCCATGATCGCGCCGATGAGGATCAACGCCAACGGAATCGCACACCCACCCAGCCAATGAATTCCCGTGCTGACGACTTGTGGTTCATGCGCGTCCCAACCGAGGCCATTGATGACAACGGCCAGCACGATGGCGACGAGCGGCATGTTGAGCAGCTTGCGCCAATCACGCACGGTGCCGCCGGACAAGACCATCACGCCCAGCGTCCACATCGCCATCTCCACGCCGATGATGTGCAGGAACAACACACCCGCCGTGGCTTGATCGAACAACAGCAACGCGAGCGGCAACGGCACATAGCCGTAATTATGCATCCCCACGGACACAGCGAACGTGCGTTGCTCCGTCGCTTCGCGCAAGCCGTGCAGCGGCTTGGCCCAGAACGCGAGCAACATCCCGAGCGCGGTCACTGCATATCCCAGCAACGGCGCGAGCAACAGATTGCTCGCCTGCGACAGCGCGGGATTGCCGAGGGATTTGTCGAGGATGAGACACGGTAGCAGCACATTTACGCAAATGCGCATCAGGCTTTTATCCGCCTCCTCCGTGAGCCAGTTGAGTTTGCGGATGATCACGCCAAGCCCCATCACGGCAAAAACGGGGACGACAGCGTTGAGAATGGTGGTG
Organism: uncultured Bifidobacterium sp.; assembly: GCA_964594985.1. Taxonomy (GTDB): domain Bacteria; phylum Verrucomicrobiota; class Verrucomicrobiia; order Limisphaerales; family JADLHS01; genus JADLHS01. The sequence continues at coordinate 98,207 of CAZQNQ010000013.1, forward strand.
GTCTGGCTCATGGCTGGTAGGGCGCGTCAGTCCCCTGCGCGCCGTCGGCGTAAACCAGAAGGCGTTCATTCCAGCAAGGCGGCGCGCACGGAGTGACGCGCCCTACCCTTTGGCATCTGTGTTCATCGGTGTTCATCTGCGGCTTCAAATTCATCAGACCAGAAAAAATTCCAGCAAAACCTCCGTCTCAATGCGCTGAATCTCGCGAAGCAATGCTTCGCGCTCCGAAGAACCAGCCGCTGCTTCACACGCATCCACGAAGGCGCATGCGTCCCATTTGCCGCCGGGCAAAAGTTTCGTCGCCAACTCCCCTGCTCTGCCTTGCTTCAACAGTTCTGCCACTTGTTTGGCAATCTCAGGATACACCGGATGCGCGCCGACACGCCGCCACCAATACTTGGCGTTCCAATAATCCGGTTCGCGCCGGTGCATGATGGCGTGGACGAAACTGCCGCCCGCGTTCTCAATGCCCTGCGAGATATTGTGCGATGCGTCCAGATGATCGTGCCAGAGCAACAGCAGCGAGCGGATGAGTTCCTGTTGCCTGGGCGGGAGCTTGGTTTCGCGAAACAGCGAATCTAGCCGCGCATTCAGCGTCGCCTCAGTCAGCACGCCCGCACGCGGCTGCGGCCCGAGCGCGGGTGGCTCGGGCGTGGCGAGAAGCTGTTTGATCTGGATCGTGGTTTGCTCCGACACGGCGGCAAGCTTGAAGGTTGCAGTCGTCGTTGCCAAGAACGGAGCGCGGCTGTGGCAAAGCCCAGCCGCAGCAAGCGTGGGTTCACCAGCCCACCACAGGCCTGCCACGGTTTATCACCCGTCACCCTGCTGCGACTGGTCCTGCAGACACAGTCGCGCTCCATCATTTTCTTCCGAACAAAATCCCGGCCCGCTTGTCCATTTCTACGTCCGGCAAAGTGTTGCGAACGCGCGCTTGCGCCGGACGCGGCATCCGACAAAACTGTGCGGCCAACATGGAAAGGCTGTTGTGGAAAACGCTAGTTAAACACCGACGCAACGCGCGGCTCGCGCGCGGCTTGCTCCTTTGCTGCGCGCTGTTCCTGCTCACTCCTGCCTGGGCGGCCACCTTCACCACCTCGCTGGACCGCGACACCGTTATCCTCGGGGAAAACGTCACTCTGACCTTCAAATTTGAAGGCGTGCAAACCGGCGGGATGCCCCGGCTGCCCGCCATCCCGGGCTTGCGAACGATTGGCGGCAGCTCGTCGGGCTTCAACTCCTCCACCGGGCCGGATGGCAAAACCCAGATCGTCCAGACTTTTGCCGTGCCGTTTGTCACCGAACAGATCGGCGACATTATCATCCCCGGATTCAATCTCGAAGTGGCCGGGCAAAAACTTTCCAGCGCGCCGCTCACGCTCAAGGTGCTCAGGGAAGACCCGAATTCGCCGCCCGCCGAATTCGGCACCAACCAGGTCTTCCTCTGGCTCGCCCTGCCAAAACGGGAGATGTTCCTCGGCGAAATTCTCGTGGCGGAAGCGCGCCTTTATCTCCGCACCGAGATCGGGAACATCAGCGACCTGCAAATCCCTTCCGTCAGCGGGGACGGCTACAATGCCGGGGCGTTGAACCGGGCCGCCCAATTCCAACGGCGCGTCGGCAACGCCACCTACAACGTCCTGCCGTTCAATTTCACCCTGACTCCGGTCAAGAGCGGCCAGTTGACCGTCGGCCCGCTGGCCGGCAGCGTGGTCATTTATGGCGGTCAGCAGGATTTCTTCGGGCGTTATCGCCAGAGCGCCCAGGCGTCCTTCTCCAGCGATCCGAAAAATTTATCAGTGACCCCGGTGCCGAAGGAAAACGCCCCGGCGAACTTCACCGGCGCGGTGGGAAATTACACGATGAACGTCAACGTCGGGCCGACGAATGTGGTGACCGGCGATCCGATCACCGTGCGCGTGCAAATCAGCGGACGCGGCGCTTTGAGCGGCTTGATGCTGCCGGAACAGACCGCATGGGGTGATTTCAAATCCTATCCCCCCACCGCCAATCTCGAAACGACGGATGCCTTGGGGTTGCAAGGCACAAAAACATTCGAGCAAATCATCTCGCCCGAGAGCGCCGACATCCAGGAACTGCCGCCCTTCTCGTTCTCGTTCTTCAACCCCGAGACGAAAACCTTTCACACCCTCACCCACCCCGCCACCAAGCTCACCATCCGTCCCGGTGGCGTCGTTGTCGCGCCCACCATCGCGGCGACGACTAAAACCAGTTCGAGCGATGCGGCCCCGGCACAGGTGGACATCGTGCCCATCAAACAACGCCTTGGCACTGTCACGCCGCGCGACCGCGCCACCGGTTTCACGCGCACATACATGGCCTTGAACCTCGCTCCGACCCTCGCGTTGGTTGGCTTCATCGTCTGGCGCAAACGCACCGATGCGCTGGCGAATAATCCGCGTTTGCGCCGGCAGCGACAGGTCGCAGCAGCGATTCACGCCGGGTTGGAACGCCTGCGGACCCACGCGGCGCAGAACCAGTCCGATGCGTTCTTTGCCGAACTTATGCGGCTCTTGCAGGAAAAAATCGGCGCTCAACTCGACTTGCCCGCCTCCGCCATCACCGAGGCGGTGATTGACGACAAGCTTCGCCCGCGCGGCCTGCCGGACTCGACGCTGAACGAATTGCACGAGTTGTTTCAGGCCACCAACCTCGCCCGTTACGCTCCCATCAAATCCAGTCAGGAACTCGCGGCGATCATCCCGAAGCTGGAAAACGCGCTGCGCAAACTCGACGAGGTGAAGGCATGAGCGCCAAGACATTTGCTTTGTTGAAACGCTCGCCCTCACCCCGGCCCTCTCCCCTGGGGAGAGGGGGAAACGCTCCCCGCTCTTCGGCAAGTCCGACGCGGTCAGCGGCTCAGAAGATTCTAAACTTTCAGCGAGCGAACAACTGCTGTCCCCTCTCCCTGGGGAAGATAATTCTCCCAAATGGGATTTCACGCTTTGACCCCCTGAACCGACGGAAAACATCCAACATCCAACCCCCAACCTCGAACCTCCAAGGAGCGCCGCTTGGTCAGGCATTGGGTGTTGAGGGTTCAAGGTTGGATGTTGGATGTTCCCAAGGGTTCATGGAGAGGGTCAGGGTGAGGGCGAGCGTCATCACTATTCTCCTCCTCTTCCTCCTGAGTGGAACTTTTCGAGCTTTCGCTGCCAATGATTTAGAAGCCAGTTTCGACGCGGCGAACAAACTCTACGCGCAGAACAAATTTGCCGAAGCCGCGACGGCTTACGAACAGATCATCGCGGGCGGTTCGGTTTCGCCCGCGCTGTATTTCAATCTCGGCAACGCGCACTTCAAAGCGGGCCAGATCGGCCACGCGATTGCGGCCTATCGCGATGCGCAGGAACTCGCCCCGCGCGATCCCGACATCCGCGCGAATCTGCAGTTTGCCCGCAACCGCGTGCAAGGTCCGCGCGTGACTCCCGCCCGCTGGCAGACCTGGCTCGCCACCCTGACCGCCAATGAGTGGGCGACCCTGACCACCGCCGCCATCTGGGTGATGCTTGGCCTCTTCATCGCCCGCTGCATCAAACCGGCGCTTACGCCGGCGCTGCGACCATGGACGCTCGCTTCCATCATCGCGACGCTCGTCATTTTTGTGGGCACCCGGCTGGCAATTCATCAGAACCATTCGCAATTCATCGGCATCGTCACCGTCGCCGACGCCACCATCCGCAACAGTCCGTTGGACGAAGCACCCAGTGCGTTCACGGCCCACGACGGCGCGGAACTCCGCGTGTTGGATCACAAGGACGAGTGGTTGCAGGTGACCGATGACAACCATCGGCTTGGTTGGGTGAAGCGCAGCGCGATGAACTGGGCGCAGGCCATGGCAACTCCGGCGGGAAAATAATTTTTCCGCTGTTCAGCCTAGAGCCGGTATCAAAATGAACTGTTTGTTTTGGCTGGTAGGGCGCGTCAGTCCCTGCGCGCCGGCGGCTGGCTGGCACGGAACGGCGCGCAGGGACTGACGCGCCCTACCAGCAACGGTCATTCTCATTCTGTTACACGCTCTAAATCGGTTGCCACGCCCGCAGCATCCACCACCAACGTCCGCAGGCCGGCCCGCAAGCCGGCGATCAGCGTTTGCCCAGCCGCTCCCAACGTCAGCAACGCCGTGGACAACGCATCCGTCTCGGTTGCCTTTGGCGTCACCACCACCGCCAGCGTGGCGTGCGCCACCGGTTGTCCGGTGCGCGGATCAAGCACATGACCAAATGTCTGGCCCTGAGAAGTGAACATGCGCCCCGCCCCGGCGGATACGGACATGGCGACATCGCGCAGGTGAAATTCCTGCCGCCGCGCGCTTCCGTCCGTCGTCGGGAGGTTCACCGCCACGCGCCAGGCATCGGCATCAGGCGGGCAACCGATTGCTCCCACCGTGCTGGTGCCGCCGTGGAACAACGCGCTCGCCACTCCGGTTTCGCGCAAAATTTCCAGCCCGCGCTCGATGGCGTAGCCCTTGCCGATCGCGCCCAAGTCCAGCATCACGCCCGGACGGCTAAAGCGCACCGTGCGTTCGCGAGCATCGAGCAATACCTTGTCCATACCGACCAACGCCTTCGCGGATTCAACCTCAGCGGATGTCGGCAGTCGCCCGCTGCTGCCCATGAAGCCCCAGCACCGCACCAGCGGCGCGATGGTGATGTCGAACGCGCCCTGGGTTTCAGCGGAGAGTTGGGCGGCGTGTTGCAACAGCGCGAAGACTTCGGGGGAAACCTGCACCGCCTCCTGCGCCGCGCGGGCATTCAACTGCGCGATCTCGCTGCCGGGACGATAGAGGCTGAGTTGATTTTCCAACCGTTCGACTTCGGCCAAGGCTTCCTCGGCCGCGGCCCGCAGGAGGGCTTCGTTGTCGCCAGGCAACACCACCTCGAAACGGGTGGCCATCGCATGACGGGCAAGCGTGACGGTCGGCATGGCCTTCACCTCTTAGCCGAAACCATGCCGTTGAAGATCAATTGTGCCACACGCCAAGGACGCAGCGGACGCAAAGGGGGGAAGTTTCGGTCGTGTTCCTGGCACCGTTGCTGGCACTGATTGGGGTGCGCTATGGCGGCGTTTAATCCCTCTGGTTTTCTTTGCGTCCTTCGCGCCCTTGGCGTGAGGCACAAGGAGTTGCTACTGCATGGTCTCGGCTTAGAGTGTGTTTTCAAAATGTTTTCCAGCGGCGCTGGGGTGCAAGGCATCCCGCCATGAAATCAGTGCCACGCTCGCCCTCACCCCGGCCCTCTCCCCGGGGAGAGGGAGCAGCATAGCACCACCCTTTTAGGCTCGGTCGTTGGACGTGGTAAAACCCGCCAACGCCAATTCGTCCAGCCGCAGCGAGCGTGTCCCCCTCTCCCGGGGGAGAGGGCCGGGGTGAGGGCGAGCAACCAACCATTCCACTTGCTGCACCCAACTCACCAAATAAATCATTTTGAAAACACGCCTGAATCTTCTTCTTAGAGCGCATACCAAAATGAAGGTCGAAACCCTCCACCATGCGAACCGCCCCTCACCCCATCCCTCTCCCCATCCGATGGGGAGAGGGTGGCCGCAGGCCGGGTGCGGGGATTTCGTTCCCGACATTCTTTTTGAAAACGGTTCTAATCATAATCTCAGCCGACAGGAGATTAAGATTACGATTAAGAACCGAAACCTGCTGACCGGTTATGGCTGCGGGACTGGCTGGGATTCGCGCAGCAATTGCTCCTCCTCCGGGGTGAAGGGCGTCGGCTGGTCGAAATGGGTCGGGGCCGGTTTTTGCGCGACGGGCTTGACCGGGGTTTTCTTGCGCTCCTTGCGGGACTGTTGCAATTCGATCTTATCCAGTTCCCGCTCGGCGGCGCGCACGCCCGGCAGCCGTTCCTTCTCGATGTCCACCTGCACGGCCGCTTCCGCGGGCGTGTACAAGACGCTGGGCCGCATCAAGACGATGAGTTCCTTGCGTTCCTTCTGGCTGTTGCTGGAACGGAACAGCCACCCGAGCAACGGGATGTCCTTCAGGATGGGAACGCCGGATTTGGATGAAGCATCACGATTCCGGATGAAACCACCGAGCAGGATGGTTTCCTTGTCCCGGACAGCCACCTCGGCGGAGAGCGAGCGACTGGTGGTCTTGGGCACGTCGTTGCCGTCAATTTTCACAGATTCACCGACTTCATCAATCGTCTCGACGATTTTCATCACCACCAAACCGTCGGCGTTGATGAACGGGGTGACATCCAGCCCGATCCCGACTTTCAACTGCTGGTAGGAGGAACTGGGCGAACCGCTGTAATTGTAATACGTGCCGCTGATGTAGGGCACGGTTTCACCGATGAAGATCGAGGCCGGCGTCGCGTGTGAGGTCTGGATGCGCGGCTTCTGGATCACGTTGGCCTTACCATCCTGGGCCATCGCCTCGACGGTGACGTAAATGTCATCATTAAAATTACCGAAGTAGCGCAAGCCGCTGCCGAGCAACTGACCCAAACCATTGGTAGTGGAGCCATTCTGGAAATCAAAGAACTTGTTGGCATTCATCCCGCCGGCACCGGTGAAAGTGCCCCTCGTGGCCGGAGGTTGGATGGCGGAGACACCGAAATTGAGCGCGCTGCCGAGGGACACATCCATGATGACTGTTTCCACGAGCACTTGCGCGAGCACCACGTCCAGCTTGCCGATGATGTCCTTGATCATCTCCATGTCCTGCCGCGACGCGAACACGAGCAGCGAGTTGGAGCGGATGTCCGCGATGATCTTCGTCGTGCCGAGAATCGTGAGGTCACCGGATTGCCCGGCTTTGGTGATGAGATTGCGCACCCGGTCGCCGAATGTTTGATTCGAGGAAGGCGTCGGCGTGCTGCTCGCTGCTCCCGGCATGTTGGGCTGGCCGCCGTAGGGGTTGGAAGAACCGATGGTGCCAGGGCGGTTACCGCCGGTCGCCCCTGTGACACCGGTGGTCGAGGCGCGCGTTCCCACGGTGCCGCCGCTGCCGCCACCGACACTGCTGAGCGCGCTGGCGATTTCTTCGGCTTTGGCAAATTTGATCGGGATGACTTCGGAGATGATCTCCGACTGCGCCACCGTGTCCACCTTCTCAATCATCTCCAACATGCGTTTCACGTTGGCCACGTTGTCGCGCAAGACCAGCATCCCGCTGCTGTCCAGCGGCATGATCGGACTCGCCGCTGTGCCGCTGGCGAACGGCGTCAGGATCTGCACCATTTCGCTGGGCTTGGTGTATTTCAGTTGCACAATCCGGGTCATAATCGGACCCAAGTCCGGCAAGGTGCGAAAGTCGTCGGTATTGATTGCTCCCGGAATCTTGAACGCCTCGGCAGTTGGAATCACGGTTACAAACTTCTCGCCGACATTCACCACGGAAACCTGGTTGAGATACAAAGCGGCTTCGATCATGCGCACCACTTCCAGCTTGGTCAGCGGCGTGGTCTGCTTGAGGACGATTTCCGCCTTGGGCAGCGTGGCCGGCCGCAGCAGGTTGCGCCCGACGAACTCGGCATAAATCTCCAACACGTTTTCGAGCGAAGCGGCCGTCCAGTTGATGCTCAGTTTTTCCATGATCCGATCGGCATCGGGGATCGTGTCGGCACTGGCGGGAGGCCGGATGACCACGTTGCCCAGCTCGGGAGGAAGCGAAAGACCGGACTCCGCCGCCGGCAAGGCTGCCGGCACCGCAGCAGCGCCAGGACCTGGTGGCACGGGCGTGTTTACGGACGGAACGCTGCGATTGGGTCGCGCGGCGGGCGGACGATTGGTCGCCGATTGCGCGCGCAACTGGGCAATCCGGGCTTCCATCGCCGCATTGCGCGCGGCGTCACTGGCGCTGGCGTTCGGGCCGGCCGCCGGCACGGAATTGCTGGTGGCGCGGCGCAGGACTTCCTCGTGGGTCAACCCATTCGTGCCGGGGGCGGTTTGCGCCCGCAGACCGGGTGCGGTCAGGAGCAGAGCGAGGAAAAGAAGTTTCGCGTTCATTACTTTTTGGGCGTTGAAGGTTTGGCGCTATTGGTGGGCGCGGGCGGGCCGGGCTTGGGCGCCGGAAGGGCCGTCGGTTTGTTGGTGACGACCTTGGTGGTGTTAGTCTTGGTTGCCGCCGGTGCCGGCGCGGGCGCGGGTTTGGCCGGCGCGGGCGCCGCGGACTTGGCCGGGGCTTTCTTCTGAAAACTGGCGAGCAGATTGATCGTGGCGTTCAACGCCTGGCGTTGCGGATCGGGCCGGATGGACAGTGCCCGCACCCGGATCTGGGAATTACCCGCGCCGAGGTGGTAAAGGAAATCCACCAATTGCTCCTCGACCGAACTCGTGGTGAGCGACTGAATACGTTCGAGGAAAAACTGATTGGTGCGTTGTGGCAGCGAGTTGTTGGCGATGATGCTGACGCGGCTGGAGACGGCTTGGTTCTGGATCGCGGTCAGGAAATTGATCGCCTGATCCTCCGCCGGCACCGCGGCGTTCTCGCCTTCCATCTTGGCGATCTGGGCGCGCACGACGCCATTCTGGTCAATGGCCTCCTCGAAGGTCTGCAATGTAGCCTGCGCCGATTTCATGCGCTTGCCGAGTTTGTTCCAATCATCAAACCGCGGGAAAATGAACCAGAAATTCACCACCGCGAACACCACGACGATGACGCTGATGATGAGCCACCGCTCCGCCGAACTGAGCCGGGAAAACTGGGCGCTGATCTTGGCGAGGTAATCTTTCAATCAGCCTCCGTTCGTTTGAGTTCCAGCCCAAAATTCCAGTTCACCAGGCCCCCCGGGCCGGCCCGCGTGCTGAGTGGCTGGCCCTTGTTGAAATCGAACATCGGCTGGTTGTTGGCCGTCGCCTTGCGGATTTCACCGTAGAATTTGTTCACGTCCCCGACCGAATCTGCCGGGGCCGTGCCGCTCAGCGCCAGCTTGCGCCCGTCGGAAAACCCGAAGCTCTCCAGCGTCAGCGTCTCGGGCAGCAGTTCCGCCGTGACCTTCCAACAATCCAGCGCGGCGAACTTGAGTTCCTCGCGGGTCTTGAGCACCTGCAAACGCGCCTTGAGTTGCAGCGCGTTCGTGTAGTCTTCGCTCAGCCCTTCCACCCGCGCCTCCACCGCGCCGACGCGATAATCCTGCACGCTCACCGCCGCGATATAGATACCGACGATAAAGAAATAAATAGCACCCACGGCAAACACGCCGCGGATCCACAGCCGGTCGAAGAATTGATTGCGATACCGCGTCGCGAACTCCGGCGGGATGAGATTGGCTTTGACATCGGCGGTGGCGGCACGTTTGGCCGTCAGCGCGGCGAGTTCCGCGGACGGGAGCGTGGCCACCTGCCGGATGGGCGCATCCAAGCCCTGCTTCAATGGCGCTTCCCATTGCGCCGCCGCTTCGTCGTCCGCCACCAAAGTCCATTGTGGCAACGCGGTGAGCCAGCCTTCGAGTTCGCCCGCCCACGCCATCTGCGCCAGCTGTTCCTTGAGTGATTCCGCGCGATCGCCGGCCGCCGGCATCGTGACCGGATTCAAGCTGTGCAATTTGCCGCCATACCACCAGGCGACCAACGCCGTGTCCGGACCACCGCTGGCACCGGGGTAAATCCACGCGCCGTTGCCGTCAATCTTGGCGGCGGCAATCTGATCCAACGCGCTCAATTCGATGCGATCCGCGAGGTAGCCGGCCGTCTCAAGTTGGCCCAGAAAATCCTCCACCACCTTGCGTTCGACGAACGTGACGATCAGGGTCTGCAGATCGGTTGCCGCCGCCTCGGCCGGGGTGGGCAGGACATACACGCTCCACACCACCTGCCCCGTGGGGATCGGTGAGAGTTTTTCCAACTGCAACTCCACCATCGAAAGCGTCTCGGCAAAATTGCTCGGCGGCAGATGCACGACGCGGAAGAACACACTGTCCGGCGGCAGCAACGCGATGTTCAACCGCGGCTGCCAGAGCTGCGGCCAACTCTTGTGCGCCAGGCTGGCCGACAACACTTCGCCGCCGACCGCCTTTTGTTCGCGGGCGAGCGGAAAATTTCCCTGGGCATTGAATTGCCAGAGCTGCCGGTCGTTGCCGGTGCTCTTGAGGACATTGCATGAATGCAGGCGGGCCATCTTGGAAAATTACGGGGTTAAGCTCTTCACCCGGCTGCCGGGCTTCTCGGCGTTGTTGAGCGCATCGAGATGCTCCTCGATCTGCGTGACGCGCAGAACTTCTTCGATGGTCGTGATGCCGTTGCGCACCTTGTTCCATCCGTCGTCGCGCAGGGTGCGCATCCCCTGCTCGATGGCGCGTTGCGCAATGGTCGAGGACGCCGCGCGGCTCAAGACCAGCGGGCGCAACGCTTCGTTCAACACGAGCAATTCGTAGATCGCCAGCCGGCCTTGATAACCCTGCTGCCGGCAGGATTCGCAACCAACGCCGCGCATGAACTTGGTCGAGTCCATGTCCGCTTCCGGAAACCCAATCTTCTTGAGATAGCTGCGCTCGACTTGTTGCTCCGTTTTGCAGACCGGACAGATCGTGCGGACGAGGCGTTGCGCCATGATGCCTTCGACCGAGGACGCCACGAGGAACGGCTCGATGCCCATGTCAATCAACCGCGTGAACGCGCTGGGCGCGTCGTTCGTGTGCAGCGTGGAGAACACCAAGTGACCGGTAAGCGCGGCGCGGATGGCGATTTCTGCCGTCTCCAAGTCGCGGATTTCGCCGACCATGATCACATTCGGGTCCTGGCGGAGAATGTGACGCAGGCCCATCGCAAACGTGAGGCCGATCTCGGGGCGCACCGCGATCTGGTTGATGCCCTTGAGTTCGTATTCGACGGGCTCTTCCACCGTAATAATACGCTTCTGGATCGAGTTGATCGTCGAAAGCATCGCGTAGAGCGACGTGGATTTGCCCGAACCGGTCGGACCGGTGACGAGCAAAATGCCGTGGGGCTTGACGATGATTTCGCGGATCGCCGCCTCGTCCATCGGCGCGAAACCGAGTTTGTCGAGGCTGAGAAAGATTTTGCCGCGCGACAGCAAGCGGAGCGAAACGGATTCGCCATAGACCGTCGGCACAGTGGAGACGCGGATGTCAATTTCCTCGCCTTTGATGCGGACGTTGATGCGTCCGTCCTGCGGGAGGCGCTTCTCGGAGATGTTCATCCCGCTCATCACCTTGATGCGGGAAATGATCGCGGCCTGAAACCGCTTCAACTGCGGCGGCATCGGCGTCTGATGCAAAATGCCGTCAATGCGGTACCGGATGCGGAGTTCGTCCTCCTGCGGTTCGAGGTGGATGTCCGTGGCGCGATCCTTGAACGCTTCCCAGATGACCTGGTTGACGAAGCGGATGACGCTGGCTTCCTGGTCGCCTTCGGTGATTTCCTTGTCCACCGCCAGTTCGAGTTCTTCGGGCGCTTGTTCGCCCATCTCGTCGATCGTTTCCGCGCCGACGCCGTAATACTTCTTGAGTGCCTTCTCGATCTCAGCCTTGGGCGAGAGCGCAAATTGCACCGGGCCATGCGCGTCGAAGCGCACGGCGTTGAGCATGGCGTTGTCGAACGGATTGCTCACCGCCACTTGCACCGCGCCGTCCTTCATGGCGACGGGCATGACGTTGTATTGGAAGGCGACCTTGGTGGAAATCTTGCCGCGCGCCTCGTTCTCGACGGTGGTTTTAGCGAGTTCGACGAACGGCCAGTTCAAACCGGAGGCCAGGCGCTGGAGAAAAGCATCCTCGGGCAGGCCGAGTTCCCGGGCGAGAAAGGATAGAAACGAGTCCTGTGAGCCGTTCTCCACGGCGACGCGCCAAGCCTTTTGCACCTCCTCGTACTGGTCGGGCATCACTCCGAGGACGGAGGCAAACAGGATTTTGACTGAGTTAAACGCCATGGATTCTCGTTTTGTACGAAAGACTGAACGCCGGAGGCTAAAAAAAGTTGCGGCAAGGGTCAAAGTATATCGCGGCGGGAAGTGGAAAAGATTTGCACCGGCAAATGAATCTGCCCGTTGAAATCGAACTCTGGCGCAACGATTTCTGATCACTGCGGATTCCGCTTCACTTGGTTTTGCATTGGCGATGAAGACGTTGGTTAGCGGTCGCCCGCGTGAACTTTGCGAAACTGCACCATCGGTAATCCGGTCAGCGCGTTAAGCGCACAGGAGCACGAAAACCAGATTGCCCCGCTCGACGCCCCGTCCGCCGCCAGCACCTGTTGCGTCACGCCGCCGACCAACGCCATCGCGAGCATAGAACCATGCAAGTTGAACGAGTCTTTCATGCTGAGAATCCTACGCATGTCACATTAAGCGGCCATTAAGAGCCTCTAAAGGAATGATAATTTACCGCATGGGTAGGGCGTGACTTGATTAAATCCGGTCGCGGCTCCAACGCGCCGCTGCTCCGCAAAACTTTTGAGACTGATGGTGGGCAAAACTCGCCAAATCCGCCAACACCTTGGTTGGTGGATAATTTGGAGACTTGAAAGCGTGGCAATAAAATTTCAGTCGCAGCAACGAGTCTATGCGCTGAATTCCTACGCGCTCACCTGCTGCTAATGGGCGCGACAACTTCCTTTCGGCAGCCGTGATGACTTCCTTCCGACTCAGTTCGATCTCAAATTCCAGCATCCTTGGCATCCCTTGATAAAATAAGGGGCTGTCCTAGATAACCAGGTTAAGGATTGCTGAACCCATTGATTTAATTGCTTCAATTGCGTTTGTGGGTTTGGGTTGTTAAAGCGCCACTCGCATTCCTTTAAGAATAGGGGGAAATGTTCTTTGGGCACACCGTTAAATTTACGCAAGTGGCGCTTGGCTTGATTCCAGAAATTCTCGATGCCATTGATGTGGTTTTTACCGGCGGCAAACAACCTGGAATGATTGATTCGCAGATGCCGGAAGCCGGAAACATCCAAAGCATTATAGCTGGGTAACGAATCACTGTAGACGATGGAGTCCGGCACGATGCGCTGTTTCAAAAAAAAGGAGAAACATTGCTGAAACAACAAGCAGATGGACGAGCTTACCCAGGGACCATTTCTTCTGACGAAGTGGAGTTTTCATTTTACCCGCGTTCTTGATACGCCGCGATCCCCAGCAATGCAATACAAAATTACAGTCTTCAGACGGTGGTTCAAAATCACCCGAATTGGTCTTGTTTTCATGGCGTGGCCGCGAAACGAACGCATCGAAAGACATTAGGTGAAACCATCCGAGCTTTTAGAGAGAAAGCGGAGATGAGTCAGGAGGCTTTAGCGGAAAAATCCGATTTGCACCACAACTACATTGGTGAAATTGAACGCGGCGAAAAAGCGGCAACGATTGATACCATCGTTAAGATCGCAAACGGTTTGAAAATTCGCGCGCACGAATTGCTGTTGGATATCTGAGCAGTCAGGCCGACGAATCTATGTTCGCCTTACGTCATGACAGGCCCTTGCTGCCCCGCGGGCTTCACCTGAGAATGACGCGACAGATACGCGCGTCGCTGCTCCGCAAAGCTCTTGAGCCTGATGCTGGGCGGGCCGCGAAACCCCTCCGCCTTGAGCACGTCATTCGTCGCGCCGCTGAAGAAGGCTGCGGTGGAATCCAGCTTGCGCGTATTCGCTTTCACCTCGCCGGCGAGGAGCGTTTGACACGCCAACACTTTCGGCTCGAGCTTTTCCAAATCGAGCCACCGTTCCGCGATGTCGCGGACGTAAGCAAGATACCGTGCCCGCAAGGCCGGCCCGGCGAGCGGTTTTGACCGCTGCGGCTTGCTGGCATCGTTCAACCCCACCAGCGGATCGAACTCAATGCCGTTGCCCCGCGCGCCGAACTCCGGACGCGCGCCGCTGCCCGCTGGATTGGAAACCGATGGCGGGGACTGGAAGTGGTTCGTCGTCTGTTTACCATTGCCGCTCGACGCCCCCGCCGGCCCGCGTTACGCTGTGCGCGTTGGATGAAGAACAATTTGTTCCAAGCCCTGGCCGAAGCCGCGCACGCCAACCAACCCGTGGCGCTCGGCATCATCACGGGCGTGAAAGGGTCCAGCCCGCAAAAGCTCGGCGCGAAGGCGTTGTTCCATCCCGACCGGAAAATTCAAGGCACGCTTGGCGGCGGCTGCCTCGAAGCCGAAGCTCAGCGTCTCGCCCTGCAATCCCTGCGCGACGGCAAACCGCAGACGTTTGAACTTGTGCTTGATCACGACTTCGGCTGGGACGACGGCTTGATCTGCGGCGGCAAAGTTTCCGGGCTTATCATTCCCAACGCCCAAGCCGCCGGAGAAGATTTCTGGACTGAGTTGGCCCAACGTGTGACCACCAAATCCTGGGGCGTGAAAAATGATTTCACCCTCGCGCGGGCCGGGGATTCCCCTCCCCCTGCCCTCTCCCCATCCGATGGGGAGAGGGTGGCTGAAAGCCGGGTGAGGGGTAATTGGCTATATTCTGAAACCATCGCCCCGCCCTGCGCCCTGTGGATCGCCGGCTCGGGCCACATCGCCCAAGCGGTCACCCCGCTCGCCTGCCAGCTCGATTTTGCCGTCCGCATTTTTGATGATCGTCCCGAACTGGCGAACCACGATATTTTTCCGCCGGACACTTCGCTGCACGTCGGCCCTTGGGGCGACATCCTCGCCACACCGTTCCCCGCCGTGCCCACCTTTGGCCTCATCGTCACACGCGGCCACAAACACGACGCCCTCGTCCTCGAAACCTGGATTCATCGTCCATTTCAATTCCTCGGCATGATCGGCAGCGCCCGAAAGGCGCGGATGATTGCGGCGCATTTTGTAAAACAGCAGCTCGCCACGGCGGAAGAAGTCGCACGCGTCGCATGTCCGGTGGGCATCAAAATCAAATCGCAAAGCGTCATGGAGATCGCCGTGGACATCCTCGCCCAATACATTGATAAACGCGCCGACCTGGGGTCCGCGCAGCAAGTGACGGCCGTCGCCCGCAATGAATTGGTATAATCCAAAGGGTCAACTTAGGGTGCGACTGAAACTGCCGCGCAGTTTATGTTCTTACTCTTAATCTTTTTCTTAATCTTAATCTCCCGGGCCTGAAGATTAAGAACAAGATTACGATTAAGATTAAGAACTGCGGCGATGCGCGGCAGTTACAGTCACACCCCCCGGCCAGTAAGGTTTCTTGATGGCTGTCGTGGTCTGAACTAAACTCGCGTGTGCTCCGCGTCACCCTCGAAGCTTTGGGCCGGAAAGTTCGCGCTGTCTGGCGCGGCTGGAACTGTGGCGCATTGCTTTTGCTGTTTGCGTTCGCGGCACGCGGCGCCGATCTGGAGGAGGCGCAGAATCTTTTTCTTTCCGGCAGTTATACCCAATCCGTGACCGTGGCCACCGAAGGTTTGGCGGAACGGCCCTATTCCGAGGATTGGCAGGTCTTGCTGACTCAAAGCCTGCTCGCGCTCGGTCGCAATGCGGAGGCGCAAACGGTCATCACCAACCTGTTGAGCCGCCGCGAACCGAGCCTGCGCCTTTGTTGGCAGGCGCGCGCGGTCTTCCTCAGCAATGGTCGCAAGCAGGACGCGGATCAAATGGTGGACCGGATCATCAGCGCGGCGATCAATGGACGGATCGGAGATGCCGCATCGCTGGTTGCGTTGGGTCGCGCGGCCTTGATCAAGCACGGTGATCCGAAACTCGTCTTGGATCGGATGTTCAGCGTCGCGAAGCGGGCCGACCCGAACTCGCGCGAGGTTTATCTGGCCATCGGCGAACTGGCGTTGACCAAACACGACTTCGCGCTCGCGGCAAAGACGTTTCAAGAGGGATTGCAGAAGTTGCCGGACGACCCTGATCTGCTTCATGGCCTGGCGCTGGCGTACCAACCCAGTGAACAAGCCCTGATGGTCCAGACTTTGGAAGCCGCGCTAAAGCGCAACAGCAATCACGTCGCCAGCCTGCTGCTGCTGGCCGATCACTCGATTGACGCCGAAGCCTACCCGAAAGCCGGCGCGCTTTTGGATCGCATCCAGCAAATCAACCCGTGGCAACCGGAGGCGTGGTCGTATCGGGCCGTGATCGCAACATTGCAAAACAAACCGCAGGAAGCCACGACCGCCCGGGAGACCGCGCTGAAGTTCTGGGCCACCAATCCCGACGTGCCGCATCTCATCGGACTCAAGCTCTCGCAGAAGTATCGTTTTGCCGAGGGCGCAACCTTGCAGCGGGAGGCGTTGCAGTTCGACCCCGAGCATCTTTCCGCCAAGGCGCAGCTCGCGCAGGACTTGTTGCGGCTGGGCGAAGAGTCCGAAGGCTGGCAGATGGCGGACGCAGTCCACAAGATTGATGGCTACAATATCACCGCCAATAACCTCATGTCGTTGCATGATGCGATGCAGAGTTTTCAACTGCTCACGAACGAGCATTTCCAACTGCGCATGATGCCGCATGAAGCTACGCTCTACGGCGGGCGCGCTTTGGAACTGCTCACCCAAGCCCGCGACAAACTAGCAGCCAAGTATGATTGCGTCCTGCCGAAGCCGACGCTCGTCGAGGTGTTCACCAATCAGGCGGATTTCGCGGTGCGCACTTTTGGGCTGCCGCAGAACGACGGCTTTCTCGGCGTCTGCTTCGGCAACGTCATCACGGCCAACAGTCCCGGCGCGTATGCGGGTCACCCGTTCAACTGGGAAACGATGCTGTGGCACGAGTTCTGTCACGTCATCACCCTGAATCTCACGCACAACAAGATGCCGCGCTGGTTGAGCGAGGGCATTTCGGTTTACGAGGAACGCCAGGCGAATCCGGCCTGGGGCGAACAACTCACGCCGAAATATCGCGAGATGATTCTCGGCAATGAACTCACGCCGATCAGTGAATTGAGCGCCGCGTTCCTGATGCCCCCGACCGGTGCGCATTTGCAGTTTGCCTATTACGAATCGTCACTGGTCGTTCAATTCATCATCGAACGGTTTGGTTTCCCGAAACTGCTCGCCATCCTCCGCGATCTCGGCACTGGGGCGGAAATCAACCAGACCATCGCCAAGCACACGGTGACGATGGGCACGCTGGAAAAAGATTTCGCCGCCTACGCCCGACAGGTGGCGGAAGCGATGGGGCCAAAACTGGATTGGGAACGACCGGGGTTGGGGATTGGCGATCCCGCCGGACGTAACCAGGGTGAGAGACTCACTCCATCACCGACGCGGCAAGTAGCGCGCGTTGACCTGAGCGATTTCAATTGGGAATCATGGCTCAAAGCGCATCCGACAAATTTCTATGCTTTGAGCGGTCGCGCCCGCGAGTTGGCAGAGCAAAAGAAATGGTCGGAGGCGAAGCCTCTTTTGCAGCAGCTCGTCGAGTCATGTCCTGAATTCGTCAGCCCGGGGAGCGCCTATCCCCTGTTGGCCGAGGCGCATCGCACCTTGGGTGAAACCAATCAGGAACGCAGGGTTCTCGAACGCTTTGCCGAACGCGACGACTCGAACACGGACGCGTTTCTCCGCCTGATGGAACTGGCCCGCGAATCACAGGATTGGAACGCGGTTCTGCTCAATGCCCGGCGCTACCGTGCGGTCAACCCGCTCGTGCCCATCCCCTATCGTTTCCTGGCCGATGCAGCGGAGAAGACTGGCGACACACACGCCGCCATCGAAGCCTGCCGCGCATTGCTGCAACTCGATCCGCCCGATCCGGCTGAAGCAAACTATCGGCTGGCGCGTCTGCTTCATGGTGTCGGCGACCCGGCGGCACGCCAGCATGTATTGCAAGCGTTGGAAGAAGCGCTGCGGTATCGGGAGGCGTTGCGATTATTGCTGGAAATGAGCAAGCAGGAAACCGCGAGCGCGTCCGCCGGAACGCCCGCCCCAAACAAACCATGAAAAAGCTGCGCTGGACGTTGGTGATTTTGCTGATCGTCAGCAGCGTCGTCTTCGCGCAACGCCGGGGCCGCTTCGGCGGCGGCGGGCGTGGTTGGGGCGGCGAAAGCTGGGTCAGCGAAGACGCCCGCACGGCGCGCGAAGTGGATTCGCACAGCACCGGCACGCCCAATTGGACCAACGCGCCCGGCTTCGAGCGGGATGTGTTCACGTTCGTCCGCATCAAGCGCGAGCGAAACCCGGGCAGCAGCGGCGGCTCCTGGCAGACCGACTCCCCTGACAGCGATCTGAATCTTTCCTACCGCCTGCAACAGATGACTGCGCTGAAGGTTGACCCGAACGGTCGCTACCTGCGGCTCACGGAAAAGGAATTGCGCGACTATCCGTTCATTTACATGGTCGAACCCGGCAGCCTCTACCTGGACGCGGACGAAGCCAAAGCCTTGCGAGAATACCTGTCGAACGGCGGATTCCTGTGGCTGGATGATTTCTGGGGCGAGCGCGAATGGCAAAACATGGCCGACGAGCTGGCGAAGGCTTTTCCCGGTCGCCCGTGGGTGGAACTCGATCTCAGCCATCCGCTGTATCACTGCGTTTTCAACATCAAGGAAAAGTCTCAAGTCCCGAGCATCAACGCGTTTTACAGCGGGCGGACGTCGGAGCGATTTGATTCCGCGCAAGTGCATCATCGCGCGCTCTTCGACGACAAGGGCCGCATGATGGCGCTGGCCACCCACAACACCGACAACGGCGACGGCTGGGAACGCGAAGGCGAAAACCGCCAGTACTTTGAGGAATGTTCCGAGAAAACCTCCTACCCGCTCGCCATCAACGTCGTTTTTTACATCATGACCCACTGAATCATAATGAGCTTCACCCCTGAATCCCCCATCGCCACCGAACCACCGCCGCCAGCGCCAACCGAAACCGATCGCGAGACCGTCGGACGGCTGACTGCCGGGCGGGCGCGCATCGAAGCCGAACTCGCCAAAGTCATTGTCGGTCAACAGGAGGTCATCGAACAAATCCTCATCGCGCTGTTTGCGGGCGGGCATTGTCTCATCACCGGCGCACCCGGCCTCGCGAAGACGCTGCTCGTGAAATCCATCGCGCAGATTTTCCACCTCAAGTTCCAGCGCATTCAATTCACCCCGGACCTCATGCCTGCCGACATCACCGGCACGGAAATTCTTCAGGAGATTGGCGGCGAACGGCGCATGACCTTTGTGCGCGGGCCGATTTTCGCCAACCTCATTCTGGCGGATGAAATCAATCGCACCCCGCCCAAAACGCAGGCCGCGTTGCTTGAAGCCATGCAGGAACATCAGGTCACTGCTGCCGGCGTGCGGCATCCGCTGGAAGAACCGTTCTTCGTGCTGGCAACGCAGAACCCGATTGAAATGGAGGGCACGTATCCGTTGCCGGAAGCGCAACTGGATCGCTTCATGTTCAACGTGGTGATGAATTACCTGCCGGAACAGGACGAAGTCGAAGTCGTCAAACGCACCACCGCCGCGTCAGCCGCGAAGATTGAAACTCTCTTCAGTGGCGCAGACGTGCTGCGTTTCCATGACATCGTCCGCAAAGTGCCGGTGGCGGATGAGATTGTCCGTTACGCCGTGCAACTCGCCGCCGCTTCCCGCCCGCATCAGGCCGGCTCTCCCGACTTCATCAACGAACTCACCAGTTGGGGCGCGGGCACGCGAGCCGCGCAATTCCTCGTGCTCGGCGCGAAGGCACGGGCGTTGTTGCACGGTCGCGCGCACGTGACGGTTGAAGACATTCAAACGCTCGCCGCGCCGGTGCTGCGCCATCGCATCCTGCTCAATTATCGCGCCGAGGCCGAGGGCGTCCGCGCCGACAACGTCATCACGCGTTTGTTGCAACACGCGAAATCTCCGCTGGCGTGAAAACCCGTTCTCCAATGACAAGATGGTTGTTTGGCTCGCCCTCACCCCGGCCCTCTCCCCCGGGGAGAGGGAGTGGTAATCGTCGCGCTCTGCCAATTCGCCAGCCTAGATGGCAATCGCCGGCCCTCGAAAGCGGTGCTGAAGCCACCGCAATCCAGACGCTTCGCGATGGCCGATTGCATTCGAGTGGCGCGAAGCGTCTGGACTGCGGCGCGTTTACCGCCGCTTTTGCGACGCAAGCCGGCAGATTTTCACATCAAATGAAAGCGGCGAATGTTTCACCCTCTCCCGGGAGAGAGGGCCGGGGTGAGGGCGGTCGTCAAAACCAAATTGATCAAACTCCCCAGCCCGCCATGTCTGGAGGTGTCAGATGAATTCCACCACCGCCACCCTGTCATCCGCGTCGCTCATTGATCCGAAGACGTTGATGAGCATCCGCAATCTCGAATTGCGTGCGCGCCTGGTGGTGGAGGGTTTCTGGGCTGGGTTGCATCGCAGTCCGTATCACGGATTCTCCGTTGAGTTCACCGAGTATCGGCCTTACACGCCGGGTGACGATCCTCGCTACCTCGACTGGCGGGTGCTGGCCCGCAGTGATCGCTATTTTCTAAAGCGCTTCGAGGACGAGACCAATCTTCGCTGCCATCTGCTCACCGACCAAAGCCGCTCGATGGCCTACGGTTCGACCGGCTACACGAAAGCCGAGTATGCCGCCACGCTCGCCGCCACGCTCGCGTTCTTTCTGCACCTGCAAGGCGACGCCGTCGGGCTGCTCACCTTTGACGAACAGGTGCGCGACTACCTGCCGCCCCGGCATCGCATCAGTCATCTGCGGCAACTCATGATTGCTTTGGAAAAACCCACTGCCGGTCGCGTCACTGATCTGGTCGCGCCCCTGCAACGCGCGGCGGAAATCGTCCGCAAACGCGGAGTGATCGTGCTGCTCTCGGATTTTCTCGCACCGGTTGAAACGCTGGAGCGGGCGCTGATTCGTCTGGCCGCGGGCGGTCACGAAGTTGTCATCTTTCACATTCTCGACCCGGCGGAAGTCTCCTTTGAGTTCAGCGAGCCGACGATGTTCGAGGACGCGGAGACGGGGCGCGCGGAAATGATTGATCCCGCCGCCGCCCGCGCCGATTACCAGCGCAACCTCGAAGCCCATTGCGCTGCCATCCGCGACATCGCGCAACGCCTCGGCGCCAGTTATTCCCGGCTCGTGACAAACCAATCGCTGGAGCTGGCGCTCTTTGACTTCCTCCGCGCGCGTTCGCATCGCCGCATCATCCGAAGGAATACCACGCTGCGATAATGAATTTCCTCGCCCCACTTTTCCTGGCTGGCGCCCTCGCAGTCGCGTTGCCGGTGGTGTTTCACCTGATCCGGCGCACGACGCGGGAGCGGACGGTTTTCAGTTCGCTGATGTTTCTCAAACCCACCCCGCCCCACCTCACGCGCCGCAGCCGGCTCGAACATATCTTGTTGTTGCTGCTGCGGTGCGCGGCGATCTGTCTGCTCGCCGCCGGGTTCGCCCGCCCCTTCGTCAAACACGCGCTGCCGGAAACTTCGTCCGCCGAACCGCCGAAGCGCATCGTCATTCTCGTGGACACCAGCGCGAGCATGAGGCGCGCGAACCTGTGGGCGCAGGCGCGTGACAAGGTGGAAGCTGCCTTGCAAAACCTGACACCGGCGGATCGCGTGGCGCTTTTCACTTTCGATTCGCAACTGAAGCCGCTGGTGATGTTCGACGAATGGAACACCACGGCCCCGGACGTCCGCGCCGCCCTCGCCCGCAGTCGCCTTGCGGAAGCAAAGCCCGGCTGGGCGGCGACGCGGCTCGATCAAGCGGTCATCCGCGCGGCAGAACTGCTTTCCGAAGCGGACCAGGACCGCGTCGCCGGACCGCGTCAGATTGTACTCGTCAGCGATTTTCAGGAAGGCAGCCGATTCAGCGCGCTGCAAGGACAGGAATGGCCCAAAGGAATCGAACTCGTGAGCGAGCGGGTCGAAGCAAAATCGTCCAATGCCGGATTGCAGTTGCTTGCTGAAGTGAACGAAACCGCCGCCGCCGGCAAGGTCCGCGTTCGCGTCAGCAATGAGTCCGGCTCCAAGCGCGAACAATTTCAGGTCGGCTGGGCGAAGGCGGACGGCGGCTTGATCACCAACGCGACGGATGTTTACGTTCCCGCCGGACAGAGCCGCGTCTTGACGCTGCCCGCACCGGAAAAGAACTCGGGCGCAGATCGCATCGTGTTGCGCGGCGACGATGAAAGTTTCGACAACACCGTTTTCAATTTGCCACCGGAAGCGGCGCGGCTCACCGTGCTTTATGTCGGAAACGGTTCGGCGACCAATTCCCGGACGCCGCTCTATTTCGTGCGGCGCGCGCTGGCCGGAACACCGCAGCAATCCATCGAGGTCATCGCGAAAGCCCCGGATGCCGCGCTGTCGCCGGATGAAGTTGACGCTGCGGCGCTGTTCGTGGTTGTGGATGCGTTGTCGGAGGCAGCGGCAAAGGCTTTGCAGGAACAAGTCCGGCAGGGCAAAACCGTTTTGTTCGCCCCGGTCAACGTGGCGGCGGCAACCACGCTGGGAAACCTGCTCGGGCAGGAGCGCGTTCCGGTCGAGGAAGGCGTGGTGCGCAACTACGCGATGCTCGGGGAAATAGATTTCCGGCATCCGCTCTTTGCGCCGTTCGCCGACGTGCGGTTCAGCGATTTCACCAAGATTCACTTTTGGAAGTATCGCCGCTTTGACGCAACGACGATTCCCAATGCCCGTGTTGTAGCGAAGTTCGACAACGGTGACGCGGCCATCGTGGAGATTCCCATCGGAAAAGGACGCGTGATTGTATTCGCCTCGGGCTGGCAGCCGGAGGACAGCCAGTTGGTGTTGTCCACGAAGTTTGTCCCCCTGTTGTGCGCGGCGCTGGAACTGAGTGGCGGCACGATGTCGCCCGCGTCGCAGATTGTTGTGGGCAAACCGGTGCCGTTCGCCGCAGATCTGGTGCGAGCGGAGGCTGCGGTTGCAGTCACCTTGCCGGATGGCGCGGCGTTGCAACTTGTGGCAGGCGAGACGAACTTCACCCAGACCACGATGCCCGGAATCTATCAGGCGAAAGTCGGAATGATGGAACAGCGCTTTGCCGTGAACCTCGATGCGATGGAAAGTCGCACGGCCCCGGTGCCGCTGGATGAACTGGAACGTCTCGGCGTGCCCACGGCGAAACCGGAGGCGGCGATCGCTACGCCGCGCACAGACGCGAAATCCCTCGCGCCAAGCGCTGAAATCGAGAGCCGCCAGAAGTTGTGGCGCTGGTTCATCATCGCGACGCTCGGCGTGTTATTGTTGGAAACGGCCCTCGCCGGATGGACCGCGCGGAAATCGCCGGTCAAGCTGGAGGCCACCGCATGATGGACACATTGCTCCAGGAACAATTGGCAACAGTCTTTCGACGCCAGCGCCGCCTGCAACTCGCAGTGCGGCTCGCGCTTTGTTGGGGCGCACTGGCGTTGATCGGGCTGGGCGTGTTTCTTTCTGGAACACGGAGCGCGTCCCATTCGCTGGGGTGGATCATTGGTCTTGCGGCGCTGGGTCTGGTCGCCGGGGGAATTGTGTTCGCCCGGCAGCGGCGGATGCAGCCGGACTGGCACGACATCGCGCGCCGGATCGAACAACATTATCCCGAACTCAACGGCCTGCTCCTCACGGCGGCGCAACAGCAGCCCGCCGCCGATGGCCAGCTTCAGTATTTGCAGGAACGCATCATTCGCGATGCGCTGAATCACGGACGGCTGAACTCCTGGACGGAAACCATTCCCTGGTCGCGTGCGGCGGCGGCGCAGTTGGCGCATCTGCTCGCGCTGGTTTGTTTCGTCAGCATCCTGGTTGCGTTGGGGCCGCGGAGTGAGCGCAAAAGCGTGTTCAGTGACGGCTGGACGGCGGATGGCGTTACGATCACTCCGGGCGACATCAGCCTCGAACGCGGCGAACGTCTCGTGGTGGTGGCCAGTTTTGCCGGCTCGATTCCGCCGAGCGTGAATCTGATCACTACGCTACCGACGGAGCAATCAAAGCGGATTCCGCTGGTGAAGAGTTTGTCCGATCCCGTATTCGGCGGCAGCATTTCCGAAGTCACCACGAGCTTTGTTTATCGCGTTGAATACGGCAACGAACAGACGCGCGACTTCACGGTGAACGTCTTCGAATATCCGCGCCTCGAACGGGCCGATGCCGATCTGACTTTTCCCGACTACACCGGACTTGAACCCAAGCGGGTGGAAAATACGTTTCGGATCAGCGCCGTTGAGGGAACGAGTTGCACGCTGACCCTGCAACTCAACAAACCGGTCGCGCGGGCGCAATTCGTCGTCAAAGGCGAGGTCGGTGAGGCCATCCCTCTTACGATTGCGTCCAATGCTCCGATGGCGACGCTCACGGGCCTGACACTGGAAACCAACCGCACCTATCTGTTGCAACTCGTGGACGCCGAGGGACGCACCAACAAGTTGCCCGCGTCGTTCGTGGTGAACGTGCTCAAGAACCGCGAGCCGGAGTTGAAGATCGCCGCGCCGCGCGGCGATACGCGGCCTTCGGCCTTGGAGGAAGTTTTGTTTGAGGGCACGGTTTGGGACGATTTTGGGGTGCAAGCCTACGGGCTGGCTTACACGGAGGCCGGCGGTGAAATCAAGTTCGTCGAACTGGGCCAAAACATTCCGGCCAACGAGAAGCGCCCGTTCAAACATCTGTTGTCGCTGGAAGACTTCGGTGCGAAGCCTGACCAACTCATCTCGTGGTTTTTGTGGGCGGACGACATCGGACCGGATGGGCAGCCCCGGCGGTCGGCGAGCGATATGTATTTTGCCGAGGTCCGACCTTTCGACGAAGTCTTCCGGCAAGGCCAGGGTCAAGCGGGCGGCGACCAGGAACAACAGCAGCAAGCCGGCGGGCAATCCGGCGGCGGCAATCAGCAGGCGCAACTGGCCGAATTGCAAAAGCAGATCATCAACGCCACCTGGAAACTGCAACGGCAACAATCGCGGCAACCGCCAGCGGTGAAGCCCGCGAAGCCGGCGAATTCGGATAAACCATCCAACGGAACTTCCGCGATTGAAAACAGGGAGTGGTTCGACGTGGCGGGACAATTTGGACTGCGTCGGCAGAGCGCAGCAGCGCCGGCGCTTTTGGAGAACGAGCCTGGAGTGGTTCTCAAAAATCATTTTCCGATGAGAAACCCCAAACCCCTCACCCGACCTTCGGCCACCCTCTCCCCATCGGATGGGGAGAGGGACGGGGTGAGGGGCCGTTCGGGCATTTCTGAGAATCACTCGAATAACCCAGTGCCGCCTCTTTCCGAAAGCGGCGTGGCGCTGCGCTTCCCGCCGCAGGCCAAGACGCCGTTGGTTCGCTCTGTCTTCGGGCAGCGCACGCCGGGGCGGACTTCGGACACGCCGCTCAGCCGGGCGCGTGAACGACTGGCCGATATTTCCGGCACGAACAAAGTTGCCTCGACATCGCAATTCAGCCAGGACCTCGGCGTCGTTCGCGACGCCGTGGCGCAAGCGATCACACAGGCTCAAACCGCGCGCGAGCGTCAGTCCAGCGTGCAGAACGCCGTGCTTTGGGATGGCTTGATCCGCGATCTGGAAAAGGCGCAGGCCGCGCTGGAAAAAGCCGAGCAATCACCGGCGTTGCTCGCGGATGCTTTGGCCGCCGAGCAATCCGCGTTTCAAGCTCTGCTGCGTTTGCAGCAGCGCGAATACGAGATCGCGCGCAATCGCAGCCGCACTCAGAACAGCGGGAACAGCCGCGAGCAACAAATGCAGCGGCAACTGGACCAACTCGATTTGACGCGGGAGGAGAACCGTTATGAAACCGAGCGTCTGGCGCAAGCGCCGCAAAGTCCCGAGCGGCGCGAACAATTGCAGGTGATGAACCGGCTCGGCGAACTGGCGCGGCGGCAACAGGATTTGAACGAACGGCTACAGGAGTTGCAGACGGCGTTGCAGGAAGCGAAGTCGGAGCAGGAGCGCGAGGAACTCCGGCGGCAGTTGAAGCGCTTGCAGGAGGAGGAGCAGCAGATGCTGGCGGACGCGGATGAATTGCAGCAGCGCATGAATCAGCCGGAGAATCAATCGCGCCTGAGCGAGCAACGGCAGCAACTGGAACAGACGCGCCAGGAGATGCAACGCGCGGCCGAGGCGGCCCAGCAGGGTTCACCGTCGCAGGCGCTGGCCTCCGGCACGCGGGCGCAGCGGCAGTTGCAACAGATGCGCGAGGACCTGCGCAAGCAGAACTCCAGCGAGTTCGCCGAGGATTTGAAGCAATTGCGCGCCGCCGCCCGGGAGGCGGAACGCCAGCAGCAGGAGATTAAAAAGCAGATGGAGCAATTGTCCAACGGCGGGCAACGGAAGCTGGACGATTCACAGGCCCGCCAGCAATCCCTCGAACAACTCGCGCAGCAAGCGCAGCGGCTGACCAATCTGGTGGCACGCGCAACCCAGCTTTCACAGCAGACCGAGGACGCCGAACCGATTGCGTCCCGCGAGCTTTACGACACGTTGCGCAAGTTCAGCCAGGACGACGCCAAGAGCGTGCGCCAGTTTCAGGATGAATTGATCGAGCGCGGCCTGATGCGCACCGAGCTGTACCGGCGGCTGGCCGAAATCGAGAAGCAGGAGGATGTGAAGTCCGTCGAGTTGACGTCCGAGATGTTGCGCCAGGGATTTCTGCCGCAGGCGCAGCAGGCCGGAGATCGCGCCGGCGAAGCGGTCGGCGAACTGGCGCGGGGCATCGAGCGCGCGGCGGAAAAGGTGCTGGGCGATGACACGGAGGCGTTGCGACTCGCGCGACAGCAGCTTGATCAATTGACGGACCAGATCGAACGCGAGATCGCGCAAGGCCAGGGTGCCGGCACGACGAACAATCCATCGCAAGACCGTAACGGTCAGGCTCAAGCCGGCAACAGCAGCAACCAATCGGGCAACGAACGCGAGCAACAATCTCAAGGCGAAGCGCAGCGTGGCAATGGCCAGCGCCCGGCCACCGGCCCACAATCAGAAACAGGAAATCAGAATCAAGCGGCGGCTTCAGGGGAAGCCGGTCAACCTCCGGGCGAATCACAGTCCCCCGCTGGAACGCAAACCGCCCAGCGAGGTCAGGGCGGAAATCCACAACCGGGCGGCGAGCGTGGAGAGCAACCAACCGAAGCTCAAGCTGGGGAGGCACAGCCGGGTGCGAACGCGTCGGCGCAGAACCGGCGCGGGAATCGCGGTGGCTTGCGCGGTGGTGCGCCTCGCGGTGACGAAGCGAACGCAGGTGGTTTGCCGGCCGGGTTGGAACAATTTCTTGCGCCTGAACGCCGCGGCCCGGGCGGGGGCGGTCCGGTGATCACCGGCGGAGATTTCGTGCCGTGGGCGGATGGTTTGCGGGAGGTGGAGGAAATGGTCGAAGACCCAGCTTTGCAAACGCAACTGGCGACGGCGCGCGAGCGGGCGCGGGTGATGCGACAACAATACCGGCAAACCCAGGAGAAGCCGGAATGGACGCAGGTGCAACTGCAAGTGTTGAAGCCGCTGGTTGAAGTGCGCAATCAGATCGCCGATGAACTGGCCCGGCGCAATTCCAAGGAAAGCCTCGTGCCGGTGGACCGCGATCCGGTGCCGGATCGTTACTCGGAACTCGTGCGACGCTATTACGAGGAACTGGGGAAAGATAAATGAAGCCGCGCCGCAAGTTTTAGAGCGTACATCAAAATGAATGTTGAAAACCTCCGTCATGCGAACCGCCCCTCACCCCGGCCCTCTCCCCATCCGATGGGGAGAGGGTGGCCGC
>CAZQNQ010000014.1:0-123211 GCA_964594985.1 uncultured Bifidobacterium sp.
AAACTTTTCCGCGCGGAAATCTTTTTGCCCTTGACCGTCCGGGCTTAATAGATGGTTGGGCGTAGCGGTGTTGAAATCTTGAAACGGGATTGAGACCAACATATTTGTGTCGCCGTCGTTGGTCTGGTGGGCGCGCTTCCGCGTTGTCATGAACGGGCTTGCGGCATAATCTGCCCGCGCGCTCGTTCCATGACGCCGACACAACAACACGCCACGCTTTCCGCCGCGAATTGTGAGATCGCTTTCGACAATCTCACGCGCCAGCTCTATGCCACGGATGCGTCGCACTATCAGATCGAGCCGATGGCGGTCGCGTTTCCGCGCCATGCCAAGCAGGCGAGCGCGGTGATCCAGGCGGCGGCGCAGGCCGGCGTATCGGTGATTCCGCGCGGGGCGGGGACGGGGCTGGTCGGCGGGGCCATCGGTGAAGGCGTGGTGATTGATTTCTCCCGCTACACCCGGTTGATCACGGATTTCGATCCCGAGAAGCGCACCATCCGCGTCGGCGCGGGCGTGGTGCTGGATCAGCTCAATCATTTTCTCAAGCCCGAGGGTTTTGCCTTTGGGCCGGATGTGGCGACGAGTTCCCGCGCCACCATCGGCGGAATGATCGGCAATAATTCTTCCGGAGCGCGCACGGCGATCTACGGCACGACGCTGGATCATGTGTTGGAGTTGGAGATCGTGCTGGCGGACGGGCGGATTCTACAGGTCGGACCGGAGCGCAACACGTTGCCGATCCAGCGTGAGTTGCTGGAGAACCTGGCGATGCTGAACTCGCTCCAGATTCACGAGCGTTTTGGCGAAGGCTTGTTGAAACGCTGGCCGGGCTATGCGTTGGATCGCGTAGTCAAGGAACCAAACAATCTCATCAATGTGCTGGCCGGCAGCGAGGGCACACTGGCGGCCATCATCTCGGCGAAGCTCAAGATCGTGCCCACGCCGGATGAACTCGGGCTTGGGTTGATCTTCTTCGATTCAGCGGCGGAGGCGATGCAGGCCACGGTGGAGTTATCGCATCTGAAGCCGGCGGCGATTGAATTCCTTGATCGCATGTTGCTGGATCAGACGCGTGGCCAGAAGGAGTTTCAAGCCGCGCGCGATCTGCTGGAACTGGATGCGCATCCGGCGGCGGGCGTGCTGGCCGTGGAGTTCTACGGCAACGTCGAAGAGCGCCTTGCCGCGATGGAAAAACTGCCGCTCGGACGGCGTAAGAAGGTCATGCAGACGCTGGCGGAGATCAATCTGGTCTGGGCATTGCGGAAGCAGGGGCTGTCGCTGCTGACGAGTTGCAAAGGCGCGGCGAAGCCGGTGACGTGCATCGAGGACGTGGCGGTGCGACCCCAGGATTTGCCGGCGTATTACGGCGAGCTGTCCGAGTTGATCGGCGAGATGGGATTGCAGGCGTCGTTCTATGGTCATGCGGCGTCAGGCTTATTACATGTGCGGCCGGTGCTCGATCTGCACACCCCCGGCGATCTTAAAAAATTCCGACAGATCACCGAGGAAGTCGCGGCGTTGGTGCGGCAGTTCAAAGGATCGTTCGCCGCCGAGCACGGCGTGGGCATGGGCCGCACGGAATTTTTGAAAGAGCAGGTCGGCGAGGAACTTTATCTGCTGATGCGGCAGATCAAGAAGTCGTTTGATCCGCACAATCTGTTCAACCCGGGCAAGCTGATTGACGACGGGCGCTATCGCTTGGATACCAACCTGCGCCCGGCGGTGGGTGTGGAGAAGAAGCTGCCGTTTGAGCCGGTGCTGGCGTTTGCCGCGCGCGATGGGTCGTTCGCCGCGAATCTCGAGCAGTGTAATGGCTGCGGCGGTTGTCGCAAGGAGACGCCGACGATGTGCCCGACGTTCGTGGCGACGGGCGACGAAAGCATGTCCACGCGTGGGCGGGCGAATCTCATCCGCGCGGCGCTGGACCGGCGCGGCGTCAGTCGCGGTCATGAGTTGGATTCGCCGGAATTGGAAGCAGCGTTGAGCAACTGTCTGGCGTGCAAAGCCTGCACGAACGAATGTCCGTCCAACGTGAACATGGCGCTGATTAAAGCGGAGTTGCAATGGGCACGCATCAAGCACGACGGGTTGTCGCTGCGCGAACGGTTGTTCAGTTCGGCGGACTTGCTGGGTCGGATCGGGTGCGCGTTGCCACGTATCACGAATGATGTTTTAAGTTCGAGCCGGATGCGGCGCTTGCTCGAGCGGCTGACGGGGATTTCCGAGGAACGCCTGTTGCCGCGCTACGCGAATCAGCGGTTCGATCGCTGGTTTGAGAAACGCGAGAAGCAGGAGTGCAAGCTGCGCGGGCGGGTGATCCTGTGGGACGACACCTTCGTCCGCTACAACGATCCGCAGATCGGCATGGCGGCAGTCACGGTGCTGGAGGCGGCAGGTTACGATGTCATGCTCGCGACGGGAAGGAAATGCTGCGGCCGCCCGGCGTTTAGCCAAGGCAACATCGGCCTGGCGCGCAAACTCGGCGCGCATAATCTCGCGTTGCTGGCCGAAACCGGTGACGACATCCCGATCATCTTTCTGGAGCCGTCCTGTTACTCGATGTTTATCGAGGATTATCGCGAGATGAGTCTGCCCGACGCGAATCGGATCGCGGCGCGGTGTTTTCTGCTGGAGCAATTCCTCGACAATCTACTGCGCACCGAGCCGGAAGCGCTGGTCTTCCATGCGCGCCCGACCACGGTGGCGATCCACGTGCATTGTCACGCAAAGGCGCTGACGAATCCGGCTTACATGCACCGGCTGGCGGCGCGGTTGCCCGGACGCAAGGTGCATTACCTCGACAGCGGGTGCTGCGGGATGGCGGGCGGGTTTGGCATGTTGGAATCGAAGTACGAACTCTCGCTCCAGGTCGCCAAGCCGCTCATCGAGAAGATCCGCGAGTTGCCCTACGGCAGTTTCGTGGTGGCGAGCGGCGCGAGTTGCCGGCATCAGATTGATCACCTGGCCACGGTGCGGACGCGGCACATGGCCGAAGTGCTGGCGGACGCGCTGGAAGAGAGTCCGGCTTAACGGGCCAGGCCAGTGGGTTAAACCACGAAACACACTAACCACACAAAAAAAACGAAACGAGATCACCGTTGACCTCCAGCGCTTACCGTCGGTGTCGTTTTCGTGTGGTTAGTGTGTTTCGTGGTTCAAAAGATTTCCCAGCTTAAAGCGCCAACAACTTCGCGGCCTCGGTCAGCGTTTTGCAGTTCACGATCTGTGGGCGCTTCTTGTAATGAAACGCGGTGAGGATGTTCAATCCGATGTCCTTGCTCGGGTCGGGGATGACGCGGACCAGCAGTCCCGGTTTGGCGGCGTCAATCAACTCCATGCCCGCGCCGACTTCGGGCACGCAGTCCGCCGCCATGCTTTCCAACTGGCTGAAATCCGCGAGCACGCTGAAGCCCGGCTCCAGTTCCTCCAGCAACGCCTTCAAGTCGCTGCGGCCGGCTTTGAGTTGCTTCGCCGTGACGCGCTCGCAGTACCGCATGAGCAGAAGTTGCTTTGCCTTGTTGGAAGTCACCAGATGCATGACTTCACGCTAGCGGTTCAATCGCCCGACGGCAATCACAGTGCGGGGCGCAAAGGGGGTGACTGAATCTGCCGTTCCCTGGCGACGGGCGATGCGTTGGAGTTCAAGCTTTAGCTTGTCCGGCGGGAACAAGCTAAGAGTCGGTATCAAAATAAACTTTTTGCTGCGGCTGGTAGGGCGCGTCAGTCCCCTGCGCGCCGTTCCGTGCCAGCCAGACGACGGCGCGCAGGGGACTGGCGCGCCCTACCTTTCAACGGTCATTCCGTTACACGCTCCAAAGCTTGAACTCCAACAAAATTGCGCGGCGATTTCAGTCACACCCGGGAGTACAGGGTGTGATTCAAACTGCCGGGCGCTCCGGCCTCTTAATCTTAATCTTTTTCGTAATCTTAATCTCCGGGCCAGAAGGATTAAGAAAAAGATTAGGATTAAGATTAAGAACGGGCACGGGGAGCGGTAGTTCCAATCACCCTCGGGAGCAAAAGGCTCATTGACGCGAGGCGTTTCCGCCATATCCTCTGCGGCTTGTGTTGCCGCGGGCGAATTCCCAACTCCGGCCCGGATGGAGTAAGGTTTCTCTGTTCGTTCCGGGACGGTGATCGCCGGCCAACCTTTTGATGCCATGCTCACTATTCGTGAACTCAAGATAACGCTCGGCGCGCGGACGCTGTTCGAGAACGCGTCGTTCTCCGTCAATTACGGCGACCGCGTCGCGCTCGTCGGTGCCAACGGTACCGGCAAGTCCACGCTGTTCTCCATCATCCTCAAACAACGCGAGCCGGACGCCGGCACCGTGGAGCGCGATGAATGGACGATGGTCGGCTATCTCCCGCAGGAAGCCGAGGGCCACGGCGATGAGTCTGTGCTCGACGTCGCCACGGGACGCGTGGATGAATTGCCGCAACTGGAGAATCGCCTGCACGAGCTGGAGAAGGCGGGCGCGGTGTCGTCGCCGGAATACCTGGAGGCGCACGCGAAGTACGACAAACTGAACGATCCCGAGGTGGACGTGAAGGCGAAGAAGATGTTGCGCGGGCTGGGCTTTCGCGACACGGATTTCGAGCGCAAGGCGAAAGAGATGAGCGGCGGCTGGGTCATGCGGGCGCGATTGGCGCGGCTGCTCGTCATGGAGCCGGATTTGTTGCTGTTGGACGAACCGACGAACCATCTTGATTTGATGTCGCTGCTCTGGCTGCAGAATTATCTGAAGAACTATTCCGGCGCGGTGCTGCTGATTTCGCACGATCGCCAGTTCATGGATGAGATCATCGGCCAGGTTCACGAAATCGCGGACAAGAAGTTGATCGCCTACACGGGCAACTACACGGATTACCTGCGGCAGCGCGAGGAACGTTACGAGCAGCAGCTCGCCGCTTACAAGAATCAGCAGAAGGAGATCGCGGCGTTGCAGGAGTTCGTGTCGCGCTTCCGCTCGGTGACGTCGAAGGCCTCGCAGGCGATGAGCAAGCTCAAGCAGATCGAGCGCATGGAATTGATCGAGCAGCCGCAAGCGCCGCGCAAGCCGTTCCGCTTTCAGATTCCGCCGCCACCGCGCGGTGGCCAGCGGGCGGTGTCGTTGGAGGGCATCCACATGGCGTACGGCACGAATCAGGTCTATCGCGGCCTTGATCTTACAATCGAACGTGGCGAACGCACGGTGCTGGTCGGCCCGAATGGCGCGGGCAAATCCACGTTGCTGAAAATTCTCGCGGGCGTGGTGGAATTCCAAAAGGGGGTGCGCGATCTCGGGCACAATGCGAAGATCGGTTATTTCAGCCAGCATCGCGCGGCGACGCTTGATCCCGAGCGCACGGTGTTGGAAGAAGTCATTGCCAGTGCGCCGGCATTGCCCGAAAACGAGGCGCGCGGGATTTTGGGTTCATTCCTGTTCCGCAAAGACGACATCTTCAAGAAGACGGCGGTGTTGAGCGGGGGCGAGAAGAGCCGGTTGAATCTCATCAAGTTCCTCGTTGACCCGCCGAACCTGCTGCTGATGGACGAACCGACGACGCATCTGGACATTCTCACGGTGGAATCGCTCACGCTGGCGCTGGAGCGTTACGATGGCACCCTCGTCTTCATCTCCCACGACGTGCATTTCATCCGCAAGCTTGCGACGAAGGTGTTGCACGTGAATGCCGGACAGATCACACCTTACTCGGGCGGCTACGATTATTTCCTGGAGAAGACCGGCGGGCTGGCGGACGAACGCGCGGCATTGACGGCGGCGTGAGTCGGAAGTTTTTAACGCAAAGGCGCAAAGAGGCCAGGGCGCAAAGATTTGAAGACACGTGCTGGTCGCCTTGCTCTGCACACTTGATGGCGCAGGGTATTTCCAGCGCACACGTCTGTTCAATCGAAGCAGACTTTGCGGTTTAGCTTCTTTGCGCCTTTGCGTTGATATCCGATTGAATCAAGCGGCTGTTCCCAAACGATCCCCGACGCGGGCGTAGAGCTCGCGTTGGTTGCGGCTTTGTTCCACCAGATCATCGGCGAGCCGGACGCGACCGGGTTCAAACACGAGCATTGTCGAGCTGCCGCCAAACTCGAAGTAACCCTTCTCATCGCCCTTCGCAATGGTTGTTCCCGCGGGATAGGTCTGCACAATCGAACCGACGTTCGTCGCGCCAATTTCCAGCATCAGCACCGTGCCGAACTTCTCCGATTCAATCGTGGTGATCGTGCGGCGGTTCTCCCAGAGATAGGCGAGGTTGCGGCGCAGCGCGATGGGATTGACGGAATAAAGCGGCCCATTGAGCAGCCTGGTTTCCGAGGCTCGCCCGGCGACGGGGAAATGAAACCGATGATAATCCACCGGGCACAAGCGTGACAAAACCACCGCGCCCTTGGCGTAACGGGCGGCGAGCGTTGCATCGTTCAGCAGCTTGACGAGATCGAAGTGTTGCCCTTTCACGAACACACCTTCGATCTGCGACGCGTCAGGAAAGCCGAGATGCCGGGCGTCGGCGGGGAAAACCACGGCATTCGGATCGGCGTCAATCGGTCGCGCGCTGGGTTTGAGGCGGCGATAGAAAAATTCGTTGAACGACTGGAACGACTCCGGCGCGTCAGCGAATTCATTCACGTCCAGACCGTAAGTGCGGATGAACGGCAGCACCTTGCCGCGACTGATCGAACGGTTCATCCGCCAGCCATACCATTGCGAGAAGATCGGACGTTTCACGAACGCTTCCAGCGCAAGCCGGCCGAAGGGATTGTTGTAGGTCCAGCGCATCCACGCCGCGCCATAGACCTGCTCCTGCTCCACGCGTTGCGTGTAGCGGTTGAAGAAATGAATCACATCCGGGTCGGCCATAAACGGGGCGGAGTCTAGGAAGAACAAACCAACACGGCGAGCTTTTGAATGCAGTGGGGGATATCGGGGGGGTGACTGGAACTGCTGTTCATCGCTGCGGTTCTTAATCTTAATCGTAATCTTGTTCTTAATCTTCAGGCCCGGGAGATTAAGATTAAGAAAAAGATTAAGAGTAAGCGCCTAAGTGGCGCGCCCGTTCCAGTCACACCCCTGCCGGCATTACACGCTCGCTTAATCTGAAAGCGTCCGTTATCTAATCCGCGTGTGGCGGCAATCAAGTCCGCCGACACGATTCAAAGGGTCTGGCGGCGAATGTTGCCAGAGGTTTGTGTGGATGGTCGGGCCGCCATCCGATGAACGGCAACGCTTTTCCCGGCGGAGCCTGATTGGATGTGTCATGACGATTCAAACCATTGAGATTCTTGCCACGGTGTTTTTCGGACTGGCGGTGGTTCACACGTTTTGCGTGACGCAATTCGCCCGCTGGGCGCACCGTTATCCGTCCGGTTCGGTCAAGGCGAACGTGTTCCATTTTCTCGCGGAGACCGAAGTCGTCTTCGGGTTGTGGGCGGCGGCGCTGTTTCTGGGCATCGTCACCGTGCGCGGCTCGCTGCGCGAGGCGGTGGCGTACATTGACGGGCTGAACTTCACCGAACCCAAGTTCGTGTTCGTCATCATGGTGGTGGCGGCGACCCGGCCGGTGGTGAAACTGGCGGAAACCGTCATCTCGCTGGTGGCGCGGCTGATTCCCGTGCGTGAAAGCATTGCGTTCTACATCGCCGCCCTGTTTCTGGGGCCGCTGCTGGGGTCGTTCATCACCGAACCGGCGGCGATGACGCTGCTAGCGTTGTTGCTCAAGCGCCGCTATTTCGATCAAGGCATCAGCTCCAAGCTGGCGTATGCCACGCTGGGGTTGCTCTTTGTGAACATCTCCATCGGCGGCACGTTGACGCATTTCGCCGCCCCGCCGGTGTTGATGGTTGCGGCGAAGTGGAAATGGGGACTGGCCTTCATGTTTGAGACTTTCGGCTGGCGGGCTGCTGCCGCCTGCGCGGTCTCCACAGCCTTGGCCGCCGCGCTGTTCTGGCGCGAACTGGGCACCGTACCCGTGGAGCGCGATACCAGCGGCCGGGTGCCCGTCTGGCTGACGCTGACGCATGTGGTCTTCCTCGCCCTGGTGGTCGTGTTTGCGCATCATCCCAATGTTTTCTTCGGCGTGTTCGTATTGTTCCTCGGGTTGGCGACGGCGACGGCAGAATATCAGGACGCGCTCAAATTGCGGGAGGGATTGCTCGTGGGCTTTTTCCTCGCGGGCCTCGTCACGCTGGGCTCGATGCAGTCCTACTGGTTGCAGCCGTTGATCGAACAACTCAGCGGCAACGCCCTGTACTTCGGGGCCACGGGACTCACCGCCTTCACTGATAACGCCGCGCTCACTTATCTCGGTTCGCTGGTCGTGGGGCTTTCCGATGAGATGAAATATGCGCTCGTGGCCGGCGCGGTGACGGGCGGGGGACTGACCGTGATCGCCAACGCGCCCAATCCGGCGGGGGTCGGGATTCTGCAAAGCGCCAAGGTGTTCGCGGGCGAAGGCATCAGTCCGCTCGGATTGCTGCTCGGAGCGTTGCCGCCCACGGCGATTGCCATCGTGTTTTTCTGGTTCTTGCATTGAATTATTGTTGATGGCGACTTTAATTCCCGCGTGGCAACGCTTCAGATCAAACCAGTCCAATCACTCGATGCGCCGGAACTCGCGTTGTATCTGACCCTTCGCCGGGTGGACGAACACGAACGCGCCGGGGTCCTGGTGGCCACGAATGCCAAAGTCGTGCGCCGGCTGTTGGCGAGCCGGTTCGCCGTGGCTTCGGCGTTGTTGACGCCAGCTTGGCTGGAAAAACTCGAGCCGCACCTGCGCGCCCGCCCGGAAAACGAGATCGTCGTTTATGTCGGCGAAAAGGAATTATTGGAAACCATCACCGGTTATCAATTGCATCAGGGGGCGATGGCGGTCGGGAAGATTCCGCCGCGACCAGATTTTGAAACTTTGCTCGCCCAATCCCCGCGCCCGTTGCTGCTCGCCGCCGCCGAGGGAATTGCCAGCGCGGAAAATCTCGGCGCGCTCGTCCGCGATTGCGCCGCGTTCGGCGCGCATTTCTTGATCGTAGGCGAGACGTGCGGCAGTCCGTTTCAACGCCGGGCGGTTTCCGGTTCGATGGGCACCATTTTTGAGCAGCCCGTCGTGCAGGTGGACAATCTTGTGCAGACTTTGACATCGTTGCGTGCGCAAGGAGTTCGTTGTCTGGCCGCGCATCCGCGCCCCGGTGCGAAGAAACTTTCAGCGGTTGATCTGCGAGGTGACTGTTGTCTCGTGTTCGGCGCGGAAGGGCCGGGCCTCACCGCATCCGTTTTGGCCGCATGCGACGATGCCGTGGAAATCCCGATGCCGTCGCACATGAACTCGTTGAACGTCGCCGCAGCGGCGGCGGTGTTCCTCTACGAAGCGACGCGGCAGCGAGATGCGGTTTCATAATCTTAGAGCCTTGGCGTCTCTGGGCTTTAATCCCAGCCGATTGTTAGAATTCTTTCGTTGCCTGTGCAACGCCATGCGTGCCCCTCCTTCTCAAAGGAATACACGTTCCAGTATTCCTCTTGGACATGTATTGTGATCATGATTTCTCCCTTATTGCCCGTGACTTTTACAATCGAATTACTTGAAAAAGGTGCGTAATGGTTGAGAACAGTCTTGTGACCTGCTTCAAAGGTGTTGAATTGATGGACTATCTTGTAGTTTGTGCTCATCAGCGAATAGGCGGTTTTGAAATCCTGATTCTTAATTGCCTGCTGCAGTTGAGTATAAGCTGAAACAAGATTTGTGGCTTCGATGCCGGTGTCAGACTTGAGCTTCTGTGTGCAGCCAGTTGCTAACACCGAAACGATGGCGGCTGTCGTGAAAGCGCGTGAAAAGATTAGGGGTTTATTCGCACTGCTCATGATTAAACAAATTTTCAACGCCAGCGACTTCAAACAGATTGGATTGGGATAGGTAATTGCTTTCGCCCTCCGTTCTGATCATTCGTTATGCGGAATCTTGATCGTGCTGCCGCCGACAAATTCGCGGATGACCACGAAGGCTGGGTTCATGGTGTAACTCGCATGACTGTACCCGGTTTCAGGGTTGGCAACAGGGTGATTACTTTGGACATCAATGGCAACGTGTGTTGAAGTTGAATGCCTTTCGCCTCCAGCACCACGATGGCGATGGCAAATTCCGTCACGTTTTGTTGAAAACTCAGATTGCGGTCGCCGGTGATAAATACGTCAAAACCATTTTCGACAGCGAGGGCTAGAAGTTTTCCGTTCTTGATTCCGCTCCAACCCATTTTCTGAGCGGAGGCGGCATAATGTCCGGTGAGCGCCCGGCTTAACCGCCAGTTCAGACATTCATCAATCAGGATGCGCATGGCTTAGACCGTTTCCAACATCGTGAGTTTGGCGGCCTCAATGACGGCGATCACCTGCGCGCGTTTCACCGAAGGGAAGCCATCGAGGAAATCTTCGATGGATTCGCCGCCTTCGAGGTAATCAATCAGATTCTGGAGCGGCACCCGCGTGCCGACAAAGACCGGCGTTCCACCCATGATTTCAGGATCAGATTGAACCACGCCTTTCAAGTCTGCGATCTTCATGCCAGGAGAATACCAGCAGTGCGCCCTGACTGCCATGATACATTTTGCGGTGTCGTCGGTTGCTCAAACCAAGCCTTCACTCATTGTGCGGTATCCGGATCGTGCTGCCACCGACGAATTCGCGGATGACGGCGTCGCCGGGGATCAGGGCATGATTGGCGACATCCGCCTTGCTGAAACCTTCCACGGAATCCAGAAGAGTCTTAACGCGGTGAAAACGCAGCTTCGCGTCGAGGAAGCCGGCGTAGCTGCGGAAATCATCCTCCCGCGGCATCAGGCTTTCTTCGCCGGTGAAGAACGGCTTCAATGCGGGCAGGTCGAACGGGAAACCGCCGTTCACGACATGATCGGCCAGACCTTGCAGCGGGATGATGCTGAACAATTCTCCGGCGCGGACGTAATGCCAGTGCAGGATGGTCTTGAGCGGGCCGTGATTGCGATGCAATGCGTCGCGCAACATCCGGCGCACGAGCCGCACGTCGGTGAACTTCGTCAGGTGTTTCGAGTGACCATCGCCTTCATAGAGCATGTTTTGCGTCTCGATGTAGAGGCGGAACTGCGTACTCGGATCAATCCCTTCGGTGATCGGCGGGTAAAGCCCGTGCAAGCAATCGAGCAGCAAGATCTGATCAGACTCCAGCTTCACCGGCTTTGAACCGTCGCGCCGACCTTCCTTGAAATTGTAGATCGGCTTCTCGACCGTCTGGCCTTCGAGCAGTTGTTGCAGTTGATGGTTCAACAACTGGATGTCCAGCGCCTCGGGCGTTTCGTAATTGCGGTCGTTGATCCAGTCGGTCGGATG
The DNA here is from genome assembly GCA_964594985.1 of uncultured Bifidobacterium sp. Lineage (GTDB taxonomy): Bacteria > Verrucomicrobiota > Verrucomicrobiia > Limisphaerales > JADLHS01 > JADLHS01. Next base: position 11,343 of record CAZQNQ010000014.1, read on the forward strand.
CTCGACGAGCGACCAGAAATAATCGTCGAGGTTCAGCATCAGAAATTTCAACCCGTGCTTCTCCAGCCGTTGCGTGAGTTTGACGGTCGTGGTGGTCTTGCCGGACGAACTCGGGCCGCTCACCCACAACAGCCGCAACTTGTCACCACGGTGGATGCGTTCCAGAACCTTCGCCGCGGCTTCGTCCAGCGAATGTTCGTAGAGATCAATCGAGTCCGTGATGACCTGCTTGATCTTGCCCGAACGGACGGCTTCGTTCAGCCCCTCGACGGTGTGGACGTGATGCTTCTTGGCCCAGTCGAGGTTCTGCTTCATGCGCTCCTGGGGAAAGCCGTTGCCCATGAAAGTTTCCGCCGTCAACGCACCTTCGCGCATCCAGTGCCGACCCCAGCGATAACACTCGTAGGAGTCGGCGGTGTTTTGAAAGCCGTAGCTGCGCAAGACGTGCAGCACTTCATCCTGAATCGTCTCGATGGTTGGCGGGAAATTTGAGATGAGATGGTGTGGGTCGCCGTTCAAGCAGACCGTGACCGCCTCGCTCAAGAACGTGGCGAGTTGTTCGTCGCTGTTGTTGATCGCAAACAACTTGTCGTTGATGCCGGGAAGTAAATCCTGCTGAAACCCGCCGATGGAACTGGCGGCGCGGAGGATCGCTTTGCCAATGCGGGCTTCATCGTAGCGGACCAAGGCGCGGTTGCGTTTCTGAACCTTGACGATGCGGTTTTGAACGGCCATGCCCGGAGGATGCCAAGATGGCAGCGGCGAGACAACTGGCTTTGCGTCACCTTTAGCGCCGTTGCCAAACGACTTTCCGCGAACGCAGCGGGTTTGGGCCGGACCGCGACTGGTCCCCAGTCGCAGCGCGCAACAATGTCAAAGGTGTCGGAGGTTCGCGCGGTTTCGGTTCGGGCGACGCGCTGCGGACGGGGACCGTCCGCGGTCCTCAGCCGAACTGGATTCCCTGCGCGAGCGGCAGTTCTGTACCGTAATTGATCGTCGCGGTCTGGCGGCGCATATAAACCTTCCACGAATCGCTGCCGCTCTCTCGCCCGCCGCCGGTTTCCTTTTCACCGCCGAACGCGCCGCCGATCTCCGCGCCGCTCGTGCCGATGTTCACGTTGGCGATGCCGCAATCACTGCCCCGCGCCGAGACGAACAATTCCGCCTCGTGCATGTTGTTGGTGAAGATGGCGGAACTCAGGCCTTGCGGGACTTCGTTGTTGTAAGTGATGGCGTCTTCGAACTCGCGATAGCTGATGACGTAGAGAATCGGTGCGAAGGTTTCTTCGTGGACGAGCTTCATGTCGTGCTTCGCTGATACGATGCACGGGCGCACGTAGCAACCGCCGGGATATTGCGGACCAGTGAGCGGTTCGCCGCCGAACAGGATTTTGCCGCCCTCAGCTTTCACGCGCTTGAGGGCGTTTTGCATTTCGGTGACGGCGTCAGTATTGATGAGCGGGCCGCAAAGCGTGCTGGTTTCGGACGGGTTGCCGATACGGATTTGTTCGTACGCAGCGATAAGGCGGCGCACAAGATTGTCGCGGATGGATTCGTGAACGATGATGCGGCGCGTGCTGGTGCAGCGCTGGCCCGCGGTGCCGACCGCACCGAACAGGATCGCGCGCGCGGCGAGATCGAGATTGGCGGTGGGCGCAACGATGATGGCGTTGTTGCCGCCGAGTTCGAGAATCGTTTTGCCGAAACGGCGACCGACGGATTCCGCGACGCGCACGCCCATCTTTGATGAACCGGTGGCGGAAATCAGCGGGATGCGTTTGTCGTCGAGCAGGCGCTGGCCGACGGTTGCGCCATCGCCGATGAGCAGTGTGAAGATGGCGGGATCAACGTCATTCGCGCGGCAGACTTTCTCGGCGATCTTGATTGTGGCGATGGCCGTGAGCGGCGTGAGGCTGGAGGGTTTCCACACGGTCGAATCACCGCAGACGGCGGCAAGCGCGGTGTTCCAAGCCCAGACGGCGACGGGGAAATTGAACGCCGTGATGACGCCGACGACGCCGAGCGGCAGCCATTGTTCCATCATGCGATGGTTCGGGCGTTCGCTGGCGATGGTCAGGCCGTAAAGCTGACGCGAGAGGCCGGTCGCAAAGTCGCAGATATCAATCATCTCCTGCACCTCGCCTTGACCTTCGGCGATGATCTTGCCGGCTTCGAGCGTGACCAACATGCCGAGATCCTTTTTCGCGGCGCGGAGCGCGTCGCCGAGTTGGCGGATGACCTCGCCGCGCTTCGGGGCGGGAACGGTTTTCCAATGCCCAAAGGCGGCGGCGGCCTTCTTCAAGGCGCGTTCATACTCTTCTGGCGTGGCGGTGCGAACCGAGCCGAGCAGTGAGCCATCGTTCGGCGAAAAGCTCTGAAGAATTTTCCCCGAGCCGGACCAGGTGCCGTCGAAGACACCGGGATTGACGGCTTCGAAGCCAAGCGCTTTGAGCGTGGCGGCGGCGGGAGATTTTGCGGTGGAAGTTTTCTTAGCCATGAGATTTGCAGGAGCTGATTGTTTGTTGGGCGAACTGGCCGTTGAAGGTAGGGCGCGTCACTCCGTGCGCGCCGCTCTTTGCCTGCCAGACAACGGCGCGCAGGGGACTGACGCACCCTACCCGTCGCAGCAAAAAGTTCATTTTGATACAGGCTCTAAGTTTTAAGAACCACAGAGTTTTTACGCCAACTTGCGGCATTCGTCACTCATGATTTTGAGTGATTGTTCGATGACTTCGTCTTTTACATCGAGCACGGGCCGCAGGCGGATGGAGCGTTCACCAGAGCGGATGACGAGCAAGTCGAGTTCGTAGCAGCCGCGCCAGAAGGCGTCGCGGGTGGCGGTGTCCGGGAGATCGAAGGCGAGCATCAGACCTTTGCCGCGCGGCGCGGTGACGAGCGGATTCTTCTTCGCCAAGTCCTGCAGGCTCACGAGGAACGCCTTGCCGCTGATGCGCGCGCGTTCGACAAGTTGCTCCTGCTCGTAGATGCGCAGGTAATGCGTTGAGCGGACGTAATCGGTGAAATTGCCGCCCCACGTCGAACTGATGCGGCTCGGCAGACGAAAGCAATTATCCTGCACCTCGTCGAGACGCGGCCCGGCCATGACGCCGCAGACTTGGGATTTTTTGCCGAAGACGATCAGGTCGGGCACGACGTCGTAATGCTCGCACGCCCAGCGTTTGCCGGTGATGCCCATACCGGACTGGACTTCGTCGAAAATCAGCAGCACATCGTTCTCGTCGGCGATCCGGCGGAGCAGTTGCATGAACTCTGGGCGGAAATGATTATCCCCACCTTCACCCTGGATCGGTTCGATGATGATGGCGGCGCAGTCCATGGCTTTCACCGCGAGCACGGCGCGGATCTCTTTCTCGGCGATCTGCTCCTTCGCGATGACATCGGCGAGGCGTTCCTTTTCCGGCAACGCAAAGTTGATCATCGGCGTGCTGATGCGCGGCCAGGGGAACTTGGCGAAGTACGCGACCTTCTTCGGGTCGGTGTTCGTCAGGCTCATGGTGTAGCCGGAGCGACCGTGGAAGGCGTGTTTGAAATGAATGATCTCCGTGCCGCGTTCGCCGCGACCGGCGGCGATGTTTTTGCGCACCTTCCAATCCATCGCGGTCTTGAGGGCGTTCTCGACGGCGAGCGCGCCGCCTTCGATGAAGAAGTAGCGGGGGAGTTGCGGGTGCGCGATGACGCGGGCGAAAGTCTCGACGAACGTGGCGTACTGAGGGGTGTAAACGTCCGCGTTCGCAACTTTGACCTTCGCCGCGCGCAACAAATCCGCCTGGACCTCGGGTTGGCTGAAGTGGGGATGATTATAGCCGACCGGTTGCGAAGCGTAGAAGCCGTAGAGGTCGAGGAATTCGCGCCCGCTCGCCGCGTCCACGAAATGCGAGCCATGACTTTTCTCCGCATCGAAGATCAGCTTGAACCCGTCCACGAGGATGTGCTGCTCCAAAGTGGCGAGCACGTTGTGCGGCGCGACCATGGTTGATTTGGCGGCGGGGCGGGGATCGAGCGGTTTCGGTTCGGTGATGATTGTCATAACTCCAATTTCAATCTGCCGAGCGACGATAGACTTGCGATTTTTTGGCTTCAAGGGAAATGGCGGCGCGCGCGGGCGTTTACACCGGAATTTATTGGGGACATCAGATGTCACCCGGTAATGACATGAATATGCAAACACGGGAAGGGGAAGGTTTAACCACGGATGAACACCGATGGACACGGATGGGGAGACTATTGCTCGGATGCGATCGGCATCACGCTGTTTTATCCGTGTTCATCGGTGTTCATCCGTGGTTGAGTCAATCTCACCATTGCGGGGCGATAATTTGAACGTTGCTTCAGGCGTGACGGTCTGGGTATATGTCTGTCCAATCCATCGGCTGCGCTGGGGATCATCGAGATGGAGAGCAGCAGAAATCACATGTTCCGCAATACACTTTTTGGCCGGGCGCGCTGCGCATGGCAAGGCTTCCTCAGCGGGTGTCTGATCCTCCTCACGACGGCGGGCGCGCAGGCGGAGATTCGCTTCGATGTGTTCCTCGGCTACGACGGCACGGTGCGCGAGGCGTCCTGGTTTCCGATCACCTGCGAAATCCAAAACAACGGCGCACCCATCAAAGGATTCATCGAAGTCGCGCCCAGTTCCTACGGCAAAGGGCAGACGCAACGGCTGCCGATCGAACTGCCGACCGGGACGCTCAAGCGCGTCTTCATCCCCACGTTCGCGCCGGGGCGCTATCAGAGCGGCTGGGACGTGCGCCTGGTGGATCAACGCGGGCGCGTGCTCGAGGAAGTGGTGGCGGCGCGGTCGCAAAAGTCGGTGGGCTGGGAAACCGTCGTCGTCGGGGCGCTGCCGCGTTCGGCGGCGGGCAATGTGGCGTTGCGCAGCATCAAACGCAATCAACCCGACATGCAGCCGACGGCGGCGCGGTTTCAGCCCGCGATGTTCCCCGACAATCCGCTGCTGCTCGAAGGGCTGGATGCCATCTATCTGAACTCCGAGGCCGCGACGTCGCTGCGGGTGAGTCAGGCGAATGCGTTGGTGGCGTGGCTGCATGCGGGTGGGCATCTCATCGTGGCGGTCGAGCAACCTAACGATTTCGCGGCGGTACCGTGGTTGCGGAATATTTTACCGTGCGATTTGAAGGACATGCAGGCGGTGGCCAGCCATCCTGAGTTGCAAGCGTGGTTGGAGCAGGGGACGACGGTCATCCCAAAGTTGCGGCGCAATAAAGTGGCCGCGCCGGTGGATCAGGCCGAGCAAACGCGCGCGGCCTTTGACGATTTGCGGACAGATTCAGTCTTCGAGGCGGCAGAAATCCGCGTGGCCACGGGGACGTTGCGCGACGGCAGAGTGGTGGTTTCAGCAGGCGAGCTTCCTCTCATGGTCACCGCAAATCGCGATCTGGGCCGGATCACATTGTTGAACTTCAGCCCGGAGCGTGAGCCGTTCAAGTCGTGGAAGAATCTTGCGACGTTCTGGACCAAACTCGTCGAGGTGCCGCTGGAGCTTTACACCTCCAACGATTATTACCCCGGCTACGGGCTGGGCGCGGACGGGTTGTTTGGCGCGCTGATTGACAGCCGGCAGGTCCACAAGCTGCCCGTGGGCTGGTTGCTGATCCTGTTGCTGGTTTATCTCGTCGTCATCGGGCCGGTGGATCGCATCTGGCTGAAGAAGATCAACCGCCCGATGCTAACGTGGATCACGTTCCCGTGCTACGTGCTGTTCTTCTCGGGGTTGATCTACGTCATCGGCTACAAACTGCGCGCCGGCGAATCGGAATACAGCGAGTTGCACGTAGTGGACGTGCTGCCGAACGGCGAGCGTGCGGAGCTGCGCGGGCGCACCTACGCCAGCATCTATTCGCCGGCCAATGCCAAATATCCGATGCACAGCGAGATGAAGTTTGCCACGTTGCGCGGCGAATATCTGGCATCGCGCGGCGGCGAGACTTCCGAGAAAGGTACGCTGATGCACACGGGCGACAATTTCAAAGCCGAAGTGTTCGTGCCGGTCTGGACGAGCCAGTTGTATCTGAGCGATTGGTGGAATTCCGGCGCGCAACCGTTGACGGCGTCGTTGAAACCCATCACGGACGGCTGGACGCTCACGGTGGAAAATTTCAGTGGCAAGCCCATCAGCGCGGCCCGGCTGGCGGTCGGCGACACCATCTACACGATCGGTGAAATTGCGGTCGGGCAGAAAATGATCGTGACCTTGAACAACGGCACGACGAATACGCAATCGCTTCAGACATTCGTGCAGGGAAATCTGGCCCAATACCACAACGCGGTGCAGCAGCGGCAATATGCCTTCGGGCGCCGGGGCAGTGGCATGATTGAGGATTCGGCCACAGCCAGCATCGTGGCGTCACTGCTGGGCAAGGCGAACGAACCGCGCGGCGGGATGAATTTTGTCGTCGCGCCGGGATTGGATGTTTCTGTCGCGATCGAACGTGGCGATGCGGTGTTGTTCGCCTGGTCGCCGAATGCCGCGCCGGTACCGGCCCTCAATCAGACCAAGACCAAACGCGCGTCGGTGAATACTCTCTGGCGGCTGCCCATTGCCTTGGGGCAATGAGTCTGAAGTCTGAAGTCTAAGGTCTAAAGTCGCGCAGGCAGAACGCCGCGGGGAAAATGAAAGGATGCTGTCATGAGCAAGATTGAAAAGTTTGAGGACATTCTGGCTTGGCAACGAGCGCGGGAACTGACGCGCGAGATTTACGGCGCGGCCAAAACTGGCGCGTTTGCGCGGGACTTCGGGCTGCGTGACCAGATTCAACGCGCGGCCGTTTCAACGATGGCCAATATTGCCGAAGGCTTTGAGCGGGGCGGCGACCGGGAATTCATCCAGTTTCTTTCGCATTCAAAAGGCTCGTGTGGCGAGGTGAAGTCACATCTGTACGTAGCCTTGGATCAAAGTTATGTGGCCAGGGAACAGTTTCAGGAGCTTTACTCGCACGCTGACGAGGTCAGCCGGTTGACTGCGGGCTTCATGGCGTATCTTCAGCAATCCAAAGTGGGCGGACACAAATTCAAGCGCGCGACCTAGAATGACTTTAGACCTTAGACTTCAGACTTTAGACTCTTTATGAACAACGAAGCTCCTCCTGTTGCCGCAGTCCAAACCTTCGGGCTGACGCGCACTTACGGCGCGATGACGGCGCTGTCGAATCTCGATCTTACCGTCAACAAGGGCGACCTGTTCGGTTTCATCGGATCGAATGGCGCGGGTAAGACGACGACGTTGCGCATCCTCGCCACGTTTCTCTCGCCCAGCGCCGGCACGGCCAAGGTGCTTGGCCACGACGTCGTGAAGGACGCGGATGCCGTGCGCCATGTCATCGGTTACATGCCGGACTTCTTCGGTGTGTATAAGGACATGGAAGTGACGGAGTATCTGGATTTCTTTGGCGCGTGCTATCGCATCCCTTCGGCGCAGCGGGAGAAAACTGTCAGCGATGTACTGGAACTCGTGGGTTTGAGCGAGAAAAAAGGTTCGCTCATCGGGGCGTTGAGTCGTGGCATGCAACAACGCCTCGGTTTGGCGCGCGTGTTGATCCATGACCCGCAACTGTTATTGCTCGACGAACCGGCCAGCGGCCTTGATCCCCGGGCGCGCATCGAGATGATGGAAATTCTCCGCGAACTCCGGCGCATGGGCAAAACCATCATCATCAGCTCGCACATCCTCAGCGAGCTGGAAACCATCTGCAATCGCGTCTGCATCATCGAGAAGGGGAAGCTCATCTATGCCGGCCCGGTGCAGGGCGTGCGCGACCAGATGTCCTCCGGCCTGGTCTGCTGGGTGCGCGTTGGCAGCGACACCGAACAGGCGGTGACATTGTTGAAGGCCCGCACCGAAATCACGGAAGTCGTGCCCATTGATCACAAGTTGAAAGTGACCTTCGCCAGTCACGACGCGGACCATAGCGTTATCGCCGACACATTGGTGCGCGGCGGCGTGAAATTGTTGGAGCTGCGTGAGGACGAGATCGGCCTCGAAGAAGTCTTCCTCCGTGTCACGCGCGGCGAAACGCAGTAGGAGTGAAGGCGGAGGGCGGATGGAGTACGGGGTGGAGCAAAACCAAGGTCAAACCCGCCCCCGGGCCTCCAACTGTTGCAGGAACTTTCCCACCGCCTGACTTTCCGCGGCCATCAGAGTGCCGATATTGCCGACCAAGTGTGGCTCCATGAGATCAGCCGAGCGGATGCGCCCGCAGTGTTCCAGCAACTCGGCCAGAGTCGTGAGGTGCCGACAGCGGGCAATGGTTTCAGCCAGCAGATCAAGAGGCCGCCCGTTGCGACGGGCGGCACGCGGGCGGCGGGAACGGTGGTTAGACTTTTTCATGGGTGGCTTTCTCTGGTTGCGCTCCACGCGACCCCACGAAAAAACGAAGGGGCGTGACTACTCACGCTCCTCCACAGGCACTTGGCATGCCTCCAAAGAACGCTTTCGGCACGCCCGAGTTGTCGGGCGTGCTTCATGCGCCACTTTAGGTCCGGGAAATTGCCAAGTTTCGTGGAGGACAGCGGCTGAAGACGCAGATTGTTGTTTGGTTTGGTTACATTGGTTTCATCACGGACGCCACGAATGAACCCGGAAGCGCAACGGGGAGCAAGGAAGAAAAATGACTTGGTTCAGCAAGTCACGACGGAAACACTGGTCGTGACATAACTGGTGCAGTCGCATCCCTTCACCGAAGTTCGGCCCGGAAGGAAATTGGTTGGTCGCGTACAGTTCACTTTGCGCATCGTTGTTCTAAGCCAACAACTTCGTTAGTTCGATTTCAACGGCACCGGCACCAAAGAGACCGTCTTCTTCAAACGATGTGCTATTGAATTCTTCACGTTCTTCCCGGATTACCTTATTTGGGTCTGTATCTGACCGGTAAACCCGCCAAGCCCTAGGAACAGACATTTTGCCTTGAATCAAAAGCGGCACTTCACGCCGAATGAAGATTGGCATTGGCCAGTCATCCCGGCTCCAAGATGTGGGATGACCGATAATTGGCCAACTCCCATCAATCAGACCTAAATCGCCAACATGAAGTCTGCGAAGCGCATCTTGTGGCTTCCGCTTCTCCACTTCTGCCAGTTTTGGCACCAAGTTACACCGTGGCCCGTAGAAGTAACAGAGTAGGCTACCGCCCTTAGCCCGCGCCACAATGCCGACAGCAAAGCCACCATGTCTCAGCGGTATGGCGAACCATGTTCCTTCTCTATACGGAAGTTTCATCTCTGATTTTGGATAAACTGTTCAGCAGCGTCACACTTGCTTGACGCTCCAACCTTCAGAGACACGCTGAACGGCTTCCCGGAACAGCGTCGCATCGAACGGGACTTTGTATTTTTTGAGTGCCTTCCGAACAGTTAGGAGCGGGTCGTCGTCTTCTGCGTAGAACTGTGATTCCTGCACTTGTCCGCGCACAACTGAGGCGTATCCCGACGCTCCGCTGGCTTCGGATAGCTGGATTGCCAAGACACTTGTACCGAGTTTTTCGGAAAGTGCGTTCGCCAGCGCAAAGTCAACGACCTCCTTCGATTCAATCAAGGCAAGCCATCCGTCTCGCGCGGGCGAGATGGCGATCTTGCGCTTCGGTTCTTTTGCCAACAGCGGCACGAATGACGAAGGCAGTCCCCAGTCTGGCTGTGCTGGCTGTGAAGGATTGCGCCAGTGAGCCTCGATAAGCTCTGCGACCCTAGTTTGCTCGTCGCACTTCACAAACAAGTTCTCGACATTAAAACTCATGGACCGAAAATGTATTCAACTTTGTGGTTTGGAAAGTCAGATTTGAAATTTTCTGTCTGCATGGGTCGCACTGCTTTAGGTGTCAACTTGAAGTCGAAGATTTGTTGTCCGGGCGCGTACACAACATCTGGAATTGAACCTCACTCGCTTTGAATTGCCCACCAGTTGTCAAACACCTGCCTTATGGTCTCGTCCTCAGTCACAGTCCTAAAATCTCTGGGGTGTTGAGTTTGAGTAAGTGAGCTTTCCTTCCTTGCGAAGGGTTCGTAACTGAGAAGCTGCGCCAGTGCAAAAATCATGGCACGTCCCGTGCCTTGGTTGGTCGCGTACAGTTCAGACGTTCATTTCGAATCACTCTGTTCCAATACCGCACCGCCTCTATATGCTGTTTGGAGTTTGATAATTTCCATTATGCATGATCAAGTGATTATGGCGAGATAACGCGCCAGTGCTAAAAATCATGGCACTCAGTGCAGTGGTTGGTCGCGTACAGTTCACTTCGAGTTCACTTCAAAACGCAATTGAGTCACCATCCATTCACAGTCAGATAATTCAAAGCTCTGCATGCCACTTGCACAGACGTAGGTTACCAAGACGATGTCGCGGCTGTTTGTGCAATACCAAGCGCGCACAAAATCACTTTCACAAAAGAAGCTTTTTGCATAAGTTAGAAGTCCCTCCATTTTTATAGAAGAATCGTGGCCTCGCTCCAAGTGGCGAGAAACCGCAAAATTTTCCATCAATTCTAACAGATGTTCCTTTGTGACATCCGGAAGAGCGCCATGATGGTATCTGGCTATGGAAAATTGAAGCGCTCCTGCCCCTTCATTTCTTGCTAGAGTAAATGGCGCGTCCCCCCCCCCAACTTCATGAGTTACGTCAAGCCATCCTGCTGCTGCGGTAATGCACAAACTTCCGAATGTGTAGCTGTTAATCATTGTCCTGTGACTATCTTTCCTGTTGCAGGATCATAAGACAACATCTGAGTCGGTGCATTCCACTTAGAATTTTGGTCTGATCGGAAGGTTCTTGCGCCGCTTGGAGTGTTGGGTTTGAAGTCGCCAAAATTCACACCTGGTCGCCAGTTTGCATAGGGATAGAACGATGGATGCATTCCGCCAACCACCTCTACGTCTTGCCCTCTTGTTCCAGAAGGTGTGAATCTAAACTGGGTTTCTGGAAACATACTTCTCAATTGATCGGGAAGATTTCCTAGTTTGTCTGAGTGTAATGAGGAGCCGCGTGCAGAAGCCGCACGTGTTGCAGGATTCAGTGAGCCTTTTGGCGGACACGGTTCAGCAGTGAGTCGCTGACCCATGAGGGATTTGTGCCAGTAATCAATCATCTCCTTGGCCGAGGGAACGCGGGGGGGAGTGAATGGGCCTCGGAAAGCCATGTTGGCCGGAGCAGGCCGCCGCATCAGCCTGTCCCGGGCTTGCATGGCTTCCCAGCCTGGCCTTATCGGCCGGGCAAGCTGCATATCCTCATAGATTTGCTGATTGATGGCCGGATTAGCCACCACGCCCCGAATCTGGGTGTTCATCACCGGTTGCATCCCCCAATCGTCCACCATGTTGACGGGATCGTTCGCGACAAAGGAGAACAGATTGATTCCGCCTTCCTCATCCAACGGGTCTTGGGTCAACCAGCGTTGCAGGTTAGGATCGTAGGCGCGGGCGTGGTAAAACATCAGTCCGCGATGTTCTGGCATGGAAGAAAACCGCATGACATTCACATCGGCCAATGCACCCCATTTGCCCACGAGCCTACCGAACGGGTTGTAGAGGTAACGGGCGACGATGTCGCCGTCGCCATCCATCAGTGCCGTCACATTTCCAATCCCATCACTGTGATAAAACGCCGAGCCGTTTCCATCCGTCCGGGCCAGCAAACCACCGATGCCGCCCGCGCCATGAATGCTGCCACTCAAGTCCAAGCCCCGGGTGTACGTCACCAGCGGATTATTGCCGGCATCGCGTTCTTGAATCGGGAGCAAGCCGTCGTAAATCAGGCGCGTCTCGTTGGTCAGCACCCATGCGAGGCTTCCTCCGCGTCTCTGCTGGGAGGTTCAGTGTGATGTAACCAAGTTTTGCTTCGTTTTGAGAAGCGGATCATTTGATGAACTCAATACGGAAGACAAGATCATCGAAATCGTCGTCTGGCAGACCATCATTGCACTTGTAGCGTCTACCCGAAGCAGTCTCTTCAACGATCATGGCCGCTCCATTGTGCCCTGAATGCATAAGTCCGTTTCCAGTGTCCCAGACATTGTTGACCAGTAACTCAGACTTCTTCGTGCGAACTTTCAAGACGACTTCACGCGGAGCGGTATCATGCCATAGGACTATTGACTTTTTAATGTTTTGTTCGTTGACCTCAAAACTTCCGTCAATATCCATCGAAACACCTTGGCGCCAATCAGCGTTGACGCCTTCAAAAACTATCTTCAACTTTTGGCCATCACGCACGGCAACCCGATCAAATAACCGTATCGTTCTGCCATCGTATAAGACAGGCTGACCGTTAGATTTGCGGAATAATGTTTCAAATGGTTGCATAGCTAGTTTCCGGTTTTCCGAAACGGGTCAATTCTACCATGTTGTTCAGGTGTAACTGGAACAAAGTCAAATAAGCCACCGTCACGTTGAGGCGGAGTGTGGTGTAGTTCCATACTTTCCCACTTATCAGTTGCTTTATTAAAATTTTGCGGTGCAAGTCCACTCTGCATCCGTGAGAGATTTTCGGCGCTGTAGCCGCTTGGATTATTCAGCGCTTCATTCTTCCAGAACCGTTGGCGAACGGTGTCCCAAGCCGGAACATTGCCTTTCGAGGTCAGGTTATTGATTGGATCGCCAGCTTTCCAGCCTCGTGTTAAGTTTGCTTCTGTCCGGGACGGACATGGCTTCACCGCCTTCAACGCGCCGTAGTTGGGCAGCAACCCATAGGTGGCAAAATTGGCGAACAGACTTCCCGCCGCCATGATGCGTTCATTCCAGTTGGAATCCCGGCCAAAGAGCACGTCTGCATCCATTGCCTCGCCGACGCCGGGGACCATTGTTGAGCCGGCAATCACCGAGCCTTCGAAAATTTGATCCACCACCGAACCCGGTGGGATTGCCGGTCCGGTGTTGGGCACGAACAAATATCCGTTCGGATAGTGCAAACTCGGACTCCATCCATCGGCAGGACCCACCGGGCCGGTCGGGCCGGACACTGGATTGCCATAGGCAAAGCCCAGCGGGTCAATCGCATTGAGTGGATGATTCCCGACAAAGCCATAGAGGTTGACGCCGCCAAGTTCGCCAATCGGGTCGCGTGCCAACCAGCGTTGCAAGTTAATGTCGTATGGCCGTGCGAAATACAGGCTCAGGCCGTGATGCTCCGGCATGGAAGAAAAGCGCATGATATTAACGTCCGCGAATGCTCCCCACTTGCCGATCAACTTGCCAAAGGGGTTGTAGAGATAGCGTCCAACAACGTCCCCGTTGGCATCCATCAGTGCCGTAATATTTCCAACCCCATCGGCGTGATAGAAAATCGAACCGTTGGCATCCGTCCGGGCCAGCAACCCGCCAATCCCGCCCGCGCCGTGAATGCTGCCACTCAAATCCAAGCCCCGGGTGTACGTCACGAGCGGATCATTGCTGGCATCGCGTTCTTGAATAGGCAGCAGGCCGTCGTAAATCAGGCGCGTTTCATTCGTCTTCACCCACGCACTGCCCGTCCAACCATAGTCGCGCGTGATGCGTCTCCTGCCCAAGCCGTCATACACGAACTCCGTTTTCCACTGGCCCGCCACCCAGTTCGTCGTCAGCCGATTCTCAAAGTCATAGGAGAAGTTTCGCAGGCCGTCGTTCGTGAGATTCCCATTCAAGTCATACGCGAACGGCACAGTCACCGGCAGGTTCACGTTCAAAGTGTTCGTCACTTTCAGGCCATAGACGTTCTGCGCGATGTTGGTGAAGCTGTTCGCACCATTATTCAGCGTGACGCCGCCGCTGCTGGCAAACGTGTAATCGGCGTAGATCTGCGCCGGGTTGCCATTGACGGTGAGATTCGTGGCGGGAGCGGGGGTGTTGCCGGTGACGGTGAGCGGGCCGGTGCGGGTGATGGTGGCGAGTTGATTGGCGGCATCATTGTTGAAGGTTTGCACCAGCGCGCTGTTCGTCCGGCGCAGAAGATTGTGCGCCGGGTCATAGGCCCAACCGTTTTGTTCGTTCAAGCGCAATGCGCCGCCCGTTTCCTTCGCGCTCCAGGAAGTCAGTTGCGCGATGTCATCATAACCCACAGCCACCGTGGAAGCCGTCCAACCGAGATCGCGCACGATGTTCGTGCGCAGGCCGAGCAAGTCATGCGTGTAGCTGTAGCCGTCGAGAACGTGCCCCCACTTGTTTTTCAACGCGGTGGCGTCGAGGCGCGCGAGCGCGTCGAAATGGTTCGTGATGCTGCCGCCGTTCGGCAGCGTGATGGAACGCACCAAGGCCGAACCGGAGTTCGGCGCTCCGTAGCCGTAACTAAAATTTCCCGCTGGCGAGGTCAGGCTCGTCATCCGCCACGCGTTATCGTAGCCGTAACCGAAGTTGATAGTTGATTGTGGATCGTTGATAGAAAGACCCGTGCGCAAGCCTTCGGTGTAACTGTAACTCACCGTGTCCTCCGCCCACGGGCCGTCTTCGCTGGTCAACTGCCCGTTCGCATTGTGCGTGAACTTGGTCATGCCCACGGTGTCCACCAGGTTCGTCAACTGGTTCAGCAAATCGTAAAAATAGTTGATGGTGGAGAGTGGAGAGTGGATAGCCGTCAGGTTGCCGACGTTGTCGTAGCTGTAACTTGTGCCGCCAAACTGCGGCGTCACGCGGTTGGTGAGCCAGCCGTTGGGGTTGTAGTCCCAATAGGTGGTGCGGTTCAGCGCATCGGTGCGGCTGCGCCGCCGGCCATATTCGTCAAAGCCAAATTGCGTGTGCTGGTTCAACCCATCCCACAGATCGGTGATCTGGCCGCGTGTGTTGTAGGTGACGCGCGTGACTTCGTTGTTGGCGTTCGTCACGGCCAGCAACCGGCCCGCGTTGTCCCGCAGCAAGCGCGTGACTTGGCCGGCGCGGTTGGTGTGGGCCACCAACCCCTTCGGACTCCAGCCGTAGCTTTCGCCGAAACCATCCGGCCCGCCGCGCGCCGTGAGCCGGTTGAGCAAATCATACGTGTTCGTGACGGTGACGTTGTTTTCGTCCGTCACTTGGATGGCGCGGTCGGCGGCATCGAAAACGAGGCGTTCCAGCGGCCCGAACGCGTTGCTCACGCTGGTCACCAAACCTTGCTGGTTGTAGCCGAACGTGAGCGCGCGGTTCAGGCCGTCGCTGACCCGGATGACCTGGCCGAGGTCATTGCGCTGATAGCTGAGAGCCGAGAGCTGATTGCTGACCGCCGTCAGCGCGCCCTGATTGTTGTAGTAAAACAGCGTCGTGTTCGTCAGCGCATCCGTCACGCTGTTCAACGCCCCGCACCCGCACCAATCCAGCCGCGTCACCGCGCCATTGGCGTTGGTGAGGGCGACAGGCCGTTGCAGCGCGTCATAACCCGCAGACGTCCAGTGCCCCAATCGGTCGCGCGTGGCGACGAGATCGAGTTTGTCGTAACGGTTCGACGTGTAGGTGTTGTCCGGGTACGTGGTGCTCGTGGGGCGGAGTAAATCATCCCACGTGAACGCGAGCCACAGGCCGAGGTCGTTGGTCGCGTATTTCACCAAGCCTTTCTCGTAGCCGAAATTCCAGGTCGGGCCGGGATGCCATTGGATTTGTTTGATGAACCGCGCGTCGGGCCGCCAGACATAGACATTCGTCCCGTTGATATTGGTCCAGTTGCCGGTGTGGTAGCTGAAGGTGAGGGTCTGGCCGCTGGGCGAAGTGATGACCCACGGCTTTTTCTCCGTCAGCAAATCCACGTAGGTGATCGTGGTGCCTTCGTTCAACGCGTTGGTCGCGCCGAGGATTTGATGATTCGTGCTCCAGGTGTAGGTCACGAACTGCCCGAGCGAGTTGCTGGCGCTCAGGAGGTCAATGCCGTTGGTCGCGTAATTGAACCAGTCCGTGCGCACGCCCACCCCGCCATCCGGCCGCGTGTAACTTTCCCGCTGCCGGGTGACCCGTCCGGTGGCGGTGTAATCCCAATCGGTGAACTGCGTCGGGCCATCGGGCCGCAACGTGGCGGCACAACCCACGGGTGGCTCCGCCGCGGACTCCAGCTCCGGATTGCTGCTGTGGCCATACGCATACCACGTCCACGCGCCTGCCGTGGCACCGGTGGCATCGGGCGCGGGCTCCCGTTCGGCGGACAGCGTGCCGGTGGCGGTAATCAGATCGGGGCCCAACAACCAGTGTTGCAGCCGCGCCAGCCGGTACGCGTTGCCATTGGTGGCAATGCTGTTCAACAAGTCGGGCAGCGGGCCGCCGGCGGCCCCGAGTCCGGCCAGCGCGTCGTATTGCCGCGCCCCCCAATGAAAACTGTTGCGATGGTAAAGTTGCGGATGGTGGCTGCCGGTGTTCCCGTCATCAAACGTCCACCCGCTCACGTCCGGTCCGGGACTCACGCTGTCGGGCGTGCTGAAATCGGTCTTGTGATGATAAAGAAACAGTTGCTTGGCGCCATCCGGCCCGGTCACGCGCACCGCCCGCTGCTGATAAAACGCCTCGGCATAGCCGGGTTCCAGTTGCTCGAAATACTCGAAGCTCGTCGTGCCGTACGGCGTGGTGTAGGAACTCAACCAGCCGCTCAACGGCACGGCGCGGTTCGTGGCGTAGGGCGGCACGGCCGGATCGGGCGGGCCATGGCAGGTGAGGGTGGGAAAGGTGGTTTTGACATTCCAATACGTCACCGGCTCCGTCTGATACTGGAACGTGTTGGTCAGTTGTGCCGCGTCCACAATGGAAGTGAGCGTCCCATACACCGGATCGTAGCCCAGCGTCAGGCTCCGCCCATCCGGATCGTCAATGCGCGTCAATTGATTGCGGTTCGTCGGATGATAGGAATAAGTATTGGTGCGTCCGTCCGGGTCCACCACGTAACGCAGCGCATACGCCGGTTGCCCGGCGGCCGGCGGTTGCGGCTGATACCCCAACCGTGTGATCCGCCCCTGCGGGTCAATCCGCTGCGTCAAATACAGCCGCGCCGTGTTCTCCATCCGCCCGACGCACAAGGAATCGCCGCCGGGACAGAGCGGCTTGGCCCCCACCATGAACACCAATCCATACACGTCCTGCCGCCCGTCGGGATACACCAGCCGCATCCCGAAGCGCGGCTGCTCCACCCAGATCACCCCCGCGCTGTTCGGCGGATACGGATTCCAACCCGGCACCGGGATGGGAATGCGCGGCCCGCCCAGCGCGCCCGGCGGCCCCACTACTTCCAACCGCGGTTCGCCGTTGCCGTTCGGCTGCCCCGCGGTCGGCCCCTCGTAGTGCAACACCCCGCCCTCGCCCAGCAACGCCAGCGCGCTATAGGCGCCGGAATAGGCGAAATAGGTTTCCGGCGGACTCGCCGAATAATCCACCGCGTAGCTGTTCGGCAGCACCGAGTTGGTTTCCTGAAACGGGTCCCACAGCACCAGCCCCGACCACCAATTGTGACTCCACGTCGCGTTCGTCTGCACCAGCGTCACCCCCTGGCAGCTATCGCCCCAGTTGACCGGGACCTCCCCGATCCGCAGCGGAATCACTTCGGAACGGTTGCGTTCCCGGCGGTGCCAGGCCTCCGGCAACTGCGTCCGCTGCTGATATGTCCAGCGAAAGGTCATCCGCTCCCCGCTGCTCAGCAAATAACTCAACGGATCGTCGGTGAGCGTGACGCTGATATGCGGCTGACTCACCGACCACCGCGGCATCCCCACACAGGGCGGACACTGCACGCCGGGGTTGCCCCAGCAGTTCCGCGCCTTCCAATCCAAAAAACGCGCCGCCGTGCAGGCCGGAAGTTGCGCCCCCGCCGCCGCCACCAAAATCAACTGCGCCAGCGCCGTGCCGATCACCAGAAAAAATGTTTTCGCGTTCATCACGGTTTCCTCACGGCAGATTCAGGGCCACTCCCGGCTGCCCCACCCACACCGAAAATCCTTCCGCCACCCCAGGCCGCGTCCCGCCCAGATACTCCTGCAAATTCGGGATGCCATCCGCATCCGGGTCGTCACCGGCATTGGCCTCCTGTGGATTGCTCTCGTGCGCCAACTCCCACGCATCGGACAAGCCGTCGCCGTCGCTGTCCAGTAAATCGAAAACCAATGGGTTACTATGCGCAATCAGCAGCTCATAGGCCGTGCTGAGGCCGTCCCCGTCCGGGTCAATCGTTCCATCCCCAAGCAGGTAGAAGGTCATGGCCGCAGATTGGTTGGTATATTCATAGCGACGACAAGAAGGCCCGCGCTCCAAAAACAGCCACGGCGCGTTCGTGAGGTGACTGCCAGCCAGATTCGTCGCCGCGAAAATCTCCACCGGCCCGCCCGTCGTCCCCAGCGCATTCGTCCCTTGCACGTCAAACTGGACCGTCCAGCCCGTGCTCGCGTCAAACCACGCCACCGTGTTTGTAATGTAGAGCGGCGAATTGGTGACACAAGTGGCCGTCGGCCCACTCAGCAGCAGCATTTGCATCCCCCCACCGAGTTCCGCCTCGATTCCCAACGCCTCGCGTTCCGCCTTCCGTTGGGCGGCGCGGACGGCCCGGGCGGCAATTTCCTCGGCAGAAATCGGCCCGAGCGCGGCGGTCTTGCTGAGGGCGGCATGATAGAGGCCAATGTCCCAATCCACGCTCAGGCCGAAAATGTTGCCCAACAACTGCTGCGTTCGCTTCCGCCCCGTGAAAACGCAGAGTTCCTCAATCTGACCTTGGGCCGGAGCAGTGCCGTTGGCGGTGCTCCCGACAGTCAAACTTGTGTAAGGCGCGGCTTCTTGGGGAATCGTCGCCAATCCTTCCCCGACCGCCGCCAGTTGATCGTCAACGAATAGGACGCTATTGGTGGGCGTGAATCCGAGTGTGAGCATGTGCCAGCTCCCCGCTTCCCAATTCACGGCGGCTTGCAAACAGGATTGCGGCTCGTTCTCCGTCTGGCAGATCAAATGCAGCTCGCTTCCGTCGGGCGAAACCACCAAGGACCACCACACTTCACTTGCCTTGCCGTTGCTCGTGGCAAGCTCCAACAGCGTCGCGACCGTTCCGCTCCCCGTGCCGCTGGCGTAATCAGGCCGATACCAAAACCGAATCGCCCCGCGTTCGGGCTCAATGCGAAAGGAATTGGAAACCACCATCGGCACCGCCCACGGCACGACACTCGTGCCGGACCGCTGGAGCGCATAACCTGACCAACTCTCAGCCCAGATCGCCGGATCAATGACTTGATTGGGGGCAAAGCCATACGGCTGGTCAAATCCTTCATGGTGTAGCGTCCCAAAGGACGGCCACGGTGGAGCTAGCGGGCGTGGGGCCGCCACCCCGCTGCAATGGAAAAAGAGCGCGGCCAAAACCGCGCCGCTGAAAACCGAAAACAGGAACCCCCGCCGCTTCTGAGTTGGTGCTGTCATAACCGAAAATTTAACCCGCATCGTTCCACTCCGGAGGAGCGATGTGCTGGTTTTACGCTTTCATCAAAATGAAGGCAAGCGGAAAAAGATAGCTAATAGCATCTGTGCGGTTTGGGTGGTTGCTGCTTGGCTTTGGACCAGTGGTCACGCAAAAAGATCGAAAACTTCTTGGCGAAGGAGTCCGGAAATACCGGAAGCTGGCTGGTTTGACCCAGGAGGGGTTGGCCGAGAAAGTTGATCTCAACCCGGTTTATCTCGGCCAGATTGAGCGCGGCTACAAAGTTCCTACCGTGGATGTGCTGCTTCGGATCGCAAAGCAACTCAAAGTTCGATTGGGTGAGATTGTCAGCGAGCTTTAAGCCGGGAATACTTCAGGCCGGTGCGGGTGTATTTCAGCGGTATCACTGGTCGTTTCATCACCGTTCGTGGGCGTTTTGAGGCGGTGCGGGCCCGGTTCGCGACAGTGCGAGGACGTTCAGATTGGCTGCGGGTCGGTGGAATGGCACTGTGCTCAAAGTGAGACACGATGCGCTTTTTTTCCGCTCCTCGTTCGGCTGGGGAGAGCGGTCGCAACTTTTATTTTATGAGTCTCGGTCGCAAAGAGCGGCTGCAAAATGGTTGCCGGATAGGTTGTGCTACGGCTAACTCCTTGCCATGAACTTCCTCCCCGTCATCTCGCGGGAGTTGCGGGCGCAGGCGCGGCAATCGTTCACCTATTGGCTGCGCGGGCTGGGCGTGCTGACGCTGTTGGTCGGCGGGGTGTGGTTCATGGATGAGAGCGCGTTCGAGCCCAACGTGGGCGGCTTCCTCTATGGGCGGTTGCATCTGATGACGTATTTCGCGCTCTGGTTGCTGGTGCCGCTGGGGGCGGCGGATTGCATCAGTCGCGAACGTCGCGAAGGGACGCTCGGCTTACTCTTCCTCACGCCGCTGCGTCCGCCGCACATCGTCATCGCGAAAGGCTTCGTGCATGGCTTGCGGGCGACGACGTTGATCGTGGCCATTGTGCCGGTGCTGACGATCCCATTTCTGCTCGGGGGTGTGGTCTGGCAACAGGCCGCTTTGTCCGTCGTCATTTTTGCCGATGCGATCTGCTGGTGTCTGGCGGCGGCGTTGGTCGCGTCGTCGCTTGCCCGTAACAACAATCGCGCGATGGCGTTCACGATGTTGTTCGCCTGTTTAGGCTTCATCGGGTTTCCGTGGCTGGTCGGCGCGGGCCTGGGAATCAATTCGCCCTCGACGTGGAGTACGGGCTACACGCAATCCACCTATGATTTCTTCGCCGGCTTCTGGGTGGTGGCGATGCCGGTGGGCGATTTCAGCCATGTGCTGCGCATGTTCAAACTGCCGCAGATCGTCGCGGCCGTCGGCTTTGCGTCGGCGGTGTCGGTCGCGGTGCTGGTGTTCGCGGTGGTGTTTGCGGCGAATTGCCTCCGGCGCATGTGGCGGGATCAACCGCCCTCGGCGCGCGTGGAGCAGGTGGAGCGCGTGTTTCTGCGTCCGGTCATCGGGAAAAGATTTTTGCAGCGCTGGATGCAACGCAAGCTGGAGCACAATCCCATCGGCTGGCTTGAACAGCGGCAATGGAGCGGGCGCTTGGTGACGTGGTCCTGGTTTGCCGTCGTCGTGACCTTTTACAGCGTGGCACTGATGGACAGTCAGCTTTTCCGTTTTGTGGGCAATATCCACACTAAATTAAGCTGGTTGCTGGTGTTCAGCATGGCGATAACGACCGCTGGAAGCTTTCGTCGGGAACGGGAAACCGGCGTGCTGGAGTTGCTTTTGGTTTCACCGCTGACAGTGCGGCACATCATCAACGGACGGTTGCGCGGGTTGTGGGCGCAGTTTCTTCCCGCGGTCCTCACGCTGACCGCGATTGGCGGTTATCTCGGCATCGGGTTGGCGGGGCTGAATACAGGCTACGGTAGTAATGCGACTTCGTTCGGCGGGAATTTGATGTTGCTCCTTGAATTCCTGGTGAATGTTTTGGTGATCCCGGTGGTGGGACTATATTTTTCGATCCGGTGTCGTCACTACCTGACCGCTTTGGTGCTCGCGCTCGGAGCCGCCATCGCGTTGCCGGTGTTGCTGGGCACAATCCTCCAGACCATCCTCCAAAGAATTGCTGACAGCATGGGGTTGGGTTGGACGCCGGGACTGTATGTCAGCACGTGGTTCTTCCAGATCATCATTGCCGCCTATCTGCATGCCGCCTTGCACCGGAAGTTGGAACGCCGCCAGTTTCCCTTGGAACGCGCCTTGGGGTGAAGCGACAAATTCTGTGTGCGTTGTCAGGTCCGTCTTACTCTTAATCCTTGGGCCGGGAGGGGCGGATTAAGAAAAAGATTACGATTACGATTAAGCGGCGGCGGCGACCGGGCCGCGGTTTTTTGCGGCGTGGCTTTTTCCAGGTTGGCGCACGGCGATATCCGGCGTAGGGTAATCCCGTGGAAGTTTCCGAAACCATTCAATGTCCGTTCTGCGGCCAGCGCTTCGAGATCGTGGTGGACACCAGCATGGGCACGAACCGCTTCACCACCGATTGCGAAATCTGCTGTCGTCCGATGGAAGTCGTGGCCGAATGCGAGCCGGGGGAAATTCTGAGCTTGGACGTGCAAGCTGGTTGAGGCAGGCTGCGCGCCGTGCAAAATACCGTCCTGTGGATTTACATTGTCCTGCTGCTGGTCGGCGGGCTGATCGGCTTCTATAAAGCGGGCAGCAAAGTTTCACTCCAGATGGCCACGGCCTTCGCCGTCGCGTTGGTGCTGCTGGCGATTCCAGATCTCTTCGCGGCTGGTTTCCGGCGTGGCGGGACCAATGTGCTGCTGGCGATCTTGCTCATCGTGTTCACCATCCGACTGGTGAAGACGAAGAAATTCATGCCCGCCGGGATGATGGTGATCGCCACGCTCATCACACTGGTCGTGCGCAACCTTTGACGCCGCATGTTTGAGCACTGGCCCGATGCATCTCAGTTGAAGAATCTTTGCCGGGCCAGCGGTGGCATTTTGGCCAGGTCCACCAAGGTCAGAAAATCAATCGTCTTGAACTGCCGATCCAAGGCGGGCGGTCCGCAGATCTTGGCACCGAGCGTCAGATAGGCGCGGAGCAATTTGGGGATGCTCACGTTCTCCTCGGCCAGTTGGCGCAAGGAGCATTCATAGACGGCGAGCGGTTGCGTCCGCCACGCGGGCGGTGCGAGATGTTTCCGGCACAAATCGGCATAGGCCGAGGCACCCACGGTCGGGTCTTGCGACGTGAGGGAACTGCATCCGATGAGATAACGCCCGCCGCGTGCCTGCGCATAATCGGCGATGCCTTTCCACAACAGGCCGAGCACGATCAGATTCCGATGCTGCTGATGCACGCAGGCGCGGCCCAGTTCGATCAGTTCGGCACGGAGTGGCTCGAATGGAGTGAAATCAAATTCCTGCGCGCCGTAGTAACCAAGGTTGAGTCCGGCATTGGTGCCCGTCTGCAAACGGTAAGTGCCGATGATTTCGCCGGTCGGCACGTGTTCCACCAGCAGATGATCGCAGCCGGCATCGAACGGGTCTTCGTCACGCCCGGTCGCGTGAGAGGCGGCCAGTCCCTCGTTCAATTCCACGTTGAAGACCTGATAACGCAGCGCCTGGGCCGCCTGCACTTCGGCGGTGGTGCGGGCGAGGCGGGTCGCGTAGTGCGCTGGTGAACTGACCAGCAGCCGGATGGATTCAAGTGCCTTGTTCATGACATGGGCAAGCTGCCGGATCAATATGTCAATGCGGTGACGGCGCGGTTAATTCTTGGAGTTTGGCGGCGAACTTTTCATAAGGCAACCGGTCGGAGTTGTTCTTGCCGACGTAACGGAAGACTTCCTTGCCATCGGGATTCAGCAGCACCAATGCGGGGAAATGCACCGTTTGACCATGGAACTTGTAGCCATCCGGAATGTTGAATGCCTTCGCCAGCCTCGCGTCGAGATCGCGATAGATGGATACCGGCGGCGAATCTGCATCCAGTTTAGCTGCCCAGGTTTTGATTTCTTCCTCGGTGTCGGGCTTGAGAAAGACGTGAATCACGTTCGAGTTGGTCGCTGCCCTCTGCAGGTAATCGCGGGTGTGTCGCAGGCAGAGCGGACATTCCGTCTTGAGTAGAAAATGCAGCGCGACAAATTTCCCCTTCGCCTCCGAAAGTTTGAACGTGTTTGTGCTCGTGATGCTGCGAACGGTGAAATCATGGGGATTGGCGCGACTGATTTGAGCCATGACCATGATGGCAACGATGGGGATGAGTTTCGTGATGTTTGAATGTGAAACCATAGGATTGTTGAGTTCATTAAACCAAGCCCGGCCCAAACAATTCTTTCCAACAGCCATAATCATCATGAAGGTTTCGGCGCATTTTCATCTTTGAGAGGAGTTTGGGGCGTCGCGAGTTTGGGGTTATGAGCCAGATTCTTTAACAAGATGAACCAGTAGATCGGTGCAAAGAACAGGTATTCCCCCAGGCTGAAAAGCCAGAAGCCCAAAATCGTCATTGGGGTGCGTTTGAATTTTCCGAAGGTGCCGATGCGGAGCACGTGGCCGACCGAAAACAATTGCGGGTACGGCAGCCAGTTGGTGTATTTGCCGACCGCCGCGCCACAGTCGGGACAAAAATCCACGGCTTCAGAATGTGGCGTCAAACAGTGGTGGCACAACGGGACGGCATCATCCCGGGCGAGTTCTGCTTTGACTTGATCATCCCAAGGATCGGGCGTGGTTGGCGCTTGAAACCACTCGCGCACCGTTTTCCAGATCACGAACCCCAGCAATCCGATTACCGCCAGAACGCCTACAAGCTTTTCGGGCTCGCTGGCGCCGGAACTGATTTGACCAAGAATCGTCATGCGGCGGCTGCCTTGAAGCTAGGCTTGCGGAAATCAGAAGCAAGCCATCATTCATTTTTGCCGAATCAATAGGCGCAATGCTGTGAATAACTTTGCTGTCATGCAAACCGTCTGGTTGTCAGCGCCAGGGAAGGCCGGAGTGGTTTTGCTGGACGCCGTCTGTTTTGAGGCGTAACAGTCCGTTCATGATTGTCATCGTCAGCGGCACAAATCGTCCCGGCAGCAACACCCGCAAAGTCAGCGCGCAGGTGGAGGCGGCTTATGTCCGGCTGGGCGTCCCGACCCGGTTGCTCGATCTGGCAGAGTTGCCTCCGGAAATCTTCGCCCCTATGGCCTACGCCGAAAAGCCGGCGGGATTCAAGAAGTTCACCGATGCGATTCTCGCCGCCGATGGCTTGGTGGTGGTGACCCCGGAATACAACGGCGGGGTTCCCGGCGTGTTGAAGTATTTCATTGATATGTTGCCGTTCCCGGAAAGTTTCGAGCATCGGCCCGTCTGTTTTATCGGTCTGGCGATGGGCATTTGGGGAGCGCTCCGCCCGGTGGAGCAGTTGCAGGCCATCTTCGGCTATCGCAACGCGCTGATTTTTCCGGAACGGGTTTTCATGCCCGGCATCGGGAAATTGTTGGATGCGACGGGACAATTCACCAATGCCGACATTCCGGCGCGGCTCGACAAACAAGCGGCCGGCTTTGTGGATTTTGTCGGGAAGTTGCGCGGATAAACCGCAGCCGCCGGAAGCGGCGACCGAAAATAAAGAGGCCCGAAAGGATTGGGTTTGACCAAAACTTCCGGGCCAGGATTGGATGGTGGAGCCGAGGAGATTCGAACTCCTGACCCCCACAATGCCATTGTAGGGGGTCTGACGTTCGAGTCTTTCGGCTCCACCGTTTTCACGGAATCGGAGCGTCGAGAGCTTCCCGCAGTTCTTTAGCCTTCGTCTGTTTAACCTTCGACAGATACGGTCGGAGGTGTTCTTTCAACAACTCGTTCACGATCTGCGAGACTTCCAAGCCTAACCGTTGGGCATACTCTAGCCGTTCCTGATTCTCCGGCCACGGCTTAAACGACCGTGGAGTTACAGCTTTGCTCATAACTGGCCTTTGGTTCAGGTTCGACTTACACCCCGACGGTAGCACCCAAAAGCACCCTGTCAACAATCGTGACAAAATACTATTGACGCACTACCGTAGTTTGTTAGTGTGTGCCTACGTAACACTACTTAGGGTAAACACCGGATTGCGAGTCCGGCCTAAGTGTGAACCGAAACCATGAAGCTAATCGAAAAACTCAACGGGCAACTCTCCGCAGTCGGGGCAACTCTCGACCAGACTCCCTACACCCTGCATCTCGACGCGCCGAGCGGGTATGTGTGGAAAGCAAACGACCTGCCGAGCTACGCGATTCAATACGCGAACAACTCGCAGTCGTGGCTTGCCGCCGCACTTCGCAGCGAAATGCCCGCGCTCAAGTTGGGACTGCGAAAAGTTACCGACGCCGCCGAGCTCGCCGAGTTCCGTCACTCGCTCGACGACGATGCGTGGGGCGCTCCCGAGACCGCTCCCGACTTCATTCAATTTCCCTGGCGATGAACGCCGAGGAGTAACCAAGAAAGACAAACACCGCATGTCGTTCCAACACACAAAAGGCAAGTCGAACCTCGTCGTTCCCGAGGAGAAAACCACCGTCGCGCCGTCAGTGGCCACGCCGACCGCGCCGACCGCGCCGCCGCCGACCACCGCGCCGACGCCAGTCGCGAAACCCAAAGCGGCGAAGAAAAAAGTCGCCCGCAAGTAAACCATCGCCCCGCCTCACGTCGAGGCGGGGCAACTCCTCACACATGAAACGAATTTCTAAACTGGTCGGCGCGGTGCTCGCGCTCGCAGGTTGCGGTTCAATGTCGCCGCCGCCGCAAAGTTGGAACATCGGCGGCGCTCCCATCATCACGAACCCCGCGCCGCGTCAAGCGCCGCGACCGTCGGCACCGTTGCCTGTCACGGCGACGAGTCAGGTGCGCGGGCTAATCGGCGGAGGGTTCGACGATCTACTCGCCCCGGTTCAACTCCTCAACACATGGCCGAACAACCGACCGCTCAAGGGATGGCGCAAAGTTCAGTCGCGCCGCCGTCACCGTGAAATCGCCCGCCGTCAACGCCGCAACAATTCCCGCCGATGAAAACCACTCCCGACCCGGAAAAGCTCATCACCTACGACGAGGCGCTCGCCGAGTTCAAGAGCGCGAACCTTTGCACGAACGTGCGAACCGTCAAACGGAAGCTCGCTAAACATCGGCGACTCTGCCCGGTGGTCTCTGAGGGCTACCACTACAAACGCGTGCGCCTCGGCGACGTTCGCAAACTCGTCGCGCATCTCGCCGCCAAAGCGAACCCGAACCGCAAGCCGGTCGTCATCCTGCCGCCGCTCGAATCGCTCCGCACCAAACCCGCCGACTTCGTCGTCACTGCGAGAAAGGCGACGCGATGAGTGTGTTTCTCGTAGGTGGTTTCATTCTGTGCGTCGTCGGCGTGGTCGCCGCGTGTTTCTGGTTGCTCTGGCCGAACGACGAACCCGCGCACGACGACGGTCACTGTCGCGGGCGAGTCTCTGCCGAGGAGGACACTGACGACGATTTCGACGACGCGGCGAGCGCCGCCAACCCAATCGAACGGGCGTGAAGCTCACCGCGCTACAACGCCAGAACCCCGCCACGACGACGCTCGCGACCGGCGCGACCCTCGCAAAGTTTTTCCGCACGACCATGCGCGCCGCTGCGCTCAAGTGGCGACGCTGGTCGAACACTCCGCTCCGCGAACTCTCCGCCGATGCTCTCGCCTCGGCGATCTATAACCGCAACGCCGCACTCCATCACGAACGCCGCCCATGAAAATCTTTTTAACTCTCGAACTCGCCGACGATACCAAGCTCCCGACGCACTGCCCCGACATTAACGAGCTCGTCAAGAAACTGACTGCCGACCTCGCGCACTCCGCTTTAGTGAACACCGTCGCGCACGACGCGCCGCGAGTGACGCCGTCGTTCTATCCTCCGACGTGCTCCCGTTGCGCCGCTCCGCTCTTGCCCTCTGGCGCGTGTTCCTCGCCGAATTGCCCGGTCGGTCGTCAACCTGAGCGCAAACCATCAGCGAGGCGACTGGCGGCGACCGTGCCAGGTGTTCGGCTCGGCTCAACCCTCAACCGTCGTTGAGCGATGAGCAAGCAAACCAAGGCATGGGCTCGCAAGGCTCGCGAGAAGCTCATGGACGAGCTCGGTCGCGTGTGTGTGTGGTGCCGAGCGACCGAGGCGACCGGCGTTAAGCTCACGTTTGATTGCATCGTTCCGAAAGGACACGACCACCATCGCCGGATGGACACGAGCGCGAGAATGTGTTTCTACCGTCGCGAGCACGCCGCCGACAATCTTCAAGTGCTCTGCGAGTCGTGTAACGGTAAAAAGGGCGACGACGTGATTCGGTTCATTCCCGCCCGTCTGAGCTTCGCGCACATGGGCGAGCTCGCTCCGTTTTGAATTATGAGCGACGAACCAAGATGGAGGGCGGGTTTGCGGTCGCTCATCATGCGAAAGCTGACGACGCTCGGCCCCATGACGAACCGCGAACTCGCGAACTCTTGCCAAGTGTCGGAGAAAGCGATTGCGCCGCGTCTGCCCGAGCTCGTCGCCGAGCTCAAGGCGCGTGACTCTGGCGGTCGCAAAACCTCGTTGAGCGGCAAAGGTCGCAAGCAAGTCGTTTGGGAGGCGATGCCGACGTGAACGACCCGCGAGTCGGCAAGCTCCGCCAGTTCGCCGAGAAAGACCTTCGCATTAGTGACTGCGCGTTGCGGTTGCTCTTTCGCATCTACTCCGACCGAATTCTATCACGCGAGCTCGTGAGCGAATCGTTTGCCCTGCCGTGGCGTCAGGTTGCCCACTGGTGCGGTCTCTCCGACAAGATGAACTCTTACGACCGCACCGAGGAGCTCGTTCGCGGTGGGTATCTCTACAGCGAAGGCTTGCGGGGCAGTCCCCCAACGAATTTCTACAAGTTGAACCTCAAGCTCGACCTCGCCAAGATGGTCAAGCCGGGGCTCGACGGTTCGTTTCGCGACGGCACCATTCCACCGCTCGTCAAACGTCGCGGCAATAAAGACTCCGCCGTCCGTAAGGGCATGGCCGCGCTCCGCGCGGCCGCCGCCTAGCGTTCGCACTCTCGCAACCGATCTAACCCGCCCGCGTTGACTCCGTCGCGCTGGCGGGTTTTCTGTGCGCGGCGTGGTCGGTTTCAAGAGATGGGTAAACCCCTCCTTTAAGAGATGGGTAAACCCCTCCTTTAAGAGATGGGTAAACCCCTCCTTTAAGAGATGGGTAAACCCCGCTATCATCGGAGGGGTTTTCCCCTCTCTCCTAATATAGTTATTCCTCTGGAATAAATGTTAATACCATGAGGGAAGGAATGGGAGTGCTCGCTCCGCTCGACGTGACGAGGGGTGAAATGGGTGCTCGCTTCGCTCGGAGTGACGAGGGGAGGGGTTCAAGTGTGGGTTTGCTCCTCGGGGCGACGGTTGCGCTCCCCGCGTGAACGTCGCCACGGATGGCGGAGGTTGTAACATCGCGATGAGGGGAGGCTTTGAAACGAACGAGGGCAGGGGGGTGGTATGGCAGGGAGCTCGCATTTGTCCCGATACAAGGCGAGGGGAGGTTTGATACAACGTCACCCATGCGAACGCGCCTCCTCCTGTTGAGCTCTCTACCCGTCGAAGGGAACGGGAACACGACCACCGTCACCCCTCCTCCGACCACCGAGCCTCCGGCGACCGAGGCGCAACCTAGTTCCGCGCCGCGACCCGTCGCGCCGCCTCCTGCCGCCTCTGTGGTGCTCTCGGGCGACAAGGGCGAGGGTGCTCTTGCCGAGGACATCGCCAAGCGTAAACTTGAAACGAGGGTCGCCGAGCTTGAGGACGAGCGCCGCCGTTTGCTCGACGCGCAATCGGTGAACCCTCACAAGGTCGCCGCGACCGCGCAAAAAAAATCGTGGCTCGAAGGTGGCAGTTTTTTCGACTGAGGGTTTGGCTATGGACACACTACTTTCTACACCGGGAGCGGCAACAGCTTCGACAACACCGCCGCCAGTTTCGCCAAGTAACCCGAGCCCTCAAGCAACGGCAGCGGCAACAGTCACGCCGGACCCGGTCACTGCTGAAATTCTACGAAAGCACACGGCAGGGGAAAAGCTCACCGCTCGCGAGGGTGGTCTCTTGGGCGTGTGGAAGCGGAAGCTCAAGGGTGCCGTTGGTATGGGCACCCCTGAACGTCCTCGCGAGAATCCCTTTGCTCCGACCGCCGTGCCAATTCGTGTGGGAACAATACCACCGAGCGAAACACCGGATCTTGGGCTCAATCCTGTTGACGTTGACGCCGGTTTTGCTCGGCGCACTGCTATCGTCGGTCTCAACAAATGCGACACGGTCACAAAAGCGTGGCTCACCCGGAAAGCTCGCGCCGCTGGCGCGGAGGGCAATGAGCTTTCTGATCTGGTCGCTGCGGGTGGTTTCTCTGGCGACGATAAACAACTCCTCGGCGACCTCGCCCCGGACATTTGCGCCGAGCTCGGAATAAACCCGCGCAAGTCGCCGCTCATCGTCGCCGGGGCTATCGTGGCCGCGCACGCGACCTCCATCGCGCTCGCCGTCATGAGGCTGAACGAACTCACCGAGAAAAAAGTCGTCGCCGACAAAAAACGCGAGCGCGACCTCGCCGAGATGCGCGAGCTTGAACGGCGCGCTCGCGACCGTGAGGTCGCCGAGGCGAAGGCGACCGCCGCGACCAGTGTCGCCGCTCCCGTCGCCGAGGGCGACGCGCCGCTCGTGCCGGGGAACGCAACCAACATGCCCGCGTGATGCTCGACTTGAGGGTTCAACGTAGCGTCACGGTTATCGCCGGGTCGGGTCGCACCGGAAAGACGACGTGCGGCAACCTCTACCTTGTCAACGCGCCGTTTGATTTCCGGTTCGTGTTCGACCCCGAGAACGAAGCATCGCAACGATTGAACCTGTCGCCGACCCTGACGGAGTTCGACCTCGCCGCGCATCTCGTTCGCGGCGTCGTCTTGTTCGACCCCTCGCATCTATTCGGGTCAAACTACGAGGCGGCGTTTGCGTTCTTCTGCGACTGGGTGTTTGCCAAGTGCGCGGCGCTCCCCGGTAAAAAGGTGCTCATGGTGGACGAGGTCTGGAAGCTCTGCCCGAACCGCACCATTCCGACCGAGTTCGCGAATTGTATTCGCACCGGCAGCAAACGCGGGCTCGCGACGATGCTCCTCTCGCAAACGCCGAACGAATTACCGGGGCTCGTGATGAACGAGGTATCGGAGTTTATTTCTTTCCGTCTCCAGTCGTCGCCCGCTTTGGCGTTGGCTGGTAGGTATGGGTTCGACGAGGACGAGGTAAAGAGTCTGCCCGATCTGCATTTCGTTTCGCGGACTGACCAAGGGGGCGAGCTGCGCGGGCGGTTGACGTTTTAACGGTCGGGTGCTCCGCTTCGCTTTCTTCCAACAGTCGGAGACCGGCGCGAATGACTTCCGACTTGTTCCCATAGCGCCCCGAGGCGATGCGGTCGGCGATGAATTGCTCGAAGTGTTTCGTTAGTGCGATTGCCATAGTCCATTAGCTGTCACCTATTGCACGTCCCTCGTCAACGGTAGGGGGCTATTTGTCCCGATGTTGTCAGTTTTCGGGACAGGGGTAGCGGGTTTATCACTCTCCTTAGATGGTTGGTTGGTCGGCGCACGCTTCGGGAACTCGAAACCCGAGGGCGACGACAGAACGCACCGCTCGCAGTAATCCGTTACGCCGTCCGGCGTGACTCCCTCCACATGAAACCCGTAGTCAAAAACATCCTCATCATCGCTGGCGTCGCCGCTCTCGTCGTGGTCGCCATTTTCCGCGTCGGCTTTCTCCGTAAGGCCGCCACTGGTCAAGCCTAAGCGATTCTCACCAGCAACCGAAACCTCCGAACAAGTTCCAAGCACATGGCAACTCGCAAAATCATCCTCCCGTCGCCGAACACTGTCGCGGCGTCCTCTACCTCTCTCATCACTCACCCGGTCGGTCGCAATTTCCGGATCCGGGCGATTCATCTCAAGATTGGCGTCTTGAGCGGCGGCACTGCCGTCGCCGCGACCGCGCTCCCGACCGGGGCGGCCACAACGGCGGGCTACGTCAACGACATCCGGCTCAAGATTAACGGCAAGGTGCAACGGTTGCACTCGTGCTCCGAACTCGCTCGGCTCAACGGTCTCAACGGCTCGGGCTATCTGCCTTCGACTTGGGGCTCGCGCACGCTCGACAAAAAGTGGGGGCAGGTGCTCACGATCTGGTTTGCCGAACCGTGGCGCAAGTCCATCGGCCAATCCGACGCGCTCGCGTTCCCGTCTTGGATGGTGAACTCGGTCGAGGTCGAGGTTGACTTTGGCGCGATGCCGACCAACGGCTCGGCGTTCGTCCTCTCGGCGTGGTCGGAAGTGGACGGCGAACCCGCGAGCGACGTGCACAAAGACGGGCCCGTCATCTCGAAAGTGTTTCGCCAAAACTTAAACGGCGGCACGGCGGCGGGTTCTGCCGTTGACGTGACATCGCTCGACCGGCGCGACCTCTACACGACCATCGTCGCCGACCTCGGCAACACCGCTCGCCCCGGCACCGCGGCGAACGGCATCACGGTCGCCGCCATCGGCGACTACTCCGCCAAGCTCAAGCTCACCGCGAACGCTAACGACGTTCATGACGTGCCTAAGGACGTGGCCGCGCTCATCCATGCCGGACTCGGTCTCAACGCGAGCCAGTTCGACTTGGAGTGTGTGCTCGACAGTTCCGACGACATGCGGAGCGGTCTCCAAGCTGGCAGCTTGAGCGACCTGCGATGCCGTGTCGCGCTCGAAGCGGACACTGCCGCAAGTGCGAACTGGGTGCTCCTCACCGAGCGCACTGGGCCGATTGACTAAGTCTATAACCACCGCAACGCGGGCGACCGGGTCTGTTTGAACGGTCGCCCGCAATCTCTTAAAAAATTATGGGTTGGCTCGACGCTCTCACCAATACGGTCACGGAAATCGCGGACTCTGCTAGCGACGCAATCGTCGCGGACAAGAACGCATCAGCGGCGAATCGAACGGCGCAGTCGAACGTGCTCGCCGCGAACGCGAACGCGAACGCTTCGATTCTCTCCTCGCGCAATCTTATGATTGCGGGCGGCGTGCTCGCGCTGGCGATTCTGGCGGTCGTGTTCATCCGTCGAAAGTAAACGCATGAGCTCCGCCCGCTCTGAGGCTCGTGCCGGAGACATCGTGTTTCCGACGAACGAAAAACCGAACTGGTCGCTCATCGCGGTCGTCGCGGGTCTCGTCGTGGTCGCGCTCGTCTGGTTCACCACTCAAAAAAAATGACTGCCCCGATTGATGCCAGTATAGCCACTTCCGACGCCACAACACAGGGTGCGAGCTTTGGCGATTTCAACGTAAACGGCGGCAACAGCGGCACCAAGTGGTTGCCGCTCGCTTTGGTCGCGCTCGCGGCGCTCGGTCTTTTTCTCTGGTTCAAATCTAAAAAGTGATATGCCCCTCGGGTCATTTAACAAAAAAAGCCAAGAGAATTACGACCAACGCGTCGCCGCGACCGATAACGCGCTCGTCCTCCAGGGCGGCGCGTTCCTTTTCTCGCCGGGCCCGGCGAACACGAACGAAACACTCGCCGAGGTCGCGCCGACCGTCGTCAACTGGAATCTGGTCGCGATGGTCGCGGCGCTCGCTGCCGTCGCCCTCGGCGCGTTCTGGTGGGCGTGGAAACGTAGCTAAACTATGGCTCAACTCCTTTCATCCGGTGGCAATGCTGGCGCGAGCGAGACAGGGCTCGCGCTCGCCGCCAGTGACGGCAACGTCGTCGCCCGCGACGCCGGGGTCGCGGTCGGCACGAACGCCGAGCTCAACACCGGAGTCAAGGCCACGACGACGAGTGGTAATGTCACCATTGGCGAGACCAATCTCGGGATGACGTTCGCCGACACGGTCGAAAAACTGACGGAGCAAAATACCGCGACGCTCGCGAGCCTCGTCAACAATGCCGCGCCCGCGACTATTCCGTCGCCGACCGATCTAGCGGAGGAGGAGACCGAGCCGACCGCCGCGAAGTGGTCACCGTGGAAGGTTGTCGCCGTCGCCGTCGCCGTCGTTCTCGCCTTGCTTTTGGTATTTCGTAAAAAGTGAATGACGACAAACTTTTTCAGACCGATAAAGACATATCCCATCGCTTACGCGGGGACTATGCAGCCCGGAGGCTGGGCAAACGGGGTCGCGGGTGCCGAGGTCACAATCCCGATGTTTCACCAACGCACAGGGGACAAAAGCCTTAACCGTGTCGTCGAATACACCTTAACATTTTACAATTTCCCGAGCACTTCCGTTGTTCATGTTTACGACAACGACAACACTCGCGGGGTTTCCATTCACCAGCACAACTGGGTTAATCTTTGGCGTTTTACGATGGACAGCGACTTGCGAATCGCCTGCTTGAACTCTGCGACCCAGTATCACGTCATGGCGCTCTACGAGAAACCTGAAGAACGATGAAACCCTATTTCTCTCAACTGCTCGTCAACGGTAACGACCCGCGACCACTGCGCGAAGTGAACTGCTTCCGCGTCAAGTCGGTGACGGGCGGCGTAACGGCGTCGTTCGGCGAGGGGCAGACTGTCACGCTTGAGGAGGGCGACGTTTACGCGCTCCCGATTGGTTTGTTTTTCGACCTCGTAATTTTCAAAGCGGAGAGCGGAGCGCAAGCGACCATCGTGCATGGCATCGGCTCGACTGGCTCGGCGACCGGCTCGACCGTCGGCGGCGGTGCGGCGCTACAACCCACGTCTGGCAGTCCCGAGGGCGTGCTCGACGCCGCCGATGGTCAATTCGCTTACGACACTTCAAGCGGTGCGCTCTACGCAAACCCGGCGAGCTCGGGTTTGTCGGGATGGGTTCAACTCCTCGGCTGATATGAAAAAACTGTTTTCCCTCCTCGTTTTACTCACGGCGATTTCAGCGGTCGCGGCTCCGCCGCCGTTGCTTCGTAATCGGTGGACGACGAACGCCGCGCCGACCGTTGACGCGGCGACGACGGCGACGAACCTCCAAGGAAACGAGCTGACTCGCAACGCCTACTTTGTGAACGGGGCGGTCGGTAGCGATAGCAACGACGGGAGCTCGGGCAGTCCGTGGGCGACCATCGCAAAAGCTGAGGCGACGGCGGTCGTCGGTTCGACCGTTTACATCGCTTCGTCAAGCTATCCCGAGCAAATTACTCGCGGGGGCGTTATTTATGAATTTTCCGAGGGGGCTGACGTTATCTCGACCGACGCCAATACGCCGGTTGTTCGCATGTATGCGGCGACGAACTACATCATTCGCGGCAAGGGTTCGTTTCGGAATACGGCGGGCGGGGTGGTTTTTAGCAATTTTGACGGGGTGGATATTCATGCGGCAGATTTGGAATTCGAGGGGAGATTTGTCCGGGGAGAGTGTCTGTTATATGTGGACAGCACGCGGAAAAACAAAATTTCTTTTAGCGGTGAACCGTGGCTGACGTGGTTTGGTCGAGTCGAGGGGTTGCTGTCGGCGGCGGGCGGGTTCGAGGCGGATATTCAATTCTCGAACGTGCGTATGCGGTCGGCGTCTGCGGGGGACTACGACGTAAGTATCAATGTGCCGTTTGTCGTGGTTGGATGCGTTGCGGCACATACTCCCAGCGCAAATGGTTTTCGCATCGGAACGTGGTTAGTTAATACGAATCTTCCGACTTCTCTCACTGGGCCGTGATCAAACTCCTGCTTCCATTTTTAATGGTGGTCGGCGTCGCGGCGGCACCGTTAAGCCCCGTCCCGGCGTTTGTCGGCGTTCCCGACCCGGTGACGACTCGCGTGAGTGAAACCATTATTTCCGGGGTGACTACTTCGGGCTTGGTCACAAATCGCGATTCGATTTACTGGCAGACGAACGTCGCCTCGGGCGGCGTGTTGCCGATCTATTCAGTGTCGCCGCCGCCACTGGACTACACCAACAGAACCCCGCTCGTCGCGAGCTTCGACGGCTCGACTCTGACGTTCCTGCAAAATGGCACGGCGACCATTCTCGCTCGGTATGGAGTTTATGAAAAAAGCGTGACCAAGCCGGTAGTGCTTTCGGCGTTTAGCGCAACCGCGGCGGGGACCAATTATGTTTTTGTGACCAACGTCGTCGGCTCGCTCGCGCATCACGTCGCGACGAACACGTTCGGTCGCATGACGGGAGACGCCACGACTAAGCGGGCACTGTTCACGGTGCGAACGGTCGCCACGACGAACTACACCCGGAACACTGGTTTTTTCCTCGCCGACGTGAACGGCATTGAATCTTACCCGGCAGGAAACAGCGGGCCTTACGACTACATGAACGGGTGTTTAGTTTCGCCCCGGCACATGCTGAGTGTTTACCACATCGGCTCGCAGCTCGGGCAAACGGTCTGGTTCGTCAACCGCACGAACAACGCCGTGCTCGCTCGGGTGGTCATTGATTACGTCCGGGTGAATTTGAGCAGCGACCAGACCGTCGCGCTCTTAGGCGAACCGCTTCCGTCGTCCATCGTTCCCGCCGCGATTGTCACCAACCACTATTCGTTTCTGCCGCAATACTCAAGTTTGACGGGGGCGGCGCTGTTCGTTTGCCGCGTGCCAGTAATCGCGTTCAATCAATCACAGTCGCCCGGGATTAACTATCTCAACACGATGGCGGGCGAGGCTTTCGGCACCACGCCGAGCACTGCTTTCGGCGACTGGTCTCGCACGTTGTATCCGGGTGACTCTGGTAGTCCGTGCGGAATGGTCGTGAGCAACCGTCTTTGCATCGTCGGGAACTGGACGGGAGCGGGGAGCGGAAATTGCGCGTTCACGCTCAAGTCTGACATACAAGCGGCGATGAATGTCCTGTGCGCTCGTAACGGGTTCACGAACGAAACCGTCGCCACGCTCCCGCTAGGCGGGTTTACAACTTATTGAATTATGTCGTTAATCGGATGGCTATTCGGAGCGCCAAAGCTCCAAAGCGAGGGCGACCGGCTCGACGCCGAGCTCGCCGCGCTCAACCAGAAGGAATACGGCGAGGGCGGTCGCATCTACAACCAGATTGAAGCGCAACGCGGCACCGCGGCGGCAGACGCCGCTTATCGGCAGACGCTCGCGAACCAACAGACCGGCGCGACCGGCAACGTGGACAAGCAAATCTCCGACGCGTTCGACGAGGGACTGAACGACGGCGCGAACAACGTCACCGGGTTTGTGTCCGGCGTGTTCAAGACCATCGGCAAGGCGCTCGGCGCGGTGCTCCTCGGCATCCCGGTGTGGATTTGGCTCGGGCTGGCCGTGGGCGCGTTCTTCTACCTCGGCGGCGGTGCGTTTCTCCGTCGCAAACTCGCCAAAGCATGAACGCCGCCGAGATACTTACTATGGTTTCAATCGCCGTTTCCGGGTGGACGTTGCATGAAGTCATTCGGCTCGGCAAGGACGTTGCCGTCCTCAAGTCGCACCACAAACCCAAACCCCAGGACGACGACGATGCCGCCTAAGAATCTCCCCGCGCCGATTCAGTTCGGCGCTACTCTGCCCCTCAACTCGCTCCGCTTCGTCTGATTGGGTTTGGTTTCCCGCCCGTCTCGCTGGCATACCGAGACGGGCGGTTTTTTGTCCCGATACAACCGCCCGACCGAGTGGCAGAATTAAACCCGACCGCCAAAATCAAAATCATGAAAACACTATCGAACATCATCAAAGTCTTATCCCTCGTCTCCGGTGCCGGTGCTTACTTCGGCTGGCTGCCCCCTCAGGCCGCACCCGTCGCCGTCATCGTGTTCGGCGCAGCTTCGACGTTGAAAGACTTGCTCGTAAAGGCGGGAGACCTCGCCGACAACGGAAAACTCGACGGCTCGTTCAAGTGAACGAGGACACCAAAGCACAGTTGAAAAGCTCCGGCGCTCTCGTCGCCGTCATCGCCGCCGTAACCACCGGCGGCGTTTTTATTTCTCAGCGGTTAATCAATCCGCCCGCGCCGACCGTCACGCTACTTTGGGACACTGGCGACACGTCGCCCGGAATCGTTACGGAAGTGTGGGCGTCAACCGATCTAACGAACTGGACGCTCCGCACGAACGTCGCCGGGACCAATCGCGTCACGTTGCCGAGGGACAAGCCTCAAGAGTTCTTCAAAATCCGAAATCGCCTCGATTCGACCACCAACGGCATTTTTAGCGACTGGGCGAGGAAAACGACGCGCTAGGATTCGATTAGAGCGACGTTTCCAAAGTGGCGCGGTAGATTGGATGGGGGAAAATCGGCCGATTTTCCGAGGCTAGAGTAAATCAATTTGATGCAGCGACGCCGGGCGAATCGCCCAAAACTTTTGCGCGGCGTCTTTCCCGATGAGTTCCTGATAGTGGGCGAGCAAAATCTTTGGACTATTCCCGAGCCACAAAGCGACCTTTCCCGCGTCTTGGTGCTCGGCGAGTAGATACGACGCCGCCGTATGTCTCAACACGTCTTGGGGCCACGCGGCGAGGTTCAAACTGTCGCGCAATTTGCGAATGTAGCGGCGGCGACTGATTCTAGTGATTGGCAAATCGCCGCCGAGCCTCAACCACTCGACCGCCGCCGAGGGCAACGGCATCGCTCGACGGCGGCGCACTTTGCTCGCGGCGGCGTCAACGGTCACGATGCCGCGCTCTAGGTCAACATTCGACCAAGACAGTTTGTCGAGCTCCTCGGGTCGCACCCCGGCGAACATCGCCAGTGCGAGCCATGGCACAAACCTCGGCATGTGCTCTTGCGCGAACCTCAGAACGTGCTCCGCTTGATCTGGCGTCAACGTCTTGGGCGGGTTCGGCTCGGTAAAGACTTTCTCAATCCGCCGCACCGGATTTTCCGTCAGGTAGCCGCGACGGGCCGCGAACGCGAACAGCGACGACAACCGCCCGAGGTTGCTCGACCGGGTCGCCGGGGCTTCAAGTCGGGAGTCGAACCAAGCCTCAATCTTGGCGGCGTCAAAGCTGTCAATCGGTCTCCACATGCGCTCGCGGGCGAACTGGCGGAGGTATTGCCGCAAGCTCTCAATGTATTTCTCGCGACGGTTGGCGGTGCGCTTGGCGCGGAGTAGTTCGACAATGACGCGACCGATGGCGCGACCGCGCCGCACCGATGGCTTCGCGGGCATCTTAGGAAAGTGAGACGTGTCGGGAAAACCCTTAGACGGCGGGGGGCAGGCTTCGGCGTGGAAAAAAGAACACCGAGAAGTCCATTTACACACGGCCATAACAAGCGCCCGCCTCCAACGGTTAAAAGTGGTGGAGGTGAGGAGAGTCGAACTCCTTACCTTCTCAATGCCATTGAGACGCTCTACCAGATGAGCTACACCCCCACTAATCGCCTCGGGGTCGGTCACAATGCCATTGTGTGTGTTCGGCAATGCCATTGTGGTGCTCTACCAACTGAGCTACGACCCCATCCAAAAGCGGCGGACAAAATAGCGATGTTTCCGCCCTGAAGTCAAAGTGATTTTCACAGCCTTTGTGTTGTTTCAAAAATCTTCCCATCGCCCGGCGGCTGATTAACATTCCGCCATGCCATCATTTGATATTGTTAGTGAAGTGAACTCGATGGAGATCGAGAACGCGGTCAACATCGCCAAGAAGGAACTCGCCAACCGGTTTGATTTCAAGAACAGCAAGGCCGAGATCAAGCTTGAAAAGAATGAGATCAAGCTTTCCGCCGAGGACCAGTTCAAGATCACTGCGCTCATCGAAATCGTCATAGGCAAACTCGCCAAGCGCAACATCAGCATGAAGAACGTGGAGCAGGGGAGTCCCGACGTTTCGCCGCTGGGCCATGCGCGTCAGGTCATCAAGATCAAGCAGGGCATCGCCACGGACATCGCCAAGCAGGTCACCACGTTTATTCGGGACAGCAAGTTCAAGGTAACGACGCAGATCCAGGACTCGCAGATCCGGGTCACCGGCAAGAGCCGCGACGATTTGCAGGCGGTCATCGGTGCGGTGAGCGGGAAGGATTTTCCCGTGGCGTTGCAGTTCCAAAACTTCCGGGATTAAACCGTCCGGAACAGGACGGGCGAACTCCATAAATATTTCTCCGAAACTTTGAACAAGTTCCGGAGTTCAAAGTCTCATGCTACATACGAAGCGCTTTGGATGGTGAACTCAGCGTTCACCGGTGAAAACCGGAATGCTCTTTGAAGGTTTATTGAATTTGGCTCGCGTCTCTGGTTCAGCCGCGAGTCTGAGGTCTACTAGGTCTTGCTATTGAACCAATCGAAATTCCCCGGGTCATCCGGCCACCCTCTGGCTGTTTGACCCGGTTTTTATTTCCCCCTTGTGACTTATAGGCGTAAACCTGGGACTCTCCGCAGCCCGCCCGGCGGCGGCAATAAAAATGGCGCGCTGCGTAACCACTCGCAGCGCGCCGTCCAACCAACCCAACCCACTAACCCAACTTCCAACGTACCCCACCAAATTCATCCGCTCCTTGTGCGCTTACTAAACCCCGGGAAACACTCCGAGGCAAACCCCATCGCTCGCCCCCGAGTCCAAAGCGCATCAGACCGGGATGATCGGGACCCCTGCGGCATCAGGAAAACCCTGGGTTTATTGATGAAAATTGGCTGAAAGCGAGCCGGGGTGCGAAGTCCCCGTTTGAACACATTACGGCCCGTTTCTGGCAACCCGCACACAATTTCCCGGACTGGGTAAGGGACATCAAACCATGGAGGAGGTTGCACTCTCTAAGTGTCAAAACGAATGACCGGGAGATCCGCCGCCGTTTGCTGCAGTGACGCCAACGGAAAATTAAAACTTTTCTGCGCGGAAAGCTTTTCGCCCTTGACCGTCCGGGCTTAATAGATAGTTAGGTGTCATAGTGATCCCTCCACAAACTCTGAATCTCTTCGGGAGTAGCGGCTCGCTGCACGTGGCGGAGTGTGTCCTCGATGAGGCGTGAAAACTCGAAAGTGCTCCCGCCATGAAGTCGGCCCTCAATAACAAACGCTGGCCGATAGCCGACGCGAAGCCAGAAATCGTTGGCGTCTGAAAGTGCGACCTGAACTTTGGGATGCGCGTCGTCCTGCACGATAAACGTGAACTCCACCCACTCATGAGGAACAGTCGCCTGTGGCGAAACATCCTCAAGAGCAAGGTATCTCTCGCTAGCACAATCAGAGACCAGCATGCCGATGCGCTCCGCTCGCTTGCGTAAATCAAAGGCAACCTCCTGCAACCTTCGATTCTCAACCGCGATGGATGGCCAAGTGGACATGCGCGTGGTGACACCTAGTCAGTATGGCTTTTGATGAAAGGCAAAGCGGTGTCTGCTCTCCTGAGTAAGCGTGGGTTGCGAACCGCGAGGCGGAACGCCGAGCCACCAGTGGTGGGACTTGCGCCCCAGACAACCAATGAACGAAGAACAGACACCATGAAGACCTACATACTCCGTGCCCCCCAAGCTGTCGAGCCACAAAAGCCCGTGCGGCGGCAGCCGCCGCCAGTGCCGGCGACGGTTGCCGCCAACGCGGCGCGGCGCGGCCCAGTGGTGCTGTTGGGCGAACTGGGGCCGGAGTTCGCCGCGAAGTTCCCGCCGGCGAAACATTTTGGGAGCTGGCTGGGGCTGTGTCCGGACAACCGGATCACGGGCGGGAAGATTTACCGCGTGCGGACCCGGGACGTGAAGAGCCGGGTGAACATGAAACTGCGTCCAGCGTTGTGCCCATCGGGCACATTCTGCTGCGTAGGCTGCGATGCCGAATGCTACGTCAGATGCCACTCATCGGCGTGACGGAAGGTGGTCGCTAAAATTTCACTCCGGCAAGAGACTCAACAATTTCGCTTTAACGTAGCTGCCGGCGGTCTGTGGATCGTAGTCAATCCCGGTGCGTAGGAGCGGCTCCATGTCCGAGCAAAATCCCCGGTCCTTGAGATGAGCTTCAAGGATTCCAACAAACTCCGCGCGTCCGGCCTTTGTGCCTTCCTGATTCAGGTAGTGCTGGAATGACGCGACAATCCCGGCTGGGTCAACGGCGTCTGGTGATTTGGTCAGCGCCCAGTACAAATCGAACAGATCGCGCCCACGCTTCCGCTGGAACATGGCGCGCATCTTCGTGCCGAGCATTTCGTGAATGTCGAAGCCTTTGACACGCGTTTGGATGGATTTGTCGCGGAACGGGAAGCTGAACGGCATTTCAACCACCGGACGATGCGGCTTGCGTTCGGTTACATTCGCCTCGACCACGATTTCCAGTGTCCGGCCCGGTTCAATGATCGAACGTGCCGAATAGGTCATGCGCAAGACCCGCGATGGCTTTACGGTATTACGGATCGCCAATTTGAGCGTGTCCCACACGGATGCCTTCGGAGCTCCCAATACGTCAGTCAACACGCGGCGGATATGTTCTGCTGGGCGAGTTCCGACTACGACCAGATCAATGTCTTCACTGTATTGGGCGGCTGGTGCGAGGTGGACTTTGTGCAGGAGCGTGCCACCGCGCATGGCGATTTGGGAACTCAAGAAGGCATCGTCGAACAGCGCGACCATCGTCCGGCACAGCAAAAGGTCTTGTTCCACCTGATACTGCGCTGCCCACGGCACAATGGCTTGGTGAACCAGAATATCCTGGCGCGTCAGCGGCGTCATAGTTTCAACTCATTGGAATTATTGAGCACCTGCCAGCGTTCAACGAGCGGGATGACGTCGCGCTTGTCCTTGGTTGGAGAGAGCGGCACCGGCGTCAACTTGTCGGGCAGCCAATCGCGAACAGTTTTCGCCAGTGATTTCTTCCCAAGAGCTTCCATGACAAATCCCAACCGTTGCGCGACGGCGGTTTCGCTTTCTGCATCGAGCACGCGCTTGAGTTCGCGGGCGCGCAAGAGTGGCAGGAGTGGACGGATGGTTTCTGCCGCGCGCTCAATGCCGCCAATACTGGTCGCATACCGGATCAGGTCATACACCGTTGCCTCGGGCGTGCTGATCAAAAGTGGCGCAACTGCTCTTTCAGGTTGTTGCGTTGGCGTCCGCTCAATACCACGCTTCACGAAGAATTGAACCTGAATCCTTCCAACCTTGATCTTTCGGCAGGGCAGGTTGGTCATTACCTGTGTGATTTGAAGCGCCTGCGGATTTGAACCAAACGAACTGGCGGCAGATTGCAGCGCGAGATAATACGGCCGTTCCAACCATTTGAAATAGTCCTGGAGCCACCAACTCGCTGGCGGAGCACCCATGCTGCGATGTTCCGGGCCAACGATCAGAAAGAACGATTGCCGGGGGGAAATCCTGACTACTTTGCTCCGAAGCCGCGCCAATTGGCGCTTGGCGGCAATCGCCGACAATCCTGATTCCTTGACCAAATCCGACAGGGAAAGTGTCACGCGCCCCAAAGCAAGGCGCGCTTCGCAAAAAGTCTCTGCTGCGCCGATGCGGCGAAGCCCGGAGGCGCTCTTGGCCTGATTTTCCATTTCCGTATCGCATCGTCTGACGGTTCATTATGCAAACGCTACTATTAGTTGAAACATGGAGTGCAGAGGTTTGAACGCCCGACAGTTCATCGCGGGCAAGCTGCCGTTCTGCTATGGTTGGCGCAAAGTTGCGTGGAGCAACCAGAGGCACGGGCATACGCGGGATGAACACAACAGAAAATCTCAGCAGCGAATACTTCAACATGATTCGCAAAT
This sequence comes from uncultured Bifidobacterium sp., assembly GCA_964594985.1. Lineage (GTDB taxonomy): Bacteria > Verrucomicrobiota > Verrucomicrobiia > Limisphaerales > JADLHS01 > JADLHS01. Next base: position 54,325 of record CAZQNQ010000014.1, read on the forward strand.
TGGTGAATTGTGATGGGTAAATTCGTTTGGAATCCATTCCAATCAATCCACAAGCTGTTATGCGCAGTTAATCGGCAACGTCGTTCTGATTCTCCCGACATACTCTGGTGGCAGGATTGATTTGTCGCGCGCGGTTGAAATCTCTCCGCCCCGCCCGGAAGCCGATGCTGTTTCCAGACTGATGAAAGCATAAATCTTGTGAAATGAAGGATTGAAGCTGGTTTCAGCCTGTGATTAAGTCGCATTGACTTTTGGATCCATTTTCCGGGCCGGTGAAGCCGGCTGACTTCGCCCTCGCAAGTGTTCCGCCGCCGGGTGGCGGCGGAGGTGAACGCGGACGGTCGGGCCGCCGCCGCTGAACGATGTTGGCGTGCCGGTTTTCAACCGGACGACTTCAATCAGATGCGTTTCAAATGAAATTCGATTTATCCCGGCACAGGAGTTGGCTCGCCAGTGCATTGTTGCTCCCGGCCATCAGCGCGGTCGCCCAACTGCCCAACGTGCCCAACGCCTGGCAGATCAATGACAACTCGACTGTCGGCGGTTCGACACTCCACTACTTGACGAACCTGACCACGGCGCAGTTCACGGCGGCGACGAACAACGGCTGGCGGTTCACGGTCACGTCACGGTTGCTCACCAACTACGCGAGCGCAAGTCCGGCCATGTTTGTCATCTTCGGCGCCGGCACGGTTCGATTCGGCTACGGCCTCAACCTCGACGCGAGTGGCCGGCTGGTCCTGAATCCGCTCGGGGCGGCGCAGATGCTCCTCACGCCGGACGCGGGCACGGCGACGAATTATCACACGCACGAGATGGAGTACGTTCCGGCGACGCAGCAGGTGACGTATCGTTTCAACGGCGCGGTGCTGGCGACGTGGGCCGCGCAGGCCAGCACCGGCCAGCCGCGGCAACCGACCTGGGGCAGCAATTCATCCGCGGATCGCGGCCAGATGAATTTTAAGGCGGTGGATTTCGAAATCATCGGGCAGGGAGTGATTGCCCGCTACGACGCCGGGATGGCGGGCAACCCGGCGGTCGCGCCCAACCCGGCGACCCGAGGCTGGACTCGTTCGACAGGAACCGCAGTTACGGAAGGAGCGGTTTCACCGGACGCGCTGGCTCTGCCTTTGTTGTCCAACGCGTGGCAGATCAATGACAACCTCGCCACTTCGGGCACCTTGCAGTACCTCACGAACCTGAACGCGAATCAAGCGGCCAACGCGAACAGCGGCTGGCGTTATTTGACCGAGAGCCGCCTCGTATCCGATTCTCCCGACGCGGGACCGCACGGCATGGCCTTTGGCAATGGCACGCGGCGGTTTTACATCCAATTCGATCTCGACGCTGCCGGCCAACTGACGGTGGGGTTGCTCGGCGATGCCATTTACACGCTGACCAGCGCGACCGAAGCAACGAATTACCATACACACGAGATGACTTACGACCCGGTCACGGGCAATGCGATCTATCTCTTCGACGGCGCGGCAGTCGCGGCTTGGGCTGGACAAGTTTCCTCGGGCCAATCCAATCAAGTCATGTGGGGCGCCAATGCTTCATCCGGCCAGGGCGTGATGAATTATCGCCGCGCGCGATTTGAAATCACCGTGCTGGGGGTGATTGCCCGCTACGACGCCGGCTCGCAGGGAAATCCGGGGGTTGCGCCCTCGCCCGCCAGACAAGGCTGGTCCCGGTTCGCGAACGGTTCGGCGTTGCCGGAGCGACCGTTGTCGCCGGACACGGTGGGTTTCCCCCAGCCAATGACACCCGCCGTCGTCCTCACGCAACCGGCCACCGGCGTGGTGCCCAAGGCCGCGACGTTAAACGCGACGCTCAACTCCGACGGCCTGGACACGGCTTATTACTGGGAGTACGGCACGACCACCAATTACGGGAACTTCACTCCCACCAATCTCATATCCGGCAGCGTGACCGCGACGAACGTGAGCGCCGCCATCAGCGGGTTGGCCGCTGGTGCCGGGCACCATTTTCGCGCGATGGGGTCCAACGCCGCCGGCGTGTTCCCGGGACAAAATCTCATTTTTTTGACGCCGACTTATCACAGCATACCAATCTTCAACGGCAGCAAGGCGGCTTGGGGGGATTATGACAATGACGGGCGGCTGGATATTCTGGTGGGGGGTGGTTTCGCGACGGAAATCTGGCGTAACACCGGCAGCAGCTTTAGTTACGTCAACGTGGCGCTCCCCGGATTGGACGGTTATCCCGTGAAGCCGGTCGTGGCGTGGTGCGACTATGACAATGACGGGCGATTGGACGTGTTCCTTTCCCGCGTCGTGACCGGCGGAATTCAAACCGCCCAAATCTGGCGCAACACCGGGAATGGTTTCACCAACATCAACGCGGGTCTGCCCGGATTGTACGATGGCGCGGCGGTCTGGGGCGACTACGACAACGACGGCCGCCCGGACCTGCTGCTGACGGGGCAGGACAACCAGGGTGCCATGTATTCGCAAATCTGGCGCAACACCGGAGATGGATTTGTCAACATCAACGCCGGTCTGCCGGGAGTGAGATTTGGTACGGCGGCATGGGGCGATTATGACAATGACGGCTGGCTGGACATTTTGTTGACGGGCTACACCAAAACGTATGCCGCCACGCCCAGCACCCAAATCTGGCGCAACACCGGAGCGGGCTTCACGAACATCAACGCGGGGCTGCCAGGGGTCGAGAATGGCACGGTGGCCTGGGGTGACTACGACAATGACGGCTGGCTGGATATTCTTTTGTGCGGAGAAACGGATTACGATAATGGGAGCGGATACCCCATTCTCATCAGCCAGGTCTGGCGGAATACGGGCGCGGGTTTCACCAACATCAACGCGGGTTTGCCCGGGGTTTATCACAGTTCGGCGGCGTGGGGCGATTACGACAACGACGGCCGGCTCGATATTCTGCTGGGGGGCGACTCCTTATTATATCTATCGCAAATCTATCGCAATACCGGCAGCGGCTTCGTGAACGTCGCGAACTTCCCGGGAATTACAGACGGCTCGGCGGCGTGGGGCGATGCCGACAATGATGGCCGGTTGGACATGTTATTGGCGCACAGTTCGTTCACGCGGATTCACATGAACACGCAGCCCGCGACCAACACGGTGCCGTCGCCGCCCACCAACCTGACCGCCATCCTGGAATTTCCCAAGGTGCGGCTCGCATGGAATGCCGCGAGTGACAACGAGACGCCCGCCGCCGGCCTCACTTACAATCTCCGCGTGGGCACCACTCCGGGCGGGGCGGACGTGGTCGCTCCGCAAGCCGACGCCGCGGGTCTGCGGCGGATTCCCGCGCCGGGCAATCAACAGAGCGGCACGAACGCGTTTTTGTTTCTCACCAGCGGCACGTATTACTGGAGCGTTCAGGCGGTGGACGCCGCGCTCGCGGGTTCGGCGTTTGCGGTCGAGGGCAGTTTCTCCGTTCCGGCGCTGCCCATTGCGTTGACTCTTCAGGCTACGCAACTTGAACCGTACACGGCGGCGTTGAACGGGTTCGTGAATCCGAACGGGCTGGCGGCGAGCTATTATTTCGAGCACGGGCTGACGACCAATTACGGAAGCTTCACCGCCACCAATTCGCTGCCCGCCGGGACTGCGACTCTTGCGGTCAGCGATACCATCAGCGGTCTCGTCCCCGGCGGCACGTATCATTTCCGGGTGGTCGCCTCCAACGCAACCGGCGTGGTGTGGGGCGAGGACCAGCCCCTGGTCACGCCACACGCGAGCACCACCGGATTGCCCCAGGAAGCCGCTATCGCCGCTGCTTGGGGCGATTCCGACCGCGACGGGCGTCTCGACTTGCTGATCAGCGCGAGCACCACCGGCGTTGAGTATTCGGCGGGAGTTTGGCGGAACACGGGCAACGGGTTTTCAAATTTTAGTCCTGGATTCGCCTATGGCTTCGGCAATGCGGTCGCGTGGGGGGATTACAACAATGACGGCTGGCTCGACGCGCTTCGGACCTTGCAAAGCCCGGCAGGCTTCGGCGAACCGGCGCGAATCGAATTGTGGCGCAATGACGGCAACAGCTTCACACAGGTGAACCTCACCATCACGGCGCTTGGGTCCGGCTCGCTGGCCTGGGGTGACTTCGACAACGATGGGCGCAAGGATGTTCTGGTCACCGGCAGACCGAACACCTTCAACAATCCCTCATCACAAATCTGGCGCCACACGGGCGGCGGCTTCACGAATATCAACGCCGGCCTGCCCGGCGTGTGGGACGGCGATGCCCATTGGTGCGATTTCGACCGGGACGGCTGGCTCGATCTGATCCTCACCGGGGCCACCAACTCCGGCGCAACAGGCGGGACGTGTCAGCTCTGGCGAAATATCGGCGCGGGTTTCACCAACGTCAATCTCGCGTTGCCGGCTCTTTACCACAGTTCCGTCGCGTGGGGTGACTATGATCAGGACGGCTGGCCGGACTTGCTGCTGGCGGGCTCGACCAATGGCACTGCGTCCGGCGCGGTCGCCCAGGTCTGGCGCAATACGGGTGGCGGTTTCACCAATGTGAACGCGGGTTTGCCCGGAGTTTATCTGGGCGCGGTGGCGTGGGGCGACTACGACAACGACGGCCGCGTGGATATTCTGCTCCTGGGAAAAACCAACGATAGTCCGCCGGGCGCGATCACCGGAATCTGGCGCAACATGGGCACCGGCTTCACCAATCTGAATCTTGGGATGCCCGGACTTTATGGGGCATGGGACAATGGCGATACGTTCGGCGTGACCGCCGGGTTTGGCGATTACGAGAACGATGGCCGGTTGGATGTGTTGCTCGCGGGCACAGACGAAAGCGGTGACAACTTTTGCGGAGTCTGGCTGAATGATTCGCCACTTTCCAATTCCGTTCCCGCTGCGCCGGCGGGACTGGCAGTCACCCTCCTCGGCGGCATAGTCCAATTTCATTGGAATCCGGCAACGGACAACGAAACGCCGTCGGCAGGGCTGAGTTACAATCTCCGTGTCGGCACCGCGCCGGGCAATGGCAACGTCGTCGCGCCGGATTCAGAACCAACGGGCTTCCGCCTGTTGTCCGCGCTTGGCAACGCGCAATTCCGCACGAACGCGTTCCTGAAACTTGAACCCGGCACGTATTACTGGAGCGTGCAAGCGGTGGACAGCGCGTTCGCGGGCGGGCCGTTCGCCGCCGAAGCCATCCTCGTCGTGCCGTCGCCTGCGTTGAGCATTCTGCCGTCAGGTACGAACATTGTCATTTCCTGGCAACCCTCTTATCCCGGCTGGATTTTACAAGAAGCGATGAGCCTGGCACCTGTTGTATGGAGTAATTCTCCCAGCGGCGCGACGAATCCCGTGGTTGTTCCTGCCACTTTGCCGATGAAGTTTTACCGGCTGTTCAAACTTTGAAACTCGAACCGCATTTATGAACGCCGACACTACACAAAATAGCCCAGGGAGCGGAGCGATGAATGACTTGGATTTCCCGTGACGATGTGATCAAGGACTTCAATCTTTAGAAGTTGTCCCGCGCGAATAAGGTCACGAGTGATTCTGATGTCGGCTTCCGATGGAGTGGGATCGCCGCTGGGATGATTGTGCGCGATAATTGTTACGAACTTTTTTGTCATCAAACTTTTTGCCGAATTGGGGTCGTAAAAACCCAGGTTTTTTAGCCAGTGCCGTCGTAACAATGGTACGAAAATCGGAAAGTTTGCCGAATTGAGGCCTCATAAAAAATGATCGGACGTTGCCAAATTCCTAGCGTACCGTTTTTTCGAGTTTTGCAGCCGAACTCTGATCGTAGCATAACGCCGTCGGAAGCGGTCCTGAGTCTGGCAAGGGCGCGAGTGAGAACCAAGAGGCCGACCGGCTAGCGGTTTTATCGGCCTGATAAGCCTGGCACTGCGGACGGCGGAACTCGGTTCAGAGGGACTAGGGAAAGGGAAGGAGGGCACAAAACAGCACTTTTTTACGATGAGAATTCGGCCCTTAACACGTATCACTCAATTCACAAATTCAACCGTGTTTACCGGGGTTTTTAACCGGACAGTAGTGGATTAAGATTACGATTAAGAATCGCGGCGGTGAACGGCAGTTTCAATCCCACCCGGGGGAAAGGGCGGCGCTTGAAGTGGGCTTCGGGCTTCCCGTATGCTGCGGCATGCAAGACGTACCGCAATTACCGGAGTTGAAAGTCCCCAAGTGGCCGTTTTTTCTCGCCGACGCGTTCATGCTCGGCCTGGCGTATTACCTCTTTTACTGGCAGGCCAACCCGAAAGCGCCGCTCTCGCAATGGGAGGTCATCGCCTGTTGCGTCTGCGTCTTCCTCGCGACGTTGCTCGGCATCACGCCGTATCTGCTCGAATACCGCGCGGTGCTCAAGTATGGCGCGCTGATGAAGTTGATCGAGACCAGCTCGTTCACGGCGGCGACGGAAAAGGTCCAGAATCTCGAGCGCTGCGTGGCGCAGATCGGCGCGGCGACGGAGCATCTGCAGACGGCGCAGGCGCAGGCGGACCAGACGGCGCAACTGGCGCAGCAGATCACGGAGCGGATGACGGAGGAGGTGAAGGGTTTTTCGGATTTTTTACAGAAGGCGAACGAGGGGGAGCGGGCGACGTTGCGGTTGGAGGTGGAGAAGTTGCGGCGCGGGGAGGCGGAATGGTTGCAGGTGCTGGTGTTCATGTTGGATCACATTTTCGCGTTGAACAAGGCGGCGGAACGGTCGGGCCAGGAGAATCTCATCCGGCAGCTCGCGCACTTCCAGAATATGTGTCGCGATGCGGCGCGGCGCGTGGGTTTGGTGGCCGTGGTGGCGGCGGTCGGGGAAGCGTTCGACGCGCAAAAGCATCAGTTGCCCGAAGGGGAAACGGCGGTGGGAGGAAACATCAGCGAGATCATGGCCAGCGGTTATTCTTTCCAGGGCAAAACCATCCGGCCGGTGTTGGTGAAACTTCAAGAAGCCGCCGTCGCTGTGGTGGAGGAGGGGAACGCCCCGTCGGTTTCCGCGCAAAGTCAGTTGCCGCTCAACGCGGCGGAGTCGGCGGACGGCTGACGTCACGGTTGGTGCTGGCGGGTGGAGTGTTCCTGGAGCCAGCGGACGTCGGGATTGTCGGGCGAGCGAAACGAGTCCAGCACGTAGCCGTCCCGAACGACTGCCGGCATGGTGCGGTCGTCGCGCCAGCGATGGAGTTCCGAGTGTCCGTCGGCGAAGGAGAAGCCGTTGGCGCGATGATGGTAGTTGCCGGGCAGATCGTAGAAGCCGATGCTCTGGGGTTCATCGGGCCAGCCGGTCATGTCGGGCGAAAAGTTTCCCACATCAATGCTGTCCTCGCGCATGTCCAGGAAAATAAAAGTGCGCGCCGGGCCGGGATCAACCAGGTCTGAGGCTTTCAAATAAATCCGCCATCTGCTGCCGCCCATCTTCCAGGGATCGAAGCTGCCGGAAAGCCCTTGATCCGTGCCGCGAAAGCCGCCGACCCAGATGTTGATGGACATGCTTCGCACGCGCGGGTGGGTCACTCCATCGGAAGTGGTGACGGTGGAATGGTCCGCGGGACATTTCCAGATACGGGGTGACTTGCCGCTGTAGGGCCAGAGGGGACTTTTGGCGATGTCCTGCTCGATGTCCCAGTTCGAGCGGTTATTGGGATCGTGATTGATCCAGCCGCCGACCCAGACATCGGGATCGTTGGCGGTGTAGGGCCACAGGCCGCTGGCATAGAGCAAGCGGTCGTCGTTGTCCTCGGAATACATCCGCCAGGCGAGGGCGAGCTGGCGATGATTGTTCAGGCAGCCGAGTCCGGCGGCTTTTTGTTTGGCGATGTTGATGCTCGGCAGGAGCAACGCGGCGAGAATCGCGATGATGGCAATGACCACCAGCAGTTCGAGCAACGAAAAGCCATGAAACGGCAAACCCTTTCTACGCCCCTTGCAAGTTTTGATGCGTCCTTTACGACACATGCAAGTAACGGGTGGTTCGGTTTCAATATTTCTTCAGGAAATCTGGGTTGGCAAGAGATCATCTGGGGAAATTTTGGCTCCGACCGGAGGCGGTTTTTATAACAGTTCTCAAAATGTTTGTCGGAAACAAATTCCCCTCACCCGGCCTGCGGCCACCCTCTCCCCATCGGATGGGGAGAGGGACGGGGTGAGGGGCGTTTTGCCAGCAGATCGTTTTCGCATTCTTTTTGCCGTACGCTCTATGTTCAAGCAGGTGGTCGCGGGTGGGTGGAAAGGCATGATTTGAATTTTGCCTTTTGGAGAGGCGTCGTTACAGTGCCCGCAGCCTTAACATAAAATCGTGATGAAACTGAAGCTCCTCCTCCCGCTGTCCGTCTTCGCCCTCGGCTTGATCGCTCCCAGTGCCCGTGCCTGGGATTACGAAGGCCACCGTGCCGTCAATCAACTCGCCCTTTACGCGTTGCCGACGAATTTCCCCGCCTTCGTCAAGACGCCCGAAGCCCGCGAACGCATCGCTTTCCTCGCCGGCGAACCCGACCGCTGGCGCAACATCAACGACGACCAATCACTCTCCCATTACAGCGGCCCGGATCATTATCTTGATCTGGAAGAACTCGAGGATTACGGCCTGACGCCACAGACCGTGCCCACGTTGCGTTACGACCTAGTGGCCAAACTTGCCCTGGCCCGCACTCTGTTCCCCGAGAAGTTTGCGCCGATTGATCCCGCCAAGAACAAGGATCACACCCGCGAACTCATCGGCTTCGCGCCGTGGGCCATCACCGAGTATCAAGGCAAGCTCCGCTCCGGCTTCTCCTACCTGAAAGCGTTTCAGGAACACGGCGGCACGCCCGAGGAGATCGCCAACGCGCAGGCCAACATCATCTACATGATGGGCGTGATGGGGCATTTCGTCGGCGATTGCGCGCAACCGCTGCACGTCACCAAGCATCATCACGGCTGGGTCGGGCCGAATCCGAACGGGTACACGACCAACAGCAGCTTCCACAGTTGGATTGACGGCGGGTTCTACAAAAAAATGGGCGGCACGAAAGCCGAACCGCTCGCCGGCAAAATTCAACCGGCAAAGATCGTCGGCAATCCCTTCAAGCCCGACGAAACGTTCCGGCAGGTGATGGATTATCTGCTGGGCACGGAGAAATTGATCGAACCGCTCTACAAGCTGAACAAGGAAGGCAAACTCACGCCGGAAAACCCGACGGCGTCTGAAGGCCGCGCTTTTCTCGACGCGCAATTGGTGCGTGGCGGGCAGATGCTGGGCGACCTGTGGTTCTCCGCTTGGCAACAAGCGACCGAGGATAAATATCTCGTCCGCCAACTCAAGGAACGGGCGGGCCTCGGTGAATCGCGCAGCAAGAAATAATTAACCCGAACTCCGAAGCTGAAGGGAGCCGTAGCGCCGTTGCGCCCGTCGGGCAGGCTTTCCAGCCTGCCGGTGCCCCGGACTTTCCAGTCCGGTGTTTCTGGTAACGGGCGACTGGAAAGTCGCCCGCACTGGCAGGCTGGAAAGCCTGCCCGACGGTTATTGCCGCGCGCCAACTTCGGAGTTCGGGTTCAAGACCTGCTCGGCCGTCAGGCGGAACTTCCGTCCCCGGGCGCTGATCTTCACCCAGCCCTTCGGGTCGCGATGATAACGCTCCGTGAAATTCTTCGTGCCGGGCAAAATGAGGTAACTGTCATTCGTGAGCTTCATGGCAAAACATCTGATTCTCCAGGCGCAGCGCCTGACTGGGCGTTGGGATCAACCGGTTTGGGTGCGTTTGATGGAACGGGTGCGGGCTAAATCGTAAGCCTCGGCCAACAACACCTTCACTTTCTCGAACGTTGGTTCGCTCGGATTGAGCACACAGAGGAAATGCTGCGCCGCGTAATGCGGATGCGGCATGATGCGGTCAAGGGCGGTGTAATCGTAACCGCCGATATTGCCGGCGGCAGTACCGAATAATGATTGAAAAGTTTCCTTTCTGACCCCGAGGTTGAGGCGGAACACGCCCGGGCGATCGAGGTTGGAGTCGCGATCATACTCGTTGTCGGAAGCCGCAATCGTGGCGAACGGCAGCTTCCGGTCGGCGCCGTAGAAAAAGAAGTTGTATCCGAAGTTCGTGCTGGTCTCGACTTCGGTAAACGTGTTGGTGATGTATTCAGTAATGGCTGCGTCAGTCATATCAGCCGGCTGGTAACACCTAACGATCCAAGCGACCCGGCGCACGGGACGCGTGGATTGCAAACCACGACGCCACGCCGGATTCGCGGCAGTGCTGGATTAGGCGTATCTTTTACCTTTTTATCTCCTGCCAAATTCCAACCTTGTCCTTCTTGGCGCTCGCCCCGGCCTCGTTGATCCTCTGCACAAAAGCTTCGTAGTCTCGCGGACTAACTTCCGGCGTCTCATCAGGGTTTAGGATTTGGGTCTCCGCTGCAAAGCAACCACGGCGAACCAGTTCCACATTCAAACTCTTGCCGGCCTGAACTACCCAAACGTAGGCGAAACGAGACAACGGGAGTCTGGTGAAAGCTGGCCCACCCGTCAAAACCGGAATAACGATGGCCTTCGGATGGCTGCCGAGCCAGCTATCAACGACACTCTGGACGTTCGTGGACTCAGCGCGAAAGTAACCGTGCGCCATCAGCGAGAACAGCGTATTGGTGTCTGATTCCGACGAACCAAAATGCTGCTGCCACGTCACCTGAGATGCCAATGGACGCTTGGAAGCACACGACGTGCTGGCCGTAACAAGGGCTAAAGCAGAAATGATGGCGATTGAAGTGACGCGCATACGCCTAACGACCCGCGCTTGGTTAGGCCACAAAATCGTCATAACTCAAACTCTATCACTCTTCTTGCGAGTGAAAAACCAAACACCAAGCGGCAACAAAATAGCTCCACAAACCACACCCAACATCGCAGAAGCAGCAACAGGATACATGTCATTGTGAGCATTACCTCTGCCCTGCAAATGTAAAACACCCACGCAAATCTCGCCGCCACAAACAAACCCAAGGACACCACCACACGGTATCGCTGTCAAAATCGCAATCCCACGTAATGTATCTTTACGGTTCATGTGTGGCCCAACATTCTGATTGAGCGACTGGATTGTCGTTTATCATTTTCACAATGACGACAGTAAATCTGAGGTTTCAGCCTTGTCCAGCCGGGAGTCTTTGCGGGGTGTGATTGGAGTTGCCGCGCAACTTATGCTCTTACTCTTAATCTTTTTCTTAATCTTAATCTCCCCGGCCTGAAGATTAAGAAAAAGATTACGATTAAGATTAAGAACCGCGGGGCGACACCGCCTGGGAGCGCCAGCGTCCCGCTGGCAAGTCTCAGGACCCGTGGCAATCGGCGAAACACGCCGGCGAGACGCCGGCGCTCCCGGGGCAGCGCGGGAACAACCATTGGGGCACTGCTTGTTTCGGTCGGTCGTTCCGCCAATCCAAACGCAGTTTTTTTCAGCAAGACGGCGGAAGTTTCCCTCTCTCTGGGGTGAGGGTGGACGTTCCACCCGTCTGAATACAGTGATTGCGCCACTCGGCAGCCACCTCTTTTCCAGCGACAGGGTTTATGGAAATACTCTAATTTCCCGGCGCTGGCGAGGGACTGTTTGTTCCGGCGGTTTTCCCCGTGAGCTGATGGATTTTTTGCCGGATGCTTTCGGCGTCGGCGTAATCCGGCATTTCGGTGAGCAGCTTTTGATAATTGGTCCCGGCATCTTCCGGGCGACCACTGGCGAGCAGTTTTTCTCCCAACGTCAATCGCAGTCGCACGCGTTGTTGCGGAGTGGGCGAGAGTTTCAAGGCACGTTCGTAGGTCAGAATGGCGGAGGCGGGCTTGCCTTGGGCAACGAAGAGGGCGGCCAATTTTTCGGTGAGTACGGCACTGTCCCTGGCTTCCGGAGCGGTTTCCAGAGCCAGGGCCAGGTCGGCTGCCGCGACGCCTTGGTTGCGGCTCTGGTTGATCAAGCGCGCGGTGGACCATTCGACGAGCTTGTTGGTTTGTTCCAACAAGGTGCGGTGTTGATCGAGGAGCGGGCGTTTGAACGGCGCATAAAGCGGGTCGCCGACGACGGTGGTCTGCCAGGAGAGAACGATTTGCGCCGCATAAACGGCTTCGCCAAACGTGAAGCCGGGAAACATCCAGCGCCCGGTGAACGCGGCGACGTCGGGTGTGCCGGTGAGATAGGGTTCATCCACGGTGCCGAAGGTGCAGGTGACACCTTGGGCGAGCAGTGGTCCGGTCCAGTTATGATTGGTGACGCGCAGGGAGGCGGCGCTGAAGGAGTGGAGGTGATACGCAAACGCGCCGGGCATGAATTCCACCTTGGGCAACGTGAACGGGCCGGTCTGGTTTTCCGAATACCAGCCCGCGTAGAAGGCGATCTGGCTCAGCGGGAATCCGGCGGGAAAGGTGTCGCCCCGTTCATCCACCACGGTGTCGAAGCCGGCTTGTTGGGCGCATTGCGCCGCGCCACGAATCCAGTCATCGCCGATTTTGTAGTTAGGGTCGGCGATGTTGCGCACATCAAAGTAAGCGCGTCCCCAGAGGCCGTCTCGCTCCGCTCGCAGCGCTTTGTCCACCAAGCCGTGGGCGATTTCCGGAGTCGCGCCATCGAGCCGGGCAACGATCAGCAGACCATTCGTCGGGTGCAGGCTGGCGGCGTTGGTGGTGTAGTAGAGCGGATTGATCCACGGACCGGCGAGCGGGTAACCGTGCGTCAAGCGGGGCAAAAGCGAGAGTTCACTGTCCACGGCGGCTTCGTTGCGCCGCAGTTCCGGGCGTAACTTATCATCGCCCGGCTCCTGCAATGTCGGGTCGGGTCGGATCTTCAACGGGACGCCATAGCAGAGGACGGCGTAACGGATTTTTGACGCGGTCACTTTGCGGAAGGCTTTCACGGTGGTGTGGTTCGTGCCGGGCAATTCACCGGCGCCAAAGCGCCAGAGTTTCAGCGCTTCGAGTTTCTTGAGCAACGGTCGTTCGATCGTGTTGCGATATTCGTCGCGCGAGATCACTTCCGCGGTGGACAGATCGAAGCCGAGGACCTGCTCCTTCGGCACGGTGCGCATCCGGGCGTAGTAGTAGGCGAGGGTTTTGGATTCCGGCAGCTTGGAGTTGTAGATGACGACGACTTCCTCGCCGCCCGCGAACAAACGGCCCGGCAGCAACAGGGCCAGCCCAAGCGCCACCCAGCAGAACAGGATCGGGCGGAAGATCGTCTTTAGCCGGAACCTTTCAGTTGAGTTGGGACGGAACAAACGCAGAGACGCTGAGAACGCGGAGCGGCGCAGAGAATGGTTGATTAGGATGCGGTCACCAAACGGTGGGTTGTTACTGACCCGTTTTACTCTGCGTTTCTCTGCGTCCTTTGCGCCTTTGCGTTTCTCCCGCAGTTTCTCAACCGCATTTGTTCGGTTTAGAGGCCAGGCCATGAGCTTAGTATTGATCGGCATCGCTGACTTTCAAGCCGTCCCACGCGAACCAGATGCCCGGCGGCAATTCCGCCTGGGCCTTGTCATGATCGTAATCATGTGTGAGGTGCGTGAAGAACGTCCGTTGGGCGCCGATGCGGCGGGCGGCGGTGAGCGCTTCATCGAAACACATGTGCGTGGGATGCGGCGCATAACGCAACGCATCAATCACCGCGATCTCCACGCCGCGCACCTGTTCGAGCACGGGCGCGGGGACTTCCTTGCAATCGTTCAGATACGCCATGCGCTTGATGCCGTTCTGCTCGAACAAAAATCCAGTGGTGGTGAACCGCCCATGCGGCAAGGGCAGGGGCGTGACCTCCAGATCGCCCAGCGGAAATTTCCCCGTGATCACGCGTTGGTCCGGCATGAAATAGCCTCGGGACCATGGGCCGGCGTGGAAGGCGTATTTGAACACGCGCCGCAGGTCGTCCATCGTGTCCGCGCTGGCATAGACCGGCAGCGTCTTTTCGCCGTTCAGATCGCAGAAGCGGCGGCAATCGTCCATGCCCATGATGTGATCGGCGTGGCCGTGCGTGATCAGGAGCGCGTCCACGCGCCGGATGTTTTCGCGCAGACACTGCACGCGCAATTCCGGCGTGGTATCAATCAGGAACGCGATCGCGTCCGTGGTGACGTGCACCGATGGGCGCGTGCGCCAGTTCTTGGGGTTCGCCAGAAATTCCGGCGGATAATCCTTGCCGATGATCGGCACGCCTTGGGACGTGCCGCTGCCTAAAAATGTGAATGAAAATGCCATGTCGAACGACGCGCGGACAATACACAGTCGCGTGGCGAGCCGCGAACATTTTCAAAGCGGACAGGAGGCGGAGAGGAGCGGTTCGCGGCTGGCAGCACCGTAGGTGCGGCATATTTGTAGTTCTGGCACGGGGTTGGCCCAAGCTCCGTCAGGAGCGGCATGGGAAAAGATGTCGCTCCTGACGGAGCTTGGGTTTTGTTGTGGTTGGATTACTACAAATATGTCGCCCCTAGCGGGGCTGTTGCGCTTATTCGGCCGTTAAAACCACGACGGACTTCGGCGGTAGTTTGGCTGTGACCGTGCTGCCGTTCAGTTTGAAGTCGGAGAAGCTGGTGGGTTTGATGGCTTCGGGTTGGTCGAATGTGTTGTGGGTCTGGATGGTTTCCGCCGTGAGCACGCGTCCGGTCAGTTTAGAAACTTTCGCGCCGGCCAATTCGCAGGTGAGGTCGGTGGCGGTGTTGGGGTTCAGGTTGCAGAGCGTGACGGTGATCTTGCCGTCCTTTGATTTCGACGCGGAAGCGCTCACGGTCGGAATAGTGTTCGTGCCGAGCTGGTAATCGGCGCATTGCAGTTCACTCGGGAGCAGGGTGGCGTCGTGGTGGGGCGTGAACATTTCGAACACATGATACGTGGGCGTGAGGATCATCTTTTCCTGGTCCGTGAGGATCATCGCCTGGAGCACGTTGATGGTCTGGGCGATGTTCGCCATCTTCACGCGGTCACAATGCTGGTTGAAGATGTTGAGCGTGATGCCCGCGACGAGCGCGTCGCGCAACGAGTTTTGCTGGTAGAGAAAACCGGGGTTCGTGCCGGGCTCGACGTCATACCACGTGCCCCATTCGTCCACGATCATGCCGACGCGTTTTTGCGGGTCGGTCTTGTCCATGATTTCGCCGTGCTTCTGCACGAGCGTTTCCATCTCCAGACATTTGCGCAACGTCTGATGCCAGTCCGCTTCGGCAAACTGCGTGGCGGAGCCTTTGTTCCGCCAGGTGCCCGGCACAGTATAGTAGTGGAGGGAAAGCCCGTTCATACGGCGGCCCACGTCGGCCATCATGACTTCGGTCCAACGATAATCCGCCGCGTTCGCGCCACAGGCGAAGCGTTGGACGGGGTGATCCTTGTTGTAGTTTTTGACGAAGGTGTTGTAGCGCCGGTATTCGTTGGCGTAGTACTGCGGGGTCATGTTGCCGCCGCAACCCCAGCTTTCATTGCCGACGCCGAAGTATTTGACGCGCCACGCCTGATCGCGACCGTTCTGGCGGCGGAGATTGGCCATCGGCGAGTCTGCGTCGCTCGTGAGATATTCGACCCACTCCATCATCTCCTGCACCGTGCCGCTGCCGACATTGCCGCAGATGTAGGCTTCGCAACCGAGTTGCTCGACCAGATCCATGAACTCGTGCGTGCCGAAATGATTGTTCTCCACCACGCCGCCCCAGTGCGAATTATAGATGGACGGACGCTTCTCGCTCGGCCCGATGCCATCCTTCCAGTGATATTCGTCGGCGAAACAACCGCCCGGCCAGCGCAGCACGGGAATCTGGATCTGCTTCAGCGCCGCCACGACGTCGTTGCGGATGCCGCGGGTATTCGGGATGGAACTGTTCGTGCCGACCCAGATGCCTTCGTAGATGCAGCGGCCGAGATGCTCGGCAAAATGACCGTAGATGTGTTTGCTGATGACGTTCGTGCCGCGGTCGGCGTGGATGAGGAGCCGGTTGGTAACGGGCGCGGCGGGTTCAGCAGCAACCGCGACGGGCGGCGGAGTCGAAACGGCGGCGGGTTGCGGAGCGCTGGCAGGTTTCGTGGGGCTGGAGCAGCCGGTGTGCAACAGTGTCAGCGCTGTGAACAGCGTGCTGGCGAGCAGGGTTGATTTCGGGTTCATGGTGTTGGTGCCGTCAAGTTGCCGGAAACTCACAGCGCGGGGCAATGGCGAAAGCACGATTTCACACCCCCCGCAATTGAGGGGGAAGCATGGGGATGACTGACACTGCCGCGCAACTGATTCTCTTACTCTTAATCTTGTTCTTAATCTTAATCTCCCGGGCCTGAAGATTAAGAACAAGATTACGATTAAGAACCGCGACGGTGAGCGGCAGTTCCAGTCATAGGGGTGTGATTAAAAGTGGGTGCGGGTATCTGCCGGAGCGCGGCTGTCCTCAGCCGCAGCGGGTGGAAAGCAACCAGACGGCACTCCTCCAACACCAGCCCCCGCCAGCCCCCGGTGCGCTGCGGCTGGGGACAGCCGCGCTCCGGGGAACATCGCCCCAGCCTCCACCCGACTTTAATCCCACCTCGCAGTCACACCTGGGAAGCACGTAAGGCTTGAACCATCCCGCGGTGCCCGGCAGATTGCCCGCTCATGATGCCCCGGCTTGCCCTCGCGACGCTGGCCCTGGTCCTCTGGGCCGGGCCGGGGGCCGCGGCGACATTGACGGCGCGCATCCGCGGCACGGATTACGTGCGCTTAACCGAGTGGGCGAAATGGCAGGGCTTGCAGGCGCGCTGGTTGAAACGCGACGAGGCGCTGGTGTTGACCAATAAGACGACCCGCTTACAACTCACGGTGGGTTCGCGGGAGGCGCGGTTCAACGGGCTGCAACTGTGGCTGCTCCATCCGCTGGCGACGCGCGACGGAGAAATCTACATCTCGCAACTCGACGTGGACGCGACGTTCCGGCCGCTGTTATCCGTGCAGAAATACGAGCCGGACAAAAAAATCCGCACGATCTGTCTCGACGCCGGCCATGGCGGCAAAGACCCGGGCAATCAAGCGAGCGGGAAACGAGAGAAGGATTTGACGCTGCGGCTCGCGGCGGACTTGCGGGATCAACTCCAAAAGATGGGCTTCAAGGTCGTGTTCTCGCGCACGTCGGATCGCTTTGTGGAATTATCGGATCGTCCGGCGCTGGCGCGGAAGTATGGCGCGGATGTGTTTGTGAGCCTGCATTTCAACGGCACAAGTGGCGATCGTTCCGCGGCGCAAGGCTCGGAGGTGTACGCGATGACTCCGGCGGGGGCGGCATCCACGAATGCGCGGGGTGAAGGGGCGGGTTCACCCGCTTATGCGGGAAATCGCCAGGACGCGCGGAATCTGCAACTCGCATATCTCGTGCAACGCTCTTTGGTGCGGACGTTGGGCAGCCCGGATCGCGGCGTGCGGCGGGCGCGGTTCGAGGTGCTGCGGGAGGCGACGATGCCAGCGGTGTTGGTTGAGGCGGGATTTTTGTCTCACCCGACGGAGGGGAAAAAGATTTTCACGGCGGAGTATCGGAAGAAGATGGCGCAGGCGATCGCCGAGGGGATTCGGAGTTACAAACAGGCGGTGGAACGTTGAGCGGATTTGCTTTGTGGCGGATTCTCCGCTAACGGTTCGGCAGCGCCCGCTTTACTTGGCAGCTTGATCGCGAGGCTGTCCCTCTTCTTGATCGGGCAAGGAGAGATTATGATTAAGAAAAAGATTAAGATTAAGAACGAAGGCTGGACCAATGAGCATCGTCACGAAGACCGGAGATAAAGGCATGACGGCCCTGATGTATGGCCGCCGCGTCAGCAAATGCCATCCCCGCGTGGAGGCGTACGGTTGCGTGGATGAATTGAACACCGCGCTTGGCCTGGCCCGGGCTTCGGCGCAACACGACTTCATCCAGACGAATCTGTTCGTGATCCAGAAAGACCTCGTCACCGTCATGGGCGAACTGGCGACGGCGGTGGAGGATTTGCCGCGTTACGTGAAGGACGGTTACTCGCTCGTCACGTCGCAGCTCACGCACAAGCTCGACGCGTTGGTCAAAGAGATCGAGGCGCAGAGTGTTTCGTTCAAGGGCTGGGCCACGCCGGGCGCGTGTTTGAACTCGGCAGCGCTCGATGTGGCGCGCACGGTCTGTCGGCGCGCGGAACGGCGCGTGTGCGCGTTGCAGGAAGCGGATCAATTACAGAACTCCGAGATCATCATCTATCTCAACCGGCTGGCGGATTTGTTATGGTTGCTGGCGCGCTGGGTGGAGACGCATGGCACCACTGCAAAACCCGTGGTTTGAATGCCGAGCCAACTCATTCCGGTAACTCCTCACGCCCCCCCATTACTGGCGATTGTCTGACGCAGGCGGAGTGTTAAGGTGACGGCACGCCTGTTGTTGCATGTTGTTAAAGCCATTCATCGTCCGTCCGCCGCATGTTCCTGGAAAAGTTTTCCTTGGCCTGGCGATTTCCCTCCTGCTCCAGATCCGGGTTCTGGCGGCGGTTTACTACGTCGCCCCGACCGGGGTTGACACCAATCCCGGCACGAGCAACAGCCCTTTTGCCACCCTCATGCGGGCGCAATCCATCGCTACGGCGGGTGACACGGTCTATTTGCGCGGAGGAACTTATCTGCTGAATAACGCGAATCTCACGGCCACCAATAATCCTTGGGCCATCGTCAACAACATCACCAAAAGCCGGATCAGTTATGTGGCGTTTCCGGGTGAGCGCCCGGTCTTTGATTTCTCCAGCGTGCAACCGCCGGGTTATCGCGTGACCGCTTTTCTCGTCACCGCGAGCGATTGCGTCTTCCTTGGATTCGATGTGGTCGGGGTGAAGGTGATCGTCACGGGATCCAACGCGCAGTCGGAGTGTTTCCGCGTCGCGGGGGGAAATCGCAATCGCTTTGAGCGACTGGCGATGCACGACGGCATGGGCATCGGTTGGTATCTGACTTCCGGACAAAGCAATCTCGTGCTGAACTGTGACGCCTACAACAATCGCGGCCTCGACAGTTTTTCGATTGGAAACATTGACGGATTCGGGATTCATGGGAACTCCACCAGCCATACCGGCAACGTCTTGCGCGGGTGTCGCGCGTGGTTTAACAGCGACGACGGGTTCGATTTGATCAACTGCAAAGCCCCGGCGGTCATCGAGAATTGCTGGGCGTTTTACAATGGCTACTTCACCAACTTCGCCAGTTCCGGCGGCGACGCGAACGGTTTCAAATCGGGCGGCTACGGAGTCAACGGCTCAACCACCCCGCCCGTGCCGGCGCCGCGGCATGTAACACGGTTTTGTCTGGCGGTGCGGAATCGCGCGAGCGGCTTTTACGCGAATCATCACACCGGTGGACTGGACTGGGTCAATAATACGGCTTATCGGAATGCGCGAAACTTTAACATGCTCTGCAATCTTGATGCGAAAAGCGGCACGAATGATGTGCCGGGTTTTGATCACGTGATGAAAAACAATCTCGGCTATAACGCGACTTCCAGCGAGGTTTCGAATCTCGGCCCGGCGAATGACACGAGTTTCAATTACTTCACCCTGCCCGTGACCGTGGCCGCGAACGATTTCATGACGTTCGATGAAAGTCTGCTGACCGCGCCGCGTCAGGCGAATGGAGATTTGCCCTACATCGCCTTTGCGCAACTCGTCAGCGGCAGCGATCTGGTCAACGCCGGGGCCAATGCCGGCTTTGCGTTCGTTGGTGCCGCACCGGACTTGGGCGCGTTTGAATACAACCTGCCGCCGCCGCCAACGCTTCAGATGCAGAGCGTGCCGGGAAGTTTGATCTTCACCGGCAGTGGCGGCCCGGCGGGCGGAACGAATTACCTGCTCGCGACCACCAATCTTGCACTTGCACCCTTGCTGTGGTCACGGGTGGTGACCAACCGGTTTGATCTTGCTGGAAGTTACGCCATCACGAGTTCGGTTCCCGTCGGCATTCCTCAACAGTATTATCGCTTGCAGCTTCCTTGAACACTTTGTTGAACGCGGTGGTCATGACCGCGGGCAGCGCCAAATGGAATTGTGCTGCGACAGAGGCTGGCAACCCAAAGCCAGTCTTTCCAAAGTGAATCCTTGGCAGGATGGTCCGGTTTGCTGGCGAGTTTTGGCGAGGCCGCCAAAAAATCTACATCAACGTTTCAATTGCACGAACGGGCCCGGTCGGGATTTGTTATTTTTATTTACGAGGCACGCGTCCGGCTACTAAGTTTCGTTCGGAAGTTGTTAGTTGTTCAAAACACCGGAACCAAAATATGGCAACCAAACCTACGCCGCAGACTGAAATCAACGAACTCATCGCCGGTCTTCACAAAATGGCCCGCAATCTCTGGTGGACCTGGGATCAGGAAGCCCAGGAACTCTTCCAGGAACTTTCGCCGCGCAGTTGGACGAATCTCTATCACAATGCCGTTGCGATCCTGCGCGAGGTTTCCGATTACGAATTGCACGTGCGCCTGCAGGACAAGGAATTCGCCGCCAACGTCCGCAATGTGCTCCGGGATTTCGAGAGCTACATGAGCGAGAAGGACACGTGGGGCCGCAAACACGCCGCGGCGTTGCATAAGAATCCGGTGGCGTATTTTTCCGCCGAGTTCGGCTTTCACGAAACCCTGCCCATCGCGGCGGGCGGCCTCGGCATTCTCGCCGGCGACCACACCAAATCCGCCAGCGACCTTGATCTCGGTTTCGTCGGCATCAGCCTGTTCTATCGCGAGGGTTATTTCCAGCAGGCGGTGGATCACAACAACTGGCAGACCGAATTTTATTCCCGCCTCGACCCGAAGAACATCCCGGTCGAACCTGTGCCGGACGCCAAAGGCGAACAGATCGTCATCACGGTGCGCATCGCGATGTCCGATGTGAAGCTGCTCGCGTGGCGGGTGAACGTCGGCCGCGTGCCGGTTTATCTCCTCGACGCGAACCATCCGCAGAACGAACAACACTTCCGCGATCTCACCAAGCGCGTGTATGGCGGTGACAGCACCACGCGCATCATGCAGGAGATTATCCTTGGCGTCGGCGGCGTGCGATTGCTGCGCGCGCTGGGCATCGCGCCTTCGACCTTTCACATGAACGAAGGTCACGCGGCGTTCCTCACGCTGGAAATCATCCGGGAGAAGATGGTGGCCGGCGCGAAGTTCGATGACGCGCTCAAAGCTTCGGCGAAGGAATGTATCTTCACCACGCACACGCCGGTGGAAGCCGGGCACGACCGGTTCAACGGCGAATTGATGGCCTACGCCGCGCACCATCTCGGCGAACAGCTCAAGTTGAATCATGACCAGCTCATGGCCCTCGGTCGCGTCAAAACCGATGACCGCCACGAGCCGTTCTGCATGACGGTGCTGGCGCTCAAGGTTTCCCGCGCCGCGAACGCGGTCAGCGAATTGCACGGTCAGGTCAGCCGCGAGATGTGGCAGATCCTGTATCCGGGCACGCCGGTCGAGAAAGTCCCGATCGGGCACATCACGAACGGCGTTCACATCGCGGGCTGGATGAAGGGCACGGTGCGGAAATTCTGGCGGCAACGGCTGACGATTGCAGCCAACGCGGGCGGGCAGGGCGGTGACACGACCCGGTTCTGGAAAACCAAGTCCGGGCATGATTGGGCGCGCGAAATCAATTCGCAGGAGTTCTGGTCCAGGCTGCTCGATCCCGAATTTGTCAGCGATGAGGAACTGTGGGCGTTGCGCTACAAGCTGCGCCGCGAGTTGATCGAGTTCTCCCGCCGCCGCCTCTTGCTCCAGGCGCAACGCGTCACGCATGAAGACTTCATCGCCTTCGATCAGTTGCTCAATCCCGACGCGCTCACCATCGGTTTCGCCCGCCGGTTCGCCACCTACAAACGCGCGCCGCTGATTTTCGAGCAGTTCGACAACATCGTGAAACTCACGCGCGACACGAAGCGCCCGATTCAATTCATTTTCGCGGGCAAGGCGCATCCGCGCGATGACGCGGGCAAGGCGTTCATCCAAAAAATCATTCACCTGAGCAAGTTCAGTGATCTCAAGGGCCACCTCGTGTTCGTCGAGAATTACGACGTCCACGTCGCGCGCCAGATGGTTTCCGGTTGCGACATCTGGCTGAACAACCCGCGCCGTCCGCTCGAAGCCTCCGGCACGAGCGGCATGAAGGCCGGTTGTCAGGGTTGCTTGAACCTCAGCATCCTCGATGGTTGGTGGCGCGAAGGTTTCGATGGCACCAACGGCTTCGGCATTGGCGATGATTCGCATTCGCCGGACGTGAACGAGCAGGATCGTGTGGACAGCGCCAATCTCTACAAGGCATTGACCGAGGAGGTCATCCCGAGCTTCTACAACCGCGACGCGAACGGTGTTCCGCGCCAGTGGATTCAAAAAATCCGCCGCGCCATGGCCACGCTCGTCGTGCAGTTCAGCACCGATCGCATGGTCAAGGATTACGCCCAGAAGTATTACGCGGCGAAGTAGCTTTCCTCGTCTTGGTCTTAATCATAATCTTAAAGCCGGTTTGAAAACCCGGAATTGGCGGCAGGAATGTGCCGCCCGAACCCGCAGGCAGGATGCCTGCGTTACGGCGTAGCGCGGGCATCTTGCCCGCGGGTTCCCGGAGCATCCTTGCTCCGGGTTTCCGGCGCGGAGTTTTCAAACAAGCTCTTACTCTTAATCTTGGCTTGGCTGGGATTAAGAGTAAGACGAAGATTAAGAACAAATGCCGACGGACATCAAATCCCTGACGCGCGAGGAATTGGAAGCCCAGTTCGCCGCGTGGGAACAGCCCATCTATCGTGTCAAGCAACTGATGGACTGGCTCTATGTCCATCGCGTCGCGGATTGGGAGGCGATGAGCAACCTGCCCAAGGCGCTGCGCGACAAACTCCGGCACGAATACTCCCTCGGCACGCTGGAACTCATCCGCAAGCAAGGTTCGCGCGACACCACGCAGAAATTTCTCTGGCGGCTCGCCGACCATTCGCTCATCGAAAGCGTTTTGATCCCGGCGAACCCTTCGCTCTACGGCGAAGGCAGTGATCGCCACACGCTTTGCGTCTCCACGCAAGTCGGCTGCGCGTATGGCTGCAAATTCTGCGCGAGCGGTCTGGACGGTTGGAAACGCAACCTGCTCCCGCACGAAATCGTCGAGCAAGTCATGGGCGTGGAACGTTGGAGCGCGGAGCAGGCCAAAGCAGAAAGTCAAAAGTCTGAAACGCCCCTCACCCCGTCCCTCTCCCCATCCGATGGGGAGAGGGTGGCCGCTAGGCCGGGTGAGGGGAATCTCTCAACTCTCAACTCTCAACCCTCAACTTTTTCTCCTCGGAATCCTGGCAACGGTTTTCCCGGGCCGCGCGTCGTGGACAATGTTGTCATCATGGGCATGGGCGAGCCGATGGCCAATTACGACAACCTGCTCAAAGCCCTGCGCCTGCTCAACGCCGGTTGGGGTGGTCGCATCGGCGCGCGGAAGATCACCGTTTCCACCAGCGGCCTCGCGCCGCAGATCCGCAAGCTCGCGGACGAGCCCGAGCAATTCTCCCTCGCCATCTCGCTGCACGGCGCGACCGATGCCGTCCGCGACCAGATCATGCCGGTGAACCGCAAGTATCCGCTCAAGGAACTCACCGCCGCGCTGGATTACTACCAATCCAAACGGGGGCGCATCGTTACGTTTGAATACATCCTCATCGCGGGGGTGAACGACAATCTGGATCAGGTCAAACCCCTCGGCGCGCTGGCCCGGCGGCTCAACGCCAAAGTGAATCTGATTCCCTACAACACCGTGGAAGGTTTGCCCTGGGAGCGCCCCGAAGATGACGTGTGCGAAAAGTTTGCCGCCGCGTTACGGGCGCAAAAAATTGTCACCACCCTGCGCCGCGAAAAAGGCCACGACATTGACGCCGCCTGTGGACAGCTACGCTTGAAGACCGAACGGGAGCTGGCGGGGAAGGCTTGAACTGGGGGCGTTGCAGTCAGCCTAGTTTCCTGGCGTACAGTGCGGTGAAAAGGGCGTTTTTGTGCAGGATGTCGAATTCAGGGAAGCCGGCCTTGGCCAGCAACTGTAACTGGTAACGGGTTGAGCGAGGCGAATCTTCCTGCTCACAGTAAGCCAGCACTTTGTCCCGATATTCCGCCCCGCCAAGTTGCTCGAGATAATCAGCGTAACGACCGGTCATGATCCGTTGCACCGCGGGATTATCGTAAGCAATCAGATCGGCGATGAACAAACTGCCGCCGGGCCGCAACCATTCGTGAAACCGGGTGAACATCATCTCCCATTGCGCCTCTTCGCGCAGATGATGCAGCACCTGACCCGCGAGAATGAGGTCGAATGACGCCGGCGCAAAGGTCAACGCCCGCAGATCGGATTGGACGATTTGCACCTGGCCAGCAGTGGCCGCTCGGACCCGTTGTTCCGCGCGCTCCAACATCGGCTGACTCAAGTCCACGAGCACACAATCCAAAGGGGCAGTCTTGCCAAGCACGCGCAGGGTAAAGTTGCCTGCGCCGCACCCCAGGTCCAGCAAGCGGCCTTTTGCCGGCACCAGACTGGCCGCGGCTTGCGCCACCAGTTCGAGGATCACCGGCGCATCCATGGCGGCTTGCTGTCCGGTTTCCAATTTGGAGAACCGTTCGACATCGGCATCAAACCGGCGTCGGATCTCTTCCACGCTGGATTTTTTATGAAGCGGAATCTGCATGACAGAGAATAATCAACTCTCTAAAGCGTGAACAGTGAAGTATTAAAAACAGAAACTGAAAGCCCGGGTTCGGGCTTTCAGTTTCTTAAAAGGTTGAGCTGCTGATTCAACTCATCAAGCGATGGATTTACGGGTGGCGCGACCGGTGAAAAGCAAACCGCCAAGGATGAGCAGGGTTGCGGTCGTAGGTTCTGGCGCCTGGAAAATGCTGATGCCCGGTGTGCCGCCGCCGCCCCCGCCGCCGATTGCCAGGACGACATTGAAATTCTGAAAACCGCCGACGCTGCCGCCCAGGGTATAGCTGCCATCCGCATTGGCCCAGAGGTTGAGCTCATTGCCATTGTTTTGCACAAACAACAGACCGTAATTGTCGAGGAGTGGATCGGTGCTGGGAAACTGCGGATTGACGCCGTCAAGATAGACGGCGTTGTTGTACCAATAACCGCCGCCCGGGGAGGTCAGGCGGTTGGGGAAAGTCGTGTTGCCGCCGGCGGCATAAAGAGTCCAGATTCCCGCGGCCGCACCACCGGAAATATCCAATGACCCACTGCTCGCGTAAAACGTGTCGTTAATATTGGTCTGTACTTGGAATTGCCCGGTGCCGATATTCCCGGAGCCCAGATCAAAATTGATATCAAAGTATGTTGCGCTGGCTTGGTGGGTGATCCCCAAGACGAGGGAAGCTAGTAAAATTGCGGCTTTTAATACTTTCATGCTCAAACTCCTTTTTGTCGGACGACTGCACAGTAGCAAGTCATTGGCCAGTTGGTGGCTGTGCGGCGGATGTTTCGGTGTCTGCCCTTATCCATGAGTAATGGGGCGAATTCCCTGATATCAACAGGCGACAAAAGCGGCACTCTGGCTTGCGCTGCCTTTATTTGAGGCAGCAGGTCCATTATTTGTGGGCACTGACAAAGACCGTAAACCGGATCAAAAGCTTGGCGGTCTGCGAGGTTTGATGCTATCCGCCGCAAAAATTACGGCGCGGCTTCGAGGCGGAAGAAATTGGGAGCGCCGTTGGTCCGGGGCGGCAAGGTCTGGTTGGCGGTGTAACCCGTGGTGCGAATCCAATCGGTGAACGGCGACCAGTTCACCAGATTTGTGCTGCCGAGGATGCGGTAGCCATGACCGGGTGCGCTCGGCCAGTCGAGGCGGATTTGTTGGCTGGGTAATACGGTGGCGGTGACTTTGAACGTGGCGGCGACGGCGCTCGCGGGCGGCGCGGCTTCCACGCGGAAAAATTTCGTCGCGCCGTTCGTGGTGGTGGCGAGGGTGTAAGTCGTGTTTGTGCCAGCGGCGGCGAACCAGCCGGATTGCGGCGTCCACGAAACGGCGTTGCTGCTGGCGTGAATGCGGTAGGTGTGATTGGTCACAGACGGCCACGAGAGTCGGATGAGATTGTTCGTCAGGCGTTGCGCGGTGAGGCGAAACGGTGGTGGTGGATTCATGGGATCACTCCCGGCGACGAACTCCGCCCAATCGCTGAGGCCGTCTTGGTCGGTGTCGGTGGTCATGCTGCGGGTGAAATCCAGTGCCCCGAATTTCTCGGTTTCGTAGGCGTCGGGCAGGCTGTTGGTGTTGGCGTCGGCAAAGGTGTAATTGCCCGTGAAGGTGACGGTTTGTCCGGCGACGAGAATCGCGGTCTGGTTGGTGGGGGTGTTGAAGTAGGGCACGTCCCCGTATTGGATCGTGTAAGTGCCCGCCGCCGCATTGGTGAGGAGGAGGGAACGGCCATTGCCGCTGCGTCCGCTCGGGCCGTTCAGGACAAAGAAGGATTGCCAGAGGTTGTTGGTGATCTGGATTGTGCCGGGCACGATGGTTTCCGTGGTGATGGAAACGTCGTCCACGAGCCAGCCGAGGCGCGGCGGAGCGTCGAGCGAAAACAGGAAATGATACCAGACGATATAAACGACGTTGCCCAGGTACGGCGTGAGATCGAGTTCCATTTCCTCCCAACCGCCGGAGTAATCCTCGCCGAATTGGTACAGCAACACCGGCGCGGTGGTGATGTTCGTGATGATCTCGACGGCGGCGAGTTGGATGTCGAAATCGCCTTGCGCGAGAAAATCGTAATTCTGCCAGAAGCGCAGGGTGGCTTTGTTGCCGCCGGTCAGGAGAATGCCGGGGCTGACGAGGTAGGATTCAAACAGGCTGGCGCTGCCGCCGCCGAGGATGCTGCCCCAGGCGTTGGCACCGGAATGCGCGGTTTCGCCACCGCCGGGCGCGCCGCGTGTCCAGCCGGATTCCGATTCGTCCGCCGTGATGACCGACCAATCGCTGTTGTTCGTCTCGATGTTGTCGAACCACGGCGGCGTAAGCGGTTGCAACGTGGTGAAAGAATAAAATTGACCCGCGTTGTCGTCGGTGGTGGTGTTGCCCGCGCGGTCACGGCTCGTCACGCGCAGATAATAAGTCGTGGCAGGCTTGAGGCCGGTGAGAAAAATTTCGTGCGCTGTCGTGGGCAACGGATCGTAGGCGATGAAGTTGTTGGGGAAACTCGAAGGCGACTCGCTGAATTGCACGAGCGAGTCGGAATCCTTCGACGTGTTCCACGTCACGAACGCTTCGAGATAGCCGGGTTCGATGAACACGTCGCTGACGATGGGCGTGTTGGTGTCAATGATCGCCGTGGTGGAATTGGTTTTATTCGCCGACGCGTCGAAGTAATCCACGCGCACGGTGTCGTTGGCTTGCGCCGGGAACACGCCCGGCACGCCGGTGTTCGTCGGCGCGAACAGCACGCTGCCCCGGAACAGCCCGGCGCGCGAAGTCTCCAGCAGCGTGACGGCGAGTTCGTTCGTGTGCTGCGGGCTGCGGACGACGACTTGCGCCGTGCCCGCGCCGCCTTGATCGGCGTCCTCCACTTCGATGATGGCGCGGCCCGGTGTCGAATAGACATCGCTGTCGAGCGTGACAACGCTGGAATTGGCGGCGGGCGCGAGGAAATTGAGCGCGTTTTGCAGCAGCCCGGCGCGATTGTTCCCCACGCCGCCGCCGAGCGGCACGGCGTCGAGCGGGAACGACAGGAACACGACGCGGCCCGGCAAATCCACGCCGGTCCTGGGCGCGCGCAAGCCGACGATCTGCCCGTCCGACAACATGACCGGCGCGGCGTTGGTGTTGGGCGTGATCCAGTCGGACGGATATTCAACGCCGACCAGTTCAAGAAAAGCCATCAGGTCGCTGTAATTTTCCAGATAATCCAGGTTGGCGTTGATGCCCGCGCCGACCGGGTCGCCCGGAAATCCCACGATGTCGTCCACCGGCATGTCTTCGACGTGCGCCTGAACCTGCAAGATGTTCGCGCCGAAACTGCTCGCCCCGGCTTCGCCAAGTCGCGTGAGGGTGTCCATGCCCGCGATGAACAGCGAACCGCCGTTGGTGACGTAGGCTGCGACGCGCTGCACGAGGGTGGCGCTCGGCGCGAAGAGTTCGTCGAGCCGCCAGATGACGCAGCGATACGCCTGAAGTTGCGCGAGCGTGGGCAGGCCGCCGCTGGTGGCGTCAAAGACCTGATAACTCGCGCCGCTGGCATCAAGCGCGGCGGTGTAACCGGTGATGGGCGGGACTTCGATAAAACCGTTTTCGGCGTATGAATCGAGCAACAACACCGTCGGCGGCTGGGTGTTGGTCGCGACGAAAAACGCGCCGCCGTTGTCGTTCGTCGTGCGGTTGCCCGCCTCGTCTTGCGCGACGACGAAATATTTCACCGCCGTGCCCGGCGCGAGATTCAGCAGCGCAATTTCCTGGCGGACGTCGAGCAGGCGGTTCGTCAGCGATTGATTCGGCGCGGGATTGCCGAAATAAATTTCGCCGCGCGCGGTTTCGTCCGTGTCCCAGATGACGGCCAACTGACCGAATTGATTCGTCGCGTGCAAACCGGAAATCACCGGCGACAACAGGTCGGCGGACGCGGTGAAAATCCGATTGGCAACGGGCGCGGCGTCCGCGTAAATCGCTTCGATGCTGTTGCCGTGTGCGATTTGCAACTTGCCATCGGCAACGGCGGAGCCGGTCGCGGTTACCAGCGCGTTTGTGAACAGACCCCGATCGCCGTTGGCGAAGAGTGTGACGGATTCGCCCGCCGGCTCGGTGCTGCTGCGGAGTTGGATCGTGGCACTGGCCTGCCCGGCGAGGTCGTAATCCACGAGCGTGAGTTTGATTTGATCCGGCGCGCGATAAACGCGGCGGTCAAACGTGACGATGCCCGTGCCCGGGGCGGCGAAAGTTCCCGAAGCCACGAGGGCGAAATCCTGATCAATCATGCCGGTATCTTGGCGCGCGTCTTCCACCACCCGTGTGCCACGAACGCGGATGATGTACTCGCCTGCCACGGGACTGGCGATGTGGACGGCCTCGACGTTGTTGATCGTGTCGGGCAGCGGTGTGTTGGGGATGGATTCGCCGCTGGCAAAACGGTTGCCGCGAAAAATTTCGCCCGTGGGCGCGATGACTTCGAGATCGAGATCGTTGACCAGCGCGGCGGCGGCGGCGGGCAAACCGGGCACATCCGTGTAGGCGAGCGTGATTTTCAGCGGTTCAGCGGAACTGCCGATGAGAATGTGCCGCTCGAACGCGCCGCCGTTGGTGAGCAACGTGGTTTGATCCGTGAAATCATAATTGCGCGACGAGCCGATGAGCGCGGGCAGATTCACGCGCCCCCAGCCTTCGTCATTGTTCGGTACAGCATCGGAAGTCGTGAAGCCGTCGTCCATGTCGGTGGCGGAATTGATGAGCGCGGCTTTGACGAGGGCGGGGGAGGGCGTCGCGCCGCTGTGCGTCACGCGCCAGTATTGGACGAACACCGCCGCCGCGCCGGACACCTGCGGCCCGGCCTGACTCGTGCCGCCCTGATACATGTAATTGTCCGAGATCGGCCACCACGCGAATCCGTCGTTGGCGTAAATCGAGCGCAGCGATGCGATCCAACTTCCCGGCGCGGTGAGGTCGGGTTTGATGCGACCGTCGGCGCACGGGCCGCGACTGGAAAAATCCGCCATCGCCTCGCGACCGTCGCTGTAAATGGCGAATTCCTCGATGGGCAGGTTGAAGCGATCATTTTGCGACGCGCCGGTGGCGATGACGTTTTTCGCCACGGCGGGGCTGCCGACGGTTTGATGACTTGGCCCGGCGTTCCCGGCGGAGAATTCCAGGATATAAGGCTGATCGCCTAATGTGAGGGCATCGGCGTCGCGGACCAAGGCGTCGAACTCCATCGCGCTGATGTCGTATTGTCCCTGCGTATCATCGCCCCAACTGTTCGAGCCGATGTCGGCCCCGGCGCGCTTGGCGTCCCGCGTCAGCGTCTCAAAACTCGGAGGTGGGGCGTAACCACCGGCCGCGTCGAAGATGCGTTGGCCGATCAAGCTTGCGCCTGGCGCCACACCGAGACCGTAGCGAAAGTTGTTTTCGTCCGTTTCACCGGTCGCGCCGTTGCCCGCGATGATGCCGGCGACGTGCGTGCCGTGGCTGTGCTCATCGGCGGCGTCTTCGAGTGAACCGTAATAAAACAACGCACGCACCCGGCCTTGGATGTCCGGATGCATGGAGTTCGTGTCACCACTGTCAAGCCCGCTGTCCGCGACGGCGACGGCGACGCCCGCGCCGTCGTAGCCGAGGGATTGCATCAGCGTCTGGTGCCCCATTCCGTCGCCCGCAACGATGCGCGCCGAAACCTCGTCAAACAACCGCATCGTGGGGGCTGACTCGATCCACAGCACGGAGTCGGAAGCGGCGAGGGAATTCAACTGCGCTTTGGAAACCGAGCCTCGCAGGATGCGTCCGGAAGCGAGCTTGGTTTCCTGCGTCAGCCTGGCGAAGTGCGTTTTGGTCTGCTGCGTTTCCGCGGCGTCAGCAGCCGCGGAGAGCACGACGGCGACTTCGACTTTATCATCAGCAGTGGTCGTGGCGGTTTGGCGGACGCGAGGGTGAATCTTCTGTTCCGCCTGATATGCGCCGACGAATTGCACGAAACTCAACGCGCGAACCTGATCGAGTTGAACCTGCTTCAGTTTTGCGATGAAAGCATCTTCCGGCACATAGCGCAGCAAAGTGACGCCGAGTTGGGCGAGTTGTTCGCGCCCTTCAGGCTTCACGGCCTCGCGGAATTGGATGACGAACAACCCATTGGCCACCGCCGGGACGAGGCGTTGACTTTGCAGGACAGCAGGTGCGCTGGTGGAGATGGGATTCCGGAGGCGGATGGGTTTTTCGGCGGCACTGGTGGAAGCAAGGCAGAGTGCGCAGGCCAACAGCAGGCTGCTGATACGACGCGCAAACACCGGGAACATCACGATGTTGACCGTAGCCGAGGTCGCGAGGAATTACAAGGCGCTGGTTCGGCTGAGGTGTGACTGAAACAGCCGTTCAATTTTTGTTGGAGTTCAAGCTTTAGCTTGTCCAGCGGGGGGTGGTGGGCGGGAACAAGCTAAAGCTTGAACTCCAACTGATCGCCCACCGCCGGTGAACGGCAGATTCAGTCACACCTGTTCGGCTGGGAAAGTCCTCACGCCAAGGACGCGAAGGGCGCAAAGGCAGGGCAAACCGGCCGGTTTGCCGCGATGTCTTCACCATTCTTGAGAACGGGTCTAATCCAAGAGAGTTACGGGTGTGACCGAAACTGCCGCGCCGCTTAGGCTCTTAATCTTCTTCTTAATCTTCATCTCCCGGGCCTGAAGATTAAGAACAAGATTAAGATTACGATTAAGAACTGCGGCGGGGAGCGGCAGTTCCAGTCACATCCGAGAGTTACCTCGTCCTTGCTTTGCGTCCTTGGCGTCCTTGGCGTGAGGCCAAACGGTGACTTACAACTCAGCAGTTTTTCCGGCACGCAGGAAGTGCAGCCAGCAGCGGGTCACGGGGCGGCGATAAATGTTTTCCAACGCGCGGGCATAAACTTCGAGTTGCGGGGCGTATTGCTTCACCTTGGCGGCCAGGTCTGCGTCGTCCACGGCGTCAGTCTTGAAGTCGAGCAGCCAGATTTCCTCCGGCAAAATTACCGCGAGGTCCACCTGACCCTGCACCACGATGAAGTCGTCAGCGGCGAGCGAAGTCTGCGAACGCAGCGCGGGAAGTTGCTGCAACTCCGCAGCGGTCAGGCGCGTGGTGAACTCCATCTCGCGGTTGATGTTTTCGGGCGGAACTTTGCGCAAGGCCGCACCGACCTCGGATTGCCAGAACGCGGTGAGGTCGCCGAAATTCAACGCGCTGTGTTGCGCCTCGGTGAGCAAACCGGCTTCGAGCAGCGCCTCGGCTTCGTTGCGCAGATCGAGTTCCGTCGCGGTGCGCTCAATGGCGACATGCTGTTGGAACGTGTGGTGCGCGATGCCGATCTCGGCGGCGGACAATTTCCCGGTAGCTTTGGTTTCAGGCTTGGCGGCCAGAATCGCCGAACTGAAGCGGAAGAGCGGCCGGGCTTCGTCGTCCGTTTCATCTGCGACGCGTTTGCGCAAGGCGGTGACGGAAGTTTTTGCCGTCTCGACGGTCGCGGCGGTGTGCGGATAATTCCAGTCCAAGCGTGCCTTGAGGCTGGAGAGATTTGGGGACACGGAGCAAGGATGCTCCGTGAACTCGCAGGCCGGGATGCCTGCGTTACGTAGCGCAGGTATCCCTGCCTGCGGGTTCTGGCGGCATCCTTGCGGCCAGTTTGTTTCAAAACACTCGTCAGCTTCCGAAGTGATTTGCCACGTCAGCAAACGATTCGCGCCACGTTGATCGTCCAGCCAATCGGCGGCGGTGGTGGCGAGCGGCAGCCAGAGTTGCAACCACTCCAGATGACTGCGGGCATTGAGGACAGCTTTGGTTTTCAACGTGGTTTCGGGAGAGTTGGACCAGCGTGCGTCGGCGGCGGAATCCTTGGTTGTGCCGACGAGCAGCAGCGTGTCCCGGGCGCGGGTCATCGCGACATAAAGCAGCCGCAATTCTTCCGCGCGCAGTTCCCGCCGCTCATTCAAGCGCGCGAGCCGGTGCGGCAGGCTGGGATAACTTTGGTCCGCGCCGGGCGGCGTGATTTTCGGACAGAGGCCGAGCTGCTCGTCCAGCAGGATTGCGCCGCCGAGGTCTTGCTCGTTGAAGCGCGTGCCGAGGCCCGCGAGCGCGACGACGGGAAATTCCAGCCCTTTACTGCGGTGAATGCTGAGCAGGCGGACGGCGGCGGCGGACGGCGCGGTGGCGGGTTCGAGGTCAAGTTCCTCGTCCTCCTGCGCGCGGACGAAACGGAGGAAGCGATACAAACCCTGGCGTTGATACGGATCAAATTGCCGCGCGAGGTCCAGCAGACGGCGCACATTCGCCAGACGTTCCGCGCCGCGCGGGCCGGCGCGGAGGAGCGGCTCGTAGTGCGTGTCGTGCAGGGCGGTTTCGAGCGTTTGCGAGAGCGAGGTTTGCCGCGCCAGTTCGCGCCAGCGATGAAACTGTTCAAGGAACGCCGTGACCTTGGCGCGTAATTCGGGAGAAATATCCTTGGCGGTAGGCACGCGGACCAGAGCCGGCCAGAGCAGGTCGCGCCGCTCGGCGAGACGCACGGCAACGAGTTCATCCATCGTCAAACCTAGGAGCGGCGACCGCAACACGGCGGCGAGCGGGAGGTCTTGCAGCGGATTGTCGAGCAACCGCAGCAGGTTCAGCAGATCGGAGACTTCGAGGCTGGCAAAGAAACCATCCCGCGCCGCGTTGAGCGGAATGCCCGCGCGACTGAACTCTTTGGCGAACGCTTCGGCCCGACCGGACGGCGAGCGCAACAGCACCGCCATGTCGCTCCATTTTACGGCGCGGAAGCTGTTGGTCTCTTTGTCCCAGATTTGATGCTGCGCGTCGTGCAGGGCGCGGAGGCGGTGGGCGATCAGCCGCGCTTCACGTTCGACCGCGAGCAGGTCGGCGGTCGCAGTTGTGGCGCTGGCTTCATCTTCATTTTCGTTGGAATCATCGGCGCGCGCCGTTGCATCGGCCTTGGCGATGAGCTGAAATTCAACGCGAGGTGCTTGGTTGGCGAGAGCCGCGCGTTGTGTGGGCGCGCCAAACTCCAGCGGCTCGTAACTCACGCCGCCAAGGTCGGGGCGCATCAACGCGGCGAACAGCGGATTGACGAAATCCAAAATCGCCTGGCGGCTGCGAAAGTTTTCCGTGAGCGAGAGAGCTTGGCCGGGGGGAAATGAGCGGCCTCTCACCCCGGCCCTCTCCCCATCCGATGGGGAGAGGGTGGCCGACAGGCCGGGTGAGGGGATTTCGCGCGTCCGCCAACTCGCTTCGTAGCTTTGAAAGATGTGCGGGTTGGCGAGGCGGAAGCGATAGATGCTTTGCTTCACGTCGCCGACGAGGAACCGGTTTCCACTTTCGCCCGGACGACTCAACGCGGTGAGGATCGCATCCTGGGCGGCGTTGATGTCCTGATACTCGTCCACAAAGATGTGGGCGAGACGGGCACGCCATTCCGAGGTGATGTTTTCGTCGCGCAACAGGCGGAGGACGCACTGTTCGAGGTCGGTGAAGTCCACGCCGCCGAACTCGCGTTTGCGGGCGGCGAAATCAGCGGCGAACTCGCGAACCAATCCAAGCAACGCGAGCATCGAGGCGCGCGCCCAATTCCAATCTTGCGTCAGGGGATCGTTGCCTTCGGTGGGTGCCAGCGCGCCGAGGAACGCTGCTTCCTCGAAGAATGATTTCAGGGGATCGCGGAATTTGCCTTTCGTTCCGCGCGGCCAATTCTCGGCGATGTCGGCGGCAGCGATGGCGTGGATGGCTTCGGCGGCGGCGGCAAAATTCGGTTGCGCTGGCAACGCCTCCATTGCCTCGGACGAAAGTTTCAACGCGGTGGCCTGGCCGCGCTCTTCGCGAAGCTTCACTGCCCACTCGTCGCGCAGTTGGCCGACGGCAAAGGCGAAGTGCTGTCGCCAGGCGTGCGGTTCGGTTTCGCTGAACCGCCGGGCCTGTTCGTCGAGCCAGGCGGCGGGATCGGGCAAGGATTGCGTGAAGGCATGGAGCTTGAGGATGAGTTTGCGGATCGCGCCGTCACCACCGCGGCCAACGGAGCGGATCAGTTCGCGCACGGCGGCGGACGCTTCGGTGTTGCTGGTGTAGTGGCGCTCGAACAGATCATCGAGCGCAGCACGTTGGAGCGGGCGGGTCTGGGTTTCGTCGAGAATGCTGAACTGTGGATCGAGGCCGAGTTCGTGGAAATGTTCGCGCGCGAGTTGCAGGCAGAAGCTGTGCAGCGTGCTGATGTGCGCGGTGTCGAGCAACGCGAGTTGTTGCGCGAGCCATTCGTCGTCGGGGCTTGAGGTCTGGCGTTTGAGCAATTCGGCGCGCAGGCGACCACGCATTTCAGCAGCAGCGGCTTCGGTGAACGTGACCATCAGGATGCTCTCCACCGGGACGTGTTCCTCCAGAATGAGCCGCAGACAGCGCGCGATGAGTGTGTGGGTCTTGCCCGTACCCGCGCCGGCGACGACGAGCAAGTTGCCCGTGCCGTGGATGGCGGCGGATTGTTGGGGGGTGAAGGCGCTCATGACAAAACCGACGCAAACTGACAAAAGCGGCGGTAAACGCGCCGCAGTCCAGACGCTTCGCGCGGATTGGATGTCGCATGGCAGACGCGGAGCGTCTGGACTGCGGTGGCTTTAGCACCGCTTTGTTGAGGCATGGCGTTTGGAGAGTTCATTCGTCCTTGGCGGGTTTCTGGAGTGTGCGGAACGGTTGCGTCCACGGATCGAAACGGCAGACGGGCCGGAAATCGCAGTAGTCGCAGGCGGTGTGCTGGCCGATGCGATACGGCGAAACCTCGGCTTCACCGGTGAAGATGCGCGTGCCGTAATCACGCAGATGGCCCTCAACCTTTTCGCGCAGTGCGTTGAATTCAGTGGCTGGCAGGGCTTCGTTGCCGCGTTTGGCGAAGTCGCCGCTCTTCACTTTGGCGAACTTGAACTGGTCGCCCTTCGGCACGTTGCGATTGTCGAAGTGCGCGAGTTCGTCGGCGAGGAAACGCCCGCTGTGTTGATAAGCAGTACGGCGCGCGTCTTCGTCCCCGGCGAGAATCTCGGCTCGGTCGGAGCTGCTCCTGGTCGAGCTGCCATTGAGCGGTACGTAGAAAACACCGGCGGGCGTGAGCGATTTAACGCCGAGGATTTTTTCGGGGTCGCGCAGTTGATTTAATACGCCGAGGTAGGAGAGGAGTTGCAGTTCAAGGCCGTGACGCAGCTTGGTCTCGTCGAGTTTGCGGACGCGGGATTTGTAATCCATCACGACGGCGAGCGCCGTGCCGTCCTTGCGTTTGAGCAGGTCCACGCGGTCAATGCGCCCACCGAGTTTCAAGGCGCGACCATTGCCCAACTCGAAGCGCCACGCGGGTAACGCGCCGTCGGTGTCATTGAACGCAATTTCGCAGGCGGTGGGGTCGAAGTCGTATTGCGGCATCCACGCGATGAGCGCGGTGATGAGTTGTTGCAGCCGTTCGATCAGCAACTCGCCGGTGAAGCGGGCCGCGCCGTCGCGCTGGAATTTGCCGTTCTCGTAAACGGGCAGAAGTTCGCGGGCGATGGCGGCGATGAGATTCGCGGCTTCGGTCGGAGCGAGATCGCGCCAGCGGCGGCCCGAGGCGATGATCCGACGGTGAAATTCCTCCAACACGTCGTGGTGGAAGCTGCCTTTGTCGCGGTCGTCGAATTGAAATTCTTTGCGTTCCTGCAAGCGAAGCCCGCTGGCGGCAAAAAATTTGAATGGACACGCGGCGAATTCCTCGAGGCGGCTGACGGAGGATGCCAGTTCCCGGGTGAACAGTTTTTCAATCGCGTCAGGGCTTGGGCGGCTGGTGGTGGCGGCCTGGACTTGTTGCCATCTGAGGATGAGGGGTTGAAGTCCGGGCAGGTTGCCTAACGCAGATGCCAGAGCGGTGCTAAAGCCACCGCAGTCCAGACGCTGGCGCGTTTGCGAAGCGGCCTCGTCGGGCGCGGAGCGTTTGGACTGCGGCGCGTTCACCGCCGCTGTCGGATGAGACTCGGCTTCAAAAGCGCGCAACAACGGCGCGGCGAGTTCGGAGACGTGTTCGCTGTCCCACCAGTTTTCCGAAACGGCGAAAGTCTGTTCCGCGATGCCGGTGATACGCTTGAGATGCTCGAAGAACGGCGAGGGATTCAGCGGTTGATCCTTGGTATCGCGGAGGGCGCGGGTGACAACGAGGCGTTGACTGCTGCGGGTGACGGCGATGTAACCGAAATAGCGTTCGTGGCCGAGGCGTTGGCGCTGCGTCGGGCCGAGATAAAGATCCTGCTTTTCGAGACTCGTGCGGTCGGCGTCGGTGAGCAGGCAGGCGGGCGTGGGCGGCGCGGGAAAAACACCTTCGTTCAGGCCGAGGATGCAGGCGAGTTTGATCTCGGGATTGCGCGAGCGATCAATCGCACCGATGAGCACCTGATCCAGCGCGGGCGGCACGACGCCAACCGTGAGACCTGCGAGACCGGCTTCGATGATCGGCAACCAATCGCGGAGCGGCAGCGTTTCGGCGGCGAAGGCGCGTTCAAGATTGTCGAGCCACGCGGCCATCTGCGTGAGGACGGTGGCGTGGATTGCCGATTGCGGATTGCCGATTGCGGATTGGGCGGCGGTGTTTGTCCAAGTGGCAAGGGTTTCTTCGACTGACAGCTTTTGCCAGAACTGTCGTAACGTGGCGCTGAGTTCTTTGCCGGTGAGGGGTTGACTTGCGATCTTGGTGAGCGTGAGAAACGGCGGGAGCAATTTCTGCCGTAAAGCTTCAACGCGCGCGGCGAGGGATTCGTTGTCGGGGATGGCGATGGGTTCATGCCAGGTTTTGCCCTCCCAACCGCGGGCGAGCGCGAGGTTTTCCAGCCAATCAATTTCCATTTCGCCGCCGGGGACCAGACCGGTCTTGAGCGCGCCGAACCAGTCGTCGGGCCGCCAGTTGAACGCGACGGTGCGCAGCGCAAAGCGCGTCAATTCGGCGAGCGGGTGGTGCGCGACGGCTTCGCGCGCGTCCATGAAAAACGGAATCTCGTAACGGCGGAAGGTGCGTTCGAGCGCGGCTTGATGGGTGTCAAGCGAACGCACGATGACGGCGCATTCGCGGTAACGACCGCCAGCACGGACGTGGCGCAGGATTTCGCGCGCGGCCAACACGGCTTCCGTTTCCGCGTTGGCGCAGGTGGCGAGTTGGATGGGCGGAATGGGAACTGGCGGCAGGATGCCGCCAGAACCCGCAGGCAGGGATGCCTGCGCTACGGGGCTTGCTTGCGGGCGTGACCAGTTTTGTTCGAGTTGGCGCAGCGCTTCGCTGTTCGCGAATCGTCCGTGGCCGGGTGTGCTGGCAAGGGTTTCGATGGAAATCTGGCAATCATCCAGCGCCGCGAGGCGGGTGCGGCAATGGCGAAACGTGCCGGCGACCACGGACCAGGTGGAGAGCCACGACGGTTGCGAAGTGGGTTCGCTTTCGAGGCAGAAGGCGAGGGTGACATCGCCACAATGCGGGACGAGCGCGGCGAGCAGTTCCATTTCCTGCGGCGTCATTTCGGCGAACCCGTCGAGCCAGAGTTTTTGCACGGCGACGGCGGCGGGACGGAGTTTGCCTTCGTTGTTCAACGCGGCGGCGGCGACGTCGAGGAGATTTTCGGCGTCCTGAAGGTCGTGGGTTTTGAGCCAGTCGGCATAGGCGCGGCGGAGCAGGGCAAGGTCGTGGAGTTTGTCGCGCAGGGTCGGCGGCATTTCAGACGCACGCAACAGGCCTTCAAGTTTGCCGGCGGGAAGTTGATGTCGTTGAAATTCGCGGAGCAGCAGGCTGAGTTGTTGGGCGAAGCCGGTGAGCCGGGCGGAGGCGCGAAAAACTTTCAGCTCGCTCTGCTTCCGCATGAGCAAGGCGCGCAGCACCATGACGCGGCCTTCCTCACTGAGCATTTCGCGGGTGGCGAGGCCGAGGTTGTTCAGGACGAAGCTGGCGAGCCGTTCAAACGAGAGGATGTGCAGCCGCGTGTAGCCGTGCAGCCCGGGATCGGAAAGCAGTTGGCGTTCAAGCTGGAAGGTGGCTTGTTTCGGGGCCAGCAGCAGGAGCGGCGGGCCATCGGGCGACGCGATCAATTCCCGGCGGATTTCCGCGAGGCAGCGGAACGTCTTGCCGCTGCCGGCGGGGCCGAGGAGGAATTGGACACGCACCGGCACAGAGTGGAGCGAAGAAACGCCGGGACGAAAGAAATTATTTGTTAAGTCGAAATGTTTTTGCCCGATAAGCCACTAGCAGTGGAAATCCGGTTAAAATTTTGCCCAAAGCCAGCCGCGTGCCAAGTTCAGCCTTGTCTGGCACAGTTTCGTGGCTAGAATCGCGTCTCGATTATGTCGCAAGGCTTACATCTGTCGCAACGGTTGACGCAATCGCTGGTTTTGGCGCCCCAACTCCAGCAGAGTCTGGCGTTGCTGCAAGCCCCCACGCTCGAACTCAAGGCGCTGGTGGAAGCGGAACTCCAGCAAAACCCCGTGCTCGAAGAGATGGAGGTGGCGGCGGCGGAGTCCGACATGGCCGATCGCAATGTGGACGGGGATAGTCCGACGGAAGCCTCTGACCCCACTGAACCTCCGGCGGAGTTGAACGGCGAAGCCTCGGATCATGCTGAAGGCGGCGAAGGCGGCGAAGCGGTGGATGATTTTCAGGCTGAGTTTGAAAAGCTGGTGCAACTCGATCAAGACTGGCGCGACCATTTTTCCCAGACCAACACGCCGAACCGCTCTTCCCCTGAAGACGAGGAGAAGCGGCAGTTTATGTTTGATTCGCTCGTGGCGGCCACGTCGCTGGCGGAAAGTTTGCTGGAACAAGTGCGGGATTCGGCCTTGCCGGCGACGGATGTGCCGATCGCGGAAGTCATCATCGGCAACATTGATGATTACGGCTATCTCAAGGCGTCGGTGGAGGAAGTGGCGACCATCGCGAATGTTCCGGGCGAGAAGATTTTGGAAGTGTTGAAGGTCATCCAGACGTTTGAACCGGCGGGCGTCGGCGCGCGGGACTTGCGCGAATGTCTGATGATCCAGCTCGAACGCGAGAAGCAGACCGAAACGCTCGAATACGAGATCGTGCGGGATTACATGGACGCGCTGGGCAAACGGCGCATCCCGGAAATCGCGCGCGGCACGGGGGCGACGGTTGAGGAAGTCCAAGAATCGCTGGCGTCCATCGCGCGCCTTGAGCCGCGTCCGGGCCGGGCGTTTCTCTCCGCGGTGGACCAGTTCGTTCTCCCGGAAGTGTTCGTGAAGCGCAGCGGCGGAGATTTTGTCGTCACCACGAACAACGAACACATCCCGCATCTCCGCATCAGCAACGTCTATAAAGACCTGATGGCGCAGGGCGAAAACAGCGCGGAGGTGAAGAATTACATCCGCGAGAAGATTCGCGCCGGGAAATTTCTCATCAAGAGTCTGCACCAACGCCAGAGCACCATCGGCAACATCGCGCGCGAAATCGTGAAGCGGCAGCGCGAGTTCATGGACAAAGGCGTGGCGCATCTCAAGCCGTTGACGATGGTGCAGGTCGCCGAAGTCGTCGGCGTGCATGAAACCACCGTCAGCCGCGCCGTCTCCGGCAAATATATGGAGACGCCGCAGGGCGTGTTCGAGATGAAGTATTTCTTTACCGCCGGCCTCCAAACCGACACCGGCGCGAATGTGTCCAACACCAGCGTGAAGGACATGATCGCCGAAATCTTCAAAGCCGAAGACCCGAGCAAGCCGTTGTCCGACCAGGAGGTCGTAAAGATGCTCAAGGACAAAGGCATCGTCATCGCGCGCCGCACCGTGGCCAAATACCGGATGGAACTCAACATCCTGCCTTCCAATCTGCGGAAGGTTTACTGAGCGCCGGCGGGTTCGAGGGGAAATTCTTTTCATTGTCTCGCGTCTGCCCAGCAAGCAGATTGTCGCCGCGCTGTTGAAAACCCTGCACAAATATCTGTTGCGCCAGGTCATCGCCACCCTGCTGATGACGGTGCTGGTGTTCACCTTCGTCCTCGTGATCGGCAATGTGATGCGCGAGGTGTTGGGGATGTTGGTCAACGGGCAGGCTTCGCTGGGAATTGTGGCCAAGGCCATCGGGCTGCTGGTGCCGTACGTCGTCTCCTACGCGCTGCCGATGGGCATGTTGACGGCGGTGCTGCTGGTGTTCGGACGCTTCAGCGCCGATCTGGAATTGACTGCCGCCCGCGCCGGTGGCGTGAGTCTGTTGTCGCTTGCCGCGCCGATTCTGTTGTTGAGCCTCGGCCTGTGCGGCCTGAGTGCCTGGGCGAATCTCGAACTCGCGCCGAAGGCCCGGTTGGCCTTCAAGCAACTGATCTTCCGGTTCACCAAGGATTTTTCCGTCGCGCAAATTCCCGAAGGACGGCACATCAGCGATGTCCCTGGCTATCTCATCTACATCACCAAGAACCGGAACGGCAATCTGGAGGACGTGCTGGTTTACAATCTCGGTAAGGGGACAAATCAACCCATGAGTTGGTTCGCGCCCCGCGGCAGCATCGAACTGGAAACCAGCGGCACGAATCAGGTCGCGGTGTTCAAATTGTTCAATGCGCGCGGCGTTGGTTATCAGGGCGATCAGGCCAACACGACCTCGCTGGACGTGTTTCAGATCTCGTATGACCTCGCGAATTTTCAAAAGAGCCGTGATCGCAAGTCCGTCGGCAACATGAGCCACACCCAGTTGCGCGCCGAGATGGCCGCGATTCGCGAACGGGTTCTGGGAGAATCCAAGGACGTGCCCGATCCCGAGCGCGCCAAGTTCATTGAAACCCAACTGGCCAAGCTCACCAGTTCCATGCGTGTCGAGATGCACCGGCAATTGGCGTTTTCCTTCGCGTGCTTTGGGTTTGCGTTGATCGGCATTCCGCTCGGCATCCGCGTGCAACGCCGCGAGACGAACATCGGCTTCGCCATCGCCATCGTGCTGGTGGCGTTTTACTACGGCCTGGTCCTGCTCGGGCTTTCGTTGGGAAACCATCCCGAATGGTATCCGCACCTGTTGTTGTGGCTGCCGAATCTCTTGTTCCAAGCCGTCGGCGCGGTCCTGCTGTGGCGGGCGAATCGGGGTTTCTAAGCCAACGATGCCGCTACAGCCTCACGCCAAGACCGCCAAGGTCGCAAAGGAATGAAAGTTTTTGCTGCGTTGGATTGGCCAGTTCCGACCGGTGGGCTCGGGGTCAAGTCCACCTGGTTTTCTTTGCGTCCTCCGCGTCCTTGGCGTGAGGTTCAATTCTTTCAACGGCAAGGATCTGTTTAAGCCTGCTTCCGCCGGTGCAGCTTGTGCATCGCCGCTTGATCCACGGGCTTGATGAGCATCTCATCAATGTTCACGTGTGGCGGACGGCTCGCCACCCACACGAGAATCTCCGCGATGTCTTCGCCCACGAGCGGTTGGGTGCCTTCGTAAAGTTTCTCTTCGCGCGCCGCGTCACCTTTGAAGCGGACTATTGCAAACTCCGTCCGCGCCAGACCGGGATCAATCGAACTCACCCGGATGCCCGTGCCATTCAATTCCAGTCGCAAGACCTGCGTGATCTTGAGTTCACCCGCTTTGGCCGCGCAATACGCCGAGCCGCCTTCATACGCGACGTGCGCCGCGTACGAGCCGACGTTGAGAATGCTCGCGCCCGCATGATGCGGAAAGAGAGGAAGCGTCGCGCGCGTCATGCGCAACACGCCGAGCACGTTCGTCTGCAGCATTGTCTCCCAATCCTCGTCCTTGCCCTCGGCCACCGTGTCGAGCTCATGCGCCCCGCCCGCGTTATTGATCAAAACGTGCAAGCCGCCCACGCCGGAGGATTGCGCCTCGATCTTCTTTTTCGCCCACGTGACAAACTTT
Source organism: uncultured Bifidobacterium sp. (assembly GCA_964594985.1). Lineage (GTDB taxonomy): Bacteria > Verrucomicrobiota > Verrucomicrobiia > Limisphaerales > JADLHS01 > JADLHS01. The sequence goes on from CAZQNQ010000014.1 coordinate 96,792, forward strand.
TCCACGCTGATCGTCTTGCTAACATCCAACGCATGGACCAACGCCTCGCTGGCCCCTGCTTTGCGCGCCTCGGCGGCGACTTGTTCCAACCGGTCCACGCGTCGCGCGCCGAGCAGCAGCTTCGCGCCTTCTACGCCAAAGGCTCGCGCCGCTGCCGCGCCGAACCCGCTCGAGGCGCCCGTGATCAAAACCCATTTGTCTTTCAGTCGCGATGACATAGGCAGATGAATAGCGCAGCGTCGGCCAAACGGGGAGTACATTTCTGTGTCATCGCCGGGGCGGATGCATTTTTCCGATTGCCCAAAAGCCTTTGCGTCCGCAAAGTTTCGCCGCCCTGAATCATGCTGACGACGCTGCGCATCAAAAACCTGGCCCTGGTGAGCGACCTGACGCTGGAACTCCAGCCGGGTTGCAACGTCATCACCGGCGAGACCGGGGCGGGCAAATCCGTCATCCTCGGCGCGCTCAATCTTGTCCTCGGCCAGCGCGCGGATCGCTCCCTCATCCGCAGCGGCAGTGATTCTTGTTCGGTGGAAGCGATGTTCGACGTCGCCAAACTCCGCGCGCCGCTGAAAACTTTTCTCGACGAGAACGGACTCGAGCCTGGCGAGGATGACCAGCTCGTCCTTAAGCGCACTTTTACCACGGCGGGAACGAACCGCCAGTTTGTCAACGGCTCGGCCACCACGCTCAATGTCCTCGCCGAGATCGGCGAATGGCTCGTGGACATGCACGGCCCGCACGATCATCAGTCGCTGCTGCATCCGGCCAAACAACTCGCCATCCTTGATGCTTTCGGCGGATTGGAATCGTTGCGCGCGCAATTCGGCGAACTGGTTTCCCAGCGCGCCAAACTGGACGAGGAAAAGTCTGCGTTGATTGTGGACGAGAAGACTTACGCGCAGCAACTCGACTTGCTGCGGTTTCAAGTGCAGGAGATTGAAACCGCCCGGCTGCAACCGGACGAAGAGGAGGAAATCACGCAGGAGCACAACCGCGCCAGCAACGCCGCGCGATTGCTCCAGCTCAGTCAGGTTGCGCTGGACGTGCTGAGCGAGAGCGAGAACTCCTTGTTCACGCAGGCCGGCGTGATCGGTCGCACGTTGCAGGAGTTGCAGCGCGTGGATGCCGGCGCGAATGCTTTGGTGGAATTGCACGAGCAAGGCGTGAGCACGCTGCGCGACTTGCAGACGGAACTTTCCCGCTATGCCGACAAGGTGGACGTTGATCCCGCGCGTCTCGCCGAATTGGGCGAGCGGTTGAATCTCATCCACTCGCTCAAGCGCAAATACGGCGCAAACCTCGCCGAAGTCATCGCGTTCGGCGCGGAAGCCAGGCAGAAGTTGCAAACCTTGGAATCGCGCGATGCCGAACTGGCCCGGCTCAATGCGGCGCTGACAAAGCTGGATGCCGACTTGAAGAAGCTGGGCAACAAACTCACCGCCGAGCGCAAGAAGGTGATTCCACAATTGGCCAAAGCCGCCGCCAAGCAACTCGCCGACTTGGGTTTCAAACAAAGCAAGTTTGATATCGAAATCAAGACCGACACGAGCCTCACGCCAAGTGCGCCAAGTCCGCAAAGGGGAGGGAAGGATTCAGAAGAACCTTTGCGTCCTCCGCGTCCTTTGCGTGAGGCTGGTTTTGACGAAGTTGAGTTCCAGTTTTCCCCCAACGTCGGCGAGCCGTTGAAGGCATTGCGCGCCATTGCGTCCTCCGGCGAAATGGCGCGGGTGATGTTGGCACTCAAGACGGTGCTGGCGGCGCAGGACGAAATCCCCGTGCTGGTCTTCGACGAAGTGGACGCCAATGTCGGCGGCGAAACCGCGAACGCGGTGGGTGTGAAGATGAAACAGATCGCGGCCAAGCGACAAGTCTTCTGCATTACGCATCTGCCGCAGGTGGCCGCGCCGGCGGACGCGCATTACGTGGTGACCAAACAGGTGAAGGACGGGCGGACCATCTCCGAGATCACCTTGCTGGACAAGAAATCCCGCGTCACCGAACTCGCCCGGATGCTCGGCGGTCAGAGCGACGCGGCGCGGAAACATGCTGAGGCGTTGTTGCGGTGAACAAATCAGCGGTTTATTTGGCGAATACACGGCTGAACCATAAGATTAGAGCAATCGCGATTACCAGACAGCCAAAAGCAAGCCATGGTGTGTATGGTTCGCTCGCTTCTCTTGCATCGCGCTTACGCTGTTGAGCCGCAATTTCTGCTTGGTCTTGGCGCTCCTTTTCTTGGCGTAATAGAGCTTCAGCCTCGCGCTGGCGTTTGAGTTGGAGTTCTGCTTCTTCTCTTTTTTGCCTAGCCTCCTCGTCAACTCGTTTGCGTTCAGCCTCTGCACGCCTTTGGTTTGCTAGTTCCTGTTCTTTCAGTTCAGCCACGCGAAGCCGAATGTAGAGTGCTTTTGCTGCAGTGCCCTCATTTGCAGTTTCAGCAACCGCGCGTGTCCATAAACCTGGACGAATTTCTCGGTTTTGTAATTCCCGTGCGACTATATCGTAATAGTGCTGGTCAGTCATATGGTGCGCTGTTCTTTTGAAGGCTCGCCAAGTTCTACGATGCGGCGACTTTAGGACTGCGGTCGCGAAGGGTCAATCTGCAAAACCCGCGGGTTGCAGCCGAAACTCATAAACTCATAAATCTCCCCAAAACAGATTCGGTTTCTGAGTTTGGGCTTCATTTTGGCGCGCGACCGGGGAAGGTGAGTTCGGCGATGCCGCTTTTGTCGAGTTCGCCCAGGCCGGTGGCGACCATGCGGTCGAATTGGGCTTTGGTGGCGGCGGCAAGCGGGAGGTTCAAACCTTTCTTCTGCGCCAAGGCTAAGGCGATGCCGCTGTCCTTGGCGGCGTGCGCGGCGGAGAAAAAGCAGGAGTGTTCGCGATTGATCATGTCGTCGCCGTCGGTGACGATGACGCGGCTGTTCGCGCCGGTTTGCGAAAAGATTTCCATCACGACCTTTGGATCAAGCCCGAGCGCGGTGGCGAGGCCGAGTCCTTCGGCAAGTCCGGCGGTGTTGATATTCATGACCATGTTGACGAGGGCTTTGACCTGCGCTGCCGTGCCCGCCGGGCCGATGTAGCGGAGGAGTTTGCCGTCGTCGCTCAGAAGTTTGAGCAGCGGTTGGAGGCGATCAAAGATGCTGCGTTGGCCGCCGCACATGAGGAACAACATGCCGTTACGCGCCTGGGTGATGCTGGAGGCCATGCAGGCTTCAAGCGAGAACGCGCCGACGCGCGTGGCGGCGGCTTCGATCTCCATGTGGACTTCCGGGCTGATGGTGGCGCAGTTGATGAACGTCTTGCCCTTCGCGCCGATGAGCAAACTGTCGCCGGACGCGGCAAAAACTTTACGTTGTGCGGCATCATCGGTGACGACGGTGAAGATGATGTCGGCGGCGGCGGTGACTTCGGCGAGCGTGGCGCAGGCTTTCGCGCCGAGTTCGGTGGCGAGGGCTTGGGCGTTGGGCGCGTGGACGTCGTAAACGGCGGTAACGCGATAGTTCTGGTCTTTGAGGCGGCGGGCCATGTTGGCACCCATGCGACCGACTCCGACGAAAGCGATGGTTGGGTTCATTGGAAATTTGTTTGGTGGTTGGTTTGTTTTGACGCTCGCCCTCACCCTGGCCCGCTCTTGTAGGGCGGACATTCTTGTCCGCCGGTGCAGGCGACTTTCCAGTCGCCTGTTTCGAGGGGGAACACCGGACTGGAAAGTCCGGTGCACCGGCAGGTTGGAAAACCTGCCCGACGGTCCGGTTTGAAGGTGTAAAGCGTGAATTCATGCGGGAGCAGGTGCGGACACTGGCTGGTGTTTAATTGTCCGTCCGGCTAATCCAGTCACTGGAATTTTCTTACGCAGCGAAGAAGGGGTTGTGTTCGAGTTCTTCGCCGACGGTGGTGAGCGGGCCGTGGCCGGGGCAGAGAATGGTGGCGGCGGGCAGGCTCATGATTTCAGCGCGATTGGTGCGGAGCGCGTCCGCGTAGGAAACCGCGCCGCCGCCCATCGAGCCGGCGAACACGGCGTCGCCGACGATGGCGACGGGATATTCGAGACCATCCACGACGTAGGTGATGCTGCCTTCGGCGTGCCCCCATGTAAGACGCGTTTCAATCGCGAGGCTGCCGAGCGGAAAAGTACGGCCAGCTTCAAACGGTTTCGCTCCGGCGAGTTTGGGTTCGCGGTCGCCAACGAAGCATTCCGCTTCCGTTTCCGCTTGGACTTTTTCCAGGTCCGCGATGTGATCGGTGTGCGTGTGGGTGATGAACAGATATTTGAGCGTGAGTTTTTTCTGGGCGAGAAAGTCGAGAGCGGGGCGGGCGTTGGCGCCGGTGTCGAACAAGGCGGCTTCGTGCGTCGCGTGATCCCAGACAACGTAGGCGTTGACGGTCATGTCAAAGAACGGCGTGTTGAATGGCGCAAGCCCCGGGCAGGTGATGGGTTTCGGTTGCCAGGCTTTGTGCGCGGCGGCGATGAGGGCGCGGGTGTTCAGATTCAGCGCCGGCGCGAGCTTGGTCAAAGCAGCGTCGTCCACCTGGCCATCTTTGACTTTCGCGATCAACTCAACGGGCAAGCCGGTCTGGGTGGCGAGTTGAACGTCGGTCAGACGCAAGCCGCGTTGGGCTTTGCCGAGGATGTCGGTGAAATTGTCTTCAAGCGGAATCATGAGGCCAATATGCGATTACTTGTCGGCGGCTTCCAGCGTGACGAGCACTGGGCGATGATCGGAAGCCTGACCCCAGTTGGCGACGACGGGAATGTAGCTCTGGTCTTTCACCCATTCCTTGGCCATGCCGGGACTGAGCAGGATGTAATCAATCCGCGAATAGGAATCCTCCACGCCGTAGTAATGCGTCCAGGTTTCGTTGCGCGGGGAGTAACGCGGGTTGGCGGGATTGGGGAGGTTATCGCCGTTGTTCTGTTCGGCGGGGCGGGTGTCCACGAGTTTGGTTTTTCCAACTCCGACGACTTCCTTGATGGCTTTGGTGTTGTAGGTGTCGTTGAGGTCGCCGAGCACGACGAGATTGGCGGCAGGATTGGCGGCGAGATGTTTGTCCACGGCGGCGCGGAGGAGTTTGGCTTCTTCGAGACGGAGTTCGGCTTCGTCGGCATCGGCGATCTGGCGGCGGGATTTCAAATGCGCGCCGAGGAGGGTGAATTGATATTGGTCGCTCACCTTGATGTCCACTTCGGTGAAGCCGCGACTGACTTGAAAGCGTTTGCCGTTAAGGAGGAAGTTCGCGTTGGTGTGCGAGCGGCGGGCGACGATGGGAAATTTGCTGAGCACGCAGACGTGGATGTTGGTGTCGAAGCCGGTGACGTGTTCGTAGTGCGGCAGGTCGAGGCCGTCCTTTTTCAGCGAGTCTCGGAGTTCGAGCAAGGCACTGAGCGAGCCCATTTCCTCGAAGGCGATGACATCGGGTTTCATGGCGAGGATGACTTCGCGGACCTTGGCCTTGGCGGATTCGGATTTGACGTTCTTGCGGGATTCGGTGGGCTTGTCGAGGTAGTTCTCAACGTTGTAGGCGGCGATGCGGAAGGTTTCGGCGCGAGTGACAAGCGTGGCCAGTACCGCAGCGGTCATGATCAGGAACAGCTTCGATTTTTGCATGGGAGGGAGATAGTCGGGCGGGACAATCAAGTCAAAGGACAAGTTCGACATAATTAAGTGGTGAACTGAGTGCCTCACGCCAAGGTCGCGAAGGGCGCAAAGGATTGTGATTATGGATCTCCTTTGCGGCCTTTGCGACCGTGGCGTGAGGCTTATGGAACCGAGTGGGTAAGCGGAGGCGGGAATTGCTTTTTGCAAAACCATGCGGGCTTGCTAATCTGAGGCATGAGTCGAACCAGTGAAATCAAGCCCGTGAAGCGGGCGAAGATGACCGACAAGCAGAGCGAGCGCGATCATCGCGAGCTGCGCATTGACAAGGTGGGCGTGCGCGGATTGCGTTTTCCCATCCAGGTGCGCGACAAGGCGCACGCGGTGCAAAACACCGTGGCGACCATCGGCCTCTTTGTGGATTTGCCGAAGGAATTCAAGGGCACGCACATGAGCCGTTTCGTGGAGGTGCTCAACGCGCATGGCGAGGTGATTCATGTCGAGAATATCCGGGAGATTTTGGGCGAGTTGCAGGCGAAGCTGAAAGCGGCGACGTCGCATCTGGAGATGGAGTTTCCGTATTTCATGTCGAAGAAAGCGCCGGCGTCGGGCAAGGAAAGTTTGATGGATTACCTGGCGCGGTTCGATGCGTCGGCGAGCAAGGGGGAGATTGATTTCGTGCTGACGGTGAAGGCGAACGTGACGACGTTGTGTCCGTGCTCGAAAGCGATCGCGAAATACGGCGCGCACAATCAGCGCGGCGAGGTGACGGTGCAGGTGCGGTTCAAGAAGCCGATCTGGATTGAGGATTTGATCGCGATCATGGAAAGCTCGGCGAGTTCGGAGTTGTATGCGTTGCTCAAGCGGGAAGATGAGAAAGCGGTGACGGAACGCGCGTATGAGAATCCGGTGTTTGTGGAAGACCTCGTGCGCAACGTCGCGCTCAAGCTCAATGCGCATCCCGACGTGACGTGGTACAAAGTGGAGGCCGAGAATCAGGAGAGCATCCACAATCACAATGCGTACGCGTGTATTGAAAAAGGTTGAACAGTCACATCCAGTCTAAAGTCGGGTGGCGCGAGTGAGCGGTGCGTTCTTAATCTTACTCTTTTTCTTAATCCTTTCAGCCGGAGATTAAGAGTAAGATTAGGGTGTGTTTTCAAAATGTTTTCCAGCGGCGCTGGGGTGCAATGAATCCCGCCATGAAATTAGTGCCACGCTCGCCCTCACCCCGGCCCTCTCCCCCCAGGGAGAGGGAGCAGCATCGCACCGCCCTTTTGGGCTTGGTCGTTGGACGTGGTAAAACCCGCCAACGCCAATTTGTCCAGCCGCCGCGAGCGTGTCCCCCTCTCCCCGGGGGAGAGGGCCGGGGTGAGGGCGAGCGACCAACCATTCCATTCGCGGCCCCCAAACTCAGCCAATATATCCATTTTGAAAACACGCCTTAAGAGCGGGGAGACTCCGGTCTTGTTTTCGGTTCCGGGGGAGGGCAGGGTAACAGCGTGATTTCTACCAGCCGCCATCCGTTTTATCGGGGCTTCTTGCGCCCCGGTTTTGCGTTGGTGGTCATGGGGCTGCTTTTCCTTTCTGGGCGGCTTCCGGCGGCATCGGGTGGCTCGGGGGATTACCTCATTGACGTGACGACGCGGGAAAAGGGGTTGCCGGACAGTTCGGTGACGGCGATTGCGCAGACGCCGGATGGTTATCTCTGGGTGGGGACTTACGATGGTTTGGCGCGGTTTGACGGCGAACGGTTCGTCTCGTTTTATCCGCACACGACGCCCGAGTTGAAGAACGCCCGCATCCGCCGGCTCTATACGATGCCGGATGGCCGGCTCTGGATCAGCGGGCACGACGGCTCGATCTCTTCGTATTACGATGAGAAGTTCACCCTTGAATGGGCGGGCGAAGGCGTGGCGGATTCGGCACCGACTTTGATCTCCACGCGCTCCAATCGTCCGGTGTTTATGTTGCGAACCGGGGAGTTCATCCGGTGGCGGCCGGGAGCGGGAACGAATCGCTGGGAGCTGTTGCGGTCGCCGGGCGCGAGCACGGGACAATATGCCGTCGAGGACGGCGCTGGCGAAATCTGGTGTTGCGGGCGGGATCAAAAGATTTATCGCCTGCGGAGTGGTGCGTTTGAAGTCCTGCCCGGCAACGGCGGGTTGACCACAAACATCAACCTGTTGACGACGGATGCGCGGGGGCGGGTCTGGGCGGGAACGGATCGGGAGTTTGCGATCTGGAACGGGACGCGGTTCGAGACGATGTCGCCCACGAACGGCGAGGCGCCGTTGAACGTGTCGTTTCTGCGGGTGCTGGCCAATGGGGACGTCTGGTGCATCGCCAATGAGCGCGTGCGCAAGGCGCGCGGGCGCGAATGGATTTTCGAGGTGGACGAAGCGCGTGGATTGTTTGCCCTCGGGGCGTGGCGGGATCGCACCGGGTTGCACGAGGATGAGAAGGGCGGCGTGTGGCTGTACGATTATGGGCGGGGAATTTTTCATGTGCGCGCGGATGGACGAATCCGGCAACTGACGGCCGAGGAAACGTTTCCGGGCGAACGGGTGGATTGTTTTCATGAAGATCGCGAGGGCAACATCTGGGCGGGGGTGGGTCGCGGCGGCCTGGTGCGCATCCGCGAAAAACGGTTCAGCGTTTTGGCCCCGGGCGAGAGTTTCGCGGCGCGGACGACGGTGAGCGTGGCCGAGGATGCCGAGGGCGCGATCTGGATCGGCACGTTCGGCGGCGGGTTGCATCGGTGGTGGAACAATGAGTGGCGGGCATTTTCGTTGCATGGCGGAACGCAGCGGGGCTTTGTGTTCAGCGTGTATCCTGATCGCGGCGGCAAACTCTGGACGAGCGCGGGCGAGGAGGATTTGCATTGGGTCACCGACGGGCGGTTCACGCCGTTCACGCCGGAGGTGCATGGGGTGAAAGTGTTGTTGCGGGCGCGCGACGGGCGCTTGTGGCTCGGGCGCAAAAGTGGTTTGGGCGTCGTGACCGGCAACCAGTTCCGGCAATTTGTTCCTGACGATGGCGTGGCGCGCACCGAGGTCCGCGCCTTGGCGGAAGCGGCGGACGGCGCGATCTGGGTCGGGGCGGGCGACGGGACGTTGTCGCGGGTGGCGACCAATGGCGTGAAAACTTTCCGGGCGCAGGATGCCTTGAGCGGGCAACCAATCTGGTCGCTGCTGACGGATGCCGAGGGCGTGGTCTGGGTCGGGACTTTTCGCGGCGGGCTGCTGCGGTTTCAGGATGGCAGGTTCACACGTTACACGACCAGGGAGGGCTTTCCGGACGATATCATCTGCCAGATTCTTGACGACGGGGCCGGGCGATTGTGGATGGGGTCGAAGCAGGGAATTTTCCACGCGGACAAGGCGGAGTTGCAAGCCTTCGCGGCCGGCAAAGTGGAGACGATCAACTGCACGGCGTACGGACGTTACGATGGGTTGCCGTCGCTGGAATGTTCGGACAGCTATCATCCGGCGTGCTGGCGGACGCGGGATGGGCGGTTGTTGTTTGCGACGTTGAAGGGCGTGGTAACGGTGCGGCCCGGCGAGGTGAACGTGAATCCGTTGCCGCCGCCGGTGTTGATCGAGCGCGTGGTGGTGGATGGCGTGGAACAAAAGCCGGAGCGCGTGACCGCGAATCATTCGCCCAAGGCGCGCGCCACGCCGCTGCGCCTGGTGGTTGCGCCCGGAAAACAACAGGTACGGATTCAGTTCACCGGATTGAGTTTTGTTTCGCCCGATCGCGTGCGGTTCAAATACAAGATCGAAGACTTGGACCGCGAATGGAGTGAGGCGAGCACCGTGCGGTCGGCGCAATACAATCTGTTGCCGCCCGGGGAACATCGCTTCGTGGTCAAAGCCTGCAACAACGACGGTGTGTGGAACGAGGGCGGCGCGGCGCTGTTGCTGGTGGTGCAGCCGCATTTTTATGAGCGCTGGGAGGCGAAACTGTTGGCGGCGATCGCGGGCCTCGGCTTGGTGGTGTTCGCGGTGCGGCGGGTTTACGTGCGACGTTACCGGCACAAATTGGAACTGGTGGAACGCCAGCGCGCCATCGAGCGGGACCGGACGCGCATCGCGAAGGACATCCACGACGATCTCGGCGCAGGGTTGACGCATATCGCCTTGTTGAGCGAACTCGCGCGCCGCGATACGCCGCAGGAACTGCCCAATCACGTGGCGCAGATTTCCGAGATGGCGCGGGAGTTGACGCGGAACATGGACGAAATCGTCTGGGCGGTGGACCCGCAGAACGACACGCTCGACAGTTTGGTGACGTATGTCAGCAAGTTCGCGCAGGAATATCTGAGCGTGGCGAACATCCGCTGCCGGCTCGATCTGCCGCCGGAACTGCCGCCGTACGTGTTGCCGGCGGAAGTGCGGCATAATCTCTTCCTCGCGATCAAGGAGGCGTTGCACAATGTGGTGAAGCACGCGGGCGCTTCCGAGGTCTGGTTACGGATTGAAGTTCGCCCGCTGGCGTTCACGCTGGTGCTGGAGGACAATGGCTGCGGCTTGAGCGCGATCAAGGTGAACGGCGCGGCGCGCAAAGACCGGATTTCCTCGGGGCACGGCCTGACGAACATGGCGCGGCGGCTGCGGACTGCGGGGGGAAGTTGTGTCGTGACCAGCCCGGAAAACCAAGGCACGCGGGTGGAAATGAGCGTGGATTTAACTGCGCCACGCTCACCCGAAGTGGGGACTGGCGGAAACGGAGCATCGCATCGAACATGAACAAGTCGTCCGAATCATCCGGCAAGAAACAAAACCAAGTGAGCATTCGAGTCTCCATCGTCGAAGACAACGGTCGCGTGCGCGGCAGTCTCGCGCGCCTGATCACGTTGACCGATGGCTTCGAGTGCGTGAGCGAGCATGGCAGCGGCGAGGATGCGGTGGCGGCGTTGCCCAAGCTCAAGCCGGAGGTGATCCTGATGGACATCAACCTGCCCGGCATCAACGGCGTCGAATGCGTGCGCCAGCTCAAGCCGGTATTGCCGGGCACGCAGGTGATGATGCTGACGGTTTACGAGAACACGGACCTGATCTTTCAAGCGCTGGCGGCGGGGGCGACCGGTTATCTGCTTAAACAAACGCCGCCGACCGAATTGCTGGCGGCGGTGCGGGAAGTGCATAATGGCGGCTCCCCCATGACCGGACACATTGCGCGCAAAGTGGTGGCTTCCTTTCAGCAGGCGGGAAATTCCTCGCGCGAGTTTGAGAACCTCACGCCGCGCGAGCGGCAGGTGTTGGAATTGCTGGCCAAGGGATTTCTCTACAAGGAAATCGCGGAAGCCATGAGCATCAGCTACGACACCGTCCACACCCACATCCGCAAGATCTACGAAAAACTCCACGTGCGCTCGCGCACCGAGGCGGTGGCCAAGCACCTCGGGCGCGCCGCCGGGCCTGGAGTAATCGCCTCGGCCAACCGCTAAAATCTCCCCGGCCCCCGCGCTCACCAGAAATGGGGATGTGAGAACGCCTCAAGGTGTGCGAGGATTTGGCAGTCCCAATGACACGCAAATCTTTTCAACGAGCGACGGCACATCCTTCCGTCGGTCAGCGGTTCAACCTCTGGCCACTGGTCGTTGTTGGATTTGAATTCAATTCCTGAGACAGGTCACCAAACCCACCCTCATAATCAAACAAACGCAAACCATGAAACGAACCCTAATCACCAAACCCCTCCGCACGCTCATCGCGGTGCTCGCGGCTGCGGCATTATCCGCGCCGGCAGCGTATGCCGCCAATGGCACATGGATAAATACCCCGGCCGATGGCAATTGGATCAATACCGCGAACTGGAATGGCGGCGTTGTTCCGGGAGCGATCAACAATACTGCCAACAACGGCGTGGATAGTGCCTCGATTGCTTTTTTCACGAACGCCATCACTACTTTTGGCGGGGCGGCAAATCCGGTCACGCCTGATGATGCCACCATCGCCGATGGGAAGGCGCGTATGATGAGAGCGGTGGTTTTTGATGGTCCGAATTGCGGCGCGTACGTGTTTAGTTCTCCCAGCCCGTACGCCGCGCAGACCGCCACCACGCCGGAAACGGGCGTCATGAGTCTGTGTGTGGGCCCGGGAACAGGCAACATCGTTGGTAGTTACATCACTGCCAGCGTGATCAATCCCCAAACCTTCCTGGTGCCGGTCCAGATCCGGTTGCCCTCGTCCACCACCGGGATTTACGGTTTTACCAACAACGCCACCAGTCCCAACGCGACCTATTATTTCCAGCGACTTTTCCTTTATCCCGGTGCCACCGGCCGGGGGGTGACATACGTTTTTGCGGGGTCCAACACTGGCACCAACACGGTGGCCTTGCTGGAGCAAAGCGCGAATCAAAGCGGGTCGCCCAGCGGAATCCTGAAGACTGGCTCCGGCCGCTGGATTTTGTCCGGGGCCAACACGTTCAATGGCGGCTCGGTCATGACCATTGATGAAGGGACGCTGGAAATATTGAATCCGGCTGCCCTTGGCGTGGCTACCACCGTGCCAACGATTACAAACACTGGGGTACTCCAGATCAATGGCATCACTCCGCAACAGCTTTCTTTCACTTTGCGCAAAGGCGGTACCATTCTTGGCAGTGGTGCGGCGACGGTGCATGGCGTGGCGGTGGGTAACCATCCGGCCACCACGGCGACTTTGGCCACGGCGAGTGCCAGCGACGTGTTTACCGTCGGAACAGATTTTGCCGACAATTCTTGGGTGACAGGTGGTGCGGCAGATACAGTCTTGAATACGGCTGGCCCGGGGACTTTGGTGTTTGGTCAGGTCAACAGGTATATCGGTAATTGGGCTTTCGGTGCGGCGACGAACCAGATCACCAATCCCAGTGCGCTCGGCACGAATGCCAATGCGAATGCCAACGTCAATGCGGGGGCAATTCTCGATCTGACTCCGCTGGGAGCGACTGGCTTTGTGCCAACGATTGCCGGATTCGGTGGTAGTGGCACGGGCACGATCGTTGGTGGTTCTGCTGCCACAGTGATTGCGGATGCGGGTGCTTACTTGGATCTTACCGGCAAGGCGATCAATTTGGTCTTCAATCCAACAAGCTTTAGCGGCGATCTCACACGTCCCGCGCTCTATGTCGCGCAAGGTGGACTGACTCTCGGCGGCAACACCTTCTTCATCAACAACACATCCGGCACGCCGCTGGGTGTTGGCACCTACCGTTTGATTCAGTCGGCCACCGCGATCGCATCTGGTGGCGGTTATGCCACGCTTATCAGTGGCAGTGGCCTCGTAGCAAGCTCAACAGCCAACATCGTTGTGTCCGGCGGCAATGTGGACTTGGTGGTCAGCATCTATACTCCGAAAAATCTGGTTTGGTCGGGCACTGGTTCGACTTGGGATCTGGCGACCACTGCGGACTGGCTGGATGGGATTTCTGCATCCGTGTTTAATAATTCTGACAATGTAACGTTTAACTCGGTGGGCGCCGCTAATCCCACCGTCAATCTGGTTGGCACTCTTGCTCCGGCTACCTTGGTAGTGGATACGAGCGCAAATGATTACACCTTCGGCGGCAGTGGCCAGATTGCCGGCACAGGTCCCTTGAAGAAACTCAATGCAGGCGTGCTGAATTTGCAGACGGTTAACACCTATGCGGGTGGTACGGTAGTCAGCAATGGCACGTTGCGGGTCGGTAACAACAACGCCATTTCCAGCACCGGAGCTGGCGGGGTGGAGGTTTATGGATCGGGCACGATTGATTTGAACAACTTTGCCAACACCGTTAACGGTTTTTCAGGTAACGGCACGGTGGACAATCAAGGCGGCGGCGCGGCGACGTTGACTGTTGGTAATAACAACGCGAGCGGGATATTCTCTGGGGTGTTGAAAAATACATCCGGCACGTTGGCGCTGGCGAAAATTGGGAATGGCTCATTGAGTTTGACTTCCTCCAATTCTTACAGCGGGGGTTCAACCCTCAACGGCGGCACGCTTGTGGTGGGCAACAGCCATGCCTTGGGTACCAACACAGTGACGGTAAACGGTGGCACCCTTGATCTGCAGACGGATTTGCACATCGGTAGCCTTGCTGGGGCTGGTGGTACTGTGGCCAACAATACAACGGCCACAACGGCGACGATCTTTATCAAAGGTGGAACTGCTGCCACTTACAGTGGTGCGATCATAAACGGTTCAGGCAGCGGCAGTGTTGCGGTCAAAGTCTTGAATGGCTCGTCGGTGACTTTGGGTGGTAACAACACTTACACCGGCGGCACCTTTGTCGGCACCAACTCCTCATTCTTCATCCCGAATGCGCCGGCTGCCGTGGGTGGATCTGTGATTGCCAGCAACGGAGTGACCTTGGGCCTTTCCGGCGGCAGCGGAACTCCTGGGACGCCAACCAACATCGTCACGGCTGATGGCGCCACGGTTCTTTTCACGGCGGGTGCATTGGGTAAGATTTGGGGCGGGCAATTTGAGGGCACAGTGAACACCACCAACCGCTTCCTTACCACAATGTCTTTCGGCGGGGATACCAGCTTCAAGAACTTCTTGGGATTGGTTCGATTTGAGTCAACCAACGGTGTCCTCCGCTTTATTAACATCCCCGGCGGGGCGGCTGGCGGCAGCGATAACACGACCTTTGAATTTTCCAATTCAGCAGCGGTTGTGACACGTGATGCCGCAACGGTTCGGCTCGGCCACATTATTGGTGGCAATCAATCGTCCGGTATTGATGGGGCTACTACGGCTGGGGCGCTCGACACGTATATCATCGGCGGCAAAAATGTTGATTCCATTTTCCACGGGTATTTCCGCGGCAGCAATAACCTCGTCAAGATTGGTTCGGCAAAACTCATCTACGACGGCGCGAATATCACCACGAATACCGATAGCGCGACTTACACCAATTACCTCTATGCGTCGCTGGTGGCCCATACATTGAACACTACGGTTAGCAACGGTACCCTTGGACTTGTCGTTCCAAACAACCTCAGCAACTCGCCGGTCATCACGCTGTCCAGCGCTTCGGCGGTACTGGATGTCAGCAAGATGGGCTTCGTGCAGGACTTCACTGATGAATTCAGCGTGGTGACCAATCAGGTCCTCGTGACAAACGGCGTGATGCACGTTTACCCGGGGCAAACCTTGGCGGGCCTTGGCAGCATTCAAGGTGCAGTGGTCGCTGATAGTGGCTCAATTCTGAATATTGGTTTGCCGACCGGCACGCTCGCAATCAGCGGTTCAGCCAGTCTGAACGGTGCCGTTAATGTGAACTTGGATCGGGCGGCAGCGCCGAACAGCAGCCGTTTGACGGCGGCATCATTTGCCGGAAGTGGTGCGGTTCTGACTGTGACAAATCTGGGCGCAACGCTGGTCACAGGCGATACCTTCCAACTCTTCAGCGGTCCGGTTACGGCCTTCACTACGGTGAACCTTCCGGCTGCCAGCGCGGATAATTCCATCACTTACGTGTGGGATAACAAGATTGCAGTGGATGGTACAATCAAGGTGTTGAGCGGGGCCAGTCCGGTAAGTCCGACCCCGACCAATATCACAACGTCGGTTTCAGGCAATCAACTGACGTTGAGCTGGCCGGCCAGCCACACTGGTTGGACCTTGCAAGCCCAGACCAACGCGTTGAGTACCGGTTTGAGCGGCACCTGGTATGACATTCCCGGCTCTACCACGACCAATCAAGTGATCGTGCCGATTAACCCGGCAAATCCGACCGTGTTCTATCGGCTGACCTTGCCGTTGCCGTAAAGTAGGCCATCATGCTTACAGGCAGGGGCGTCCGCAGGATGCCCCTGCTTTTTTTGTAAGTGGTGTCCACAAGATGACCCTGAGTTTCAAAGATTATTTGACTGACGGCCTCCCCATTACTGGCGATGGTTTCCATTTAAGAATTTGACGATAATAGACCAGACTCAAGCTGCTTATGCCTTTGGCGATGTCGTTCCGCAGTTTGCGCTGAAATACCAAGCACCCAAATGACATTTATGAGAATCAATCAAGAACAACACCTTCGGACAGCCGCAGGTCGTCCCGGTTTCACCCTTATCGAACTGCTGGTTGTGATCGCGATTATCGCGATCTTGGCGGCCATGTTGTTGCCCGCGCTGGCGAAGGCCAAGGAGAAGGCGCAGCGCACGCAATGTGTCAATAACGTCAAGCAACTGGTCTTGGGTTGCACCATGTATGCCGGCGACAGCGATGATTGGTATCCGGCTTGGGGCGGCACTACGTTAAATACCCGCACCAAGAATGACATCTGGGCGCTTTCGTATGTACGCTGGATCATTCTGGGGGGCGCTTCCGGGGCGCGGGCCCCGATGGATCATGCCGGAGTGAACGCCATGGGCGGCACTTATGAAAACTTGGGATATCTTTTCCCTGCCAAGTATGTGGGTGATGGCAAAGTTTTCTTTTGCCCTAGTTATCCTGCGGATTCTTGGTTGGGGGCAAACTATTACTCCGGCAAGGGATTGATCACCATCGTGACATCTGATGAAACCGGGAATGTCGGGGTTCGGAGCAGTTACACCTTCAATCCGGTGGTTCATACCAATGCTGCCACGGGCACCGTCAATCATCGGCGGTTTCAAAAGTCCAGCCAGGTCAATGCGCGGCGTGCGTTCATCATGGACTATCTGGCGGAAAAAATGAGCGACCCGAAAAACTGCGCCCACGTTCGCTCTAAAGGCTGGAATATCGGGTTTACGGATGGCTCGGTTTCTTTCAGCAAACCTGCGCCGACGCTTTACCAGGCCATTTTGAGCATGCCGGACTCGACCACAATGGCGACTTTGAATACGGATTTCCTGCCGGGCTTGGAGCAAGCGGCCAGATAATTCCAAAGGACCGGACGTTTGTTCTTGTTGGGGCAATTTATTATCGTAGCCGACGTTATGTGGCGACGGATGATTACTGCATTTAATCAAGGTGGTGCTTTCTCAAGCTCGCTGGTGGCTTTGCTTTTTTTGCAGGGAATCGTCACCAACTCGATTGCGGCTCAGTCTGCAACACCAGGCTGGCCAGCCATCACCCGCGAGCAACGCCCGTGGGCCTACTGGTGGTGGATGGGCAGTGCGGTGGATAAAACCAATCTCACCCGCGAACTTACGCGCTATCGCGCGGCGGGTTACGGCGGCGTCCACATTATCCCCATTTACGGCGCAAAAGGCTGGGAGTCGAAATACATCCCCTATCTCTCCCCGCAATGGATGGAGATGCTGGATCACACCGTGCGGGAAGCGCAGCGGCTCGATCTCGGCGTGGACATGACCACGGGCACGGGCTGGTGTTTTGGTGGCGGCCCGTACGTCGGCGAGAAAGAGGGCAACGCGACCGTGGTCGTCAAAACCTTCACGGTTGCGGGCGGCCAGAAACTCACGGAGAAATTTGATCCCAAGAAAACCCAGGCCCTGGTCGCGTTCCCTAATCCCCTCACCCCGTCCCTCTCTCCATCCGATGGGGAGAGGGTGGCCGAAGACCGGGCGAGGGGTTTGTCCCCGGTTGATCTCACCGCGCGAATTCTTCCCGACGGGTCGGTGAACTGGACCGCGCCGGGGGCCGGAGCGCCGAGCACCGGCTCGGCTCGACGTGAAGGAAGTGCTCTATCAGCCGAGGCGGCGCCCGGCGCTCCGACTGGTTGGAAGGTGTATGCCGTCTCGCAGAAACTTTCCCCGCAAAAGGTGAAACGCGCCGCGCCCGGCGGCGAAGGCCCGATGCTCAACCTGATCTCTCGCGACGCCATGCCGGTTTTCCTGCGCCGCTTCACCGAGGCGTTTGACAAGTATCGCGGACTGAAGCCGCGCGCCCAATATCACGATTCCTACGAATACAAATCCGAGTGGTCGCCGGATTTTTTCAAGCAATTCGAGAAACGGCGCGGCTACAAGCTGCAACTGGAATTGCCGGCCCTGTTCAGCGAAACCAGCGAGAAGACCGCGCGCGTGCTGGCGGATTATCGGGAGACGGTTTCCGACATCATGGTGGAGGATTCGTTGCCGCAATGGGTGAATTGGTCGCATCGCCGCGGCTTCATCACGCGCAACGAGGCTCATGGTTCACCCGGCAATCTGCTGGATCTCTACGCGCTCGCCGACGTGCCCGAGACGGAGATGTTCCGGCTCGATCGCAACAAGCTCATCTCCAAGTTCGCCTCGTCCGCCGCGCATGTTGCCGGTCGCAAGTTCGTGGCCGCCGAGACGGGCACGTGGCTCAAGGAGCATTTCACCGAGACGCTCGCGGACATGAAGTATCTCGTGGACGACCTGTTCGTCTCGGGTGTGAATCACGTGTTCTATCACGGCACGTGCTACTCGCCGGATGAAGCGGGCTGGCCGGGCTGGGTGTTCTACGCCAGCTTCGAGATGAATCCGCGCAACGCCATCTGGCGTGATGTGCGGACGCTTAACGATTACGTCGCGCGGTGCCAGTCCATTCTCCAGTCGGGCCAATCGGACAACGACATCCTGCTTTACTGGCCGCTCCATGATTTCTGGCAAAAGACCGGGGCGGAGCCGTTGTTGCCACACCTGACGGTTCATGCGCGGGCGTGGTTTGAATCGCAACCGCTCGGGCACACCGCCGAACAACTCTGGCAACGTGGTTACGCCTTTGATTTTGTTTCGGATCGGCAACTGGCGGCGGCGAAGGTGGCCGGCAAAGAAATCAAAGTTCCCGGGGGCAACTATCGGGTCGTGGTCGTGCCGCCGTGCGAGTTCATGCCGCTGCCCACGCTGGAGAAACTTGTTGCGCTCGCCAAGTCCGGGGCGACGGTGATTTTCTCCGGTGGTCTGCCGAAGGATGTTCCGGGCTGGAGCAATCTGGATAAGCGTCGCCAGCAATTCCAGGTTTTGCTCAAAGAGGCCGGGGCTGGGCAGGTTGGTAAAGGTCGGATTCTTGTTGGCGAACTGGAAGCGGAGCTGACGCGGGCCGGCGTTGCGCGGGAAGCTTTGGTGGATCACGAGGGATTGTTTTATATCCGCCGCTCATTTGCCGGGGGGCGGAATTATTTCATCGCCAACCGTAGCGAAAAACCGGTGGATGGCTGGATTCCGGTGGCGACGCCCGCCCGCTCCGCCGTGCTGCTGGACGCGATGAGTGGGCGCAGTGGTGTTGCTGTCGTGAGGAACGGCCTTGCCGATGCGAAGCAAACCGAAGTTTATCTCCAATTACAACCCGGTGAATCCGTCATCGTCCGAGCCTTGGACACTCAAACCATCGGCAGCGCCTGGACCTACTGGCAAAATGCGACTCCGGGTGCCACGGTGGCGGGTGAGTGGCGCGTGGAATTTGTTTCCGGCGGCCCGACCAAGCCGGCCTCGTTTACAAATGCAACGCCGGTGGCTTGGACGCAGCCCGGCGGAGAGACGGAGAATTTTGCCGGCACGGCGCGCTACACCGTTTCCTTCGAGGCGCCGACGGTTGCCGGCAAGCCAACCTGGCTCGATCTCGGCAAAGTCAGTCAGAGCGCCCGGGTGAAATTGAACGGCAAGGATTATGGCAAACTCATCCAGCCGCCGTTCCGCATCCTGGTGAACAACCTTCAGCCCGCCGGGAACAAACTTGAAGTGGAAGTGACCAGCACCTCGGCCAATGCGATCCGCTATTACGATCGCGAGAGTATTGCGTGGCGGAAATTCCATGACATCAATTTCGTGAATCAGGATTACAAGCCGTTCAACGCGGCCAACTGGCCCGTGACCGAATGTGGTTTGCTGGGTCCAGTGACTTTGACGGCGGCGCAATCACTCAAAGTGGCGGAGGGGACGAAATGAAAACGGGATGTGCTGACTGTGAAGTTTCGCCGCCAGCGGCAGGCCAGTGGTTTAGCGCCCGCCCTCACCCCGGCCCGCTCCCTGAACCGGAGCGCCGATCTCCTGATCGGCACGATTCCATCTTGGCCGGCAACGAGCCGATCGGGAGATCGGCGCTCCGCCTGGTCCTCGGGTTCAAAGCGCGAATCGGTTCGGGGAATTCGCTCCCGGCCTTTGGCCCCCCTCTCCTCCATTCGGAATGGAGGAGAGGGATGGGGAGAGGAGGCGCTCGGGTTCAGGGGGAGGGCGGGCTTTCCGCGGGCCTGGGGTCAAGGTTTTGGCAACCGTTTTATTTCGTTGTTACACTTCTGTTTTTATCAGTCACGATCTTGAATGCCGCCCCTCGGGTCGTCATCTCCGAACATGGCGCGATCGGCGATGGCAAGACGTTAAACACTTTTGCGCTCCAAGCCGCCATTGACCGCTGCGCCACCAACGGCGGCGGCGATATTGTCGTGCCCAAGGGAACTTTCGTCACCGGCGCCATCTTCCTCAAGCAAGGTGTCAATCTGATTGTTGAAAAGGGCGGCGTGCTGAAAGGTTCGCAGAACACGAATGATTATCCGTGGATCAATACCCGCATTGCCGGGCTGGAGATGCGCTGGCCGGCGGCGCTCGTCAATGCCGATGGGGTGGCGGATTTGAAAATCACCGGCGCGGGCACGATTGACGGCTCGGGAGAACGATGGTGGCGCGAGTATTGGGACGCCCGGAACAACGCGCCGAATCGCGCCGATCCGCATTTCAAAATTCCGCGGCCCCGGCTCGTCCACCTCATGAACGCCACCAACGTGCTGGTGCGCGGGGTGACCTTGAAAAATTCAGCGTTTTGGAATCTGCAACTGACGTATTGCGAAGGAGCGGAAGTCCGTGATGTGACGATCCGCGCGCCGGTCAGTCCGATCCGCGCGGCGAGTTCGGATGGCATTGACGTGGATTCCTCGCGCAATGTTTTGATCGTCGGTTGCGACATCGAATGCGCGGATGACGCGATCTGCCTCAAGTCCGGTCGCGACGCTGACGGGTTGCGGGTGAATCGGCCGACCGAGAATGTGGTCATCCGCGATTGTCGCGTCGGCAATGCGGCGGGATTGGTGGTCATCGGCAGCGAGACTTCCGGCGGCATCCGCAATGTGAAGGTGTTGAACTGCCGCGCCGACGAGGGGTGCGAGGAGATCGTGCGCTTCAAAACCAAGGTGGGTCGCGGCGGCGTGGTGGAGGACATCCTGTACGAAAACATCACGGCCACCGGCACGGCGCGTGTGTTCAGCTTCAACATGAATGCCTTCAGCACCATGTGGGTGCCGGAGGAATTCACCACGCCAGTCCCGCCCGAGCAGGGGTTGCCGGTGTTCCGCAACATCGTGGTGCGCAACTTGACCGCGAAAGATTGCGAGGCGGCGGGACGGATCGCCGGCCTGCCGGAGACGCCGTTGCAGAATCTGCGGTTGGAGAATGTGACCATCGAGGCGCGCAAGGATTTCGTGATCGAGAACACCGTGGGCCTGCAGTTCGAGAACGTGAAGCTGAACGGCAAGCTGCTCAAGGCTTCCAGTTTCCAGACCGCCAGCAAAGCCGCCGCCCGCTGAACCGGAACGGAGCGGCTCACCAGTTGGGCGCATCGTGAGGCGCTGCCCCCGGAGCGCGGCCTTCAGGCCGCTTCAACCTTCGAGTGGCCGTGGATGAAATGCTCGGCCTGCGGACTTCTGAACGGTGAAGCGTCGTAAACGCCGCGCTCCGTGCTGGATTGGAGCGGGGGCAGTGTCACGCACGATACACCCTCACCCTTTTGGGTTATCGGGTTTTGATTGTCAGCGGTCTTGTGGCTGAACAACATGGTTGCATCATTCGTCCGATACACTCTTATACCAATTACAAATGATAACCGGCAGCTTACTCGCCCAACCCCTCACCCGACCTTCGGCCACCCTCTTCCCATCCGATGGGGTGAGGGGCGTCCGGATGATTCAACCGTCATCTATGGGGAATGGGATTAAAATGCTATCCATGCAAAAACTTACCGTATGGCACACTCAGGTTGCGCGTTTGATGCTCGCCGTTTTATTGGTCGTTGCCGCGCTAGGGCAGGTGGCGGAGGCGCAAACCAATTCCAAGCCCACGCTCTTCCTCATCGGCGATTCCACCGTGCGCAATGGCAACGGCAAAGGTGCCGATGCGATGTGGGGCTGGGGCAGTCTGCTGGGCGCGCACTTTGATCCGACAAAAATCCAGGTCGTCAATCGCGCCATTGGCGGGCGCAGCAGCCGGACGTTTCTGACCGAGGGCCGCTGGGATGAAGTGATGAAGGCGCTTCAGCCCGGCGATTTTGTGATGATGCAGTTCGGACACAATGATGGCGGTGGTTTGACCGGAAACAAGAGTCGGGGTTCGCTCAAGGGAAACGGTGACGAAACGCAGACCATCACCAACACCGCCGACAAGGTGGAGACAGTTCACTCGTACGGCTGGTATTTGCGGCAATACATCGCCGGGACGAAGGAGAAGGGCGCGACGCCCATCGTCGTGTCGCAGATCCCGCGCAACATCTGGAAGGATGGCAAGGTCGGGCGCGAATCCTCCGGCTACGGCAAGTTCGCCCGTGAAGCGGCGGCGCAGGGCGGGGCCGCGTTCCTGGACTTAAACGAGATCGTGGCCAATCGCTACGAACAAATCGGCGCAAAAACCGTGGGCGAGATGTTCTTCCGCCCCGGCGACCACACGCACACGACGTTGGCGGGAGCGAAAGTGAATGCCGCTTCGGTGGTCGAAGGCGTTCGCACGTTGGCGACCAAGGCTGTAGGCGACGAGGTGACGAGTCCTCGTGCTGGTGGTGCTATCGGGGAGACGACTCCTCACGTCGTCGCCTACAAAACGGCTTCCGCGCTCGCGGCCTTCCTGCACTCGCCCGAGCGCGCGCCGGCCAAGGATGATTTCCTGCTCTGGGCACAGACTCCACCGATGGGCTGGAACAGTTGGGATTGTTTCGCCACCACTGTCACCGAGGCGCAAACCAAGGAACAGACCGACGTCATGGCGGCGAAACTCAAATCGCACGGCTGGCAATACGTCGTCGTGGACATCCAATGGTATGAGCCCAACGCGAAGAGTTTTGATTATCGCAAGGACGCGAAACTCGTTACCGACGAATTCGGGCGTTTGCTCCCGGCGACGAACCGGTTTCCTTCCGCGGCGAATGGCGTCGGCTTCAAGGCGTTGGCGGATTACGTCCACGACAAGGGCTTGAAGTTCGGCATCCATCTGATGCGCGGCATTCCCCGGCAGGCGGTGGCGGCGAACGTGCCGATCAAAGGCACGAATGTCCGTGCCCGCGACATCGCGAACACGAACAGCATCTGCGCCTGGAATCCCGACATGTTCGGCGTGGATATGAGCAAGCCGGGCGCGCAGGAATACTACGACTCGGTGTTCCAACTCATCGCGGGTTGGGGCGTGGATTTCGTGAAGGTGGACGACCTCAGCCGGCCCTACGCCAACAATCGCGCCGAGATTGAGGCGATCCGCAAAGCCATTGATCGTACCGGGCGGCCGATGTTGTTGAGCACCTCACCGGGCGAAACGCCGGTGACGGAAGCATCGCACGTTTCGCAGCACGCCAACCTGTGGCGCATCAGCGATGATTTTTGGGATAACTGGAAATTGCTGCACGAACAGTTCGAGCGTTTGAACAAATGGTCTCACTTCATCGGACCAGGTCATTGGCCGGACGCCGACATGTTGCCGCTGGGCCGGGTGCGCTTCGGCCAGCCGACCAAATTCACGCGCGACGAACAGTTCACTCTGATGACGTTGTGGAGCATCGCGCGTTCGCCGCTCATCATGGGCGGCGATCTGACCAAGCTCGACGACTTCACGCTGTCGCTGCTCACAAACGATGAAGTGCTGGCGGTAAATCAATCCAGCTCTGGCAATAAACAGTTGTTCAACCGCGATGGTCTGATCGCGTGGGTGGCCGACGCGCCGGGACTGAAGGAGAAATACGTGGCGTTGTTCAACACCCGCAACGTCGGCAGCAACAATGTTGCGGCCCGCGTGGCGGTGAAACTGGCGGAGCTTGGTTTCGCGGGCGAATGCGCGTATCGCGATCTTTGGGCGCAGAAGGATCTGGGCAAGGTTGCGACTGAGTTGAGCGTTGAACTTCCGCCTCATGGCGCGGCGTTGTATCGCGTGTCTGGGACACGCGGGAAGGCGGCGGCATTGGATGCCGCGGCCCCGCCGGATTTGGACAAGGCGTATGTGTTCACCTACTTCATCGGCAACGGCGAGGACGGTCTGCATCTCGCTTCAAGCCGCGATGGTTACAAGTGGGACGCGCTCAACGGTGGCAAGAGCGTGCTGACGCCGGTGGTCGGCGAGTCGAAGTTGATGCGCGATCCGTGCGTGGTGCGCGGGCCGGACGGGACATTCCACATGGTCTGGACGACAGCGTGGTGGGGCAAAACCATCGGCTATGCGGCGTCGAAGGACTTGATCAACTGGTCGGAGCAGCAGGCGTTGCCGGTGATGGCGCATGAACCGGCGGCGAAAAATTGCTGGGCGCCGGAAATCGTCTGGGACGCCAAGCGCGAGGAATATCTGATCTTCTGGGCGACCACGATCACCAACCAGTTTCTCGACACGGTGAACGGCGGCGACCACAACCATCGCATGTACGCCACGACGACGAAGGATTTCAAAACTTTCACGCCGACAAAGCTGTTTTACGATCCGGGCTTCAACGTGATTGACGCGACGATCCTGCCGGCGTTCGGAAAATATCATCTCATCATCAAGGACGAGCGGAAGACGCCGGTGAAGAAACATCTGCGCATCGCGTCGGGCGATGACATCGCCGGGCCCTACACGGATTTGCAACCGACGTTCACGCGCGACTGGGTGGAAGGGCCGACCGCGTTACAAGTAGGCGATGACTTCCTGGTCTATTTCGACGGCTACACGGCCCGACGTTACGAGGCAATGCGTTCAAAGGACCTGAAGAACTGGGAGGATATTACGTCCAAGATTTCATTCCCGAAAGGAACGAAGCACGGCACGGCCATCGCTCTGGAGAAAGGGTTCGTTGCTGAATTGATCTCCAAGTTGGCGGTGCCGGCCAGTAATTAATACCTCAGGCCAACGACCATGAAACCAACCGTCATCCTTGTGCTCGCCATCTTGTTGGCGGGGCTTAGTCCGGCTGCTGCCGAAATAAAACCTGACCGGGCGCTCATTGCCATCGCCAAGGACAAGAAGGAGGTTTATCTCGGCTGGCGCTTGCTCGGCACCGATCCGGCTGGCATCGCCTTCAATGTTTATCGCGCCACGGATGGCGGCGCGGCGACGAAGTTGAATGCCGAGCCGCTGCGGGCTTCAACCGATTTCCTGGACAAAACCGTTTCGCTCGCACAGACCAATGTCTGGTGGGTGAAACCGGTGATTGACGGCGTCGAACAGGAAGGTGGCGCGGCAAAAATTACACTTCCGGCAAAAGTCAGCCCGCAATCCTATCAGTCGCTCCCGCTCAAGGGTGATTACGTTTTCAGCAAGGTCGGCATCGCGGATTTGGATGGCGACGGCAAACTGGATTTCGTGATCAAGCAACCGCAGCAGACGAGTGATCCGGGGGTTTGGCAGTTAAGCACCAATACCTTCAAAGTTGAGGCGTATCGGCATGACGGAACATTTTTGTGGCAGCGCGATCTGGGCTGGAACATCGAGCAAGGCGTGTGGTGGTCACCGATGATCGTGGCGGATTTTGATGGGGACGGAAGGGCGGAGGTGGCGCTCAAGACCGCGCCGACGGACAAAATTTATCGCAACGAAGCGGGCCGCATTCTCGATGGACCGGAATATCTCTCGGTGTGGGATGGGATGACCGGCAAAGACATCGCTCGGGTGGATTGGCCCGCGCGCGGTGACATCGCGGAGTGGGGCGACAACAAGGGCAATCGCGCGTCGCGACATCTTATCGCCTTCGCAAAACTTGACGGCAAACGCACCAGCGTGCTCGCGATGCGCGGCACTTACACGAAGATGCTGGTGGATGCTTACAACTTGGTCGGAGGAAAACTCGAAACTGTCTGGCGCTGGAACGGTGACAACGAAACGCCGCAAGTGCGCGGACAGGGAATGCACGGAGTTCACGCCGCGGACGTGGACGGTGACGGGCGCGAGGAAATCATCCTAGGCGCAGCGGTGATTGATGATAATGGCAAGGCGCTCTGGAATCTCCAGATGGGGCATCCCGATGTGTGTTACGTGACGGATGTGATCCCGGACAATCCCGGTTTGGAGATCGCTTATGGTTTTGAGACGGCACAGGAGAAAAATGGTTTCAGTGTCGTGGACGCGAAGACCGGGAAGATTCTCTGGGGTTGCGACCATATGACGACGCACATCCACAGTCAGGGCTTGCTGGCGGACATTGATCCGACGAATCCGGGCCTGGAGTTTTACGGTGGCGAAAAGTTTTTGAAAGACCGGTGGGTTTACAGCGCCACGGACGGGAAGCTTCTCTCGCGCGAAGATTTCGGGACGCTTGCGCCAAATCCGATTTATTGGGACGACAGTTACGTGAAGCCGTACCTGACCAAGGATGGCGACATCGTGAAATACAAGGGCGCGAAGCTGGGCAAGATCGAGGGCAAGGTGATCGCCATTGCGGATATCCTCGGTGACTGGCGCGAGGAGATCATCACGACTGTGCCCGGCGAATTGCGGATTTACACGACGACGATTCCGTCCACGCGCCGGCATGTGTGGCTGATGGAAGACCCGATCTATCGCAACGACGTTTCGCACGTCTCGATGGGTTATCTCTATCCGCCGCAACTGACGAAGCCGATGACGGCGGAAACGAAACCATGAGCAAAAATTTAACCACGAATGGACACGAATAAACACGAAACGACAGGTAGGGCGCGTCACTCCGTGCGCGCCGTCGTCTGTCCGGCAAAGCACGGCGCGCACGGAGTGACGCGCCCTACCTGGCTGTTCGTTGTTTTGGCGCTCGT
>CAZQNQ010000015.1:0-122230 GCA_964594985.1 uncultured Bifidobacterium sp.
CACCGCGTCCAGCCACGCCTCGCGCTCCGTCGCGCTCCAGCGCAGCAACGCCTTCGCCGCTGCGACGTTCCCCAGCGTGTTACCCGGCCGCTCCCCGAGAATTTTCAGATGCCGGACATAGCGCCGGTTGATGCGCTCGAAGTCCCACGCGCCCGCCACCATTTCCGCGTCCGATTCGCCCGCGCACGGTCGCGCCTTGATTCACAGGCTTGTCGCACCGGCCTAAACTCGGTAGTTTCTCCGGCATGAGCGCAACATTGACGATCAATTTGGATGCAAACGTCCTTCAACTCGCCGAGCAGGAGGCGAAGGCGCGCCACACCACGCTGCCCGAAATCGTCGCCCATCAGTTGCGCGTGATGGCTCGCAACTGGCAAGAGAGCAAGGCAGGCAAGACGCCGGTCACGGATGCGTTGCGCGGCGCGGTGAAGCTGCCGCCAGATTTCGACGGGCGCGCCGCCTTGACGGAGGAACTGCAGAAGAAGCATGGCATCCAGGGATAAAATCTTCCTGGACACCGACGTGGCGCTGGATCATCTCGCCGACCGCCAGCCGTTTGCGGAATACGCTCACCGCCTCTTTGCGCTGGCTGAAACGGGTGAACTCACCGTTTGCGTTTCGGCTCTCTCATTCAGCAATCTCTACTACATTCTGCGGAAGCTGAAGGGGCATGCGGACACGCTGGCCCTACTCGGCAAGTTGAAGTTGCTCACCCGGGTTTCCGCAGTGACCGAAACGGAAATCAATTCCGCACTGTCGTCGAGCTTCAAGGACTTTGAGGATGCCATTCAACATTTCGCGGCAAAGGCGGAAGGCGGAGTCAGCGCGATCGTCACTCGCAACCAGGCCGATTATTCCGCCAGTGAAATTCCGATTCAATCGCCAGAGGAATATCTTGCGAAGCGCGAACCCACTGCGAACTGAACGGTATTTTCCGAAACAGCATCGAGAATTGTGCGGCGAACCTTTGTTGCTTGTGCAACAAAGGTTCGAGAGAGCTACAGGTTGTCCAAGCAACATTCCCAATTCCAACCCGGTTGCGAGTTTTTGCCGCCGACCACCATTCCGCTTCCACCCGCCGATTTGTTGGCCCCGGTGCGGGCTTGCAGACAGGGTGGCGGACGCTAAACTGCCATCACAATGGCTATTATCCACCGCATCGCCCCGCCGGAAAATGCCTCGGAAACCCGCGCGGTCACCGAACTCGCCAAGCATCTGTCGGACGATTTCATCATCTTCCATAACTTCGAGTTGACTACGCAATACGGCATGCCCTACGAGTACGACCTCTGCGTCGTGTCGCCGTACGCGGTTTACCACGTCGAGGTCAAAGGTTATCGCGGTCAGATTCGCGGCGACGCGCACCAGTGGCTTTTTGAGAACGGCGGGGTGGTGCCCAGCCCCATTCCACTCGCCAACAAGAAGACCAAGATCCTCGCCGGCAAACTCCGCGGACGCGACCCGCGCATGGACGATGTGTTCGTGGAAACCATGGTCCTGCTCACCGACGACCGGGCCGACGCCAAGTTGAACGACGACCAGGCGGAACGCGTGGTGCGTCTCCCCGAGGCAATTGATGAGATCCGCGCGCCGCGCGGCCGTCTGGGCAACCGCAACATCGCGCCGCTCCACGACCGGATCTGCCGGGCGCTGTTCCAGACCAGCCCGCGCAAACGGGTCACCCAGATCGGGCTTTACGACATCATCGAGCGCATCAGCCAGAACGACCGGCGCACCGTTTTTTTGGGCCACCATCGCTACATCAAGACCCGCCCGCAAACGATCCTGAAGGTGTTTCATTTCAACATCTATGCCAGCGAAGCGGAGAAACAGAAACAGATCGAAGCCATCTTTCATGACCAAAACTCCCTGCGCCTGCTCGGCGTGCATCCGAACCTGATTGATACCGGCGACTTCTTTGCCTGGGAGGACAACAAATTTGTCCTGCCGACCGAGTATGTGGACGGGGGCCGGACGCTCCGGATGTGGATGGACGATGGCGTGGCCGCGAAGGCGCTCTACGCGCGCAAGGCTGAAGCCGTCACCGCTGTCGCCTTGGGATTGGCGCATTGCCACAAGCATGGCGTCATCCATCGCGATGTCCGACCGATGAATATCGTCGTCGCCCGCTCCGGCGTGGTAAAATTGGTCAACTTCGATCTGGCGTTGATCAAAGGGTACCCGGAAGTGGGCGACCCGAAAGGTCTGGCGCTGCGTGTGGACCGCCGTTATTCCGCGCCCGAGGTGCTGGCCAATCCCGGCTCCGCCACGGAAGCATCAGATATCTATTCGCTCGGGATCGTGTTCCATGAATTGATGACCGGGATCGCCCCGGATGGTGCGGCGGACAGTCGCGCGGCGCTGGATACGGAGCACGTCGCCAAAGCGATCGAAGCGGCCGGGCCGTCCGGTTTCGACAAGTCACCGGAAGACGTGGCTAGCGTGATTGCGCGCATGTGTCATCCCGAACCGGGGGAACGTTACCAGCGGATGGAGGAAGTGAAGGACGACCTCGCCATCATCGGCCAATGACCGCGGCGGCAGGTGGGGCAACAAAGATTTCTGTTTCAGAATGTATTACGCTCGCCCTCATCCCGGCCTTCTCCCCCGGGGAGAAGGAGAATCGTTCGCCGGTTCCGTGGAAGGTCGAGCGGCGGGATTGGTGGAACCGTCATTCGCCAACCAGAAATCTGGTATCGCCAGGTCCTCTCCTTGGGGAGAGGAAACAGGTGAGGGAGGTCGTGAACACAAATCAATCGGGACGAAGCGCGACTGTGTCTGCAAGACCAGTCGCAGCGCGTGAATGCGAATGACGGCTGGAAGAATCCTGCGCCTCGGTTGGCGGAGGTGCTGCGGCTGGTCTGCGACACAGCCGCGCTCCGTTGTCGCGTCGGGCCTCCTTGCCTGCCGTTGAGCCGGGCTTCCCAGCCCGGCGAAAAGACCCTACGCAAAACGACGTGTTCGAAATGCCCGTGATCCGTGCAAATTTCGGGCGTTTTTTCCGGGCGGCAAGGATGCCTGCCCTCTACGGTAACCACGGATGGTTGCCGCTACCGCCGCCTGCCGCGTCATGGCGCAGTGAAGCCGGGAATGAAGGCGGGACGGGACCTGGGGATTTGTCGCGAGGGGGCTACAAAGACTTGGTTACTGACAGAGTCTGAGGAGTCGCGCGTTTTGGTTGATGGGTTTATTCCAGCTTGTGTCCCTTGTCTGCAAAACTGCACGTTGGATTTTGGTCAACTGCGCCGAACATATATTTGCCACCACGCGGACAAACGGGTTCATGACGAAGAAAGCCATTCGTGCCAAATGTGCCGTAAAGGTCTAATTCGGTGGGGGTGTCTGTTGATAATTTATTTGCGGCGCTTGCCCAGGCTTTCTTTGCTTCCCGAATTTCATGCAAGTTATTGATACACGCATTTCGGTAAGCAACGTTTCGTGCGGGGATAAAACTCGGAATGGCAATCGCAGCCAGAATCAGCCAAGTGAACGCGACCAAGATTGTGACGACCAATCTTTTCCTCCCTAGGAAAACCACTCCAAACCAGATGACAATCGCAGTGATAGAGACGGCTATCAGTGCCAGCACGGATTCACCACGGCCCGGATTATCTGACAGCCACTCCATCATGGGCAACGTCAGTTGAGCAACTTCCGCCACCGCCCCAACTGCTTCGCCACTTCCTTCGTGCCGGGTGCGCCAGGGAGATTGCGTTTGGCCATCGCGCGCTTCAACTCGAAGACGCCCAGTGCGTCGGAGCCAAAGTATTTGCTCCCGGTCACCGGGTCCACGGATTGCAGGTCGGCCAGCGTGAGCTGATTCAGCGCCTTGGCTTCGCCTTCGGCCAGCGCCACCACCGCGCCCACCACATGATGCGCTTTGCGGAACGGCATGCCCTTTTGCACGAGGTAATCCGCGAGGTCGGTCGCGAGCAACGCGGGATCGCTCGCGGCGGCGAGGCAGGCGGGTTTGTTCACCGTTGTGTTGAGCAGCATCGCGCTCATCAACCGCACGCAGGCGCGCACGGTGTCGGCGGTGTCGAACAGCCGTTCCTTGTCCTCCTGCAGATCGCGATTGTAGGTCATGGGCAGGCCCTTGAGCAGCGTGAGCAGCGCCATGAGGTTGCCATAGACGCGCCCGGTCTTGCCGCGCGTCAACTCGGCCACGTCGGGATTTTTCTTCTGCGGCATGAGTGACGAGCCGGTGGTATAGGCGTCGGCGATCTTGATGAAGTTGAACTCCGCACTGGCCCAGAGAATCACGTCCTCCGCGAGGCGCGACAGGTGCATGGCGAGCACCGCGCCGGCAGCGCAGAATTCGATGGCGAAATCGCGGTCGCTCACGGCGTCCATGGAATTTTGCGTGAGTTGAACCTTGCCGTCAGCGTCCACAAAGCCGAGCAATTTGGCGACGAGCGCGCGATCCAGTTTCAAGGTTGAACCCGCAATCGCGCCGCTGCCGAGCGGGCAGACATTCACGCGCGAATGACAATCCCAGAGCCGTTCGCAATCGCGTTCGAGCATCTCGACGTAGGCGAGCAGGTGATGCGCGAAATAGACGGGCTGCGCGCGTTGCAGGTGCGTGTAGCCGGGGATGATGACGTCGGCGTTGTGTTCGCCGAGGGCGACGAGCGAGCGTTGCAAGCCGACGATTTCGCCGAGCAGGGCGGTGATTTCGTCGCGCACCCAAAGCCGCACGTCGAGCGCGACCTGGTCGTTGCGGGAGCGGGCGGTGTGGAGTTTGGCACCGGCGGGAACGCGTTCGGTCAGCGCGGACTCGATGTTCATGTGAACGTCCTCGAGTTCAGGTTTCCACTTGAACGTGCCGGCGGCGATCTCTTTCCCGATCTTGTCCAGTCCGGTGATGATGGCTTTGGCTTCGGCTTTGGTCAGCACGCCGATTTTTTGCAGCATCATGGCATGGGTCATCGAGCCGAGGATGTCCTGCTTCCAGAGCCGCCAATCGAAGGAGATGGATTCGGAGAACGCGGCGACGTCCGCGTCCGGGCCGCCGGCGAACCGGCCGCTGCGGGAAACTGGAGATTTCTTCTTCATAAAAGCAGGGGCGAATTTGCGGCGAATGGCGGGCAAAGTCACGCGGGGAATTGGGGTGGAGCGCGCGCCTTTGCTTCCGGCGAAAAGCAACATCACTTCAACTTCCAGCGGGCCGCCGCCGGCCCATCGCCCAACCAGTATAGTAAGCCAACCCCAAGGCCAGGACCGCAAGCAGCGCGAGCACGAAATATTTGACACCAACAGTGGGAGGTTCGCCCACTTCGACGATGCCGTAGCGCACGCCCGCTTCGACAATATCCGGGGCGCTGTTCCATTGGCCGGCCCAAGCGTGATTCTCAGGAAACAGATTGCTATGGCGTTCGTGCGGAAAGTTCGGCTCCCCCGGCGCCCAGTTCGTATAAGTGACGGACTCGCCGCTGATCCACTCCCAGGTGCCGTTGTTGTCCGCGTCCTGGAGCCCCATCCACGGATTTAGCGCGGGGTTGGGCGCGAGAAAGTTTGATCGCACCCACGCGTTCTCGGCGGCGTCATTGAAGGTGACCAGATGCCCACCCAACGTCCGGGCGAAGGCTTCAGTCTCCGTCCAGATGCCTTGCCCCACGAGGTAATACCTGTGTCCATTGGCCGGATTGACAATCGGGCCGCTGGCGATGCCGATGCCGGCTTGAGCGGTGAAACCCACAGCGGTCAACGCAAGGCTGGCGAGAATTTTGTCCATGATGCCTTTCATTCGGTTTGTTTCCTTTGAATCCTCGGCGAAGCTGCGTTTTCCACCTCAATGCCGGGGGATGGGTTGCGCGGCGATTTTGCGCGGCGGCTTTTCTGGCGCCAATCGTAAAGGCCGCGAGCTGGGCGCAGAGAAAGATGTTGCTACAAAAGTCTGCGCAAATGAAAACCGTGGATGCGGCCCACGGTTTGGCGGTGAAATGATCTGTGATTCCAATCAGACACTGCGGCGCTGGCGAGCAACCGACAAGGCCGCGAACGAAATCATAGCCAAGGCCAAGACAGAAGGTTCGGGCACTTCGACGAGGCCAAAAAGCACTCCCGCTGAGACGTCGTCATAAGCATTGTTCCACAGCCCGGTTGCAGCATGATTTGCGGGGAAAATATTGCTGGCCCGTTCAAACGAAAAATTGGGCTCTCCCGGCGCCCAGTTCAAATAGCTGACGGTTTCGCCGCTGATCCAGTTCCAAGTTCCATTGTTATCAAGGTCCTGCAATCCGATCCAAGGATTGATGGTGGGATTGGGGTCGAGAAAGTTGGTTTTGAGCCAGGCATTCTCCGCGGCATCGTTGATGGTCACCAGATTTCCGCCCAGGGTCAGGGCAATGCTCTGGGCAAGCGACCAGGTGTTTCCATTAACCAGAAAGTAATTATGTCCATTGGCCGGATTGTAGATTGGGCCGCTGGCGATGGGCGCCGCAGCTGAAGAGGTGATGACGGTGGCAAGCAAGGCCATGAAAGCAGCGACAGTTTTCATATGAGCTTCTGATTTCCCGGGGTTTGATCTGGTTTACCAAACTGCATCAAGCAGCGTTGGTTTGCCTTGGTTCTATCAGGGATTTTGCCGGAGGCAACAGGAAAACTTGATTATGCCGGCAAATAGTCGGTTTGAGGTTAAGTGACTCCGCTCTTTTGCTCCGACTTTTGCCCTCACCTTGACATCGCCCCGGGCATCCCGAACACTGCGCGCTGACTTATGGCCGAGCCCAAAGATAATTTGCAGA
Organism: uncultured Bifidobacterium sp.; assembly: GCA_964594985.1. GTDB lineage: Bacteria > Verrucomicrobiota > Verrucomicrobiia > Limisphaerales > JADLHS01 > JADLHS01. The sequence continues at coordinate 6,747 of CAZQNQ010000015.1, forward strand.
TGGAGAAGATCGTGTCGCTGTGCAAGCGGCGGGGTTTCATTTTTCAGTCGTCGGAGATTTACGGCGGCATCAACGGTTTTTGGGATTACGGCCCGCTCGGCGCGGAACTCAAGCGCAACGTCAAGGAACTCTGGTGGAATACCATGACCCGCCAGCGCGACGACGTCGCCGGCCTCGAAGCGACGATCATCATGTCGCCAAAAATCTGGGAAGCCAGTGGCCACGTCTCCACTTTTGCCGACCCGATGAGCACTTGCAAACAATGCAAGAAGCTCGTCCGGGCCGATCAAGTTTGGGACATGCTTCCCGAAAATTCCTGGTCGCAATATGTGGCGGAACTTTGTCCCGGTGGTTTGGTGGACAGCACCAGATTGCTCGCATGGGCCAAGGGCAAGGGAAAGCATCTGGCACCCAACCTCGCCCTCGTTCGCAACCCGGAGGTGACCCTATCCTTTCTCGCCGAGCGGATCAACGCTCCCGGGGCTGCCCCGCTGACCGTGCAGGAACTCTATCAGTATCTTGCCACCGAGCAGTTCAACGCGACCGGGTTGATGTTGCCATGTCCGCATTGCGGCGGCGAATTGACCAAGCCGCGGCCGTTCAACCTGATGTTCAAGACGCATACCGGGCCGGTGGAGTCGGATGAAAACATCGCCTATCTCCGCCCGGAAACCGCGCAGGCCATCTTCGCGCAGTTCAAGAACGTGCTCGAAACCTCGCGCCAGAAAGTGCCGTTCGGCATCGCGCAGATGGGCAAGGCGTTCCGCAACGAAGTCACGCCGCGCAATTACACTTTCCGCTCGCGCGAATTTGAGCAGATGGAACTGGAGTTTTTCATCAAGCCGGACGAGGCGATTGAAGCCATCCACGGCGCGGTTGCGACCGTTCCGTCCACCGGTCATCCGGGCGAGCCGCAGCCGAACTGGGGCTGGCAGGCGTGGCATCAATACTGGGTCGAGGAGCGCGTGAAGTTTTACGAAGGCATCGGACTGTCGCGCCAGACGCTGGGTTTCCATATCCAGACGGCGGAAGAACTCGCGCACTACGCCCGCGCCTGCACGGACATTTTGTTCAAGTTCCCGTTCAGCAAACGCGACGAGAAGGGCGAGTTGAAGGGCGAAGAACTCGAAGGCATCGCCGCGCGCAGTGATTTTGATCTGTCGCAGCATCAACGGTTTTCCGGCAAGCCGATGGGCGTGTTCGACGAGGAGTTGCGCGCCGCGTGGGGCAAGTTGCCCAAGGAAAAGCAGGACGACCTTTGGAAGCGCTATTACGAAAACCGCAAAAAGTATCTGACCAAGTCGGGCGTGGCCGAAGAAGCCGCCACGAAGCAGGCGACCGAGGATGCGAACGGCTTGGCGAAGGGCAGTTATGTCCCGCACGTCATCGAGCCGTCGGCGGGGGTGGATCGTCTGATTCTCGCGCTCATCGCGAATGCGTATTCCGAAACCACCAAGACCGACGACAAAGGCAAGAGCGAGACGACCTATGTGATGAAGTTCCATCCGCGCGTCGCGCCGGTGAAAGTTTGCGTGTCACCGTTGTTGAAGAACAAGCCGGAGCTGGTGGCCAAAGCTCTCGCCGTGCGCGACCTGTTGCGCCCGTGGATGAATGTGCATTACGACGACAGAGGCAACATTGGCAAGCGTTACGCAAGTCAGGACGAGGCCGGCACGCCATTCTGCGTGACGATTGATTTCGACACGCTCGGCGAGAAACCAGAGTTGCTCGACACGGTCACGTTGCGTTACCGCGACGATGGCCGGCAGGAGCGTCTGAAAATTTCCGAGCTGCGCGACTGGTTGCTCACAAGGATTCGATGAGCAATCCCACCACCAGCACCACGATTCCGCTGCCGATCCCGTTGCCGACGAAGATTTCGTACGGCTTGATGGTGGCGATCCTGGCGCTGATCGGGTGGTTGCATCTGAGCACGCTCGTGCTGACGGTGTTGTTCGGCTACTTCGCGTTGCAGATGTTCAGCATCCGCAAGAACAAGACGGTGGGCGTGGTGATTTACATTGTCGTGGTCATCGGTGTGCTCTGGGGGCTGATCTTTGTGCTCAACCGGGCGCGGGAAACGCTGCCCAAGATCGCGGATGAAACCATTCCCGCGCTGGTGAATTACGCCGAGAGCAAAAACCTCGAACTGCCGTTCACGGATTACGCGAGCGCCAAGACGTTGTTGATCCAGGAATCCAAGGATCAGGTCGCCAATTTCGGGCGCTATCTCAAAACCGCCGTCCTGCAGATCGCGATGTTCCTGATCGGTCTGGTGGTGGCGGTGAGCATGTTTCTGAGCGTGCGGTGGGGGACGGAGGCGGATATCGCCGAGGCGCCGGACAGTTTGTACGCGACGGTGGTGCGGGAGCTGGGCGCGCGGGTGCGGACGTTCTACAAAAGCTTCTCGCGCGTGATCGGGGCGCAGATCATCATCTCCGCCATCAACACCGGCTTGACCTCCGTGTTCCTCATCTGGAATGGCTTCAGCTACACGACCACGTTGATCGGCGCGACGTTCCTGTGCGGGCTGCTGCCCATCATCGGCAACATCATCAGCAACACGCTCATCTGCGGCGTGGCCTTCGCGACGTCGCCGAAGCTGGCGTTGATCGCGTTGATCTATCTCGTCGTCATCCACAAGCTCGAATACTTCCTGAACAGCAAGATCATCGGCGACCGCATCAAGAATCCGATGTGGTTGACGCTGTTTGGCATCGTGCTCGGGGAAAAACTCATGGGCATTCCCGGCATGATTCTCGCGCCGGTGGTGTTGCATTACATCAAAGTGGAGGCGTCCCGGAACAAGGTCACGGTTCACGGGGTCGAGTCCGCGCATGGCGGCGAGCCGGCACATGGTGAGGCCAAGGACTGAGCGCGGGCGCTTCTTTTCTGGGAGCGGGGCAATTTTCCGGCGTGACACCGCCCCGGGCCGTGGCAAATTTCGCCCGTCTTACGGGCGGGTTTGTCGCAATGCAACAAACGCTTCCTTAGCGCTTCTGGTTGTAAGCAGTCTGCGAATATTTTTCTGCGGTCAGCCGCTGCGCCAGTGTAAGCAATTCGCCGTTCACGGTTAGATCGCTCCAGCCTGCATCACGCGGGGCGGTGTCGCGCATCGCAGTTTCCCAGTCACCGCGTGCCAAGCCAACGGGCGGCGGTTGCACTGAACCTTGAATGAGCAGGCCGAGTTTGTTGCGGCGTTGGGCGGCCCCGGCGATCTTTTTCCCGTGCCACAGCAGGTCGAACTTCTCGTGGCCCACAAAACACTGACCGGGCGCAGTTTTCATGCAGCAGGGCGCGACTTCCGCAGCGACGTTCAGCTTGGCGAAGGCGCGTTGAATCCATTCGTGAACGCTGCGGTAGCTGTCTTCCGCGCGCAGTTCATGCCATTCATGTCCAGGCGGAAACGCAAGGCTGTAGGTCCAGTCGGCGGCGTGAGGCACAAGTCCGCCGCCGGTGGGACGCCGGATGAGCGGACGGAGCAGGGTGGCCTGCTCGATCTCGGTGAAATGTTGGAAATAACCAAACGTGGCGGCGGGCTGCGTCCAGCCGTAGAGCCGCAGCACCGGCGCACCAAGTTGGGCGACGGATTCCAACAGCGCTTCGTCCAGCGCCATGTTGAATGCGGCGTCGCCCGGACCGGAGTTGATGCAATGCCAGGTCATCTCAATTGAGGAGATTAACCACGAAATACACCAAACACACGAAAGCGGGTACAGAGCGGATTTTTCGTGTCATTTTGTGTGTTTCGTGGTGGCCAAATTGGGTCGGTTCATTTCACGCCAATGCGCGGACAAAGTGGGGCGATTTCGCAGTTGGCGCAATCCGGCTTGCGCGCGTCGCAGCGGCGCCGGCCATGCCAGATGAGCCAGTGACTGAACAACGTCCATTGCTCCTGCGGCACGAGTTTGACCAGTTCCTGTTCGATTTTCACGGCATCGGTCTGTTTGGTGAGGCCGAGCCGATTGGCCAGGCGCGTGACATGGGTGTCCACGACGATGCCGACGTTGATGGCGAAGGCATTTCCAAGGACGACATTTGCGGTTTTTCGACCGACGCCGTCGAGCGCGTGAAGTTCGTCCATCGTGCGCGGCACTGCGCCGCCGTGTTTTTCGACGAGCGCCTGGCAGCAGGCTTGGATGTTCTTCGCCTTGTTGCGGAAGAAACCAGTGGTTTTGACCATTTCTTCCAAATCGGGCAGCGGCGCATGGGCGTAATCAGCCGCGCGCTTGTATTTCTTGAACAGCTCCACCGTAACGATATTTACGCGCTTGTCGGTGCATTGCGCGGAGAGGATGGTGGCGATGAGCAGTTCGAGCGGGTTGGAGAAATTCAGCTCGCAATGCGCGTCGGGGTAGGTCTTTTGCAGGCCAGCGATGATGGCGCGGGTGCGGGCGGCTTTGGCTTCGGTGATTTCACGCGGCATGAATGGGCATTATCGCAGGGTTAACGCAACCTCATCGCGGGGCGACGGGCGCGGAGATTACACCCTGCATAAGGTTGCAAGTCAACGGTGCGGTGTGAAGGCCTTGGCTCTCCCGATTTCATTCAAGTCGGGCGTTTGAAAGTTTGACCTGGTCCCCCCGCTGTGCCTAGAATTCCACCCTTGTTTCTATGAAGATTTTGGTTTGTGACCCAATTTCGCCGAAAGGCATCGCTCTGCTCCAACAGCGACCCGAGTTTGAGGTCGTCGTGCTCCCGAAACGTCTCTCTGAAGCGGAATTGCTCCCCATCGTCGCGGACGCCGTCGCGATGGTCGTCCGGTCTGAAACCAAGGTGACCAAGAAAGTCCTCGAAGCTGCGCCAAAACTCCGCGTGGTCGGTCGCGCCGGGGTCGGCGTGGACAACGTGGACGTGGAGGCGGCAACCCAACGTGGTGTTGTGGTCATGAACACGCCCGCTGGTAATACGATCACCACGGCGGAACTCACCTTCACCATGCTTCTGAGTCTCGCGCGCAAAGTGCCGCAGGCGCACGGAACGATGGTCGCGGGCAAGTGGGATCGGAAGTTGTTTCAAGGCGTCGAACTCGCGGGCAAAACCCTCGGCGTGCTCGGTATGGGTCGCATCGGGACGGAAGTCGCCAAGCGCGCCATCGCCTTCGGCATGCGCGTCGTCGGTTACGATCCGTTCCTCACCGAAGGCCGGGCCAAGGCGCTCGGCATCGAACTCGCCACCGACCTCGACGTGGTTTATCGCGAAGCGGATTTCATCACTGTCCACATGCCGGTGACCGAGCAGACCAAGGGGATGTTGAACACGGCCGCGTTTTCCAAGATGAAACCCGGCGTGCGCATCGTGAATTGTGCGCGCGGCGAAATCATCGTGGAGACCGATCTCCTCGCGGCGCTGGATTCCGGCAAGGTCGCGGCAGCAGGCTTGGACGTGTTCAGCGTCGAGCCGCTCGCGGCGGATCATCCGTTCCGCAAGCATCCGAATCTCATCCTCACGCCGCACCTTGGCGCGAGTTCCGAAGAAGCGCAGGAAAAGTGCGGCATCGAGGTCGCCGAAGTCATCACGGGCTATTTGCTCACGGGCGAGGTTCGTAACGCGGTCAACATGCCGTACCTCGACGCAGAAACTTACGAGAAGGTTAAACCGTATCTCACGCTCGGCGAGAAGCTTGGCAAATTGCTCGCCCAACTCGCGCCCGCGCAGGTGGACCGCCTGCATGTCACCTACGGCGGCAAAGCACAGGAGTTGCCGAACATTGACCCCGTTACGCGCGCCGTGGTGCAGGGCTTCCTGTCCCGCGCGTCGGTGAAGGATCTCAACAACATCAATGTTCGCAGCATCGCTTCGACGCTCGGCCTTACGGTCGAGGAAAAGCGCTCGAATGAGCCGGTGACGTTCAACGAATGGCTTCACGTGCAGGCGTTCCATGGCAGCGAGAAGGTCATTTCCGCCGGCGGCACGTTCTTCGGTTCGCCGAACAATCCGCGCATCGTGCGTCTTTACAGCATGCCGGTGGAGATTCCCATCAGCGGCGTGATGCTGCTTTTGACGAATTCGGATCGCCCGGGCATCGTCGGACATCTCGGCACGTTGCTCGGCAAATATCAGGTGAACATCGCCAGCATGAGTTTGAGCCGCGATACCGTGGGCGGCGATGCGTTCACCGTTTTGAATCTCGACAGCGAACCGCCGGCCGCCGTGTTGGCGGAACTGGAAAAAGACGAAGCCATCCGCAATGTCAAAGTCGTAAAACTGTAGTCAACCCAAAGCAAACATGACCAAATCCATCCCGAAAATTTTCTGCGTCGCCCTCGCGACCACGCTGGCCGCTACCGCCGTCAGTCAGGCCGCCACGGCGGGCAGCCCGGCCACCAATGCCACCAGCAAGCTCGACAGCCTGCTGGGCGATCCCGTCATCGCCAAAGGCAAGGGCGTGGAGATCAAGCGCAGCCAGTTGGACGCCGAGATGATCGCCGTGCAATCCATGGCCAATGCCCGCGGCACGACGCTCACGCCCGAGAACCTGATGTTGATCCAACGCCAGAAGCTGAATGACTTGATTAGCTTCCGCTTGTTGCTGGCCAAGGCGACCGACGCGGACAAGGCCAAGGGCAAGGAACAATTCGCAAAGGCGCTCGAACGCATCAAGAAGGAGAACAAGCTGACCGATGCGGAGTTCGACGAAAAACTCGGCACCCAGTTGAAGATGCAGGGCTTGACCCGCGCGGATTGGGACCAGCAACGCCTCGATCAAGGCACGGTTGCCGCCGTGTTGGAACGCGAACTCAACCTGGCCGTTTCCGACGAGGAGGCCAAGAAGTTCTACGACGAAAACCCGACCAAGTTCGAGCAGCCGGAACAGGTCCGCGCCAGCCACATTTTGATCGGCACGAAGGACATGGCGACCGGTACTGACCTCTCGGACGAGCAGAAAAAGGCCAAGAAGAAGCAGATTGACGACCTGCGCAAGCGTGCGATGCAGGGCGAGGACTTTGCCAAGCTGGCCAAGGAATTTTCCGAAGACCCGGGTTCGAAGGAATCCGGCGGCGAATACACCTTTCCCCGCGGCAGAATGGAAGCTCCGTTCGAGGCTGCCGCCTTCTCACTCACCACCAACCAGATCAGCGATGTGGTCACCACATCGTATGGTTATCACATCATCAAGTTGAGCGAGAAGATCCCGGCCAAGGTGGTTTCCTTCGCGGAAGTATCGGACGATTTGAAGGAAGCGCTCAAGAATCAGGAGCTGCAAAAGCAACTGGCCGACGGCGAATATCTCGAGAAGATGCGCCAGGAGGCCGGCGTGGAAATCCTCGACGAGAAAATGAAGAAGCTCGACGAGTTGCTGCCGAAGGAAGAAAAGGCGGCGGCCAAGCCTGACGCCAAGAACTAAGGAAAATTTTTCCACCCCCGCGCCAGCCTTCGGGTTGGCGCGGTTTTTTATTCGCCGCGCCGCTTGCGCTTGGGATGGGACTGGATGTCGCGCAGGAGGAATTTGGCCAGTTGCTTCAGGCGCGCTTCCACGTCGAGCGTTTCCAGGATCATCTGCCGATCTTCCGCACCCGCCAGCACCGCGCAGGAAACCAGGTCCGCCGCCTGTTCGGGATCGGAGATGGAATCGAGATAGCCGATGACTTCCTTGGGCGAGAATGCGGGCGGCGGCTGGCCGGGTTCGCCGGGTTTGCTGTGCGAGACGAACGGGAAGGGGAACGGCATCCCGAGCAGTACCCGCTCCTTCAACAGTTCCCGCACCGTGCCGAGCAATTCATCGGTCTTGATCGTGTTGCACGGCGGGGTGGCGAGCGGTTCGATCTGCTGGACGCGATATGGCCGGTACTTCACCACCTTGCCGAGTTTCACGCGGGTCAGGCCCTGCAGGATCAGATGCGACGTGCTGTCCTTGTGCGCGACCGACACGCGGATGAGGCCGACGCCGGCGACTTCCGTCGGGGTCTCGCGGGTGGTGTTGGGCTTGCGCATCGCCACGGCCAGCACGCGATTGCCGTGCAGCGCGTCGGCCAGCATCTGCCGGTACCGCATCTCGAAGATGTAGAGCGGCAAGAGCGCCTGCGGGAACAGCGTCGCGTTCGGCAGCGTCATCACCGGCACTTCATTCGGCAGGTTCATTAGTTTCAATCTACTCGGCAGCGGGCGTTGCGCAATGCGCTTAAAATTTCGTCAATTGCTCCAGCTCCTTCACGCGCTGGGCGACGTGCGCGCGGGTGGCTTTGGTGGTGCGATTCAGCCCAAACCCTTCGCAACAGAACGAGGCCACCACGCTGCCGTGGATCATCGCGCGGCGGATGTTGGCATCAACCGAACCTTTCGCCGTGGCGAGATAACCCATCATGCCGCCGACGAATGAATCGCCCGCGCCGGTCGGGTCCACCACGGAGCGCAACGGATATGCCGGGCAAATGAAGAAACCTTTCGGGCCGCTGAGGATCGAGCCGTGCGAACCCTTCTTGATGATGACGTATTTCGGCCCCAGCTTGTGGATCTTCTTCAACGCGGCAAAAACATTGTCTTCCTTCGTCAACTGCTGCGCTTCACTGTCATTGAGGACAAAACCGTCCACGCGCTTGATGAGCTTGATGAGGTCGGCGAGCGCGATGTTGAGCCAGAGGTCCATCGTGTCGGCCACGACGAATTTCGGGCGCTGCATCTGGTTCAACACATGTTCCTGCAGTGCGGGCGCAATGTTGGCGAGCAAGACAAATGGGGACGTCTGATACTTCTTCGGCAGCTCCGGCGAGAACGTCTCGAACACGCCCAACTCGGTGAGCAGCGTGCGGCGATTGTTCATGTTCACCTCGTATTCGCCCGACCAGTGGAAGGTCTTGCCGGGCTTGATCTGTAAGCCTTCGAGGTCGATGCCGTGCTTCTTGTAAAGCTGCACGTACTTCTTGGGGAAATCTTCCCCGACGACGCCGACCATCTTCACCGGGGAAAAGAAACTGGCGGCCACCGCCGCATGGCTCGCCGAGCCGCCGAGCAGCTTGGGATTTTCGCGGGTGGGAGTCTTGATGGAATCCAAGGCCGTCGAACCGACAATCAATACGCTCATAAAACAGTGGTTGAATCTGACGATAAATCGGCGCGAACGGTAGCAAAGGCCGCTCCACAGGCAATCATCAAAAACAAGCCGGTAGTGTCCTCATTTGAAAGAGGAGCGCGGGCTTCAGCCCGCTTCAACGTGATTTTGCCAGGCCGCGCTCCGCAAATTAGGATACAGCCAACAAGCCCGGGGCGGGCGGCTTTGAGCCTAGAGCGTACTGCAAAAAGCATGTCGGGAACGAGGTGCCGGCGAAACGCCCCGCACCCCGGCCCTCTCCCCATCCGATGGGGAGAGGGTGGCCGAAGGCCGGGTGAGGGGAATTCGGTTCCGACAGACAGACAGACATTTTGCGAACTGTTCTAAACGCCATCGCATAAATTTTTCCCCGCCGATTTCACCGATTTCCGCAGAAGCCAAAGGTGAAGAATCTGCAGATGCGCCCGTCCCAATTTTCCCTACCGCGCCTATTTATGAGCTGAGTTCCAGCCAGGAACCGGCGGTCATTTGGAGGCGCGGTTGCGTTTGCTGGCGCTGGCGCTGGGGGCAACCGGGGCGGCTGCGGACTTTTGAGTCAACAGGCTGGCGCGGTGTTCCAGAATCCTGATGAGGCCGTCCAGAATCGGCGTGCGGCGGCCTTGCCAGAGGACGCCGAATGTGACGGGCTTGAAATCCGGCAGGGCGAGGACGCGGACCTCGGGAAGAAGTTTCAATTCGGGTAGATGCACCGTGACCCCGATGCCGTAGCCGTGCGCCACGTAAATCTGGACCATCTCCACGCTGCTGACCTCGATGCCGCCGAGCCAGTCCACTTTGCGTCTGGCCAGGCCCTCTTGAAAGGAGCGGCGAATCGGTTCGTTGCTGGGCACGGTGATCAACGCCGGTTCGATGCGATCCCGGCGCCAGAGTTCCTCGGCGGATTGCAGCGGGCTGTCCTTGGGCACCAGCAAAGCCAACGGCAGTTCAAACAACGGGAGCGCCTGAATCCCCGGCGCCGGCGCCCCGCCCAGCAGACCGATGGAAAGATCAATGTCCTGTTGCTGCAACCAGGTGATGACCTGGGGATGATAGCCTTCGCGCAGTGAAACCGTGAGTTTGGGAAAGGATTTCCGCAGCGTCTGCAGCATCTCCGGCAGAAAACCGCGCAACACCGTTTCCGAGGCGGCGATCCGCAGGTGTTGCGACACTCCGCCGCGAAGTTTCTCGGCCATCGGCGTCAGATTGGCAAAGAACGGCGCGATGAATTCAAACAGCTCGCGTCCCGGTGTGGTCAACGCGAAGGGGCGGCGTTGGAACAGCGTGACGCCGAGAAACTCCTCCAACTGGATGACCTGGCCGCTGACGGCGGGTTGTTGAATACCGTAGGGCATGTTGCGCACGGCCTCGCTGATGCCGCCGTGCTTGGCGACGTAATAAAACAGTTCCAAGTGATGAACATTCATGACAAACGCGTCCGCAGTGCCGTCATCTGAACGCAAACCGCCCCGGCTCGCAAGCTTTGGGTCGCCACCCCGCAGATCTTAATCGTAATCTTAACCTTGTTTTTAATCTCCAAGCCCGGGAGATTGGGATTAAGAAAAAGATTAAGAGTAAGAGAACACGTTGCACGGCAGTTTCAGTCGCATTCGTCGCCACCCCGCAGTCGGAATAGCGCTGACAACACCCCACATACCTTGGTATAGGTGTTTTGAGCGGTTGGCGTTGCCATAATCAGCGCCGTGCGGAACCCGGATTTCAAACGAGATTTACAGCTTGATTGAGTTGTTTATGGGAAGACGAGGCGTTGCCAACCACCAAGCCACCCGAACTCAGCGGCGCCGAGATGTCGCCGCCAACGGGGTTGGAACAGTCCTGATTCTCTTCAAAGATCCCAAACTGATCAAAACCTTGGAGCAACTGCTCCGCCGGCAGAAAATTGCGGCACGGAGTTATTCCTGCCATCGCCAGTTGCTTTCCACCAAACTGCCCAATCATCCGACTTGTCTGCTCGCGGGCGTTTCCGGGTGTGACCAATGCGGGTTGCCAGCTTATGAGGAGTTGAAGAGTACCGGCCTCTATCTGCCGGCGGTGTTTCTCACCAAGACAACCGATGTCCGCCTCGCGGTGAAGGCGATGCGCGCCGGGGCCGAGGATTTGTTGCCCCTGCCGGTGGCGAGTCATGACCTGCTTGCGGCCATTCGCAACGCCCTGGCCCGGTCGAGAAGCTTCCTGGACTCCTGTTCCGAAGATTTGATTTTACGGCAGCGGATGCAGTTGCTGACGGATCGGGAACGCGAAATCGTTCGGCTGGTGGTCAGCGGCCTGCTCAACAAGGAAATCGCCGCGCAGTTGAAACTGGCGTTGGTGACCGTGAAAGTTCATCGCGGCAAGGCCATGCACAAACTGGGTGCCCGCACCAGCGCGGAACTGGCGCGGATCGCGCGGTCTGTCGGGATCAAGTCATCCACCGGAGAAACCGCCGCTGTTCCCCCGAGCCGGGACTCCGTTTCAACGGAGGCCGCACCGCGCAAGCCGTCAGTCCGTTCCCGGCGGGGGCGATAGCGCGGCGGCTCATTCCACGAATCGGACCACGTACCAGTGCTGCTCGCCCATCCGCACGGTGACCGTGGCGGTGACATCCGCAACCACTTCGGCGCGGGTCTGTTTCAGCCAATCTTCAAAGGAGGCCTGTTCTTGCCGGAAGTGAAAGCCATGCACGACCGCGTAGCGGATTTGCCGGGCGCGGATTTGTTCCGCGCTGTCCTTCAAATAAAGATGTACTACTGTGCGACCGCTGCCATACGGCTTCCACAGGGAAATGTCCAAGTCGTCGGGCGTGCCAAGAAAGCCGACGACTTTTGCGTCCGCAGGCAAATGGGCGCGGACCTTGGCCAGCGGGTCGGGTCGCACCCGGTAAACCGTGTAACTGGTCAGGGCACGATTCACGAGCCGGCTTTGGGGATGCCGTTCCGCCAACGGCCGTAAGATTGTTTGCGCCGGCCAGAGCGGGCGCGGCGGCGTGACCACCAATACGACCAGCGCCAGTAGGAACACCGCGACGACCAACAGCCGCCACCAGCAGCGGCGGACGAGGTTCGCCTGCGCCACGCCCAGCAACAACGACGGCAACAGCAGCGGATAGTAAGGCGCGATCAAGCGGCCCGGTGTCACCATGCCGGATTTCATGCAATAAACGGCGAACGCAAACCACGGTGCCAGCAATACGAGTTTCAAAACCCGCGGCGGCAGGGCGGTCCGGCTCCAGCGGTCGGGAACGTGGCGGAAATAAAACGGCAAAGCATGAAGTGCCGCGAGCAGCATCAGGACGGATAGCCCCAAGCCGATGCCCGACCAATCTTCCGTTGGGATTTCCAGAACCTCTTGGAACGGCCACTCGAAATTTCGTTTCAACGGATCAATCAGCCAGGCGGGGAATTGATCCAGCCCGTGTTCGTTCCACCACTTCGCGAAGGGGAAAAAGGGCGGGCACAGATTATTGATGGCCAGCACGAATTGATTGCCCCACAGGCCGACGACCGGATTCTTCATCTCGAGGCCCGGGTTCTCCAGTTGCAATCCCGACCAGCTTCCGCAGTGCGCGATGTTCAAGCTCGCCGTCGGCACAAACGAAATCAACAGCGCCAGCGCCGCCACCAGTCCGGCCGCGACGAAATGAGTTTTGACGATCCGCCAGAGCGGGGCGATGGCAATCAACCACATCAGCCCCAGCGGCATGTTGCTGGCCTTGGCACCGGTCAACAACGCCAGCGCCAGCGCGGAATACCACAGATCGCCCGCCCGGCGCGATACCCAGGCCCGGCACGCGAAATCCACCGCCGCGATCGCGTACACCACCGGAAAAGCGTCGTTGCCCGCGCTGCCGGCCTGCAGCAGAAAAACGTAGCCGGTGGGGAACACCCACATCCACGACCACGCCACGCGGCTTCGCACGCCAAGCCGGCGCAGCAGGCTGAACAGCAATCCCGGCAGCAGCAGGAAGGGAATGAAGTTCAACAGGAATAACCCGCGATCCGATTTGAACAACAGCAACAGCGGTGCGGAAAACCATTCGATGCCGCAGGCCCGGTTGTTCATCCGGTAATTTGGCGCGTCAATCCAATGCCATTGCCCGGCCTCCAGCCAGTGCAACACGCGTGGGATCCGGTAACTCAGGCCGGTGTGATTGGATGGCGCATACAACAAGCCGCCCAGCAACACCAGCACGGCCAACAGTGCAAACAGGAATGGAAACGGACGCATGAAGCGGCGAGAAATTTTTTTCCAACTCCAGCGGAAGCGGACGGGCCCGGGTTGGCGGCGCCGATGTAAAACAAACCAAAGCCCCGCGGTGACTGCCGCGAGCACGAAGTAACCCGACAGTCGCAGCCAGCCGACGGCGGAGAGAATCCAGCCGGCGGCCGTGGCAAAAGCCGACAACCAGATCCAGATTTTGACGGCGGTGATGGAGGACATATAATGGTGCTGTGGCGGGCGAACTTTATGAAGTCCCCCCAGCGAGGGTCAATGGATTCTTCGGCGGTATCGTCTAGCGGCTTTATTTTGACTCGACCCCAAACAGAAATCACCGAAGCTGTTTGCACTGATGGTTACGAAGAAATTATTCCTAGGCCTGTCACTTGTGACGCTGCTCCTTGGGTGCACGACGGTGAAGACATACGTGGCAAACACCAAACCCGGCGCGGCCAAACCCGCGGAGCATCCCATCTACGTTTACAACGAGAAGGTCCCCGTGCCCCGGCCGTACGAAATCATCGGCACCATGTCCATCACCGACACGCCGTTCACCGTGTTTGGCGGGTCGTTCGAGAGTGAGTTGGACACCTTGCGTCAGCAGGCCCGGAAACGGGGCGCGGATGGCTTGCAAATCACCAGGATCGAGCCGCCGGACTTCATGCACGCCAAGTATCGGGTCACGGCGAATTTTGTGCGCTTCACCAACACCTGGGAAGCGCTGCCGTTTGCCGAGCCGGACTTCCGCAATTACCTGGCTGCCCAGAAGGAGCAGTTGGATCCCATCGAGGGTTTCTGGCTGATCAACGATGGCGCAGGCAGCCGGGTCGGCATCGTGCGGGACAATACCCGCCCCGGCCGGGATTTTTTTGGATTCATTCTCGCCACCGGCAATCCTTCCTGGAAGCCGGGTGACAAAAAGATCGAACTCGCCAGCGGCGAGCGCCCGGGCGTTTATCGCGGCGCGTATTACTTCGATGATTACCGCCGGAAGACCGTGGCGTTTCCCTTGCTCGGCGCGAAAACGAACCTCTTCATCCTCCAGATGCCCAACGACGAGACGCCAATCCTGTTCACGAAGGAGTGAACTGGGTGTGCTTGCCCCTCCTGCTGTCCGCCGGACAAATCCTGCTTGCGCGCCCGGTGTAGTTGACGATGCTGGCGACGCTTGAAAACGCCTGATTGGATGCCTGCACTCCGCCGTCGCGCCATCGCGTTGGCTTGCTTTGCCAGCATCGCCGCCGGCCTCTGGTTCTGGCTCGGGCGCTTGGAACACATTGATTGGCTCGTGGTGGAAGGGCCGGCGCAAGCTGTCGTGGGAGAACCAGTGTCGCTCCGTGTTCACGTGAAGCGATGGGCGGTGGACTCGAAGCTCTGCGTGGATCTGCATTGGTCGCGGGACCGAAATACATCCCTGGGTTTCCTGGCTGCGGGCGAACCCAAGGCCGTCAACAAGACCGGCGGCAGCTTTGATTTCACCATCCCTGTTCCAGCCCGGGACAACCTGCATTTTGTCAACGGCATCATCTACTTGAGCCCCGACGGAGATTGGAACAATCACACATTCGCGGCGACCACGGACTTGATTCCAATGACAACCACGCGCAGCGTCCGGGCAACCGGCTTGGTGCGGTTGCTGGTGCGGCAACTCGCTGAAGACACCGCGCGCGGCGTCCCACCGAAGTCTTCGCCGCTCCGCCTGGCAACCGGGCTTGCGTGGTTGTTTTGCGCGGTAATGTTCGGACGTTGGCATTGGCGGGCGGGCCGGTTTTCGAGACCCGCCATCAAAGCGCCGCGCTGGGGTTTGGGGTTTGCGGTGGGGTTCGCGCTGGCTGGCATTTGGGAACTGGCCGGATTCGAAAACATGCTGGGCAATTGGGCGCGGTCTTGGGCCAGGGCCGAGGACATTTATTATCCGCGCGTCCTGCTCCAGAAAGCCGTCCTCAGCTTGATCCTGGCGGCGGTCGTCGTGTGGTTTGGCTTCTGTGGACGCCGGCGCAGGCTCCGGTGGTGGCTGCTGAGCTTTGGACTTTACCTCGCAATCACCACGGTGAATCTGCTGTCGCTGCACGCGCTGGATCAATACGCCTCCATTTCCTGGCGCGGGTTGGCGCTGGTTGATGCCCTGAAATTTCCATGTGCCGTCATCGCACTTTGTAGTCTTTATGCCCAAGGCCGGAATCTGAAACTTGCTGCAAACAGATCCGGGGCACCGCCCGGTTGATTCGCCATCAAAACGATCGGAACACATGTTTGTGCCGGGGTTTCGGTTTGTTCCGGCGGGCCGGGCGGCGTATAAGTTTTCCACCTTGTCATGAGTCTCCTGTTGTCTTACCTGCGCCGTTGCGGGTTGCAGTGGGCAGTTGCCTTCTTCGTCGGGGCCACAATTGGTCAGGCGGCGGCGCAAAGCTTCACCAACCTCAATCTCCAGTTCATCAGCAAAACCAACCCTGTAGCCGGAACAATCTCTTATGGTGATGTCTGGGCGGAGGGGGATCTCGCCTGTCTCGGTGTTTGGCTGGGTTACAGCGCAAACAATTATGGTGTCGGCATATTCTCCATTTCTAATCCCGCCGCGCCGGTGTTACTGAGTATTTATAACTCCAGCCCGCTCAGTCAGAACCAATTCGAGTTGGGCGCGCTGCGCAATCGGATCGGTTACTTCGGCAGTTGGAGCGGCGGCGGCTTGCACATCGTGTCGCTGACGAATCCCGCGTCGCCGCAATTGCTCTGTCGCGTCGGCGCGACGACCGGCCATGTGACAAATGGCTTTGATCGCGTGCATACGGTTTTTCTGGAACGCAATTATCTCTACGAAGCCGCGCACGTGGCCGGCAGCGTCAGCGTGAAAGTTTTCGATGTCAGCAATCCCGCCGCGCCGGTTTATTTGCAGGACATCGTCACCACGAACACGACCAAGGTTCACCAGATCACCGTGCGCAACAAAGGCGGGCAGGTGATCCTCTACACGTCCGGCTGGGGCGGCAACGACAACGGCACGCCGGCATCGCCGGGGCAGACGGACCTTTGGGACGTGACCTCCATCGGCTCACAGCCGGCGCATTGGCTGGGCCGTCTTTATTCCGGCTACAACTCCCATAGCAGTTGGCCAACTGACGACGGCAACACACTCATCGTCTGTCGCGAAACGCCCGGCGGCGACGTGAAATTTTACGATGTTTCAAACCCAGCCGCTTTGTCCTCGAACGCCGTCCCGTTCGTGACATTGACGCCCGCCAGCATGGGCATCGGTGCGGACATTCCACATAATCCGGTGGTCGTCAGCAATTTTCTGTTCTTGAGTTGGTACCAGAACGGCATCCAGGTCTTTGATATCTCCGATGTGACCAAGCCGGTGCGCGTTGGATTTTACGACACGTTCCCGGGTGCGACGACGAGTTCGTATCAAGGCAACTGGGGCGTGTTCCCGCATCTGGGTTTCAGCAAGCTGCTTCTTAGCGATATTCAAAGCGGCTTGTTTGTTCTGGATGGAAGCGCACTGCTCGCGGCCCCGAACAATTATCCGCCACTCGTCGTGAAGCCGCCGCCCAGCCTCACCGCGACTCAGGGGATGAATGTGACCTTCACGCCGGTCGTGACCGGTTCAGCACTGAGTTATCAATGGCGTTTTAACAACACGAGTCTGCCCGGCGCAACCAGCAGCAACTTGATGTTACTGAATGTTCAAGCCGCGCAAGCCGGGATCTACACGCTGGTGGTTTCCAATGCGACCGCAACCGTCACCAGTGCGCCTGCAAGTTTGAGCGTCACCATTCCGCAAAGCTGGCAGCCGGTATTCGCGGATAATTTCGACTCAATTTCTTCAGCCAACAACTGGGATTTGTTTCAGGGCAGCGGCAATGGCGTTTCCGATTACACCGTGGATTGGTCGTTTGACTACAGCTCTTATTTCAGTGCGTTCCATGCGTCAACCATCCCGTCCGCTCCGAATTCGTCCGGGGCCACCACCCGCGGTTTGCGACTTACCGTGAACAACAATGATGCCAGCGCCGCGACGGCCGGTGTCAGTCTGTATCCAAAGAACCAAAGTTTTAGCGGCACTTACCGGCTCAAGTTTGATTTGTGGATGAATTATCCCGGCGGTCCGGGTGGCTCGGATTCGACTGGCAGCACGGAACATTTCACGTGCGGCTTGAATCACGAAGGCAGTCGTGTGAATTGGGCCTCGACCACGGTCAACCCGAGCGATGGCGTTTGGTTTGCCATGGACGGCGAGGGCGGCACCACGGACGATTATCGTGCCTACGTTGGCAACCCGTTCGGCAGCCCGAGTTGGTTGGCGTTTTCCACCAGCGGGTTCGGTGCAAGTGGCGCCGCGGGGGCCGGCAACAGCGATGCGGCGTGGCTGAACATTTTTCCGTTGCCGACTTATGAAAGTCCCGGCGCCCCCGGCAAACGCTGGGTGGAAGTCGAACTCAGCCAGGGCCCCAACAACGTCGTGACCTGGCGCATGAACGGACAACTCATCGCGCAACGTGTGAACATTTCGCCGTTCACCAACGGCACCGTGATGATCGGTTACATGGATTTGTTTACTTCCATCGCCAGCCCGGCGGCGGATGCATTTGTGCTCTTTGACAATGTCCGCGTTGAGATTTTGGCTGCGCCGGTTGCGCCGACTATTTCCGCACCGCCACAAGCTGTAGCCGTTTATCCCGAAGAAGACGCGGTATTTTCTGTTGCAGCTTCAGGAAGCGCGCCGCTGTTTTATCAATGGCGGTTCAACGGCGTGGCCATTTCCGGCGCGACGAACAACAGCTACACGCGCCCGCACGCGCAGGCGGAAGATGTGGGCGGGTATTCCGTCATCGTGAGCAATGTTGCCGGCATGGCAATCAGCAGCGCGGCGCAACTGATTCTGCTCGATTCCCCTTATCTCAACTCGGTGCAAGCAACCCCCGGCTCGCATAGCGCGTTGATCTCGTGGAATACCATTGTTCCCGGCGACAGTCAGGTGCAATTCAGCGCGAGTTCCGGCGGGCAGCAGAGTCTTTCGGTCGCCGCCGCGCAGAGCAGTTTTGGTTCAAGTTCTTACGTTGATCCCGAATCCACCACCAATCACGTCATCCTGCTCACCGGCCTCGCGCCGGGCACAACTTATAGTTACCAGACCCTGTCGCGCGTGGACACGAACACCTACCTTTCCGGCGTCTATCAGTTCACCACCGCGGGCACGTTGATTCTGGATAATCCCACCGCGACCTTCACCGGCGATTGGACGATGGCTTCCTCATCCACAGACAAGTATTCAACCAATTACCACTTCGCAAACACTGTGGGCGGCGCAGCCACCGCTACTGCCACGTGGCGACCCAACATCACCACCTCCGGAAAGTACAATGTCTCCATCTGGTATCCCCAAGGCGCAAATCGCGCGAACAATGCGCCGTTCCAGATTTCGTTCAATGGCGGCGCGACCAATATTTTCGTGAACCAGCAAACCGGCGGCGGCGCGTGGCGGCTGATCGCAAGTGACATCGAGTTTGCCAAGGGCGCGAGCGGGTTTGTGCGACTGGGAAATAATGCCAACGCTTCCGTAGTGCTGGCCGACGCCGTCCGATTCGATTACGTGGAGACGCAGGATTTTCCCACGAACAACACCGTGCCGATGTGGTGGCGTGATTTCTTTTTCGGCGGCCCCATTGATCCGATTGCCGACCCTGATGGCGATGGTTATCACACCGCCCGCGAATATGCCATGGGCACAATCCCCACAAACACCTTGTCGCACCTGAACTTTTCCGTCACCACCACCAATGCGGTTGCCAATATTTCGTTTTGGCCGCGACATGAAGAGCGCACCTATCAATTACTTGCGCGACCGGAACTCGGCATTGCGCCATGGGAAGAAATTTCAACCAATCCAGTCATCACGCCGGAAGGTGCGGGTGTTTTTGCGCTTGCGACAACCAACACCGCGCAAAGTTTTTATCGGCTGCGCGTGACGCTGAATCCAGACAGCGGCCTGAACCTGTTGACGCTGCCGATGAAGTCGCTGGCCACCAAACCGTTTGAAGATCAATTCTGCGGGCCGTATCGCGTGTTTGTCCGCTGAAGGATGGTCACTGGGCTTTTGGCTGATTTGAGGTGCTGACCGGCTTGTTGATCCGATGTTGCTTCAACTCCGCGTAGATGGATTGCGCGAGCCCGGACTTGGCGAAGCCCAGAACTTTCGTA
The DNA here is from genome assembly GCA_964594985.1 of uncultured Bifidobacterium sp. GTDB lineage: Bacteria > Verrucomicrobiota > Verrucomicrobiia > Limisphaerales > JADLHS01 > JADLHS01. The sequence continues at coordinate 26,185 of CAZQNQ010000015.1, forward strand.
CCCTTCAGGGCGAAGTATTTCTCCACGTCCGCCTCGGTGTAATGCTGCACGACCGGATAATGCGTGTAGTCCTTCAGGATTTGCTCGCGACTGTTCTCCGAAATATCGGTCGTGATAAGAATGAAGTGCAGGTTGCTCTTGCTACGCACGAGCGTGTCGCGCCCCACGATCAACGCGCGTGCCTTCAGCACGAACGGGAATAATCGTTCGACGGGCTTTGGGGTCGTCGAATTTCCCTCACCCGGCTTGACGGCCACCCTCTCCCCATCGGATGGGGAGAGGGCAGGGTGAGGGGTTTTTATTTCTTCGCTCACGCCACTTTCACCTTCACCTTGTGACCCTTGATCTGCGCGCGATTCAACTTGGCGATGATGCCGTTCGCGTGTTCGGCGGCGACATCCACAAACAAATGCCGCTCGCGCACGTCCACCGTGCCGACGACTTTTCCGGGCAACCCGGTTTCACCCGCAACGGCATTCACGATATCAATCGGCTTCACATCCATCGCTTCGCCAAGATTTATCCAGAGGCGCGTTTGGTTCGGTGGCGTGGCACGGCTGGGTTTGCCTTTGACGGGCGCGGGCTTGGCTTCGTCGCGTTTCTTCGCGGTCCAGGCCGGGAGAGTTTTTGGTGCGCCGGGTTTGCGCTCGGTCAGCGCTGGAGCTTTTACCGAAGCCAGGATTTCCTCGTCGGAATAAGTTTTCTCCGGTGCGGGTTTGAGCGAAGTTGGAGGAGCGCCGGCCTCCGGCCCGGCGGGAATCGTTACAGTCGCCGGAATGACGGGCTTGGTTTCGGTACGTGGGGTTGATACTGGTTTTGCTGGCGGCGAAGGTTTTTCGGACCGCGCCGGGGCGGAGACCGGCGCTCCAGGGGCAGCCGGTTTGGCCACTTTCGGCTGAGGGCGAAAGGTCCGGACGCCGGGGAATTCTCCCCGGGGCGCGCGGTCGTCAAATCGGGAAGCCGGAGCATTAGCACGCTCACGGCGTTCAAAGCGCGGGCCGCGATCATCGTAATGTTCGCGCGGGCCATCGCGGAAGCCGCCGCGTTGTGGGGGGCGTTCTTCGCGCTCGGGGCGTTCGTAGGCTTCCGTGTTGGGTTTCGATGCGCCTTCGCCGCCCTGTAACAACTCCAGGCAGGCGGCCGCCACGTCGGTGGAAGAGAATCCTTCCTCCAACAACCGTGTGATGAAATGCTCGTTCTTTTTGAAATCGCCGGCGGCGAGCGCGGCGCGAATTTTTCCGAGGAAAGCGTTCTCGCGTGCATCGCCGACTTCAGCTTCAGTCGGGATGCGGGCGCGCTGGATGCGCATGTTCGTGTAACGCTCGATGTTGCGGATCTGAAACAGTTCGCGACCGGATACAAACGAAATGGCGCGACCTTCCCGCCCCGCGCGGCCCGTGCGCCCGATGCGATGCACGTAATCTTCACCGTCGTAGGGCAGGTCGTAGTTGAAGACAACTTGCACATCGTCCACATCAATGCCGCGCGCCGCGATGTCCGTGGCGACGAGAAACTCGAGGCCGGACTTGCGGAACTTGTTCATCACGCGATCGCGCATGGCTTGCGTCATGTCGCCGTGCAAGCGGTCGGCCATGTAGCCCTGCGCTTCGAGATGATCCACGAGATCATCTACCATACGCTTGGTGTTACAGAAAATGATGCCGAGCTTGATGTCGTGAATGTCAATCAACCGCGTGAGCAACTCGATCTTGAACCGGCGATCCACTTCGTAATAAACCTGCTCCACCGTGGGTACCGTCATCGCCTTCTGCTCGATCTTCACGTTCTCCGGAGTGCGGGCGTATTTCTCGATCAGGTCGCGGATCGGGCGCGGCATCGTGGCGGAGAAGAAAACCGTCTGGCGTTCTTTCGGCGCGGCTTGGAGAATCAATTCGATGTCGTCGCGGAAACCCATGTTGAGCATCACGTCGGCTTCGTCGAGGACGGCCAGCTTCACATTGTCAAAGCGCAAGGTGCCGCGCCGCATGTGATCCATGATGCGTCCCGGCGTGCCGATGACGATCTGCGCGCCGCGCCGGAGGCCGTCGAATTGGCGTTCATAAGATTGGCCACCATAAATGGGCAACGCCTGGATGCCACGTTTGAACAGCGCAAGCTTGTGGATCTCTTCCGAAACCTGGATGGCGAGCTCGCGCGTCGGACACAGAATCAATACCTGCACCGCACGGATGTTGGGGTCCACTTTCTCCACCGCCGGAATGCCGAACGCCGCCGTCTTGCCCGAACCAGTCTGCGATTGGCCGACGATGTCCTTGCCCGCGAGCAGCGGCGGGATGGACGCGGCTTGAATCGGCGAAGCCTGCTCGAAGCCCAGTTTATCAATGGCTTTCAGCACTTCGGTGGAGAGACCCAGTTCGGAGAATAATTTCGGTGTCATAACGATTTGGCGATATGCCAAACCAAGCGTAACCGAACCACAGGCGGAGCGAGAGCTAAATCTTGGGGTGGGAAATTCCAATGCGGAGATGCGCAACGGCGGAGATTAGGATGAAAGGAACGTCGTCTCACCTCTCGGGTACCGGTGAACACGATCTTCGTGCCATTACCGACGCGCGTGACGATGGTCTTCACTTCGAGCGGTTTGATTGGTTTACCCGTGCCTTCCCGACTTTGAATGCGAGACGACCTGACTGCACTTCGGCGTTGATTTCGCCGGGCCAAAGCTGTAGGCAATTCCCGAGGCTGGTCCGCCGGGGTGGTTGGCAGGGCAACTCCAACAGTGTCATCACCGTCAAGGGTGGTCTTTCATAAAATGACACTGGAACGGCGCGGCGGGCGCTGGAGAAAATAAAACCGATTCCGACAACGAGTCCTTGGAGGACATTTGTTGCGGGCTGAACAAGAAAGGAGGCTGTGAGTGAATTTGCGCGGGACCATCGGAAGTCACCCGGACTGGATTCGGCAAATGGCGGCGTGTGTCATCTGTTCCCTGGCGCTGGCAACGACCATGGCCGTCGCCCAACCGCTTCCCAAAATCGCGTTCACCCCCATCTTTCCGGAATACACCTTTCAACTGCCCGTTCGCATGGAGGAAGCGCCGGATGGGTCGCAGCGTTTTTTTATCGTGGAGCAGGATGGCCGCATCCGGGTTTTGCCAAAACCGGCGCGCGGCGCGGAGGCAAAGGTGTTTCTGGATATTGCAGATCGTCAGCCGCATCTCAGTTACGAGCAGGGCCTTTTGGGCCTGGCTTTTCATCCCCGATTCAAAACGAACGGGCTGCTTTACATTTATTACACCCAACACAATCCGTGGCGCAGCGTCATCAGTGAATTCAAAACCGCGCCGGACGATCCGGATCGCGTTGACTTGGAATCCGAACGCATCTTGATGGAAGTGCCGCAACCGTCCGATGTCCATAATGGCGGCCAGATCAGTTTCGGCCCGGATGGCATGCTTTACATCGGCCTGGGCGACGGCGGCGGCCAGAACGATCCCTTCAACAATGGCCAGAGTGTTTCCTCGGTGCTGGGCGCGATCCTGCGCATTGACGTCAACACCCGCTCGACCAGCGGGCCGCCCGCCAATCAAAAAGTCTTGCCGTACGGAATTCCCGCGGACAATCCGTTCGTCCGGGAGCCGGAGTTCTGGGAAAACAGCGTGCGCAAGGAAATCTGGGCGCTCGGCTTTCGCAACCCGTGGCGATTCAGTTGGGACCGGCAGACCGGCGAGTTGTGGGCGGGCGACGTGGGGCAGGACAAATGGGAGGAGATAAATCTCGTCGTCAAAGGCGGCAATTACGGCTGGTGCGTTCGCGAAGGCGCGCATCACTTCAAACCCGGCCCGAAAAACGCGCGTTATCTCGACCCCGTCATTGAGTATCCGCACGATCCGAAGCTTTTGGCGGAATCGAAATTCCCCACACACGGCGTTGGCGCGTGCGTGGTGGGCGGCTACGTGTATCGTGGTAAAAAATATCCGGCGCTCCGGGGCGTTTATCTTTACGCTGATTTCGTGGCGGGCACGATCTGGGGAATGCGCCAGCGGAGCGGCAAGGTGACCGCGCAAGCCACCCTGTTGACGCAACCGAAAAACATCACCAGTTTCGCTGAAGACCTGGAGGGCGAACTCTACGCGCTGACTTACGATGGCGGGGTCTATTCAATTACTACCGTGCCGGAACGGCTTGCTGCTGGATCGGCGGCTGGCGCGGCAAAGCACTTGGGACTGCGCCGCAAAGCGCCTGCGGCGACGACGCTTTCGGACGGGAGCAGGGAGTCCGAGTAGCGTGAGATTTTCGGGCGCGCGAAAGCGGTGTCGCGCTCCGTCAGAGCAGGTGTTCCCAGCGTTTTGGGTCGCGCGCAGGTCCATCACAGCCAAAATCAAAATCTCATCGGGACGAACTTGATAGAACAAACCGAAAGGGAAATTGTGCAAACGAATCCGACGCATGCGAGGCGAGAGCGAAGTCCAAGCAAGCGGATGTGATTCGATGAGATGGGTGGCCGTCCTGGCATCTTGCAGGAACTTTGCCCCCCAAGCTAGGCCGGACCGCCTCATATTCCAACATGGCTTCCGACAGCTCCAACTCGGCGACAGACGTGAACCGGACTTTCACGGGCGCAGTTTTTTCTCGAGGTCGTTGAACACATCCGCTGCGGCGCGGGCTTTGAGTTCCCCCGCATCATAGGCATTGATGCGGCGCTCTGACTCCTCAGTCCAGGCGGCTTCCCGGGTTTTAATCTGGGGATCAGAGAGCGAGTTCCAAAGCAACTCCAGCAACCGCGCCCGTTCGCTGGCCGGAAGGTTCAGCAGTTCGTTCTGGATGGTGGCGGCACTCATGGGCGAATCATAAACCTGTTGTTTGCCCACTTCAAGTTCCGCACCGGTGCGAGTTCAAAGGATATTCGCCGCGAGTTTCGCCAGTTCCGAACGCTCGCCTTTCTGCATTTTCACATGCGCGGCCACGGCTTCCGGGCGGAACTTGCTCACGATGTATTGAAGCCTGCTGGAAGCCCCTTATCAGACAACTTCAACCGGGCATTTCGGCAACGCATCGAGAAATGCCTGGCCGTATTTCTTTGCGAGGATGCGGTTGTCGAGCACGACCACTATGCCGGTGTCGGTCTTGGTGCGGATCAAGCGCCCGACGCCTTGACGGAATTTCAAGATCGCTTCCGGCAGGGAAAATTCGCCGAAGGAATTTCCGCCGCGCGCCTCGATGGCTTCAATGCGCGCTTCGATCAAAGGATGATCCGGCACCGCAAACGGCAGTCGCGTGATGATGACGTTGCTCAACGCCTCGCCGGGCACGTCCACGCCCTGCCAGAAACTGTCCGTGCCGAACAACACCGAGTCCACGTCTTCCTTGAACTTCTCCAGCATCGTCGAACGCGGTGTACCCGTGCCTTGAATGAAAAGCGCGATGCCGAGTTCATCGAAGAACGGCTGCATCCGCTCGCCGATTTCCTGCATCAGCTTGTAGCTCGTGAACAACACGAAGGCTTTGCCGTGCGTCTGGCGGATGAAATGTCCAATCCATTTCTCCAACGCTTCAGAATATCCATGTTCGCGCGGGTCGGGCATTTTCTGCACGACGCAGAGCTTCATCTGACGCTCGTAATCGAACGGCGTGCCGACTTGCAATTGGGTGGAGGCTTCCGCACCCACGCGATGGACAAAATACTCCAAGCCCGTCGCGGTGCGTTTCTGCTTCGGCGATTTGTTTTTAGTCAGTAGTCCGTGGTCCGTAGCGACAGTTTCCGCGCGCTCTGCTACGGACGACGGACTACTAACTACCGACTGCGTCGCCAGTGTCGCGCTGGTCATGATGACGCTGGTTTCCGTCTCGAACAAACGGCGGCGCAAGTAATCCGCCACGTCAATCGGCGCGGCGTTCAATGAAAGGCTTTGCTGCGCTTTGCCCGTGCGTTCGACCCAATAAACATGATCGTCAACGTGCTGGCTGAGAAATTCGGCGATCTCGATTTTTAGTTCACCCAAGCGGCGATTGCACTCGATGAGTTCCTGGCCGATTTCCTTGTCGGCGCTGGTTTTGACCAGGTCACTTACAGCTTCGCGCAGGCGTTGAATCGGCAGCGTGACATTATCTTTGACGATGTCGTTGCGCCGAATGCGCAGTTCGGTCCAGGCGCGTTTCTTGGCCGCAGTCGCGCGCGCGCGGGGACTGTTCTCATCCTCAGCATTCAACTGCGCGTTCAGTTCGTTACACGCGACTTCGACGCTTTCAAAGAACTTGTCGGACTCGCTCAAGATGTCCGCAACAAGTTTCACCGCATTGCCTTTGCGCAGGGTGGCCAGCAGACCTTTTTCCGTGCGCGGATTCCAGAGACGATTCAGCGCGTAGCGCACTTGTCCACTCGACACGCTCAGGCCGATGTGCCGCGAGGCGACGTGTTCCATCGTGTGCGCTTCATCGAAAATCACGAAGTCGTTCTTGAACAGGATGCCGCCTTCCTGTTCCTCGTTTACGCCGCCGAGCAGCGTGAAGAACAACGTGTGATTCAACACGAGCACGTCCGACGAGAGGATCCGATTGCGGGCACGCTGGAAAAAACAGATGCCGTGATCTTTGCCGAAGTCGGATTGATAGCCGCAAACCTTCGGCGAACACAAACCACGTTCGGAACAAACCTGCGCCCAAACCTTCGGATCTGGCTCAATGTCAAAATCCGAAAGACTGCCGTCTTTGGTTTCCTTCGACCATTCGTAGATGCGTTGCAGCTCCTCCGCCTCGGACGAGGTGAACAGATTGCCGCTTTGTTGCATCGCCTTCTGGAGTCTTCGCGTGCAGAGATAATTCGCCCGGCCCTTGAGCATCGTGAAACTGAACTTCACCGGATCGCGCATCGCTTCCAACACCGTTGCGAGCATCGGCAAATCTTTTTCCGTGAGCTGTTCCTGGAGATTGATCGTGTGCGTGGAGATGACAGCTTTTTTCTTTTGCGTCACGGCGAACAAAATCGCCGGGATGAGATAAGCCAAGGATTTGCCGACACCCGTCCCCGCCTCGACGGCGAGGTGTTCCTGGCTTTGTAATGCGCGGGCGACCGCGACCGCCATCTGCTGTTGCTGCGGGCGATATTCGAAGTTGCTCGCTTTGGAGAGAATTCCCGTCGGAGAAAAAATCTCCTCTACATGCGACACCAAATCAGCACCAGCGGGTTGAGCTTCGACAATGGAAATCATCTGGCGAACAATCAGTTGTCTTCAATACGATCCCCCGAGACATCGCTGCCATTCTTTGGCAATGCGTTTGTGGTGAGATTGTTGCGCTTTAACCAGATCGCAATCAAACTCACGTCTGCGGGTGAAACCCCAGAAATTCGTGACGCTTGACCAAGAGACAGAGGACGAATTTTAATTAGCTTTTGCCGGGCTTCTGCACTCAATCCCATGACGGAAGTGTAGTCGAATAATTCTGGTATATTCTTTGATTCAAGTGACTTAGACTTTTCAACATCGGAAATCTGCCTTTCTATGTAGCCTTCGTATTTGATTTCTATTTCGACCGCCTCAGTGACTTCTTGCGAGAGGGATTCGTTTCGGTTGGGCAAGGTTTGATACGTGACTTCGGGCCGACGCAAGATTTGCCCGAGGGTGTCGGTTCCCTGACGTGTCTTTTTTAGTCGCTCGATCTCTTGGTGAATCTGGTCGCGCTTGGCTTTGAAGCGTTCGTATAGAATGTGTGGCAGAAGTCCGATTTCGTACCCAAGCTCCGAAAGGCGCACGTCGGCGTTGTCTTGGCGCAAGAGCAGTCGGTACTCGGCTCGGGACGTAAAAATGCGATACGGCTCGTTCGTGCCCAAATTCACCAAGTCGTCAATCAACACTCCCGTGTAAGCTTGGTTTCGATTCAGAACGATCGGCGGTTTGCCTTGGCAACGCCGCGCGGCATTGATGCCCGCCATCAAACCTTGCGCTGCCGCCTCTTCGTAACCAGATGTGCCGTTAATCTGGCCGGCAAGAAATAGATTCTGACAAGCCTTGGTTTCAAGCGAGGGTGATATTTGGGTTGGTGGTGAAAAGTCGTATTCCACCGCGTATGCCGGGCGCATGATCTCTGCTTTCTCACAACCAACGACTGAGCGCACAAGTTGAATTTGCACCTCAAACGGCAGACAGGTGGAGAGGCCGTTGATGTAAAACTCATCAGTGTTGACGCCTTCAGGTTCGAGGAATATCTGATGCGTCTCCTTGTCGGCGAACTTGACGATTTTATCCTCAATTGAAGGACAATATCGCGGACCAACACCCTCAATTACACCGCAATACATCGGTGATAAATGTAGGTTTTTGCGAATGATGTCTTTCGTTTCTGGAGTCGTTTTGGTCAGGAAACAACTGAGTTGGGTGCCGTGTTTTTCAAGCACTGAGCCTCTCGGGTACTTGGTTTTACCCTTACGTTCCTCCAGGCTGCCTTCTGATTGTTCCATGTGGAACAAATCGTGAGGCCAGAAACTGAAGAACGGCGGTGGCTCGTCTCCGGTTTGTTCTTCCATGACGGAAAAATCAATCGAGCGACGGAGAAGGCGGGGCGGGGTTCCGGTCTTGAGACGCTGTAATTCGATTCCGAGTGATCGAAGCGATTCAGACAAACCAACCGATGGAGCTTCGCCTGATCGCCCTCCTTGCTGCTTGTTCTGTCCGATGTGCATCAGCCCATGAAGAAACGTCCCCGTGGTGATAATGACCGTTTTCCCAAGATAGCGGACGCCAGTTGCCGTGATGACCCCTTTGGCGGATTGATTCTCGCTTTCGATGGTGATTGTTTGCCCCTGCTTAACGTCGAGGTTGGGTTCGCGTTCGCAAACCCACTTCATGCGGAATTGGTAGGCTTTTTTGTCACATTGGGCGCGTGACGCCCAAATAGCCGGGCCTTTCCGACGATTTAAGGTGCGAAACTGGATTCCTGTGAAATCGGTATTGCGCCCCATCTCGCCGCCGAGCGCATCAATCTCTTTAACCAAATGTCCCTTGGCCGAGCCACCGATGGCGGGGTTGCAAGACATCTGGCCGATGGTGTCAACATTCGTAGTCAGCAGCAGGGTTTGGCAACCCATCCGCGCTGCCGCCAACGAAGCTTCTATTCCCGCATGTCCAGCTCCGACAACAATGACCTCGTATTCCTTGGGGTAGGTGAACATGCGAACAAAAAACTAGGCCGCAGAATACTTTGCGGTGAACGGAGTCTTGCCGGATTGCTTCTTGATGCCGCGCGTTGGATTTGCGCTGAGGCGCTCCAGAATTTTGAAAACATGCTCGGCCTCGCCTCGGTCAGAAATCCCGACCGCGACTTGATCAACGGTGAGCGATTGCTTGTGATTCGATTTTAGCACGGCGAGAACTTGCTCTTGAATCTTGAGAACGCGAGTTGCCGCTTTTTTACCCGATTCAACACCAGGTTGGTGATAAGCATTGATCCCAACCAAGTTCGCATAGAAGCCAACGGCACGCTCGTACAGAGCAATCAAAACACCGACTATTGCTGGCGAAACATCATTTACAGTAATCGTAAGTGTTTTACGGCCACTTTCTTGCATTGCTTGACGTGTTCCAAGCAAGAAACCGCTGAGGTAATCGCCCGAGGTGAAACTACTTTCCACAGCAAGCTGTTTTCCCTTCTGATCTACCAAGACTTCAATGAATGTCAGGAAGAAATCATTAAGCCCATCGCGAAGCTGTTGAATGTAGGAGTGCTGATCCGTCGAGCCTTTGTTTCCGAGAACGGTGATGCCTTGATTGACCACTTTGCCGGACAAGTCTTTCTCTTTTCCAAGCGACTCCATGATAAGCTGTTGAAGATACTTTGAGAGCAATTCCAAGCGATCCTTGTAAGGGATCACCACCATGTTCTTCTCGCCATGCCCATTACCTGCGAAATACCAAGACAAACCCAGCAAGGCGGCGGGGTTTTTTGTCGTATCCGGAATCCGCGTCAGTTCATCGCAAGCTTTCGCTCCGGCGAGAAGTGAATCAATGTCAAACCCTTGGATGGCTGCGGGCAACAAGCCGACCGCAGATAATTCACTCGTGCGTCCGCCGACCCAATCCCACATCGGGAAGCGTTCAATCCAACCACCGCTTTGAGCGACCTTATCGAGTTCGCTGCCTTCGCCAGTGATGGCGACTGCGTGCTTCTCAAACTTGAGTCCAGCCGCCTCGTAACCCGCTTTCGCTTCCAACATGCCGTTTCGAGTCTCCTTTGTGCCGCCAGACTTTGAGATAACGATAGCGATAGTGCGATTAAGGTCATTGCCGATGGTTTTGATGACGCGCTGAATGCCGTCGGGGTCAGTGTTATCCAAGAAGAAGGCTTGGACCTTGTCCTGTCCGGGATTGCTGAGGGCGTTGCTAACAAATTGCGGGCCTAAAGCGGAGCCGCCGATGCCGATGATGAGAATGTTCTTAAACTTGCCTCCCGATCCCTTGATCTTTCCTGCGTGAACCGCCTTGGCGAACTGTTTGATCCGCTTAAGGGTGGTCTCGATTTCGGCGCGAATCTGACGATTGGGAGCTTTCGCCGGGTTGCGCAACCAATAATGCCCCACCATGCGGTTTTCGTCGGGGTTGGCAATCGCTCCGCCTTCCAATGCCTTCATCGCCGCGAATGCCTTCTGCATCGGTTTGGCCATCTTCGTCAGGAACGCTTGATTCAAACCCATCCGGCTCAGATCGAGGGCAAGCTCAATGGAAGGAAAGTGGAAATAATATTTCTGGAAATTCTGCCAGGATGATTGCGGAGTCGGTTTCATGTTCGCGTTCGCTAAAATATTCAGTCTCCCTCGGCACAAAGCCGAAAGGCGCGAGCTTTTGTGTAATTGAAATCGGACACATTGTCCATCTCACAACTGATGCCAACCCGCGCAAATCACCTTGCGTGCGTCGGCGGTGACAGGTAAATCACTCGCGCCATGTCGCTGGCCCGAAACCCGGCCACCAAAAATAATCATGAAAAAGCTCACCCTGATCGCCTTGTTGACTTTGCCTTTGATTGCCGCGCTTGCCCAAGATCGTGCTGAAGAAGATTTCAAACCCTTGGAGGGGCCGGCCACGGCAATACTTGGCGGGGTTGCGCAAATCCAAGTCCCCGAAGGGTACTCTTTTATTGATGGCGAGACCCTTCGCAAATTGATGGAAGCCATGGGGCAGCCAGAACGGGAAGGACTCATGGGTACGCTCGGACCGACCAACGCCGATTGGTCGGTGATGTTTTATTACGAAGCGTCGGGGTACATCAAAGATGCGGACAAGGAAAAGCTGGATGCGGACAAATTGCTGCAAAGTTACCGGGAGGGGACCGAAGCGGCGAACAAGTATCGGGCGAAGTCCGGCATTCCACCCATCCACGTCACCGGCTGGGAACTTCCGCCGCGTTACAACAATGAGACCCACAATCTCGAGTGGGCGATCCGTGGCTCTTGCGAAAACGAGGAGATTTTGAATTACGACACGCGCCTGCTTGGACGTAAAGGTGTGATGAGCGTGAAACTCATCGTCGCGCCCAAGGAATTCGCCGCGACGCTTCCGGTCTTCACCAATTTGATGGCTGGTTATCAATTCAACACCGGCGAATCGTACGCGGAATACAAGCCGGGTGATAAAATTGCCCAGTACGGTTTGGGAGCACTTGTCGTGGGCGGGGCCGCGGTCGGCGCGGCCAAGCTGGGACTGCTTGCCTGGATCGCGGTGTTTTTCAAGAAAGCCTGGAAACTTGTGATTATCGCCGTGGTGGCCATTGCCGCCGTGTTCAAGAAGATCATTGGACGAATTGTTAATGGCCGCCAAGATAACTGACTCCCGCCGTCGCGCGTGACATGAGTGACATCCAGTTTTTGTTTGTCATTCTCGGCGGCCTCTACGTTTGGGAATGCGCCTGCTGGCTGCGTCGCGGAGGCATTGCCTGTTCGACTTGGCTTGGGCGTGTTTGGCGAGTGCAGCATCCGGCTGTGATGCTGGGCAACCAAACTGGCGGCTTTATTCTCGCGCCGCCATTTCCGCCGCTGGGTTCAACTCTCATTGCCTATCAATCACCCTGCTCGCTCGGGCCGGACGGGCTTCTGTGGTTCGTTGCCAGCAACGTGAATCCCGGCTGGCGCCCGCATCAGTCCGCGCGCTTTCTCGACTGGAATAGTCTGGCCGATCTGAAACTGCGTGGAAAAAAACTCCGGCTTAAAGACGAAATCCTTTTCTCCGCACCCACCACCACCCGCGCCAGCTTTCTGTTCCAGACCTTGACGGAGATCGCGAAACTGTCGCCAGACAAACGTCCAGACGCCATCCACAAGTTCGTCCACGCCACTCTGGATGAAAAAGCCATTGCCGCGCGCTGGGCCACATTTCAGGCTGAGACAAAAAACCTGCGGCTGCTGACCAACGCGCTGTTTGTGCTGGTCTTCGTCCTGGCGCCCGCGCTCATCGGTTTCATCGGTCTGAAACTTGTCTGGCTCTGGTTCAGCGTTGCATTGGTGACGCTCACGGTCAGCACATCTGTTTTGTTCGCCCGCGTGCATCGCAAGTTCTGGCCGGAGGCCGAAGACGACCGGTTCTCGCATTCGCTCATCATCGCCCTGGCCCCGGCGACCACCATGCGCGCCTTGGACATCGCGTCCCGTCCGCTGTTGGAAAATTTCCATCCGTTCGCGGTGGCAAAGCAGTTCCTGCCGCCCGCCGCCTTTCAGCGTTTCGCGCGGCGCGTGTTGTTGGATTTGCGCCATCCCGTGCTGCCGACTTGTCCCAATCCCCAACCTAACGCCAGCGCCACCGAAGCCTTCTTCCGCCGGGCCACGGTTGAGGCCGTGGAAGCTTGGCTGACTGGAAATAAAATTTCGCCCGCGGAACTCTGCAAGCCGCCCGTGCCCGCGGACGAATCCTGCCGCGCCTATTGTCCGCGCTGCGAGGCGCAGTTCACCACCGCGTCCGGCACATGTGCCGACTGCGGCGGGCTACCGTTGGTGGCATTCTCAAAAGCGAGTTGAGCCACCGCCTGACTCCCGGTAAATTTCCGTCATGCCGCTTTACGAATTTCATTGTGACAAGTGTGAGAAGGACAGCGAGATTTTGATCCGGTCCAGCAACTGGCAAGGCACGAAGTGTCCGCACTGCGGTTCGGAAAAATTGGCCAAGAAGTTTTCGACCTTCGCTTCTGCAACCGCCGGAGCGACGGCGGCTGCGCCCTCATGCAGCGGCGTGCCGAGTTCGTGCGGGATGTGTGGCACGGGCAAACCGCACCGGCACTGAGGGACTCCGCGGTAAAAATCACCGCCAAGTCACAGCGTCCCTTTCCGCCACCGATACAGCCGATTATTCAGATAACTCGCAGCCCCCATGCTCAACCGTTCCGCAATCCACGCCACGGTTACGGTCGTTTCTGCGCGCAACCGCCCCGCCAGCGCCACCTTGGCCGGATCGCCCTTGGCGCGTTTTGCCAACTCCGCTTTCCGCCATTTGCGGCGCTTTAATTCCTCCGCGATGATTCGCTCCGCTTTGGCCTCTGCCGTTTCCAACCGCTCGATCCCGTAATGCTCGGCCCCGAGGCGATCCGTCATTTGATCCAACAACTCCTGCCGAAACGCCTTCTCCCCAAAACACCACCCGCGCCGGATCGCCTTGTAGTCTGCGCCCGACTCGGCCGCGCGCCGCGCCTCCACCGCCCGCTCCAATTCCCGCCGCCCCGCCGCACTGTCCTTGGGAATCCGATACTCGCCCAGCAACCGCTCCACCCGCAACCAGCCAGGTCGTTTGCCCGGCGCTTGCAAATACTCCGGCCAACTGCTCCACCGATACGCGCGCAACGCCTGCTCTGGCTTCAATAACTTGGCCCGCGCCGGATTCAAATGCACATAATCACACACCGTTTTGAGATAGCCGGGGCCGCTCCCATCCACGACGAGGGCTTTGTAGCGCCCGCTGAACAGATGCCCAAACAATTTGTGCCGCCGGTTGAAGCGCGCCGTGTACGTGCCCAGAAACCATTTCATCCCCGTTACCAGATTTCCCTGCGGGGTTTCCACCACCAGATGAAAATGATTCCCCAGCAAACACACCGCATGAACCCGCCAGCCCGTCTTGGCACAAACCTCGCCGAGCGTTTCCAGAAACCGCTCCCGATCCTGGTCATCCCGGAAAATCTCCTCCCGCCGATCCCCACGATTCATCACATGATAAATTGCGCCGGGATACTCTACTCGTAACTTGCGGGCCATGATGCTGAGACTGCCGCGAAAACAGAAAGTAGTCAATACCAAGAACCGACCCCTTTATGATAAATTGCGCCGGGATACTCTACTCGTAACTTGCGGGCCATGATGCTGAGACTGCCGCGAAAACAGAAAGTAGTCAATACCAAGAACCGACCCCTTTAAAGAACCGACCCCTTTACCACCTCGTCAATGCTTGAGCCGGGCAGCGTGGCATGCCCCGCCACGGTGAACGTGCCCGCGCGGGTGCCGGTGGTCAGTTGGTTGCGATTGTCCACGTTGAACGTCTGAACTTCTAAACCATCACATGATTGGTCCTGCCGGGTTCAAGTCTAATTTTAATTGGCAATAGTTTGGCTGAATTGCTGCCGCATGAACTCGGACCCCTCTTGTTTCAAGACCTCCAAAGCCGACCGGCCATCACCCTCCAATTTCAAATGCCAGTCGGCTCCGTGCTTTACGAGGATCTCTACTGTGGCTACATCGTCCATTTTAATGGCTGAACCGATAGGTGACGCTGGATCGTTTACCTTTGCTCCAGCAGTGATAAGCAAGCTAATAATCTCAAGGCTGGTTTGATGCCTTGCGCAATCCTTTTTTTGCGCGCCCTCAACAAACGCCCATGTAAGCGGCGGAAGATTCCAAACGTCTTTCCAGTTAGGATCGGCATTGGCTTTTAGAAGCAAGGACACCATTTCCTTATCCAGTTTTTTAACTGCTAGATGCAATGGCGTATTCCTCAACCCGTCGCTGGTGTTTACATTTGCTCCACGAGTGATCATCCACGCTGCGAAAGAATGCAGTCGGCATCTTGCCGCGAAGCAAAGAAGATAGTCTTTTATTGATTGAAACATCCTCACTCGCAATCCTTGGCAGGAGTTTTTGGAATATCCAGCACGGCATCCCCAACAAGTTTCGCTCCAACACCAGCGACTCCCTTTTTAATAGCCTTGTTGGATTCTTGTTTCATTTGATGTTTTGTATATTCTTTCATCCCCGTTGGAAAGGGGTCGGAAAGGGGTCGGTTCTTGAAAGGGGTCGGTTCTTGGTATTGACTATTCTACAGAATAGATTCAGTGCTTGGTCTTGACCGCTGCGACACTCGGCTCGCGGCGGCACAACTCAAGTGCGGTTAGTTCCCGCAGGTCGTTTACCAACCAGTCGGGCGCATGTTGCTTGAGTTCCCCCAACGTCGCGCCGCCGGTGGCCACCGCGAGCACCTTGGCACCAATCGCGCGGCCGCATTTGATGTCCAGTGGCGTGTCCCCGATGACGACAATTTCTTCTCCGCGCAGTTTTCGTCCGTGCAGGCGCGAGCCGCGCTGATGCGCTGCGAGGGCAATCTGATCGCGGTCCTCGTGATCGTCCGCAAACGCGCCCGTGACGAACTCCTTCCACAAATTAAAGTGACGCAATTTGATCTCCGCGCCGAGCCGGATGTTGCCGGTAAGCAGGCCGAGTGTTGGCGCGTCTGGCAGCGACTGAAGGTCACGAATCAATTCCCAGATTCCAGGGCACTCTTTGGTTTCGCTTTGTGCGAGAATATGATCCAGCCAGAAGACGTAGCTCTCGAAGAAGCGCTGAAAGTGTTCCGCGTCCGGCTCGATATTGTTCAGCCGGAAAAATTCGCGCACCAAACCCACATCCGTGCGTCCGGCGAACTTCATTTTCTCCGTGCCGTTCGGAATGCCGAACTCCTTCGCAAACACTTTCGCAAACGCCTTGATGCCCGCGCCGCCCGTGTGAACGAGTGTGCCGTCAATGTCGAAGAGGACTAGTTTGACCATTTAACTCAGGGCTTTGACGGTGGCTTCGAGGCTCGCCGCGTCGGTGACATTCAACATCTGCGCTTCCTTGTTGATGCGTTTCATGAAGCCGGACAGGGCCGCGCCCGGGCCGAGTTCGATGAAGCGCGTGTAACCTTGCGCGAGCAGATGGCGCATGGATTCCTCCCAGCGCACGGATGAAGTCACCTGCTCAACCATCCGTGCGGAAATTTGATCCGGCGTGGAATGCGGCTGTGCGGTGACGTTGGAAATCACCGGCACAATCGGCGCAGAAATTTTGGCACTCGTGAGTTCGGCTTGAAGTTTCGGTTGCGCGCTCGCCATCAGCGGCGAGTGATACGCGCCGGCTACGGTGAGCGGGATGGCGCGCTTGGCACCCTTGGCTTTGGCGAGTTCACAGGCCTTGGTGATCTTGTCGGCCTCGCCGGAAATCACGAGCTGGCCGGGGCAATTCAAATTCGCCAGCACCACGCCGGCTTCAGCGCAGACTTCGCGCGTCGGTGCTTCGTCCAGACCGATCACCGCCGCCATGCCGCCTTTGGTGACATCGCACGCCTCCTGCATGAAGCGACCGCGCTGGCGAACGACTCGCAATCCGTCCTCAAAACTCATCGCACCCGCCGCCGTCAAGGCCGTGAATTCGCCGAGCGACAAACCCGCCGTCGCCTCAAACTTCAGCGCGGGAACTTTTTCCTTCAGTAATTCAAACGCGACCCAACTCACGAGGAAAATTCCCGGCTGCGCGTTTTCGGTCTTGGTCAGCTCGGCTTCCGGGCCGTTGAAACAGATCGAAGTCAGGTCGTAGCCGAGCGCGGCGTTGGCGCGGTCGAACCACGCCTGGGCGGTGGGAAACGCGGCGGCTAGGTCTTTGCCCATGCCGACGACTTGCGCGCCTTGTCCGGCGAATAGCAATGCGGTTTTGCTCATAAAGAACGCGCATTAAACACAAACTACAGTCGCAACGAAAGGAGAGATTTCCACTGGGGGTGTGACTGGAAGTGCCGTTCACCGCCGCGGTTCTTAATCGTAATCTTAATCTTCAGGCCCGGGAGATTAAGATTAAGAAAAAGATTAAGAGTAAGAGCCTAAGCGGCAGCGGCAGTTTCAGTCGCACCCTTTCCATTGCCACCAGTCCTTCGTCATCTGCCGGGTATGAAGATTTACGCGGCCTTGGGCGCGGCCAATCTGGCGTCGGTGGCAAAGGCTTCGTCAAAGCCATCAAGTTCTATCTGGCGGAACGGCTCGCTGGAAAAATCAGAATAAGGCTTTTGCATTCCGCCGGGACTTACTAGACTGCGGCCATGTCCGAGATCGCAAAATTCGTCAACAACGGGGCGGCTTCCATCACTCCCGGAGTCGCCGAAAAGGTGTTGCGACAATTGCCGCAGTGGAAACTGGAGTTCACCCAGATTCATGCGCCGCTGTTCCCGCATCTCGTGGATCAACTCGAGTTTCTCGCTGACGCCGTCGAAGACGCGCTGGAAGGCGTTTACAAGGAGTTGCCGTACTCGGCGCTGTCGCAGGCCCTTTTCGCCTTGGTGTACGCCCACAAAAAGGTTGGGATCATTCCCGACAGCATTCTGAGTCTGGGTTACGCCGATAACTCGAGTGTGGTGCGCGCGGTGCTGATCCAGAGCGAGAAGGCCTTTGCCATCTACGCTGGCACGCAAGGTGTGGACTGGCAGAAGATCACCAGCCAACCCTAAGTCACGGTTTCGGGGTGATTTGAATCGGGAGGGATTGGGGGATCAATCTGCTGGTCTCGCCCGGTTTCTCCAATCGCAGGGAAAGACAACTCGTTTCCAAAAATTTCTGAAATGTCCGACGTTTCGCCACCACGTCATTGTGTGACAGGTCGGTGTGCAGGAAGACGAAGCGGTTGGTTTGCAGTTCTGCTCCGAGCACGGCTTCGTCGGTGGTGGTCAGTGCCGGCTGGTGTTGTTCTTGCAACGTGGCGATCATCTCTTCCGCGCGCACTTTGGTGCCACCACCATCCGTGTAGATATTGAGTAGCCTTCCCTTCGCCTGCTCGTTCCAAGCCAGAAAGCGCTCGGATTCCGCGTACAAGGCGTCAAACAACCATACTTCCCGCACCTGCGAACCCATCCCGCCATCGGCCACAATGCGCGAAATCACCCGATAACCGCCGCTGTGGCCGGAGAGAATGATTTTGCCGACCGAGGCTTCCGGCTTCAGCACCTGATTCTTTTGCAGCGTGACCAGGACTTCAGTCATGAAGTGTTTGAACCCATCCACGTCCTCCAGTTTTCCGCCGGCGGAATCCGGCGCGTTGTGCGGGCCTTCCGGCACAATCAGGATGGCATTTCGACCGCTGGCAACCAGTTGTTCGATCAGTTGATAATTCTGTAACGTGCCGGCCACCGTGTTGCGCCAGCCATGGAAGTGGATGACAAAATCCACCTGCGCAGTTTCACGAAACCCTTTCGGGATGAACAAAGCCACGGTGCTGTCGGAATAATGCTTTGCGGCTGGGAAGAATTCGCTCTTGTAAGTGTGCCCTTCTGCCCGACTCGCATGGGGAAACGGAGCCGAAACGAACTGGGTCATGATCAACTGCCCAGAGGCTGCAAATGTTTCCGGCCTGGGCCCGGCCTGGGCCGCGACTTGCCAGAGGCAAAACAGGAGCAACGACGACCAATTCATGGTCGGAGCATGACTCAATTCGGGATGAGGGATAGGAAAAAAGCTCCTCTCAAGTGACTCGGTGATTGCGGTTTGCCGGGGTGGGAGTGTCGGAACAGGACACGATTGTCTTCAAGCACCGCAGTTTCGGTCGTTGAATCGGCGAAATTCCGCGAAAAAGCCCGCTTGGCCAGAGGATTGCTTGTGAGGAACGTGCCCGGCATGTCGTTCCTTGGATCGCGCGCGGGCGAAGGCTTTAATCGAACATGGCAACGACATTAACGCAAGACGAGGAAGCCCAGTTGGCGCAGACGATTGAGATGTTTGAGGTCATCACTCAAACCCAGGCGCACGATTATCAGTCGCTGGAGATTCTCAAGGAAGCGTACAGCAAACTGGGCCGCGAAAAGGACGTCACCGCAACCGCCAAGCGCATCGCGCAGGCGTATGTGCTCGCGGGCCAGTTCTCCTCCGCCATTCTCGAATACGAAACCATCCTCCAGCACAATCCGGAAGATCCGGAAGTACAGGCGGCATTGAAGGAAATCGAAGCCAAGTCAGCCGACGCCAATCAATCAGTCGGTGCTGATACGGCCAGCTTCCGCAAGTCCAGTGATTCCGGCATCACCGGATTCATTAAAAAACTCGGGACCAAGTCGTCCGGGTCAATTGAGGATGGCCGCAACCAGATGCACAAGCTTTTCGTGGACGGCAAGATCATTGCGGCGCCCGATTTCGACCTCTGCTGGCCCACGCCCGATCTGTCCGCCGTTCCAATGGATGTGACCGAGCCGTTCGTCCAGGTCATCGCCGACAAGGGATTGATGGTGGCGGATGCGGCGTTGAAGTTGATCAGCGATCGCACCCGCATCGCCTATCTGCCGCTGGAGAAGTACGAAATTGATATCGAACTGGCGCGGAGTTTTCCGGCGGAAACCTGCCGGCGCTGGTGTGTGCTGCCCTTTGACCGCATGAGCAAGTCGGTCCTGGTCGCCACGTCCAATCCGTTCAATCAACAGGCGGCCAGGGAACTCGCGGAAGCCACGAACAGCCGGCTGTTATGGTACCTCGTTCCGCCGGCCGATCTCATCAAAAACCTTCGCAAAGTATTTCGCTGATCATGCCTCCCGTAAAAACATTTGGTGAACGCATCGCGGATGCCCTCGTGGAAGACGGCCTGCTGTCCAGCAAGCAGGTGGAAGAACTGCTCGAGCAGCAGAAGCGCGAAGGCACCCGCTTCGTCAAGCTCGTCACGGAAAAATCCTATGTCAGCGAACAGGACTTGACGGTCTCGATGGGCCGCGTGCTGAACGTTCCGCCCATCAACCTCGCCCGCCTCAGCATCCCGGCCGAAGTGGCCGACCTGTTGCCGCGTGAAATCGCCCAGAACCATCGCGTTCTCCCGGTGTCCCGCTTGGAGAACCGGTTGTTCGTGGCGATGGCCGATCCATTGAACGTCCTCGCCGTGGACGACATCAAGCGCATCACCAAGCTCGATGTCTCCACGATGATTGCCTCTGAGAAGTCGATCACCGACAAGCTCAATTCCCTCGATGCAGCCAAAGGCGGCAGCATGGAGGACATCATCCAGGATGCCGCCGCCAAGGGCGTGGATGAAGATGGGGGACTTGAGACGGTCAATGAAAAGGCCGAAGAGGTCAACCTTGACCAGCTCGCGGCCTCCAGCGAAGAGGCTCCGGTCATCAAGCTCGCCAACATCATCGTGATGCAGGCGATCAAAGATCGCGCGAGCGACGTGCATATCGAGCCCTTTGAAAAAGTCGTCCGCCTGCGCTATCGCGTGGATGGTGCGTTGATGGATGCCACGCCGCCGCCGAAGAACATGCAGCTCGCGCTGGCGTCGCGGTTCAAGATCATGGCGAGCCTCGACATCGCCGAGCGCCGCCTGCCGCAGGACGGCCGGATGCGCGTCCGGGTCGCGAACAAGGACTACGACCTGCGCGTCTCCATCATGCCGACGGTGCACGGGGAGAAGATCGTTTTGCGCGTTCTCGACAAGGGCAATCTTTCGGCCAGTCTCGACAAGCTCGGGCTCGATCCCGACACATTTACCCAGTTCAAACACGCCGTGGACGCGCCGCACGGCCTGCTGCTCGTCACTGGCCCGACCGGTTCGGGCAAGACCACCACGCTGTACTCCGCCCTGAACGAACTCAACAACCCGATCTTCAACATCATCACGGTGGAAGACCCGGTGGAATTCCAGATTCCCGGCATCAACCAGGTGCCGGTGAAGAAGGAAATCGGTCTCACGTTCGCCAATGCGTTGCGTTCCATTCTGCGGCAGGACCCGGACATCATCATGATCGGCGAAATCCGCGACACGGAGACGGCGGAAATCGCCATCGAAGCGTCGTTGACCGGTCACCAGGTGCTCTCGACGATGCACTGTAACGACGCGCCCGGCGCCATCGCGCGTCTGGACGACATGGGCATTGCGCCGTTCTTGATTTCATCCTCGGTCATTCTCTCTTGCGCCCAGCGCCTGATGCGCCGCATCTGCCCGCATTGCAAAGAAGCGGTCAAGTATCCGGCCAAGATGTTCCACGATCTCAGCATTGACCCGAATGCGTTTGACGGGGTGACCCTGTATCGGGGCCGTGGTTGTGATCGGTGCAAAAACTCCGGCTATTCTGGGCGCCTGGCGATCATTGAAGCGATGACCGTGAGCGATGAGATCCGCAAGCTCATCATTGCCCGCTCCAACACGCGCGAAATCAGCAAGGTCGCCATCAGTCAGGGCATGCGGACTCTACGCATGGTCGCGCTCGATCGCGCCCGCGATGGCGTTTCCACGCTGGAACAAGTCATGGTGATGACCTCCGAGCACTGAACCAGTCCCTTTCTTGCGAACAAAAAAACGCCGATTCGGAAGCGAGTCGGCGTTTTTGTTTTTTACGGATCAAAAATCACATCACCATGCCCCCGTCAATGGTCAGCACCTGACCGGTGACATAGCGACCGGCGGCGCTCGCGAGATACAGCGCACCGCCCGCGATATCTTCCGCCTGGCCAAACATTCCGAGCGGGATCTGTTTCAACACACCTTCGCGCAACTCCGGTTTCAACTCCGAAGTCATGTCGGTTTCAATGAAGCCTGGCGCGATGGCGTTCACAGTGACCCCGCGTCCTGCGAGTTCGCGGGCCGCCGATTGGGTAAAGCCGATCAAGCCCGCCTTGCTCGCGGCATAATTGCACTGGCCTGCGTTACCGATGAGGCCGATGACGGAGGAGATGTTGATGATCCGTCCGGCGCGTTGCTTGGCGAAGGAACGGAAGAAGGCTTTCGTGAAATTGAAGGCGCCCTTCAGATTCGTATTCAGGACCACGTCCCAATCCGCATCGCTCATGCGCATTAACAGGCCGTCCCGGGTGACGCCGGCGTTGTTGACGAGGATGTCCACCTTGCCGCAGTCGGCGAGAATTCTGTCGGCGGCGACCGCGACCGCCGCGCTGTCCGCCACGTCCACAGCGCAGGCCCAGGCCTTGCGGCCCAGCGCGCGGATTTCCGCGGCAACCTTCTCGGAATTTTCCTGCGTGCGCGACACCACGACGACATCCGCGCCTGCGGCGGCGAATTTCAAAGCGATAGCGCGACCGATGCCCCGGCCGGCGCCGGTGACGACTGCGATTTGATTGGCAAGTTGACTCATGATGCGGGAAAGCGTGTTGGGACACGCGCGCCGCGTCAAGCATCCACTGCGCCGGGGGGGTGTGACTGGAACTGCCGCTCACCGTTGCGGTTCTTAATCTTTTAATCTTCAGGCCCGGGAGATTAAGATTAAGAACAAGATTAAGAGTAAGAGAAGAGGTTGCGCGGCAGTTTCAGTCGCACCCCAGCGCCGGTCACCGCTTCTTCATCACCATCGGTTCGCTCCACGCGTTGGTGTTGGCGAGGTGCTTCAGCAGGAATTTTTGCAGCTCTGCCGTGTCGGCCGTCAGCGTCAGGCTGCCGCCTTCATTGGTGTCGCCTGCTTCCTTGGGGACGATGATGTGGCGGAGGATCTTTGGGTTTTGCTCCACCAGTTTCGCGAGCCACTCATAGTTCAACACCTGCAATTCCAATGTCGGCGTCATGCTTTTGATCCGGAGCAGGAAATGTTCAGGCGTGTGATGGGCGGTCCGGAAGCGTGGCAGGCTATCGAGGAACTTTTGCCCGCCCAAGGCGAACAGGTGGGTGTCGAACTCGTTGGTTTCGCTGCTGCCGCGGATGGTCATCTTGTAGGTCTGGGCTTCAATCTTCTCAAAAACCCAGACTTCCTTGTCTTCCGCACTGGTGTTTTCGGAGTCACCCCAGGTCCCCAACAAAGCCGGATCAAAGGTCAAATCCTTGGCGGTGTAAAAGGGATAGATCGAGCTCACGACGCAACCGGCCAGCAAAACCAGTGTGAAGCCCAAGAGGATCAAGGTGAATTTTTTCATGGTTTGTGTGGGTGCTTTCTTAGGCTGATTGTCAGCCCGGCACAAACCTAAAATACCGATGCATCAAAACAGTTGGCTGTTTTCCGGAATTTCCGTGCGCCTGCGGTCGCAAAAACCGGAATCAACTGACCAGTTGAATGCTGTTGAGCGCTTTCTCAAAATCGCGCACGGAAAACGGTTTGCCGAGGCAGAACTTGTTCCGCTTCGAGAGGAAGACCTCGGTTTGCGTATTGATGATGTCGCCGGACATGAAGATCAGGTTGCGCGCCAGCTTTGGATGCGTTTCCGAAAGGCGTTCGAAGAATTCCCGTCCGTTCATGCCAGGCATCTTCCAATCGCACACGGCGAGATCGTAATGGCAGTGGGCCACGCGGCGCAGGGCGCTTTCGCCGTCGGTGGCGGTGTCCACCCGATAGCCGGAGCGGGCCAGGATTTCCGAGACCAGTTGCAGGATGGGTTCTTCATCATCAATCACGAGCACCGCTTTTCCCTGACCTCTGGAACGGTCTGTCAACGGCAACGTGAAGCGCGAGGTGTGATAACCCTGTTTGTCGGTGCGCAGCAGCTCCGTGTCGGTGGCGATCGGCAGTTCGATGATGAACGCGGCGCCGTGGCCATATTCGCTTTGCACCGAAATGTTCCCGCCATGTTCCTGCACGATGCCGTAACAGATGCTCAGCCCAAGCCCCGTGCCTTTTCCGACTTCTTTGGTGGTGAAGAACGGGTCGAACAACTTGGTCAGATTCTCGGTGCGGATGCCCGGACCATCGTCCTGGAACACAACTTTTACCTTTGTGCCCGCCCGGGAGGTGCTGATGCGGATGCCGCCCTTGGGTTGATGCGCCTCGATCGCCTGACGTCCGTTGTTCAGGATGTTGATGAACACCTGTTGCAACTGGTGCGAATCCACCAGCGTGTTCGGCAGATGTGGATCCAGTTGCGTGCTGACCGTGATGTTGCTGGTGCGAAGTTGATAGGCCAGGATGTCCACGGCGGCTTCAACGAGGGAATTCAGACAGATCAACTTGCGCTCGGGTTTGTGCCGACGCGAAAAGCTCAGCAGATTCTGCACGATCTTCTGACAACGCACCGCGCTCTGATGCACCATCTCCAGATGCCGTTTCTGCTCCGGGTTGGGGCTGTTGTGCTGGAGCATCTCGGAGAAGCCCATGACCGTCGTGAGCGGATTGTTGAGTTCATGCGCCACGCCCGCCACAAATTCGCCGATGCCGGAAAGTTTCTCGCTTTGGATCAACTGCGCCTGCGTGGCTTTGAGTGAATCCACGGTCGTCTCCAACTGCTGCCGCGAGAGCTTGAGATTTTCGGTCATCTGATTGAAGGCGTCGCCGAGGTCGCCGAACTCATCCCGCGAATCGAGTTCGACGCGCTGCGTGAAATCGCCCTTGCCGATGGCTTCGGTGTGGGCGCGCAGATCCTCCAGCGGTTCGGTGACGCGCCGGACATAGACCCAGACGATGGCGATGCCGATCACGATGGCCGCCAGGCTGACGAGGACAATGAGTTGCTGGGTTTCGCGCAACACCCGCAACGGTTTTTCGTACGAGGAAAGCAGCAGATACCCCAGTTGGTTGGCGTCCCGCGATGATTTGAAATTGCCGCCCAGACACAGAAAGTGCTCGTTGTTCAGTATGAGTTTTTCGAGCGGGCCTGGTCCGGTGGCGGCGGCGTGGGCGATTTGTTCGGTCAACAAGGCTTTCAGCTCCCGCTCCCGGATGCTGGCAATGACCGGTTGGTCGTTCAGCAGCAGGAGCAATTCGCCCGTGGCCAGTTCGCGCGCGTCGTTGCGCAGGGTGTTTTCCACGCCGAACACAAACGTCGCCACCACCTCGTCTTTCAGCCGGATGGGTACGGCGACGACGTCCAGCAACTGGTCGCCATTCTGAATGACGCTGACCGTGGCGCCGTTGGTGACGGCGCTGGCGGCCAGCCCGGTGCCGGCCGACTCAAATTTATCAATCTTCACCCACGCATCGTCGGCGAGGGTCAATCGCGGCCCGTCCACCGGCGCGACCATGATGACCTCGGCAAATTTTTCGCGGATCAACGTGCCGAGCGTGTTGCGGAGGGTTTTTTGCGCCGCTTCGGAAAACTCGCCGTGATTGGGATCGAAGAGAACGGCCAATGATTTGAACATCGGTTCGCTTTCCACTTTGCGATAGGTGGCGAGCAAGGCATCCATGCGCATCTGTTGGATGTGGTTGAGCACCGCGTCGGCCTTGGCCAGTTGTTCGCCCGCGTCCGCCTGCACCTGCCGGGTGATGCGTTGATTGATCAACCCCATCGAGGTGGCCATCAGCACAATCATGACCCCGACCACCGGCACGATGACCTTCATGCGGAAGTTGAGCAGGATGGCGCGCTTGAGTTTTCCCATGTCAGTATTTCGGAAGATTTTTTACCCCGAGCGTGAAGTTCATCACGACTTCGCCCTCGGCCGGCACGATGATCTCTTGGGTGAGGGCGGGCAGCCGCTCGTGCCAGGCTTTCAGTTTGTACGTGCCGGGGGGAACATCTTTGATGACGTAGTTCCCCGCTTCGTCCGCGACCGCGAAGAACGGATTCTCCAGCACCAGAACGACACAATGCATGTTCGCGTGAATGGAGCAGAACACATCCACGCGGCCGGCGCGGTCGAACTTCACGCGCTTCTCCGGCGGATTGCCCTTGTAGAGTTCGAGATCGAATTGTTTCGCGTCCGACATCGAGAAGACATTGTGAAAGATATCGTCGTTGTTGGGCCACTCCACGGTTGTGCCGGTGACAATGGGCAGCACGGCGGGGGTGAAATTGGCCCGCTCCTGTTTGACGCGCTTGGTGTCCACGCGGGCGAGAGTGTTTGTTGTCGCGGTGGTGGCGGCGACTGCGTTGGTGACGGGGCCTGCGATGTACACCACGAAATTTTTTAACTGCGAATAATCCACGCGCTCGACGAATTTATATTTCCGGCTGTCGTACTTGCCGCCCGCTTCGCCACCCGCCGCCTCGGGCTTCCCTTCCGCTTTGACGCCGCCGCGGATGCTTCCCGCTGGCGCGCTTGGAGCGAACAACGTGGCTGCGAGCATGATGATGAAGGTGGATTTCATGTCAGAATCCAAAGGCCGCTTGAGCTGAGAACATGTCCACATCTTCGCGCCGGGCGCCGCCCACTTCCTTGCCGCCTTCGAGCGAGTATTCGGTTTTGACCAGCAGGTTAGGACTGAAGCGATAACCAAGTCCGACGCTGCAACGCCAAAGCTCTTCCGCTTGCGGTCCGAAGGGGTTGAAAAAGTAATTACCCATGTCGCCCTGTCCGGGAAGCGGATATCCATCCGTGACAAAAATCCGGCTGAAGCGCGCGCCGGCGTAAAATTTCCGCGTGACGTTGCAGACGCCTTCGAGGGAATAGAAAAAGAAATCGCGCTGGTTATCGGCCAGGGGATCGTTGTCGTCGTAGCGCGCATAACCGCCCGATGCGCGGACATGTCCGCGAGAAAAATTCAGCGCCAAGTCCGCCTGGATCAGATTCGCGTGGAATTCAGTCGTGGCGGGCGAGCCAATCGAACGAAACCAGCCGCCGCCAAACCAAAGTTCAGAAAGTTCATCGCCAGCGACATCCAAGTCGCCCGTCCGCATGGCGCTGAGGCTGAGATGCACGAGCTTGGTCGGATCGTAGGAGATGCGGGCGGCAACGGACTTGTCGGGGTTGAAATCGCGCGCGCCGGGCACGCCGCCGTTCTGGACGGCGATGACGTAACTCATCTTGCCCGCCGAACCATAGAACTCGATGCCTTCGTCCACGCCCCAAAAGTCCGCCAACGAATGCGAGATGAGCGGATTGTCAATCGCATCGCGATAGAGATATTCCTCGCCGAAGGGGACATCCAGGCGCCCGACCCGGATGTTCAGCAACCGCTCGGCATTCCAGAGTTTGGAAACGGCTTCAAAGTCGAGATACAACTCGCCGAGATTCAATTCGAGCGCATCACTGGTGCGCGCGGCCAGATTGATTTCCGAGAAGAAATAAACGTCGTCCCAGATCGGCGCCTCCACGAAGAGCTTGGCTTCATCCACGCGGAATTCGGCATTTGGAAAAACACCGTTGCGTTGCGAATCAAAAAATCCCACCGCGCCTTCCCCGCTGATGTTCAGGCGACCGAAGGTTACTCCTTCTCGTCCCGATCTGGAACCGGCCGGTTCTGGCTTGGGCTCGGCGACAGTTGGTTTGGTGGCCGCATTTTCGATCTGGCCCACGCGCTGGCTCAGATTTTCGATCAGGCTTTCCTGTTTGCGTACCGTTTCTTGCAGGGCCGTGTTCTGCTGGCGCAACACGTCCACCTGCGTTTTCAGGTCTTCCTCCGCGTGCCCAGCGGGGATCGCCGCCGCCAGCAGGAAGCCGCCGGTGCAAAAGCACAAGCCTGCGGAAACGCTGCGGCGGAACATCATGCGATATTCCAAGCAGGCCACATGCCTTGAGCGAAAGTGCGCCAGTCTTTCAAAGATGATGCGGCTGCGTGGTTTGGCGTGGCAATCGAGACTGAATCAGGTTTGGATTGTCTTGGAGTCGCGCAGAGTTGCCTTGCTTTAAGGCATCACCGCCGGTGTGCCATCAGAACCCCAGCCGGGGGTTCCCTGGTCCAGCCAGTGGGGGAAATCCGCCGGAATCTGCCGCATCAAGCCGGTTTTGTTGCTGCCGCCGAACCGGTCCTCCGTAAATCCCCGGTCAACGCATTCGGATTTGGCCTCCGTTGTCGGAGATGTTCATAAATGAGATGAATTCCTTGCACCGGATGGAGACGTATCATGGACCAGCACAACTTAGCGACTGCCACGAGGAATTCGGCCCTGACCGCCCGACGTGATTATGGTGGGTTGCTCAAGTCGGTGGTTAAACACGCCGGCGTCTATCTGGTGGTGGCAGTCGCCACCTATGGTTTCTTCCGGTTCAGCCAGCAACACGTGTTGCAGACCGTGCAGATTCAGGGTTGCAGCATGATGCCGACATTGCCGGACGCGAAGTGCTACCTGCTCAACCGGGTGGCTTACCTGCTGCACGACCCGCAACCGACCGACATCGTGGTGTTGCGTGATCCTGAGACCAATGGTTACGCCATCAAGCGCATCATCGCGAAGCCGGGAGACGCCATTTATGTGGAAGGCGGGAAGCTGTTTGTGAATGGCGAGCGGATTTCGGAGCCGTATCTCGAATCTGGCATCAAGACCTACCCGGACGCCAAATATCGCGCCCAGATGTGGATCTGTGGTATTAACCAATACTTCGTGCTGGGAGACAATCGCAACAACAGCGCCGACAGCCGGATTTACGGCACGGTGTCCCGCCAAAACATTTTGGGCACGGTGACGCCCTGAGCGAAACCGCGCCTCGGATCAGTCGCCGCTCACTCCACGGTGAACAAAGTCACGTCGTCCTTATCCTTCACAAAAATCCGTTTGCCCGACACCACGGGATAAGCATAGGTTGGCGAACTGGCTACCTTGAGGCGTGCGATTTCGGTGTACGCCTTCTCGTTCGGCTGAAATGCGATCAACTCCGATGCCGGCGTCAGCGCGAGCAGCACCGATCCTGCATCCACAATCTGCGCGTAACCACCGCGCCCGCCACCACCGCGTCCCCCTCGCCCACCCGGGCCACCAGGCCCACGACCTTCGCCTCCCGAACCACCTGCCACGGTTGGCGCATTCGTGCTGGTCGGTTCACCGCCGGCGGCTTGCGGCGGCGGATTATTCGCGGCCGCTTGGGGCGACGCTGGGGTGGACCACGTTTTGTTACCGGTCTTGTCGAGGCAGAACAATTCGTTGTTGGCTGCCAGCCCAAACACGGCGCCATCCTTCATCACTGGCGTGTTGAATTGCAGCGTGGTTTCCGTGTTTTGCCAGAGCGGTTTTGCGACAAATCCCCCGCCCTCCTTCGTGATCTTCACCGCTGTGGTGGGCCGGCCCGAGCCACCGTAAAGTAATGTGTCGCCAGTCACCATCGGCGTCGCGGCATTGTAACCCCGACCCGGCACCACGAACGGCGTTTCCCAAAGCACCTTTCCATCCGTCACCGCCAACCCCAGGATTTTCTTGTCCATCTCGGCGATGACCATTTTCGTTCCCGCCGCTGTCAACAACACCGGCGACGCATACGACGCCCCCTCGCCTTCCCAGCGCCATTTCTCGTCGCCCGTTTTCAAATCATAAGCGATCACTCCGCCGCGATCGCCACCGCCGAGTGCGGCGATGCACAACCCGTCCGCCACCACCGGCGACGCTGACGTGAAGAAGCGCGGGAACACGCCTTTGAAATCTTCCTTCCGCCAGAGCAGCTTGCCGTCCTTCGCATCATGGCAGGACAATGTCCCGCGTAGTCCCAGCGTGACAACCTTTCCATCGGCCACCGTGGGCGAACTTCGTGGTCCGGCGAAATCCTGCGCGGGCCGTTCGGCGGGCAGCACATCAAATTTGTCCGCCTTCCAGATCTCTTTCCCCGTCGCCGCCTCTAGGCACCGCAAAATCTCCCCGCCCTCCTGTCGCGAGAAGACATACAGCTTGTCGCCTACCAGCGCTGGCGTGCCCACCCCGTCGCCAACGGTGACCTTCCATTTCTGCGTCAGTTCTTTCGGCCAGGTTTTCGGCGCGCTGAAGGAAGCCTTGGCGGCGCGGTTTTCGCCGAGATATTGCGGCCAATCTTGCGCGCGAGCCGTCAGGCTGATTGCACAACACGAGACAACCACCAGGATTCGGGAGGATGTTTTCATAGGGATGGGTTTTGGTTTGGTTCGGAACGGGTGCGACTGAATCTGACGATGCGCCGGCGGGGAAATTCAGTAAAGCTGGAACTGTCCGGGCCGGTCGGTGTGATTAAAAGCGGGTGAGGGGAAGGGGGTGTGTTTTTCGGAGCGCGGGCGGTCCCTCGCCCGCAGCGCGGCGCTTCGCGCAAACGCCCCGCACGATTCGCCGCACTTCTCCCGGGAGACGCGCTGCGAGCGAGAGACCGCTCGCACTCCGGCCGCTCCCCGCACCCGACTTTAATCACACCCCGGGCCGGACGCCTGGTCATACGTTAATTCCGATACCCCCTCGTGTTTTTCAATTCCCACCCGTCCCCGTCCTTGAGTAGTTTTGCGGCGGAATGAATCAGAGCCAATCCATCTCCGCCCCGGCGGACCGCGCTGTTTCCCCGGAACCCACCCCTACCACCCCGGACTCGTATCGCGGGTTCTGGGCATTGTTTGTCACGCAGTTCCAAGGCGCGTTCAGCGACAACGTCTTCAAGTTCCTGGTCATCTTCCTCATCACCAGCACGCGGCCGCCGGAAGAGCGCGACCAACTCATCGCGCTGGCGCTGGCGATGTTTGCGGTGCCATTTGTTTTGTTTTCGATGGCCGGGGGCTTTCTCGCGGACCGGTTCAGCAAGCGCTCGGTCATCCTCTGGATCAAAGTCGCGGAAGTCGTGATCATGGCGTT
This sequence comes from uncultured Bifidobacterium sp., assembly GCA_964594985.1. GTDB lineage: Bacteria > Verrucomicrobiota > Verrucomicrobiia > Limisphaerales > JADLHS01 > JADLHS01. The sequence continues at coordinate 56,703 of CAZQNQ010000015.1, forward strand.
GGGTTTGGTCGGTTTGTGGCTTGGACACATAAACTTCCTGCTGGCGGTGATCTTCCTGATGAGCGCGCAAAGCGCCTTCTTTGGGCCGTCCAAATACGGCTCCGTGCCGGAGTTGTTGTCGGAGAAACGACTTTCCTGGGGCAACGGCTGGCTCGGGTTGGGCACGTTCTTCGCCATCATCGCCGGCGGCGTGGTGGCCGGGGTGTTGCATCAGAAACTTGGCGACCAGCGTTATGTCGGCGGCATCCTGCTTGTGGTGCTGGCGGTCGTGGGCGTCATCAGCAGTTGGTATATCACCGCCCGGCCCGCGGCCAATCCGCAGAAAAAATTTCAAATCAACTTCCTCGGCGATCTCTGGCAGAACCTGCGGCTCATCAAGCGCGACCGCGTGTTGACGCTGGCGATCGTCGGCAGCAGCTACTTCTGGTTCATCGGCGCGTTGTTCGGCGAACCAACCATTCTGACTTACAGCCAGGACGTGCTGAAGCTGAATGAAACCCAGATCAGCCTCCTGCGCGCGTGTCTCGCCATCGGCATCGGCGTGGGCAGTCTGACAGCGGGATTTCTTTCCGGGCGCAAGATCGAATACGGCCTCATCCCCCTGGGTGCGTTCGGCCTCTCGGCCTGTGCGGCGTGTCTCGCGATGCCCGGCTGGTCCGCCGTTCACGTCGGCGTGATTCTCGGCGTGCTCGGCTTTTCGGGCGGCTTCTACGTCGTGCCGATCAACGCGCTCATCCAACATCGTCCGGACGCGAAGGACAAAGGTTCGGTCATCGCCGCCAACTCCTGGCTGACGTCCGTCGGCGTGTTCGTCGCCTCCGGCGCGTTCTGGCTGCTGAAGACCGCGCTCGGGTTCGAGGCCACGACTATTTTTCTCATCGGCGCCATCCTCACGCTCGCCGGAACGATTTACGCCGTGAAACTTGTGCCCGATTCGTTGCTCCGGTTTTTCATGTGGGTGGCGACCCACACGATTTACCGCCTCAACGTGCTGGGACGCGACAACATCCCGGCCAAGGGCGGCGCGCTCTTCGTCTGCAACCATCTCTCACTCGCCGACGCGGTCTTGTTGCAAGCCGCCGTGGATCGTCCGATTCGCTTCATCATGCTCAAGGCGATGTACGACAAAAAGTTCATCGGCACGTGGGCGAAGATCACCGGCGCGATCCCCATCTCCTCCGAACTGCGACCGCGCGAGATGATCAAGTCCCTCCAGACCGCCAGCGACGCGCTCAAGAATGGCGAAGTCGTCTGCATCTTCGCCGAGGGCCAGATCACGCGCATCGGCCAGATGATGCCGTTCCGCCGCGGCTTCGAGCGCATCATGAAGGACGTGGATGCGCCGATCATTCCCGTCGGCCTTGACGGTGTGTGGGGCAGCATCTTTAGTTTTGCCGACCACAAATTCCTGTGGAAATGGCCGCGCCGTTTTCCGTATCCGATCACCATCAACTTCGGCAAAGCCCTGCCGCCGACCGCCCAGCCGTTTGAAGTGCGGCAGGTCGTGCAGGAACTGCTGGCCGAAGCGTGGGAACAACGCCACGCCTGGATGCGCCCGTTGCATCATCAGTTCGCGGTCATCGCCAGACGGCATCCGCGTCGCTTTGCGATGGTGGACGCGCAAACGCCGCCCATCACGTTCGGCGGCGCGCTGGTACGCAGCATTATTTTGGCGCGGCGACTCAAGAAAGTTTGGGCCGGTCAGGAAATGGTCGGGTTGTTGTTGCCCCCGAGCGTCGGCGGCGCGCTCACCAACTGGGCGGCGCTGTTTTGTGGCAAAGTGCCGGTGAACCTGAACTACACGCTGTCCGAAGACGCCATCGCCTCCTGCGCGCAACAGTGCCAGCTCAAAACCATCCTCACCGCGCGCGCGTTCATCGAGAAGGTGAAGCTCAAGATTCCCGGCGAAGTGTTGTTTCTCGAAGACGTGATGAAAACGCCGCCGTCGTTCGGCGAGAAGTTGACCGCCCTCTTCATCGCCCGCTGTCTGCCCGTCGCGTGGGTGGAGCGCGTGCTTAATCCGCAATCCACCTTCCGCACTCCGCAATCGCTTGATGCGCTGGCCACCGTGATTTTTTCCAGCGGCAGCACCGGCGAACCCAAGGGCGTGATGCTTTCGCATTACAATGTCGGTTCGAACATCCAGCAGCTCGGCCAGAATTTCGCGTTCGGAGGCCGGGACAAGGTTCTCGGGGCGCTGCCGTTCTTCCATTCGTTTGGTTTCACCGGCACGCTCATGTTGCCCGGCGTGCTTGGGATCGGGGCGGCGTATCACGCCAATCCGCTCGACGCGAAAACCATCGGGCAACTCGTCCATGACCACGAGGTCACGTTCCTGCTCGCCACGCCGACGTTCCTGCAGATCTACATGCGCGGCTGCGCGGCGGAACAGTTCGGCAGCGTGCGGCTGGTCGCCGTCGGCGCGGAGAAGTTGCCCGACCGGCTCGCCGCCGCCTTCGAGGAACAGTTTGGCGTCCGGCCGTTCGAGGCCTACGGCTGCACCGAATGCGCGCCCGCCGTCACCGTGAACACGGCTGACTTTCGCGCGGCGGGTTTCCGGCAGGTGGGCGCCAAACGGGGCAAGATCGGACATCCGTTGCCGGGCATTTGTGTCCGGGTGGTTGATCCAGCCCATCCTGATCCGAACGCGCCGCTGCCGCTCGGGCAAAGCGGCTTGCTCCTCGTGCGCGGCCCGAATGTCATGCGCGGCTATCTCGGCAAACCAGAAAAGACCGCCGAGGTGTTGCGCGAGGGCTGGTACACCACGGGCGACATCGCCGCGCTCGACGAAGATGGCTTCATCCAGATCACCGACCGTTTGAGTCGCTTCAGCAAGATCGGCGGCGAAATGGTCCCGCACATCAAGGTGGAGGAGAGGTTGCATGAACTCGCCGGTGCGACCGAACAAACTTTTGTCGTCACCAGCATCGCCGACGAGAAGAAGGGCGAGCGGCTGGTGGTGTTGCACAAGCTGGCCGAGGACAAGCTCAAGCCGGTCGTGGAGAAACTCGCCGCCAGCGACCTGCCGAATCTCTGGAAACCGAAGGCCGATTCCTTCGTGCGCTTGGAAGCGTTCCCGATGCTCGGCACCGGCAAGCTCGATTTGCGCAAGGTCAAAGAAGTCGCCACGGAGAAATCCAAACCCACCGAACCCGCCGCATGAGCCTCGTGATAAAATCTCAGCCTGACACTCAACCGTCCGGCTTCGTCACATTGCCGTGGTGGCGCGGCGCGGTGTTCGGCCTCATCGCCGTCGGGTGCTTTCATCTGGCTTACACCCCGGCGCAATCCGGCGCGTGGAGTCTGGCCATCCTTGGCTACGTCATCTGCCTGGCGCAACTGGCCCGGCTCCGCTCGGTGCGAAAATCATTTTATACCGCGCTCGTCATTGGACTCGCCTGCGTTGCGCCGCAGCTCGATTGCTTTTGGACCATCTTTGGCGGTGCCGCCATCGTCTTGTGGCTGGTGCTGGCCCTGTGGCTGGCGGCATTTGTCGCGCTGGTGCGACTGGCGTTGGTCAAGCTTGGGCCGTGGCGCGCGTCGTTTCTCCTGCCGTTCTTCTGGACGGGCCTGGAGTATTTCCGCAGCGAACTTTACTACCTGAAATTCTCCTGGCTCAACGTCGGCTATGCGTTCGCGGATCTGCCGCTGCTGCCGTTCCAGAATCTCGGCGGTTATGGCCTCGGCACGTTCGCCGCGTGTCTGGCGGGGGCGTTGCTGTTCATCAGTTGGAAGCGCATCATCGCTGTGTTGGTTGTCATCGTGGGCTTCAGTTTTCTGCTCATCACGACGCCGACGCGTGACGATGGCAGCCAGTTGACCCTCGCTGGCGTGCAGATGGAATTTCCCGATGATGACCAGATTTTGCGCTCGCTGGATAAACTCACCGCCACTTACCCGAACGCCGACCTGTTGGTCCTGAGCGAATACACGATGAAACAAGAGCCGCCTGCCGCGATGAAGGATTGGTGTCGCGCGAAGGGGAAGTTTCTCATCGTCGGCGGACAGGATAATTCGCCGGGGACAAACTATTTCAACACCGCGTTCGTCATCAGCACGAATGGCGACATCGTCTTCAAGCAGGTGAAGCGCGTGCCGATCCAGTTCTTCAAGGACGGCTTGCCGGCACCGGAGCAAAACGTCTGGGATTCGCCGTGGGGCAAGATCGGCATCTGCATCTGTTACGACCTGAGTTACACGCGTGTGACCGACCCGCTCATCCGTCTCGGCGCGCAGTTGCTCGTCGTGCCGACGATGGACGTGGCCGAGTGGGGGAAACATCAGCATGACCTGCACGCCCGCGTCGCGCCGGTGCGCGCCGCGGAATACGGGCTGCCGATTTTTCGCGTGGCGAGTTCGGGTGTTTCGCAGGGCGTGAACCGGTTTGGACTGACGCAGGTCAGCGCGCCGTTTCCGGGCGAAGGCGAGATGCTCTCCTTCACGACGCGAATGGTGAAGCGGAGTTCATTGCCGCCGGATCGCCTGCTCGCGCCATTGTGCCTGTGCGTGACCATCGTCTTCATGTTCCGCACGTTCGCGGCCACATTGTGGCGGAAACGATCGCCCCGCTGACCAAGCTGAAGGCTTGGCAGAAATTAGCCGGGGGTTGAGGAATGCGCAGCATGACGATACCCCCGGTAATTGTTCGACAATTCATGCATCCCGGAGGGATGCCAGAAGTGAGCGCCGGACACGAATTCTGTCACCCCTTCAGGGTGAACCAGAATTAAAAACCAAACCGGGGGTGTCGGCTAAAGCCTCAACCCCCGGCTAATATCTCTCAGAGCCGGTTTGAAAACCCGGAACTGGCGGCAGGGATGCCGCCCGAACCCGCAGGCAGGATGCCGGCATTACGGCGTAGCGCGGGCATCCTGCCCGCGGGTGCCCGGAGCATCCTGGCTCCGGGTTTCCAGCGCGGAGTTTTCAAACCGGCTCTCAGCCATTCTGGCTGATGTTCGGCGCTCCACTTACTCCGCGTTCGGATACGAGCCGAGCACCTTCACGTAGCTGCATTCTTTTTCCAGAATCGCGATGGCTTTGGCGACCTTCGCGTCCAACACGTGGCCGTCGCAATCAATGAAGAACAGATATTGCCACGCCTTCCGCTTGCTGGGGCGGGATTCAATCTTGGTGAGATTGATGCGATAACGCCGGAACGCCGCGAGGGCATGATGCAACGCGCCGACCTTGTCGCTCATGCTGACCATCAGGCTCGTGCGGTCGCTGCCGGTGGGCGGACTGCACTGGCGACCGAGCACGAGGAAGCGCGTCGCGTTGGCGGCATTGTCCTGGATGTCCTGTTCCAACACTTCGAGTTTGTATTTCTCCGCCGCCAGCAAGCCGCCGATGGCCGCCGCACCTTTTTCTTTCGCGGCCAGTTCGGCGGAGCGCGCGTTGGAGGAAGTCTCGATCAACTCGACGCGCGGCAGATGGTTTTGAATCCAGCCGCGGCACTGCGCGAGCGACTGTGGATGCACATAAAGTTTTTTGATCTGTTTGCGCGGCGTGTTGCTCATCAGGCATTGCTGCACCTTGAGCACGATCTGCGAAACGATCTTGAGATCGCTGTCCACGAACATGTCGAGCGTGTGCGTGACGACGCCTTCGGTGGAATTCTCGACCGGCACGACGCCGTAATCCGCGCGGTTCTTGCTGACCTCGGTGAACACGTCGCCGATGGTCTTCTGCGCCGCGTAACGCAGGCTTGAGCCGAACCGCTTGATCGCCGCCTGATGCGTGAAAGTCGCTTCCGGCCCGAGATAGGCGATGGTGAGCGATTTTTCCAACGCCAGCGCGCTGGACATCACTTCGCGATAGATGGCGCGGAGCTGTTCGTCGGTGATCGGCCCGGCGTTCATTTTGCAGATGCGCTGGAGCACGGCGCGCTCGCGGGCGGGGACGTAGATCTCCTCGCCGGCCTTGAGTTTGATCGCGCCAATCGCCAGCACATGCTTCGTGCGCTCGTTGATGAGCCGCACGATCTGCGCGTCCAGATGGTCAATTGACTTCCGATGCTCCGGGATGTTCATCGGGGCGAGCCTAATGGAAGCCGGGCGCGGAATGGAGCAAAATTTGGCATCAGCCGGCGGGGAATACTGCTTTAGTGCTATTGCGTTTGCGTGACCTTGACCCAGATTGAGCGCGTGAGTGGCAATAAACCAATTCATGTCGTCGTGCTGGGAGCGGGCTTTGGCGGGCTGACCTTCTGCCAGAACTTCCGGCATCCGAACGCCCGCATCACCGTCGTGGATCGCACGAACCATCACCTGTTTCAGCCGCTGTTGTATCAGGTGGCGGCGGCGGGATTGTCCGCGCCGGAGATCGCGCAACCCATCCGCAGTATTCTGTCCAATCGGCCCGACATCACCGTGCTGTTCAACAAGGCGGTGGATTTTGATCTGGCGAAGAAGCGCGTCGTGCTGGAAAAGGGCGAACTCGACTACGACTACCTCGTGCTTGCGCTGGGCGGTCAGACCGGTTACTTCGGTCATCCCGAGTGGGAACAATTCGCCCCCGGCCTCAAGTCGCTCGATGACGCGCTCCGCATCCGCAGCCAGATCCTGCTCGCGTTCGAGAAGGCGGAGAATGAAACCGACCCCGCCGAACGCGACCGCTTGATGACCATTGTTGTGGTGGGAGGCGGGCCGACCGGGGTGGAACTCGCGGGCGCTTTTGCCGAGCTGGCGCGCACGGTGTTGAACAAGGATTTCCGCCACATTGATCCGACCAAAGCACATATCATCCTCATCGAAGGTTCGCCGCTGGTGTTGTCACACTTGCCGCCGGATTTGTCGGCGAGCGCGCAACGACAGCTTGAGGCGCTGGGCGTTCAGATCCGAAACAACATTCACGTGAAGAACATTCGCGCGGGCGAAGTGGAACTGGCCAATGGCGAAGTCATCCGTGCGGGGAATATCCTTTGGGCGGCGGGCGTTTCGGCAACACCGCTCACGAAGAAGCTCGGCGCAGAACTCGACAAAGCAGGCCGCGTGAAAGTAAATCCCGACCTCAGTCTGCCGGGGCATCCCGAGATTTTTGCCATTGGCGACATGGCGCTGGTGCTGGGTGAAAATGGCAAACCTGTGCCTGGTGTTTCGCCCGCCGCGATGCAGATGGGCAAATACATCGCGAAGATCATCGAAGCTGAAATCAGCGCTGGTCAACCCCTCACCCGGCCTATGGCCACCCGCTCCCCATCGGATGGGGAGAGGGACGGGGTGAGGGGACATTCGGAAAACGCTGCCGCGAAACCAAACCCTCGTCATGCGTTCAAGTATTGGGACAAAGGCACGATGGCGACAATTGGTCGGTCGGCGGCGGTCGCGTGGATTGGGCGATTCAAATTCTCCGGGCTGCTGGCTTGGCTCGCGTGGTTGTTCATCCATTTGATTTTTCTCATCGGCTTCCGCAATCGCATCGCCGTGTTGTTCCAGTGGGCGTACTCATATTTCTCCTACAAGCGCAGCGCGCGCATCATCACCTATCCGCCGGCGGAAATGTCAACGGCGACAAAACAGTGACGGCTTTTGATTCGCGGCAGTGGCGATTCCGCCGCGCCGCGCTGCACCGCACAACCGCACTTGTCATCCGCACGGGCTGACGCGACACTTTGCCCATGCAAACCACCCTCGTGATGACAGTCATCGGCGCGGATCGCACTGGCCTTGTTGAATCCATCGCCAAAGTCGTGGCGGAACACAGTGGCAACTGGCTGGAAAGCCGCATGTGCCGGCTCGGCGGCGAATTTGCCGGCCTCGTCCGCGTGGCCGTGCCGGCGGCGCAGCGCCATCCGTTGGAGGCTGCGCTCACCAAACTTTCGGGCCTCACCATTGTGGTGCGCGGCGATGAACCGGCGGCAAGTTCCGCGTCTGCCGTGTTGGTTGCGTTGGAAGTCGTCGGGCAGGATCGTCCCGGCATCGTGCGGGAGATCACCCGCGCCCTCAGCACCCAAGGCATCAACGTGGAAGAGCTCGCCACCGAATGCGTCAGCGCCCCGATGTCCGGCGAAACCTTGTTTCAAGCCAAAGCCAAAATCCTTGTCCCCGCCAGCGTGGCGCTCGATAAACTGCGGCAGGTGCTCGAAAGCGGTCTGGCCGGGCTGACGGTGGAACTTGAGCGGATCAAGTAGCGGGGTGCCGATGTTCACCGCCGCTTTTCCATCGCGTGCAAGAATGTTTCACGCCTCCCTCACCCCGGCCCTCTCCCCACGGAGAGGGAGGCGAGCTTGTCCGGCCGTTGATGGCTCGTTGACGTGCATTTCATCAGCGCCCGATTTTCCAAAGCAGCGGCGGAGAATTCACCTTCTCCTCGGGGGAGAAGGCCGGGATGAGGGCGAGTGTCAAAACAAACTGTTTTGCCACCGGAGTGCGGACGGTCCCCGTCCGCAGCGTGTGAAAAGGGAAAGAAGCTTACGAATTGAGCGGCGCGCAGTGGTCTGGCGAAGCGCTGCGGGCGAGGGACCGCCCGCGCTCCAACAACAAAACGGCGACCCGGTGCCGGATCGCTGTTCGAGAATTCCTCGATCCCGTCCAAAAGCGGTGCTAAAGCCACCCGCATTCCAGACGCTAGCGCGTTTGCCAGGCGTCACCAAACCTCGCGGAGCATCTGGCTTCCGCCTTCGTCAGACTTCGGCGTGACGGGTCGGTGCGTTCACCGCCGTTTTTCCAGCGCCAGAGGCGCGACATGTTTATAGAAACCCCGCTCAAAATCCCAAGCTCCGGCAGGAGCGACATTGCTTGTTATGCAGGGAATGCCGCTCCTGACGGAGCTTGGTTTGTTTGGTGTGACGAAACTATAAACATGTCAGCCCTACGGGCTTTGCACAGGGCCAGGAACACAGCTTTTGCAAAACCTCGGCGGCTGGTTATCATGCGGCCATGAGCACAGTTCAAGAAATTGAAGCTGCCATTCCTCGCTTGTCCCGCGCGCAAGTCGAGGAACTCCGCGCATGGATTGACGACTTTCTCAAAGATCAGCTCGAACTGAAGGACGAGGTGAAAGCCAGGCTCGATCAATCTCGCAGCGAAATTGCCGCCGGGAATTACACGACGCGCCAGCCCAAGCTGGTGACAGGGGAATGAACGGCAAAGGAATTAAACCCAGTTATGATTCCCCTGCCGTTCATTCCTTTGCCTTTCGGCTACGGCTTTTTCTTAAATCCCCAGACCAGCCAGATCGCCAAGGCGACGAGGAGAATCACCCACCAGAAATAGCGGAGTTCCCGCGCGCCCATTTCCACAAAAGCGAGCACCCGGGGGAAAATCAGAAATAACGCCACCAAAACGCCCACCAAAATAAGCGCCTGTACCACCGCGCGCCCGCGCGGGTTCATGGATTGGCCGCCTTTTCAATCGCCCCAAGCGGCAACAACAGGTTCGGCCCGGAATTGTTTGGGTCCGCCGGAACGACCAGCGGTGATTTGCCATTCCACTTCTCGACGATTTGCAACCGCAGAAACGCCGGGTTGAGCTTCAAGGCCTCGCCCCGTGCGCGGATGGCTTTGGCTTCGCCTTCCGCCCGGATGACGGCGGTGTTGGCCTCGACCTGCGTTTGCAATTGCGTGAAGCGCGCCCGGGCGGCTTCCTGTTCGGCGACCATCTTGGCTTCAATGGCGGTTTCCAGTTCCTTGGAGAGATGAATGTCCCGGATGACGATGTCTTCCACGATGAGCATTTCCCCAATCTTTCCGCGCGCGGCAACAATGGCTTTGGCCTTCACTTCATCGCGGCCCTTGACGATCTGTTCGGCGGAGAGCACGGCGGTGACTTCTTTGAGCGCTTCCTGCACGCGGGGCGCGATGAGGCTGTCGAAGGGGTCGCCGGCGAATTCCCGGTAAATCTGCACCACGGAGGCTTCGGGGACGCGATAGAGCACGCGGATTTCCACCGAGACCTGCTGAAGGTCCGAGGAAAAACAATCCGCCCGCAACGGCACCGTGCGTTGCTGGATCACCACGGGGACGATGCGGGTGATGAACGGCGTGCGGAAACCGAAGCCTTCGGGGAGGAATTGTTCCGAAGCCTTGCCGAGGGTGATTTTTACCCCGCGCGTGCCCGGTTGGATGATGTAACTCGAGGACGCACCGAAGATCACAATGGCAAACACCACGATGGCGACGGCGATGAGCTTGGGGAGAAACGGCGGGATTTGCACGTCGGGGCCGCCCCAGTTAGGTGAACGAGATGAATTGGCCATGGTAATTCCTTATTTCCGGCGGTTCTGGATTTCGGGCAGGGTCAACATGATGTTGCCGCCGCTGCCGATGATCTGGGGCGGCACGCCGTCCCAGCGATCCACGATCTGAAGTTCGACGAACGCGGGGTTTTCCTTGAGCGCCTCGCCGCGGATGACGATGGATTTGGCCTCGCCGGTGGCTTTGATCACCATGGTGTCGGCTTCAATTTGCGCGCGTTGCTGGGTGAACTTGGCCTTCGACGCTTCCTGTTCCTGCACCATCTTTTGTTCGATCGCGCCTTCGAGTTCCTTCGTGAGGGCGATCTCTTCGATGACGATATCCTCGATCACCAGGATGGGGCCAAGTTTGGCGCGAGCCAATTCGAGCGCGCGGGCTTTGATGAGTTCGCGGCTTTTGACGATCTGCTCGGCGCTCTGTTGCGCGGCGGCTTCCTTCAAGCCTTCATGCACGCGCGGCGCCACCAACGTCTCGAACACATCGCCGCGATAACCCTGGAACAATTTGACGACCGAAGCCTCGGGAATCCGATACAGCACCCGCAACATCACCGACACCTGCTGGAGGTCGGCTGAGTAACATTCCGCCTTTTCCTGCGAGGTCTGTTGCCGGATGGACACGGGAAAAATCTTGGTGACGAACGGCGCTTTCAACCCGAAGCCTTCCGGTTTGAACGCCGGCGACACCTTGCCGAGCGTGACTTCCACCCCGCGATAACCGGGTTGGATCACGTAGGTGCCGGACGAAGCCATGATGACCGCGACGAAAATCAAAATCGCGATCCCGATCAATCTTGCCATTGCTTGGGGGCTCATAATGCAGCGTCACCTTAACCATCAAGAACGCAGAAACAATCAAAAACAATGAAAGCCGCGGTGTAGGGAGCGGAAAGAAGCAGGAAAAGCCGCACGCCAAGACCGCGAAGGACGCAAAGGAAGGGAAATTTCGCGGCATTTGGTTTGCCGCTTCGCCCTTCAGTTTGGGTCACACTTCTTTTGTCGGCGATGATTGGTCAACCGGCTCTGGTCTTCTTTGTTTACTTTGCGCCCGTTGCGTCCTTTGCGTGCGGCACAAGTATAACCTGATATGTTGTCGCCGGGAGAATGAGCTTTCTGCACGGCAAAAGGGTTGAATAGATGCGGGCAGGTTCTTAGTCTCTTTCCCATGACAACTTTTTCCGCCCGCCTCGCAGTCATGACTTGTGCCTTGGCTTTGACTGGTAATGCCCTTGCCGCTGAAACCCTCGTCCTCGCCGCCATCCCCAAGAGCACCGGTGGGGAATTCTGGGAAACCGTCGCCAATGGCGCGAAGAAGGCCGCCAAAGACCTCGGCGTCACGCTCAAATGGGAAGGCACGGTCACCGAAACCGAGATCGCCGAGCAGAACAAGATCATCGAGAACATGGTCAATCTTGGCGTCAAAGGCATCGCCCTCGCGCCGCTCAATCAAAAGGCCATGAAGCGCCAGGTGCAGGCGGCCGTGGATGCGGGCATCCCGGTGGTGGTGTTCGATTCCGGCGTGGACGGCACGGCGCACTCCAGCTTCGTCGCCACGGACAACAAGAACGGCGGCGTCATCGGCGGCAAGGAACTCGTCCGGCTCGTCGGCGACAAGAAAGGCGCAAAGGTCATGTGCATGCGTTTCGTGCAAGGCACCGGCAGCACCGAGGCGCGGGCGGCGGGTTTCATCGAGACCGTCAAGGCGGCGGGCTTTGTTGTTGCTGCTGATCCGTATCCCGACACCGGCACGATTGAAGGCTGCAAAACCGCCGCCGCCAACGCGCTCGAAAAATTCGTGAAGAACGGCGCGCTCGAACTGGACGGCCTCTTCGCCGCGAACCTCTATTCCACCATCGGTGTCGCGTCCGCGTTGGACGATCTGCGCAAAGGCGGCATCAAGGTGAACGTGAAGTTCGTCGGCTTCGACACCTCGAAACGGCTGGTTGAAGATTTGCAGGCGGGTAAGATTGATGCGCTCGTGGCGCAGAACCCGGAGCGGATGGGCTATCTCGCCGTTGAAACGCTCTACAAAGTCGTGAAGAAGGAAAAAGTTCCCGCGCTGGTGGACACCGGCACGGTGCTCGTGACGAAAGAGAAGCTGGCGAATGATGCGGAGGTAAGGAAGCTAGTCGGACTGTAATTAGCGGTTGTGCGAAAATTCAAAGTCACCTTGCAGGGAAAGAATCTGTTGCTAGAAACTGATCGAATTGCCAAACACGGTGTTTTGGTGGTGCGCTTTGTCGAAGCAATAGATGATGTGCTTGCAGGGCATGCTGCCTTGGAAGATTTTCAAAGCGAGCCGAAGGCTGAGGAGTTAAGCAATAGGCTGTTGAACCCAGATAGCGACCCTGCCACTTTTGCAATCAGCAAAGTCGAAGAATTGGATTCGTTTGATCGAATTGAAAATCTCAAACCCGGTTTGATTTTCTACCCTGAATCATAATCAAACTCGGGCGCACCGTTCTAAAATGAGTTTAACACAATCTCCCCGTCTCGAAATGCGCGGCGTGCGCCGGAGCTTTGGCGCAACCAAGGCGCTGAAGGGCGTGGAGCTTTCCGTCGTGCCTGGCGAAGTCATGGCACTCGTTGGCGAGAACGGCGCGGGCAAAAGCACCTTGATGAAAATCCTCTCGGGCGCGATTCCGCCTGACGAAGGGAAGATGTTCCTCGACGGCGCGGATTACGTGCCCGGCAATCCGCTCCACGCCCGCAAATCCGGCGTGGCGATGATCTACCAGGAGCTCGCGCTCGCGCCGCATCTTTCGGTGATGGAAAACATCCTGCTCGGCATCGAGCCGACGCGTGGGCCATTGCTGAACTGGCCGGAGATGAAACGCCGCGCCACCGCCGCGCTGGCGGAAGTTGGTTTGGCGCACGTCTCACCGGAGATTGAAGTCCGCAAGCTTTCCATCGCGCAGCAGCAGCTTGTTGAGATCGCCCGCGCCGTGGCGCTGGATTGTCGCGTGCTAGTGCTGGATGAGCCGACGAGTTCGCTCACGGCGAAGGACATCGAGAAACTCTTCGCCCTTATTCGCAAGCTCAAGGCGAAGAACATTGCCATCATCTACATCTCGCACTTCCTCGAAGAAGTCCGGGCGGTGTGCGACCGCTTCACGGTATTGCGCGACGGTGAAACCGTCGGCAGCGGCGTCACGGCGGAAGTTCCGAACGAGAAGATCATCGCGCTGATGGTCGGGCGAAATGTCGAAGACCTGTATCCGCGTTCAGTGCGCACGGCGGGCGAGGTCATTCTCGAAATCAAGGAACTCGGTGGTGTGGTCAAGCCGCGTTCCGCTTCGCTGCAATTGCGGCGTGGGGAAGTGCTCGGCATTTCCGGCCTCGTGGGTGCGGGTCGGACGGAGTTGCTGCGCGCGGTCTTTGGGCTCAACCGAGTCATGCAGGGCGAGATCCGCGTGGGGCAATTTTCCGGCGTGGCTTCGCCGCAGGAACGTTGGTCGCAGCGCGTCGGCCTCGTGAGCGAAGATCGCAAAACGGAAGGACTCGCGCTCGGCCTGAGCATTGCGGACAATCTGACGTTGTCGCGCTTGAGCGGACTCGGGCCGATGGGTTTGGTCATGCCCTCGCGTCAACGCGAGGCGTGCCAGCCTTGGATCGCGAAGATTCCCATCAAGTGCCAAGGTCCGGCGCAGCGCATCAGCGGGCTGTCCGGCGGCAACCAGCAGAAGGTCGCCATCGCGCGGCTGCTCCACGCCGATGTGGACGTGTTGTTGCTCGATGAACCGACACGCGGAATTGATGTCGGCTCGAAGGCGCAGATTTACCAGTTGATTGACGAACTGGCGGCGCGCGGCAAAGCGGTGCTGATGATCAGCAGTTACATTCCCGAGCTGCTTGGCACATGCGACCGCATCGCGGTGATGTCGCGCGGCAAGTTGAGCGAGACGCGCGAGCGGGCGAAGTGGGACGAACATTCGCTGCTGAAGGCGGCGATTGGGCAGGAAGATGTTTAACCACGAAATACACCAAACACACGAAAAGGAAGGACGGAAAGCTTTCGTGTAGTTCGTGTGTTTCGTGGTTAAGAAATTGAATTTCACATGACAGACAAAGTTGAAACAACATCGGGCGGAGCAAAGTTCTCGCTCGCGTCCGGCTGGGGCAACATCCTCGGGCGCTTCCTCGCGCTCATCATCGTGTTTGCGTTCTTCGCCTTCATGGTCGAGGGCGGCAAGTTCTACACGCTGCGCAACTTGGAGAACATCCTGCGCCAATCCTGCGTTTACGGCACGGCGGGCCTCGGCATGACGATGATCATCATTGCGGCGGGGATTGATTTGTCGGCGGGTTCGCTGATCGCGCTGTCGGTCGTGACGGTGGCGTATGTGATGAACATCCAAGTCACCGGCGCGGACGGGCAGGCGGTGGCGTATGCGACGTTGCATCCGACGCTCGCGCCCTTGCTTGCGGTGGGGGCCGGAATCCTGGCCTCAACGCTCGCCGGGTTGGCCAACGGCGCGATGGTCGTGGGATTGCGCCTCGTGCCGTTCATCGTCACGCTGGGCACGATGGGAATGATCCGCGGGCTGGCCAAGGGCGTTGCCAAGGAGCGCGACATTTATCCGCCGGAAGAATCCTGGATCAACACCATCATGGACCCGACGCTTTCGAGCGCGAATCGTAGTTGGCAGATTTTGCCGACGGGCATCTGGATTCTGCTCATGGGCGTGGCGGTGTCGGCTTTCATTCTGCGCTACACGCGATTAGGCCGACACATCTTTGCGGTGGGTTCGAACGAGGAAACCGCGCGGCTTTGCGGCGTGCCGGTGGGACGGACGAAGTTGTTCGTCTATATGGCGGGGGGATTTTTCTGCGGCGTGGCGGGCTTGATGCAGTTCTCCTACATCGGTGGTATCGGGCAACCGACGAGCGCGGTGATGTATGAACTGTTCGTCATCGCGGCGGTCATCATCGGGGGTGCGAGCTTCAATGGGGGCGAGGGTTCAATTCTCGGCACGTTGATCGGCGCGCTGATGATCACGATTCTTTACATGGGCGGGCAGCAGATGGGCTGGCCGAAGTGGGTGCAGGAAATGGTCATCGGCGGCATCATCATCGCCGCCGTGGCGCTGGACCGGTTGCGCCATCGGAAGGCGACGTGATTATTTCGGTTGCGGATGCAGTTCGCGGACGTAGAGGTTCTTGAACCACACCACGGACTTGTGCGCCTGGAGTTCGATGGGGCCGAACGGCAGGAGCGGCAGATCCCGCTGCCAATAATTCTCCAGCGTCACGCCGTTGACGACGAGTTCGTCGTTGAGGAAGACGTGGACCTTGTCGCCGGCCATGATGACGCGGAAGCGATTCCATTCGCCGATGGGTTTGTCGGCGACGAGCAGCGGTTTGCTGACGTTGGTCGTGTTGTTGTAAAGCCCGCCGCTGCCGACTTCGCTGCCTAATTTCGTGGGCTGGGTGTGCGGGTCCCAAATGTTGATCTGCGGCGTGCCGCGGAGATACAAGCCGCTATCCGCGTAAGGTTCGATCTTCCAGTCGGCCAGCAGCTCGAAGTTCACGTAATCCTTCACCGTGCAGAGATTGTCGTAGTTGGTGCCGCGGTAAACCAGCGCGCCGCTTTCGATCTTCCAGTTGGCCTTGGCCAGATCATCCGCCTGCGCCTGCGCCACGGCGAGATCCGCCGGGGACATGGCCGCGCGTTTCTTCGGATTGCCCACCAAGCCCTTCCAACCCTTCAGATCCTCGCCATTGAACATGGACGTGAAACCTTCCGTGCTCGCGGTGCGGGGCAGTTCGCGGATGCCGATGTTGCGAAACTCGATGTAATCGCCGTGGCCGAGGAAACCGATGTGTCCCCGTTCGCGGAACAGGCCGGGATGCTTGGCGATCTTGGCCGGGTCGTTGAGGTCGTTGAGATTCACATCCAGGATCGTGACGCCGTTCAACACCACCGTGATCTGGCGGCCGTTGGCCGTGATGGTCTGGGTGTTCCATTCGCCCGGCGGTTTCAGCGCGCCCTTCTTGGCGGCGACCACGCCGTAGATCGAACCATGATATTGCTCCGGCTTGAGCCGGCCCCACTTGCCCTTTTCCGCCGCGCCCTCTTCGAGGATTTGGATTTCCATGCCGAGATAGGAAGCATCGCCGGTGAGCGGAGCCCGGATTCCGATGCCGTTGTTCGAGCCTTCCTCCAGCTTGAACTCGCAGCGCAGCACGAAGTTGTCGTATTCCTTTTCCGTCATCAGGTTTCCGCCGCCACCCTTGGCACAATAAATCACCCCATTCGTGACGCCGTAGCCGTCGCCTTTTTGATCCACGATCGCCCAGCCGTTGAGGGTCTGACCGTCGAACAACGGCTTGAAACTCGGTCCGGCCCAGGATGGCGTGGATTTGCACCCGGTGAGAACCAACGCGGTGATGGCCACGCCAGCCAGCACGACGACAAGCGAAACTCGGGAGGGGGCGAGGCGTATTCTCATGGGCGCAATATGATTTTGTCCGTTTGGCGAAGCTTCGCGAAAACCGCCGGGGTGTCAAGCGGTGGTTTGGCTGTGATGGTCCAGAAACGCGCCACTCCCATCACCCGTTCTTAATCTTGATCGTAATCTTTTTCTTAATCTCTCCCCCTGCCGCGATTAAGATCAGGGCATGTTTTCAAAATGTGTTCCAGCGGCCTTGGGGCGCAATGAATCCCAGCTTGATTGTCAGTGCAACACTCGCCCTCACCCCGGCCCTCTCCCCCGGGAGAGGGAGAAAGATAGCCTCGTCCTTTTGTTCCCGGTTGTTGGACGTGGTAAAACCCGTCAACGTCAATACGTCGAGGGGGCCGCGAGCGTGTCCCCCTCTCCCTGGGGGAGAGGGCCGGGGTGAGGGCGAACGATCAACCATTCCACCCACTGTCCCCCTCCAGCATTTTGAAAACACGTCTTAATAACAAGATTAAGAGTAAGAGCCGAACCCGCGCGGCACTTTCAATCACACCTCCTGGGAGCGATCCGGTCGCGGCCCCGCCGCTTTCCAGTGGCGTTGCCTCGGCGGGCGCGGGGGACACGGCGGATACTCCAATAATTTTCTGGCGGCAGCGTGTCTGGCCCGGACAAGCTGGGCGCGTGAAGCGCGGGTTTTGTTTTGGTTACATTTTGCTGCTGGTGGCGGGCGTGTGCAGCGCGACCGGTTGCCGGGGGCCGCAGACCAACACTTCGGCCGTGGTCTTGGATCGCAGCCGGTTGGAGACCTTCCAAGGCGGGATCACGCGCGGCGACAAGACCCGCAAGGCCCTCGCCCTCGCGTTCACCGGCCACGGATTTGCCGAAGGCGGGGAAACCATCCTTCATGAACTGGACCGGCATCACGCCAAGGCTTCGTTCTTCTTCACCGGCGCGTTTCTGACCAACTCGACCTTTCAGCCGCTGGTCAAACGTATCGCCGCGGACGGGCATTACTTCAGCGTTCACTCGGACAAACACCTGCTCTATTGCTCGTGGGACAAGGAGCGGAAAACCTTGGTCACGCGGGAAGAATTTCAGTCCGACTTGGAAAGGAACTTTCAACGATACGAGCAGTTGAAGCTGAAAGCCCGCGCCGGACGTTTCTTCATTCCGCCGTTCGAGCACTACAATCTGGAGATTGTGAATTGGGCCAACGAACTCGGTTGCACAGTCATCAACTACACGCCCGGCACGCGTTCGCATGCCGACTATACCGGTGAGGCGGACAAGAACTTCGCTTCGTCGCAGGCTATCTTTGAAAGCATTATCAAGCGCGAGCAAACCGATCCGCACGGCTTGAACGGTTTCATCCTGCTGCTGCACATCGGCAGCGGGCCGGGGCGCGCGGACAAATTCCATACCCGCTTCGGCGAACTGCTCGACGATCTGGCGGGCAAAGGATACGAATTCATCCGGGTAGATGATTTGCTCGCCCCCGCGAAATGACATGAAAACACTCCTCGGCATTATTGCGCTTACGCTGACCTCGGCGGCGGCGGAAGAAATTTATGTGCGCGTCAATCAGGTTGGCTTTGCGCCGGCGGCGGTGAAGAGCGCCGTGGCATTTTCGCTTCAGCCGCTGCCGAAGACTTTTTCCATCGCAAGCGCGACCTCAGGCGAAATTTCCTTCACGAATACCGCGCGCGTTGTTGCTGGCGCAGCGTGGGGACAGTTCACGAACCATGCTGAGCTGGATTTCTCCGCGCTGACCAAGGCCGGGCGCTACGTCGTGACGCTGGGCGAGGCGAAGTCGTTTGCGTTCACGATTGGTGCGGACGCGACGGCGCAACTGCCCGAGGCGTTGTTGGAATTCATGCAACAGCAGCGCTGTGGATTTAATCCGTGGCTGAAAACAAATTGTCATCAAGCGGACGGGCGCACCGTTTTTGGGCCAGGGACGAACGGAACGTCGCTCGACGCGCGCGGCGGCTGGCACGATGCGGGGGATCTATTGAAATATCTGCTCACCTCCGGCAATGCGACCGCGCAGATGCTGCTGGCGTATGAACTTGGCGAATCAAATTCCAAGCCGCCCGCGCGCGACCGATTGATCCCCCGCTCCCCTTCGGAAGGGGAGCGGGTCGGGGTGAGGGGCAAAGCGGCCCGTAGTCCGATCGAAGCAGATGAGGTCAACGCGCTTGGTTTACCCGGCCCCAACGGCATTCCCGACCTTCTCGACGAAGCGCGCTGGGGTTTGGACTGGTTGCTGAAACTGCATCCCGCGCCCGACCAGCTTTATCATCAGGTCGCCGATGATCGCGATCACGCGGGCTGGCGATTGCCGCAGAACGAAACGGTGGATTACGGCTGGGGCAAAGGCGGAGCGCGGCCGGTTTATTTCGCCGACGGCAAGCCGCAGGGTTTGAAACAATATCAAAGCGCTTCCACCGGCGTCGCGAATCTCGCGGGGCGCTATGCGGCCGCCATGGCACTCGCGTATCAAATCTGGAAAGACGATCCGCAGCAAAAGGAATTCGCGGCGCGCTGTTTGAAAGCGGGTTTGGAAGTCTATGAACTCGGTCGCGCAAAAGAAGGCATGCAGCAGGGCAACTCCTACGGTGCGCCGTATCGTTACGAGGAAACCACCTGGGCCGACGACATGGAATGGGGCGCGGCGGAATTATTCCGCGCGACGAAGGAGAGCCGATTTCTCGACGATGCGAAGCGTTACGCCAAGCTGGCGGCGGACGAAGGTTGGATGGGCAAAGAGCAGACGGGTCATTACCAGTATTACCCGTTCATGAACATCGGCCACTTCCGGCTCTACGACCTCGTGGACGCGGAGTTTCAAAAGTTGCTCGCGGGATATTATCGTGCCGGCATCGAGCGCTGCATCGCTGCCGGGGAGAAGAATCCCTATCGCGTCGGCGTGCCGTTCATCTGGTGCTCCAACAACTTGCTCACCGCGCTCGTCACCCAATGCCTGATGTATGAGCGCATGACGGGCGACTCTCGTTATCGCGAGTTCACTGCCAAGCAACGCGACTGGCTGCTTGGTCGCAATCCGTGGGGCACGACGATGTTCACCGAGATCGGCGGCGAATTTCCGACGGATGTCCACCTCATGACGGTGCAACTGCTCAAGCGTCCGGTGCGTGGTGGACTTGTGGACGGGCCGGTCTATGAACGCATCTTCAAATCGTTGCGCGGCGTCAGCCTGTCGCGCCCCGATCCGTTCGCGGAATTTCAAGGTGAAGCGGTTTACCACGACGACGTCAGAGATTATGCCACGAACGAACCAACGATGGACGGGACGGCCTCGGCCATCTTAATGTTCGCGTTGTTAAACCTGAATCCATGAAAACCATCCGCCTCCTCATCGTCGGCTTCGGCCTCGCAACCCTCGTCGGCTGCGCGCTGACCGCCCCAAAAAACACCAACGCTCTAAAACCCATTTTCAACGGCACCGATCTCACCGGCTGGAAAGTTCCCGAGCCGAATCCATTCTGGCGTGTGGAAACCGGCGTACTCATCGGCGAGAACAATGAGCAGTTGAAAGGTCACATTCTCCACACCGAACGCGCCTATACCAACTTCGTGGTCGAACTCGAAGTGCGTTGGACCGGCGAAATTGACAGCGGCGTGATGTTCCGCGAACCGGAATTGCAGGTGCAATTCGGCATCTCCCGCAGTTTGAAAAAGGACATGACCGGCGCATTCTATCTCGCCAAGCATCCGCTCAATCCCAAGGTCGGTTATCCCGAAGCCGGGCACACGAAGGGCATTGAGAAAATTTTCAAGGCCGACGATTGGAACAAATTTCGCATCGAAGCCAGAGGCGACACCTTCACCGTCTGGCTCAACGGCGAACAGATCAGTCAATACACCGAAGCACGCTACGTCGGCGGTGCGCCGCTGGGATTGCAGGTGCATCCCGGACTCAAGATGAAAGTCGAGTTCCGCAACATCCGCGCGGCGGCGTTGGAATAATCGCAGATGAAATAAAGAGCGCGGACGAATTCCCCTCACCCGGCCTGACGGCCACCCTCTCCCCATCCGATGGGGAGAGGGACGGGGTGAGGGGCCAGGCAGCGAGAAACGCAACGGTTGGATTTGTTTGTCGTATGATCACTTCCCTTTCCGACGCCGGTCATCTTTGGGAGCTGCCGTTGTTGTTCACCACGGGACTCGTGGCGGGCTTCGTGGATTCCATCGCGGGCGGCGGCGGTTTGATCACATTGCCGATGATCCTCAGCCTGGGCGGCGATCCGCAGGTCGCGCTCGGCACGAACAAGCTGCAGGCCACGTTTGGCTCGGCCAGCGCCACATGGCATTATTCCAAGGCCGGCGCGGTGGAACTGACCGATTGTTGGCGCGGGTGCTTGATCACCTTCCTTGGCGCCATCTTCGGTACCCTGGGCGTGCGCCAGATCGGACCGAACACGCTCAAGGTTATCATTCCCCTGCTCCTTATCGCGGTGGCGGTGTATTCGCTGCGCAATCCGAACCTGGGCGAAAAGGAAACCAAACCGCGCTTTGAGCGACATCGCTTCGATTTGATCTTCGGGCTGGCGCTCGGATTTTACGACGGCTTCTTCGGTCCGGGCACGGGGACGTTCTGGACGATGGCTTTTGTGTTGGCGATGGGTTTCAACCTCACCCGCGCCACCGCTTACACCAAGGCGATGAACTTATCGAGCAACGTCTGTTCCGTGCTGGTCTTCGCGCTTGCGGGTCAGGTGAATTATCTGGCCGGCACAGTGATGGGCGTCGGGCAACTCATCGGCGCGCGGTTCGGCAGCAAAATGGTGATGAAACGCGGCACAAAATTCATCCGACCCGTGTTCATCACCGTCGTGCTGACCATCACGGTGAAGCTGCTTTACGACGCTTATTTCCGCTGATCTCCGTAGCAGCCGATGTGAGGAGGCTCTAAACCGGAACCATGCCGTTGAAGATCAATTGTGCCGCACGCCAAGGACGCGAAGGCCGCAAAGCAAACCAGCCGGATTAAACGCTGACATAGCGCAACCTAATCAGTACCAGCAACGGCACCCGGAACACGACCGAAACTTCCCCCCTTTGCGTCCTCCGCGTCCTTGGCGTGCGGCGCAAGGAGTTGCTGCTGCAGGGTCCCGGCTAAGAGCCGGTTTGAAAACCCGGAACTGGCGGCAGGGATGCCGCCCGAACCCGCAGGCAGGATGCCTGCGTTACGGCGTAGCGCGGGCATCCGGCCCGCGGGTGCCCGGAGCATCCTTGCTCCGGGTTTCCGGCGCGGAGTTTTCAAACCGGCTCTAATTCTCGCTCCTGTTGTAAGCAATGGATGTTTGAGCCTCGTCACCGCGGCTGCTACCAAACTGCGGCAAAGAACCGGCTTGCCCGCCTTCCGGCGCTGGCTATCGTGCAGCTATGAAGCCCACAGCAATCTTCGTGGTCAAACAAGCCTTCACCTTGATTGAATTGCTCGTGGTGCTGGCCATTGTTGGAATTCTCTTTGTGCTGCTGCTTCCGGCGGGGACCGGAAATAGAGAACCCGCCAAACAGATTCGATGCATGCTAAACCTCAAACAGATCGGTCTCGGGTTTCTGCTCTATTCTGAAGACAACTCGAATCAGCCGCCGTGGCAGGTTTCAACTCCGGCGGATAGCACCGCAGCAGGCAGTTTTTTGAAACTCACCTCATACCTGCATCAACCTGACATTTTCATCTGTCCCACTGACAAAGCCCGTCGAGCGGCAGCAACCAATTACTCCGGCTTCAGCAACACCAACCTCAGCTACTTTGCTTCGCTGCATACCTCGCTGGCACTGACATCCAATCCCGCCGCGATGATTCTTGCAGGCGACCGCCATCTTGCTGTGAACAATCAACCCGTGAAACCCGGATTGCTTTTGATTACGAACGATGCCGCTATGAGTTGGACCAAGGAACTCCATGATGTGAAGAACGCGGCGCAAACATTGGGAGTGATGGTGTTTGCTGATGGCCACGCTGAAGTGGTGAAGATGCACCGGTTGGCGGAAAAATTTCAAGCGCAGGCGATTGCAACAAATCAGTTGATTATCCCATAGCTCACGATTCAAACAACCCAAGTTGCCGTCCCCCCGGACATCGAAACGACTTCGTTGAAAGCTGAATGTGATTGTTCGCAATGCCCGCGCGCCGGCAGGCGACGTTGAACATCTGTTCAATCTGCTCGGCGAAGATGCCTTCGCCCGTCATGCGTTTGCCGAATTGCGCGGCGTAGAGTTTGCCGCC
The DNA here is from genome assembly GCA_964594985.1 of uncultured Bifidobacterium sp. Taxonomy (GTDB): domain Bacteria; phylum Verrucomicrobiota; class Verrucomicrobiia; order Limisphaerales; family JADLHS01; genus JADLHS01. The sequence continues at coordinate 79,554 of CAZQNQ010000015.1, forward strand.
GCGCAGGGAACGCAGGCGATTGAGCACTTTTTCTTTCCGGTCGGGAAAATGCGTGGCGAGCCATTGCTCAAAGAGTGGTGCGACGGCGAATGGAAGTCGCAGCGTGACGCTGCCGGCGAACTTCGCGCCGGCTTCCGCTGCCGCCGCGACAATATTGGGAATCTCATGATCGGTCAGTCCGGGAATGACCGGCGCGACCATCACGCCGACAGGCACGCCTGCCTCAGCCAGTTTGCGGATTGTCGCCAATCGCGCGGCGGGCGGTGAGGTGCGTGGCTCCATGACTTTGCGCAAGTCGGCATCAAGTGTGGTCACGGAAACCCACACCACCACCGCCTGATGCCGCGCGAGTTCGGCGAGCAAATCCAGATCGCGCGTGATGAGTTGGTTTTTCGTGACGATGCCGACGGGATTGCGAAATTCCGCCAGCACTTCCAGACAACCACGCGTGATTTTCAAGCGTCGCTCGACGGGCTGATAACAATCCGTCACGCCGCTCATGGAGATGGTTTGCGGCTGCCACTTCGGGGCAGAAAGTTCGGCGCGCAACAATCTTGGCGCCTCCAGCTTCACCATGATGCGCGTCTCGAAATCCAGCCCGGACGAGAAGCCGAGATACTCGTGAAACGGCCGCGCGTAGCAGTAAATGCAGCCGTGCTCGCAGCCGCGATAGGGATTGAGGCTGTATTCAAACGGAATGTCCGGGCTGTCGTTGCGATTCAAAATCGTCTGGGTGCGATCGTGGAAGAACTTCGTCGTCGGCAGCGCGTCCTCCTCGGGATTCCAATCCTCGTCGCGCTCCAGATGAATCGGCTCGAAGCGATTCACCGGATTGCTCGCCGCGCCGCGGGCTGGCAAGGTTTGGGTTTTATCAGCATTCACAACCGACCTTGGTTTGGTTTCCGCCGTTAGCGCTTTCATCCGCGTTGTTTGGCCCCGGTGGTGTGACAACCGCCGTCCAGGCTTCCATTCCTTTGCCGTTCATTCCTCTGCCTCGCTTGGGAGCGGAAAAGGCAGGGGAATGTTTGGCAAGGGAATAAAAACCAGTCCAAGCACCAAAAGCGATGTAAGAAAACTCATATCAATTTGTGGGTTTCAACCAAAGCTTGAGCCTCCTCACGGCGGCTGCTACCGCGAATTAAATTAGTCCGCCGCACATTACCCAGCCACGACGACTTGTTCACATTTCAGCGGAGCGCGGGCGGTCCCCGCCCGCAGCGTTCCGCCCGCCAGAACGACGTGGAATATTTTCAAGCGTCATTCTCCAGTCCCGCGCTGCGAGCGGGGACCGCTCGCGCTCCGGCAATTACGGTCGCAGTCTCGCATGGCTGGTGGGACAAAAACCGTCCAAGCGCAGTTTCATTCGGGAGTATGTAGATAACGCAAATTGGCAATCTCAGGCCGCAGGTTGCGAATGTTATTAACCGAAAATTTCGAGCATTTTGTATTATCCGAACCATCCGAAACGCCAGCGTGGTGGCTCGTTTGCGTTATCTACATACTCCCGGTTTCATTCCTTTGCCGAACATTCCCCCGCCGGAATGGGAAGGGAAAAGGCAAGGGAATGTTCGGCAGGGGAATGAAGGGAACAACCGCAAACCACGCGAAATACGCGAAAGGGGAAATCAAAAGGCTGTGCCGCGAATTTTGTGAATTGCCGCGAATGGGTTTTCTGAATCCGTGTCTTTCCCTGGTTCGCGTATTTCGCGTATTTCGCGGTTTGGCTTCGGCGATTTTGCAAATCCATGACAACTGCGGCTTGCCGTCCACCTAGTCTTGGCCACAAATGGAACGCCAATGACCGCGCCGCCTGCCAAATCAAATCACCGCCTATCTTGGCTGGCGCGTCTGTTGGTCTTGATTATTGCCAGTCTTGGGATCGCTGGCTTGCTGCTCTTGAAGGAAGACCGGCGGCAGGCACAACAAAATGCCGCGATCCTGGCTCAAGCATTGGCTGACTCGCTGGCGGGCGATTGCCGGGCCCGCGTCAGCAAGTCTGTGGATCAATATATTCTGGAAGTGGAGGCGGCGCGAAATGCTCTGATCCGCATGGCTTGCGATTCCTTTTCTCCCGGAGACGAGGCGCTTCCGATCAGCGTAAATTTTCCCGATATCACCCATGCCGGGTCGCCTCGCGCACAGTGCTACGTGTTCGATTCGGGAAGCACCAACCCAGCCCAGTCACTTGCGATTCCGCAGCCGCCTGAATGGGTGCTGACTGTGCCGCCGGAGTTAATTTCCAAGTGGGAAGTTCTCGAACGGGCCGCCCTGACTTCCCATCGAATGCCTGATGGAATTGCGCAGTTTCAACGCGAGATTTCCGGGACGCGCGGGTTGCAGGCAAACCTCCAATTTCTGCATGCACAATTGGCTGAAGGCTCAGGAGACACCCAAGCCAACCGTCTGTGCAACTTGGGCGGCAATTGGGACGACACCACACCCAGCGGCGTTCAAATTGGCGATTTGGCGCTGTATCGCGCCATTCAATTGGTCGAGTCCGAACAAACCATGAGTGCGTTGGTCGCCCGACTCGTTTCCATCGGCTTCCGGCATCCCTCATTCATGACGGAACGGCTTCTTGATGCAGCAGCGGTTCGGGTTCGTGAAACTTTCCCAGCCTTGGTTGGTCGGATTGAAGCAGCCCAAGCGCTGTGGATCATGGAGCGGCGCACGCAAGTTCTTTTGTCGCAGTGGCAGGAGCGCGGCCAGCCGCGGTCAGCCCGCTTGCTGGGGGAAGCCGGCCAAAACTATTTTGTGCAGGCCAACGCCTCACCCGCAATAATCACGAATACAACCATCAACCATCTGCTCAACACGGCGACGACCAACGTAGCGTTCAACGTCAACCATCTCGTAACGGTGATTCCAGCATCTGTGGTGGAGACTGCGGTGCGAGAGGCGACGCAAAACAGCACAAAGCAATGGCCGCGTTATTTGTCGGCAGATGTGGAACTATTTGGGCGGCATTTTGGCCCAGCTTCGGATTCGCAATCACTGCTGGCGAGCAAGGCGGAATTGTTAGCCGGGGCATTGAACCCGAGTGTATTAACGGCTGCCGTCCATCTTGGCGACCCGAATTTGCTCTATGCCAAGCAGCGACAACGGCTGCTGCTTTTTTCTGCGCTCATAGTTATGGCCACGGTGATCGCGGCGATGGCTGCGTGGCAGATGCAGTGGAATCTCAAGGCCCAACTGTTGCTCAATGAGCAGAAATCCAACTTCGTCTCCAGCGTCTCTCACGAACTCCGCGCGCCCATTGCGTCGGTGCGGTTGCTGGCGGAGAGTTTGGAACGTGGGAAAATTTCCGAGCCGGCAAAGCAGAACGAGTATTTCCGGTTCATCGGGCAGGAATGTCGGCGGCTCTCGGCGCTGATCGAAAACGTGCTGGATTTCTCGCGCATCGAGCAGGGCCGTAAACAATACGAGTTCGAGCCGACGGACCTGAGCGCGTTGGTGGAACAGACGGTGAAGCTCATGCGGCCGTATGCGGAGGAACGCGGGGTTAGGCTGGAAACATCCAACGTCCAACATCCAACGTCCAACGCCCAAAGCGCGGAGGAAACGAGCGAGCAATCTGTGCCGCGCGAATTCCCCTCACCCGGCCTGACGGCCACCCTCTCCCCTTCCGAAGGGGAGAGGGACGGGGTGAGGGGCCGCGTGGAACTGAATCTGGACGGGCGCGCGATCCAGCAGGCGCTCGTGAACCTGATTGATAATGCGATCAAACATTCGCCGAAGGGGGAAACGGTGCTGGTGGAACTAAAAACAAGGGGGGAAACATTCAACATTCAACATCCAACCTCCAACCTCGAACGGGCAGGCTCTATCAACAATCCACCATCCACTATCCACCTCTCCGTCTCCGACCACGGCCCGGGCATTCCGGCGTCCGAGCAGGAAAAGATTTTCGAGCGATTCTACCGGCTCGGCTCGGAGTTGCGGCGCGAGACGCCGGGCGTGGGGATTGGATTGAGCATTGTGAAGCATGTCGTGCAGGCGCACGGCGGCCGCGTGCGCGTGGAGAGTGAAATGGGCCAAGGCAGCCGCTTCACGATTGAATTGCCGGTAACTCAACAGGAGCAAACAGAGGGAACGGAGGGGAAGGAAAAATGATTTGTTTGTCTCTGTTATCTCTGTTCCCTCCTGTTCAAACATTATGTCACGCATCCTGATTATTGAAGACGAAACGCCCATGCGCACGGCGCTGGCCGACGTGCTGGAGGGCGAAGGGTATCGCGCGCTTGCCGCCGCTGATGGCGAAGCCGGGTTGCGCAAAGCGGTGGCGGAAAAGCCCGATCTCATCCTGCTCGATGTGATGATGCCCAAGCTCGATGGCTTCGCGGTCTGCGCGGAGTTGCGGCGGCTCGGGCACGTGACGCCGGTGCTCATGCTCACGGCGAAGGGGCAGATTGAGGATCGCGTGAACGGGCTGGATGTGGGCGCGGATGATTATCTGGTGAAACCGTTCAGCACGGAGGAATTGCTGGCGCGGGTGCGGGCGTTGTTGCGGCGCACGCAACGACAAGGCAAGTCGCCGACGAAACTCACGCTGGGCGAGGTGGAAATTGATCTGGCCCGGCAAACGGCGGGGCGCGGGCGGAAACAGATTCATCTCACGGCGAAGGAATTTGCCATGTTGCGTTTGCTGGCCGAGGCGGCGGGCGAGCCGGTGTCGCGGGAAAAATTTCTGGACGTGGTGTGGGGTTACGCGGCGTTCCCGACCACGCGGACGGTGGACACGCACATCGGCAGTCTGCGGGCGAAGCTGGAGAAGAATCCCGAGTCGCCGCGCTGGCTCAAGACCGTGCATGGCGTGGGGTACCGGTTGGAAAAGTCAGAATAATGGGAGCAGAATCATCGGAACATGAGAACCAACGCCGCCCGAACGGGGAGACTGGATTTGGGAACCACGAAATACACCAAACACACGAAATGAGGCACGGAACTGACAGCCGCAATTTTTCGTTCCGGCTTTCGTGTGTTTCGTGGTTGGAAAACTGATTTTGCAAAAGCATGACAACTGAAACTTTCAACTCGACCATGATCCCAAACATGAAAGCCAAATCTTTCCTTGCCTTCACCCGCCAGATTCTTCGGGCCCTTTATTATTCTGCTCCCATCATTCTGACCGGCCCTGCCCTGGCCTGCCTTGAAGGGGGAAAATCAGAATGATGGGATCAGAATCATCCGAACATTTTGCAAAAGCGTGACAACTGAAACTTTCAACGCAGCCATGATTCCGAAGATGAAAGCCAAATCTTTCCTTGCCTTCACCCGCCAGATTCTTCGAGTCCTTTATTATTCTGCTCCCATCATTCTGACCGGCCCTGCCCTGGCCTGTCTTGAAGGGGGAAAAGTCAGAATAATGGGATCAGAATCATCGGAAGATTTTACATAACCATGACAACTCAAACGCGCGATCCACGCATCCTTGAAAGCATGAAATCAAGATTCTCGTTTGCCTTCCGCCGCCAAGCCCTTCGAGTTTTTTATTATTCTGCTCCCATTATTCTGATCTGTTCCGCCTCAGCCGCCACGAATGACTTGAGCGGGTTGTTGCAGCGCGGGTTGTTCGAGGAGGAGGCGAATCGCAATCTGGACGCGGCCAGCGTGGCTTATGAAAGTCTCGTCAAACAACTCGACAAGGACCGGCAGATCGGGGCGACGGCGATTTTCCGGCTGGGAGAAGTGTATCGCAAGCAGGGCAAGACCAACGAAGCCGCCGCGCAATACGAACGCATCGTCCGCGACTTTGCCGAGCAAACCACCCTCGTCACCCTGAGCCGGCAGAATCTGGCGGGGTTGCGCCCTGTTCGGTCGCAAAGCAGTGGGCGGCTGATGTCGCTTGAAGAGCTGCATTCGCATACCGAGTTGGCGCGAATGAGAGTAGCAGCAATCGATGCCCTGCCGCAGACCAACCGAACTGCGGCATTGGCAGCGATGTATTCGAACGACGAAATCATCGAAGCCTTTACCAAACAACGCGACGCCTTCATCAAACAACTTGAGGTTCTGCGCCAGTCCAATAGCGAAGACAGTGCCGTGGTGAAAACTGCTAAAGAGCAAGTTCAAGCAAATCAAGATCGCATTGACGCCCGGGCCAATCAGTTAGCCGCCGGCTCAAGGCAGATGCTGGAACTCAACGAGCAAGCGCTCAAGGCCCGACAAGCTTCGGCGGCTGCGACCGTTGGCGCGGAGCAGCAACCTGCGGCGACCGTCACAACCGTCATGGACGAGGAGGAGGCTGAAATCCGCCGCATCCAAGCGATGATCCAGAACAGCCCCGATCTCATCAATGCCCGCAGGGAGGGCGTGAATGGGGATCTCACGCCGTTGGCTCAAGCGGCTGGAAAGGGGCAGTTACGGGTCGCGGAGTATCTCCTAAGCAACGGTGCGGATGTAAACTTTGCCTCTTCCCAAGGCTGGACGCCGTTGGGTTATGCTGCGCAAAACGGTCACAAAAAGATGGTGGAGCTTTTGATTGCCCGAGGTGCGGAGGTGGACGCGAAAGCCGGCTCGAAAACCGCCTTGCACTTTGCGGTGGCGCGTAATTTCCCATCGGTTGTGGAGTCGTTGCTCGTGGCCAAGGCGGACCCGAATTCCAAAGATGTCGTTGACAATACGCCTTTGATGGCAGCGGTCCAGCAGGGGTCGCTGCCCATGGCGAAGGCGTTGTTGGCGCGGGGGGCGGACGTAAATCTTGTGAACAAAGTCCCGTCCGGCTCAAGTGTTTCCGGCGATCGCCATAACTACGGTTCGGCCTTACATATGGCTGCCGCGCGCGGTAGTGTAGCCCTGACGCAACTCTTGCTGACCAATCGCGCGGATGTGACGCTGCGCAGTATTTTCGGCGAGACCGCGCTTCATGTGGCGGCGGCCAAGGGCAGTGCCGAGGTGGCGGCGTTGTTGATCGCGGCCGGAGCGGATGTGAACGCCGTGGGGGCAGAAAATCAAACTGGCGGGGCAACGCCATTGCACTTGGCGACGGGCGGCGGACATCGCGAGGTGGTGAGGTTGTTGTTGGAAAAAGGTGCCAACCCGAATGTCACCGCGTTGATGGGGCAATATGGGGTGACGCCCTTGATGCAGGCGGCCAGCGGGAAAGATGCGGAATTGATAACTCTGCTGTTGAAGCACAAGGCGGAGCCAAATCTGACAGATGCACAAGGTAATTTTGCGCTGCTCCATGCCGTCGGTCAGCGGAATCCCGAAACGGTGCGGGCGCTGCTGGCGGGCGGAGCCGATCCCGACAGGCTCAACCCCTACAAGCATCCGCTGCTGCTGCTGGCGGTGATCGATTTTGCAAGCAAGGAGGTGGCACAGGCGTTGATCGCAGCCAAGGCGAACGTGAATGCGCCGGACCCGAACGGCAAGACGCCGCTGCATTGGGCCGCGTCTGGCAATCGGATGGATCTGGTGGAGCTGTTGATCAAAGCGGGCGCGGACGTGAACTTGCGAGATAAGCAGGGCAAAACGCCGCTCGACTATGTGAAGGGGAATAGCCAGACGGTTGGTGGTGGTGTTGGAATGCTGCCGCCGAGGCCAGCTATGCCCGCGCCCATTCCGGTTCGCGCATCTTCCACATCGGCCGGGGAGGCTAAAGCTAAACCCGACGATGTCGCCACGTTGCTGCGCGAGCATGGCGCGTTGGACAATCTGCCGGCGTTCGATCGCATTCAGATCACGCGTCCGGCGGCGGGCCTTGCAAAAACCATTTTCACGAAAGGCCGAATCGAAGCTTCCAGCTTCACCTTGCTGGACGTGTTGGGGGTGCAGTATCAATTCCTGAATGAATACACGGGCGCGGGCTTGGGCAAGCGCGACAGCACCCAACTGCTGGCGATGAACGATTTTCGGAGCGATTCGTTTAGCTTTCCGGATCTGACCAAAGTCCGGTTGCGCCGACCATCCGCAGACGGGAAGAAATGGGACGAGCGGGTCGTGGATGTGACCGCGTTGCTCCGGGATGGGGATTGCAGCCAGAACATTGAATTGAAGTGGGGCGATGAGATTGTGATACCGGAGACCGATCATGGATTGGGCGAGCGCTGGGATGGCTTTAGCCGCGCGGGCTTGAAGACCTTCAACAAATGCCTCACCCGAACGGTGGAAATCGTCGTGAAAGGCCAGGCAGCCAAGGTGACCATCGGCCCGAAGTTTGACTTTCTGGAGGGTAACTCCCAGCCGTTCGTGACGACCGGGGCATCGCTCTGGTTGCGACCGGTGCTTTATGGCTCAAACCTGCTGCTGGCCTCGTCGGACTTGACGCGGGTGAAAGTCACGCGGGCCGAGCCGGGGGGCCGCAAACCGCGCGAATGGGTGCTGGATTGCAGTGGCAGCAATGCCCCGGAGTTCTGGCTGCGGGATGGCGATGTGATTGAAGTGCCGGATCGGCCGTGAGTCGCTCCTGGTCGCACGCCAAGGTCTCTAAACCGGAACGAGGTGGTTCTCGTGCTGGCCAAAATTCATTTCCGGGCGCACCCACCCCCGGCCCCTCCGAGGAGGGGAGCAGGGTCGGGCGCGCTCGCAACGGTGTTCCCCTCCTGGGAGGGGTGTGGGGTGGGGGCGGCGCCGGCACTGGAAATGAGTTTTGGCAAACAGTCTAAAAGCGGACGGCCTCACGCCAAGAACGCTAAGGCCGCCAAGGAACTTGCGTCCGTGACGGATGTTCGCGCGATGCCAGACAGGATACGAACCCGGTTGCGCAAATGGGTTAGGGTGTGGTTTCAAAATATTTTCCAGCGGCGCTGGGGGCAATGCATCCTGCCATGAAATCAGTGCCACGCTCGCCCTCACCCCGGCCCTCTCCCCCGGGAGAGGGGGACACACTCGCTGCGGCTTGACGGATTGACAGTGGCGGGTTTGACCACGTCCAACGACCAAGCCCAAAAGGGCGGGGTGATGCTGCCCCCTCTCCCCGGGGGAGAGGGCTGGGGTGAGGGCGAGCAACCAACCATTCCACTCGTTGCCCTCACACTCAGCAAATAAATCCATTTTGAAAACACGCCTTAGTCCCCCCTTGGCTTGGATGCGACTGGAACTGCCGCGCAGTTTATGTTCTTACTCTTAATCTTCTTCTTACTCTTTAATCTCCCGGGCCTGAAGATTAAGAACAAGATTACGATTAAGATTAAGAACTGCGGCGATGCGCGGCAGTTACAGTCATACCCCGGCCAAATGGGCCGCAGTTTTTGCTTGGCGGCCTGGGGATTAACTGCTTAACTGCCGCCGTAAGTAAACCGGCAAGTCCGGTCAGTTTGATACCGTACGATACAATGATTTTTCAACCGACGAGGGTGTCTTGAGCCGCCCTTTCCCTCCACGTAATTCCTCTCCCGCCTCGTTCATCAAGATCAACGGGAAAATCCGTGCCCGCGAAGTCCGGGTCATCGGCCATGATGGCAAGCAGCTCGGCGTGTTGCCGCTGAACGAAGCGTTGAACCTCGCCCGGCAGGCGGGCGTGGATCTCGTCGAGATTGCGCCCACGGCCGTGCCGCCGGTCTGTCGCATCGTGGACTTCGGCAAGTATCGCTACGAACTGGCGAAGAAGGAGAAGGAATCCAAGAAGCATCAGCACGCTTCCACGGTGAAGGAAATCCAGCTCAGCCCGCGCATTGATCCGCATGACCTCTCGGTCAAGCTGCAACACGCGATTGATTTTCTCTGCGAGGACATGAAGGTGAAGGTGACGTTGCGTTTCCGCGGTCGCGAGATGCAGCATACGGAATTCGGTTTCGACGTGGTGAAGAAGTTCATCGTTGATCTTGAACCCTACGGTCATCCTGATTTCCCGCCCAAACTGATCGGCAAAGGCATCAACCTGATGATGAGTCCGCTGCCGCGCGCCAAACGCGCGAAGAATCCCAAGCAGGTCGAGGAAGAAAAAGCGCACGCGGCGGATCACCAGCCGGCCCCAAAAGCGGCTCACGCGGATGCCCACGCCCACGCCAAGCCGGTCGAAGTGAAGCGCAAAGAAACCGCGCCAGCCGACAAGGCGGGCAGCTTCGGCAATAATCCGTTCTCCGCGCTGTAAGTTTCAGGCGGGGGGAACGCCCGTGGTTCCGGCCCGCCAACTCCGCACCAAGCCGGGGAAGCCGCAGCCGTCGCACGTGGCGTTGGAGTGATCGCAAAAATCCCGCACGATTTGCAACAGGCCCTGTTGCGCACCGGCGGTGTGCAAGCCTGACTTTCCGACCAACGAACGTCCCAACAATCTTTGGCGCGCGAGGCGCAACGTGGCGTTGTCTTCCGCCGCGGGCCACGCGTCGTAACGGCGTTCGATCTCCGCACTGAGTTTTCCATTGCGACCCGATTGGGCGCGGGCGTGCAGCCACGGGAGAATCACATTCACCGCCAGATCGGTGACGCGTTGCGCGCCGAGGAGCGGCTGCGGTTTCTTCAAGCGCGCCGAACGGAACGTCCAGTGCCACGACCAGAAGTCGTCGTGTTCGACGGCAAGAGTTTTTGCGAGTGAATTGGCAAGCGCTTTGTCTGGTTGTGGCGTCTTGCACCAAACTTCAATTCGTTCCACCAACGTATCATCATGGACCCAATGCGCGGCGAGGGCGAGGCGGCGCTGGGGATGATTCGCGGGACGCAAGCCGTGAAAGCGCCACAACGCGCGCGGCAGGATGGTTTCGGCAAAGGCATCGCGTTCGCGCCACCAGCCAGCCCACACCTGACGGAGATAGTTGTCGGTGTCCGCCTGTTGCCGGGTCAACTCGGCGGGCAACAGGCCGCTCAAGCCGAGCAAGCGCGATTGAAGCTGGAGCGGTGAAGCCGCGCCGTTGCGCCAGCGGGCGCGGGTTTCGGCGAGATGTTGCATCGGCCAGACGTTGTGTTTGTAGCCGAGCGCGCGGAACAAACCTTCCCACAAAGATTGCTCCCAGCCGACGTGCCGGGCGCGGGCGCGGAATTGCGCGGCCTTGTTTTGAAGGCGGACGTGGGCGGCGTCGCGCAGCAAGGCCATCACAGCGGTATTGTCCAGTTCCCGCAACGGCGCGCAGCATTTGCCGAGCAACTCGGCGGGCAGCGCGCGGATGGAATGATGTTCAAGTTGGAGCGCGAGTTCGGCCAGTGGCGCGTCCAGGACCTCGCGCAATGAAAGTGTGGGCGGTCGCGCGGCGGAGGGTTTTCCCTCCCAGACGACGTGGAGGATGACGTTCTGGAACGCGGGATTCCGGTCATGGCCGTGGGCGTGCCAACCGGAGTCGCGCAGGTCCACTTCGATGTCGCCGGAGACGGGTGGTTGCGGGCCAAACTGGATGATGGCGTCGCGGAAATCCGGTCCGCCTTCGACGCTGGCGAAACCCGGATGAAGCACGCGCACGGATTGGCCGTCCAAGGTCTTCAGTTGTGCGCGGTGGAGGCGTTGTTGTTGCCAGATGGATTGGAGCAATTTCTCCGGTGGAGCGTCCGGCGTTTCCCGCAAGGTTGCCGCCAGGCCATGTTCGGCGCGAAATTGAGCGTAATGGTTGGTGGAGGCGGAGCGCACTTGGAATTGCTTTTGCGCTGTGGCTCTCGCAAAGTCAAGCGCAGCCTTGCGGGGGGTGACTGAAACTGCCGCGCATCGCCGCAGTTCTTAATCGTAATCTTGTTCTTAATCTTTGGGCCCGGGAGATTAAGATTAAGAAAAAGATTAAGAGTAAGAAGCGGACGGGTGCGCGCGGTGGCGCGGTCTGGGAGCGCCAGCATCTTGCTGGCGAGTGAGCCAAGCGTTTTGGGCCAGAAACACGCCGGCGGGACGCCGGCGCTCCCGGGGCGCGGCGGCTCCAGTCACACCTCTTGCTGGGAGCGCAACAAAAGCAGGGGACGGTTGTTCTTTATCTGGCGCGGGGGCGTTTTGAGAGTGGGGCGATTAAGATTAAGAACAAGATTAAGATTAAGAACCGGACGGGGGTGCAGCGTTGTGGGAGGAATCGGGCTGAACAGAGCAGCGCGCCAGGATGTCATTGATTAAATGAAAACACGATTGCGAGGAATGGACCCCAGCCGTTGGGCTTGGTTGAGCGCGTGGTTGTTGTCGGTGGGGGTGCTGCAGGGGGCGGGCGCTCCAGCGACGCCGGAGGTGGACATCCGGCGTGACTTCACGGTGGCAGCAATCGAGCGGGTGACGCCGAGCGTGGTGAACATCCGCACGTCCAAACTGGTTCAGCGCAACACGCTGGAGGATGAGATTCGCCGGCGTTATTTCGGTTGGAAGAGCACTGCGCCCACGGCAGAGGAGATTAACAACATCGGTTCGGGCGTCATCATTGACGCGACCGAAGACGAAGGTTACATCCTGACCAATTTTCACGTGCTCCAGCAGGCGCAGCGCGTCCAGGTGCAGCTTTGGGATGGGCGCGAATACGAAGCCGAGCCGCTGCTCAAGACGAGCCTGAAAGATCTGGCGCTATTGAAAATCGTGCGCCGGCCCGGCGACAAGCCGTTCATCCCGGTGACGATGGCGCAGGACGATGATCTGTTGCTGGGCGAAACGGTGATCGCGATGGGGAATCCGTTCGGGCTGGGCAGCGCGGTGACGCGGGGCATTCTCAGTTCCAAGAACCGGCGTTCGACGCCCGGAAACACGGTGTTGAATTATCAAGATTGGCTTCAGACGGATGCGGACATCAACCCGGGCAACAGCGGCGGCCCGTTGATCAATCTCCGTGGTGAGTTGATCGGCATCAATGTCGCCAATTACAACCAGGAGGAGGGCAAGGGCACGGGCTTTGCCATCCCGGTGAAGCAGATTTCCAGCGCGCTCTCGGATTTTTTCACGTTGGAATGGAAAGCCAAGTTGTGGCTGGGCGCGCGTTTTCTCGGCGCGCCGCATCCGTTGACGGTGCGCGAAGTGCAGCCCAACAGCCCGGCCTACCGGGCGGGCCTGCGCATCGGTCAGGAAGTGGTGGAAGTCAATGGCAAGCCGGTGCGAAGTCTGGCGGGGTTCAATCACTTTGCGGCCAGCAATGCCAATCGCAAGGCGGCGATCACGGTCATGGAGAATGGCAGTCGGCGCGTGTTGAATGTGGAACTGGTGCCGATGGCCGAGTTGAACCGGGAATTGTTTTTGCAACGGCTGGGTCTGGTCACCGTCCCGCTCACGGATCAGCAGACCGCCAGCGCCGGGCTGCCGGCCGGCTTGCTGGTGAATGACGTGGAAAAGAACAGTCCCGCGGCCAACGCAAAATTGGAAGCCGGAATGATTGTCACCGAGGCCGATGGGGTGGCGGTGGAGGATCTGGTCAACATCAGCAATGTCCTGGGGAACCGGAAGCGCGGGGAATCCGTCCGGCTCACCGTCAAAGTCCCCAGCCGTTATCAGGGCGGGATGATGCGGCTGCTGACCGGCCAGGTGGATGTCCCGGTGCGCTAGGAATTTAATCGCCGTCCCACCGTTCCCTCGCCTAGAATCCCCGCTGCGCAAGAGCTTGATGAATGCTGCTCCCATGATTGAAGTCCGCAACTTGACGAAACGCTACGCCGGTCGCACGGCGCTGGCGGACATTTCGTTTTCGGTCGCGCGCGGGGAGATCGTCGGCCTGCTCGGGCCGAACGGCGCGGGCAAAAGCACCACCATGCGCATCCTGTCCTGCTTCATGCCGGCCACGTCCGGCACGGCGCGGGTGGCGGGCTACGATGTTTATCACGATTCGGTGGCGGTGCGGCGGCGCATCGGTTACATGCCGGAGAATAATCCGTTGCACAACGAGATGCGGGTCCGCGAATACCTGAAATTCCGCGCCCGGCTGAAAGGTCTGAGCCGCGCGGATGTGCGCGAGCGGGTGGACACGGTGTTGCAGCAATGCAGTCTCACCGACGTCAGCAAACGCATCATTGGCCAGCTTTCCAAAGGCTACAAACAACGCGTCGGACTGGCCGACGCCATCGTGCATGAGCCGGACTTGATCATCCTGGACGAACCGACCATCGGGCTGGATCCGCATCAAATTCGTTTGGTGCGTCAGCTCATCAAGAGTCTCGCCGGCACGCACACGGTGTTGATTTCATCGCACATCCTGCCGGAAGTGGAGATGACCTGCAGCCGCGTGATGATCATGTTGAACGGAAAGATCCTGGCCTCCGACACGCCGGACAACCTGCAAAAGCTCATGGCGGGCAAGGGCCAGATCATCGCCGAGATCGCCGCGCCGATGGCGGATCTTCAGGTCGAATTCGCGCAGATGGCCGAGGTGGAACATTTCGATGTCATGGCGGCGGACGGCGACTTTCAACGCTGTTCATTGCTCGCGCGCGACGGCCTGGACCTGCGCCCGCAGATTTTTGCGCTCGTGCAGGAGCGCGGCTGGCAGTTGCGGGAGCTGACGCGCAACCGCCATTCGCTCGAAGACATCTATGTCCGGGTGACGCGCCCCAACGAAGAGGAGGAAGTCTGATGCAAGTGTTCCTCACGCTGACGCGCCGGGAGCTGGCGACGTATTTCGTTTCGCTCACCGGTTACGTCATCATCGCGGCGGTCGCCCTGCTCTGCGGCTTGAGTTTCTGGACGTTGATCTCCGGCATGGGCACGACGGCGTTTCAACTGCCGGTGACCGAGTTGTTTTTCCAGAGTCCGATGTTCTGGTTCATCCTGCTGATCGCGAACGCGGTCATCACCATGCGGCTCTACGCGCATGAGAAATACTCCGGCACGTACGAAAACCTCATGACGACGCCGGTGGGCGACCTGCAGGTGGTCGGGGCGAAGTTCACCGCGGCCTGGCTGTTCTACATGATCGCGTGGCTGCCCTTTCTTGGCTGCTGCTACCTCATCCAGAATTACGCCCGGCAGGCGGGCGCGCTCGATCCGGGTGTGCTGGGCGGGACGTTTATCGGGATCGGTTTGTTCGGGGCGTTCTTTCTGTCGTTCGGTGCGTTTGCCTCGGCGTTGACGGCGAACCAGATGGTGGCGGCGATGATCAGCCTGCTCATCGGCATGGCGTTGTTCGCGTTGAGCTACATCGCGGGTCCGGCGGCGGCGGGTGCCGGCTGGCAGGCGGCGGTGCTGGGCCGCTTTGAATTGTTCCAACAGATGCGGGAGTTCGCGCATGGCGTGGTGGACACGCGTTCCGTGGTGTTCCTGTTGAGCCTCACTTTTTTCTTTTTGTTCCTGACGCTGCGCGTGGTGGAAAGCCGCCGCTGGAAATAAAACATGGGCACCGATCCGCAATCCAAACCCAGTTTCACGCCACGCCGCAAATGGGGCATCGGCCTCAACCTCGCGGTGCGCACGCTGGCGGTGTTGACTTGCGTCGTGCTGGTGAACCAGCTCGCCAGCGTGTTTTTCCACCGGCAATACCTGAGCCAGGCCACCAAGGTGGAACTCTCCCCCCGCACCCGCAGCGTGCTGGCGTCCGTGACCAACGATGTGAAGGTCACGATTTACTACGACCGTGAAGATGAGTTTTATCCAACCATCGCCGGGTTGCTGCGCGAGTATCAGGCGGTGAATCCCCGCATCCGCGTTGAGACGGTGGATTACCTGCGGGACGCCGCCGAGGCTTTGCGCATCAAGAAACTCTACGAACTTCCCGAAACGACCAAGGATGAGGAGAAGAATTACGTCATCTTCGAGAGTGCCGGGCAAAAAGGCCGTCCGGTGCCGGGCACGCTGCTGACCGATACCGAGATTGAAGTCAATCGGACAGAAAACACCTACCGCCGTCGCGCCACGGCGTTCAAAGGGGAAACCGTCTTCACCGCCATGCTGCGGGCGATCATCAATCCCAAGCAATACAAGGCCTATGTCCTGCAAGGTCACGGCGAACACAAGTTCGACAGCGGCGACGACCTCACCGGGTATCTGGACTTCTACTCGTTGTTGCGCCAGAACGCGGTGGACGCGCAACCGCTGACATTGACTGGCTCCGAGAGGGTGCCGGACGATTGCAGCCTGCTCATCATTGCGGGACCGCAGGCGCGGATTCTCCAGCCCGAGGTGGAAAAGATCGAGCAATACCTCAAGGAAGGAGGGCGGTTGTTCGCGCTGTTCAACGTCAGTTCGCCCGCCAGCGGCTTGGATCAGGTGCTTTTTGATCAATGGGGCGTCGCGGTCAGCGCCGGAGTGGTTGCCGACCCGAAAAACGCCCGCAACACCATCAAGGCGGCGGTTGGCCGTGACGTGACGGTCGGGGCGTTCGCCAATCATCCGGCGGTGAAGAGCCTTGAGAATTACAATTTGAACCTGTTGTCCCCGCGCGTCGTCGGCGAGCGGAAGACCCGGGAAACCGGTGCGGATGCCCCGTCCGTCCGGGTGCTCTTCGCCACCGAGCCGACCGCGACTTTGGTGAATGACCCGACGGTCGGGCCGCGCGCGTATCCGCTGGCGGTGGCCGTGGAGAAGCAGGCCGTCCCCGGCGTCGTCACCGGGCGCGGCAACACCCGGATGATCATCGTGGGCGATTCCTATTTCCTCGCCAACGGCCCGATGAAGATGGACGCCAATCGCGAGTTCGCCGGTTATGCCATCAACTGGCTGTTGGACCAGCCGCAGTTCACGGAAGGCATCGGGCCGAAGTCGTTCACCGAATTCCGCCTGATCCTGACCAGGGCGCAGGCGCAGACGCTCGGGTGGTCGCTGCTGGGCGCGATTCCCGGCGGCATCATCTTGTTCGGCGGGCTGGTCTGGTGGCGGCGGCGGAAATGAGCGCGATGATTTTCCCGTAACATGAACTCCAAAAGCACCTGGGTCTGGATCACGATCGCTGCCGTGTTGTTCGCGGCGGTGGTCGGCGTGGAAAAATTCTGGCGGCAAGAGCCTCCCGGGATCGTCGCGCTGCTGCCCGGTTTCCAGGCCGACGCCGTCACCAGCGTGCAATACATTCCGGCGGGCCAGTTGGAGATCCGCGCCGAGCGCACCAACCGCATCTGGCAGCTCGTCAAACCCATCACCTTCCCGGCGCAGGCCGCCAGCATTGACGCCCTCGTGACCGCGTTGCAACAGATCGCCCCGGCCCAGACCATTGCCGGGGCCGAGTTGCGGCAGCGTCCCAATGCGGACGAGGAATTCGGTTTCAACAACCGCAGCACCCTCACCCTGGTGAGCGGGGCGGACCGGCGGCAACTCTATCTTGGGGGCCGCACCGCGCCGGGCGACGGCGTGTATGTGCAGATCGTCGGGGTCGAAGGAGTGTTCGTGGTGGATTCCCAACTGCTGCAGTTGCTGCCCGCCAAATCCGACGACTGGCGCGACACCGCGCTGGTGGACCTGCGGGGCCAGGTGCTGGATCACATCACGGTTTCCAACGCCAACAACCTGATCCAATTGCAGCAGGCGACGACCAACGAACTCTGGCGGCTCACCGCCCCGATGGCGGCCCGGGCGGACAATCTGCGGCTCCTGGATGCCATGCAGAAACTGCACACCACGCGCGTCGTGCAGTTTGTCACCGATGCGCCCAATGCCGATCTGGATGCCTTCGGACTTCACACGCCGGAACTGGTGCTGACCCTCGCGCGCGGCACGAACATCCTGTCCGGCCTGGTGTTCGGCAAAAGCCCGACCAACGATTCCACGCTCATCTACGCCCGCCGCGCCGGTTCTCCGTCGGTCCTGACGGTGGAACGCGAACCCTTGCGTCCGTGGCTGGCGCCGTTGAATGAATTCCGCGATCCGCATTTGGTCACGCTGGTGCGACCGGTGATCGAAGTTCAAGTGACCGGCAGTGAGGGCTTCACCTTGCATCGCACGGCCACGAACACCTGGCGGCTGGCGGATTCCGAGCTGCCGGTGGACGCGGGGTTTGTCGGGGAGTTTCTGTTGCCGCTCGTGACGGCCCCGATCCAGCAGTTCAAGGACTCGATCACGGCGGCGGATCTGCCGCAGTACGGGCTGACCGAACCGGTGCGCCGCATCACGTTGCTGGGCGGCGCGACCGATGCCGCCACGAACCGCGTGCTCGCGGAGGTGGCGTTTGGCACTCCGACGAACGGCCTGGTCTATGTCCGGCGCGCGGATGAAAACCCGGTTTACGCGATCAAGATCGAGGACTACGCGCGTGTGGCCGTGGCGGGCTGGCAATTGCGCGACCGACAGGTCTGGCGGTTCGCGCCGACGAACGCGGTGCGCATCGTTTTGCAGCGCGGGGCGCGCCAGAGCGAGTTGCGCCGGGCGGGGGCGGCCTCGTGGATGTTCGCCGGCGGCTCGCAAGGCGTCGTCACCGGCAGCGAAGTGGAGAAGACCGTGACGCAGTTCGGCGCGTTGGATGCCGGGGTTTGGCTCGCGCGCGGCGATGCGGCGCGGAGCGATTACGGGTTCGGCACGAACAGCCTCCAAGTCACGTTGGAAATGCGGGACGGCACGAAACACGAGGTCGAGTTCGGCGGCGCTTCGCCGGACGGTTATCCGTACGCGGCGGTCAAGCTGGGCGGCGAAACGTGGATCTTCGAGTTCCCGGTCATCCTCTACAAATATCTCGAGTTCACGCTGCTGAATCCGGCGGCGTTCCCGCCGTGATATGGGCACCCAGCCTCACCGGCGAAGTCGTTTCTGGCGCAAGTGCCGCGTTTATTTCCGGCGCTTCCGCATCACGGTGTGGCTCGTCATCCTCGCGGTTCTCGGCGCGCTCATCTATCTCAACCTCGTCGGGCTGCCGGATTTTCTGAAGCGCCCCCTGGTGGCCAGGCTGGCCGAGCGGGGCCTGGCGCTGGATTTTGCGGCGCTGAAACTCCATTGGTCGCGCGGCTTCGTCGCGGAACAGGTGCGCTTCGGCGCGAGCAGCAACACCAATGACCCGGCCATGCCACGACTCACGGCGGGCGAAGTGGAGATCAACCTGCACTTGCGCGCGTTGGTGGTTGGGCGACTGCAAGTGGACTCCGTTGCCCTGCGCGCGGGCAAACTGGCGTGGACGCTGGCGGGCACCAATCCCGTCCCGCGCTCGCTCGCCATTGAGAACATCGAGACCAGCGTCCGGTTGTTGCCGGGCGATCAGTGGCGGTTGGATGATTTTCGGGCGCGGTTCGGCGGGGCGAATTTTTTTGTGAGCGGCACGTTGAAGAATGCCTCCGCCCTGAACGAGTGGTCGGGCGAGCCCGGCCCGCAACGCTGGCCAGAACGGCTGCAGAAAATCGCCGACCTCCTCGAGCAGATCAAATTCACCGCGCCGCCCGAACTCCGCCTCGAGCTGAACGGCGACGCGCGCGACCGGGCCAGTTTCGAGGCGTTCTTCAGCGCCAAAGCCGCGGATGCCGACACCGCCTGGGGGCGCGGGCGGGACGCCCTGTTGACCATGCGCCTGTTCCCCGCTCGCAGCAATGCCTGGTCCCGTATCGAGGCCAGTCTTCAGGCCCGGCAGATCGAGACGCGCTGGGCCACCACCACCAATCTCGATGTCAAACTACGCCTCGTCACCGACGTGACCCATCCCGACTGGGCCGAAGCCGCCGCGACCATCCGCGTGGACGGCGTGCAGACGCCGTGGGCGCAGGTCAGCGGGGGGCAGGTCAAGGCCAGTTGGCGGCACGTGATCACCAATCCCATCCCGCGCGCCGCGCAGGTGGAAGTCCACGCGGCCAGCGTGATGACGTTCATGACGCGGTTTGGCGAGGTGAACTTCGCCGGGTCGCTCGCCTGTGTCACCAATCCGCCGGCGGCTGATCCGGCGCTCGGATTTTGGAATCAACTCCTGCCATATCAAGTGAACTGGTCGGGCCATGTCGGCGTGCTGCGATCGCTCTTTTTTCAAGCCGATCAGATTTCAGCGGAAGGCGAATGGCGGCCCCCCGATCTGTCCGTGGCCAGTCTCCGGGCCCGCCTGTATCGCGGCACGGTGGCGGCGGACGCCCGCGTCAACGTCCAGTCCCGCGCGGCCAGCGCCTGCGTGACCTCGGATTTTGATCCGCAGCGCATCCTGCCGCTGCTGCCGCGCGCGGCGCAGGAGTGGTTGCGGAAATTCACCTGGGGCCCGCCGCCGGCCTTGGATTGCGCCGTCGCCCTCCGGTTGCCGGAATGGACCGATCGTCCGCCGGATTGGTTGCAGGAAATGCGCCCCTCGGTGCAACTGGCTGGCAGCGTCGCGGTGACCAATGGCACTTATCAGCAACTCCATGCCGACTGGCTGACCACGCATTTCAGCTACAGCAATCTGACCTGGCAACTGCCCGACCTCGAAATCGGGCGGCCCGAAGGCGGCGTGCGGGTGAGTCACCGCAGCCACGAACCGACCGGCGAGTATTATTTCAAATTGCACAGCACGATTGATCCCCAGGTGGTGCTGCCGTTGCTCGATCCGGCCGTGCGGAGCGGCTTTGATCTGTGCGAGTTCGGCCAACCGCCCGTGCTTGACGGTGAACTGTGGGGCCACTGGGACGACCCCGGGCAGGTCGGCTTTCAAGGCCGGGTGGCGCTGACCAATTTTGCCTTTCGCGGCCAGCACCTTGACGCGATCGTCTCCGGATTGGTTTACACGAATCGTGCTTTCGAATGTTCCGAGGTCGGAGTCTGGCGCGGCTCGCAACATTTCACGGTCGCTGGCATCCGGGCGGATTTCGACGCGCACCGCGTGTATATCACCAATGCCTTCGGCACCTTCGATCCCGCCGTGATCGTGCAGGCCATCGGCCCGATGGTGGCGGACGTGATGTCGCCCTACCACTTCAAGACCCCGCCGACCGCCCGGGTCCACGGCTATGTGCCGATGCAAGATCCCCACGATGCGGACATCGTCTTCGAGGGCGGCGGCGGCGCGTTCGAGAGCCTGAACTTCCACGCCACGGACTACACCGCCCGGATCATCTGGAAAAACAATCTGCTGACCATCACGAATGCCGCCGGCGACTTCTATGGCGGCAAAGCCCGCGGCTGGGCGCACTTTGTTTTTCCCGATGACAATCACCCGCAATACCAGTTCCGCATTGATGTTGCTGATGCCCGGCTCGCGCCGCTCGTGGCGGATGTGACGCAGAAAACGAATCAACTCGAGGGCCTGCTCACCGGCCTGCTGGCCGTCACCAACGCGAACACGGACGGCATCCGGACGTGGGAAGGCTATGGGAACGCCACGCTGCGCGATGGCTTGCTCTGGGAACTGCCGATTTTCGGCGTGTTGTCCAAGCCGCTGGACACGATGATCCCCGGCGTGGGCAGCAGCCGGTTCACCGAGGCTTCGGCCACGTTCCACCTGGCCGGGGGCTTCGTCTATTCGCCGGACCTGGAGATGCGCGGCACGGCGATGCGCCTGCAATATCGCGGCGCGGTGGATTTCGACGGCAACCTCAACGCCCGCGTCATCGCCGAACCGCTGCGCGACACCCCGGTGCTGGGCGGGTTGATGAACACCCTGCTCTCCCCCGTGGCCCGGCTGTTTGCCTATCGCATCACCGGCTCCATGCACGACCCGAAATCCGAACCGGTGTACATCCCCAAATTCATGCTCGTGCCGTTCAGCCCGATCCAATCCTTGGGTGAACTTTTCTCCAGCGGCCCGGCCAAGACCAACGCGCCGCCGGTGGAAATAAAATAGCGGAGCACGCTAGGCAAGCCATGCTCCGCTGGTGAATGTCTCAAGCCTTCCAACTATTTGCTTAAGACATTAGACTTTGGCCGCGCTTTACGGCGCGAGCATCGGCACGGGATCACTCCACGGGCCTTGACCGGCGGCACCCAAGGCGGCGACGCGATGCCAATAGGTCTTGCCGGTGATCATGGAGTTGACCTCGGCTTCGCGCTTGGTGCTGGAAGCGATGAAACTCCACTTTAACTCCGGCCCGTCCTCGGCCCGTTCGATGAGATACGACTTGGCGCCGTAGATCGCGCCCCAACGCAACGCGGCGTGGCCGCGGTGATCGCCCGGCTCCGCCTGCAGATCCGTCGGTGCCGGCAACGGCCCGATAGGCGACGGCGTGGCGCGCACGGCAAAACCGGCGCTTTCAATGATGGCGGAGTCTCCGCCGCTGGCATTGTCCACGTAGCTGGCCAGCAAGGAGACCGCGGTGGCGAACTCATCCACCTGAGCTTCCAGCGCCTGCGTCTTGGTTTTGGCGATAAGCCGCGCGGCCTTGGCGTCATTGTAGGCCGCTTCCACGGCATCAGTGATCAACGTCAGCGCTGCCGCGTCCGGTTTGGGCGCGGGCAGCTTGGCGTTGCCGGTGATCCCCGCGATGAGGCGGCGACCGTATTGGATTTTGGCTGGGACCGACAAGTCATCCAGCCCGATTTTAGCATAGTTCATATGCGTCCTCTTGGATTTGTGCAACCGCAGGTCGGTATCGAGCCGCCTGTTTTGTTAATGGTTGCAGTACGACTTCACCCAGCGACAAAGGAGTCCCTTCACAAAAAACATTTTCGGGAAACGACACCAAACGGGCTTGCGAGAGGCATTGCCAAAACCGTGCCAACCGCGTTTGTGGAGGGGATACACATAAATATGCCTTCACCCGAGACAAGGCGAGACACTGTCGTGAAAAATGAAGACAAAACCTTGCAGTGGAACGGCGCGCCGGGTTTGCGGAAAATTATTCCGTGACAAGGAAAACGATTTTCCGCCTCAAGGTCAGAGCAAACCTTGGCGCCGGGAGGCATCATCCTTTGAAAGGACCGAGCCAATCTCGGCGGGGGAAAGGTTGATACCTTGAAAGAACCGTCACCACCTTGAAGAGGAAAGAACGCGCCGTTGCAAGGGCCGAACCTTCAGTGCCGGGGAAAGGTGTTCCCCTTTGAAAAGGCCGCACCAACCTTGACGCGGTTGGCTTTACCCAAGGTGTGGAACAATCCTGACCCTGACGCGGGAAGTGGTTTTCCTTTGCAGGCCCGACGAGCCCCCGGACCAAGAGCAGAGTTTTCCCCGCGCCGAACCAGACCTGCGCCCTCAAGTCCGGAATGTTCCGGTACTAGGGTTGGAGCAACCCATGCAAAGAACCGAAGCAGCCCTGCAAGGATCGGGGCACACCTTGCCAAGTCTGGCGGCTTCCGGGTCAGCTTCCGCCCTGAATCGTCGGACCTGCCATCTACCGGAAAGTGGGTATATCCAAACTGTCGAAACTAGGATAAAAAGTTTCATTCCTCGGGGTATAGGTGACGAAGTTGTTTCACCCGATTTCCGCTATGAAACGAACGCTTTATTGTGGTCTGATGATTTTAGTGGTTGGTGGTGGGCTGATTGCTTACGTCATGGCACAGCAACCTACAACTGACTCTTCTGCTGCCGAAGATAGAATCCAACAAGCGCAACTCTTGATCCGAGAGGGGAAGCCTCTGGAAGCGCGCACGGTGCTGGCCACCATTCCCGAAACCGCCCCGGAATTCCCAATCGCAAAACACTATGACGCCCTAGCGCAGCATGAAGCCAAGGACCGGTTGGGATTCTTGAAGGCCATGGAAAAACTGCCAGCCGCCTCGGGCATTCCTGCAGAATTGAATTCCGATCTGACCGCCCGGCAGATTGAAGCATTGTTGTTCTACCGTAATTTTGAGGAGTTGTTACCAAAAGCACGCGCCTTCCCGAGTCAGTATCCGGTCGCGGCGCAGTCCGCCACGGTTCGCGATTATCTGCTGGCGGCGTTGTTTGACCGCGGAAAATGCTGTTCGCACTGTTCGTGACACCAGTGTTGACTTCAATATTTACTACGTGAGTTCGTACGAATTTCCGATTGGTCTAACGGTTAGTCCGGAAGTTTTCACCCAAGGTATGTCCTCTGGGCTTAATTCGATTGAGAACCATACCGCTCATGAAGTTGGTCACTTGTTGGGGCGAAACGGTGAAAGCACAAATGTCTTGGATGTTATGTATCAAGCGGGACATGCTTCAAATCCTTGTCGAGTGCTCAAATTTGATTGGGATGCGGTAAATCCATGAAAAATAACAACATGACAACAAAACTATTCACTCTGATTGTGCTCATTACAACTGGCGGCACGGCTTTGGCATCAGATCTTGCGAGCAATTCGGTTGTGCGAATAAAACCCCCACCTGAAAATCCTGCTTTTAAGAATCGCGACATTAGTGGCCTTCGAAGCGAATTAGAAAAAAACAACGCGCTGGTTGGCTCGGGACACGAAAATCATGGTATGGTGCGAAAGCTTCGTGTTGAACTCGCAAAACGAGGTGACGGCGCGGAGCGCAACAGGATTTTTACAGCTCTACACAGTACCAATCTAATTCAACAAGCCTATGCTTTGGAAGATGCCTCATTGATAGGAGATGCTGAGGCTGTATGCCGACTTGCAGAAATTTTGAATGATCCATCCCCTGGCGGTCGCATCTCAAGTGACGAGGCTGTTATGCCACCGAGACTAGTCGCAGCTATGAAATTATCAGAATTGATTGAGCCCTCCCCCGTTTTGCCGATTGGTCCAGACAAGAAGTTCTATACCGAGGCAGATGTAGCAAAGTGGCAAGTTTGGTGGGAAACGAACAGAGTTAGGTTCCAACCCGCTGGTAAATGAACTGTCAGTCAAATGTTCGTTTTGCTCAAATGTTCGCTTCTGGAAACTTCTCCCGAATCCGGCGTTTGACGAGTTCCTCGTGTTCGGGTTGGAGGCGGTGGGTGACGTAAACAGGTAATCCTCACTTTGACCCTAAAAGCAAAAGGCCGGCATCGCTGCCGGCCTTGAAAATTTTACGGAGTGGGATTACTTCTCCGCCTTCTCAGGCTTTTCCGCTTTGTCGGCCTTTTCAGTTTTGACGACGGGTTCAGGATTCTTCTTGGCCAGAATGGCGGCGATGATCTTCTTCGCCAGTTCCGGCTTCTCGATCAACGCCTTCTTCGCGGCTTCCTTGCCCTGGCCGATGAGGTCGCCAACTCAAACGATTGATGACCACTTCCTCGCACTGCGGATCGGACAAACCGTAGCAATGCTGGAGAAAACTCGTTTTGAACCTAAAAACCGCAGTGGGAGAGAACCGCGAACCACGCAAACCACGCGAAAACAAAGGGGCCAAATCAATGCTTCCCCGACCCCAAACACTTCCCCCAATGGGTGCGCCGCCCACTTTTCATCAGGGCCTTCCCGTTCGTGTCTTTCGCGGCTTTCGCGGTTCCATTTGCGGAATTTAGGTTGAAGAGCGCCAGCGGCGGCACGCTGGTCGTCGTGTGCATGGGGTTCTGGCGCTTCAATCTCACCACCGTCCAAATGACTTTTGCAGAGGTTTCATCACCGCTTCGCGTTGACCTGCTCTGTGGGGATTGGAAAAATGGAAATCATTAAGTTACCCATTGACAATATATTTGTTTGTTCTGGTATTAGCTCTGTTTCTTCAGAACGAATTGTGAGCCTCGGACTCACTTCATGGGGCATGGTAGCGTTTGTCGTTATGACCTCAAATCTGATCGGAATCCATCCATGGTACGAGTAGTTTTGCCCGGCAGTGATTGAAAGACTCTTGTTTGACGCTAAGGCATACCAATTAGTTGCTCGGCTCGAAATTTTTACCCGCCCCAGTTCCACAAGCGTCGCATCGTCAAAATTGCTGAAACGCATCGGAAAGTAGCTGTTGGTTTTCCCTGGCAGGTCAGCATTCTTGGCCGCTTCTTTGTTTGATGAATTCATCGAACATGAAAGTAGAAAAAAGCCTAACCAGCACAATATTCCCGGTATCAGTAATCGGTTTCGTTTCATTAAATCATTCATTGAACCAGCTTGTTAGCTCTAACAATCACCCAACGCTTGTCCACCAAACCGACGCAAGGCCAGTTTTCGTGCATGAAGTGGCAGGACCATCGCTGGGAACTTGTGCCGGTTCAACTTCCGAACCCGCAGAAAAAATAGCGGAGCACGCTAGGCAAGCCATGCTCCGCTGGTGAACGTCTTAAGCCCTCTAACAACTTTAGACCTTAGACTCTCTTTGCGGTGCGGAACGCAAGATTGCCTCCGTCGGCGGCTTTGCTTACGTTGGTTGGCCGGTGACAAAGACCAAAAATCCCGCCGCCCCGCTGAAGGTCGGGCTGATCTCGCTCGGCTGCGCCAAAAATCTGGTGGACGCCGAAATCATGCTCGGCTCACTGCTCAAGGACGGCGTCGAGATCACGAACGACGCCGCCAAAGCCGACGTCGTGATCGTGAACACCTGTTCGTTCATTGATTCCGCGCAGGAGGAGAGTGTGGACACCATCCTCGAATCCTCCGAAGTGCGCGACGCCACGAATCGCGGCCAGGGCCTGGTCGTTTCCGGCTGCCTCTCGCAGCGCTTCCGCGAGGAATTGCCCAAGCTGTTTCCCGAAGTGGACGCCTTCATGGGCATTGATCAGGTCGCCCAAGTCGGCCAGATCGTGAAGCAGGCGCACGAACGGCGGGCGGGAAAAATCGCGGTGGGAATAAAGTCTAAAGTCTCCGGTCTAAAGTCTAAAGTCACGGCACGCCTCGCGGAATTGGAAAAGGGTCGCAACTTGGACGCACACGAAAAAGAAGAATCGCTCCGGGGCACGGGTAAGTTCGGCAAAACCAAGACCGTGATTGCCCCCCAATCCGCAATCCGCAATCCGCAATCCGCAATCTTCGACGTGACGGCCCGGCCCGTTTACATCCCCGACTACGAAACCCCGCGCTTCCGGCTCACGCCAAAGCATTTTGCCTACGTCAAGATCGCCGAGGGCTGCAATCATCCGTGCAGCTTCTGCATCATCCCGCGGATGCGCGGCTCGCATCGCAGCCGCACGCAGAGCGACATTGTCGCGGAAGCAAAAGCCCTGCTCGCCGATGGCGTGAAGGAGCTGAATCTCATTTCACAGGATTCGACTTACTACGGCTTGGATTTGCGTCCAAACCACAGTCGCGCGATTTCGTCGCCGGAAAAATTTTCCGCCGCCGCCAGATCATTGCCCGCGAACGCCACGACGATTTGCACGCTCATCCGCGAGTTGAACGCCTTGCCCGGCGATTTCTGGATTCGCCTGCTCTACACGCATCCGGCGCACTGGACGGATGAACTCATCCAGACCATCGCCGAGTGCAAGAAGGTGGCGCGTTATGTGGACATCCCGCTCCAACATATCCACGAGAACATGCTCGAACGGATGCGCCGCGAAACCTCGAAGCAATACATCGTGGACCTGCTCCAACGCATCCGCGCCGGCGTGCCGGGCATCGCGTTACGGACCACGTTCATCGTCGGCTTCCCCGGTGAAACCGACGCGAGCTTCAAGGACTTGCTGGCGTTCATCGAGGCAACCAAGTTCGAGCGCCTCGGCATTTTTGCTTACTCGCAGGAGGACGGCACGCGCGCGGGCGCGATGGCCGGCCAACTCACCGACAAGGTGAAGCAGCGCCGTCGCGAACTCGCGATGGCCGCGCAGCATCAGATCGCGAAGCAGGTTTCCGAGTCATTTGTCGGACGCACGCTCACGGTTTTGATCGAAGGCAAGGCCAGCGCAAAACAGCTCGCCGCCGCTAACGTGAGTTCATGGGAACACGGACTGATGCGCGCAGCGGATACCTCCGGCGCAAAATTACCGGCGGGTGAATTCCTGGTCGCGCGCGGCGAAGCCGATGCGCCGGACATTGACGGTCGCGTTTACATCCGCGGCAAGCTGCCCATCGGCGCGTTTGCCCAGGTGAAGGTCATCGGCCACACGGATTACGATCTCATCGCCACGCCCGCATGAACCTGCCGAACAAACTGACCACTTCCCGCTTCGTGCTCACGGGCGCATTTCTCTGGGCGATGTTTTCCCGTTCGCCGGTGAACGACACGCTGGCGCTGGTTTTCTTCGGCGCGGCCGGCATCACGGATTTTCTCGACGGCAAAATTGCGCGCGACCGGAAGTTGACCACGAACTTTGGGGCGTTGATGGACCCGCTGGCGGACAAGGTGATGATCTGTTCCGCGTTCATCGCCCTCATCGAGCGGCACATGCGCACCCTGCTAAGCGGCGATCTGCCTCCCGTCTTTCACCTTGGCAGCCATCCGATTTACGCCAAGGTCGAAGCCTGGATGGTCGTCATCATCGTGGCGCGGGAACTCGGCATCACCGGATTGCGCCTGCTCGCCGCGTCAAAGAATGTCGTGCTGGCCGCCGAGCGTTACGGCAAACACAAGACCATCTCGCAGATCGCCGCCATCATCGCGTTGCTGGTGATGGATGCCTACGGCGAATGGTGGCCGTGGCTGCACGATTTCTTCAGCCCGTGGACGCCGGCGTTCGCGCTGCTGGCGCTGTGGCTGACCGTGGTGCTGACGGCGACGTCGGGACTCCTCTACCTCTGGCGCAATCGCCAGATTTATCTCAGCGATATGTAATGCTTCAGCGTCGCGGTGCCGGCGCCGGAGTCGGCAACGGCAGCTTGTTGCCGGAATCGCGGGGGGCGGGTTGCACCCTGGCCGGCGGCAGATTGGCCGGCGGCGGCGGATTACGATGCTTTTTCCAGATGGAGATGCCGACCACGACGACGATCAAAACACCCAATCCGATCAGGAGCTTGGTCCGATGCAGATTCAACTTCGAGAGCTGCAACGTCATGAAATTCACGACGCTCTTGTCCGTATCGGTCAGCGGAGGTGGCTCGGAAAATCGTTCGGTCTTGCCCAGCTCGGCTTCAAGCGCCTTGATGAGGGCCGGCACATCGAGCTTCAGCAACGTCGCATACGTGCGGGTGAAGCCCCGGATGTAAACCGGCGCGACGAAGATGTCGAAGTTCCCCTCTTCCAGCGCGCGGATGTGATCGGTGCGCATCTTGGTGATCTCCGCCACTTCGTTGATGGAGAGGTTCCGGGCTTCGCGCGCCGCGCGCAATTGTTCTGCAACCGTAGGCATTCCGCTATTTTTAGCGGTTGTTGCCGGGGCTTGGCGAGCTACAAATTCGCCGGCGACACGCCGACACCCACAATGCTGCACGCTTGCACGACGTTCAGCTTCAGCCGCTCCGCTTCGGCCAGCACCTCGTCGGATTCCGTGCCGGGATTCAGCCACAGTTCATCGCAACCCTTCGCCGCGATGTCCGGCAAAACCTTCAGCAACACCGGCGGCGGCAGATAAACGCTGATCATCTGCGGCCGCACCGGCACGGCGGCAATGGATTTGAACGCGGGCAGGCCTTCGACCGTTTCCTCCTTGGGATTCACGGGAAACACTTCGTAGCCCTGCTGCTGGAAAGCGCGCACAGCTTTGTTGCCGAATTTGCTGCGGTCGGTGGATGCGCCGATGATGGCGATGGTTTTCATGCTGGTGAAATTAACAGGAGGGAACAGAGATAACAGAGCGGAAACTCAGATTTTGTAGCAGCCGACGTAAGGAGGCTCAAACTGATTGGCCTTCACCACCTTCGCCAGTTCACCGTCAATCCTCCGTTCCCTCCGTTATCTCCTGTTCAACTTCCGCAGTTCAATCTCCCTTGGGCCGGTTTTTGTATTTCTCGTAAAGCCGCGTGTGCCGGTTTTCCAAGCTCACTTCCTTGCCGCCGATCCACATTCGTTTCACGTTGGAACGAATATCCAACACTTCGCCGTCCGTCACGAAGAACGTCGCGTCCTTGCCAACTTCAATCGAACCCAACCGCTCCGCCACGCCTGCCATCTGCGCCGGATAAAGCGTGATCGCCTTCACCGCTTCATCCGCCGGCAGACCAAACGCCACTGCCTGCGCCGCCGTGTAGGGGAGATTCTTCACGAGCGACCCGCCGCCGCCACTGAACGCGATCTTCACGCCCGCTTTGTTCAACACGCCTGCGGCCCGGAACTGCGCGTCGTAACGATCTTCGCCCCGTTGCGGCAGGCTGAACACGTGGCTGAAGATCACCGGCACGTGGTTCGATGCGAGCAAGTCCGCCACGCGCCAGGCATCAAGCCCGTCCGCAAGAATCATCTTCACCCCATTCGTCGTCGCCCAGGTCACCGCAGCGCGAATCTGCCGCACGTCCTCCGCATGGATCGTCACCGGAATTTCCCCGCGCACCACGGGCAACATCGCTTCCCACGCCGGCACAATCTGAAAGTCCTTCACGCCCGCCTTCGCCTTCGTATACGCCCGCGCTTCGGCGAAGAAGTCGTCCAACTGCCGCAACTTCTCTTTGCGTTCCTTGTCCTGATCTTCCAACGATTTCCATTTGGCCGGAGCGCTCGACTTCTCTTTCGGCGTCGGATCGAGTCCCGCGTTCGGCCAGAAGACATGCAGCGCAATGGATTTTTTCGCCACCATCTGTTCCGTGGTCCAACCGTCCATCGCCAGCAAGCCTGACTGCCCGGAAATCACCGCCCCGAACGGCACCGGCTCAAAATGCGAAACGCCATTTGCCCGCGCCACCGGCAACAGTTCCGAATCAGGATTCACCGCCAGCCACGAATAAACATCCGGCATGTATTCGCCCACCTCGCGCGAATCCACCGTGGCCCGCACCGCGTCAATTTCCGCCAACCCCAGGTCGGTGTTCAACGCGATCAGGCCCGGATAAAGATGCAGTCCGTCGAGCGACACTTTCTTCGCACCCGCCGCCGGGACGGAACTTCCCACCGCCGCGATCTTCCCATCGCGCACCAACACCTGACCGTTCGTGATCGTCGCACCGGAAACCGTGTGAACCGTCGCGCCGGTCAGCAGTAATGATTCGGCGAAAGCAAACGAACCAGAGAAAAGAAACAACAGCACAGCAATGGAATGCATCTTTGTAAGAGTTTGTGCGACGCTCGCCCTCACCCCGGCCCTCTCCCCCGGGGAGAGGGCGAACAAATCGCCGCGCCGCCAAAATTCCTTTGCTGAATTGGCAGCATCCGTCTTTCGCTTCATCGCGAAGCGTCTCGAAACAAACAGGTCGCACTCACAATCACCTGCGGCAGCCGAGCGTTTCTCCCTCTCCCGGGGGAGAGGGCCGGGGTGAGGGCGGGCGTCAGTCAAATAGTCTCCAAGTCTGTTTTTCATCGTTCCTCCCCTTCCATGCAATGCCGCTCCACGCCGTCGAATTGATGTTCCAGCGAGACGCGAAAGAATGAACTGTCGTCCTTGCCACCATCATCGCCACCGCCGACGCCATTGGCCAATTTTACGAGTTTCTTAGCTTTGGCGATCAAGTCCTCGCGCTCCTGCTTCAGTGCGGTGGCGCGTTTCGCCGCTTCGTCGCGATCAAAGTATTTCTTCCCCTCGATCCACGTCTGCAACACCACGCTCCGCGAATCGAGCGGGTTGCCCGACCACACCACAAAGTCCGCGTCCTTGCCCGGTTCGAGCGAGCCGACGCGCTTATCAATGCCAAGTTGTTTCGCGGCGTTGATCGTCACGAACTTCAACGCCTCTTCCTCCGGCACGCCGCCAAACTTCACGGCTTTCGCCGCCTCAGTGTTCAAGCGTCGCGCGAGATCGGACGAATCCGAGTTAAACGACACCAACACACCACGCTCGCGCATCAACGCACCGGCATACGGAATCGCGTCATACACCTCAAACTTGTACGCCCACCAATCCGCGAAGCACGAAGCGCCCGCGCCGTGCTCCGCGATTTCATCGGCAACTTTGTAGCCTTCGAGAATGTGTTGCAACGTGCCGACGCGGACGTTGAATTCCTCCATCACGCGCAGGAACGCGAGAATTTCATCCTGCCGATAGCTGTGACAGTGAATGAACCGCTTCCCTTCAATGATCTCACCGATGGTTTCCAGCTCCAGATCGCGGCGGGGCGGAACACCCCCGTTCTTTTGGAAGTCGCTCCACGCCTTCAGATATTGCTGCGCCGCCGTGAACCGATTCCGATAAAACGTCGGCACGCCCATGCGCGATTGCGGGAAGCGCGTCGTGAACTTCTCGCCCCAGTTGGATTGCTTCACGTTCTCGCCGAGCGCGAACTTGATGCCCGGCGGCGCGTCTTCAAACTTCATTCCCTCTGGACTCGCACCGTCACGCAGCTTGATGATTTGGTTCTGCCCGCCGATAGGATTCGCCGAACCGTGCAGCAAGTTTGCCGTGGTCAATCCGCCCGCGAGTTGGTCCTGGATGTTGCGCGTTTCGGAATTCACCACGTCGCCGATGCGCACCATCGCGGTCGAGGGCAACGTGCTTTCGTTCACCGCACCGAGAATCGCCGAGTGACTGTGCGCGTCAATCAAGCCGGGGGTGATGTGGAGATTGTCGGCATTTAACTCCAACACGAGGCCGGAGTGATTGGTTTTGACGCTCGCCCTCACCCCGGCCCTCTCCCCCGGGGAGAGGGAGCGCGTTGAGGTGGTTTTGGTTGGCGCGGATGCCGTCTTGTCTGTCACCGTCGCTTTCTGCTCCGGGATGGGAGGCTGGGAATTGCCGTGACGTTCGGCATCGTTTGAAGCGGGCGGGCGTTTCTCCCTCTCCTGGGGGAGAGGGCCGGGGTGAGGGCGGACGTTCGGAGCAACCAACGCAATCTTCCCTGAAACGATCCGGACTTCCACGTTTGTAAGCGCCCCCTTGTCCTCGCAAGTCCACAACGTACCGCCAGTGAGCATCACTTCATTGGGGGCAACAAAGAATCCCCGCCCCTCCATCGGACTCCGCGCCACGCGCTTGTTCTGAAGCTCCTTCAACTCCGTATCTTTCTTCTCCTTCTCCGCTTTGGCCTTCGTTTCCTTTTCTTTGTCGGCAGGCTCGTCCTTCTTCGCCTCTTCCTTCGCGGGTTGAACGTGGTAGTTGCGACCATCTACCCACACTTCGCGAACGCGCGATTCGGGATCGAAGTAGCCCTTGCCATCCACGATGGTCAGGTTCGCGATCTTGCCCGGCTCAATCGTGCCCAGTTGTTTTTCCACGCCGCAGAGCTTGGCGGGAATCGTCGTCAGCGCCGCGAGCGCGTCGTCCTCGGACAGGCCGCGCTCCACCGCCGTTTTCACGTTCTTGCGAAACACCTTCTTATCCGGGAGCGAGTAAGTCGTCAGCGCGATGTCGAGCTTCTGCTGGCGCAGCAACGCCGGATTTTCCGCCGCCCAATCCCACGCGCGCAAATTGTCCAGCGTCACCTGCTCCCAATCATCTTCGCTCGGCAGCTTGGGCAGATTCGGAAAGTTTACCGGCACGATGAACGTCGCGCCCGTTTCCTTCGCGAGATCGGGGCGACGCCATTCTTGGCCGCAGGAAACAATCGCAAAATCCAGCTTCAGCTCCCGCGCCACGCGCGCCGCGCGATCCACCATCAACGCACTGCCCGGCTCGAACAACACGCGTTGCTTCCCTTCCGCCGCCGGCTGCAACGCTTCGAGCGAGGGATCAAACTCCGGACGCTTGCGGCCTTGCGGTTTCTTCTGCCAATCGGCTTGATTTAGCGCGTAATGCTGTGCGTCGCAGAAGCCTTGGCGCACAGTGGCAATCGCCCCCATCAGCGAACCGGGATACGCCTGTTCGTCTTCCGCGTGCGTCTCGAAGGCGATGTGTTGAAAGACGTCCGGCTTCACGATGACTTCATTCGGGTCTTGCTCGGCCAAGGCCACGAGCGCGCTGCTGCCACGCACGATTCCACGCGTCGGCACTATGACCGCCGTGGTGAAACCCAACTCCCGTAGCGGCTCGATGACTTTCCTGTCCGGCGAATAACCGCGCACCGCGCGTGTCTCCGGCGTGACCTTGGAAACTTCATTGCCCGCCCCGCGTTGACCCGGATCCGTGCGTTGGCCGGGCGAGCCAAAAAAATTCACCCCGCCTGCGGTGAACGAAGCAGCATTGATCGGCTCAGTGCTGCCGGTGGAAATGGGCTGGTTCGTCTGGCCGAGAGGCAGATACGATTCGATGAACCCGGCATAGACCGTCAGCCCCTTGGCATCCCAGACCCGGGCATCGGCGGGAACGGAAACACTTTTCCCCACTGCTTCGATGTAACCATCGCGGATGATGATGATGGCTTCGTCCAGAGTTTCGCCGGGTTTCACCACGACTTTGCCGCCGACCAGCGCGTGAACGCCCACCGGTTTGGGCCGGAAGCCGGGCGGAAGAATTTCCGCGCGCGTGGAAAACCCGGCGAAGCAAACAATGACGCCGAGGAAAATTCCCAGCGCAAACCGAAGGCGTCGAAACGATTGGCCGTTCATGCCTCGGGACGATAGGGATTCGCACCCGCGAACTCAAGCGGCGCGCACCATCCCAAAACATGTAGGAGCCGAGGTGAGGCTCAAATCAGGGAAGAGGTTAGAGACTCCTCACGTCGGCTCCTACAAATTACCGCACCGTTGCCTTGCTGCCGACCGCTTCGAGCACTTGGGGAATATCCGTGAAACGCAGAATGCCAAGATAGTCTGGCTCAAACTGGCCTTGATCCCAAATCTTGACATCAAGCTGCTTAACGCCTGGCTCATACAACGCCGCCAGCATGGCGCTTGGCCCCAAAGTTCCCGCAGCACGCAGCTCGATGTTGGTTTTGTCAGCATCTCGAACAAAGTGGACCATTTGAATTGCACGCCGGATGTCCCAGACCCGCATGCCATCGAGCGTTTGCCCGAGCGCCATGAAGCGGCGGCGGATTTTGGTTTGCGCCTTGGCATCGCCGGACCAAGCCGTCAGGCCAAAGCCGCGTGGAGCAATGAAGGCCAGAGCCGAACCGGTCGCTCCAGATTCAAGCACACGCTTCCATCTGGCGTAAGACTCCACATCAGGAGTTGCACCAACAGTCGCGGTTAATTCTGCGGAGAGTTGGGCTTCAAAGCCCACACGAAGCCGTCCCAGCCACGACTTCCAGTCCTGTTCGTTTAGCACAGTCAAACTGACTTTTTCGTCAGGCCTGGCTTTCGTTGGCTCCAGGAAATACAACCGCAATGGGACATCATGCTGGCTTGTAAATTCCCACACACTGAATTTTACGTTGTCGCGTTCGACCGAGAACAGTTGCTTTGGTTCCAGCGGCAAATCGTCAGCAGGCCAGCCGGCAAAGACTTTCTCGCGGAGCAGCGAGGCCAGTTCTGTGGCGGAGCGATTTTCAGATTTCGCGAGCGAAACAAAGGTGTCGGCGATGTTGGTGTTGATGGCATCGGTCGGGAGTTCGGTAAACACGCGCAGTTTCGTCGGGGAAAAGAAACTCTTCACAGCCATCTCCACCGGCTTGGGTTTCTCCTCACCTTTGAGATGGCGATTGAACCAGCGCAGGACGGCGAGTTGGAGTTCCGGGGTTTCATCATGGCCGCCGGGAGCGAGGATGAGTCCGAGTTTATCAGTGGCCTTGTGAAGTTGATAGATGCGCCGGACCTTCTCGTGGATTCGGATGGTGTTCTCCAAATTGAAAAGGCCATCCCTGTCCGTGCCGCCGATGAGCAAGGGACGCGGAGCGGTGAGCGCGGCGATCTGCGGGAAGTCCCAGCGATAATAGTTGATCGGGAAATTGCAGTCGCAGTGGCTGTCCATGATGCCCTCCACAACATGAGCATGGAGATCCGCCATGCCGGCGAGCGGCGCAGCGACTTTGATGCGGTCGTCGAGCGCTGTGACGGCCCAACTGTATGCGCCACCGCCCGAGTGGCCGGTGATGCCAAAGCGATTCGGGTCCACCTCGGGTCGTGTGCTGAGATAATCCAGCGCCCGGATACCGAACCACGCCTCGACGCCCGCGGGCGTGTAGCCGCGCGAGTTCCACCACCAAAGCCCCTTGTCGCGCGTGCCGGTGTGGATGCCTTGGATTTCCCCGGCGAGCACGGTGTCGAGGACGAGGCAGACATAGCCGTTGCGCGCGAACCATGCGCCGTCCCCCTGATAGGCGGCTTTGTTGCCATAGCTTATGCCGTTGGTGTCCACGACGCGCGCGTGGCCGGATTCGTAGAGTATCGTGGGTGCAGGCTGCGTCGAATTCTTCGGCAGATACAAACTCGCGGTGCAATATAGTCCGGGCAACGCTTGGAACTGGAGTTTCTCGACGGTGAATTCTTCGTGGTCGAGTTTGCCGGTGATGACGGGTTTCAGGTCGGTGCGCTCGGGCAGCGGCCACAGACCGAGCATCTCCTGATACTGGCGGCAGAATTCGGCGCGCTGGGATTTCCAGTCGTCGAGCGTCTTGATGTCGGCGAGGCAGCGGTCGGAAAGCGTGGCGGCTTCGGTGCGAAAATACTGTTTGAGCTGCGCGTCGGCAGGCGTTTCCGCGGCAAAGCAGCGCGGTGCGAGAAGCAAAGCGAACAACAACGCGAGAAGCCGGTTCATGGGAAAAGAATGTTATCCCTGTAGAAAGGCAGCAAGGTTTTTGACGATGAGAAAAACGGTGCTGAAGCCACCGCAGTCCAGACGCTCCGCGACTACACTGCGGCATGAAATTGCGCGAAGCGTCTGGACTGCGGCGCGTTTACCGCCGCTTTTAGACGTGGCAAATCAAAGCCGCCCGTTATCAATCAGGCGTGTCTTGCCGACGAAAACGGCGAGGGCCATGTGCGTGCCGCGCTGGACCTGCTTTTGCGGCAACAAGGTTTCCGGATCGAAGAATTCGACGTAGTCCAAGCGGGCATCGGGCGTAGTGGAAATGATTTTGTTCACCACGGCTTTGAGTCGCGCGGCGGAGACGGGCTTGGCAGAGGCGGAAACAATTTTACGCGCCATCGCGATGGAACGCGAGAGGACGATGGCTTGCGGCCGCAGATCACCGACCAAGTATTTGTTGCGCGAACTCATCGCGACGCCGTCAGCTTCGCGGATGGTGGGGGCGATGATGATCCGCAGCGGGAAGTTCAAGTCGGCCACCATGCGTTTGATGATGGCGGCCTGCTGCCAGTCCTTCGCACCAAAAACGGCGAGGTCGGGCAGCACGATGTTGAACAGCTTGGCGACGATGGTGGTGACGCCGCGAAAATGCGTCGGTCGGGACGCGCCTTCCATGCGGGTCGCGAGGGTTTCCTCGACGACGTAAGTGCTGTAGTGGCCCTCAGCTTTGCCGGGATACATTTCGGCGTCGGATGGGACGAACACAACATCCACGCCTTCTTGGCGGCAGAGCGCGAGGTCGCGTTTCAAATCGCGCGGATAGCGGGACAGATCTTCGGTGGGCGCGAACTGCGTCGGGTTGACGTAGATGCTGACGACGACCTTGCCGGATTTGCCGACGCGTTTGCGGGCTTCCCGCGCCAGGCTGAGATGGCCGTCGTGCAAGTAGCCCATCGTCGGCACGAAACCGATGCGCGTGCTGCGTCGTTGCCAGCGCCGGGTGAGCGCCTGCATCGCGGAGATGGAGCGGATGACTTGCATCGGAGCGATCGCGCTGAGGCGACAGAGAGTTTACTCGAAATCGTAAACGAGCACCTTCTTGCAGACGCGCTTGAAGACTTTCTCGATAAAGTCCACGTGCAGCGGATGCACCTGATAATCGTCCTGCGCCTGCTTGCTCGGGAAAACGAGGTTGAGCGCGACCTGGTAGGTCTGGTCCACGACGGGTCGGGTGCTGCCAACCATTTTGCCGACATGGAATTGGAGCACGCCGGGGATGGGCTTGAGATATTGATTGGCGCCGGCGATGAGTTCATCCGCCGCGTTGGGTTGCGCCGGATCCGTCCAGAAAATGACTACGTGCGAAAACATGCCCGGCGATTGTCCGCACCTGAACCCGGGACGCAAGCGGATTCTGGCCGGAGCAACCGCCATGACCCGGGCCAACGGGCCGCTGGAATATCTTTTGACGCGTCAGTGGGCATTGCGTATCTAGGCGCATGTTCGGTCCGCCAGTCATGCTGCGATTGTTTCAGGCCATCCTCATGGGCTTGGTCCTGATCGGCCTGTCTGGTTGCGTGCATGTGCCACCCCCGGCGACGGAGGCGCAGATCAAATCCTTGGAGAGAGCTTTGGTGGGATTGAATCCGCGCGTCTCAGGGCAAGATGCCGCCATCGTGGCGGCGTTGGCGTATGATTATCCCCGCGAACTGGCACGACAATACCAACTGGTACGCCCGCCGCTCTGGCACAATCTGCTGATCAACCTCCACCTGAAGAAACGCGGACTATGCTATCACTGGGCGGAGGATCTGGCGGTGAAGTTGCAATCTACTGGAACCGGCTCACTGGAATTGCATTGGGTCGTGGCGCGGGCGGGGTCGTGGCGAGAACACAACACCGTGGTTGTCACCGCGCCGGATCAGCCTTTCAACACCGGCATCATCTTGGACCCCTGGCGGCACAGCGGCAAACTGTTCTGGGGTTCGGTTACCAACGACGTTTATCCGTGGCGCGAAGAAGCGTTGACCACGACCGCCCAACCCGTGAAACCTGCGGCGGCGGCCTCGACTTCCCGTTGATGCCCGTCCTTGGGTTGGGGTTCGCGTTTGAGGGAAAATTATCCGGGCGACTTTTGATTTTTAGAACGCAGAATCAAATCGGTGTCGCGTCAGGCGCAACCCGATGTTTGCCGGAGAAAGTATTTGTCAACCCGGGGAATCTTGGCTAACTACCGCACCAAGTTAACGAACAACCCAGGTAAATATGAAGCACACACTGTCTCAATTGGGCTGCGTCAGCGCAGTTTTACTTTTCACCGCCACTTCCGGCTGGGCGCAGGCTGCCGCCACGCCGGCCCCGCCCGAACCGAAACGCTGGGAAACCGTGGCCGCCGCCGGCTTGACCGTGCAAAGCGGCAACAGCGAAAGCGTCGCCACGACCCTCAGCCTGGATACCAAAAGAAAATGGGAAGACGCCGAGACCATGCTTGGTGGCAACGGGGGTTACGGCAAAAGCAGCACCACCGGACAGGACCGCTCCCGCACCACGGATTACGCCAAGGCGTACGGCCAGCACAACCATTTTATGACCGAACGCCTTTACTGGGGGTTGCGCCTTGACGGCGAGCATGACGGCATTGCGGATCTGGCTTATCGCGTGCGCATCGCGCCGCTGATCGGCTATTACGTGATCAAAAACGATAAGACAATCCTGTCCTTCGACGCCGGTCCGTCTTATGTGATCGAGGAACGTGAGTCGTCCCCGACCGTGCCCCGCGACAAACAGGGCTATCTGGCCCTGCGGTTTGGCGAGAAGTTCGAGCACAAGCTGTCCGACACCTCGAAACTCTGGCAGACGGCAGAATATATCACGGGCGTCGAAGACTGGCCGGCGCGGGACCTGATCAATTTCGAAATAGGTCTCAGCACCAATATCTCCGGCAACTGGGGTTTACAGGTGAAGTATCAGGTCACCTACGACAACGGCGTGACGTACGGCAAGGAATGCACGGACACCCGCCTGATTGCGGCGACCACCTATTCGTTCTAACTCCTTCGGTTTTCATAACCAATGGAAAACAAAAAACCCCGCGCTGACACAGCGCGGGGTTTTGTTTGAAGTAACAAAGGCTCAACCGTTGTCGCCAATGGCTTCGACCGGGCAACCTTCCTTGGCTTCTTTGCAGCGCGCTTCTTCATCGGGAGATTCGGGTTGCTTGAACACGACGGAGTAACCCCCGTCATCGTTGCGCTTGAAATTATCGGGCGCGGTTTCGCGGCAGAGATCGCAATCAATGCATTGGTTGTCCACGAAGTATTTGCCCGTCACGTTTTCTGGGTATCGGTTTGCTGCGTCAGCCATAAAAATTTTGTGTTGATGAACTAGCTGGAAAAATTATGGCGAGCCGGCAAGGCGTGGCAAGCTTCAATTCGGGGCGGCCCCCGCCCCCGAGCGTGGTGGCCCGGATGGAGATTTTGCTTGTGCCCGCGCCACAAAACCCTAAAACCCCACGATTGTTTTAGGTTGATCATGACGAGAAAAGAACTCCAAGCGCTCGCGAAGAAACACGGCACCCCGCTGGTGATCGTGGACCACGACGAAATCCGCGCCAACTACGCGATGTTCCGCAAGTATCTGCCGCGCGTGCAGTGCTACTTCGCCGTGAAGGCCAACGCCGAGCCGGCCATCGTGAAGACGCTCTACAAGACGGGCGCGAGCTTCGACGTGGCGTCGCTGCCGGAGTTCATGCTCGTTTACGAGAACATCAAGAAGCTTTCCGCCAAGGCGCAGCAGGAATTCATCTGGGACAAGATCATCTACGCCAACCCGACCAAACCGAAGGAGACGTTGCTGGCACTGGACAAATACAAGCCGCTCGTCACCTACGACAACGTCACGGAACTGACGAAGATCCAGAAATACGCCCCCCACGCCGGGGTGGTGCTGCGTCTGGCGGTGGCCAACACGGGCTCACAATGCGAACTCTCCAACAAGTTTGGCTGCGATCCGGGCGAAGCGGTGGATCTGGTGCTTGCCGCGCTGAAACTCGGCTTGAACGTCGAGGGCCTGAGCTTCCACGTCGGCAGTCAGTGCACAAATTTTGAGAACTTCGTCCAAGCCTTCAACACCGCGGCGGCGGTGATGAAGGAGTCCAAGGAGCGCGGTCACGAGATCAAAATCCTCGACATCGGCGGCGGCTTTCCCGCGCCGTACAACAAGCACGTAAAGCCGTTCCCCGAACTCGCGCGCGTCATCAACGCCGAGATTGACCGCCTGTTCACGCCAGACATCCAGATCCTCGCCGAGCCGGGCCGGTTTCTCGTCGCGACCGCCGCAACAAGTCTGGCGCGGGTCATCGGCAAAGCCGTGCGTAATGGCAAGCGGTGCTACTACATTGACGACAGCGTGTATCACACATTCAGCGGCATCATCTTCGATCACTGCCAGTATCCGTTGCGGGCGTTCAAGTCCGGCCATAAGGAAGTCTGCGCCGTATTTGGCCAGACCTGCGACGGGCTGGATGTGATTTCGCAGTCCGAGCTTTTGCCGAATTTGGAAGTGGACGACTTGGTGTATGCCGAGAACATCGGCGCGTATGGCAGTGCTTCCGCGACGTATTTCAACGGCTTTCCGCCCGCAAAAGTTTTGCACGTGAATCAGTAATCAGAACCAGACCTGCATGAGAAAAACCAAAATCGTAGCCACCCTCGGCCCGGCCACCAGTTCGCCGGAAATGATCGGTGCGTTGATTGACGCGGGGGTGAACATCTTCCGGCTCAACATGTCGCATGCGCCGCACGAGTGGGTGCGCAAGGTCGTCGCCACCATCCGGGCCGCGAGCGATACCCGCCAGAAGCACATCGGCATCCTGATGGACACGCAAGGGCCGGCGATCCGCACCGGAGACCTTTCCGTGCCGCTGAACCTGAAGCCGGGCCAGAAGTTCACGCTCACCGTGCGCGGCGAACGCAGCGAGGAAGAACATTCCGTGGACGTGAACTACGAGAACTTCATCAACGACATCAGCATCGGGGACGTGGTGTTGTTCGACAACGGCGCCATCGAGATGAAGGTGCTGGCCAAGTCCGGCAACAAAGTTGAATGCGAAGTGCTGACGGCCGGCACGCTGGGCAGCCGTCGCCACATCAATCTGCCCGGCGTCAAAGTCAGCCTGCCGGCACTCACGGCCAAGGACATCACGGACGTGAAGCTCGGCCTGGAGCTTGAAGTGGATTTCATCGCGTTGTCCTTCGTGCGCGAAGCCCGCGACCTGATGCAGCTCAAGGAACATTTCACCGGCGCGAAACATCGGCCCCGC
Organism: uncultured Bifidobacterium sp.; assembly: GCA_964594985.1. Classification (GTDB taxonomy): domain Bacteria; phylum Verrucomicrobiota; class Verrucomicrobiia; order Limisphaerales; family JADLHS01; genus JADLHS01. The sequence goes on from CAZQNQ010000015.1 coordinate 120,838, forward strand.
GTGGTCGCCAAGATCGAGGATCAGGAAGCGATCAAGAATCTCGAATCCATCGTGGCGGAAGCGGACGCCATCATGGTGGCGCGCGGCGATCTGGGGATTGAGATTCCCTACGAGGAATTGCCCATCGTCCAACGCCGCATCGTGAAGTTATGTCTGCGCGTGGGCAAACCGGTCATCGTCGCGACGCACATGCTCGAAAGCATGATCGAATCGCCGATGCCGACGCGCGCGGAGGTGACGGACGTGGCCAACGCCATCTTTGAACAAGCCGACGCGATCATGCTCAGCGGCGAAACGACTGTCGGCAAATATCCGCTCAAGTGCATCGAGGTGTTTGACCGCATCGCCCGGCGCATCGAACGCAGCGGCGGCGCGAAGTTTTACGAACAGGCGGAACTGACGCAGGCGCGCCAGAAAGTCGTGAAGAGTGCCGTGGTGATGGCGAACGAACTCAAGGCGGAGGCGATCCTGGTCTTCACCCGGCACGGCAGCATGGCGCGTTACACGGGTTGGTTGCGCCCGCACTACTCGACGGTCTATGGCCTGTGTGCGCGGGAAGCGGTCGCCCGCGGCCTGGCGATCAGTTGGGGGGTGACGCCGATGGTGATCCCGTTCGATCTCATCAATCCGCAGAACACCATCGAGACCGCACTCAAGATCATGATGGAGCAAGGGGCTTTGAAGAAGGGCCAGACCGTCGTCATCATCGGCTCGATCCTGTCCGGCGATCAGATCATTGACGCGGTACAGATGCGCGTGGTGGGTTGACCTCACGCCTTCCCTCGCATGAGCGAGTCAACCCGATTGTCGTTGCACGAACTCCACCAGAGCCTTGGTGCGAATTTCTCCGCCTTGAACGGTGCGGAACTCGTCAATGATTACGGCGATCCACTGGCCGAATACCACGCGCTGCACGACACGGCGGGAGTGCTGGATTTCAGCTTTCGCGGTCGCATCTGTCTGATGGGCGCGGATCGCGTCCGCTTCCTGCACGGACAAGTGACGAACGATGTGAAGAAGCTCGGGATCGGGATAGGTTGCTACTCCGCCCTCACCACCGCCAAGGGGAAAATGCAGAGCGATCTAAACATCTTCTGCCTCCAAGACGAACTCTTGCTGGACTTCGAGCCGGGCCTGACCCCCACGATCACGCAGCGTCTGGAGAAATACATCGTGGCCGACGACGTGCAAGTGGTGGACGTCGCGCCGCATTACGGCTTGCTGAGTGTGCAAGGGCCGAAGGCGGAAACGGTCGTGGTGGCGCTGGGATTATTTGCGGAAGTGCCAGCCGCTCCGCTGAGTTTCACCAAAATCTCCGACGCAACCCTCGGCGAGATTTACCTGATGCGCCACGCGCGACTCGCTGGGAGCGCCGGCGTCTCGCCGGCGAGTT
>CAZQNQ010000016.1:0-78724 GCA_964594985.1 uncultured Bifidobacterium sp.
CCGGTTTGAAACCCCGGAACTGGCGGCAGGGATGCCGCCCGAACCCGCCGGCAGGGATGCCTGCGTTACGGCGTAGCGCGGGCATCCTGCCCGCGGGTTCCCGGAGCATCCTTGCTCCGGGTTTCCGGCGCGGAGTTTTCAAACCGGCTCTTAGGCGCGCGCGGAGGGAAGCGGTTGAAACCGCTATCGTTGCTTTGCGCACACCACACCGGGCTGAACCCCGGTGTTAATGGAATGGAGCGGGGGAGGTAAAACCGATGCTGACATTCCGTGGCTTGCCGTGTAGTTAGTCACGCGGCGATGAGTAAGGAACTGGCCAAAACAACCATGCAGCGCATCGAAGCGCTCGCCCAGATCAGCGAGGACGCGGGCCGGCTGACGCGCACGTTTGCGTCGCCGGCGATGCGGCGGGCGAATGAACTCGTCGGCTCGTGGATGCGCGAAGCGGGGATGAGCGTGCGCACGGATGCCATCGGCAATCTCATCGGCCACTACCCCGCCGCGACGCCGGATGGGAAGATTCTGCTGCTCGGCTCACATCTCGACACGGTTCGCGATGCGGGGAAATTCGACGGGCCGCTCGGGGTGTTGGTGGCGCTGGCGTGTGTCCAGCATCTGCACGAGTCGAAGACACGGCTGCCGTTTGCGATTGAGGTTGTTGGTTTCGCGGATGAGGAAGGCGTGCGTTATCAAAGCACCTATCTGGGCAGTCGCGCGCTGGCGGGAACTTTCAGCACGGAGGATTTGAAACGGGTGGATGCGAAAGGCATCCCGATGGCTGAGGCGATCCGCGATTTTGGCGGGAATCCTGACGGCATCGCGAGCGCGAAGGTGGAGGCGAGCCGGTTGCTGGGTTACGCGGAGGTTCACATCGAACAGGGGCCGGTGTTGGAGCAGAAGAATCTCGCGGTGGGCGTGGTGACGGCGATCGCCGGGCAGACGCGGGCGCGGATCAGTTTTGTGGGCGAGGCCGGCCACGCGGGCACGGTGCCGATGAATTTGCGCAAGGACGCGTTGTGCGCGGCGGCGGAGTTTGTGTTGGCGGTCGAGGCGCTGGGGCAGAATCGCGGGGGACTCGTGGCGACGGTGGGCGAGATTGCGGCGTTGCCCGGCGCGACGAATGTGATTCCTGGCGAAGCGAAGCTGAGTCTGGACGTGCGGCATCCGGATGATGCGGTGCGCGAACAGGCGACGGCGGCATTGAAGCAGCGCGCGGAGGAGATCGCGGCGGAGCGCGGCGTGACGGTGAAGTGGGAAACATCGCATCAGAATCGCGCGGTGATCTGTGACCGGCGGTTCACGACGCTGATGGAAAACGCGGTGAAGCGGCAGCAGCAGGAAGCGCCGTTGCTGGCGAGCGGCGCGGGGCACGACGCGGCGGCGCTGGCGGCGATTTGTCCGGTGACGATGTTGTTTGTGCGCTGCAAAGGTGGCATCAGCCACAATCCAGCGGAGTCGGCGACGGAGGCTGACGTGGCCGTGGCGATTGGGGTGATGCGGGAGTTTGTGAAATCTCTGTCTGAATCGAAGTGAGAACAACTCTAAAGCTCTGCTGTGTTTTGTCGTGAATTTTTCGAGAACTAAAAACGACGCTAAACAACATGACTAAATTGAATCGCATCGGGTTCGGCTGTGCGCTTTTGGTTTGTGTAACAGTTCCGCTGGTGTGCCTTCCTCTAAGCCAACGGGCTATGGTGTCCCCGAGTGGCAATATGTTTTTTGCTTCGCTCACTTATTTGTGTGTGCTTCTAGCGGTCCTAGCTATCCCGCTGTTCTTTGTGGCTTTAATTGGCCTTTGTTTTAGAAGATTTAGATCTTTTTCAGCGATCAGTGCTTTGTGTTCGGGTGTTTACTTAATTGCTTATTTCGTCTCTCCCCAGATGGGAGATGAGATCAGAATGAAAGCATTCCATCGTTTGGCGGAACGCAGTAAACCGTTAGTTGACGCTATCCGAGCCTATGAAGAAAAACATGGAAGGCCACCGGATTCACTTGAGGCACTCGTTCCAGAGTTGATTCCATCCGTTCCCACCACTGGAATGGGAGCATATCCGAAATACAGGTATTCAGTGGTGACAAATGCAGATTACGATGGCAACCCTTGGGTCATCACAATCTTCACGCCATCTGGCGGAATCAATTTCGACCAATTTATGTATTGGCCACTCACGAATTATCCGGAGCGCGGTTATGGTGGTTGGATTGAGCGAGTAGGGGATTGGGCTTATGTGCATGAGTAAATCATGAAGGAATTTGATCTTATTTTACGGGATGGAAATGTGGTCACGCACGAGAGCGGTGCAGACCCTGACGTAGGCATTGCCGGTGGAGATGAGTGTTTTACGCTCGCCCTCACCCCGGCCCTCTCCCCCGGGGCGAGGGGGCGAGGTTTGTTCGCTGGCGGTTTTTCGAAAACTACGGTTGCAGATAGCCGCTTACGATCTTGCGGAAGGCGGCACAGGATTCTCCCTCTCCTCGGGGGAGAGGGCCGGGGTGAGGGCGAGCGTTCAACCAACTGTCTGTCGGTTTATTGTCCATGAAAGAACTCGATTTGATTTTGCGTGGTGGAACGGTGGTCACGCACGAGGGCGTTGCGGTGGCTGATGTCGGCATTGCTGACGGGAAGATCGTCGCGGTTGGCGAGAAGGTGGGTGGTTCGGTGCGGGAGGAGATCAAGGCGGATGGGTTGCACATTTTCCCGGGCGTGATTGATTCGCACGTTCACTTCAACGAGCCGGGGCGCGACGATTGGGAAGGGATTGAAACCGGGTCGCGGGCGTTGGTGGCGGGCGGCGGGACGATGTTCTTCGACATGCCGCTCAACGCGCACCCGCCGACGTGCGATGCGGCGAGCTTTGATGAGAAGGCCGGTCTGGCGGCGGAGAAATCTTACGCGGACTTTGCGCTGTGGGGCGGGTTGGTGCCGGGAAATCTGCATTGCCTCGAACAACTGGCGGAGCGCGGCGTGATCGGCTTCAAGGCGTTCATGTCGAACAGCGGCATTGAGGATTTTTCACGCGTGGACGAGACGGTATTGCGCGAGGGCATGAAGCGCGCGGCGCAGTTGGGCAAGCTGGTGGCGGTTCACGCGGAGAGCGAACTCATCACGAGCGAGTTATCGAAACGCGCGCAGGCCAAGGATAAGACTTCCATCCGCGACTATCTCGACTCGCGCCCGATCTACGCGGAGTTGGATGCGATCCACAAGGCGATCCAACTGGCGATCGAGACCAAGTGCGCGTTGCACATCGTGCATGTGAGTTCGGGGGCGGGCGTGGCGTTGATCGCGAGCGCGCAGAAGCAGGGCGTGGATGTGACGTGCGAGACGTGTCCGCATTACCTGGTGCTGACGGAGGAGGATGTCGAGAAGCTGGGCGCGGTGGCCAAGTGTGCGCCGCCGTTGCGGGCGAAGTCGGCGCAGGATGTTTTGTGGCGCTACGTGGAGAATGGCTTTGTGAGTACGATCGGGTCGGATCACTCGCCAGCACCGCCGGAGATGAAGCGCGACCAGAATTTTTTCAAGGTGTGGGGCGGGATTTCCGGGGTGCAACATACGCTGCCGTTGTTGCTGACGAGTTTTGATGAACGGAGCGCCGATCTCCAGATCGGCTCGTTGAGTAATGAGGCAAATGACATCGCCGAGCCGAACCGGAGTTCGGCGCTCCAGGCGATTGCGCGGCTGACTTCGTTTAACGTGGCGGAGCGGTTCAAGTTGCCGAAAACCAAGGGACGCATCATGGTCGGCGCGGATGCGGACCTGGCGTTGGTGGATTTGAAGGGACAATTCACGGTGCGGGCGGAGGAGTTGTTGTATCGCCACCGGCAGAGTCCGTATGTGGGCCGCGCGTTGACAGGGCGCGTCGTTCGCACCATCCTCCGGGGAAGCACGGTATTTGACGGCGGGCGACTGGTGTCCCGTCCTGCGGGGCAACTGGTCAAACCGGCGGGAAACTAGAATTATTTTGAAACTCTGTTGAGAAACCCGGAGCAGGGATGCTCCGGGAACCCGCAGGCAGGGATGCCTGCGCTACGGGACAACTCTGAAGCCGCAAACGATTTTCGAGAACTCATGAACGACTTGTTTGGATTCACACGCACGGTGGTCAAATCGCGTTACGCCCTCATCACGCCGGATGGGTTTGTGACGAGTCATCTGCCCGGGTGGAAGAATGCGATCTGTGTGGTGAACATTTCGCCGGCGCTGATCGGGCCGCGCTTTACGCAATTGCACGTCACGCTGGAACGCGACGGCACGGGCGAGGGGAACACGGGCATCAATCAATACGTCATCTATGTCGTCGAAGGCGCGGGGACGATTGATCTGGCGGAGAAGCGGCATCGGCTGGAGCGCGGGAGTTACATCTACCTGCCGCCGGGCAAGGACATGGTGTTGAAGAACAATCATGCCGCGCCGATGAAGCTGTTGATTTTCCAGAAACGCTATGTGGTCCGGAAAGGTGTCGCCGCGCCGGAAACCATCGTCGGCCACGAGCGCGAGGTGAAGGGCCAGCCGTTCCTCGGGAATGATGACGCGCGCTTGCAGGTGTTGTTGCCGGAGCATGAGGCGTTCGATCTGGCGGTGAACATCTTCACCTATCAGCCAGGCGCGACGTTGCCGTTCGTCGAGACGCACATCATGGAGCACGGCATGTTGATGTTGAAAGGGCAGGGCATCTACCGGCTCGATCAGGATTATTATCCGGTGCAGGCGGGCGATGTCATCTGGCTGGGCGCGTATTGCCCGCAATGGTTTGTGGCGATGGGCAAGACCCCGGCGAGCTATATCTATTACAAGGATGTGAATCGCGATCCGATGTGAGGAAGCAATCATGAAGGCACCCCGACCGAAAAATGAAGCGAAGCGGCTCAAGGTTTTGTGGCAATACGACGTGCTCGACACGGTGCCGGAGGAGGTGTTTGACGAACTCACGGACCTGGCCGCGCATATCTGCGAAGCCCCGATCGCATTGATCTCGCTGGTGGATGAAAACCGGCAGTGGTTCAAATCCCGCGTCGGCATCAGCACCAAAGAGACGAGCCGGGACGTTTCCTTTTGCGCGCACGCGATTTTGCAGAACGGCTTGTTCGTGATTCCCGATGCCACGAAAGACCCGCGCTTCAAAAACAATCCCATCGTCACCGGCCCGCCGAAGGTGCGCTTCTATGCGGGCGCGCCGTTGAAATCGCCGGATGGTTATGCGTTGGGCACGTTGTGTGTGCTCGACAAGAAGCCCAAGCGGTTGCGGGCGGAACAAAAGCGCGCCCTCGTGGTGCTCGCGCGGCACGTGGAGACACAGTTGGAACTGCGGCGGCACGCGAAGGAACTGGCCGAGGCGCGGTTGCATGGCGACCGCCAGCGCGCCGAACTGGCCCGGGCGCAGGTGGAGATCGTGAGATTGCGGCGGCAGGTCGCCGCACAGCAAGCCAAGCCCGCCGCCCGGCGCAAAGCGAAGTAAGCGCGGCAATTCGGATGCAAGGCCAGCAAGAATGGCGTTGGGTTTTAATCCGAAGACTGGCAGAGTAATCCGCATATTTTGAATGACAGCACCCTCACAAACCGCCGCTGGGATTGAACTGAAATCCGCCGTCCCGGGTTCCGCCACGCACATCCTGAATGGTGAAGCGCTGGCTTTTATCGCCGGCTTGGTGCGCGAATTCCAACCACGCCGGGATCAATTGCTCGTGCGGCGGGCGGAGCGGCAACGGGAGATTGACGGCGGTTCATTCCCGGATTTTCTTCCGAGCACCAAAGCCATTCGCGAGGACAAATCGTGGAAGGTCGCCTCGATCCCGAAGGACCTGCTGGATCGCCGCACGGAGATCACCGGGCCGGTGGATCGCAAGATGGTCATCAACGCGTTGAACTCCGGCGCGAAGGTGTTCATGGCGGACTTCGAGGATGCCTCCGCGCCGACGTGGAGGAACATGGTCGAGGGGCAGGCGAATCTTTATGACGCGGTGCGGCGGACGATTTCTTTCGAGTCGAAGGGCAAGCAATATCAGCTCAACGAGGAGACGGCCACGCTGTTGGTGCGGCCGCGCGGCTGGCATCTGCCGGAGCGGCATGTGCTGGTGGATGGCAAGGCGATTTCGGGCAGCCTCTTCGACTTCGGATTGTACTTCTTTCACAACGCGCGCGAACTTCTGGCGCGCGGCAGCGGCCCGTATTTTTACCTGCCAAAACTGGAGAGCCACCTCGAGGCGCGGCTGTGGAACGACGTGTTCAACTACGCGCAGGATGCCGTGAAGATTCCGCGCGGGACGATCCGCGCCACGGTGTTGATCGAGACGATCCTCGCGTCCTTCGAGGCGGAGGAGATTCTTTACGAACTGCGCGACCATTCCGCCGGGCTGAATTGCGGGCGCTGGGATTACATCTTCAGCATCATCAAAAAATTCCGCGCGCACCGGCAGTTTCTGTTTCCGGATCGCGCCCAGGTGACGATGACCTCGCCGATGATGCGGGCGTATTGCCTGAACGTGATCAAGGTCTGTCACCGGCGCGGCGCGCACGCGATGGGCGGTATGGCGGCGCAAATCCCCATCAAGAATGATGCGGCGGCCAACGAAGCAGCCTTGAACAAGGTGCTGGCCGACAAGGAACGCGAAGCGAGCGATGGCCACGACGGCACGTGGGTGGCGCATCCGGGCCTGGTGCCGGTGGCGTTGCAGGCGTTCAACCGCCACATGCCCGGGCCGAACCAGATTGATCGGCAGCGCGATGACGTGCATGTGACGGCGGCGGATTTGTTGCAGGTGCCGCAGGGAACGATCACCACCGAGGGTTTCCGCAGCAACATCCGCGTGGGGTTGCAATACCTTGAAGCCTGGCTCGGCGGCAACGGCTGCGTGCCGCTCTACAATCTGATGGAAGACGCGGCGACGGCGGAGATTTCCCGGTCGCAACTCTGGCAGTGGCTGCATTTCGCTCCGACGATTGGCGAGGGGGACTTCCGTGGACGGGAGATCACGAACGGGCTTTACGACGAAGTTCTGAGTGCGGAGCTGCAACGCATCAAGGACGAGGTCGGCGCGGCGCGCTTCAGCAAGGGGCACTACGAAAAGGCGGCGAAGCTGTTCACCGACATGTCGCGCAGCCGGGAGTTCGCGGAGTTCCTGACATTGCCGGCTTACGCGCTGATTGATTGACTCGCAGTTGGCTTTCAAATCACGAAACAAAAAGGCCGGCTCACCCGAGCCGGCTTTTTGCCAACCGTTGCCAATCGAACTGAAATCATTTCCGCATCCGGCGCAGCGCGACCAATCCGCTCAGGCCAAGACCCAACAGCGTGGCGGAGGTGGGTTCAGGCACGGCAACCTGAAGATTGATGTTATCCACGATGAATCCGCCGCCTGCCGAATTAAGCCCCGAAGGCCCGCCAAAACGCAGATCCGTGAACGCGCCCGTGGGATTAAGTCCGGTGGAGGTCAGTGATCCCTCATAACTGCCGTTGGCTCCCAAGTCCCAGCGAACCGTGACTGACTTGGCGGCAAAGGTCGCTTCCAAGTGAATCCATTGCGCGTTGGCGCTGCCCGTGCCTAGCGTCGTATAGGACGCCAGTTCCAACCAACTCTCATTTCCGGCAAAGCTTACCACCCGCATGGCCAGTCCGTTCGCGGCGGTGGGCGTGGTTTGATTGTAGAATCCCATTTCAAACAGGGGGCTGGCTCCGGTGCGCAAGCCGATGGTGTTGCGTTGATTATTGTTTCCGGAGTACCAGACATCAGCCGAAAGAATGATGGGATTGGCATCCGTGGGGGTTAAGGAAAAGGCCGGGCCAATCCAACTGTGGGCGGCGGCGCCGCCATTGTGCGCGGCGGCCGAGGGGGGATTTCCATTGACCGAATCCAGGCTCAACCCCAAGGCGGTATTCCATTTGGTCAATAGCGCGGCAGTGTCGGCATAGTCAAATGTTTCATTGACGTACACCTGCGCCGGACTGAGCGAAGGGATGAGAGTGGCACACGCCAAAAAAATGGCCGGAAGTGAATTTTGTTTCATGTAACGAATTGATGGTTTGGGTTCTTCTGCTGGATGCGGTTATACGCCTGGGGTGCCGGAATTAAACCTGCATGAACATGTATTCGTCCATTGCTGAGTCCGCAAAACTTCTGATGCCCGGGGTGTGATTCAAACTGCCGCGCGGAAGGTCCCGCCCCGGGAGCGCTGGCTTCCAGCCGGCGCATTCCGCGCTGCCGCGAAAAAACGCAACTCGCCAGCGAGACGCTGGCGCTCCCAGGAAGGCGCGCCAGTTCCAGTCGCATCCGATGCCTCGGGTAGTGTCCTTATTGAAAGCGGAGCGCGGGCTTCAGCCCGCTTCACGGTGCTTTTGCCGGGCGGCGCGGAAGCGGCCTAAAGGTCGCGCTCCGCAAATCAGGTCACAGCCATGTCTCGGGAAGATTTGATTGCGGTCGCATTTCCCGGTAAACCTATCCTGCGAATGCCTGCAATCTCAAATCCTGAACCCGCGCTGAAATCCGCGGACTTGGAAGCAATGACTTCCCTGGCCCCGGCGAGTCGTGATCTGGTGACGATCAGTGTCGCGGGCGCAAGCGCGGCGCGATCGGTGGTCGTGGGCGGATTTCTGCGCGCGGCCCTGCGCGTGTTGCGCCCAGGCGGGTTGCTGTTCATTTACGGTGAACCGGCGGAACTGCCGTCCTGGGGCGAACCGTTGCTGGCTTCCGCCGAATTCGCGGGTCAGGTGACGTTCAAATACTGGATCGCGCTTGATTTGCAGGATCGTCCGACCGGGGGATTTCTCCAACCCACGCATCAAGGATTGCTGCTATTCCTGAAACTTGATCCCGCGCGCAAGACCCCGCCGCAATTCAAATTGCAGGTGGAGCAACTTCGCATTCCGCATCGCGACTGCCCGGCCTGCGGGGAAAACGTCAAGGATTGGGGCGGCAAAAAGCATCTGATCAATCCGCTCGGGGCGGCACCGTCCGATGTCTGGCGGGATTTGCCGCGCCGCACTTTGACGGATGATGAGATTCCGCCGGACGTGCTGACGCGCATCGCCAAACTCGCGGGCGTGAAGCCGGAGGAAATTTTGCAACTTGCGCCCCAAGCTTCCGAGCGAACCAAAGTCCTCGGGAAAGTTGCGCCTGCCGCGCGGTTGCCGCTCGCTTCGGGGGAACACATCTTCGACAAGCTGACCCGCGTCGAATTGGACCACGTTTACGCCGGTGACTGCCTTTCCTTTCTGCATCGCGTCGAGGTCCTGCATCCGAATGGCCTGTTCGATCTCGCGTTCGCTGATCCGCCCTACAACTTGGAGAAGAATTACAGCCAGTGGGACGACGCGATGGCGGATCAGCATTATCTCGACTGGTGCAATGCCTGGCTCGCGGGCCTGGCGGCGACGCTCAAACCCGGCGGCAGTCTGTTCGTGTTGAACCTGCCCAAGTGGGCGATCCATCACGCCGCATTCTTGAACCGGCAGCTCGACTTCCGCCACTGGATCGTGTGGGACGCATTGTCTGATCCGCGCGGCAAACTGATGCCCGCACACTATGCGCTGCTCTGGTTCACGAAGCCGGGCGGCAAACCGGTGTGCAACTACTCGCCGGTCGGGAGCAAGGCGCATGAGGGGTTCGTTGTTCCCCCAGATTCACCGCAATACTGTCTTCGCGCGAAGTGTGTGCAGCAACGCAAGGCACTCGGTGACGACGCGAAAGTGGAGTTGTCGGACGTCTGGTTTGACATCCATCGCATCAAACACAAACGCGACCGCGACGCGCATCCGTGCCAGTTGCCGGAGAAACTGATGGAGCGCATCATCAAACTGGCGACGCGCCCGGGCGACGTGGTGTTCGATCCGTTTTGCGGCGCGGGCACGACGGCCATCGCGGCGCTGAAGCAGGGGCGCAAGTTTGTCGTCACGGACCTGGACGAGAATTATGTCCGCATCACCAACGAGAAACTGGCCGCCATGCGCGGGCACGCGGATATGTTCGGGGAATTCGTCGTGCCGCGCGAAGCCACCAAACGCCAGCGCGGCGATTTGACCAAGCGCGAGATCGAAAGCTACCTGCAACAGCTCGCGCAATCGCTGAACCGTGTGCCCACGGAGGAGGACGTGCTGGCGGATCGCCCGGGATTGTTGCCGGAGATTGACCGGATTTATCCGAATCGCGGCGCGGCCTTCAAGCGGGCGAAGATCGGGCTGTAAAAGTTCCAAGCACCAACCGTCAAGCTTCAGAGAATTTCTCCGAAGTTGGCGGGCGGCAATCAGCGTAGGGCAGGCTTTCCAGCCTGCCAGTGCGGGCGACTTTCCAGTCGCCCGTTTCGAGGAACACCGGACTGGAAAGTCCGGTGCACCGGCAGGCTGGAAAGCCTGCCCTACAGGCGCAACAGCGTGGCTGTTCCCTGCGACTTCCGCAGTTCGGGTTTATCCCCTCATTTCCCCGGCAGCAACAGATCCAGCGCGATGGCGGCGATGGACAGCACGAAGATGGCGAGGTAGTTCCAATCCTCCTGCGAGGCGCGGACCGACTTCAGCAGGTAGAGCGCGGCCTCGCGTTCGTCCTGATTCAAGGTCTCGCCGGTGCGGATTTTCTCGATGATGTTGGAGTGGGCAATGGCGTGTTTGCGCCGCTGCGAGATGTAGTAGCGGTACATGAAGAACAGCATGTAACCCAGCACGCCGAAATACCAAACCGGTCGCACCCACGTCGGTTCGTATTTTTGCAGCAGGATGATGGCGCGGAACGCCACCGAGGACAGCAAGCCCAGCAGGAAGAAACCAAAGATGACCGGCTTGGGGATGATTTTGGGTGCGGTGGACATAAATTGAGTCCACTTGGTAAGAGGGCCGCCCGCCGACGGCAAGCCACAAACCACTGCGTTTTTTGGCCGGGCTGATTACGGCTGCGGATAACGCCAGACCCAGTCGCTTTTGGTTTGGTCAACGGATCCGTTTTTGCGGGACACGACTGTGCCGCCATCGTCGGTTTCATTCCACCCGACGGAATACAGAATGAACGAGCCATCTGGTTCGCGCCGATATTTGAGCGGCTGGCCGGTGATGACGTCATGCGGCAGTTTGGCGATGAATTGCGGTTCGAGCGCGGCGAGGGTTTCCGGGAATTGTCCCTGCGCGAGGCGATGGCGTTCCAGAGCGATGGCGACCCGGGCCAGATCATCGAAGGCCTGAATGCGGGCGGCTTTCTCCGCGCATCTTTGCAAGGCCGGCAGCAACATGGCGCCAAAAAGGTTGTAAAGATTCACATGGCGGAATTGTTGGCTGAAGGCTGCTTCCATCCGTCGCTGGGCGGCTGGAGTCGCCAGATGCTGCTCCACATCCACCGCGCGCAGCGTGAACTCCACATGGAGCTTCGCGATGGACAATTTGTTCTGCGCGAACCAGCCCTTGGGCCAGAGCCGAAACAGACTGTTACCGAGGACGGCTTCCCAAAAGGTCTGGCTGGCGGAGGGCTCCGATGTATCTGAGAAACTTTTCCAATCTCTGGTGCGTTCGATTTGATCAAGTGTTTGCAAGCCGAACACCTGTTCGCCGCGCATGCCGGTCAGATAATTTTTCAACTGATCTTCCCGCGCCAACGCGGTGTCGAGTGCGACCAATTGTGCGTCTGTCCAACGATGGTCGGCCAGGCCGTCCCAGATGGCGATCAGCCGGATGTGGCTCATGGCGATTTGGACGAGATACGTGATGAGCACTTGCTCGGAATCGAGCGCTTCGCCGAGGCGGAACGAAAGTTGAACGTCTTGCAGTGCCAGGTTGGAATCATTGTTAGCGAGCGCGGCTTGGGCGTGCAGGTTAAGGAATTGGACGAAGTTTCTCATTTTGGCAAGGTGCGGCAGCCGGGTCGCCCCTTCCTGGTAATTTATTGGAAACTGCGCGTAGGGTCGCCGGGCGGCCGCGTGAAGTTGGGCAAGGGTCTTTTCATTGCGCGACAAGGCGAGCAAGACATCTTGGGCCGGGGTTTGCGGACTGGCGGCGATGGGGAAGTAATTGGTGGCTTGGCCGTCAGCAGTGCTGAATGAGTTGTTGGTGCCCCGGTAAAAGTCCTGCCATTCCTTCAAATCAATCCTTTTGCCTTTGATCAGGTCGCCGAAGCCGGGCGATTGACCGCCATGTGGACCGAAAAAATCCAGTAGCGGTGGCGCGTTGTAGCCGTCGTCCCCAGCGAACGAGTTAGTCGCAGTTTTGAGCGCAGCGACCCATGGTTCAGTCATGAAAAAGTTTTCATCATCCGGCACTGGCGGCGGAATCACATCGGCCAGATTGAACCGTTCGCCTTTGGCTTCCCATTCGCGCTGGAACTGCGTCCACGCACGATGACCGCGCCAGTTTTCCACGGCATAAACCAGCGCGATCAACGTGGCGAGTGACGCCAGAACGAGGAAGCGCCGTTGTAGCAACCAGACAAACAGCCGGCGCAGCGGCGGAATCCACGCCAAGACGAAGCAAATGAACGAGAGGCCAAATCCTACCAATGCAAACAGGGCGGTCATCTGAAGCGCGGGGGAAAGCGGGTTGAGATAGGTATGGCCCGGAGCGGTGGCCGCGATACTCCCGAAGATCAAAGCGCAGAGCAGCGCCAGCCAGAGAAAGAAGGCGCGAGGCTCGTTCCAAGCGGTGGTCAGGATGATTTTCAGTTTGGCGTTCATGGTTGTCAGACGGCGCTCCATTCGTCGCGACGATTGCTGCGTGGTTGGGGCAAGGATTGTTTAGGCGTGGTCACGATCGGTCGCGCGGGCGTCGGGTCAGTGAGGCCGGCAAGTTCACGCCGTTGTTGTCGCCACGCGGCGAGGGCTTGGGGCGAGGGGGGAGTGAAGTTTTGGGTTTGGGCGGTGGCTGAATTGTCGCGGGCGGCCAGGTTCAGCACGAGGATGGCCAGCCATACTGCCGCCAAGCTGCCCCACGCGGCGCGGTGGGGACGGAGCGAGGTTGAGAGTTGGTAGATGAGAGTTGAGAGGAAACCAGGGCGCGCGGCGCTTGCCGGGTGGCTGGCGGACTCCGCTTGTTGCGCGGTGGTCAGGATTTCCTCGCGCCAGGCGGACGGGATCTCGCGTGGGGCAACTCGCTGCAATCGTTTTTCAAAGTCGTCGTTCATTTGATCTCGTCGTAAAGGGGACGCAGCCGGGCACGCAATTTGTCTAGGCCGTAGCGATACCGGCTGGCGGCGGTGTTCAGGGGGATTTCCAGCGTGGCGGCGATTTCTTCAAAGGTCAGGCCCGCCCAGAGTTTCAGATGGACGACGGCGCGTTGATCGGCGGGCAGTTCGCCCAGTGCGCTGGCGAGTTCCGTGCGGAAGGCGGCTTCGTCGGGACCGCTGGTGGTCGCGAATGCGGAGAGTTGTTCCGCGCCGAATTGCTCGTGGTGTTTGGCGCGCGTGCCGCGGCGGCGCATCAGGTCAATGGCGGCATTGTGGGCGAGGCGGAGGAGGAAGGGGCGTTCCTCGCGGGCGTTGGCAAGCAGGTCGGGCTGGCGGGCCAGCTTGACGAAAATTTCCTGGAGCACATCACGCGTGTCGGATTCGTCGCGGGTGAAATTCAAAAGGAACGCGAACAGCGCTGGGGCGTGTTCGTCGTAGAGCCTTTCGAGTTCTGATGGCATCCGGGTGCTTTCCTCCATGACGCGCGCCGGCGGAAATTTTGTCTAGCAAACTTTTGCGCTGATTGAAGCGGTTGCGCGCTGGTTGGTGGCCCAGTCTCGCGAACAGCGCAAGGGGGACGCTGGCTGTAACGCCTACATCATTATGTTGCGCCGAATGGTGTGCATTCTCTTGCCTAATCTTTTTGCCGGGGTAAAAAATCATTTCATTCGCACGCCCGGTGCCGTTCAGAAAAAAAGTGCGTGGCGCGTTTGCCAACCAACGGACGCGTTCCAACCAAATCCAGTCTGTCAGACTTGTTGTGCCACGGATTTTTTGCGATGCAAAAATACAAACATAACTCATTTGGGGTTGCTGCGGTCTTGTCTCCGGCCCCGAAACGTCACGCGTTCACGTTGATCGAATTGCTGGTGGTGATTGCGATCATTGCGATCCTGGCCGCGATGCTCCTGCCGGCGCTGTCTCGGGCCAAGCTCAAGGCGCTCGGGGTGCAGTGCATGAGCAACCACCGGCAGCTTAGCCTTGCTTGGCGCATGTACTCGGAGGACAACAACGACACGCTGCTTTACGCGAGCGCGGACGTGAGCAACCTGAACAACCCCGCTCATCCGACTTGGGCCGCCACTTGGGTCACGGGCAAGATGGATTTTAACCCCGGCAATACTTCCAACTACGATCCCAACACGGACATTTACAAAAGCCCGATGTGGCCTTATTGCGGCAAGAATCTCGGCATCTGGCGGTGTCCGGCGGATCGTTCGGGCGTTACGGTGGCAGGCCAGTTACGCCCGCGGCTCCGCACCATGGCCATGAACGCGTTCCTGGGCGGCTTCGGCGGACAAGCCATCACGACGGGGGGCATGATTCCATTTCGGGTTTACCTGAAATTCAACCAGTTGTCCGTCCCGGGCGCCAGCCAGATCTTTGTCTTTCTCGACGGACGGGAGGACATGATCAACTGGGGGAACTATTTGCAGAATATGGCCGGTTACCAGCCTCGAGCTCCTGCAGCTTACGGCTGGGTGGACATGCCGGGTTGGTACCACGGGAACGCGGGTGGCCTCTCCTTCGCGGATGGCCATTCCGAAATCCGTCGTTGGAAGGACGGGCGCACCAGTACCCCCATCAAGAGCACGGGTTACGACGGCAGCACAGTGACTCCTGCCACAAACAGCGTGGATGTCGCCTGGATGCAGGATCGCGCAAGTCGGCCCAGATAATCTGGAATCACCAGGAGCCACTAAATTTCCCCCCCAAAAAAACTTTCAGCCGTAAATCACTAACCAGAAAACAAACACTCCTATGAACTCAAATAAATCGCACTTGGTCGCCGTGGTCGCGGCCCTTGGACTGCTGGCGCTGGCTGCGCCGTCGGCGTTGCGCGCCACGCCGTACGCCTCCGGCATCACCAATGATTCCGGCACCGTGTCGTTCATCCTGAACGAATCCGCCGACAACGTGAAAGTCATCTTTGATGGTGGCGGAGTTGGAAACACGAATGACTTGGGCGCGTTGCCCAAGGGCGCGGCGAGTTTTTCGCTTGGCGGGCATACCAGTTGGGAGATTCACGTCACCAAATCCACCGCGCAGGTCTGGACGCAGATCAGCGATGACGCGAATGTGTACTACCAATTTTGGCAGCCGCGCAGCACGGCCGTGAACCGCAACCCGGCCAGCCCGGCTTTCGGACGGGTCTATGTGTTGGAAAATGGCAACGCGGCGCTGGGGGGAACAACCGGCAGCGGACGCACGATCAATAAAGGCATTTATGCCATCAACGCCGATGGCAGCGATGCGTTAGGCCAAGGAAACACCGGGTTGAAAGGCGGCCTTGATTCCATTGTTGGCGAGAACGGGACAAGCTTTTTCTTCGGTGTCAATAGCGCTTACGACCCGTGGAAGCTCGTCGTCGGAGAGGATGATTATGTCTATATCCCGAACGCGAACAATCCGCTGGGTGCCTTGGCGCGTGTGGATGCGAACATTCAAAATGGCGAGTTGGTGCTGGCGGGCGTGGGCAATACGATCCGTTCCGATTTGCATACCGTCATTTACGGCGTCAAGGTGACCGGCTCGCTCGGCGCGGGCACGCTCTCGGTTCTGGGCATTGACGGTCAGTGGCCAGCGGCTGCCAATACTGTGATGCACTGGGACATTGGCTCCGGCAATGCCGGAACGCTTCCGGCGGAGACAGTGCCCACCCAGTTGTTTGTCGCGACGACGGGCGGAGCCGGCGAACAGGACTCCGACCTTGATGTGCATCCCAATGGCAACATTTTTGTCCACATCTATCGCAGCACGGTCAATGGACCAACGCCGTCGCTACAGGTGTTTAATCCGTCAGGAACACAGCTTTACACCTCGGTCGCGAGCGGCGTGGATGCGTTTCTTGCCAGCCGCAGCATCAAAATTTCGCCGGATGGCAGCAAGCTGGCAATCTTCCGCGCCAATCGGCAAACCGTCATCCTCGGTTTGACCAACGGCGTGCCCGACCTCTCGAACTCCAATCAGGTGGCGACTTTCACCCAGACCGGCGCGATTACCTCGCGTTCGGTGGATTGGGACGCCGCCGGCAATCTTTACGTGGCCAACAATGGCAACGAATTGCTGCGCGTCTTCTCGCCCGGCGGCAGCAAGACCGCCATCACCAAGTCGGACGGCACCTTTGACTTGGTCGCGCCGTCCACGGTGGTCAACGTGACGGCGACGACGCCCACGGCCAATGAAGCCGGCCCGGTCAACGGCGTGTTCACCCTCACGCGCACCGGTGATCTTGGCCTGCCGCTGACGGTCAATTACACGGTGAGCGGCACCGCCGCCAGCGGTTCGGATTACACCGCGCTCCCGGGTTCGGTGACGTTCCAAGCCGGGGCGGTTTCGACCAACATTACGGTGGCGGTCAGCGATGATCCGGACGTCGAGTTCACCGAGACGGTCATTCTGACCATTGACGGAAGCTTGAGCTACGCCATCGGCAGCGGTTCGGCCACGGTAAACATTCTCGATAACGAGCCGAGCACAGTGACGATCGCCCCGACCACTGCCGAAACGCGGCTGCTTGAAAGCTATTCCGCGCAGAAACTGGGCTTCACGCTCACGCGCAAGGGCCTGATCAGTTCGGCCCTCACGGTCAACATCGGCTATTCCGGCGTGGCGACGCTCGGAGCGGACTACAATGGCTCGGCCACCGTGGCGGTTGCCGCGAACGCTGTTACGGCCACTTTCTCCGTGACGCCGATTGACGACGACACCTACGAAGGTACAGAGACGCTGGACATTGCCGTCGCCTCCGGTCCAAGCTACGTTCCTGGTGCTCCAGCGGTCGTGAATGTCACTATCATTGACGACGATTATCCGACCGGCACGCTGATCTTCGCGGACAACTTCGACACCGATTCCTCGGCGCTCTGGACGGTCAATGCGTTTGACGGAGCCAATGCTTCGGCGACGTTCGCGGAAGATTACAGCGTCACCGGCTATGTGCCGCCGTCCAAGCCCGGCGGCACGACCAAGGGCCTGGTGTTCCGCGCCAACCTCGCGGCCAGCCTCTCCCGGAACGCCATCAGCGCCTCGCCGGCCAGCCTCAGCCTCACCAACGGCTACCGCCTGCGCTTCAAGGCGTGGAACAACTACAACGGCCCGCTGTTCCAGGGCGGCTCCGGCTCCACCTACCACCTCACGGGCGGCGTTGGCACCACCGGCGACCACGCGCAGTTCTCCTTCGGCAGCGCGGACGGAATCTGGTTCGACATGGGCGGCGACGGCGCGTCCACGCTTGCCATTGGCGACACCAGCGCCTACGCGGACAACATCGTGCTGAACGGTGATTACGGCGTTTATGCCGCCGCCAGCACCGAGGCCGAGACGCCGCGTTCCTCGGGCAACGAATACTACTCCATCTGGGGCGGCATTCAGGCTCCGGAGGCGCAAGTCGCGGCTCATTCCGCGCAAGCGGGCACCAGCGCGGTCGGTGCGTTTGGCGTCTCCTGGCATACGGTCGTGATCGGCTACGAGACCAACACGGTGTATTGGGTGATTGACGGCATCCCGATTGCCGCTGTTCCGGACAGCTACGCGCTTGCGTTCGGGCCGAACATCTTCGTCGGCTGGGCGGACAACTTCAACAACAGCGCGACCTCGTTCCCGAACCCGGCGGCCATGAGCTTCGGCATCATTGACGACCTCCGCGTCGAGACGGCCGCCGCCGCGCCCATCACCATTGCCATCACCGGCATCGCCATCGTCGGCGGCACCGTCGAGATCACCTTCACCGGGCCGGTGGACAAAACGGCGGCGGATTTCACGCTGGAAAGCGCCGCCACGGTCACTGGCTCTTACGGTGCCGACACTGGCGCGACGCCGAGTGATGTCGGCAGCGGCACGTTCAAGTTCACCACGCCGGTGAGCGGCGCGAGCCAGTTCTACAAGATCAAACTTTGATCGGTCCAGTTGGTTAACGAACGGCGCTTGCTATCTGCAAGCGCCGTTTTGCTTTTCTGGCGAAAGTCAAAGCCCGGTTGGATGGTCCAGGAAAGTCCACGGCACGCGGAATTTGTTGGAGAGATGTGCGGCGAGGGCTTTCACGCCGAAGGTCTCGGTGGCGTAGTGACCGCCGTAGAGGACGTTGAGGCCGAGTTCTTCGGCGAGGGCGTAGGTCCAGTGCGGGCCTTCGCCGGTGATGAAGGTGTCCACCCCGGCGGCAGCGGCAATTTTCAAATCACCGCCCGCCCCACCAGTCACGATGCCGATGCGCCGGCAAATCTTCGCGCCGCCAGGAATCAATTTTGGTTTCGCACCAGTCGCATGAGCGAGGCGCGTGGCGAGGTTATCACGGGAAATGTTTGTGACGGTTTGCAGGCCGATGGGCTGACCATGACTCTCGAAGAACGGACGCAGTTTCTTGAAGCCGAGCGCGGCGGCGAGTCGGGCGTTGTTGCCGAGTTTGGGATGCGCGTCGAGCGGAAGGTGTGAGCTATAGACGGCGATGTTGTTCTCGATCAACGCGCGGAGGAGTTCGTATTTCTTGCCGGTCCACGGATGGGGGCGCGACCAGAACAAGCCGTGATGCACGATAAGCAGGTCGGCCTTGGCTTGGATGGCGAGTTTCACCGTGGCGAGACTGGCGTCCACGGTCGCGGCGATGCGCGTCACTTGGCCGGAGTTTTCCACCTGCAAGCCATTCACCGCGCCGTCGTAATCACCGATGGCGGCGGTGCGAAGCAGGGTGTCGCAGTGTTTCACGAGGGCAGTGAGGGATGCGGTTGTTTTCATGAGTAGGAGACGACGTGAGGAGTCTCTGGCTTCGCTTTTGGTTTTATTCACGATGGGGTTCAGCATTGATTTGATGAAATCCGAAAGTCAACCAGCCTTTCGGTCCGGGGTGTGACTGGGGTGTGATTAAAAGTGGGTGCGGGGAAACTGTCGTCGTCGTTCTCGTTGTCGTCCTCGTCCTCGAACCGTCCGAAAATCCGAGGACGAGCACGATGACGAGGACGAATCTCGCCTCGCCCGCTTTTAATCACACCCGTGTGACTGGAACTGCCGCGCGGTGGGCCCGCTCCCGGGAGCGCCAGCATCTTGCCGGCGAGTGGCAATGGGTGTGGCTTCAGAAACTCGCCGGCGGGACGCCGGTGCTCCTAGGTCGGCACGGCAGTGCCAGTCACACCCTTTCTGGCAGTGGGCTGGCATTCAATGCGGAACGGCAATGCCCGATTGCGTTTGTTCAGTTGGAGACTCGTTACCGCGGCTCCTCCGTGATGGGGCGGGGGGAAAACTTTTTTGTTCCTGCTGATTGCATTCGGCGTGGGAGTTTTTATAGTGCGCTCGGTTTGAATCCAAATAGATGAGCAATTCCTCCGACGCCACGCCGCTGTGGGACATCAACGCGGCGCGCAACCTCTACAACGTCCAGCGCTGGGGCGCGAAATATTTCGACATCAATGAGGCGGGCCATGTCGTGGCCACGCCGCAGCAGGAGACGGGCGCGGCGGTGGTGATCGCGGATGTCATCGAGGAGGCCAAGGGGCGTGGCTTGAAGTTCCCGGTGCTCATCCGGTTTCAAGACATCCTGCGCCACCGTGTTGAGTCCATCAATCTGGCGTTCCGCAATTCCATCACGGAATTCAATTATCAGGGCAAGTATCGCGGCGTGTTCCCGATCAAGGTGAACCAACTGCGCGAGGTCGTGGAAGAAATTTTGGACGCGGGCAAGCCGTTCGACTTCGGGCTGGAAGTCGGCAGCAAGCCGGAATTGTTCGCCGGCCTCGCGTTACAGAACCAGATGGGCAGCCTGCTGGTCTGCAATGGTTACAAGGACGCGGAATTCATCAAGATGGCGTTGCTGGGCACGAAGCTGGGCAAAAAAGTCATCATGGTCGTCGAGAAGCTGGAAGAACTCCGGCAGATCATCACGGTGTCAAAACAACTCGGCGTTGAACCGCTCGTGGGCATTCGCGCCCGGTTATTGAGCAAGGGCGCCGGCAAATGGGCCGAGAGCGGCGGCGAGAATGCGAAGTTTGGCCTGAGCACGGCGGAGATTCTGGCGGCGACGGAGATGTTGAAGGCGGAGAACTTGTCGCAGTGCCTGAAGCTCGTACATTTCCACATCGGCTCGCAGGTGCCGGACATTCTTACGGTCAAGAAGGCGGTGCAGGAAGCCGCGCGGTTTTACGCGAAGCTCCGCAAGATGGGTTTTGAGATCGAGTATCTCGACGTGGGCGGCGGCTTGGGCGTGGATTACGACGGCAGCCGGTCGGCGTTCGACAGTTCGACGAACTACTCGCTCCAGGAATATACGAACGACATCGTCTATTACGTCGCCGACGTCTGTAACGCCGAAAAAGTGCCGCATCCCGACATCATCAGCGAGAGCGGACGCGCCATCGTCGCGCATCACAGTGTGCTGGTCGTGGAAGTATTCGGCGCGATTGGTAAGACGCACCCGGACATCAATTTCACCTACGGCGAGAACGAGCATCCCATCGTGCGGGAGTTGCTCGACATCAAGAAGAACCTCGCCAAGCTGAACAAACTCGAAGCGTATCACGATGCGCAGGAGCGGCGGGATGATGCGCAGCACATGTTCACGCTCGGGCTGATGGATCTGCCGGATAAGGCCAAGATCGAAAATCTCTACTGGGAAATCAGCGGCGCGGTGGTCGAGAGTTTCAAGGGGCAGGCGTACATCCCCGAGGAAATCCGCAAGCTGGAAGACAGCCTTGGCGATCAATACCTCTGCAACTTCTCCGTGTTCCAATCGCTGCTCGATCACTGGGCGCTCGGACAGTTGTTCCCGATCATGCCGGTGAGCCGGTTGAATGAACGTCCCACGCGCGAGGCGACGCTGGTGGACATCACCTGCGATTCCGACGGGCAGATCAACAAGTTCATTGATCTGCGCGACGTGCGTGACACCTTGCCGCTGCACAAGCTGAATTACAACGGCGACGGCAAACAAGAGCCTTACCACATCGGCTTCTTCCTGATGGGCGCGTATCAGGACATCATGGGCGACCTGCACAATTTGTTCGGGCGTGTGAATGAGGTCCACGTGTTCCTCGATCCCGACGAGCCGACCGGTTATTACGTCGAGGAAATAATTGAGGGCAGCACCATCATCCAGTGCCTTTCGTCCGTGCAATACGACGAATACGAACTCAAACGCCGCATGAAGGCGCAGATGGACGACGCCATCAAATCCGACCGCATGAAGCCGAGCGAAGCGATGCGCTTGCTGGATGATTACGAGCGCGGGCTGAAGGCGTACACCTACCTTTCCTTTTGAGGGGCGAAATGAATAAGGCGGCTCGCATGGTTGAATCATTTCAGTGGTTTGTGGAAACATCCAACATCCAACATTCAACACTCAACGCCCAACGCGTCCGCCTTTCGGGGTTGGGTGTTGGATATTATTGGATGTTGGATGTTTTCCCCATCCCGCATGTCTGACGCTCCGCCCAATCCCGAACTGCTCCGCGCGCTGGGCAAACTCGTGCGCGGCCTCTCGGCGTTGTTCTGGGGATTGCCGGCGACGTTGATCGTCGGTTTTGGCACGGCGGTGCTCGGCTGGTTTCACGCGCTCAGCGTCGCGCCGATATTGGCGACGACGGGATTGTTGCTCTACGGGTTGTGGCAGCTCGGCGCGTTTCAAAAACAGGAACGCCCGTGGCGGCTCGCCTTGGATCGCGCCCGGCTGGTCGCCTTGGTAAACTTCGGGTTGAGTCCGTTTTTGTTCTGGTGGTATCGGCTGCCGGAGAATTCCTTCTTCTCCATCGTCGTCGGGCTGCTCTCGGTGACGGGGCTGTTGTTCCTGTTTAATCTGAATCTGGTCATCGCCCGACTGGGAGAAATGCTGCCGGACGAAACGTTGCGCCAGGAGACGCGCCAGTTCACGGCCATCAATCGCGTCCTGCTCGTTGTGCTGGTGGCGTTACTGGCGGTGTATCTGTTCCTGTTGCAATTGCCGAGTCTGCCGGTGACGTTGCTCATCCTGCTGGCCAGCCTGCAGCGCTTCAGCCAATCGTTGCTATTGTTGCTCGTCCTGTTGCCACTCTCGCTGACCATGGCGCTGCTTTGGAAAACCAAGGAGGTCATCATGGACAGCGTTTTTCACCATCCCGGTTGAACCGGGAAATCCAGTTCACCAGCCGATGCCTGTTGTCGCGCTGGTGCGGTTCTTAGCCGGAACGATGCAGAAGAAATCTCACGCCAAGACCGCCAAGGTCGCAAAGGGGAGAAAGTTTCCGCCACGTTTCGTGCGCCGTTGCTGGCCACTGAGTTGGGTGGGGTGGCGGCGTTCCGCCCGCTTGGTTTGCTTTGCGTCCGCCGCGTCCTTGGCGTGAGCCGCAATGAGCTGCAACGGCATGGTTCCGGCTTGGTCGGGGTCTGTGCTATCACTCGCTTGGAGCGCCGGGAAAGCTTTGCGGATCAATTTTCTTCAGCGCGTTGGTCACGTAATCTAAAACCCAAGGCTGCTTGGCTTGCGTCAATTCCAGTTTCAGTTGCGGTACTGCCGACGTGGCCCGCGGCCCCATCTCGCCCAAGGCGATTATCCAATCCCATTTCGAATGTTCACTTTCCAATGGCAGTTCGTGCAACAATACCGGCAATGTCGTGTCCACATCCCCGCTGATGCGCCAGATGGCGGTGGCGGCCTGGCCGCGCAAGTAGGGATTGGGCGCTTGCAGGGCGATTTTTAATGAAGGCACAGCGCTGACGGCGGGTGGACCAATCTTTCCCAATGCCAAGGCCGCCGCCGCCCGCAGATAGAAATCTGTGTTGGTGGCCGCCGCCGTGCCGGTGGGAGTCAGGACGGTGGTGATCGCTGGAACGGCGTTGGAGGCATCCGCCCCCATTTCCTTGAAAGCTAGCAAGGTGTAAAAGCGAACTTGTTGATCCGGATCGCTCAAGGCCGTGGTCAAAGCCGGGATCGCCTCATTGGCCACCGGAGATTGGCGGCGCAACGTGCAGATGCCCCAGGCCGCAGCCTGTCGGACCGCGGGGCTCTGGTGTTGAAGGAGCGCGATGGCTGAGGAAAGCGAGTTTGTCCCGATGGCGTGGAAAGCATTGGCTCCGTGAACGACCGCAAATGGTGGCTTAGGGCTGGGTAAAAGTTTTTGGAGTGCTCCGGGAAGTTTCGGCCAGAAGCGGCGATAGCCGGTTTGCCAGGGAGAATCATTCCGTTCGAGTTGCTGCACTACATAGGGAAGCGCGTTGGTGCCAGTCTCACGCATTGCTTGGCTAAAGAGGCCAGATTTTTGGGCGGCGTAATCTTCAAGCCAGAGGCTGATGCGTCGGCCTTGAAATTGCGGTTCACGCGTACGCTTGAGTCCCAATGCGAGAGCGCCGAGAAGCAGCGCGGTAATCAATGCGATGGCAATCCATGCGGTTCGGGACAGACGGCGCTTGAGCCAGAAGTTTTTCATGCCGTCCCCTTGTTGGCCATAGCGGATCAATTCACCAGCCGGTACCAGTTGTCGCGCTGATGCGGTTCGTAGCCGAGGTCTTTGATGAGGCGATGCATGTCCGGCACGGTCATGCGGAAGGTCGTGCCGGCCTGCGAAACCACGTTCTCCTCGATCATGATGCTGCCGAGATCGTTCGCGCCGAACTTCAGCGCCACCTGGCCGATTTCCAATCCCTGCGTGACCCATGAGCTTTGGATGTTCTCGAAATTGTCGAGGTAGATGCGCCCCAACGCCTGGGTGCGGAGATAATCGTGCGCGCCGACCGTCGGCGCTTTGAGCTTGGTGTTCTCCGCTTGGAACGTCCAGCAGATGAATGCCGTGAAGTGGCCGGTCGGATTTCTCCTCACCCGGCCTGCGGCCACCCTCTCCCCATCCGATGGGGAGAGGGACGGGGTGAGGGGCGCGTTCGCATAACTCAAAGACTTGTCCTGCTGTTGGCGTAACCGGTCCAAGTGCTCGATGCGATCATCCATCGTCTCCACGTGACCGAACATCATCGTCGCGCTGGAGTAAAGCCCAAGCCGATGCGCCACATCCATGACTTCGAGCCAGTCGCTGCTCATCGCCTTGAGCGGGGAAATGCGCTGGCGCACGCGGTCCACGAGGATTTCGCCGCCACCACCGGGGATGGAACCCAACCCCGCCGCGCGGAAGTCGCCGATGATCTTTTCCAGCGGTTCATTGAACACTTCGCGGAAATGGACAAACTCGCTTGGGCTGAACCCGTGGATGTTCACCTGCGGAAATTTTGCTTTGATGTGCGACAGCAAATCCAGATACCACCGCTTCGAGAGCTTGGGATGATGGCCGCCTTGCATCAAAATCTGCGTGCCGCCGAGTGCGAGCGTTTCCTCGATCTTTTGATCCATCTCCGCGGGGCTGATGACGTAGGAATCAAGGTCTTTCTCGGTGCGATAGAACGCGCAGAACTTGCAATAGACGTTGCAGACGTTCGTGTAATTGACGTTGCGATCCACGTTGTAAGTGACGATCTCGTTGCCGCGCCCGGAGTAAGCCTTGGCCTTGGCGAGTTGGCGGCGATGATCCGCCAGCGCGCCGAGTTCTTCGAGCGGCAACGTGGAAAGCCGCTTGGCTTCGGCGGGATTGATGCGTTTGCCGTCCCAGACCTTCTGGAGCAATTCGTCGAGTGACGCGTCGTAAATCACGCGGGCAGATTAGCGGGGAAACCGGCAAGCGACAAGCGCGAGGCTAAGGCGCGTAGGGCAGGTTTTCCAACCTGCCGGTGCGGGCGACTTTCCTGTCGCCCGTTTCGCTTGGGGGGTGGCGGGGACTGAAGCCGGGGGGGATTCGGAATAACACCACGCCGTTTTTGTTGTGGGGTGGGAACACGGGGTTGGAAAACCCCGTGCACTGGCAGGCTGGAAAGCCTGCCCTACATATTCGCGGCATTGCCACGGGGCTTGCAGTCGTTATGCTTTCTTCAGGTTTAACTTATGGCCAGTACGTTTGAATTTACTCTGAATGGCCGCTCCATTCGCGTCTCCGACGTCTCTCCCAACACGACCCTGCTCGAATATCTCCGCAACTCCGGTCTCACCGGAACGAAGGAAGGTTGTGCGGAAGGCGATTGCGGCGCGTGCTCCGTGGCGATTGTGGAGCGAGATGCCGATGGTAAAGCCGCGTATCGCGCGGTGAATAGTTGCCTCCTGCCGGTCTGTCTGCTTGCGGGCCGGGAAGTCGTGAGCGTCGAGGGCGTCTGCAAATCCGAAATCCGAGATCCGAAATCCGAAATCGAAAAGCTGCATCCCGTGCAGCGCGCGATGGCCGAGGGCTACGGCGCGCAATGCGGTTATTGCACGCCTGGTTTTATCTGTTCGTTGTTCGAGGGTTACTATCGCGACGACCTTCACACCCACGACGATCTCGACGACCAGCTTTCGGGCAACCTTTGTCGTTGCACCGGCTATCGCCCGATTCGTGATGCCGCGATGGAAGCGTTTCAGTGCGGAATGCGGAATGCGGAATGCGGAATCAAAGACCAGTTCGCCGAGCGTTTGCAGCATTCGGAAGCTCGTCTCGGTGCGACGGCTTACGAAAGCGCCGGAGAAAAGTTTCTTCGCCCGACCTCGCTCGCCGAGTTGTTTCAATCGCTCAAAGCCAATCCCGAGGCGCGACTGATCGCCGGCGCGACGGAACTGGGCTTGGAAATCACCAAGCGTTACAAAAGGTTTGCCACGCTCATCTCCACCGAGGCGGTCGCAGAATTGAAGGAGATCAAATCCACGGCGACCGAATGGCATATCGGCGGCGCGGTGACGCTCACGGTCATCAAGGACAAGCTGGGCGCGGAGTTTCCGATGCTCAACGACATGCTGCGCGTGTTCGGTTCGCGACAGATCCGCAATCGTGCGACGATGGGCGGTAACATCGTGACCGCCTCGCCCATCGGCGACAGTGCGCCGTGCCTGCTCGCGTTGGAAGCGAGCGTGGTACTTGCTTCTGAAAAGGGCGAGCGGACATTGCCCGTCGGCGAATTCTTCCTTGCGTATCGCAAGACGGCGTTGCAGGCGGGCGAAGTGCTGAAGACCATCATCATCCCGCGCGGCTTTTCGGCGGCGGGGCTGACGCGCAAAGCCGCGTGGTTCAAGGTTTCCAAACGGCGCGAGATGGACATCAGCACGGTGGCGGGCGCGTTCGTGATGGATCTGGATTCGCAAAACGTCGTCCGCCATGTGCGGCTCGGCTATGGCGGCGTGGCGGCGATGCCGGCGCGGGCGATGAAGACGGAGGCGGCATTGCTCGGCAGGCCGTGGAGCGCGGAGACAATTCAAAGCGTGCTGCCGGTTTTGTGGACGGAGTTCGCGCCGATTTCCGATGTGCGCGGCACGGCGGAATATCGCCGCGGCCTCATCACGAGTTTGCTGGAGAAGTTTGAGTGTGGCACCCGCGTCTCGCGGGTTGGTTCGGGCGTCACGCCCGAACTTTCGTCTGACAAACTTAATTTGGTTGAACGGAATTTTCGGCGGGACGCCGAAAATCACCCGCCGGAGGCAGGTGCTACCAAAACTGCTCACGAGAGCGCGCACAAGCACGTCACGGGTGAATCCATCTACACGGATGACTTTGGTGCGCGCCGACAGATGCTCGAGGTCTGGCCGGTTTGCGCGCCACATGCGCGGGCGAAGATTCTGAAACGCGATGCTGCGGCTGCAAAGGCGATGCCAGGGGTTACCGCCGTTCTGTTGGCGGAGGATGTTCCGGGAGTGAACGATGTTGGTGCCGTGCGGCATGACGAGGTGTTGCTGGCGGACAAGGAGGTTTTCTATCACGGGCAGATCATCGCGCTCGTTGTCGGCGCGACGCAGGAAGCGTGTCGCAATGCCGCGGCGAAAATTGTGGTGGAGTATGAACCGCTGCTGCCAATCCTCAAGATCGAGGACGCCATCGCGCAGAATAGCGCGCATTACGAGCCGAATTTCATCCGGCGGGGTGATGTGAATAAAATCTTTGGAGGGGTGGAGGCACGAACCTCCGAATCTGCTGGCGAGGCGACGCCAGGTTTTCGGCGGGACGCCGAAAACCACCCGCGGGACGCGGGTGCTACCGCAACGACAGCGGGTGCTGCCCGGATTCTCGAAGGTGAATTTTCCTTTGGCGGGCAGGAGCATTTTTATCTGGAGATGCAGGCGGCGTATGCGGAGCCGGGCGAGGATGGCAGCATGTTCGTGATGTCGTCCACGCAGCATCCGAGCGAGGTGCAGCACATCGTGGCGCATGTGTTGCATGTGCCGACGAATCACGTCGTGGTGCAAAGTCCGCGCATGGGCGGCGGTTTTGGCGGCAAGGAGACGCAGGCGGCGATATTCGCGGCGCTGGCGGCACTCGCGGCGGCAAAGACCCGCCAGGCGGTGCGCGTGCGTGTGAATCGCGATCTCGACATGATGATCACCGGCAAGCGGCATCCGTTCCTCGCGCGCTTCAAGGTCGGGCACGATGCCGAGGGCCGCTTGCTGGCGGCGAAGGTGGAATTGTTCTCGAATGCCGGCTGGTCGCTCGATCTCTCGATGCCGGTCACCGATCGCGCGATGTTCCATCTGGATAACGCTTATTACATCCCGCATGTCGAATTCAGCGGGCAGGCGATGAAAACGAACGTCGCGTCGAACACGGCGTTTCGTGGCTTCGGCGGGCCGCAGGGGATGTTGGTCATTGAGGAGATTTTGGATCGGGTGGCGCGGCGGTTGGGTAAAACGCCGGAGGAAGTCCGCGAACGAAATCTTTATCACGGGACGGGTGAGAGCAACACGACGCATTACGGGCAGGAGATTGCGGACAACCGGATTCAGCGGGTCTGGCAGGAGCTGAAACAATCTTCGGAGTTCGAAAACCGCCGGGCAGAAATTGCAAAATGGAATTCACAGCATCCGCAGCTCAAGCGCGGGCTGGCAATGACTCCGGTGAAGTTCGGGATTTCCTTCACGCTCACGCATCTCAACCAGGCGGGCGCGCTGGTGTTGATTTATCAGGACGGCACGGTGCAGGTGAATCACGGCGCGACGGAGATGGGGCAGGGCGTCCACACGAACATGGCGATGGTCGCGGCGAAGGAATTGGGTATCTCATTGAAAAATGTCCGCGTGATGCCGACGAGCACGGACAAAGTGCCGAACACTTCGGCGACAGCGGCGTCGTGTGGCACGGACTTGAACGGCATGGCGGTGAAGAACGCGTGCGACATCTTGCGGGAACGGCTCGCGCCGGTTGCGGCGAAAATGCTGGCGGCAAAGTTGGGACGCGAGATTCCGCCGGAGAATATTTTGTTCGCGAACGATTTTGTGTTTGAAGCCGGCTCGCTCGTTGCGGAGAGCATTCAGATGAGCACGCAGAATCCGGCGCGCATGGACGAAATCAGCCGGGGCGAGACGGCGATTCCGTTCGCCAAGGTTGTGCAGGCGGCTTACGTGCAGCGCATCGGGCTTTCGTCCACGGGATATTATCGCACGCCGGAGATTCATTACGATCGCGCGAAGGGCCAGGGCAAGCCGTTCCATTACTTCGCCATCGGCGCGGCGGTGACGGAGGTCGAGGTGGATGGCTTCACCGGCATGATGCGGATTCTGCGCGCCGACCTGTTGCAGGACTGCGGCAACTCGATCAATCCCGGCATCAACATCGGGCAGATCGAAGGCGCGTATGTGCAGGGCGCGGGCTGGCTCACGAGCGAGGAACTGGTGTGGAACGATCAGGGGGTATTGCTGACGCACTCGCCGGACACTTACAAGATTCCCGCCGTCGGCGACCGTCCGCTGGAGTTCAACGTGAAGTTGCTCAAGGACGCCGAACAACCGAACACCATTTTCGGCAGCAAAGCCGTGGGAGAACCGCCGTTCATGCTCGCCATCTCGGTGCGCGAGGCGATCCGCGATGCGGTGGCGGCGTTCGGTGCGGGCCAAGGTGAAGTGGCGTTGGCGTCGCCGGCGACGGGTGAGGCGATCTGGCGGGCGATTCAACTGCAAAAGTCCACGCCGTGCGCCGGCAAAGTTTCCCTTGAAGTTCCGGCCTTGGCGAAATGACCTATGTTCGAACGTTTCTTCCGGCTCGCTGAAAATAAAACTTCTGTGCGCACTGAAGTCGTTGCGGGTGTCACGACGTTCCTGACGATGGCGTACATCATCTTCGTGCAACCAGCGGTGTTGTCCGGAAAAATGTTCGGCTTCGAGACAGGCATGGATTTTGGCGCAGTGATGACCGCCACCTGTCTCGCGGCGGCACTGGCAACGGCGCTGATGGCCCTGCTGGCGCGGTATCCCATCGCGCAGGCGCCGGGCATGGGCGAAAACTTCTTCTTCGTGTTCTCAACGATCCCGGCAGCGACCGCGGCGGGTTTCGCGAATGGCTGGCAGGTCGCACTCGGCGTGGTGTTCATCTCGGGCGTGTTGTTTTTGATTCTCTCGTTGGTCGGGTTGCGCGAAATGATATTCAATTCCATCAGCCCGAGTCTGAAGAATGCCATCGCCGCAGGCATTGGTTTGTTCATCGCGTTCATCGGATTGCAAAACGCCGGTGTCATCCTCAAAGATCCCGGTTCGGCGGTGAAACTGAATGCGCATTTTGCGTCGCCGGATTTGATCGTGTTCTTCGTCGGGCTGCTGACGACGGCGGTATTGCACGCGCGAAAGATGCGGGGCGCGATTTTGTGGGGAATCGTCGTAGCCACTGTTCTGGCCGTGGTGCTGAAGCTGGCGCTGGCAAATTCCGCCGCCCCGCTGGTTGCAGAGTCGAAGCTTGTGAAGCAATTCGCTTTGGCCCAGGGCGTCGTTGCCGCGCCGCCGTCGCTCGCGCCGACCTTCTTTCAGATGGACCTTGTTCATGCGCTGTCGCCGAAGATGCTGCCGTTCGTGTTTGTGTTTCTGTTCATGCTCACGTTTGACGCGATCGGGACGCTCATCGGCGTGAGCGAGCAGGCCGGTTTTATGCGCGACAACAAACTACCGCGTGCCAAGCAGGCGATGGTTTCCGACGCGGTCGGCACAGTGGCGGGTGCGGCGCTGGGCACAAGCACGGTGACGAGCTTTATCGAAAGCGCGTCGGGCGTGGAGCAGGGCGGGCGCACGGGGTTGACGGGGCTGGTCGTAGCCGCATTGTTTCTGCTGGCTCTGTTCTTCAGTCCAATCATCGCGATGGTGGGGAGTTATCCACCCATCACCGCGCCGGCGCTGGTCATCGTCGGGGCGATGATGTTGCAGAATGTGGCGAAGATTGACTGGCGGGATCAGACGGAATCCATTCCGGCGTTCCTGACGTTGATCGGAATTCCGCTGACTTACTCGATTGCGGATGGACTGGCGCTGGGCTTTATCAGCTACCCGATCATCAAATTCGGCAGCGGACGCGGACGGGAAGTGGGTTGGCTGACGTACGTGCTGGCCGCAGTATTGATCACATACTTTGTGTTCATGCGGAGCAATCTTGGGTAATCCGGCGTAACGTTTCGAGGTTCTCCCAGCCGGGCGACGCTGGTCAGGCGGCTTTGGTGGAAGAGGTCAAACCGAGCAAGGTGCGGATGCAGTGCTTTAATTTCTCAAAGTCCACCGGCTTCGTGAAGAAGTGCCGGGCGCCGGCGACTTCGGCGGAAAAGCGGGTCACGTCCGAGCCGACGGCGGTGATCATGATGACGGGGATGTGTTGGGTGGCGGGATGCCGCGCGAAGATTTCGCAGACGCTCAAGCCGTCGAGGTCCGGCAGGAGCAGATCGAGCAGGATGAGGTCGGGCGGTTGCTCCCAAGCGTTGTTGAGGGCGTCGGTGCTGTTGACGGCGGTGGCGAAATCGAAGTTTTCCTCCGCGAGGCGGTATTGCACCAACTCGGAGAAATCCGGTTCGTCGTCCACGATTAAAATTCGTTTTCCCATCATGATTGAATACCAAGCCGACGGACGAATGACGAATCACGAGCCGGTGAACATTGCGCTACAAACGGGTGACGGGCGGTGGCGAGAAAAAACTGCGGGAAAAGCGGTTAAAAGTTCGTGGGAACCCCCTTTTTATATTTGACCGGCTCCGCGAAGTGAATTATCACACGCGAGCTTCCTCGTGGTCTGTACCAAGGGGTGGCGTGAACCCAGTGGCGGAAAATCGTAATGCTTAAAGGCAATTCATTTTTGGCGGTGGATTTTGGCGCAGGCAGCCTGAAGCTGGCCGAGTTCGAATCGAACGAGGCGGGCGGGCTGGTCCTGAAGCAATACGCCATCAAACCGCTCGGTCTGGAAGGCTCGCAAGACACCAAGCGCGAGGCGCTGGTGTTGAAGAAATTGCAGGAAACCATCGCCGAACTGGGGATCAAGGCGAAGGAGATCAATGTCTGCGCCCCGGGCTTCCATGTCTTTGCCAAATTCGTGAAGTTGCCGCCGGTGGATGCCGGCAAAGTCACCCAGATCATCCAATACGAAGCGCAGCAAAACGTCCCGTTCCCGCTCGCTGAGGTTGTTTGGGACTATCAAATTCTGGGTACGACGGCGAGTGGCGAATTGGAAGTGATGTTGGTCGCGATCAAGTCGGACATCGTCGAAGGTTTGTTCCGCACCACGGAAGCGGCCGGACTACGGTTGGAGATTTGCGACGTTTCGCCGGCGGCGTTGTGCAACACGTTCCGCTTTAACTACGGCGAACTCGAAGATTGCACCATGCTCCTCGATATTGGGGCCAAGACGAGCAATCTGCTGTTCTTCGAGAAGGGCAAGGTTTTCGCGCGCAGCATCAATCTTGGCGCCAATTCCATCACGCAGGACTTCGCGAATGAGGCGAAATTGAAGTTCGATCAGGCGGACAAGATCAAGATTGATGAGGGTTTTGTGAGTCTGGGCGGCGCGTATGAGGAGCCCGAAAACCAGCATCAGGCGGCCATTTCCAAGATCGCGCGGCAGTTCATGACGCGGTTGCACATTCAGGTCAACCAGACGTTGCAGTTCTATCGCGGTCAGCAGGGCGGTTCCGCGCCCCAGCGGTTGTTCCTCGCGGGCGGGGCGGCCATCATGCCGTACACGGCGCAGTTCTTTGCGGAAAAGCTCAATGTGCCGGTGGAATACTTCAATCCGTTCCGCAGCGTGCAGATTGATCCGGCAGTGAACCTCGAAGAGCTTTCCAAGGCGGCGCACTCGTTGGGCGAGGTGGTCGGGCTGGGGTTGCGCAACATGGCGAACTGCCCGGTGGAGTTGAATCTCATGCCGGAGAGCACGCTCCGCTGGCAGAGCTTCAACCAGAAGAAACCGTATTTCATCGCCACCTTGGCGAGTCTGGCGCTGATGGCGCTGGCGGTGGGCTTCCTGTTCAACAATCTCAGCAGCATCAAGAAGGAGAAGTTGACGGAATTGCAGCCGAAGCTGGAGGAATTGCGGCGCAAGGACCAGAATTTCAAGCGGGAGTTTTCAGCTTTGAAGAAGAAGCTGGAGCACTCCAATCAATATGCCGACTGGCTCGCGGAGCGCGCGCAATGGGCGGAAATTTTACGCGAAGTCCGCGAGGCGTTGATCCGCACTGAGGCGATCACGAAAAACGAGTTTGGCACGGACACCGGAGTCTGGGTGGAGAAGATTGCGGCCTACAACCCCGGCACCTTTGGTGATGCAAGCATGTCTGGCGCGATGCCGGGGATGGCCCCCGGCTATCCGGCGATGAATCCCGAAATGGATTACCGCCGGATGCCTGGGCGCTACATGCGCGAGGAAGACACTTATACGCCACCACCGGTGCCGGGAGTGACGCCCGATGCGGCGGCGACCAACGCCGGGACGGTGAAGTTGGAATGCCGCGCGGTGAACATGCGCGAGTTCAATGCGGCCGCCAATCAGCGCATCGTGTTTGAACTTCACAAGCAACTGGCCAGCACCAACAGCCCGCTGGTGAACGCCGAGGCCACGCGCCTGGATCCGGAAATCGTGGAAGATCCGAACACGGGGACTTTCAGCTTCGGCATCACCCTGGCTCTCAAGCGGCCTTTGAAACTGTAACATGGACTGGATCAAACGAAATCTCATGTTTGTCATCGGCGGCGTGGTCACGCTGGCGCTGATGGGTTTGGCCGGTTGGTATTGTTACTCTGGATGGAACAACAACGCGGTGCAGAAGGAAGAGATCACCAAGGCGTACGAAGAGCTGAATACGCTGTATTCCTCCCGGCCGTCGCCGGGGGATGGCCGCAAGGTGGACAACATCAAGCTGGCCAGGGAGCAGCAGAAGGAGGCGGAGGAATTTCTCCAAGCACAGGGCCGCTATCTGCAGGAAGTCCCCGCGATTCCGGCCCGGCATGGCGTATCGGGGCAGAAGTTTTCCGCGGCACTACAGGAGACAATCACTCAATTGCAGCGGGAGGCGACCAACAGCAGTGTCATCATCCCCCCCGGCTATAAATTCTCCTTTGCCAAGCAGGCGACGCTGGTGACGTTTGCGCCCGGCAGCCTTGATCCCCTGGCGGTGCAGTTGGGCGAAGTGCGGGCCATTTGCGACATCTTGAATCGGGCGAAGGTCAATTCCCTGGATGGCATCCGCCGCGAGCGCGTGCCGGGGAATCCGGATGATTTGTCCGGCGCGGCGACCGATTATCTCGACAGCGCTTCCACGACCAATGAGCTGGCAGTGATCAGTCCGTATGAAATTACGTTCCACTGCTTCACCCCGGAATTGGCGGCGGTGCTCGTAGGCTTTGCCCAATCTCCGTATGGGCTGGTGGTCAAAGCCATCAATGTCGAGCCGGCAGCGACCCTGTTGATTGATCCGGCGGCGGCTCCGGTTTATGCCGCCCCGGGGTATGCGCCGCCAGCCTATGCCGGGCAACGTCCGCCGGGACGGCCGATAGGCGAAGAAGGCGGCGGGATGCCTGGTCGTTATGGGGGCGGGGCATCACCGTATGGGACGCCCTCACCGTACGGAAATCCTTACGCCGCCGCTCAGCCGGTCGCCCAGCCAGCCGCGGCTTATGCGGCGGCGCCCAAAACCGGGTTGCAAACGTTTCTGAAGGAAAAGCAATTGAAGGTCACGTTGTTGCTCCATGTGGTCAAGCTCCTCCCTCCTCAAAAGTAACGGCATGGAATTACTCAAGAAACATTACGAAAAGATCATCCTGGGCGGGGTGTTGCTGATTCTGGCCATCGGGGCCGCGATGCTGCCGATCCAGATCGGAAGTGAGCGTGATGAGTTGAGACAGAAGGAGATCAATATTACCACGCAGCCGGCCAAGCCGCTGGAGCCGCTCAATTTCAGCACCCAGCAGCTTGCCATTGTGCAACTGCGGCGGGCGACCCAGCTTGATCTGTCCAACACCAACAAGGTGTTGAATCCGCTGCTCTGGCAGAAAACTCCGGAAGGCCGCATCTTCCCCGTCCGGACCGGCGAAGAGGTCGGCCCCAAGGCATTGCAGGTGACCAAACTCACGCCGCTGCATCTCAGCATCTCGTTGGATGGAGTCAATACGTCGGAGGCCACGCCGCGTTATACCATCATGGTGGAGCGGGAAGCGGTCGCGGATCGCGCCAAGCGCGCCAGGAAGCCCTACTTTGCGAGTCTCAACAACAAGAATGATGTTTTCATCGTGCGCGAGGCCACCGGTCCGGCGGAGAATCCGGTCCTGAAGCTGGAGTTGGTGGATGGCGGTGAGGTCATCGAGATCAGCAAGGACAAGCCGTTCAAGCGGGTGGACGGTTACATGGTGGATTTGAAATATCCTTTGGAGAACCGGCCGCCTTGGGTCGCGCAACGGATTGGGGCCGCGCTCAAGTTTGGCGGCGAGGATTACATTATCGTTGCGATTACGAAGAGCGAGGTTGTAGTCTTGGCCAAATCGAACCAGAAAAAAACACCAGTGCCGATTACGCTTTGAAAGTCATCGGCTTGAATTTCCAACAATTATTTAGCAGCAAAGCAACAGAAGTCATCCCATGACAAAAGCAGCAGCATCTCACGTTCTCGCCATTCTTTTCGCGACCACGCTCGCCGCCTCCGCCCAGAGCGGGGGGGCCGTGGATACCGGTGTGGCGATCGAAACCGCCGTTCGCCGTGACGCCAACAAGATTTTGTTGCGCCAGAAGCTCACCGAAGCCAGCGAGGCGCTGGCGCGTCACGATTTGAACGGGGCCGCCAAGATTTACGATTCCGCCGTCGAATTGGTCGGTCAGATCGGCGCGAACAACTGCGAAGTCGAGGCGGAGCAGGCGGTGCGCGGCTTTTCCAGCGTCCGGCTGGAATTGGCCGAACGGGCCCGCAAGCGCGACAACTATCGCGAGGTGGACACCCAGCTCAAGCGCGTCTTGAAGGTGGATCCCAAAAACCCGGCCGCCCTGGCTGCCAAAGCTGAAAACGACAAAACCCTGAAGGAACTGGCCGGTTTCATCCCCACCAGTGATGCGTTGAAGGAAGCCGATGAGGCGCGAGCCGCCAAAACTGAGGCCAACACCCACGTGCAAAATGCCAAGGTGCTGTTGGACGCCGGAGAGCTGACGGGGGCGGAGAATGAATTGATTCAAGCGCTCCAAAAGGATCCGCAAAACCGCCCCGCCTTGCGCTACAAGGATCTGGTGCGGGCCCAGCGGTATCAGATGGCGCGGGCGCGGCAGGAACATGACAACGGTCGGAAGATTCTGGAAGTGGTTGAAGCCTACGCCGATTCGCGGGCCGGCAAATCATTGCCTGTTCCCAATCCGTATAACCGCACGGATGTTGTCAATACTGGAAAAGGCCGTCAGGCGATTTTCAACAAGCTGAACACCATCAAGTTTGAGTCGTTCCCGCCCGAGGGTTCCCCGGACACCCTGCCGCTTTCTGAAGTGGTGCGCATCTTGAGTGTGGAATCCCCGAAACGCGATCCGGAAAAGGAAGGCGTGAACATCATAATCAATCCGAACGCGCCGGCCGCACCGCAACCCATCGCGCCATTGATTGATCCGACCACCGGGCTTCCGATTGCGGCCCCGCAAGCCGAAACCGTGGATGTCGGTGGGATCAACGTCAAACTCGGCATGCCGTTGCGGCGGGTCACGCTCAATCAGGTGCTGGATGCGATCAGCAAGGTGGCGGAACGGCCGTTGAAAATTTCCTATGAGGAATATGCCATCGTCATTTCCATGAAAGGACAGGAGTTGACTCCATTGTTCACCCGGGAATACGACATTGACCCCAATACTTTTTATCAGGGCCTGGTCGGGGTGTCGGGAGAGTTTCTTGATATTCAGTCCTCCAGCAGCGGCGGTGGCGGCGGTGGTGGCGGCGGCGGTAGTGGGCAGGGATCGGCCTTCGTCATTCCGCGCGTCAGTGTCACTGGTGTGAGTGGCGGTCAGGGTGGTCAAGGCGGTGGCGGTGGCGGTGGTCAACAAGCCGGGGGCTCAATCCTTGGGGGAACTGGCGCTGCTGGGCAGCAGGGTGGCGGGCAGCAAGGTGGCAGCGGCCTCCCCGGGATTACCCGGCAGTTTAGCACGGAAGCCGTTTCGGCGGCGGCCCGGCAGTTCTTCTTCAATCTGGGAATCAATCTCGATATCGCCCAGGGCAAGAGCGTTTTCTTCAACGACCGCAAAGGCATTCTCCTGGTGCGGGCCACGATGGAAGAGCTGGATCTCATCGAGCAAGTCATCCGGGTGTTGAACGTGGCCCCGCCGCAGGTGAATATCAAAACCAAGTTCACCGAAATTTCCCAGAACGACAACAAGGCGCTTGGTTTCGATTGGTATCTGGGGAATATGGTGGTCGGGGGTAAATCCATCGCGTCCGGCGGCACGCAACCAACCTTTAACGGCGCTCCCTCCCAAGGGAATCCGTCCGGAAATTTCCCGGGGAATTTTGCGAGCGGCACCGCGATTGCGCCGTCAACCTCGGATGGTCTGGTTTCTGGTGGTTTGCGCAATACCTTCGGCAAGGACGGCTCGGCTATTCCGGCCTTGGGCACTTTCACCGGCATCTTGACCGACCCGCAGTTCCGCGTTGTCCTGCGTGCCATCGAGCAACGTGACGGCATTGATCTGTTGAATGAAGGGCAGGTCACCACGTTGAGTGGTCGGCAGGCGCAGATCCAGGTCAACGAAGTGAAAACCATCGTCACCGGCGTGGAACAGAATTCCGGTCAAGGTGGCACGACTGCTTCGGCGGGCGATAATACATTGTTGCAGCAAACCGCGACCTTCCAGACGCCGAACACGGCGCCGGTGCCGCTCGGGCCGGTGATTGACGTTTTGCCGACGGTTTCCTCCGACGGCTATACGATCCAGATGACCATCATCCCCACGCTGACGGAGTTTGTGGGCTATGATCTGGCCACCGCTTCCATCTTCGTGCCGACAGCAATCACAGCCACGGGTCAGACCTTGGCGGGCACGTTGCCGCTGCCGATTTTCCGGGTGCGCATGTTGACGACCAGCTGCAGTGTCTGGGACGGCCAGACCATCGTGCTGGGCGGATTGATCGCGGACAGCGTCGTCAAGCATAAGGATAAAGTGCCGATTCTCGCCGATCTGCCTTTCTTCGGAAAGTTCTTTACCAGTGAGTCGTCGCAGACCCAGAAGAAGAACCTGGTGATCTTTGTGACGCCGCGCATCATTGATCCGGCGGGTAATCCGGCGCACACCGACGAGGAGATGCCGTTTGCGCAGGCCTCGCGGATAACGAAGGAACAGTAATTTTCACCCGGCAATCATTGCTTGAGCACGCAGCAACATGACAAAGCCGGTTGTTTTTTGGAGACGCAAACCGCGTCGCGAGGATGGCAAGTGTGGGGGTGGGAATGCCGCGCCTCCTGATTGTTGATGGTCATGCGTATGCCTACCGGGCATTTTACGCGATTCGATCTTTGAATTCGCCGACGGGGCGACCGACGAATGCCATTTATGGTTTCGTCAAAATGTTGGCCAAGATGCGGGCGGGTGTCGCCCCAAGCCACTTGCTGGTGGTCTGGGATGGCGGGCTGAGCGAGCAGCGGCAGGCAGAATTGCCCGGCTATAAAGCGCAACGGCCGGAGATGCCGGCAGATTTGGCGGTGCAACTGGACGAAATCGGGCGGTATCTGGTGGCGGCCAACATTGCGAGTTACACTGGAACAGGAGTCGAGGCCGATGATTACATCGCCTTCGCGACGAACAGCGCGGTGCGGCTGGGCTGGGAAGTGGTGATTGCCAGTGCCGACAAAGATTTTATGCAGCTCGTCGGGCCGGGCGTCGGATTACTGAATCCGAATGACAAATCGGAGACGATCTGGACGGCGGAGCAAGTCCGGGCCAAGACCGGAGTGCAGCCGGAGCAGATAGTTGATTGGTTGAGTTTGTTGGGTGACAGTGTGGACAATATTCCGGGAGTGCCGGGCGTCGGACCGAAGACGGCCACGGAACTGTTGAAACAATTTGGGTCGGTGGCGGAACTGTATCGGCGGTTGGATGAAGTGAAATCCGAACGCATCCGCGCGGCGCTGAAAGCCGCGGAAGCCGAGGTGCGGCGGAATCAAGCGTTGGTAAGCTTGAAAACGGAAGTGGGCAGGGATTTTGCGGCCGAAGCCTTGGTGGCCCGGTCGGGAGATGCCGGCCGGTTGATGGAATTGTATCGTGGTTGGGGGTTTCGCTCTTTGTTGGCGGAACTGGAGGCCGCACAGACGCGGCAGCAGGAATTGATTTAGGAAGAAGTTGTGAAAAAAAACAATTCAGTGATGGCGATGAACCAAACGCCAGGCGGCGGAGAACATGAAATGCGTTCCTCCGCGCTCATCTATTTTTGCAGGAATCTTATGGCATCGTTCCCGAATGGACGGAAGCTGGCCGCCGGTTTTGTCGGCGCCTTGGTCGCGCCGCTCCTCGCGCACGCCACGGGTGGTTTTATGCCTGAAGGCGGCGAATACAACATTGCGGGCGGTAATCAAGGCGATCAGGTTTATCCGCATCTGGCCATCAAGCCGACGGGCGGTTATCTCGTCTGGGAGGACAACATCACCGACGGTGATGGTTTCGGCATCAGCGCCCGCAAACTGGATGGCAGTTTTAGCGGCACATTCAGCAACTTCCGCGTCAATGCGAATGGCACCAACGATCAGGAACGGGCCCAGGTTTCACTGTTGAATGATGGCGGAGCGATTTTTGTCTGGCAGGGCGGCAAACAAAGTTTTCAACACATCTACGGGCGGATGCTGTCGGCGGGCGGGGTCTGGACGACGAGCGATATCCCGGTCAGCACGGCCACCAATGTGTTTCAGCGGGACGCCGTCGTCACCACGCTGACGGGTGGTAATGCCGTGGTGGCCTGGGGCAGCTTCAATCAGGTGGCGGGTGGCCTGCAGGATGTTTATTTCCAACTGCTCACTCCGGCCGGGGTCAAATCAGGCAGCGAGACGCGCGCGAATGTGGTGACGGCCTATAACCAGCGTTCAGCTGCGATTGCCCCGCTCAGTGACGGGCGCTTCGTGCTGGTGTGGGTTTCCGAGCAGCAACGATTCGAGAACAGCGTGGATGTCTATGCGCGGATCTTTGAGGCGAATGGCGCGGCGGCCACGGGCGAATTCCTGATCAACTCGGGGACGAATGTGTGTGCCAATCCGAGCGTCGCGCCCTCAGCGGACGGCGGCTTCATGGTGGCGTGGGCGCAAGCCACGCAGCAATTTCCCAACACTTGGGATATTTATGCCCGGCCGTTTTCCGGGACGAGTGGCGGTGTGACACGGTTGGTGAACACTTATATCGCGGGCGATCAACTGGCCCCAAAGATCAGTTCGATCGGATCTGATTACCTGGTGGTCTGGACCAGCATGGCCCAGGACGGCTCGCAATTGGGGGTCTATGGTCGATTTCTCAAGGGCGATGGCACGTTTGCGGGGGGCGAATTTCGGGTCAATACCACGACCCAGAGTTTCCAGCAGCACCCGGCCGTGGCTTCGGATGGCGTCGGGACCTTTCTGACGGCCTGGTCCAGCTATGTTGGGAGCCCGAACAGCGTTGATCTTTTTGCCCAGCGTTATGTCAGTACGGATCAGCCTTTGAATGCGCCAGGAGCGCCGATCGTGACGGTGTTGAGTTCAAATACGTTGAGTGTGAGCTGGCCTCCAGTTCAAGGAATCAGCGTCGCGAACTATGAAGTTCATGCCGATGGTGCAACGACGGCGACGGCGGTGGTTTCAAACACTTACTGGAACGCGACTGGTTTGGCTGCTGGCAGCACTCACAGCTACAAGCTGGCATATGTGGTTGCAGACGGACGGCGTTCGCCCTTGTCCGCCGCGACTACAAACACCACATATTTATCAAATTGGTTTTATGACGTCATTGCCGGCGAATGGATGGCGGCAAACTTTGGTGCTGCTTATTGGGCATGGCCGCAACCGGGTATTGATT
This sequence comes from uncultured Bifidobacterium sp., assembly GCA_964594985.1. Classification (GTDB taxonomy): domain Bacteria; phylum Verrucomicrobiota; class Verrucomicrobiia; order Limisphaerales; family JADLHS01; genus JADLHS01. The sequence continues at coordinate 40,350 of CAZQNQ010000016.1, forward strand.
CTGATGGAGATGGGGCGTCTAACTTGAACGAATTTCTCGCTGGCACAAATCCCAACGACGCGAGCAGCGTCCTGAAGGTTCGCATGCAACCGACTCCGCAAGGCATGTTCCTGAACTGGAACACCCAGGTGGGACTGATGTACCAGGTGCAACAGTCCACTAATTTTGGCGGAGCGTGGTCGAATCTGGGGGCGCCGCGATTCGCCTCAGGGACGGTGGATTCAATGTATGTTGGTGGTGGCGCGGTGGGGTACTATCGCATTGTGCGCCTCAGGTAAATCGAGTTTCTATGTTGCGACTTTTCAAATCACTTTGTTTGGCGACGGTGTTGGCTGGAATTGCTCCGTCGGCGTTGGGCTTTGCGCTGTTGGGCCCCCCGCCCTCGGGCACCGCGGCCCCGGATGGCTATCAGCAGCCCGTGATCGGGTTTGATTTGCGCGGAGATATTGGAAACCCGAAAAATTTAGGCGAGGAATATCGGTGGAACACCCCGATCTTGAATTACGCTTTTGACGCTAATTTTTTGGATTACTTCGGCTCCAACGGCGTGGTGGCGGTGGAGCAGGCGATCACCATTTTGAACGCCGTCTCGAATCTTTCCACTTATTCCCCCAGCTTGAATGAGTTTCCGCTGGAAGCCACGCGGTTCAATTATCAGGCGCAGGCCTTGAACTTGGTGGACCTCAAATCAATGGCGCTGACGTTCATGGTGGAAGAACTGGGACTGGCTCAGCCGGATCGTTATACTTGGGTCTTGCGGGATCGCCGGCCGCTTCCAGGCGCCTCTTGTCCCGACATGCAGTATGACGTCATCAAACGGAATTATGATCCGGAAACCATGCTCTATTCGAGCTATGTCAATGGCACCCTGCTGAGTTATGTGATCCAGGAATTTTGCTCCGGCGTGCCCGACCCGTTGGCGGATGCGGTGGAATTCCCTGTGGATCCGTTGGCGCAATACTACACTTCCGTGGCTTCCTTTGGTTGGGGGCTGACGTACGGCGGGTTTTGGACCGGACTGACCCGGGACGACATTGGCGGGCTTCGGTACATGTTGCGGACCAACAATATCAACTGGGAGACGGTGTCGTCGGACAGCGTCATGTTGCGGACCAACTTGGCGACTTTTGATTTGCTGACCACGTCTGATTTGGGGCTGCTGCTGGCCCAATCCAAGACCAATAATGCTGGAACGTTGACCGCCTTGTTCCCTGGTTTGGTCGTTGCCGGCACGACTTCCTATTTCACAAATGTCGTGACCACCAATATCACGGCTTCATTCGTGAATTACCCGCTTGATCCAGTGGGGACACCTCCTCATGTGGTCCTGACCACGACGTATGTCACTAACATTATTCCTTTTTACACCCACAGTTTCGGCAATGTGGTCACGAATTCGTATTATACCAATTCCCCGGTGTTCACTCAGACAATTACTGTGTCGCCGGCTCCATTCGGTGGCACGCTGCAGACCAACATCACCCTGACCCCGGCAACGACACCCCGGATTTCGGGTGAATATTATCTGCTGGTGACCAACGCGTGTGAGCCACAGATCGTTGCCACGCAGTTGACCTCGGTGGTCGTCACCACCAACGTGATTGTCAGTTCCACCTCGTTTACCAATGCCGGCGGGACCGTTCAGTCGTTCGAACAAAACCTGATCACCTTTTTTACCAATCATACTTACGTGATCCACCCGTGCGAACGCGTCACGGGCACGAACGACTTGGTCGGGTTGCGGCAGGGCATGGACAAGTTCACCTTTGTGCGGCAGAACTATGATTCCTTGCTGGGCCGGTTTTTCCGGCCGATCACCAACCGCTACAGCTTGATGGCGATCACGAATTCTACGCTGGAGCGGCAGACCTTTGAGCGGGTCATCACCCGACCGGATTTCCTGTTCACCGCCGAAGAGCGGATGACGCCAGACCAGGCTTGGTTATCCCAAGGTTTCCGCACTATACCAGGACGCGGCAATGGTTATGTGGTTGCCAACATATTGGATCCAGGCGCAGTGGATGGTCCAGGCACCCGTGAGCCGTTCGTTGTGATCGAATTCAATAAGGTTGGACCGCTATTGCAGAATATCGGCCCGACCACCCTCAGCGAAGCCACCGCAATCAGCAGTTTTGTGTGGGCATCGTACGATGCTTCGACGAATGCGCCGGTGGTTTATCCGAGCACCACGAGTCTGGCGGACCTGGAAAACATGATCTTGATTCAGGTCGGTCCGGACACATTGCCGGCGGGCATTCGCAATGCGCCCTATAGTGCCACCTTGACGGTGACGGGTGGTCAGCCGCCCTATGCTTACAGTTGGACGGCCGGGCCGGCGGGATTTGGCGGGCTCAGTCTTGCTGCGACGAGCGGGACGACGGCGACGATTTCCGGGACGCCGGGTGCGGCCGGGGTGTTTGATGTGGTGGTGCGGTTCACTGATTCGACGGGGCGCTTCGTGGATCGGCCCTATTCAATCACGATCAATCCCTGAACTGCCATGAACGTAAAACTTGATTTTCAAATTATGACTCGCCTGTTCGGCTCGATTTGTTTGGTGCTGTTCCTGGGGCCGGTGCCGGTCCAGGCGACGGATGCGACGTGGATCAACAACGGCACGATTGTCGTGGCCCCTAATATTGATGCCACCAACGTGATCAATAACGGCTCGATGACCATCAGCACATATCCCCTCCCATTTGATACTTCCAACACCCAGAACTTCACCAATTCCGGCAGCATGAGTGGGTCGGTGGGCTTCCGGTTTGATAACGCGCCCCGGAACAGCAGCGGGACATTGATCGGGCAGCGCAAGCTGTCAAAATACTTTGTCAACCGCAATGGCGGCACCATCAGCGCCTCCGAGGGCGGCAACACTATTACAAACGCCGCCTTGGGGGGTTATGGTTATGTATTGGTGCATGCTACGAATATCATCAACCAAGGCGTCTTGGCGATCGGGGTGGATGGGATGATGCAATTGGTCGGGACCAACATTAATATCGCCCGCAGCACACTGGGAGTGAATCCCATCGCCCCCCGGGGGTCGTCCAATGCCCGGACAAATTTCGTCCCTGACACGGGGATCATGGACAACTATTGGGTGCAGATGCAGACGGTCGACCCTTTCAACATTGACCGGCTGGCCTTCGATGCGCTTTTTCCTCCCTTTAATCCCACCACCATCAATCAGGGCGTCGCAACTCCCGTACATCCTCTGAATCCTGATATTAATCTCCAATTTGGCTTCAACATTGATTATGCCAATTATTACACCAATGTTGGGGTGATCATCTCTAACAATGTAAGTATGGTTGTCACTAATTACGGTGACTATTACACCAACTTTGTCGCCGCCTACACCAATGTGGCGGGGTCGCTCAACATCACCCTGACCAATGCTTCCGGGGGCGTCACTAACTTTCTCCTTCCGACCAACATTGTCCGGCAGGCGGTGTTTGTGAAAGTTGCCTCCACTAATATCGGAGTGGATATCCGGTTCAGTCCGAGTCCGCAGCCGACAAATTTCTTCCGGGGCGTGGGCGTGCAACTCTCCACCGCCCAGACCAATATTTTCACCCAGACCAATGATTACGTGTCGCTCTACTTCTCGGACACGCTGGCCTCTGGCACTCCGGGAAACACCACCAATCGGGGCACGTTGTTGAACACCAGAGACGGGACGCGTCGTCCGGCCAATTATGTTTTATCCCGCCTGGCGGTGAACGAGTATCTTGCGGGCACAAGTGGCAACGCTGTTTTCACCAACACCCTGCTGTTTACGCCCGACCTCGGCTCCCGGACTTCTGATGGTCCTTATGCCGGCTATTCCGCGTTGATTGACAACTTGGCCTCCCGTCCCCCCGCCATCCCGGCCGGTGACTACACCAACAATCCTGGCCGGATTGAAATCCAGGCGGCCAACTTGGACATGAACCGGGCCCGCATCCGGACGGAAGGTTTGTTGAGCATCAAGGCCCAGCATCTCATCAATAGCTCCAATGCGGTCATTGATTCGGAGAACATCGCCCTGAATCTTGGCTCCACCAACGGGACCCTGCAGGTGCAGAGCCTGATGAACGATTCCGTGGATCGTGTCACCGGCAGCGTGAATGCTTTCAGTTTCGTGTGGACCAACGCTTCCACCTTATTGTTGACCAATTATGACAACACCAGCAACCCGCCGGTCGCGACGGTCATCAGTAACACGGTGTATTACAATTATCACGTCCTCATGCTGGATGCCCAGATTTTGCAGCGCCAGTTGCCGGTGACCGTTCATGAATTTCGGGCCAAAGCCACCAATGTGGTGGTCAACGACAATGCCACCCTGTCCCGGACTTTTCTGGTGGAGAGCGATTCGCTTACCTTGAATGGCAATGTGACTTTTTCCGGTAGCCTTAGGGATTGGAAACAACAGATGGCGCCGACTTTGAAGCACTTCACGAACACCGGGGCGCTTTATATTCCCAGCGAAGCTCATTTCGGTGATGAAGGGACCACGTCTTATGCGAGCTTTGTGAATTTAGGGTCGATCCAATCTTTTGGTCAGAACATCCGGAGTGATTACGCCTGGTTGAGCGGGTTCAATTTCGCCTCCGCGTCCGTCAATCTCCAGGCCAGTAATGGCGTGATTGATGGCGGATGGATTGATGCTGGTGGTGCGGTGACCTTGGCCGGCGGCAGCATTCGTTTGACAAACCAAGTTTTTATCACCAGCAGCGAATGGTTGGAACTTAACGTGACGAATTCCTTGTCGGACGATGGCGGGAGCGGGTTCTTTTTCAACGAAATTGACGTGAGCGACGGTTTCTACATGTATGCCAAACCTGCCGCTGGCGATCTCTTGGGTACCGCAGTGTTTTCTTATGCTCCCAGTTATGCTCAGGTCAACCACGTTTGGGCGGGCCGGAATGATGGCGCCAGCATCGCGGGTTATAGCAACAACGTGGCTTTGGGAGCGTTGATCTTGATGCCCGAAGGATTTGACCCGTTGTTCGCCTTCAGCGGGGCCGGAGCCGACAACGGCCTCTATGTGGATCTGCTGGATCTCTCCCAGTTGCCCGACTATGCCAGTCAGTTGCAGATTGATCCCAATCTGACCATCTATTACGCGGCGGCATTCCTCAACCCTTCCGTCACGCTGCCTGGGGGGCAAAGCCCGGAAGAATTCTTGGACGGTCAGTTTGGTGGCCGCCTCCGCTGGGTCCAAGGCTATACTGGTCCCAGCAGCACGGCCGATGTCACCATCAACGGCAATCAGGTCATTTCGGTCAATCTGGCGGTGTTGAACAGCACCACGCTGGACTCCGACGCGGATGGCGTGGTCAACGCTCTGGACGCTGCGCCGTTTGATGGAGTTAAGATCACCGCCATCAAGCGGAATGTGAGCCCGGCTGGATACCAACTGACGTGGACAGCCGCGCCCAACACGCTGTATCGCGTCGAAGCCAGCACCAATTTGATTGCGCCGATCTGGTCATTGCAATTCACCACCACCAGCACCAACTCAGTTGTTGCTCCGTGGACGGTAATCGACACCAATGCTGCCCCGGCCGGCGTGACCCGTTATTACCGCGTCACCTATAACCCCAACAACTGACGGAAGACTATTCGCGGCCTACGCGCTGTCGCGGCAGCTTGGCCCATAATGGTCTGACTGCGGCGGATTCCAATGGCCATGAAAACTTTTGGCCTCACTGGTGGCATCGGCATGGGCAAATCCACCGCCGCCCGGATTCTTGAAGCGCGTGGAATTGCCGTCATTGACACCGACGATCTGGCACGACAGGTCGTGCAACCGGGGCAGCCCGCGCTTGACGAAATCTGCCAGGTTTTCGGGGCCGACCTGAAGGATTCTTCCGGCCAGTTGCGGCGTGAAGCGCTGGCCCGGATTGTTTTCGCCGATTCAACCGCCCGCGCGAATCTGGAGACCATCACCCATCCCCGCATCACGCAGCTCTGGCGACAGCAGCTTCAGGCTTGGCGCAAGGAAGGTCGTGCGGTGGCGGTCGTAGTCATCCCATTGTTGTTTGAAACGAAAGTCGAAACCGACTTTGATGCGGTCATTTGTCTCGCTTGTTCTGAAGTCACGCAGCGCCAGCGGCTCATGGCGCGCGGTTGGTCGCCTGAACAAATCCAGCAACGTCTCGCGGCGCAGATGCCGGTCGCGGAGAAAATGGCGCGGGCCAACTTTGTCGTCTGGACGGAGGGCGAAGTGGCCGGCACGGCGCGGCAACTCGCCAAAATTATTCCCGGCTGAGACGGCTTTTTGTTTTGCAACGAGACGGTGCTTTGTTACACCGTCCTCGCATGATTCTCCCTCCGGACGAACTGCGGAAGCTCACGGAACTCAAGCATCGTTCCCCGCACTCGGTTCTTGGGCTGCATCCGCACGCGAATCCCCCCGGCCTCGTCGCCCGCGCATTGTTGCCCAACGCCAGCAAGGTGACATTGCGGCCAATTGCTCAGGCTGCTGGCGCAACGATCGAATTACAGCGCGTCCACAAGTCCGGCCTGTTCGAGGGCGCGACCGACGCGGTGCCGGAAGTTTTCAAATACGAACTTCTCGTTACGGATGACAAAGGCAACACGCGCACGCTTCGTGATCCTTATTCGTTCCTGCCCACGCTGAGCGATGACGATCTCTATCTCTTCGGCAAAGGTGACGATCGCAAGCTCCACGACAAGCTTGGCGCACAGTTGCGTACGGTGGATGGTGTGACGGGAACGAGTTTCGCGGTCTGGGCACCGAATGCGCAGCGCATCAGTGTCGTTGGCGATTTTAACAATTGGGACGGGCATTATCATCAGATGCGTTCGATGGGTTCGTCCGGAGTGTGGGAAATTTTCATTCCCGGCGTGGCGGAGGGCGCGCATTACAAATACGAGGTGCGCGATCACAATAGTCACATCCGGCTCAAGACCGATCCGTGTGCTTACTTCATGGAGGTGCCGCCGAAGCAGGCGTCCATCGTCTGGAACAACAAGAAGTTCAAGTGGACCGACGAGGCCTGGCTCAAGAAGCGGAAGAAAACCAACCCGCTGAAATCGCCTGTCAGCACTTACGAATTGCACATCGGCTCGTGGCGCAAGAAAAGCAAGGCTGAGTCTTTCGGCTATCGCGAACTCGCCGCGCCGCTCGTCGCGTACCTCCAGCAGATGGGGTTCACCCACGTCGAGTTCATGCCGCTGGCGGAACACGCGTTCTATCCGTCGTGGGGTTATCAAGTTACCGGTTACTTCGCGCCGACCAGTCGCTATGGCCCGCCCGAGGATCTGCAATATCTCGTCAACGAACTCCACAACGCCGGCTTTGGCGTCATCGTGGATTGGGTCCCCGCGCACTTTCCGCGCGATGACTGGGCGTTGGCGAAGTTCGACGGCACGGCACTCTATGAACACGAAGACCCGCGCAAAGGCGCGCATCAGGATTGGGGGACACTCATTTTCAACTACGGTCGCCACGAGGTCGTGAATTTCCTGATCGCGAATGCGTTGTTCTGGTGCGAACGCTATCACATTGATGGCCTGCGCGTGGATGCGGTCGCCTCGATGCTTTACCTCGATTACTCGCGCAACCACGGCGAATGGATTCCCAACAAATACGGCGGGCGCGAAAATCTGGAGGCGATTGATTTTCTGCGGCAGTTCAATCATCTCGTCCACACGGAGTTTCCGGGCGTGATGACCATCGCGGAAGAATCCACCGCTTGGCCGCAAGTGACGCGGCCGCCCTACGTCGGCGGGCTGGGTTTCTCGATGAAGTGGAACATGGGCTGGATGCACGACACCTTGGAGTATTTCAAGAAAGACCCCGTGCATCGTAAGTATCATCAGCACGATCTCACCTTCGCGATGCTCTACCAGTATCACGAGAATTTCATCCTGCCGCTTTCACACGATGAAGTGGTTCACGGCAAAGGTTCGTTGCTGCGTCGGATGCCGGGCGACGACTGGCAGCGGTTTGCAAATCTCCGCGTATTGCTTGGCTATCAATGGATGTTTCCCGGGAAAAAATTGCTCTTCATGGGCGGCGAAATCGGCCAGAGCGGCGAGTGGAATGCGAACAGCGAAGTCGAATGGCATCTGCTCAATGCCGGGCCATATCATAAAGGCGTGCAGCGCCTCGTCGCCGATCTCAACAAGCTTTATCTCGCTGAACCCGGTTTGTGGCAGGCGGACTTTGACAGCACTGGATTCGAGTGGATTGACGCGTCCGACAACCACAATAGCGTCATGTCCTTCATCCGGCGTGAGCCGGACCGCGTGAGTGAAATCGTCGTCATCTTGAATCTTACGCCCGTGCCGCGTCCAAAATATCGCATCGGCCTGCCGCGCCCGGGCAAGTGGTTTGAAGTCTTGAACACCGACGCCGCGATTTACGGCGGCAGCAACACCGGCAACTACGGCAGCGTCATGGCCGACGACCAGGACAAACACAATCAGTCGTACTCAGCCGAGTTTACGTTGCCGCCAATGAGCATCATTGCCTTCAAGCCGGAGCAACCGTATGTGCCGGCAGTGAAGGAAATTGAAGAGGTCGTCGCCGCTCCGGTGAAGGAAAAAACCAAAGCGCCGAAGTTGGCCGAAACACCACTCGCAACCAAGCCGACGGCATGAGTTTGCGCCGAACATTTTCCCGCGCGCTTTCCCTTCGCCCCCGGGGACCGGAGCGCCGATCTCCTGATCGGCTCGTTGCCGGCCAAGGTGGGAATCGAGCCGATCAGGAGATCGGCGCTCCGATTCATGGGGAAGGAGAATTGTTTCCGTCGCTCGAAGTCTCAAGCCGCTGGGTTGGCGAAAAGGTCATTCAAGTCATCGAGCGCATCGCTGGCCATCCTCTCTCCTTGGGGGAGCGGGCCAGGGTGAGGGCGAGCGTGATACCATCTTTCGGAGCGCCGAGCGCCGCCTCGGCTCGTTGGAAAAACTATCGCAACTGGCCGGGCCGGTGCTCGGCGCTCCACCATCACCATGCCTGAAGTCTTCCACGCGCTTGGACTGCACCTGCACCAGCCGTTTGGCAATCTGGTGTCGCTCCACAATTCCGCCGAGCCGTGGGAAGCCAAACAGATTCTTTGGTGCTATGACCGCATCACGCGGATGCTCGATCAGTATTGGGACGTGGCGCGTTTGCACCTGAGCTTTTCCGGCACGCTCCTCAAGCAACTCGAAGATCCGGGCATACGCGAAACTTTCTCCGACACGGTCAACATCGCCGACTTCATGCACCGCTTCCGCTGCGCGAACATCGAATACGTCGGCAGCGGTCTGTATCATCCGGTCTATCCGCTGACGCCCGCCGCCGATTGGGACGCGCAGACGGATTGGTGGAAAGGTCTTGGTCGCTCGCAGCTCGGTCGCGATCATTTCAACGGTTTCTGGCCGCCGGAGATGGGTTTCTGCATGGAGATGATTCCGATGCTCGCACGGCACGGTTTCAAATACGTGCTCGTGGATTCCATCTACCTCAAGCCCAAGCGCGAGATGCGCTGGGAGGAAACCCGCTATCGCCCGTATCTCGCGCGGTTCGGCGGCGCGGAAATCATCGTCGTGCCGCGCGATCGCGATCTTTCCAACGCGCAACTCTCCGGCCTCGACCCCGGCTGGTTTCAGAACGAAATCCATGAGCGCACCAAGCACTGCGATTTCCCCGCGCTCGTGACCACGTGGACCGACGGCGAGAACGGCGGCTGGTTTCGCACCTCGCAAGTCGAGTCCGGTTTCTGGGGATTTTTCTACAAGCCGATCCTCGATCGTTACCGCGCCGGGACGCTCGGTTTCACGCCCATTCACATCAGCGAATATCTGCGCCGCTTCCCGCCGACGGAGGAGGTGGAGGTGCATCGCGGCGCGTGGAACACCGAGCATCATTGGGGCGGCGACTTCACGCAATGGACCGGTTCGCTCCTGCAAAAGAAGGGCTGGGACGAACTCAAGAACGCCAGCGCTTACTACTGGCAGGTGAAGAAGAAATTCGACGCGCAAGCCGACCAACTGGCGAACGCCGACGAAATCCGCCCGCTCATCGTGCAAGCCTACGATCATCTGCTGACGGCGGAGACGAGCTGTAATTTTTACTGGGGTAGCCGCTGGGTGCATCGCTCGTTCGACGGCCTGGAGCAGACGTATCATTTGCTCGACACGGCGATGCAGAAGATGCAAAAAGCCTGAAACCACTCTTATGAAGCCTTGGATTCGATGGTTCGTTTTTATTCCTGCAGGAGTTGCAGCATATTTTTTGGTTTATTTTGCCGTTATGCTGCTCGGATTTCTGCAGAATTTTTTTATGCCTAGCCTGTCTGCTTCAAAGCATTGGTTTGAGTTTCTTGCCAACATCTGGAGTCCGATGGCATTTGTTGGGGTTGGATCAATAATAGCCCCACGATTCCAAACGAATGTTGCAATAACATTGTGCGCTACTTACAACATTTTTGCGGTTTCAATGATTTATGTAAGCTGGGCTGTGAACTTAAATAGAGGATTTAAGTTTTGGTGGTTGGTTGTTTGCGTGGCGATTGGATTAGGGTCAAGCATTTGGGCTGTGAAAGCTGTACGCGATAAAGAGGAAGAGGATGAGGCGGAATTAAAACGAATTGAGGAACAGGAAGAAAATCGCCGCAAACAACAGTTGATTAATAATTAGGCTCTGGCCAACCAATTTTCATCAACAAATCGTTTCAGGTAGCTAGCCAAACGATTGAATTCATTTAACCAACGCATGTATATCATCCAAATCGCATCCGAGTGCGCGCCGGTCGCCAAAGTCGGCGGGCTGGGGGATGTCGTTTTCGGCCTCGCCCGCGAGTTGGAGATTCGCGGCAACTCCGTCGAGATCATCCTCCCGAAATACGATTGTCTGCGTTACGACCAGATTTATGGGCTGCAGGTTGCGTATCAGGATTTGTGGGTGCCGTGGTATGGCGGCGCGATCCATTGCACCGTGTTCTTTGGCTTTGTCCACGGGCGCAAATGCTTCTTCATCGAGCCGCACCACGAGCATGGTTTTTTCAACCGCCGCGCGTTCTACGGTCAGGTGGACGACGACCAACGCTTCGCCTTCTTCAGTCGCGCCGCGCTGGAGTTCATGCTCAAGAGCGGCAAGCATCCCGACATCATCCACTGTCACGACTGGCAAACCGCCCTCGTGCCGGTGTTGCTCTACGAGATTTATCAGCACCTCGGCATGACGCATCCGCGCGTCTGCTTCACGTTGCACAACATGCAGCATCAAGGCGTGACGCGGGAACACATCCTGCGCGCCACCGGTCTGAACCGGCACGCGTACTTCTTCCATCAAGATCGCTTGCAGGACAATTTCAATCATAGCGCGATCAACTTGATGAAGGGCGGCATCGTCTATTCCAACTTCATCACGACGGTTTCGCCGCAGTATCGCGGGGAGATTCTGCATTCGTCGCAAAGCTACGGCCTGGGCCACACGCTGCATGTGCATCAAGGCAAACTCGGCGGGATTCTCAATGGTCTCGACTACGAAGTGTGGAATCCGGAGACGGACAATCACATCCCGCGCAAGTACAGCCTCAACACGCTCGACGACAAGTTCGCGAACAAAGCCGCGCTGCGAAATCGTTTCTGGCTGCGCGATGTCTTGCGCCCCATCGTCTGCTACGTCGGACGGCTCGATCATCAGAAAGGCTTGCCGCTGGTGACGCACGCCATCCACTACTGTCTGCATAACGGCTGCCAGTTTGTGCTGCTCGGCACGGCGGCGGATGCGCGGATCACGCATCAGTTCCACGACTTGAAGCGGCATTACAACGACAACCCGGATTGCCACATTGAAATCGGGTTCAACGAAGATTTGTCGCGACTCATTTACGCCGGTTCGGAAATGATCATCGTGCCGAGTTTGTTTGAGCCGTGCGGTCTGACGCAGATGATCGGTTTGAAATACGGCACCGTGCCCGTCGTGCGTGCTACCGGCGGGCTGGCTGACACGGTGTTTGACGCCGATCACGCGCCGAAGCCGTATAGCGAGCGGAATGGTTACACGTTCAACGATTTCAATCACGCCGGCATCGAGTCCGCGCTGCATCGCGCCATCGGCCTGTGGTATTCGTTCCCGAACCACTTCCGCGAGCTGATGGAAAACGGGATGCGCTGCGATTACTCGTGGAATCATCCCGGTGGACACTATCTGAATGTGTACGAGCACATCCGCGACAAGTGAGTGGCGCGCGGCTGCTGAGTTTCGTAGCAGCCGACGTGAGGAGGCTCAAAATAATCTGGGAGAATGGTGTGACGCTCGCCCTCACCCCGGCCCTCTCCCCCAGGAGAGGGGGAATTTGTTTCCGCGTTTGGTCGGATTGATAGCAGCAGAATTTGCCACGCAATTGTTTCGAAATACTGGCGACGTCCACAACGCTCACCCTCTCCTGGGGAGAGGGCTGGGGTGAGGGCGAGCGTTCCGACAAACTAAATGACTGACGCAGCACAGATCGAAAGAGCCTGCCCCGTCTGCCAGAGCGATGACTGGCAATCCCACTGGCGCAAAGGCGATTTGTCCATCGTGCGCTGCCAGGCTTGCGGGATGGTTTACGTCAATCCCGTGCTCGCGGCGATGGCCAGCGGCCACTTCTACGATACCGAAGGCGCGGACTACTATCTCTCTCCAGCCAAACTCGCGAGCGATTACGCCGATGTGCGCTTCGAGCGCGAGTTGCGGCTGCTGCGGCAATTCTGTCCGCGCGGCACCGTGCTGGACGTGGGTTGTGGCTCGGGTGGATTCCTGTTTCAACTCAAGAAGCGTTGGCCGGCGGATTACGAAATCCTTGGCACGGACGTAAGCGGCGGCCCGCTGGACTACGCGGAGTCACGCGGCGTGCCGGTGGTGCGCGGGGATTTTCTGGAACAGGATTCTGGAAGCCAGCTTGCGAGCGGAAGTAAAACCCCTCTCCCGGCCTTCGGCCACCCTCTCCCCGTCGGACGGGGAGAGGGCAGGGGTGAGGGGAAGTCGGTTACGCAGTTTGATGCCGTGACCTTCTGGGCCGTGGCGGAACACCTTGCCGAACCAAAGCGATTTCTGGAAAAAGCCCATGTGCTGCTCAAACCCGGCGGCCTTTGCTTTGTGCTTGTGCCGAATCTGCGTTCCCTCGCGGTGCGGTTGCTGGGAGCGAAGTATCGCTATGTTTACGCGCAGCACTTGAATTATTTTTCCGCCTCAACGCTCGCGCAGCTCGGCGGGCGGGCTGGTTTTGAGGTCGTCGCCACGCGGTTCACACATTTTAATCCGGTGGTCATCTGGCAGGACTGGCGGGGCGGGGGCCGCGATGTTTCCAACGCCGAGCGCGGCGAATTGCTCAAGCAAACCACGGCGTTGAAACAGAAACCGTGGCTGAAGCCGGTGAAGTGGCTCTACGGGCGGACGGAGAAAATATTCGGTGTGGTTGGCTTGGCGGACAATGTCACCGTGGTGTTGCGGAAGCGGGAGTAATATGCCTGTTGCCGAATCGTCAGGGGAATATTTGTCAGAGGAATGGGGTTTATTCCCATGACAATCATTCCCCTGACAATTTCAGAGTAGTTGCGCCTGTTTCTGTTTCAACGGCGCGAAGCTCATGCGGTGGATCGGACACGGGCCAAGTTTTGCAATGGCGGCGAGATGTTGAGGGACGCCGTAGCCTTTGTGGATGGAGAAACCGTAGCCGGGAAACTTCGCGTCGAATTCTCGCATCATGCGATCGCGTGTGACTTTGGCGAGGACACTGGCGGCGGCGATGGAATAACTCCGCGAATCACCTTTTACCAACGCGGTCTGCGGCAGCTTCATGCTTTTCACCGGGCGACCGTCCACGAGGACGTGTTGCGGCTGCGGCTGCAACTGGGCGAGCGCCTCGTTCATGGCACGATGGGTGGCTTGGAGGATGTTGATGCGATCAATCGTCGCCGCGTCCACGATGGCGATGGCGTAACGGAGGTCGGGATGCGTGGTGAGAATCTGGAAAAAGTTTTCGCGTTGTGCCTCGGTGAGTTGCTTGGAGTCGTTCAGGTCAACCAGCCGTGCGTCAAAGCCGCCGTTTGCCCAAGTGCAGGGCAAAATGACCGCCGCCGCCACGACTGGTCCGGCCAATGGTCCGCGCCCGGCTTCATCCACGCCCGCGACGAGCGTGAATCCGCGGGACCAGAGGTCGCGCTCGAATTCGAGGCGATCTTGAGTTGTGGGATTGGTTGAGCGTTTCATGATTGGGTGGACGCCCGCCCTCTCCCCCAGGAGAGGGGGAACTTGTTCCCGCGTTTCGTGAAATTGATCGCGACTGGATTTATCACGCCACCTTCCTTGAATTGAAAGCGTCGTTTTTGCCTCCCTCTCCCCGGGGGAGAGGGCTGGGGTGAGGGCGAGCAACAAACAAACACCGCCGCCGCCACGACCGGCCCGGCCAACGGCCCGCGCCCGGCTTCATCCACGCCCGCGATGAGGGTGAATTCGCGTGACCAAAGGTCGCGCTCGAATTCGAGGCGGTTATTGGATTTAGCGTCTCTAGTGCTCATGGTTGATTAACGCGGAGAGTTTCAAGGATCATCTTTTGAACTTCATCTGATTGATTGAGCGGAGCGGCAAGGTGGGTGAGTTGGACAACCTGTCCCATCCCATTGGTGATAAAATAATCAGTGCGTTGTGATGGGGTCGGTCCAGTTTGGGGATGAGCCGCTTTTATGACAAACAAACCGCATTCGGTAGTAAAACACTGCATTGCGCGAAGCGAAAGACCATCAGGGTAATGGTCGCCGATTACTTGAGCTAAGAGAAATTGGTCGCCACTTTTCTCTCTCTGAATCAACGCAGGTGGGTTGGGTGTGGGTGGATAATGTTGTTCCCATTCCGGACCGGGGGTAAGCCGCAATCCGGTGTTAACAAAAGCGACTTCGCCAGCAACTTTGGTCGGCTCAAGTTTTGTGTGCTTGCTAAGAAACAATGTCGCCCATCTGTTTGCCTGACGAGTTTTGTTTGCGCCGACCGCAGGGTTTAGAATCGTTATGCTGGCGTTGGTGAATATTGCAGCAACGGCTTTACAGAATTTAGGGGCGGCTTCATTGGCGTTTCGTATAGCCTCGGGTGCGCTATTCCCTGTTGCTGTAATTTGGATGACGACATTGATGTTTGTTGTGGCTACGCCGAGACGGTTGGAAGTAATAACAGATTTCTGGAAATACAGCTCAGAGATGTCGGGAATAATCGCCTTTAGCTTTCGTTCAAATGCTGTCTCCAAAATCGAATTCGTGAAGGGTTTCATCAGAACAAACACATCCGAAACGTATTGATTGGATTTTAGCCGAGTCAGCAGAACTATCGAAACGCTTGCCAGACACCCCACGCAAGCAATGATGATCAAATACGTTTTTGTTTTGGGGCTAATTGAAGGCACAAGGATTAGCTCTCTATTACAACTTCACCGTCTTCCCCGTCGCTGCTGACTTGTCTGCCGCAAACATGATTGCGTGGGTGCGCGCGGCTTCGGCGAAGCTGGTGAGGGGCATTTCTTTGCCGGCGGCCAGCGCGGTGAAGAACGCCTCGAATTGCGTGGTGTAGGGATGATCCGACACGTCGCCGGAATCGAGCGTTTTCATCGAGAGTTCACTCCATTTGTGTTTGTTCGTCTTGAGCTTTTGCGAATGGAATTTGTTGTCGAGCAGGCTGCCTTCGCTGCCGACGAGGTGCGTGTGGAAATAATACGGCTGGAGGCAATCCACGATGGCGGCGCATTTGCCGATGCTGCCGTTCTTGAACTTCAGAAGCGTCACGCTGCTGGTGTTGTATTCGTAGGGTGCAAAGATTTTGCTCTTGGACTTGGTGTCGTAGCTCGTGACTTCGGCGACGTCGTTGCCCATGCAGAGCAGCAGGGCGTCGAGCGCGTGGCAACCGGCGGTGAGCAGCGCGCTGCCGCCGGCGTCTTTGCGGGTGTTCCAGCGAAATTGCCCATACCACGGGCCGATGCCGTGATAATAATCCACTTCGCCGTAGTGCAACGCGCCGAGCAGACCTTGATCAATCGCGGCTTTAGTGGCGAGGAATTGACTGGAAAAGCGGCACTCGAAGCAGACGCAGGTTTTGACTTTGGCCTTCTTGATGGCGGCTTCCATCTCGCGCAGGTCTTTGAGCGACATGCAAAGCGGTTTCTCGATGATGATGTGTTTGCCGGCGCGGGCGGCTTTGAGGAGTTGCGCCTTGTGCTGATACGGATAGCTACAGATCGAGACGACGTGGATGTCGGGGTTGGCGAGCATCTTGTCGAGGTCATCGTAAGCGGTGATGGGGCTGCCGTGTTTGGTGCTGAGTTCGGCGGAATCCAGCGGGCGCGAGGAATAGATGGCGGTGACCTGCGCGAGCGGCGAGGCGTTGATGGCGGGAATGTGCGCGGTGGCGACCCAGCCGTAACCGATGATGCCGATGTTGTATTTCTTCATGTGAAAGCGGATTTAGTCTGCGGACATGCCACCCGGAGTGGCGCGCCATGTCAAAGCAAAAGGCTGCATGACTAGGACATCTTCATGGTGGATCAGTCGGAAACCGCGGAGCTCCGAAGTTGTCAGAGGAATGATTGTCAGGGGAATGGGGAATGGAAAACCGGAGAGTTGATTCTCGGTTATTCCAATTAGTAGTCCGAGCGGGCCACCAGTCGTCCGGGTTTTTTACAGGGATTCCCCCGGCCTGCTCCCGGGGAGATGGTGTGCCGCCACTGTCAACCTCCCTGCTTCAACGCGCGAAGAATTGATTATCGCGCCTGACTTGGGCTGATCACATCACGCTGGCATGTAAGCTGCAAAGCCTCGGCCCAAGGAGATGCAAACATTGCAGACAGATCCACCGGCTCAGCCTTGGGCTGTCATTGCCGGACAAGTGTGAACTTTATTTGCCGCGAGTCGTAACCCGCTTCAAGCCGTTTTATCCATGAACAATCCCGTCTCACCCCATCCGCAAAACTCCATTGTCGCCGCGATCAAAGGTTTCTCGCCGTGGCAGCAGTTGAAAAACAAGAACATCTCCTACCTGACCCTGCCGTTGCTGGTGATGGCGACGATCGTGGAGTTCGTCATCCTGGCGACCGGCTGGAAATATCAGCAGGCCGCCTGTGTGCCGCAGGGCATGGGCGTCACGTTTTTTGGCATCGGCCCGATCGGCGCGACCATTCTCGCGGTCGAGCTGCTCAAGCTGCCTTTGGCGATCTGGACAGCGTCGCGGGTCGGTCGGCAGAAAGTGCTGATGCTCTGTATCGGGCTGCCGCTGATCTGTCTGCTCACGTTCCAACTGGTCAAGGACATGGCCGTCTATGAAATGGGCGCAGCGATGGAGCCCGCGAGCAAACTGCTCGAAAAAGCAGCGGTGGAGGAAACGAAGATTGCGCAGCTCAACGGGCAGTTGGATGCCATCAACAGCAAGAAGACGGATCGGGAAGCCAAACTGGCGGAGTTCGCCGCGAAGAAGGCCAAGGCCAAGGCGGATCTGGACGAAGAATTGAAGCGCAACGACGAGGCGCGCACGGACGCGATTTCACTGACGGAATATCAGACGAAGGAGTTGTCCACCGTGGAAGCCCGGCAGTCGGCGATCACCAGACAGTTCGATATTGATGCGGCGCAGCTCGCGAAGGCCATCGCTGATTTGCGGGTCCGGCGGGAAACCGAGGTGGGGCTGGCGAGCAAGTGGAATGCGGAAGAGGCCCGCATCGAGAACGCCTACAAGACGAAGCTGTCGGCTTACACCAACAAGAAGAACGCTTACGAGAAGGACAAGGAAGAGTATGAGAACGCCAACATTCTGAAGCGGCAGTTGATGCGCGAGCCGGTCAATCCCGGGGTGCCGCCGGAGCGCGAGGTGAATACGATCCTCAAGCCGACGCAGGTCGCGGACCTGGACGCCCAGATCAAGGCCAAGGAAGCCGAATTGGTCACGGTCAACAATAAGCGGCGCGAGAGCGTGGCGTTGGTCGCGGCGGACGCGCAACGGATCCGCCAGGATTTCGATCGCCGTTCGCAGGCCAAGCGCGAGGAATCGGACCGGCGGCGCAATGAATTGCTGGCGGCGCAGGAGAAGTTGAATGTGCAACTGGCGGCGGAGGAGAAGGAGCTGGATCAAGCGTTGGGCGTGGCGGTATTGAAGGTGGATGACATCCGCGCGGAAGTGGATGCGGCGCAAAAACGCGCCGAGGCGCACTATGAAGCGCGCGAAGCGGCGATCCGCAACACGCAGGTGCATCGGATCGCGACCACGGTGGAAATCGTGCGCGGCTTGATTTTTGGCGAGCACCCGTTGTCCATCAATGCGTCGGCCAAGGAGCGGGGCGACGTGCTCACCGATCAGATCAGCATGGTGCGCATCTGGGTTTATCCGGTGCTGGCGTTCATCGTGGCGTTCCTGCCGACGTTGATGGTCGAAATCGGTTTCTCCACCTTGTTCAAGCCGGAGCCGGTACAGCAGCAACAACAACGGCCGCAACATCGGCTTGGTTTCCTCGGACGCCGGCTGCACGCGCTCTACATCCGCGCGGGGCGGCATAAGATTCTGCGGGCCGAACGGATGATCCGCGAAGCCTCCACCGAGATTGCCGCGCGTGACAAGGCTTTGGCCACTGCGAAAACCGGGGCCGAGCAGGCATTGGCCACCACGAAAGCCGGAGCTGAGCAGGCACTGGCCGCGAAGGAAATCGAACTGCAAACGGCGCGGGAAGCGACGGCGGCCGCGACGGCCGGCTTTGAGCAGCAATTGAAGCTCAAGGAAGGCGAGTGGATGGCGAAGTTTACGGAAATGGCGGATTCCCTCAACCGCGCGATCATCGAGAAGGATTCGTTGCGGGATCTGCAGAAGACGGAAATCGAACGCCAGGTCCAGATGCGGCAGCACGCCTGGTCGGAACGGGTCTCGCAGTTGAGCCGGGAGTTGGATGAGCAGCGCGCTGCCGCCGAGGCGGATCGCACCACCTTCATGGAAGAGCAGCAGAAGAAATTGCTGACGGTGACGGAGGATTGCAAAGCCCAGGTGTACAAAGCGCGGCGCGAGCTGGCGGATGCGCAACTGGCGGCGGTCGAGAAGAATGCCAAACTGGCGCATGAATTGAAGGAGGCCCAATCGGCCCGGGACGCGGCGGAGATGCAGTTGAAGCAGCAGTCCGATGCGTTTGAACGCCAACTGTCCCAGGAACGCGAGAATGGTGTCCGCGAGCTGGAGAAGATCACCCGCCAGGAGAAGTATCGCTTCGAGCGGCAACAACTGGACTTTGACAAGACGCTCCGGCAACGCGAGGACGATCTGGAGCACCGCTTGAAACAACAGGAGCATGAATTGACCGTGGCGTTTGATTCGCGCCTGGCCGATGAGAAAAGCAAGATCGAACAGGATGCCCGCGAGCGTCGCGCCGAATTGGAACGCGAAGTGGAGACGCGGGCCCGCGAAGTGGACGCGCACTGGAATCGCGAGTTGCAGCAGCGCGAGACGGCGGCGTTGAACCGCCTCAAGCAGCGCGAACAGCAGTTGACTTCGCAGGCGGAGACCCGTTTGAAAGATGTGCAGACCCAGGCCGAGGAGCTGTTGCGCCGGCGCGAGGCGGAGTTGGGCCGCCAGCTCGAAGCACAGGAGCGGCAGGCGGAGACCCGCTTGAAGGAGGAATTGCAACAGAAGGAAGTCACGTTGCAGGTCAGGTTCAAGCAACGCGAACAGGAATTGACCAGCCGGGCGGCGGCGCGGGAAGCGGAGTTGAAGGATCAATCCACCGCCGAACTACAGGCGCGGGAGCAGGAATGGCAGGAGCAGGTGGTGGCGCAAGTGCGCGCGGTCGAAAGTCGCGCGGCGCAGGAGGCGGAGCAGAAGGAGGAATCCTTCCAACTCAAGCTTCGCCAGCGCGAGCAGCAGTTGCAGGCGCAGTTCGACACGCGGCAGGCGGAATTGCAGGCGCAACGCGACCGGGATGCCCGGCGGCGCGAGCTGGAATTTGTCGAGGCGCAACAACGGGAACAGCACCTCGTGGCCAAGCTGGCCGCCCAGACGGAAGCGCATCAGCTTGCGCAGAAGGAGTGGGCGACGGAACTGGAACTCACGCGCGGCAGCGTTGAACCGCTCAAGTCGCTGTTGGTCCGCACCGAGAAGGAGCGCGACGAGGCGCGCGCAGTTGCCGATGAGGGCACACGCATGTTCGAGAACCTGCGGAAAAAATCCCTCGAGGCGTCCACGTTGCTGAACGGCTGGGAAAACCGTGACAGTCTGGCCGGGCGTTTGGGCTGAGGTGCCGGCAGATGATCACGGATGGCGACGAGTGGCTCGTCGCCATCTGCTTTTGGAGTGGCGGTGGCCGGCGCCGGGAAGGCGGCGCTTTCTCCTTCCTGGTGAGAGGTTGCCGCTGCTCCATTTTTGTCCGGCCTGGCAGCGGCGATTCAGGCGCTCCGCAAAAACTTCAGCGCCTCCTCCATGTCGGCGGGCAGCGGGGCGGTGAACTTCACTTTCTTGCCGGTGCGTGGATGGGTGAATGCCAGCTTGTGGGCATGAAGCAGAACGCGCGGAGCTTCGTAGCGGGTTAACTCAGTCAGCTTTTTGGTCTGGCGCTGGCCGTAGGTGTCATCTCCGGCGACGGGGAAGCCGAGGTGCTGAAAATGAACGCGAATCTGGTGTGTGCGCCCGGTGTGCAAGTGCGCTTCGATGAGCGTGGCTTGGTTTAATCGCTTAATGACGCGATAGCCGGTGTGCGCGGGGCGGCCATCGCCGTCGTCGTGGACGGCCATGCGTTTGCGGTGCGTGGGATGACGGGCGATGGCGGCGTGGATGTTGCCTTCATCGCGCGGAACGAGGCCGCAGACGATGGCGAGATAGATTTTTTCCACGGTGCGGCCGGCGAATTGCGCGGAGAGCGCGACATGTGTCTCGTCATTCTTCGCGACGACGAGGCAGCCGCTGGTTTCCTTGTCGAGGCGATGAACGATGCCGGGGCGCGCCACGCCGCCGATGCCGCTGAGTTCACCTGCGCAATGGTGGAGCAGGGCGTTGACGAGGGTGTGTTCCTCGTTGCCGACGGCGGGATGCACGACGATGCCGGCGGGCTTGTTCAGTACGAGGAGCGATTTGTCTTCGAAAAGGATTTCGAGCGGGATGTCTTCGGCTTTGGCTTCGGCGGGCTTGGCTTCGGGGATTTCGATGCGGATGACTTCGCCGGCGCGTGGGGCGTGGGTGGCCTTGGTCGGCTTGGCGTTGACGGTGATGTGGCCTTGCTCGATGAGGCGTTGAATCGCGCCGCGTGAAAGAGTGGGAAATTGGCGGCGCAGGAAGGCATCCAGACGCTCGTTCGGATACGAGCGGTCAATCGTCAGAGTTTCCGGGCGTGGAGACATCAGGAGCCGTTGCAGGTTGCTGGTTGAAAGTTGCAGGTTGGGGAAACAGTCGCGCGGGCGTTCATTCACTTGCCACTTTCAACCTTCAACTTTGCAACTTTCTTTTTTCGCTAAATACTCCGCCCGCCACGTCACCCAGAAGATCAGCGCGACTCCGACGCAGATGCCGCTGTCGGCGATGTTGAACGCCGGGAAGCCGACTTCACCGTTCGCGGTGTCGAGATAGAAGCGGAGAAAATCAATGACATGCTGGCGGCTGGGGATCAGGCGGTCGGTCAGGTTGCCGGCGATGCCGCCGAGAATCATGCCGAAGGCGAACTGGCCGAGCCGGGTGTGGGTGTCAAAATGTTTCCGGGCGAGAAATAATCCGACCAGCGCTCCGGCCGCCACCACCGCCAGTAATTTGTTGTTGCCGAAAAACAGACTCCAGGCGGCCCCCGTGTTTCCCCAATGCACGAACTTGAAGAAGCCGGCCACGATGACCCGTTCCTGGCCCTGACCAAGGAATTGCAGGACAAGGTATTTCGTGAGTTGATCGAGTCCATAGACCACCGCCGCCACCACCAGGAGGCGGCGGGTCGGCGAGCGGGGCGCTGGATTTTCGGTGTTCATCACGGGCTTGAGCCAGTCGGGCGGGCAGCTTGCCGGATTCAACCGCCTGAAATCCAGCGGAAAGAGCTATTGACTTCAAGCGTCCGTTTGCTAACGTCTGCGTCCCTTTGTTGGAAATCGAATGAAAACGTATTTGCCGAAAGTAAATGTTGATGAGCGCAAGTGGCACGTGATTGATGCCGATGGCGCTGTGCTGGGCCGTCTGGCCGTCCAAGTCGCCGATATTTTGCGCGGCAAAAACAAGCCGACCTACACGGCGCACCTCGATGCGGGCGACTTCGTCGTCGTCATCAACGCCGAAAAGATCAAGGTCACCGGCAAAAAGGAAACCGACAAGGAATACATGACGTACTCCGGTTGGAAGGGCGGCGAGAAGCATTTCACCGTCGAGAAACTCCGCGCCAAGCAGCCGGAACAACTCATTACCCGCGCCGTCAAGGGCATGATTCCCAAGAATCGCCTCGGTCGCGTATTGCTGACCAAGCTCAAAGTGTTCAAAGGTCCGAAGCACGATCACGCGGCGCAGAAGCCGACCGCGCTCAAGGCCGCAAACTAAATCCATCCACTATCTACCATCCACTATCAACTAACGATGGCTACCAAGACTCCTGAATTCCTCGGCACGGGCCGCCGCAAGACTTCCATCGCGCGCGTCCGCATCGCGACGGGCAGCGGCAAGATCACGATCAACGGTCGGGCCTTCGATAATTATTTCCCGGTGGAAACCCTGCGCTCCACGGCTTCCCAGCCGCTCGCCGTCACCGGCACCGCCGACAAGGTGGACGTGAAGGTGAACGTGAAGGGTGGCGGTCCGAACGGCCAGGCGGGTGCCGTCAGCCACGGTATCGCCCGCGCTTTGCTCGAGTTCGACGCCGCCTTGCGTCCTTCGCTGAAGAGCGAAGGTTTGCTCACGCGCGATTCGCGCATGAAAGAGCGCAAGAAGTACGGCCAGCCGGGTGCGCGCAAGCGCTTCCAGTTCAGCAAGCGTTAATCGCACTGGATTTTTTCAAACCCCGCTGGCACTTGCTGGCGGGGTTTTTTGTTTTAGCGGAGCGCCGATCTCCAGATCGGCTTGTTTCGATGCTTGGTCAGCGTCGAGCCGATCTGGAGATCGGCGCTCCAGTCCTGGCCGCGGCTCGTGATGTTGCTTTACGGCACCGATTTTATGACTGAGTGGCGAAAAGATAATTGGGTGGTTTCAACCGATCCAGCCAAACTGGACATGGCGGCGATCCACGCCTTTCTTACGCGAGCTTATTGGTCGGAGCAGATTCCGCAGGAAGTCATCGAACGCGCGGTGCGTAATTCGCTTTGCTTTGGCTTGTTTGAGGGCCAGGCGCAGATCGGTCTGGCGCGCGTGGTGACGGATTACGCCACGTTCGCCTATCTGTGCGATGTGTATGTGCTGGAGAGCCATCGCGGGCGGGGCTTGGGCAAGTGGCTCATCGAATGTGTCATGGCGCATCCGCAATTGCAGGGCTTGCGGCGGTTCAATCTCGTGACGCGCGACGCGCACGGGCTTTACGCGCCATACGGTTTCCGACCGTTGGCCAAGCCGGAGAGCCACATGGAACGGCATAAACCTGACATTTACAAGACCGGCGCGGGGGAGGATGAACCACAAAACGCACGAAATGACACGAAAGGATTGCCGACCTGACGTGCGATAAAATTTTGCCGCCCGATTGCTCCGTGTAAATTTTCGTGTGGTTCGTGTATTTCGTGGTTAGATTTTTTGAGAAAATGAAAACGAAGAAAGTTGCCATCGTCGGCGCGTCCGGTTACTCCGGCGAGGAACTCGTCAAACTGTTGCTGAACCATCCGCACGCGGAACTGGTCGCCGTCACCTCGCGCCAGAATGCCGGGCAGACGCTCGCGCAGATCTTTCCCAAATTCGCCAGTCACCCGAAATCGAAGACGCTGCGTTTCGTCGAGCCGAATGCCGAGTTGCTCGCCAAGCAGGCGGACGTGGTGTTTCTCGCGTTGCCGCATGGTGTCGCGGCGGAGTATGCCGTGCCATTGATGAACGCCGGCAGCATCGTCATTGATCTGAGTGCCGACTTTCGGCTCAAGAGCGCGGACATCTACAAAGAATTTTACGCGCACGATCATCCCGCACCCGAGTTGCTCGCCAAGGCGGTTTACGGCTTGCCGGAGTTTTATCGCGAGGACATCAGGAAGGCCACGCTCATCGCATCGCCGGGTTGTTATCCCACGAGCATTTTGCTGCCGACCTTGCCGCTGCTCAAAACCGGGATCATCAAGCCGCATGGCATTATTGCCGATTCGCACAGCGGCGTGAGCGGGGCGGGGCGCAAGGCGGAGATTGATTACCTGTTCTGCGAGTGTAACGAGAGCGTGCGTCCCTACGGCGTGCCGAAGCATCGGCATTTGTCGGAGATTGAGGAGCAAATGTCCTTCGCGGCGGGGACGCAGGTGGTGATTCAATTCACGCCGCATCTCATGCCGGTGAATCGCGGCATTTTGACGACGCTCTATCTCGCGCCGACGGAACATTTCTCTGATGCGGCGGGTGCGGCAAAAGTCGGTGAACAAATCGCGGCGTGCTATGCGAAGGCATACGCGAACGAACCGTTCGTCCGCGTGCTCGAAGGCAAGGCGTTTCCCGACACGAAGAACGTCGTCGGCACGAATGTTTGCGAAATCGCCTGGCGACTCGATCCGCGCACGGGGCGGCTCATCGCGATGAGCGCGGAAGATAATTTGACCAAAGGCGCGAGCGGTCAGGCGGTGCAGAGCATGAACATTCTGTGCGGCTTCCCGGAAACGGCGGGGTTGGTTTAAGCGGAGCGCCGAGCACTGTCTCGGCGTGTTTCCTCTTTTTGACAACGACTGGCCGAGGCGGTGCTCGGCGCTCCGAACATGAAACTGCCCTACTACGAAGTCTCGGCGTTCACGACGAATCCGTTCGGCGGCAATCCGGCGGGCGTTTGTGTGCTGGACGCGTGGTTGCCCGATGCGGTGCTGCTTGGCATTGCGGCGAACAACAATCTGGCGGAGACGGCTTTCACTGTTCCGCGCCGGGAACACGGAGCAGGGATGCTCCGTGAACTCGCAGGCAGGGATGCCTGCGTTACGCCCGTAGCGCAGGCATCCTTGCCTGCGGGTTCGGGCGGCATCTTGCCGCCAGTTTCAAGCGTCCAACCTCTCAGCAACGACTTCGAGTTGCGCTGGTTCACGCCGACGGTGGAAATTGATTTGTGTGGTCATGCGACGCTGGCGGCGGCTTCGGTGTTGTTCAATGAGCGTGGGCTTGGTGGCAATGAAGTCCGGTTTCATTCGCGGAGCGGTTTGCTCACGGTGACGCGCACCGCTGACTTGCTGACGCTGGATTTCCCCACCCGCCCACCCGCGCCGAGTGTTGCGCCGAAAGCCTTGATTTGCGGGCTGGGCGCAACGCCGAAAGAAGTCTTCAAGGCGCGTGACTATCTCGCGGTGTTTTCCAGTGAAGCCGAGGTGCGGGCGTTGCAACCGGACTTCGCCGCGTTGAAAACACTCGATTGTCTTGGCATCATCGTCACAGCGCCGGGCGCGGATTGTGACTTTGTCTCCCGGTTCTTTGCGCCGGGCGCGGGTGTGGCTGAAGACCCGGTAACGGGTTCAGCGCATTGCACGTTGATTCCATTCTGGGCGCAGCGATTGGGCAAAACGAAGTTGTTCGCGCGACAGGTTTCGGCGCGCGGTGGAGAATTGTATTGTGAACTGGTCGGGGAGCGGGTGCGGATTGGCGGGCGGGCGGTGCATTACTTGCGTGGCGAGATTCAAATTCCCGACTGAAGTGGATAACCTCGTCTTGCGGATGAAAGAATCGCAAAAAATGACGAGGTTGACGTCGGCGTCTTGTGTACCTTTTCTTTGGCGCGGTTGAACCAGCTTGAACTATGGAATGGATAACGAAAATGTCGGAAGCCAGCCCGGTCGCCTGGGCGGTGCTCGTTTTGTCCGGAGTCGGGGCGCTCGGTCTGGCGATCGCCACCATCAAGTTTCGCGGCATTGGCATTGGGGTCACGGGCGTGCTGTTTGCCGGCATCTTGGCGGGGCATTTGGGGATTCATATTGATCACACGACCCTTGAATTTGTCCGGGAATTCGGTCTGATTCTCTTTGTCTTTACCATCGGCCTGCAACTCGGACCGGGTTTCTTTGCGTCCTTGCGCAAACAAGGTTTGAAATTGAATGCGCTGGCAGCAGCCGTTGTAGTGCTGGGCATTTTGCTGACGCTGATTTTGGGCAACCGGATTTTGGGCATTGATCTGCCGGCGGCGTTGGGGTTGTTGACCGGGGCCACGACGAACACCCCGTCGCTGGGCGCGTTGCAGGAAACGCTCAGATCGCTGGGAACGACCTTTACTGACAAAGCGGCTTTGCCGGCCTTGGCCTATGCGGCGGCCTATCCGGGCGGGGTGCTGGGCATCATCATTTCATTGCTGGTGCTGCGGTTTGGATTTCGCATTGATCCAGAGCGGGAAGCGGAAGTGTATCAATCTGAACAAAAGCAAGGGATTGATCCCGTTTCGCGGATGGATGTTTTGGTAAAGAATTCCAACCTCGCCGGGATCACGGTCGGAGATATTCCCGGTCGGAAAGAGATCGGCGTGGTGGTTTCGCGGATCCGCCGGGAAGGGAGTACGGAGGTGCAGACCGCGACGGAGAATACGGTCTTGCAGCTCGGCGACGTCATTCTCGCCATCGGCACGCGCCGGAATCTGGAAAAATTCCGGGTCATCGTGGGCGTGGAAAGCGAAGTGGATTTGATCAAGGCTCCGGGCCGGGTGGTGACGCGGAGGGTGGCGGTGACGCGCAAGGGGGTGCTCGGGAAGACCATTGACGAACTGGCCTTGGATGATCGGTATAACGTGACGGTGACCCGGGTGACGCGGACGGATATCGAGATGACCGCGTTGCCGCAGTTCGCATTGCAATTCGGAGACGTGTTGCAACTGGTCGGGGAAGATGAGGCGCTCAACAAAGCCGCCAAAGAACTGGGCAATTCCATTTCGGCCCTCAACGAAACGAATTTCGTGCCGATCTTTGTCGGGATCGCGCTCGGCGTGCTGTTCGGCATGTTGCCGTTGCAATTTCCGGGGATTCCGGTGCCGGTGCGTTTGGGGCTCGCGGGCGGGCCGCTTTTGGTGGCGATCATCCTCAGCCGCATCGGGCGGATCGGCTCGGTGATCTGGTATATGCCGGCGATCGCGAACCGGGCGTTTCGGGAATTGGGCATCGCGCTGTTTCTGGCGTGCGTGGGTTTGAAAGCGGGCGAAAAATTCTTCAGCACGGTCTTCTCGAACGAAGGTTTGCTTTGGGTCGGCGCCGGATTTGCCATCACGGTGATCCCGTTGCTGATCGTGGGCGTCATTGCCCGGGCTTTCCTGAAACTGAACTTCACCGCCCTCAGCGGTCTGTTGGCTGGGAGCATGACGGATCCGCCCGCGCTGGCATTTGCCAATGCGGTGGCCAAATCAGACGCGCCCTCCATCGCCTATGCCACGGTGTATCCGCTGACGATGTTGCTGCGCATTGTGTCAGTGCAGATTCTGGTGCTGATCTTCTGTCGCTGAACGTGTCGTTGCCAAATTCAGCCCGGCTCGGAAGTCTTTTCTGAGCCGGGTTTTTCGTTGAGGTGGGAATGCTGAGGATTTGCATTGCGGCGGCGTGGCGTGGTGGCAATCTCTTGCCGGTTTTTTCATGAAGCAAAAATTCAAAGTTGTCGAAGGTTCAATCGTCGCGCCGCAGGGTTTCCTCGCCAGCGGCGTGTTTTGTGACATCAAACGGCTCGGCACGGGCAAAGGCTCGCAGAAGGGCAAGAAGCGCGATCTCGCATTGATCGTGTCCGAAGTGCCGGCGACGGTCGCGGGCATGTTCACGACGAATCAAGTCTGCGCCGCGCCGGTGAAGGTTTGCGTCGAGCGCGTGAAACAGGGCAAGGCGCAGGCCATCGTGGTGAACTCCGGCAACGCCAACGCTTGCACCGGCAAGCAGGGCATGAAGGACGCACGGGAAATGACGGCGGTGCTCGCGAAGGAATTGCACCTGCCGGAGGCGGAAGTTTTGGTCGGCAGCACGGGGCGCATCGGCGTGACGATGCCGATGGCGAATGTGAAGTCGGGGATTCTGCACGCGCTGCAAATTCTCGGCAATGCGCCGAAGCAGGCGGAGGAAGCCGCGGAAGCCATCATGACGAGCGACACGAAGCCGAAGCAGATTGCGGTGGAATTCAAACTGGGCGGCAAAAAAGTACGTATCGGCGGCATCTGCAAAGGCGCGGGGATGATCCAGCCCGGCATGTCAGCGACGGGCGCGCGTCCGGCGGCGTTACCACATGGCGGATTGCACGCGACGATGCTGTGCTTCATCACGACGGATGCGGCGATTGAGGCGAAAGCGTTGCAAGCGGCGTTGCAGGAAGCGGTGGCGCAGAGTTTCAATCGCATCACGGTGGACGGCGATATGAGCACCAACGATACGGTGCTGGTGCTGGCGAATGGCTTGGCGGGGAACGAAAACATCCAACGTCCAACATCGAACATCCAACATCGAACCTTTCAAGCTGCGCTCAATCATGTCTGCCTTGAACTGGCGAAGATGATTGTGCGGGATGGTGAGGGCGTGCATCGCGTGGTGACGGTGCGGGTGAATGGCGCGAAGACGATTCAAGACGCGGATGCGGCGGCGCGGGCGGTGGCGAACAGTGCGCTGGTGAAAACCAGTTGGCACGGCGGTGATCCGAACTGGGGTCGCATCATTGACGCGATCGGTTATTCATCAGCGACGGTCGTGGAGGAGAAGGTGGACATTGGTTACAGCGCGCCGAACTCGAAGAAGATTCTCTGGAGTCTCAAGCGCGGCCAGCCGACGAAGGCGACGTTCAAGGAGCTTTGCGCAGCGGCAGCGCCGAAGGAGTTCGAGTTGCACATCAATCTGAATCTCGGCAAGGCGGGCGCGGTGATGTATGCAGCGGATTTGACCGAGCACTACGTGGACTTCAACAAGGGGGATGTGACGGATCCGACGACTTTGGGTGGGTGAGGAGTTGAATGGATTGACGCTCGCCCTCACCCCGACCCGCTCCCCCGAGGAGAGGGAGAATCGTTTACCGCAGCTTTGAGGTTTCCAGCGCTGGGAAGGGTTGGGTGGTCAGTCGAAAGATTGAAAGCGTGCCAAGGACAACCTCTCCATAAGCCGGAGCGCCGATCTCCCGATCGGCTCGTTGCGGGTCAGGATTGGAAGTGAGCCGATCGGGAGATCGGCGCTCCGCCTTCTTACGGCGGCGGCGGTATCGGGATTATTCTTTCAATCGTCCGGCAGCCCACAAGGTGCCGCGCGAAACCAGCTTGAGAAAATTTTCATCGCGCCACATGTCGTCGGAGTGGCCGTAGGTCGTGCCGAAGACGCGGGCTTTGCCGTATTGATTGGTCCAGATGACGGGATAGGTTTTGCCGTCGCGTTCGCTGGCGGAGGTGGCCAGGGACTTGGTGTTCGGCCAGACTTTTTCGATGATGTAAAGTTCATCCATCGGCGTGATCCAGTTCGTGGCGACGCCTTTCAAGATGGGATGGTCCGGCACGGTCAACTTCACCGGATATTTGCTTTGATGATCGTGGCGCTTGCTGGTGACGCCGAGGAATTCCCGCCAGTCGTCAATCTCCGCCGCGCGATAGGTGTGCATGGCGCAATGAATCACCACTGCGGGCACGCCGGCGTGGTGAGCCGTGGTGATTTTGCGGAGATAAACCTGATTGGTGGTATCGGCAAAACATTCGTTATGGATGACGACGTCGTAGCCCTTGGCCCACTCCGGGTTGTCATACAGGGAAATCTCCGCGCGTGTGCCGTTGCCGCCGTCCATCACGACCGTCCATTCGACCGCCGCCAGTTTGGCCACCGCGTTGGTGAACTGCTGGGTTTGGAGCGGATAATTGTGGCAACAGCCGCCAGTGACGAGGAGGGCGCGCAAAGGTTTGGTTTCCGCTGCAGAACTTGTGAATGAATGGCCGGCCAAGAGCAGGCTGACGAGCAGCAAAATTAAGCGCGAGAGCATGACGGACGCTAGCTGGTTGAGTATCGCGGGTCAATCTTCGGCGGGTGAGCCTATTGGCGGATGATGATTAAAAGTCAGCAAAAGCGGCATTGCGATTTGGCGGGTTTGGTTCAACAATTTGGTCGCCATGATCAAATTAGAGTTTCCGTTCACCGAAGAAAAGATTCGCGCGCTCAAGGTGGGCGACGAGGTGCTGATTTCGGGCGTCGTGTTCACAGGGCGGGACGCGGTGCATAAGCATTTGCACGACGGTGGGAAATTGCCGCCGGGCATCAGCTTCAAGGACGGCATCATTTATCACTGCGGCCCGGTGATGTTGCAACAGCCGGATGGTACCTGGAAATGCAACGCGGCGGGACCGACCACTTCCATCCGGGAAGAGCCGTATCAAGGGCAGATCATCCGGGATTTTGGTTTGCGGGGGGTGATCGGCAAAGGCGGCATGGCTGACAAGACGCTGGCGGCGTGCCGGGAATACGGGTGCGTGTATTTGCATGCCGTGGGTGGGGCGGCGCAGGTGTTGGCGGAATGTGTGAAAAAGGTGCGGAACGTCTATTTCAAAGAGGAGTTCGGGTCACCGGAGGCGATCTGGGAACTGGAGATCGTGGATTTTCCGGCGGTGGTGACGATTGATGCCCACGGCAACTCGTTGCATAAAGAGGTCTTCGCGCGCAGTCAGGCGGCGCTGGCTGCCAAGCTGTAACAAGAAGAACCCCCACATCGGGTGACGCGGGGGAAACATCAGGGGTTTCTTGTTAGCCGGAACGATGCAGTTGGGAAACCGCCGGAGAAACGCGGAGGCGCAAAGGCCGCAGAGCAACGCAGAGCAACGCAGAGCAAACCGGGGCAGGAACCCCCACCGTTCAGTGAGCGCCGCCCCGACAGAAAATCTCTGCGCCGCTTTGCGTTCTCTGCGTCTCCGCGTTTGTTCCGTCCCAATTCAACGGCATCGTTCCGGCTTAGGAATGCTGATGGCTTCTTTTCGTCTTCCTTCTTGATGACGCACTTGTTTTTGCTGGCGTCCGGGCACTTGTGACTTTCTTGGCAGTTTCTTCACTGTAGTTAGTCGAGTCGTTAGAGCGATTCTCGATAAATAGTTCCAGTTCGTGATGAGAAAACCCCTCACCCGGCCTGCGGCCGCCCTCCCCAGGAACCGGAGCGCCGAGCGCCGCCTCGGCTCGTTGGCAAGTCGGGAGAGAAACTGGCCGAGCCGGTGCGCGGCGCTCCAGACGCGGTTCAGGGATGCAATGCGCAAGCCGGTTCGGGGAATTCTCTCCCCATCGGATGGGGAGAGGGGACTTTCGGAACTACTTTCGAGAATCGCGCCAGGAGCGGAGCCGCGCCCGGTTGCAAACGGAGATTTTTGCCCCGGGGAGTTGTTCACAGTTTATTCCGCAGTTATCCCGGGGGCAAAGTGAACACCTTGGGGCAAGAATAGATTGACCGGCAGCGGAACGTGTGGCTTTCTAAACGCCGGTGAATCTGTCAGGCGCAGTTTTTAGCGGGTCGGGCACAAGTCGTACGACTGCTGGGTGCCGGGTAACCGTATCGTTGCTTTCAGTCCGCTCACAAATTGTCGCCGTAAGCTTCATCGAAAGGAATTTGTAATTCAGAAGGAAGTATTCGCGCGATGAAAACACTGCTCGTCCTCTCGTCCCATCCCGAAATGGCGGATTCCATCCGGGCCGGACTCAACCCGGAAAGTTATCGGGTCATTCATCGCACCGGCCAGGACGAAGCCGACCCGATGCTGGCGCACGGTCTGGCGCACGGCGTGATCGTTGATATCGAATTTACTGGCGTGCAGAACATCTGGCTGATTGAGCGTTTGCGGCGGCGCAATGCCCGGTGCCCCATCATCGTTTACACCGGAGCGAAACAATCCGAGTGGGAGGAAGAAGCTTACCTGCGCGGGGCATCACACGTGTTGTCCAAACCCGTCCGGCCCCGGGGGCTGGCGGCGGTGTTGGAACGCCTGTTTGCGGTGGCCACGCCAGTGGTGCCACCGGCGCAGCCACGCGCGGAAGCTGGTGGTGGCCTGGCGGTGAGCGCGGCTCCGGCCGTGCTGGCGCAACCGCTCAACACCTTGCGAAGTTTTTCTTCGCTGCTCACGCATTCGCTGAACGCGGACGCCATGCTCCGCCAGTTCCTGCTGCAATTGCGCGAGATCGTCAGTCTGAATCGCGCGGCGATATTTCTGCGTCCCAACTTCACGGGCGAAGATGCCCCGGCGACACCCGAGGATTCGCGGCGGTTGCGGGCGGCGGCGGCCATCGGGATTTCGCCCGGACTACTCCAACATTTTGAACTGTCGCTCGATTCCGGCGTGGGCGGACAGCTCTTCCGACTGGGGCGGATTCTGCGGCGCAGTGGCGAAGAGATTCGCACCGACCTGGAAGCGCAGAAGGAGTTCGAACTGCTCGGCGGCCAGGTCGCTGTGCCGATCTTCGATCGCGAAAGCCTGCTGGGTGTGGCGGTGTTCGATGGCCGCATCACCGGGGAAGCGCTGACGAATCCGGAATTGGAGCTGATTTTCCATCTGCTCGAACAAGTGGGCCTGGCGGTGCGCAACATCTGGCTGCACGACCAGCTCACCAGCAACAACGAGATGATGGCGAACGTGCTGCGCGAGTTGAACAGCGCGTGCGTGGTGGTGAGCCGTGATCTGAAGATTTTGCACGCGAACAAAATGGCGCGGAAATATTTCAACCAGAACGCGCGCATGAACGGGGAGATGGAGTTCACCGATCTGCCGCAGGCGCTGGGCGCGAAGGTATATCAAGTGTTGCGGTCCGGCTCGGCGATCGCGCCGTTCAAATATGAACCCGAAGGCGCGCCCGGCACGACTTACACCGTCACTGTGGCCCCGTTCCAGAAGCAGGGCGCGACGCTGCCGGTCTCGGCATTGCTGATCGTGGATGACCAGACCCAAAGTGAACAATTGAAGCGACTCGAAGTGGAAACCGCGAACCTGCGCCTCATCAAGACCATGGCCGATCGCCTCGCGCACGAGGTCGGCAACGCCATGGTGCCGCTGTCCACGCATCAACAATTGCTCGCGGAAAAATACAAGGACGCCGAGTTCCGCGTCTCGCTCGACACCGCGCTGGCCGAGGGCGTCAAACGCGTCAATCGGCTGATCAACCAGATGCGCTTCCTCGCGCGCGATAGCGTGGCGTCCACCGAACATTTCCCGCTGACGCCGCTGATCGAAGAGGCGTATCAGGAGGCGCGCAAGCATCAACCGGTGAAAGCCGCGTTGAAATATGACAATGGCGGCAAGCCGGTCATCGTGAACGGCGATCGGGCCGCGTTGAAGCATGCGTTGACCGAGGTCATGATCAATGCGTTGCAGGCGAACCCGGCCGATCCCAAAGTCGGCATCCGGCTCGACTCGGCGGTGAACGGCGGCGGCAGCACGGCGGGTGATTTGCAGATCGAAGTGCAGGACAATGGCGCCGGGTTTACAGCGGAAGCGATGCTGAAGGCCGTCGCGCCGTTCTACACCACGCGCAACGTCGGCCTCGGCCTCGGCCTCACGGTGACGCGCAAGATCATTGAGACCCATCACGGGAAGCTGGAAATCGTCCCGCCGCAAGGGGGGCACGCTGGTGTCGTGCGGATTTCCCTGCCGCAGGACAAGGCGGCGGCGATTGCGAATTGAGCGGACGACGGGCCGAATAATTCTCGCCAATCCAGCGGGCGGGTGGCAGCCTGCGGGCGCTGATGAATACGATTACTTTTCGTCGTTGGGTTGCGGCAGTCGGCTTGCTCGCAAGCGCGTGGCATCCGGCCCAGGGAGAACTGGCCACCAATCGCTTTGGTTTTACCGGTCCGGAGATTTTCCCCATTGATAACGGCATCGGCATGATGCAGGTCGCCGACCTGGACGGTGACGGCTTGAAAGACCTCGTGGTGGTCAACAACGCCCGCTCGAAGCTCACGCTGCTCTACAATCAGACCGGCAAGACCAACATCGCCACTCGGAAGCCGCTCGCCAAACGCGAGGTCAACGACCTGCCGCCCGACGCGCGCTTTCGCATAGATTCCATTCCCTCGGAGAAACGCATTGGCGCGATGATTGTGACCGATCTGAACGGCGACGGCACACCAGACATCGCCTATTACGGCGAACCGAAAGAACTCCTCGTGATCTACAATCAGGGCACGAACACATGGAGCGCGCCGAAGCGTTGGCCGATTGACGACGGGCAGATGAATTTCAACGCGCTCACCTCGGGCGACATCAATGGCGATGGCCGCACGGATCTGATTTTGCTTTCGGAAAGCCACTTTTACGTCATCACACAGGCGGCGGATCACACGCTGGGGGAGCCGGAAAAAATCCCGTTGTCCGGCGCGGTGCGTTCGGTGCAGGTGCTCGACCTCAACGCGGACGGGCAGAACGATCTCTTGTTCGTCAACTTCGACAGTGCGACACCGTTCCGCTTCCGGTTGCAGCAGGACGGCGGACAATTTGGGCCGGAACTGTATTTCAAACTGCCGCCGATCCACTCCTATTGGGGTGATTATCTCGAAGGCGACAAACAAGCTTATCTCGCGACCGTCACGCGCGACACCGGGCGGGCGCAGGTTTCCAAGTTTACCAGCAAGCCGGCGGAAACGCTTTCGGGCGAATTCAAGCAGGGCCAGTTTCAAGTGCTGCCGCTGGCCAAGTCGGACAAATCCAAGCGCGGCCTGGTCTGGGCGGATGTGAACAACGACGGGCGCGTGGACTTGCTGGTGGCCGAACCCGAGCGGGGACAGATTTCTTATTATGCGCAGCAGACCAATGGCCTGCTCGCCGCGCCGCGGGCATTTCCGACGTTGGCGGGCGTGAGCGACATCGCCGTGGCGGATTGGGACGGCGACGGCAAGCCGGAGATTTTCCTGTTGAGCGCGGATGAGCGGCAGGTGGGCGTGACGCGGTTGGATGAGAAGGAGCGCCTGCCGTTTCCCGAGTTGATCCAAATGGACGGCAAGCCGCTGGCGCTGGCGGTCGGCGCGTTGCAGCCGGGGGCAAAGGCCACTCTGGCGGTGGTCGTGCTGGGTAACGACGACCGGCGCGTACTCGTGACGCGGACGGCGGACGGCAAAGCCAAGACGCAAAAGTTGAGCGAAGATTTCAAATCCAACCCGACGACGCTGTTGTTCCACGATGCGAATCAGGACGGATTGACCGACCTCATTGCGCTCGTGCCTTACGAGAAGGTCAAAGTGCTCTTGCAGGTCAAAGGCAAGGATGCCGACTTTGAGGAATACGATGTCGCCCCGCCCGGCGGCACCGTGGAGCAACCATGGTTGAGCGTGGCGGACGTGGATGGCGATGGGAAAGCTGAGTTGTTGATGACGCAAAAGAATTTCCTGCGCGCGGTGGTGTTAAAATCAGAAGCTGCGCCGCAAAGTTCGACCAACAGATCCAAATCCAGTTGGGTCTTTCACGTCAAAGAGCAGATCAACGGCGCGGCCAGCAATTCCCGCCTCATCGGCGCGACGGCGATTTCGCGCGGCACGAACGCCGTGCCGTCGCTGTTCTTGTTGGATGCCGAGCGCAAGGCGCTGACCTTGTGCGAGCGTGATGCCGCGGGCGTCTGGCAGGTGATCCGCAATGTGCCGTTGCCGATCTCGGATTTTACCACCCTGCAATCAGTCACCTGGGGCGCGGACAAAGTGAAGAGTGTGGCATTTCTCGGCTTGAATGCCGTTGCCTGGATGCCGCTCACGGGCGACACCTGGGAATACACAGTGCTCGACGATTACGAAACGCCGATCAAGGACGGCTACCTCAACGACATGGTTTCGGGCGATCTCGACAACGACGGGCGCAAGGATCTGGTCTTCATGGAAACCAGCAAGAACCATCTCGATCTGGTGATTTTCGACCAGGAACACAAGCTTGTCCCGGGCGACCGCTGGCAGGTGTTCGAGCAGAGAAGTTTTCGCGGGCGCAGCAGTGATTCGACGGAGCCGCGCGAGGCGGTGGTGGCCGACCTGACCGGGGACGGCAAGAACGACCTCGCGGTGGTGGTCCATGATCGGATTTTGTTGTACCCGCAGGAATAATACCCCCCGTTCCGCTGCGGGCGGGCAAAGGGTGGGGCGCCAAACCTACGCTCATTTTATCCATGCCAGACCATTTTCTGAAAACAACAAGAACAGTCACAAGTCATCTTTTAGTTCGTATAGTCTTGGTTCAGTGGTTTAGCGCGTTATGTGTTGTGGCGCAGCCACTATCTGAGGGATGGTGGTTGCAAAATTCTGCGGAGGATGTTCTCACCCAAGCGCAAACACGATCGAAAGACCTAACGTTTTTCAAAGGAAGAAAAGAAAAGCTTTTGAATGATCCAGAAACTTCGATTGATTTTTTCCAGCGAAAAACCCCCGGTGGTTTTGTTGAAACCAAATTGGTGTCTCGATATCCGAAAAACACGATTGTCGAATTCCGAAATGAAAGGGGAACGTTTATTTTTGCGAGCAATCGTTTGGTTAAACCCGAATTCGAAGACGATCAGCAGCAAGAGGCTTCCCTCGCTTCAGAGACGGTTCGTCCGTATAGTTATAAAATTTTAGAAACCCCTCCGGTTGGCACAAATGCATGTTTCATTGTTGCTCGAATTGCTACCCCTGAATTTCTCCGAAAATTAAGGGAGGTTTTGTATCCTGGGTTTGAGCGGGAAAAGAACACCGCCAACGATCCCATTCAATACATTAGGTCTGAGGTACATACCTATATTCGCAAGGTTGATGGAGTGGTTGTGGGGCAATTGAAGAGGAACCATCGGGGAGAGTTGCTCGATGATTTTCTTTACAATGTTGTTGAAGTTAATGTGCCTATTTCTGATTCAGAATTTATCCTTCCTTCTATCTCGATAAATGCTGCCACCAACATGGCGCAGCTTTATAAGACTATTCGAGAAGGGAGGCTTGGAGGCATGTCGGCAAAATCACCAGACCGTACATTGACTCGTTATGGAGTTATTGGCTTTGCGATAATCTCATTGGGTGTGTCGGCTTACTTTTTGAAACGATTTCGTCGTGAGTAGGTCGCTTAATTCAAGCGGCCTACCCGATTGTGTCTGAAGTCGAATCCCGTCACCCGTCACCCGTCACTCGTCACGGCTGCTACTGCTGGGAGCAGCGGGTTTATGCGGATATGGCCTGCTCAAGAGTTGCAGTCGCGGTGCGTGGCTGGGGACGGCGCTGGGATTGGGATTTTTGCTTTGGAAGTCTTTTAACCACGAAACACACGAAAGTAAGAACCAGGCCGATTGCCCTCTCCCGGCCTGCGGCCACCCTCTCCCTGTCGGACGGGGAGAGGGCTGGGGTGAGGGGCGCGGCGCACACGGGGTGACGCGCCCTACCTTTCAGTTTTCGTGTAGTTCGTGTAGTTCGTGTAGTTCGTGGTTGAGAAGAAATTGGCTTCCATCCTCCATCCTCATTCTCTCCCTCTTCGTCATCTGCTTCTGGCAGTTCCGGCATACGGAGTCGCCATTGGCGCGGCGGCTGTTTTCCGCTGGCAACGTGAATGATTTTTCCTGGCGCAACCGGGTGGCGGCGTGGGAAGGGGCGAGCCGCATGATGTTGGATAAGCCGTTCGCGGGTTTTGGCTGGAACAAGGCGGAAGAAGTTTACAGCAAACAATACCGGGCCGCCCGGCTGGAGGAAGCCGCCGCCATCCAGATGAATGATTACCTCATGCTCGGAATCTCGGTCGGAACGCCGGCGCTGGGATGTCTGCTCATTTTTCTGTGGCTTGCTTTATTGCGGAGTGCGGAATGCGGAATGCGGAATGGAGGAAGTGCCGTTGTCGCGAGACTTCAGACTTCAGACCTCAGACCTCCGCCTGCCCATACCCACGAGTGGGTAGCCAGAAAGGGGGACAAGCCGTGGATGGGAAAATTGGTTTAATGCGTACATAGCCTTACCTGATGTGCGGAGAATGTCCGCGCAATGTCTTACAGGGTTGTTTGGCGGCAATGGGACGGGGAACAGAATGGAATAGGGATGAGCCGACGATTAACGCAAATTACCGACTGGACCGAGCGAGCAGCGGAAGCGCAATGGTGTGTCAATAACTTGGCCTTGGCCTGTGGCGTGTCTTTGCCGCAATTGGAACGGCACTTTGACAAAACGTGGGGACAATGCCCACGTGTCTGGTTGCAGGCCGAACGGATGCGCCGCGCGTGTGAGTTGTTGGAACGCCGCGAACGAATCAAGGACGTTGCCGCCCTCTTGCAGTATGGACACCCGCGCAATTTTACGCGTGCCTTCACTGAGCGCTTTGGCTACAGCCCTCGCGAACACCTTGCACTCCGAACTCCGAACTCCGAACTCCGAACTCCGAACTCCGAACTCCGAACTCCGAACTCCG
>CAZQNQ010000016.1:78824-104837 GCA_964594985.1 uncultured Bifidobacterium sp.
AATTGTGGCTTGGTCGTCGCGAGGCAAGAAGATTCGTGACGAGAAATGAGAGCTTTTTGCCGTTGCTGATTTTTGCATCGCTGTGGTTTAATGGGAGTTAAGTTACCCCACGGAAATCAAAAGCGAATGAATCGAACTGGAAATGCCTTGAGTGCGATCAGAAAATTTTTAAGCGCAGTGTCGAAAGTGAGGACGTCCCCCTTTCCTATCGGGTACTTTTTCCAACCTGTCGCACTAATTTGTTTTTTCTTGATGTTGAGTCGAGGTGTGCAGGCAGAATCTCCAAGCATTGGAATTTATGGCACGCTAAAATATGAAAAATTTTGGACCGATGACAGTGTTTATCTTGAACAAAAGGACGATTTCCATTTTGTTGTAGCAGATTGTAAATGGTATATTAAACAGGTCCCAAAAGAGAGCCTGAAATTTGGGAAAAAAGGCAAAAATCCCCCTCCGGAGTACAAGCTGGCGCTTACGGATGGAACAAACTTTTTTGAAGCAGTTCGATTTGAGAAATCAGCGACTCAAAATGGACGTATTGGTTCAGGTTCTGTGCCCTATGGGCTTTCAGATGCTAAGTTGATTGTTTTGTGGTACGCATTTGGATCGGGTTGTTATTTGGTGCGCCAACAAGAATGCATTGTTCCTCCGCATGTATTCGGACAAGAATTCTATACTAACGATTTTCGAGTGCGTGCGTACTGGAGTTTGACAACCAATGTTTCGCACCTGCCAACATATATTGCTTTTGATGGCTTCAAAGTAAATGCTGGCATACAATGGGGCTTCACAAATGCGGTTTATACAGCAAGTGGATTTACCAATGTTGGTGATATGTCGTTGCCGAGTTTTGCAGCGATAGACTATTATGTTCAAAATCCTACAAACGACTCACTTTTAAGACGAGTTGCAAGAATGCAAATCGATGTGTCGCGTTGTGAGTTGCTAACAAATACAACCGTAGACTTGTTTCAAGCGCCAAAATTGAGTGAGTCGGGTGTAATTTCAGATCTTCGCCCGATATCAACAAATACTCCTTTTGGGGTTGCGCACTACAAAGATAGAGCGTGGCCAAGCAAAGAAGCATCGGAAACTAAGGCAAAAGCCATTGCTGAAAATTTGAGATTACAAAATTTCCGATCACAAGAAAATACAAGAACGGCTTTATTAATAGCCCGTGGTTTGATTGTCATTCTTTTTGTAATTGCGGCTACTATTTTGGCCAAAGGTTTGGTTAAAAAAAGAAGTAAAAAAGGGATCTCAGCAAAAATATGAAAACAAGGAATGTATATTTGGCGAGTTTATTGTGCGTTGTTACCGTGTTGCCTTTAATGAAATTGTTTGGCGCTATCTTGTGTGGGACGTGCCAAGGGGGGCACAATTTTCTAAGATATAATTGTGAAAGGTTCAATTCTGGTGGTAGTGGGGCTCCGTGCCCTACGGGGAATGATCCTCGCTGCGATAATGGGTTTGGCAATACTACTTGCCACTGCACGATAGAGTGGCTTCCTCCGGGAGTTTATTGTGGAGCGGCATGCGTGGAAGATTATGTAAGCTATCCTCCAACAGTGTGCGAGGATGTTGTAGGGAGGCATTATGGCACAGTTAGTCTGGATGGGCCTTGCAACAGTGATTGCAGTTGTACAATTCCTGCGGGAACACCTGTTGACGATTGGGATGGTGGTGGTTGCTTTGGCGTTGCATGTGAGTCAGGTGGTGGTTGTAGCAGTTGATTAAGTGGCCTTGCCTCGATTTGGTGGACAGGAGTCGTGTAAATGTGTGAGCTCGAGTCGACGCACATGAATACGGAAACCAAGACCAAATACAAACGTTACGACGAAGCCTTCAAGAAGTCTGCGGTGAAGCACTGGCTGCTGAGCGGCAAGTCGGCCCGGCAGGTGGCGAATCATCGCCGCAGGGTTTCGCCTGAGGCTGCCTGCCGCTCGTAATCCCTATTGACCCGGCGAGGCGATACGCCCCAGCCACCCGAAACTGTGCTGCTGTGAAAATGACATCTCGAAATCATTGTTCTGGAAGGGTGATATCCCAACAGAATGTTTTACAAAAGAATTATGATTGTTTTAACGTCCTCAAGCGGGGGGAATGTCCCTGTGCCGGTTAGTAACAAGATTATACAACGGTTTGCGTTGAGCACTGGCGCGATCTTGGCCATCACCGGCCTTGCCAAAGTTTGGAGTGGCTTGGGCAACTCCAAATTCTTGGCGGTGATTGATCCTATTATTGGCTTAAAGTTCGGGCAACTGATGCTGGCGGTTGGGGTGGCGGAAATCGCCATTGCTCTGGTTTGCTTTTTCAGCAAACGGCAAATGCTGGCGCTCGGGTTAGTGGCTTGGATGAGCACCAACTTTGTGGTCTATCGCCTCGGCCTGTGGTGGTTGAATTGGAAAAGTCCGTGCGGTTGTCTCGGCAACCTCACGGATGCGCTCCACATCTCACCCCACACCGCAGACAACATCATGAAAGTGCTGCTGGCCTATCTGCTCATCGGCAGTTATGGGTTGTTGTTTTACCAGTGGAGAGCAAATCGCCTAGGACAACGACAAATAATTCAAGCATGAAGTCTTATTATGCTTTTTGTCGAAACAAGATCTAAAAAATTGCGATGGGCGGAATTGTTGTGCGCCCTCTTGGTATTAATTTCGGCTCAAAGTGCAACTTTGTTTGGAGCGGAGAATATTTCTGAGTCGCCCGGTGAGTTTTTCAAGAACTATCTAAAGAATTGCCCGCCTGTTCGCGAAATCATTTTTTGGCGACAGAGCTTGGCAGTGCCGAATTTTCCTGGAGAGCCTGTGCCTCATTCGGTCACAAACATTTTCAGGAACTATGTGGGTGCTTGGCAGACAAATGGCTTTTTTTTGAGGGAAGTTCGGGACATTGGCAATCCAATTACGGTCATCGGTTCAAATGCTTTCACGGCAGATCTGTTGATAAGCGGGCGCAACGACAAACTATGGTGGGACATCATCAACAACCAGGTTACTTCGTGGAGTGAAACATCTGATGCGAAGTCGAGTTCGGTGCGACGCAAAGCAGAACTTGCCGAGGGTATCTTATTTCCGGTGTTGTGGCTTGGATTAAACAATTTAAAACCGGGGACCTTGGAGTGGAGCGGGAATGAATTCACTGCCCTTACCACTTCAGGTCAAATTCTCAAGGGAACGCTCACTTTGAGAGACGGTATCCCGGAAAATCTTGAAGTCTATCTTGGGGGAGCAAAATTACCTTCATACGAATGCGAATACCATTACAACGATTTCAAGACAAACGGGGCTAGGTTACCCTCAAGGGTATTGCGCTATAAAAGTACTAATGGTGTCAAAACGCCCTCGTGGGTGGCGGAAATCGTCAGGATTGAAATAGCGCGCGAAGAACAATTGCCGGCGGCTTTTTCCCCTCAAAGCTTTCTTGGTAAAGAACATTCAATTAATTACGTCATAACGAATGGCGGTGAATATAAGGTGCAGGGTAATGCCCTCCTAAAACTGCCAGGAATCGATCTCTTGCCAGAAAAGCCCATGCAGACGGGGAGGAAGCGAGTTGTTGTTTGGAGCGTGTTGGTGGCATCTATTTTAACTCTTGCGGTGCTTATTTGGTGCAACTCAAAACAGAAGAAACACATATGAAAAAGAAGCTGATAGTCTTGTCCCTGTTGAGCGGAGTGGCAGGTATCGCATTTGCAGCCTGCTATACTTGGGCACCCGATTCTTGCCCTTGTGTCAAGGATTACGGGAAAGTATGCATGGATTGCGAAGAGGGCGGTGAATGGTGTACTTGGAGAACTGAAGGACCTAATATGGACTGTGCATGGAGTGCGGACAGTCCCGATTATGAAAAGGGTAATCTTGACCAAGAACAATGCGTTTATCAGAAAGTTTGGCAAGAATGTGACGGCACGTTGACATATACAACGATGACAAACATTGTCACGCCAACATACTCAACTGGTTGGCAGCCGCCGTGTCGGGTCGGTGGTAGTTGATCTGGAGTTCCAAATGTCATTTTCAAAAGGTCATGGCCATGAATTGTTGCCTGAGCCGGAAGCCAGCAAATGGCGGTGTTGGTTAATTCAAAAGCGGTTGAGCATTGCTTTGCTTGCTGCGGTGATAGCTTTGGTATTTGCCGTCCGATTGCTGGCAGTATCGAAACGCCCACGCGACGTGCAGTTCATTGCTGCGGAGGTGGGCGCGGTTGCAGAGTTTTGGGGTGATCCTTCGCCTAATCACGCTGGGAACAGAATTGTTTTCCAACAATCCACGGAAAATGGTGTGGGAATTTTCCTTGCTGAAATTCCGAATGGTCCCCGGCAACTCATCTTTGAACAGGCGGAAAAGGGGTTTGATCACAGAAATTTTCAAGTGTGGGGTTGGTCGCCAGATGATCGCTGGTTCGCTTTGAGCCGCCGTCCAGACAGGGAATCCAAACGCGAGATTGTCATTTGTCACGGTAAGACTGGAGAGATAGGGGCAACTGTGGCGGTAGAGCGCACCGTGGGAGAACTGGCTTGGCTGTCGCCGCAGGCATTCGTTTACGTGGATGACTATCAGGAGTTGCAGCGCGTCGAGCAGTTATCAGAGAAAAAGTGGTCCTAT
Source organism: uncultured Bifidobacterium sp. (assembly GCA_964594985.1). GTDB lineage: Bacteria > Verrucomicrobiota > Verrucomicrobiia > Limisphaerales > JADLHS01 > JADLHS01. The sequence continues at coordinate 83,435 of CAZQNQ010000016.1, forward strand.
CCTCAAGCCTTCAAGAAACCTGTCGGGAAGAAAATCAAGTTGACCAAAGAGCAGCAGGCTGTGCTGCCAAAAATCCAAGGCTTGGCCGCACTTGCAAATGACACGGTGGTTTATCAACAGGGGCAGGTTGTCTGGAGTTGGACTTTTGGAATGCCCGAACCAGTAAAACTTTGGGAGGCGGGAACGGCCAACAGCCTCGTGGATTTTTCTTTGGACAAAGATCCCAATCGGTTGCTGCTGCGCTGTAAGAACAAAGAGGCTGAATTGCTATCAAGCTTTTATTTGCCGACGAAATATACGAGTCATTTCGGAACAATCCCCACGCCCGGGCATTATACCAACCGCTTGATTTTATTTAATGGGAATGGTTATGCCTATATGAGGCGTGAGGCCACAGCAAAGTTATTACATATCAAATCCAGTCCTGATTCTCCTGCGGTGGAACTGGAGTTCAATGCCGGTCTCAATAACTATGTCAGTAGTGGTCGCTCAATTTTCATTTATGGCTCTCGGGCTGGAGAACCCGTCGGCATTTGGCGCTATGAGGCCGGCCTGGATTCGGCAACCTGTGTAGTCTCCAATCCTCAACCACGGTTTGAGCGTGCCGTAGCCATCAATCCGGCGCGAGGCATGATTACTAATGCGAATGGAAATGTGATCACGTACCAGATTTGGTCACCTCCTAAAGCAGTGCCTGGAAAGAAATATCCGTTCTTGATCGGAAAAGGCAGCACCCGTTGGCAGGGATATCCCGTAAGCATTGCCAATGCTGGCGCTTATTTTGTTAGTATTTCAAACAACTCAGAGGACGGAGCTTGGGAAAAAAACGTAATGCCACTCTATGAGTATTTGAAATCAGGGTTGAGCATTGATCCTGAGAAAATTTATTTGTATGGCGCCAGCGGCTCGACGCAGCCAGTCTGCGATCTTTTAGATAAGCATCCCGACGTGTGGCGCGGGGCCATTTTATTCAGTCCCGGCGTGTTGCCCGACCTGGATCGGATTAAGGTCCCCCGGTTGTTGATTGATTGCGGAGGAGAAGATATGCGGGCTGAAGCAGTGGAGCGGTACCGTGACGAAGCTGCACAATCCGGAATGGAAGTGACTGTGGCTTTTCATGAAAACGCAGGGCATGTGTACCGTTCCATCGCATCTTTGCGGGCGCGAGATGAAGCAGTGATGAACTTTCTATTTGGCCGCTAGGCGAACTATGAAAACGGCTATCATACTGGTTCGTTGTTCCGGCCTACTCTTGGTGGCTACCGGCTTGATGTTGTTTTTGGCCAATTTTTCGAGTGCTGAGTTGTCAGCTCCAAAGGATCCAATTTTTCAAGTTTCCTTGCGGGTAGTATTTTGGGCAGCGGGAATAGTTTTGTTGTGCGTTGGAGTGTTTTGTTTGTTTAGTGGTGGTCCGGTTGTTCCGGCGGCTTGGATGGCCTGGATTTCAGTCAACTTCTGGATATACAAATTTGGTTTGAAGTGGAATGAAACGCCCCGATTGGATGGGGTTTTAGGCACTTTGCCGGAGACATTTGGTTTGGCGAGAAGCACGGTTGAGTGGGGTGCGTACGTGGCATTCGGCTTCGTGCTTTTAGCGAGCGGTATGATTTTGGTGCCCAGCTTTTTGGCTCGGCGAAAGGCCAAGGAGAAAAATGCTGCCACGGCCATAAAGATTGCCTGTAATTATTGTGGTGGGCATATCGCATTTCCCAACACCCGGACAGGCGAACAGATCCCGTGTCCTCACTGCGCCAAGGTTATCGTTCTGAAACTTGCATGAACGCCACCGTTGGCAGAAACGCCGTTAGCCGCCGCTGGATTGAGCCGCCGGGTTTTACCCTCATTGAATTATTGGTAGTGATTGCAGTTATTGGAGTGTTGTGCGCGTTACTCTTGCCCTCGTTGGCTGCGGCAAAAAAGAAGGCACAGGGCGTTCAATGCTTAAGCAACCTGAAACAACTTAATCTGGCCTGGCAGTTGTATGCGGACGATCACGGCGGGAAATATGCGTACAATACCAGCAACGAAGGGGCTGGCAAAAGTCCCGATTATCCCTCGTGGGTAGCCGGGTTTCTCACTCCCGGGTCAGCAGCAGATAATACGGATGTGGAATTGCTCATCGCCCCGGAGTATCAAAAGTTTGGCTCGATCGGAGGTTATGCCAAAACGGCTGCAATTTATCGCTGCCCAGGCGATCGGAGCTTGGATAAGAAAACCGGACTGCCTCGGGTGCGTTCGGTGTCCATGAACGGCTGGATGAATCCCGGGGCAAATGGAGGCGTTAGTGGTGGGTATTGGGATAAACCATTCGAAAAATACAGGCAAGTTTCAGACTTTGTATTGTTATCACCATCGGATGCCTTTGTGTTTTTAGATGAACGAGCGGACAGTATAAATGATGGGTGGCTAAAATTGGATACGGCGGGGTATTCCCCCATGAATCCTGCCGCCTGGCAGATAACGGATTTGCCCGCCATTTATCACAACAATGCCACGACTTTTTCCTTTGCCGATGGGCATGCGCAATTTCGTCGCTGGCTTGATCCTAAAACTTTACAGTTGAAGTATGCTGGCGGTTCCCAGCCAACCCCGCATAATCAAGACATTCTTTGGTTGATGGAACACGCGACTAAACCGCAAAGCGTTTCAACCAATCAAACCAATTGACGTGAGGGCTGGCGGTTATTTTGTTTCTTTCTAATGATGCGCCATCGGTTAAGAACAATGGTGGGTATTCCATTTTGTGTCGGAATCGTGTCCTTGGTTTTGTTCGGCAACTATGCGCCGTCTGTTTCCAGTCCGGAGTGGCTGCAAATCCTCGCACGAGAAATTCAAGCGGCCTGTCGGGACGCGGGGACGCAGTGGATGGTAGTGGTTTGCCTCCTGAGCTATTTTGCCGTGTTTCTGTTTTTGGGAAAACGGATTTTGCCGCGAGAGCGCACAAAGATCGCAAAGGAAACTATTGCTCTACCGGCCTCTGACCTCCGCCCGCCGACTTCAATCTCTGTGTTCCTTGCGTTCTTTCGCGGCAAGATCGGGAATTCTAATTTCTGGCTTGCGGCGTTTAGTGCACTCGTTTTGTTGCGATACGCGTTTGATTACGCGAATGCGGCCAAGTCCTTGCAGGTGGTTGTCCTGCTGACTGGAATTGTGATCGGGAGGGGAATCGCGCTGTGGGTGAACTGGGGAAACAGTCTAAAGCCTGAAGTCGCTAGTCTAAAGTCGGAGCTACCCCTCTCCCGGCCTGCGGCCACCCTCCCCCCCTCGGACGGGGAGGGGGCTGGGGTGAGGGGCGATCCCGCGCTCAACCCTCAACCCTTAACTCTCAACAAAGCGCAAGCGATCCTCAGCATCTTGGTCTTGCTGCTCGCCGTTGCTTCGCTCTGGCATCCCGAACGGAGCATGGAATATTTCTATCGCGGGCAACAGCGCTGGACCGGGCCATGGGATAATCCCAATCTCTTCGGCTTGATGATGGGAGTCGGGACGATGCTGGCCAGTGGCCTGCTGGTCTCAAGTCCAAGGGCTAAAGTCCAAAGTCGAACGAAAGCTGAACCTTCAACTTTCGACTCTCAACTTTCAACAATCAACGCGGTAGGGCGTGTCACTCCGTGCGCGCCGGGAAACACGGGCTTGGTTGTAGGCGCCGAGGTTACGAGTCGTTCCCCGGAAGCACTCCTCACGTCGTGCCCTCCAGTCAACACTCAACCATCAGCCTTCAACTATTTTCACCGTTTCACGACACTCGTCACCCGGTACGCGTCACGGCTGCTACTGCTGGGAGCAGCGGGTTTATGCGGTTACGGCCTGCTCAAAAGCTACAGTCGCGGCGCGTGGCTGGGGACGGCGCTGGGATTGGGATTCCTGCTTTGGAAGTCTTTTAACCACGAAACACACGAAATACACGAAAGTAAGAACCAGACCGATTGCCCTCTCCCGGCCTGCGGCCACCCTCTCCCTGTCGGACGGGGAGAGGGCTGGGGTGAGGGGCGCGGCGCACACGGGGTGACGCGCCCTACCTTTCAGTTTTCGTGTAGTTCGTGTAGTTCGTGTAGTTCGTGGTTGAGAAGAAATTGGCTTCCATCCTCCATCCTCATTCTCTCCCTCTTCGTCATCTGCTTCTGGCAGTTCCGGCATACGGAGTCGCCATTGGCGCGGCGGCTGTTTTCCGCTGGCAACGTGAATGATTTTTCCTGGCGCAACCGGGTGGCGGCGTGGGAAGGGGCGAGCCGCATGATGTTGGATAAGCCGTTCGCGGGTTTTGGCTGGAACAAGGCGGAAGAAGTTTACAGCAAACAATACCGGGCCGCCCGGCTGGAGGAAGCCGCCGCCATCCAGATGAATGATTATCTCATGCTCGGAATCTCGGTCGGAACGCCGGCGTTGCTGTGTTTTTTGGTTTACGTGGGGTTGATAATGTGGCGCGGGCTGGTAGGGCGCGGCAGTCCTCTGCCCGCCGCACTGGCAGCTGAAGCCAACGGCGCGCACGGAGTGACGCGCCCTACCATCAATCCTGAATTTTCAACCGTCGCAAAAGCTGGCGCGCTCGTCCTGCTGATTGGCTTCTGGTTCGACGGCGGCTTGTTCAAGCTGCCGACGGCGGTGGTGTTTTGGGTTCTGATCGAGCTGGCGCGTAGGGCAGACATTCCTGTCTGCCAGTTCGGGCGACTTTCCAGTCGCCCGGTTCAGGAACATTTGGCGCGGAAACACGGGACTGGAAAGTCCCATGCACCGGCAGGTTGGAAAACCTGCCCTACGTTGGCGCTGCGCTGGCTTGCGGGTCTGGTGGCAATCTTCGCCCTGGGTTTAACCGCGCTGCATCTTATCACGCCGCAACGCGTCGTGAGCGATCGGACGCTCACCCTCGCGCGCGAGTTTATCGTGCCACCCAAGGAGAAGGCTGATTTTGAATATCTCGCCGCCAAACCGATCTGGTCCGGGCAGCCGCTCAAGGATTTACTGCAACACGCGCATCTCGCGAATTACAACCGCACCCTGGTGAATTGGAAACTGGACGACCAGCTTTATCGCGAGTTCGTCTTGTCGCCGGAGATTGAAATCCAAGACCTCCCCTCACCCCGTCCCTCTCCCCATCCGATGGGGAGAGGGTGGCCGCCAGGCCGGGTGAGGGGGGCCGTGGTTCTTAACGCTCAACCATCCACTGACTTGAACTGGCGTCGCCCGCTCTGGGAATTTTTCTACCCGCGCATCCGCAAGGAAAGCAGCTTGGAGGCAGCGGCGGAAATCGTGATCCGCAATTTGCGGGAACGGATGAAAATAACGGCCGGCGATGGGGTGGGGAATTCGCTGCGCCAATATTGGCAACAAGGGCAGGCGAGCGAGCGGGAGTTTCAGATTTTGTGCGTGGCGGTGCTCCGCTCCGTCGGCATTCCGGCCCGGCTTTCCGCCGCAGCACAGGCAGAGTTTTGGAATGGCGCAGAATGGAAACTGGCGGCGCTTGAGGTGAAGACCGGGAGATAGCGGTTGGGGACTTGCAGATGGGGCTTTCAGGGTGGCGGAGGGATTAAGAACAAGATTAAGATTAGAGCGGACCCCAAAATGAATGTCGAAAACTCCCGTTATACGAACCGCCCCTCACCCCGGCCCTCTCCCCATCCGATGGGGAGAGGGTGGCCGCCAGGCCGGGTGCGGGGATTTCGTTGCCGACATTCTTTTTGAGAACTGTTCCATGACTAAGAAGGGAGGTGTCCTGGGATGGGACGCGGATCGGTTTGGGGACGGAGTCAGAGGGCGTTGGGGCCTCGTCAATGCGCGATAATTGGAAACAGATGTTCGATGATTGGAATGAAGGTGCTGCTAGGGCCTCGCACTTTCGCGATGATTGGAAACGAGTGTCCTTTGATTGGAATGCGCTGCGGGTTGAGAGCTGCCAAATCGTCTCTGGCCCCGGCGAAAATCACGAAAGCTGGAAAGAAGACGTCATTGGGAGACACGCCAGCGTCAGGTTCAGGGTTCATGGGCCAAAGTCTAAAGACCGGATGTTCTCCGCAGGCCACTCAGGGGGCGCAGATTAAGATTGCGATGAAGATCATGATCGCGAAGGGAGGGGCAAGGGACACGGCGGGCGGGCGCGAAAAGAAATTTAGCTTTCCCGCGCTCCGCAACGGCGCATTATTTCCCGAACATAGGTTGTAATCATGATTCTCTACAATTTGTTTCCGCTGCTGGCGGGTTCATTTGATCGCTGGCAACCGCATCTGGAACGCGCCCGCGAGATGCAGTTCGACTGGGTTTACATCAACCCGATCCAGCGCGCCGGCAATTCCGGCAGCCTCTATTCCATCGCGGATTATTTCCAACTCAACCCGGCGTTGCTGAACCCCGGTGATGCAGCGTTGCCCGACGAGCAATGCCGCGCGATGATCGCCAAGGCCAACGCCAGCGGGTTGAAGCTGATGATTGATCTGGTCATCAATCACTGCGCCTATGATTCGCCGTTGTTGCGCGAGCATCCCGAGTGGTTTCTGAAAGAGGCGGATGGACGCATCGCCAACGCTTCTTGTCAGCATGGCGCGGAGCGCATCGTGTGGGCCGACCTTGCGCAATTCGATCATCGTCACACGAAAGACTTGGAAGGTTTATTCCGGCACAGCCTGGGCATCGTGGAACACCTGCTCTCGCTGGGGTTTGATGGGTTTCGCTGCGATGCGGCGTACATGATCCCGGGCAATTTCTGGCAACGCCTGATCCGCGAGACGAAGGTGAAGTATCCGCACGCGTGTTTCACGGCGGAGACGCTGGGTTGTTCGGCGGATGAAACGCGCGAGACGGCCCGGGCGGGTTTTGATTACGTGTTCAACAGTTCCAAGTGGTGGGATCTGCACGGCTGGTGGTTGATCGAGCAATACAATCTCATCCGCGAAACGACGGCGTCCATCAGCTTTGCCGAGAGTCACGACACGCCGCGGTTGTGTGAGGAATTAAACGGCAATCTCAACGGCGTGAAACAGCGCTACCTTTTCTCGGCCTTGTTCTCCGCGGGCGTGATGATGCCGATGGGCTTTGAGTTCGGCGCGCGGAAGCAATTGCACGTCGTGCATACAAAGCCGGACGACTGGCAGGTGAACGGGGTGGATTTGCGCCCGTTCATCACCCGCGTCAATGACATCAAGCGGCGCTTCCCGGTCTTCTCCGAGGAGAGCCTGGTGAACGTGTTGCCGTATCATAATCCGAACATCCTGCTGATGTGGAAAGCCTCGACGAAAGGGAAGGGCGAGGCGTTGTTGATCCTGAACAAGGACCTGCATCAGCATCAGGAGTTTGCCACGGATCATTTCCGGCACTTTGTGCAGGCGGGCAAGCCGCTCAAGGATGTGTCGCCGGAGTATCCGATGGAGTTTCTGCCCGAGCCGTTTCACTACGCGCTGCGGCCGGGGCAGGGGATTGTGCTGGTGACGCAGCGGGACTGAGGCGAGGGGTGAAGGGTGAGGTTCGAGGTGAAGAGGGACGTTGGTCCTACGGTCCCATGATTTGATTCACCTGCTGGAAGTAGCCGCTGTAAAAGTTCACGATCTTGAACGCGATGAACAACGCGACCACCAGATAGATCAGGCGCGGCACCCATTGCGATACGAGTTGAATCTTTCGCGTGCCTTCGTCCTGATAATACTGCCGCAACCGCTTCAGCGTTTCATCGAGCTTCCCGCTGATTTCGCCGGAGTGGTATTGATTGTCGAACAGGTCGGGGAAAACGCCGGAAGCGGTCAGGGCTTCGGAAGGCGTCTGGCCGGCCAGCACATCGGGCTTCCAGGCAGTGACCGTGCGACGCAAGGCCGGCGAGCCGCTGACTTTGGCGGCCAATTCCCAGGCGGCGATGATGTTCACGCCGGCATTCATCAGGGCGTCGAGGGCCATCGCGAGCCGCGCCAAAGCGAGTTCGCGCCGGCCAGAGCCGAGAATGGGAATCGGGTGCAACAGCCGTTCCATGATCGAGCGCCAGGTTTCGCCGTGCTTGCTTTGCGCGGAATACAACACGACAGCGCACCCAAGATAAAACGGGATGAGCACACCCACTGTTTTCAGCAAATACATCTTCCAGTCGCCTGTGGTGAAGAGTTGCGCGAACGGCAGGATGAAGATCGCGAAGTGAAACAGGAACACCGGATAGGCGAGGTCGCCGATCATCTGCCGGGCCATGCGAGCGCGGTCGCTGTAATAGTCGGCCAGCACGCGGAAGCAGGCGTCGAGCCGCCCGCTGTGTTCCCCGGCTTCGAGCAGGGCCAGATCGAATTGCGGCAGCCAGCGGCCACTCCGGCTCACGGCATCAATGAAGTTGCTGCCGGCGATGATTTCCTGACGAATGATTTGCAACGGGCCGCGAAAGGCATGGGAAGGTGGATGGCGGGCAATCTGTTCTAGGGCATTGAGGATCGGCAGGCCGGCAGCGGTGAGTTGGGCGAGCTGGTGATATAGCTCCGCCCGCCGGGCAAGTTGCCCCGGAGTAAGGATGATGGCGCTCGGAGACATCAGGTTTCCAACTATTAGAACAAAACAAAAGCGCCGGAGTTTCGTCCGGCGCCTGGCAAATTTGATCGGAACGGCTGACTCAGGCCACCGCGCCGTCGAGCAATGATTTCAACTTCGCCTTGCCCCCGGCGATACCGACGTGCTGGGCAACGACCTGACCGCCTTTGAACACGAGGAACATCGGGATGGATTGCACACGGAAATTGATCGCGAGCTGTTGATTCGCGCCATCTTCGATGTTGAGCTTGGCGACTTTTGCCTTGCCGGTGAACTCGTCGGCGAGTTCGTTCAGGACGGGCGCGATCTGTTTGCACGGGCCGCACCATTCGGCCCAGAAATCCACCAGCACGGGGGTGGCGGACTTGAGGACTTCAGTGTCAAAATTCTCGGCGGACAAAGTGACGATTGCAGGGGAAGCCATGATGTTACGTAAAAATGATCGCGGTTGTCGGTTGTTAAAACTTGGACGAACCGGTTATTGCACCGGCGGAATGGTGTAGAGGAACGCGAGGTAAACAACGCTCCCAACGGCGACCAAACCAGCTACCATGGCGGCAATGGCCAGACCCACGTCCAATCCGCTCACCGTAGCGGCGGCCGGGGCGGGACGGCTGGCAGCGGGACGTTGCGCGGCCGGGGCCGAGGCGGCAGCAGGCTTGGCGGCTACAGGCGCAGCGGAAGCGCGGGGTGCAGCCGGAGCGGGCGCAGCGGCAGACGGGGCAGCGGGAGCCATGGGGGCGGAGGCAGCGCCGGTCGGACCGCCGGGCGGCAACGTGGGCAATTTGATGGTCGGAGCGGCTGAAGGCTTCGGCGGCAGGTTGATGCGGACGGTTTCCTTCTTCGGTTGAACCTTGCCGGTTTCCTTTTTCGGAGGCACAGCACCAGCGGGGACGTTGGGAATGTTTTCAGCCATAAAATCTTTAGAAGAAAGATAGAATCCTGCGGAATCGTGTCAAACTCTTATTCGCCACTGGAGCATGGGCGCATCTTGACACTGCCCTCGAGAATATGGTTAAGAAGCGGTTGTGAACGGTTCCTCATCCGGTCGGAAGAAAACCCTCAACCAAAGGAAACGGATGAACCCTGAGCCTGAGCGGCCGCGCACGTTGCGGGAGATTGAGATGGAAGTGATGGCGGAAGGCCGCGAGTGGACGCGCCAGAGACTTCAGCACCGATTGCAGGAGGCAGCCGACCGGCAGGGCGGCGTTTTTCCCCCTGAGCCGCAGCCGGGTGGTGCATCGGCGCAGCCGTCCGATGCAGCTACAGACTGAAGCCGGGGTGGTTAAGCTTGCGGTCCCTTACGGTCAGGATGCGGTCGACCGGCACTGGGGTTGTCCCATCCGGGAGCAGTGGGGATTAACCAGCCATCAGCAACTGAGCTTGGCGTTGGAAGACAAGCTGGCTTTCACCATCACGGCCACTGCCTCCTACGAGGAGGCGGCCGCACTGGCGCAGAAGTGGGGCGTTTCGGTTACTGACTCATTGCTCCATTCGCTGGCGCAGCGCTTGGGCTCCCGCGCCGAGGCGCAAAAACAGGAGCAACTCCAAACCCCGCCGGTGGAGAGCGAACCCAAACGGGCCCCCACCCAATTGGGTGTGCTCATGCTCGCCGGCTGGCAGGTGCGTCAGCGGGGGCCGGGTTGGGGGAGAAAGAAAACCAAGGAAAACCGCGTGGAATGGCACGAATGGAAGACCGGCGTCTATTATCCACAGGAGAAATCCGCGCACACTGCGGGCGGTCGCGGGGGCATCGAAGGCAAGCTGATCATCGGCTGGCAGGGAGACCCGGTAGAGTTTGGCCGACGGTTGCACTGGGAGGCTTTACGCGGCGGGTTGGGGCGGGCGCAGGCGAGACTGGTGGTGGGCGATGGTGCCGCCTGGATTTGGAACGTAGCGCAGGATCGCTGGAAGGGAGCAACCGAACTGCTCGACTTCTATCATGCCAGCGAACACCTGTGGGGTCTGGGACGCGCCCTCAATGCGGATCATGAAACCGCCACCGCGCAGTGGGCCGAACCCCTGCGCCACCAACTCCGGCATGGAGGCGAGAAGAAAGTGCTCGCCCAGATCGCCGCTTTGAAAGTTCCCAAAGGCGAAGCCGGAAAGGTGGTCGTGCGCGAACAGAACTATTTCGCGTCTCATGCGGGCAGAATGAACTACCAAGCCATCCACCGTCGTGGCTGGCCCATCGGTTCAGGCACCGTCGAGTCAGCTTGCCGCCAGCGTCAATGCCGGTTCAAACGCCCGGGTCAGTTCTGGACTCCAAGAGGCATGCGCCACCTGAGCGCACTGACCGAAGCAAGGCACAACAACCATTGGGAGGAACTCTGGAAAGCCAACTGATCGGGGGCAGTGGCAAGATGCGCCCCTGGAGCATGGAGCATGATGTTTTGGCTTTGTGCCATGAAGTGGTCCCATTAGGATGCGGCGGCATTTCCTTATGAAGCCGCTGTTACACCGTATTTTTGAAAAATTGGTCCCCTCGGGGTTTGCCCGGCAAAGCGTGCGCAAAATTTTCGCCGCGCCAGGCAATGTGGACCGGCAGACCTCGCTATTGCAGCATGCTTATCTGGAGGAATTGTTGGCCAAGCCGCGTTACGCCGATCCGAAGCGCCTGCATAGGTTTGAGCAGCAGGTTTTTTCGCAGAACGGCGAGGATGGGGCCTTGGCAGAGATTTTTCGTCGTATCGGAACGACTGATCAGCGGTTTGTTGAAGTAGGGGTCGGGGACGGTCTGGAAAACAACACCACCTTCTGGCTGGCTCAAGGGTGGAAAGGTTGCTGGCTGGAAGGCGACGAAAAATCCATTGCCAAGATTCGGGAGCATTTCTGGCAACCATTGAAGAACGGGCAGTTGGAGGTAAGGCAGGCATTTATCAGCGCTGAAAACATCAATAGCCTCTTTGCCGAGTTAAAAGTGCCCAAGGAGTTCGATCTGTTCTCACTCGATATTGATCGTAACACCTGGTTCATCTGGCAGGCACTCAAGGAGTACCGCCCACGGGTGATCGTGGTGGAATACAATGCTTCCTGGCCTGCGAGCGTGGATTGGAAGGTGGAGTATCGCCCGGACTTGGTCCATAACTGCACGGCCTACATGGGCGCGAGCCTGAAAGCTTACGAGAAGCTTGGAGCCGAGTTGGGCTATGCGTTGGTGGGATGTGATCTGGGTGGTAACAATGCCTACTTCGTCCGCAAGGAACTATGCGGAGATCATTTTGCCGCGCCGTTCACTGCGGAGAATCACTTTGAACCGCCGCGCTATTTTCTGATTCGGCGCGATGGTCATCCGCGTTGTTACACGGACATTGCCGGCCAGCCGTAGTCATTGCCAAAAGCCCCTGTATATTGAAATGGAAGCTCAAGACCAGCCGTGAGCGGACGTAAAACAGATGGTCGCTTGAGGGCCTCCAGCTTCAACGGCCTGCCAAGTACGCTTCCAGACTTTCCGGTCCGGCGTCCTTTTTGAAATGCCGGTCGTGACGCAGAATGAACCACAACGCCCGCGTCGCGCGGAAGGGATTCCCGTGCTTCGGCCAGAGCCGATTCTTCATGCCGTAGGGGATATTGCAGAAATTCACCCGGTCCAGCGCGAGGTCGATCATCGTGTCCATGCGTGGCGAGAGGCCGCGGCACTTGGACCAGCCGTGATAGAACGCCCACGTGTATTGCAGCCAGTATTGCCAGCGATCTTTCTTGATGAGCCGTTCCGTCATGCTCGTGGGAGTGGAGCGCGCGACGACGAGTGGGTCGCCCACCTGTATAAGTTCGCCCGAACGTAATCCCATCTCGCTCAGAAACGCCACGTCGTTACCGTACGCCATGCGCGAGTAATCAAAGCCGTAGGGGTTGTCCAGGTTGATGTAATTGTCGAACACTTGCTTCACGGCATCCGTGCGGAACAGATTGCACATCTGCGTCACGGGATAAACCTTGGCAAAAATCCCCAGCGCGTACGCGTCGCCTTTGATCGTGGCCGTCGGGTAAAGCTCATTCAACAGCTCCCAGTTCGGATCGGGTTTGTCGAGATTCGCCAGCGGCACGGGGATGCTCGGGTCGGTCGGGTAGTAGTAACGATACGCGTTGCAGCCCGCGAGCAGGTGCTTGGGGTTTTTTTCCAACGCGCCGAGCAACACCTCGACGTAGCGCGGCATGATCAAGTCGTCCGACCAGACCCACGTGCAATACGGCGTGCTCGCCGCGTAGAGCAGTTTGCGCCACGCCAGCAACGGCCCGGAGTTTGTCTCGCTGGTCATCACCTTGATGCGCGGATCGCGCGCGGCGGCGGCGGTGATGATGTCGCGCGTGGCGTCCTTGCTCTGCTCGTCGTAGATGATGATCTCCAGATCGCGGAACGTCTGGCGCGTGCAGGAATCAATCGTCTCGGCGATGGTACGCGCGTTGTTGTGTGTGGGGATCAACAGGCTGACCCGTGGATTGCTCATGGCGCGGGAGTGTTCGGTTTTTTCCGGCTGAATTGAAGAAAAATCTGCGTGAGATGGGCCGAAAGTGGGGGTGGATTTGATTTGCGTCCCTGGAAACATTCGCCAATCCTCGCCTCGCAAACCGAATGACATTTCCTATGAAAATAAAACTGCACTCCCTGCTTGTCGCCGTGCTGACTCTCGGCCTCGCTGCTTCCACCTTCGCGCAACCCGGCGGTCCGGGCGGAGGCATGGGGGGCGGCCCCGGTGGCCCGAATTTCGGCGGCAGCATGTCGAAACTTTTCGGCGATAACAAAACCTTCAGTTCCACTGTAGAAATCCAGGCCAAGGACGGACAGGCGGGCGACACCACGATTCCTGGCAAGTTGATGTTCGATGACGGCAAGTCTCGGTTCGAGATGGACATGACCAAGATGAAGAACAGCAAGATGCCGCCCGGCGCGGCCGAGCAGATGAAAGCCATGGGCATGGACAGCATGGTCGTCATTTCCCGCCCGGACAAAAAGCTCAGCTACATGGTTTATGCCGGCTTGAATTCGTATGTCGAGATGCCGCTTAAGGAATCCGATAGCGCCGAAGCCGTCAACAAACTCAAGGTGGAAACGACCGAGCTGGCCAAGGAAACCATTGATAATCATCCCACGGTGAAGAACAAGGTTGTCGTCACCGACGACAAAGGCAAAAAACAGGAATTCACCGTCTGGAACGCCACCGACCTGAAGTCATTCCCGGTCAAACTGGAGATGAGCGAGCGCGGCACGGTTGTGACGATGCTGTTCAAGGACGTCAAGCTGGCCAAGCCCGAGGCCAAACTCTTCGAAGCGCCCGCCGGCCTCAAGAAGTACGACAACATGATGACGATGATGCAGGAGGAGATGATGAAGAAGATGGGCGACGGCGGTGGTTTCGCTCCGCCGGCGCGTTGATCCCGCAACTAGGGTTTAAGTTTCATGAGCACGCCGTCCCCGGCGTGCTCTTTTGTTTTCGGATGGAATCGTTTCTGTGGCTGTGACAGGGCTGCGGCGCAATCCTGGGAGCGCTGGCGTCCCGCCGGCGAGTCGCTGGAGCAAAAGGCTGTCGCCACTCGCCAGCAAGATGCTGGCGCTCCCGGGATTCATTGCCGCGCAAAGCTTGACCCCGCCGGGAGCGGTTGCGACTGTAATGATGCTTGGCGCCAGACGCTTCAGTTTCAGCGACAAGCGATTGGTTCGCTGAAGTCGTTACAACGCCAGCGGTGCAGGACCTTGTCCGGCGCGTGGCGGCGGGCGGCGCATTGACTTGTCCCGGCGTCGCTGCGCCCGCGCAACCGTTCCTTGCCGCGCTGCTCCACCAGATTTTCCCCACGCGCCACATCGTTGTCGTGACCGAGAATCTCAAGGCGCAGGAAAGCGTGCAGCAGGACATTGAAACTTGGTTGCCGGTTGCCGGTTGCCGGTTGCCGGTTGGCGATCGCGCGGAGCCAACTTGCAACTTGCAATCTTCAACCTGCAACCCGCTCTTTTACCCTGCCTGGGAAATCCTGCCGCATGAGAACAAACTCCCCCACGCCGACGTCATCAGTGACCGTCTGCAAACATTGGTCGCGCTGTCCGCTGGCTTCAGACCTCAGACTTCAGGCTCAAGACTGGTGGTAACAAGCGTCGCGGCTTTGCTGCAAAAAACTTTTGCGCCCACGGACTTGAAGGAGCGCATCCGTCACCTGAATTGCGGCGACCGAATCAATCCGCTCGACCTCGTTGAGTGGCTGGAGGCCCAAGGCTACGAACCTGAAGCGCAGGTCACGCAGCGCGGTGAGATTGCGATGCGCGGCGGCATCGTGGACATCTTTCCGCCCACCAGTCCATGGCCGGTGCGACTGGAGTTTTTTGGCGATGAACTGGAATCCTTGCGCGAATTTGATCCGATGACGCAGGTTTCGCGCGAGCAGATCACCCAAACCACCCTGCCGCCGGCTGGCGAGTTGGGTATTCTCAAGCGTGTTGCGTCAGAGCCGGAGGGCAGGGCAAAACCGCTGGCTACCTTGCTGGATTACCTGTCCAAGGAAGCCATCTTTCTCCTGTGCGAACCGGAGTCACTCTCCGCGCAAGCTGGTTCCTACGCGCAACAAGTTCCCGCCGGCGATCCGTTTTTCATCACGTGGGAAAAGTTTGTTTCCGAACTCGACACGCGTGGTATGACGCGGATTGAACTTGGTGAAAATGACGTTTCGCTTTCCCTCACCCCGGCCCTCTCCCCCGGGGCGAGGGAGAAACGCGCCCCGCTTCCCGGCGCGGCGACGACGGATTTCGGCTCGGAAGGCTCTCAAGAAACAGGGCGTGTCAAACGGCTGTCCCCTCTCCCCGGGGGAGAGGGTCAGGGTGAGGGCGAGCGTAACACCATCCACCGCCCGCTGGCTATTTCCAGTCTCGATGCCTTTCGGCCTTTGCCCGACCGCGCGTCTGAGCCGCAAGTGGCCGAGGCCCAGCGGCGCGAGTTCTTCAATCAATTCCACCGTTGGCAGCGGCAGGATTACTCGGTGCAGGTGTTTTGCAACAACGACGGCGAGCAGCAGCGCTTTCTGGAGGTCTGGAAGGAGCTGGGGTTTGAAACGCCATTGCACCCGCAGATTGGCGCACTAGCGCGCGGGTTCATCTGCGAGGAGGCCAAACTGGTCGTTGTCACCGACGCTGAAATCTTTGGGCGCTACAAGGTGCAGCGCCCGCGTCGCCTCAAGTCCGCGCACGCCCAAGCGACCCGTTCCGCGCTCGACATTGATTTCACCGATCTGGAAGACGGCGATCTCGTCGTGCATCTGCAACACGGCATCGGCCGCTATCGGGGTTTGCAAAATCTACCTGCCGGCAGCGGGGCGCGCGGTAAAGAACCTGCAACATTCAACCAGCAACCAGCAACCGAATGTTTAGTCATCGAATTCGCGCCTGCCGATGACGGGCAAGCGCCGCCAAAACTCTACGTGCCGGTCTCCGAGGCGCATCTTGTCAGCAAGTATGTCGGTGCGGGCAAAGTGAATCCGCCACTCAATCAACTCGGCGGCACGCGCTGGGCCAAGGCCAAGGAACACGCCGAGAAAGCCGTGCGCGATGTGGCGGCGGAGTTGTTGCGCATCCAGGCCGTGCGCGAATCGCAGCCCGGCCACGCGTTTCCCGGCGATGTGATCTGGCAGCGCGAGTTCGAAAGCTCCTTCGTCTATGAGGAAACGGTGGATCAGATGAAGGCCATCACCGAGACGAAGGCCGACATGGAACGCCCCAAGCCGATGGATCGGTTGATTTGCGGCGACGTGGGTTTCGGCAAAACGGAAGTGGCGATTCGCGCCGCGTTCAAAGCCGTGATGGGCGGGAAACAAGTTGCCATCCTCGTGCCGACGACGGTGTTGGCGCAGCAGCATTACAACAATTTTCGCGAGCGCATGGCCGATTATCCCGTGCGCGTGGAGTTGCTTTCGCGTTTCCGCACCAAGGGCGAGCAGGCGCGCGTTGTCAAAGACCTCGCCTCGGGCGCGGTGGACATCATCATCGGCACGCATCGCATCGTGCAGGAGGACGTGGCGTTCAAGGACCTCGGGCTGGTGGTGATTGATGAGGAACAACGCTTTGGCGTATTGCACAAGGAAAAGTTCAAGCGCCTGCGCACGATGGTGGATGTGTTGACGCTCAGTGCCACGCCGATTCCGCGCACGCTGTATCTCGCGCTCACCGGCGCGCGCGACATGAGCACGATCCAGACGCCGCCGCACGATCGGTTGCCGGTGGAAACCACCGCCACGCAATACGACGAACGCCTCATCCGCGACGCCATCCAGCGAGAGTTGAATCGCGGCGGGCAGGTGTTTTTCCTGCACAACCGTGTGACGACGATCCTCACGATGCAACAGACGTTGCAAAACCTCGTGCCGCACGCGCGCATCGTCGTTGGGCACGGCCAGATGAATCCGGACGACTTGGAAGAGGTAATGACCCGGTTCGTCAATGGCGAGGCGGATGTGTTGCTGTCCACGACCATCATCGAGAGTGGTCTCGATATTCCGAATGCAAACACCATCATCATTGATCGCGCGGACCGTTTCGGCTTGAGCGAGCTTTACCAGCTTCGCGGTCGCGTGGGCCGCTACAAGCATCAGGCTTACGCGTATCTGCTGTTGCCGCGCCACGCGCGATTGCTGACTGATGTGCGCAAACGTATCAGCGCCATGAAGCAATACTCCACGCTCGGCAGCGGCTTCAAAATCGCGATGCGCGACTTGGAAATCCGTGGCGCGGGAAATCTGCTCGGTGCGGAACAAAGCGGTCACATCACCGCCGTGGGCTTCGAGCTTTACTGTCAGTTGCTCAAGCAAAGCGTCGGTTCGCTCAAAGGCGAGGAGGTGAAGCTGCGCGTGGAAGTGCGGGTGGCGCTGGATTTCCTGGACATGCACGCGGGCGATGTAGGGCAGGCTTTCCAGCCTGCCGGTTCGGGCGACCTCCTGGTCGCCCGTTCCCGAAACACGGGGCAAGAAAGCCCCGTGAACCGGCAGACAGGAATGTCTGCCCTACGCGGACACGTTTCCGCCGCGCTCCCACACAACTACGCGCCCGAGTCACAGCATCGCATCGAGATTTACCGGAAGCTGGCACAAGCCACGGACAAGGCGGCGCTGGAGGCGTTGCAGAAGGAAATGCGTGACCGTTTCGGGCCGATTCCGCCGTCGGTGGAATTGCTGTTGACTGTGGCCGAACTGAAGATTCTCGCCAGTGAACGGAACATCACCGTCGTGGAAGTGAAGGAAGACAAGATCATGCTCACGCGGAGCAAGGAGTTCATCACGCTGGGCGGCAAGTTTCCGCGCCTGACAAAGAAAGACGCCAAGGCGCGCTTGAAGGAGATCAAGAAGCTATTGCTGGCGCTTTGAACACTTGTTGCAGCTTTTTATCCTTGTCGGTATTCCAGCCTGCGGTGTTCCAGCATCCAACCATTGCTTTTCGTAAGGGACGCCAATTGCCCTTGCCGAGGAATGTGGCGGCGATGTCACCCAGATCCGTGTTGAGAATATCCAGCATGGCGGTTTGGCCAGCGTCATCGTGATGCGCAGTTTGTAAGATGGCTTGGAAAGCAGCCGGGTTGCTGCGTTCAGATAACAATTTAACGAACACTTCGGCGAGACTGTAGCTGAGTTCATTCGAATCGCCCGGAATGAAAAATGAAGTGCCTGCCCAAAAACTTTGAATGTTCTCCTCGGTCCAGAAGCCGAAGTGTCGCTCCGCCAATTCATCCCACATCAGTGGCGGCCGCCAATTCATCATGGTTGTCGACAGTTTGCTGTGGTCGCTTTGGGTCAAACCGTGTTCTGGAGGTGCAATGGCCTTTTGCACTGTGACGGCAATGCCCTCATTCAACCATAGGGGCAGTGGTAAGTGGGAGAGGCAATCATGTGTCAGTTCGTGAACAATTGTATTGGCGGCAGTATCCAGTTGCCCGTGCCAAGGGATGGCGATGTGCGTGTAACCGGAGTGGATACAGACCCCGCCGCTGCTGGCCTGTTCGCCATCCTGCGAATGATACGAGAGATATTGGTAGTAGTCGTCTTCGTCTGAGAACAGCAGGACGACCTTCTGGCCAAAAGCACCAGCCCAGGCGGTTTGCCCCAGATGATTCTTGATCGTGGTGGCAACTTGACCGGTATAGTCGAGTAGCCAGTGTGCGCGGTCGCGCGGTTGGTCGCAAAGCAGAATGGTTTGATTGGACTGGAGAATAAAATAGTCGCCACCGAGATCCTCGCAGAGTTTGGTAACCCAAGCCAACGCCGCATCAGTATAGGCTGCTTCGGTGTCTATCGGGCTGATGTTGGCGTTAACCCAATTGTCTATGGCTTGCCAGTCGGCGCGATGAAAACCGGCCTCAAAGTGGAAGAATGCGTCTAGGGCTTCTGGAGGAATGAATTTATGTTTCGCCAAGTCTGGAGGTGTTATGGCTGCAGGCTCGCTTTTATGGGGACGGGGCAGTTCTGTCCCGCACTCCCAGCAGTTAGCTGCGGTATCAGAGTTTTCCTTTCCGCAATAGGAGCAGGCACTCATTCAGCATAAAGGAACTGCTGCTGCCGCATCACCGATACGGCTGGTGCAGTTCCACCTTGGGCGCTTTGGTGCGCAGCCGGATGTTGAGAATCTCCACGCCCAGCGCGAAGGCCATCGCGAAGTAGATGTAACCCTTGTTGATGTGCTGATGGAAGCCTTCGGCCACGAGCATCGTGCCGATGAGGATCAGGAAGCTCAACGCAAGCATCTTGATGGTCGGATGGCGATCCACAAAGGCGCTGATCTTGTTCACGAACACCAGCATGACGACCATCGCCAAGATTACGGCGGCGATCATGACGCCGATCTGTTTCACCATGCCGACGGCGGTGATGACCGAGTCGAGCGAAAACACGATGTCGAGCATGAGAATCTGAAGGATGACACTGCTGAAGGTCACGGTCAGCTTGTTGGTCGCATGGCCGTCCTCACCTTCCAGCTTTTCGTGAATCTCAAACACGCTTTTGCCCAGCAGGAACAGGCCGCCGATCACGAGAATCAAGTCTTTGCCGGACACGGCGAGCCGCCATGAGAAGATGGAGGTTTCCCAAAACGGCTTGTCGAGTTTGATGACCCACGCGAGGCCGCAAAGCAGGATGACGCGGGTGATGAGCGCCAGGCCGAGGCCGAGGTGCCGGGCTTTGGCCTGTTGGTTGGCGGGGAGTTTACCGCTGAGGATGGAGATGAAAATGATGTTATCAATGCCCAGCACAATCTCCAGCAAGGTGAGCGTGAGCAGGCTGATCCAAATTTCCGGTTGTGAAATCCATTCCATAGCGGGCGGAATCCTTTCCGAAATGGCTCGGAAGTGCAATGCGTTTGCGGCTGGAAATCCGGCGAAATTTTGTAAGCCAGGCAGAAAACAAAACGGCCAAAGGTTGAACCTTTGGCTGGTGAGAGAGGGCGTGATTACTTCTTGGCGCTGCAGGTCGGGCAGGTGGCACACGTTGTCTTGCCGTCTTCGCAGCATTTCATGCCGCAAGCGGATTTCTTTTCGGCGGAGCCGCTGCCGCAGCAGGCGCAGCCGGTGATGAGGGTGGCGGCGCAGACGAGCGCGGCGCAGAGGGCGAGGAGTTTAGCGGTTTTCATAGCGGGATTTAGTTTTCGCCTGACCGCTCACCACCAAGTGAGCGGTGCGGCATGGGCCAAAGGTAGCGAGGTTTGGAAAATTGTCCACTGGCGCAAAATTTCTCGCCGCGTGCCATCGCGCTGCCCATCCTTGCCGCGATGCATCTGGCGCAGCTAAGACTTCGCGACTTCCGCAATTACGGGCGGTTGGACGTGAACTTTGCGCCCGGCTTCCACGTCCTGCTGGGCGACAACGCGCAGGGCAAGACCAACATCCTGGAGGCGATTTACTTGATGGCGACGCTGCGATCCTTTCGTGGCGTGGGCAGCGCGCAGATGATCCGCCACGCGCAGAAGGGTTATTTTGTCGGCGGCAAAGTCGTCGGGCAGGCGGAGCGGGAGATCAAAATGTTCTGGTCGAGTCGCGAGCGGAAATTGACGCTTGATGGTCATCCCGTGAAGAAGCTCGGCGATTATCTCGGCACGTTGCGCACGGTGGTTTTTTGTACGGAGGATTTGCAGCTTATCAAAGGCACGGGGCGCACGCGGCGGCGGTTTCTGGATTTGTTGTTGTCACAGACGCAGCCGGGCTACCTGGCGCTGCTCCAGCGTTACATGCAGGTGGTCCGCTCGCGCAACGTATTGCTCAAGCAGTTCTCTCCCGACACGATGTTGCTCGACAGCTACTCGGAGCAACTGGTGAAGTTGGGCGGCGAAATCATCCGGCATCGGCGTGAGTTGATTCCCAAGCTCTCGCCGCTCGCGCGGTTGGCGTATCGGCGCATCTCCAATGATGCGGAAGATCTGCGTATTGCTTATGAACCGAACGTAAAAAACGATTTTGCCGTGGAACTGGCGCAGGTGCGCGACCGCGAAAAGCGTTTTCGCGCCACCTTACTTGGGCCGCATCGCGATGATTTGCAGCTCCTGCTCGACGAAAAATCCGCCGCGCAGTTTGGCAGCGAGGGGCAGAAACGCACACTGGCCATCGCCTTGAAGATGGCGCAGGCGGAATACCTGACCGGCATCCACGGCAGCGCGCCGGTGTTGCTGATTGATGACGTGATGGGCGAACTCGATGCGAAACGTCGCAGTGGTTTGCTGCCGTTGCTCGAGCGCGCCCGCGAAACCAGCGGCCAGGTGTTCATGACCTGCACGGAGGAAAACTGGCCGCGCGAACTCGGGCGCGAGTTGCAGCGGTGGGAAGTGGTGAGCGGAACTTTGAAACCGAGTTGAGATCAGAATAATGGGGTCAGAACAATGTGATTCCCGATAATTCTGATCCCATCATTCTGACCAATCTTTTGCGCCGCTGGTTGATTCTTTCTTTCCCTGCACGGAGGAAAACTGGCC
>CAZQNQ010000016.1:104937-121142 GCA_964594985.1 uncultured Bifidobacterium sp.
AATCTTTTGCGCCGCTGGTTGATTCTTTCTTTCCCTGCACGGAGGAAAACTGGCCGCGGGAACTGGGGCGCGAGTTGCAGCGATGGGAAGTGGTGAGCGGAACTTTGAAGCCGAGTTGAGATCAGAATAATGGGGTCAGAATAATGTGATTCCCGATAATTCTGATCCTATCATTCTGACCAATCTTTTGCGCCGCTGGTTGATTCTTTCTTTCCCTGCACGGAGGAAAACTGGCCACGGGAACTGGGGCGCGAGTTGCAGCGGTGGGAAGTGGTGAGTGGAACTTTGAAACCGAGTTGAGATCAGAATAATGGGGTCAGAATAACGTGATTCCCGATAATTCTGATCCCATCATTCTGACCAATCTTTTGCGCCGCTGGTTGATTCTTTCTTTCCTGAAACGGATTTTCTTTCCATGCTTGGCTCATGCGAATTTTGTCTGGCATCCAGCCTTCGGGCGCGTTGCATCTCGGGAATTACTTCGGGATGATGCGCCCGGCCATCGAGCTTCAGGAAAAGGGCGAGGCGTTTTATTTCATCGCGGATTATCATTCGATGACGTCGCTGTTCGACGCGAACGAGCGGCGCAAGAATACGCTCGATGTGGCGCTGGACTTTCTCGCGTGCGGGCTTGATCCGCAGCGGGCGGTGTTTTTCAAGCAGTCCGATGTGCCCGAAGTCTGCGAGCTGTCGTGGCTGCTTTCCACGCTCACGCCAATGGGGTTGCTGGAGCGGGCGCATTCGTTCAAGGACAAGTCGGCCAAGGGGATTCCCATCAATCACGGACTGTTCGCGTATCCGGTGCTGATGGCGGCGGATATTTTGATTTACGACTCGAACGTCGTGCCAGTCGGTCAAGACCAGAAGCAGCACGTCGAAATGACGCGCGACATCGCCATCAAGTTCAATGAGCAATACGGCCAGACGTTTGTAATTCCCGAGCCGCAGATCAAAGGCGAGACGGCGAAAGTGCCCGGCATTGACGGCGAGAAGATGAGCAAAAGCTACGGCAATACCATCGAGATTTTTGGCGACGAAAAGGTGCTTCGCAAAAAAGTTATGGCGCTCAAGATGGACAGTCGTCAGCCCGCCGAACCGAAGCCGGACGCGGATCAAAACCTCGCGATCCAGTTGCTCAAGGTGATTGATGCGAACGTCGGCAGGGAGTGGGAAGAAAAATTGCGCGGTGGCGGCCTTGGCTACGGCGACTTGAAGAAGAAGCTGTTTGAGGTGTATTGGGAACACTTCGCCGCCGCGCGAACGAAGCGTGCCGAACTGGTGGCGAACTTGGATTACGTGAACAAGGTTCTCGCTGATGGCGCGGCCAAGGCGCGGGCGAAGGCGACGGAAGTTCTCAAGCGGGCGCGGAAAGCGAGCGGGTTGGAATAGTTTTTGCAGGATTTAGGTTTCAGGTTTCATTAGCACCCGGCTTTAGCCGGGTGAGCCGGGGGGCAAACGCCGGGAACGGTTTTAACCGTTTTCCTGTCGCCCCCACCACCCACCGGGCTGAAGCCCGGTGCTAATGAGAGGGGGATGCGTCAGCCCTGTGTGAAAGGGTTGACTGAAGCTGCCGCTCGGTTTGAGGTTGGAGTTCACGCTTTGAAATGAATTGATACACCGAGGGAAAAAGACCTCCGGGCCAAACGATTCTCTGGATACCCGTTTCACTGGTCGGCTTTTGGTTCGACCGGCCAACCCAACCGGCGCTCAACACGAGCGCGCGAGACCGGGGAGGAGTTTGGGGTTCATGCTTTGGGAATTTATAGCGGTTTAATTAAAACTGGAGCCGCAAAGAGGCGCAAAAAGCACAAATAAAAACAGTATTTTGAGGTTTTTGTGAATTTTTGCGGCTATGGAAAAAAATTAAAATGCTCTAACCGCGAACTACGTGAAATACGCGAACAAGAACCAATGATTCCTCATCCCCTTTCGCGTATTTGGCGTATTTCGCGGTTGTCATTGGCTTTGCTTTCATGTTCGCCTCACTTCGTTGCCGCTCCATTCATTCCGTCCAGAATCTTGCCGGCGCTGGTCAATGTATCCTGCTCTTGTTGCGATAACGCTGGGTCACGCTTTAACTCGTCGAGCGCCTGACGGGCGGCGGCTGGTTTTCCCGCCAGGATCAACATCAGTGGACGCATGGCGCGAATCCGCGAATCCTTCGTCCACTCCGCCGCGGCGGCGTAATCCTTTTGTGCGAAAGCCACCCAGAATCGGATGAACCCAAGTTCATCAAGCACCGGAAGCCGCTCTGCGGTCTCGGTCTTTTCCAGATCAGCGAGCCATGCGGATAGTTTTCGCAGATGACTTTCGCTGCCGGACATTTCCGCCAGACCAGCGGCATGGGACGGCAAAATCATCACACACAGCGTCCGTTCCTTGGGCTGGGTGGCCGCGGCATAGGCTTCCTTGAACAGGGTGAACCATGCTTCGGCCTCGGCGCTGGTCTGCACGGCGCGAATGAGCGTCACCGCCTTGGGCAGAAAATCCGTGGGCCGTTCCACCGCGACTTTGCGGTAAAGCGATCGGGCGGTTTCCCACGACGCATCGGAGCCGAAGTACAATCTGATCCAGGCAACGATAGCCGGGCGGAAGTTGGTGGAACTTTCCATGTGTTCAAAAGCCAATTGCCGCAGCTCCAGGGCTGACTTGCTTTGGTCCCCGTCTTGTTTCTCCCACTTGGCTCGGAACTCCGGCGTTTCAGTCATTTCGTTGAAAACCCGGCGCGCTTCCAGGCTGAAATCGTAGGTTTCCGCCTTTGCCCCGACCAATTGCCGCAACATTTTCCTTTGGCTCTCGATCTGCGCCTCCAGAATTTGCCGGGCGAGATTCTGGAGTTGTTGGGGGACTGAGGTTGAGTCTGAATTTCCGGCGTCTGCGGATGCCGCTCCGGGGCCGAGGATGTTTTCCAGCTTCACCGTCACTTCGTTGGTTTGTTGTCCCCGCCGCAAGGTGAGGCGATGCGCTGTACCTGGTGGTTGTTCCCACAAGGTTGTTGGTCTAACACGGTTGGTCCGCCAGTTCGTCATATCCTGGTCGCCGACTTTTAGCAAAACGTCGCCGTTTCGCACCCCCGCCTTTTGGGCCGGACTTCCAACCACTACGTGCGCGATGAGTTCATTGCCTGTCTCGGCATCGGCAGGAACAAAAACCGCGCCCAAGCGGTTATGGTCGTAAGGCACCGCCGGTTGCCGCTTGGGATTCACGTAGGCGATGCCTTTGACTCCATCCACCACGAGGTCCATCCGTTTCAACGCCGCCATGCCAAACGTCGCTTTGACCGATGGATAATGAATCTCAGTGGCGTGCGCTTTCGAGATAGGAACGTCGGTAAGCTGCAACGGCCCAAACGAGATTTTATCCGCCCAAGCCTCCTCGGCGACATAAACTCCCGAGGCGGGCATATAGCTGGCTCGGAGCGTGAATGGCTGGGTGGGGTGCCGGTTTTTCCACGCCGGCCACGCTTCGGGAGCCAGCCCGATTCCCGCGTTGCGTCCGGTGTCTATAAAAATCGTATTGGTGGGACCTTCGCCCGGAATTTCGAGGATCAAAACGTCAGCGTTCGTTTGCACGCGGAACTGCTGCCAGGTTTTGACTTGTTCCGGCAATACCGCGAGCGCCGTCATCATGCCCCGGCTTGCGTCAATCAAGTAAATGTCGCTGCCGAGGGCGCCCCAACCGAGCACGCCATCCATTTTGCCCGCGAAATAAACGTAATCGGGAATATCAATCAGGCCGAACCACATTTTGTGAGTGTCTCCCGAAAGAGTGAACTCACAATACTCCGTATTCCCAACCCTCACTACGTTTGGCGTGGTCGGAGTTGCATCGGATGGAGGTGTGAACTTGAGGCCGAGGTGCTCCGCGCTTTGCTTGAACAGCACCGGTCCGCTTGCGCCCGTGTCAAAGGCCAGGCGCACCGGCTGGCCATTGATTTTGCCATCCAGCCAAATGCGGTCTTCCGCCCGCCCGGGATTGGGGCACAGGCCAGAAATGCCCAAAACAAGCGCGAGGCTGAGGATGAGTTTGGGGTGGTTCATGATTATTTCTCTCGATTTAACTCTGACATCAACGTCTTCGCCCAAGGGTCAAAAACGTAATCGCGCTGTCCGGTCCTGAAAACGAAGACGGGGATGCGATCCGCTTCCAAAAAGAGAACGAGTTTGCCGGAATCAACCCGCCACTGACCGCTTTTTTTCCAACTCTTCCCCTCCTTCTGCCCAACCACTTCGACCAAATGATTGGTGCTGATGGAAAGCGTCAGCTTGTCGGGCATCACCCCAAACCGCACCGTCCATTTGCCGGTCATTCGGTCCATGACCAACTGCTCGGATAGCAGCTCCACTTTTGGTTCGCCCTGGTTTGGGGCGGCGGATTTCCAAAGTTCCTGCCAGATTCCGTCGAGTTGGGCCGAGGTGAAATCAGCGGGTTTTGCCGCCAGCAGGCTCTGCGAGCCGAATAAACCGCTGCTCAAACCGAGCGCGAGGCCGAGGATGTGGATGGGGTTCATGATTTTTATTTTCCGATGCGCTTCACGCGGACGGCGCGGATAAACAAATCATCGCCGCCATTGTAAAAACGAAAGTCCGCCCCATCGTTTTGCCGTCCGGCGAATCGCGCGTCGCTTATCCGGAAACGGGCCGTTTGCCATAGTTGGTTGTTCGTGCGGCGGATGGGATAGGGATACTGCTTAAATGCGCCGGTGTCCTGCAGGCGGGAATCGGTGGAATCATACTGCAACCGGATTTCACCCGAGCCCACATTAAGATATTCAAACTCGATCTCCGCCGTCCCGCCAAACAAGGGGAGAAAGCCGCGATCCGTCTCAAGGTAGAAATAGTTAGGCGAGGTGTGTTTTGGTGATAGCCAACAGCGAACGCCGTCGCGCTTGGTGATGGTAAAATCACCATCGCCGGATTGGATGGCATGAAGCCCTTGTTCCGCTCCGGGGCGGGCGCTGATTTCGCGCAAGTCTGGTTTCTGGCTGTAATAAGCCCGAATCGTGGCGAACTGATCTTTCGGCAAAAGAAACACGTAGCGCCCGGGAAATTCCTTCTCCAGCCGGTCCATCTGTCGTTTGATCACCGAATAGCCGCGGTCGCCATCCCGATAGAAGCCGCCCGCGATACAAACAAAGTTATGAAATACCGGCGCGTGAGCCTTGGGTTTGACGGCGGTGAATTCCGGAATCAGCCGGCTTTCGTCGCCGATGCCGGAACAAGCGACCGAAACGAAGTTGCTGTTGGCGGAAAAGAATTCTCCGATGGCGCCCTCCAATCCTGACTCGGCCATATACGTCATATATTTAGGCGTCGGCAGCGGCATGAGAAACATATAAACCGAACGAAACCCGGCATCAGCACACCACGCGCGATTCAGTTTCAACCACGCTGGAAACAACTCCCGGTTGAAATCCCTGATGTAGATAAATTGAACGCCCGTTGGTCCAGCCACCAGTTCGTCATTGTCGGTCATCTTGGAGTAGTACCAGTCCAGCAGCGGCGTGTTCAGTTCCTGCAATGCCGGGGCTAACGTCGTGGCCACCGGAATCTTACCGCGAGCGGGATCGTGCCAGTATTTCCACAAGGCATTCTGGTCGTAATCAAAATTATCGCCGTCGCTCCACATGATGGAGGCGTAGATTTTTCCCGGTTCAACCGGCACCGCTTTGCCGGGGCGCTGGGTGTAGGTTTTGCTCGGGAAACTCGACCAAAAACTGCCGTTTGGGTAAAGCTCGTTGACGACATAGCCGATGCCATGCGGATTGGCGACCACGTTGCCATCATCGCCCGTGTTGGCATATCCCATCAACGAAGTGCCCACGCCATAGCCACCCGCCCGAAAGATTTTGTCCACCATCCAGCGCTCCTTTTTGAAGTCCAGCCAGAAGGCAAAACCTTTGCTCGCCACCGCGTAATCGGTAATCGGATTGGCAATGCGTTCTTCGTTTGCACCCGTCCGCCGATTGCCGGTCGCAAACACCACCTGCTTGCTGCAATGCGGCATCAAATTCGTCAGCGCCCAATCGTAGGCATCAATGCGATTGGCCCAACGGCCGCGAAAATCCTCCACCTCTCCCTGCCAGCCGAACTCTGACATCAATTCGCGCCGGATTGTCTCGGTGACTGGAATCCCGTTCTGTTGCGCCGCCGACATCGCAGCCAGATACCACGTCCAATCCTTGTCCGGGTCGTAGAGGAACATCTTCTTGACCCGTGGCTGATATTTTTGAAACAACGCGCGCAACCCGCCATCCACTCCCGACAGGCTCGGAAGCTTTTCAAAGGGCCTCCCGCAAAACTCCAAGGGTTCGACGTCCCACCAGTAGTTGATGAGATAAACTTCGGCGGATTGTTGGTTGAGCATTCCCTGCAATGCCCAGGTGGTCATCTTCGCGTTCTCCGAATCCTTGGCAATTTCCACCACGTAAGTCTTCGGAGCGGCGGGCATTTTCGGAAACATGCCGCTGGCGGCAAAAACCTTGGGAATGATCAAACAAGCCAAACAAAAGGCAAACAACCGTATCACGCGGCGCGGGGCGACGGTTTTGAACTGAAGTTCTTGGTCAGACATAAAAAGTAAGATTTTCAACCGCGAACCACGCGAAATACGCGAACAACAAAGACCAAAAGGCTTTTTCCCCTTTCGCGTATTTGGCGTATTTCGCGGTCAAGAATTCCGGCGCGGCGCGATGGCTTTGAGCTGGAGTTCGTGGTCGGTCATGGATTTTCGGATGGCAATGGCTTCAATCGGGTTGAAATGAATTGATACAACGAGGGCGTGAAAATGTCCGGGCCAAATGATTCCGCGGTGCGCATCCAGACGTGGATGCTTTTGCCACTATACAGGGATCCCGTGCGATGTTCGATGTAAGCAGCCGCGTCGCCTTGTGCCGTGCCTCCGCCATCCTGTAATTGAACCAATGGCACGTAGATGTCGGCGGCGGGAACTCGCGTCCGGTTGATTGGTCGCCACCGGCGGTCGCCCGTTTGCGGGAATGGAACCGAAGCCGGAAGTCCGAGCAATACATTCGTTCGGGCGTGAAAGGTCAGTTTCATACCACCGGACGGTTGGTCGAATCCGTATTCGCTATCAATTCCCATCGCCAGTTTATCCGTGATGGCAAAGGGGATGTGATTGCGGCTCGAGTCATAATAGAACGGCCACGGTTCAGACGGCAGGCTCACCAGCAATCCGCCTTCGCGCAGATAGCGCACGAGCGAGTGGATCACATCATCGGTCGTCTTTACGCTGCTGCGATACGTTTCGCCGGCGGCATGGATGACGAAGGGGAAATTTTTGGCATTGAACAAACGCGCATCAATAAGGTTCGTCCAAGTCAATTGCCGCACGGTCGCTCCGCAATAGACCAGCCAGAATTGGGGATCGAATGCGCAATCGGGCAGCACCCCAATGGTGCGTCCGGCCAACAGATTGCCCAGTGCCTGCGTGGTGCCGGGAGCCAATCGCGGGGGTGACTTGGACGCGGTTATCGCGATTGGCGGGCTGGCTACAAATCGGGGCGCGAATTCGCCGGTCAATTTCGCATATTTGTCTCCGAACTCCATGCTCGGTTCGATCTCCGAACCTTCGTACCATTCGTTCCAACTCGTGATCAAAACCCAGTCTGGCTTGGACTTGATCGCCTCCTCCCAAAGTATGCGGTACGCCTGGCCATCGCGACGCTCCACTTTGAAGCCGCCGCCTTGGTGGACCTTCGTAATGTCATGCCCGGGAATCACCGTGACACAACTGATCCGCCCGTGTTGGCGCGCGAGTTGGACGGCTGTGGAATAATGGTGGGTGGCCCAGACGCGAAGTTCGTCCGGGTTCAAGCTTGGGATTTTGTCGGCGAATGTGTACAGGTGAACGCCGTCAAACAGGTTGGCGCAGGTTTCCAGATAACCATCCATCACCAGGACAAAATCACCCGCCTGCGCACGGGTCCGGCGGATGATTTCGGGCCAGGACTCCAGCGGCACTTGGTGCAACACCCGGTTGTAGCCGACGATCACTGGTTTGCCGTCCACCCGGAGATACGCCTGGCTTTTGCCGTGGCGCAGAAGCGCGTAGGACAGTTCGCCCACCGCCCGGTCAATCTGAAACTGCCCTTCGCCGGGCGCTTGTTCCCAATAGATCGCGATCTTGAAGTCCTTCTTCGCCGCACGCTCCAGCAACAGGGGAAACGCCTGTTCGACCCAGGATTCCCATTCGCCAGTTCCCCACCAGCTTACGGCAAAGCCGGTGATGCCATTGGCCTTCGCCAGATCAATGTGCGAGTCAATGACCGTTGGATCGTGTGAGCTGTAGGGGCCGTGGACGGGATATTGAGGCGTGTTGGCAATCTCGCGTTTTTCGCGATTGACCTTCTCCCAGCCTTCTCTTCCTGGCCGGCCATACCACACGTAATAAGCCGCCAACACCTCGCGCGGAACTTTCGTGTATTGCCGCTGGCTCTGCGCTTGGACGAATTCAAAGAAGCTGTTCGTCGTTTGCGCCAGCGTTGCCAAACACGAGACGATGAGCAATCCCGTTGCGAGGACGACTTGGGCGTGACGGGTAATCCGCGATTTCTGTTTCATGCGTATTCGTTGCTTTCCAATCACGCATTTTATTCACCAAAGGCGATTTCCAATTCGTACGTTGCCGCGCCGCTCAGGTCATCGGCAAAGGTGACCAGAATGTCATCCTGTCGCGCTTCCACATTCGCAAAGCCGCGGCCTGATTTTGAAATCACCCGCGCGCTCCGAAAATCAACTCCCGCCGGCAGCAGCGCTTTGTCCAGACTCGGGGTTTCCTGCGCATTCCACGCCACGCCATTGAGCGCGATGTCGAAGGGCCAACTCCATTGCCGATGCGTCCAACGCGCGCCTTGCGCATTTATGATGAGTTCGTCGCTGCCATCAATGTTCGCCCGGAGATGCAACCGGGCGGCCGGGCCGCGACGGGTCGGTTGCGCTGGCGCGGTAAACAGTCGCACTTTGAATTCATAATCCGTCGCGCCCCAAGGCGTGTCGTAGATGTGAACCACCGCGCCGTCCGGCTGCTTTTCCAGCGCCACCACGTCCCGACCGGAAATGATTTCAATCTGGGAGCGCTCCCAGGAAATGTCCCGGGGTGCGAGGTTGGTGCCGAAATCAATCAGGTTCAGGTCCGAAGGATTCCAGTTCCGCCCGTTCAGCGAGACTTCATGGGGCGATTTGTATTGGAGATGTTTCCAAAGAATTCCGTCCCGTCCGATCTGGATGGTGTCGAGGCCATCAATGAATGCCTTGAAGTGCAGGGTGGCGACGAGTTGGGCGGCGGGTTCTGGTTTTGCGGCGGAGTTTTGAACCGGAGTTGCCGTCAAATCCGGCGTGATCGTCTGGTAATTTGAATCGCGCGATGCCATTTCTCCCCCTGCGTAAACAGCGGCAACGCGCAGGAACATGATGTCGCCGCGCCGCGGCAGGCGAAACTCCATCGGGCCACCAGCAAGGGGCGCGGCGGTTTCCGGTCCATTCTCCCAATCCGCATTCAGGGAAGTTCTGGTTTGCAGAGTTGCGCGGGTAAAACCGGCTGGCATGGTCACCGTCAACACCACATCGTTGCCAGCGATGGCCATGCGTGAAATGACGGGTTGAGGAGGAAGTTGGAGCGAATCGGCGTTTGGCCCGGCTCCCAGCAATAGCACAGCGGCAAGCCCGAGACTTCCGGAAAGAATCCATGGCTTCATATTGGCCTGAAAGTAACAGGCCGGGAATTCTGTCGGAAGATAATTTCGGGGCAGGTGCTATGACCCGTTCCATTGGGAGAGAATTTTCCGAAGCGCTTCGCGCTTTGGTCCCCTGAACTGTCGCGAGCGGAGCGCCGATCTCCAGATCGGCCAGTTTCTGGCACGGGTTGGTAACGAGCCGATCTGGAGATCGGCGCTCCGGTTCAGGGTAGGGAACAGACAGCGCGTGCGCCTCTCTGTTCGTTCCGCTGTCCGACCTATCCCAGCGCAGGTTTTCGAGAGCGACGGCAGACGATTCCCCCTCTCCTGGGGGAGAGGGCCGGGGTGAGGGCGGTCGAGGGACAAACCCGCCTCGCGCCGAGTTTACCCTCCATAAATGTCGAAGAACTTTTTTTCGCTTTCTTTGCGGCTTCGCGGCTTTGCGTTAAAAAGTTTTCTGAATTGCCCCGGCTACCGCGATTGTTTCAACAACCACGCGCAAAACTTCGGGTCGGCGTAGGCGTCTTTTCGCGAGTCGTGTTTGGCCTTGGGAACAGACTGTTGCTTCCCCGCGCGCCCAAAGCCGTTGAAACGGCTGACGCATGTAACGATGACAAGTCATCTGGCTGAAGCCAGGTGCTAATGAGAGGCCAGTAATCCGGGGAAGGCGTTCAATAAAACGAGCCAAACACCGAAGGGATTTCTTTGACAACAACCCGCAGGCTCAAGCCGCGTTGCCGTAGTTCAGCATCAAGTTTCTCGTCTGAACCCTTGGGGCTTTCCAAGATTCGAGATACTTCTGCTTCGTGTTCCGCAAAACGCCCGGCGTGAGGGTGGCGCGGATCATGCCAGTGCCGCAGCAGTCGTTCACGGGAAGCCGGAACGCGCCAGAGCAGGCGACCGTATTCCAGCTTGGCGTATTCCTGAAAATGAATGCCGTTCACGAACATGAAGGGAGTCTAGCACCGGGTTTCAGCCAATCAAACCAATAGACTTGGCCCACTCGGCATGGGCGCGGTCGCGGGGTTCGTTGCGCCGCAGTTTGGGCGCAAGCAGGTCGGCGGGTGACGGCACGCGCAGTTGTAGTTTTCCAATCAATCGCATCGTCGCGCGCTGCTCCCAGCCGGCGGGCAATTCGCGCAGAACGGATTCAGGCATCAGATTGACGTGCCAGCCGTGAGTTTGCTCGAATTCGCTGCCGATCAGCGCTTCATAGCAATGCGTGGCCACTTCATCGCTGTCGGTGACGGGATCAACATCCATGCTGGCTTCGGGCAATTCCGCAGTAACACCGCGATCATGGGCGTGCCAAAGCAGGGCCGCTGAACCAATCAACGTCAGGTTGCCGGACTCTTTCAGGTTGGCGCCGAGTTCGGCCAGCCAGTCGGCTACTTGTTTTCCATTTTTGAGTTCGCGGCGGGGCATAATTCAAACAAGCGGTTCAACGCGATTGCTTCAGCAGCCACTCGTAAAACTTCGGGTCGGCGTAGGCGTCTTTCCACGAGTCGTGTTTGGCTTGGGGATAGACCGTGAGTTTGATGTTTTTGTGGCCAATCCCTTTGAGGGAATTGATCACACGCTCGGATTCGATGGGCGGGACAACGTCGTCTTTTGCGCCGTGAAAGGCCCAGATGGGAAGCTTCAACATCTCCTTGCAATGCTCTTTCTCCCACGAGCCGAGAATCACTTCGATCATGTTCGCACCGCCACAGATGGGCGCGAGCGCGGCAAATCGCTCGGGACATCCCAAACCGAGCCGCCACGCACCGTAGCCGCCCATGCTGAGGCCGGTGATATAAACCCGGTTGGTGTCCACGGCGTAGGTGCTCTCAATGCGGTCGAGCAACTGGAGCAGCGGTTCGTTATCCCAGATTTCGGCGGCGGGACATTGCGGGGCGACGATGATGAACGGGAAGTTCGTGCCTTGTTTGACGAGGCTCATCGGGCCGTGGATGGCGACGCGATTGACGTCCGTGCCGCGCTCGCCCGCGCCGTGGAGGAACAGCATCAGCGGCCATTTATTATCGCTGGACTTGCTGTAATCAGGCGGCAGGTAGAGCAAATACTTCAGTTCACCTTTGCGCGTGCTTTTCCAATCGAGTGATCCGGCGGTGACGGGGCTGGTGCTGGTCTGAGCTTTGGCGTTCATGACGGCGAAAACGGCGCAGAGGGCGAGAAGCAGGCTGAAAGTTGTTTTCATGGGCTGTTTCTGCATGCGGTTACATGATCTTAAGCTTCGGCAAATCCTGGGAATCAACTAGACCGACGGGCTCTTTCTTCGCATTGACGACGATCAGGTCGTCAATGTTGCGTTCGTTGAAAATCTTCAGCGCCTCGACGGCGAGGGCGGTGTCGCGGATGCAAATGGGGTTGGGTGTCATCACTGATTTGAGTGACCGCGACAGGAGCTGTTCGTCGGTGGACATCTTGCGGCGGAAGTCGCCGTCAGTGAACACGCCAGTGAGTTTGCCACGGGCGTTGATGACGGCAAGGCTGCCAGACTTGGCTTTGGTCATCACGAGCAGGGCTTCCTTCACGCTAAGGTTTTCACTGGCGACGGCGTTGCGTTCGCCGGTGCGCATGATTTCGCCGACGCGCAGGAGCATCGCGCGACCGATCGCGCCGCTGGGGTGATACTTGGCAAAGTCGCTTTGTTTGAAGCCGCGCGCTTGCATGATGGCCATGGCCAACGCATCGCCCATGACCAGCATCGCTGTCGTGCTGGAAGTGGGCGCGAGCGCAAATGGACAGGCTTCTTTCGGCACATGGACGTTCAGGATGATGTCGCTGTGGCGGGCGAGGGCGGACTTCAAGCCGCCGGTGAAGGAAATGATTTTTACCGAGAAGCGTTTGATGGCGGGGAGCAAGTTGAGCAATTCATCGGATTCGCCGGAGTAACTGAGGGCGAGGACGACGTCACCGTCGTTGATGACGCCAAGGTCGCCGTGGAGCGCGTCCACGCTGTTGAGCAGGACGCTGGTCGAGCCGGTGCTGGTGAGCGTGGCGGCGATCTTGGCACCGACATTGCCGGATTTGCCGATGCCGACGATGACGATTTTGCCGCGTCGGCTGAGGGTTTCGCTGATGAGCGTAACGGCGTTGTTGAATGAATCATCGAGCTGGGCGCGCACGGCTTTGAGCGCAGCGAGTTCGATGTCGAATACTTCCCGGGCTTTGGACAGATGACTCACGGGGCGAGGATGCGAAGAGTAGGGCGGCAATTCAATGCTGAACACGGGACGGAACTTGCGTTGGCCTGGGCGCGGGGTTACAAAGCCGGAGCGCATCGTGACAACGGACACTCAAATCCTCATGGCGCTCCGCGCGGCGGAGAATGGCGGCGTTTCCGGTGCAGAACTTTCCCAACGGCTCGGTGTCACGCGCGCGGCGATCTGGGCGCGCATCGAGGAACTTCGCAAACTTGGCTACGACATCGAGGCCAGCCCGGTGTTGGGCTATCGCTTGCTCAGCACGCCGGATGTTTTGCACGCCGATGATCTGCTCGCGCGGCTTGGCAAAACCAAGGTGATCGGGCGCGACATCCGCGTATTCGAGCAAACAACTTCCACGAACGACGTTGTCGAAAAGCTGGCGCGCGATGGGGTGAAGGAAGGCGTGGTCGTATTCGCGGAATCGCAGACGAAGGGCAGGGGAAGGTTGGGTCGCGCGTGGACTTCGCCCGCGCGCAAGGGGCTTTGGTTTTCGATTTTGTTGCGACCTCATCTGCGCCCGCAGGAGACGACGCAATTGACCGTTGCGGCGGCAACTGCCGTCTGGCGGGCAATCCATGCGGTCACGGGATTAAGCCCTGAAATTAAGTGGCCGAACGATATTTTAATCGGTGGCAAAAAGGTCGTTGGCATCCTCACCGAACTCAGTGCGGAAGTGGATCGTGTGAAGCACATCGCGCTGGGCGTAGGGGTGGATGTCAATCTGACGGCGAGCGAATTTCCTGCGGAACTGCGAAAGATTGCAACGTCATTGCGGGTTGAATGCGGCAAGCCCATCGTGCGCGCAGAACTGGCGACGGCGATTTTGCGGGAACTGGATTGCGATTATGCACGTGTTTGTGACGGTCAATTTCCGGCACTGGCGGACGAGTGGGAAGAGCTTTGCTCTACGATCGGGAAACAAGTGGTGGTCGGGATTGGCGAACGCAAATTGCGTGGTCGGGCTGAGGCGCTTGATGATGACGGAGCGTTGTTGTTGCGCACGGAACATGGGCGACTGGAACGCGTCATTGGCGGCGATGTGACTTTGGACAAATGATCTTACTCTTCGATATCGGCAATACGAATACGCACGTCGGCCTGGCGAACGACAAGCGCGTATTAAAGCACACAGATATCTCTACAGCGGCATTTCTGGCGGGTAAGGCTGTGGGCAAGCTTCGGCGATTTGTTGGCAAAGTGAAATTGAGCGACGCTGTGCTTTGCAGCGTGGTGCCGCGAGCGACGCCAAAAATTCAGCAGGTGATCTGGTCGCTGTGGAAGTTAAAGGCGGTTGTGCTGACGCCAAAAACATTGCGGGGCGTCGGGATTGATTACCCGAAACCAAACACGATTGGGCCGGATCGGCTGGCCAATGCGGTGGCGGCGCGACATCACTTTGGCACGCCGGCGGTAGTGGTGGATTTCGGAACTGCGGTGACTTTTGATGTGGTGGATGCGCGAGGAAATTATGTGGGCGGAATCATTGCGCCTGGCCTCGCGGCGATGACGGATTATCTACACGAGCGAACGGCACTGTTGCCACGCATCAAGATCCGCGAGGTGAAATCTCCAATCGGAAAGAGCACTGAACACGCAATGTTGGTGGGGGCGGTGCATGGATATCGCGGTCTGGTGCGGGAATTGATTGTGGAATTGAAACGCGAATTGAAAACAAAGCAGTTGCCGGTGGTGGCTACTGGTGGCTATGCCGGATTGATTGCCGCAAAATTGCCGGAAATCTCAGCAATTGAGCCGGATTTGACCTTGGAAGGCTTGCGGCTGGTTGTGTTGAATCAGTCGTCCAAGTAACTGCTTCGCTGGTGGGAAAGTTCGCGCGGAAGGAATAATTTTTCAGGGTAAACTCAAGGATTCACGTAAACCCCCTGATTTTATTGGCCGAAGAACACCCCAAAAATTTTCAAAAAACTCTTGCACTAAAATTCGGTCCTGATAGTTTGTTCGTCCTTCGCCGGTAAGGCGACGGAAGACTGGAAAACAAAAACCAAGTTGACAGTCGGTGCGGATGAGATAATCTCCGCGCTCCTAAAACTCGAATCTGAGATGCCGAGTCGGAAGTAGTAAATCGGCACTCGGTTTTTTGTCCCCTAGATGGGAAAATAATTCGGGTTTTGAGCATGAGAATTTTGAGTGGAAACACTCTGCTGCTCTTTGAAAATTGAATTGTGCGATAAGTAAGAGCCCCTTCAAGCTAAGGCTGTTAGTGGTCTTGGTTTGGAGAGTTTTAAATTGCAATTCGCCCGATTAATCATCGGGCAGGAATTAAACTAACGTTTTTATACGGAGAGTTTGATTCTGGCTCAGAACGAACGCTGGCGGCGTGGATAAGACATGCAAGTCGAACGATCATTATCGAGTAGCAATATTTGGTAGTGGGAGTGGCGCAAGGGTGCGTAACACGTGGGTAATTTGCCATGAAGTCTGGGATAACTTGCTGAAAGGCGAGCTAATACCGGATGTGATTACTGGAAGGCATCTTCTGGTACTTAAAGTCGGGGACCGCAAGGCCTGACACTTCTTGATAAGCCCGCGGCCTATCAGCTAGTTGGTGAGGTAACGGCTCACCAAGGCTAAGACGGGTAGCTGGTCTGAGAGGACGACCAGCCACACTGGAACTGAGACACGGTCCAGACACCTACGGGTGGCAGCAGTCGAGAATTTTTCTCAATGGGGGAAACCCTGAAGGAGCGACGCCGCGTGGGGGATGAATGGCTTCGGCCCGTAAACCCCTGTCATTTGCGATCAAACCTTACAACCTAACACGTTGTAAGCTGATAGTAGCGGAAGAGGAAGGGACGGCTAACTCTGTGCCAGCAGCCGCGGTAATACAGAGGTCCCAAGCGTTGTTCGGATTCACTGGGCGTAAAGGGTGCGTAGGCGGTCGGGTAAGTCTGACGTGAAATCTTCAAGCTCAACTTGGAAACTGCGTCGGATACTATTCGGCTAGAGGAATGGAGGGGAGACTGGAATACTTGGTGTAGCAGTGAAATGCGTAGATATCAAGTGGAACACCAGTGGCGAAGGCGAGTCTCTGGACATTTCCTGACGCTGAGGCACGAAAGCCAGGGGAGCAAACGGGATTAGATACCCCGGTAGTCCTGGCCCTAAACGGTGCACGTTTGCTGTAAGAGGAATCGACCCCTTTTGTGGCGAAGCTAACGCGTTAAACGTGCCGCCTGGGAAGTACGGCCGCAAGGTTAAAACTCAAAGAAATTGACGGGGGCCTGCACAAGCGGTGGAGTATGTGGCTTAATTCGATGCAACGCGAAGAACCTTACCTG
>CAZQNQ010000017.1:0-110264 GCA_964594985.1 uncultured Bifidobacterium sp.
CAATTAAATCAATGGGTTCAGCAATCCTTAACCTGGTTATCTAGGACAGCCCCTTTTATTTTGTTACAGACTCTAAGTCCTTACCCGGTTTTGATCGTGACGATGTTTTTCGTCGGTGCATGGTCGGCTTTGGCCACGTCGCGCGAACGTATTTTGATCAACGACAACTGACGGTTCACCAAGGGCGATCCCACGAACATCAACTCGAAGAGCCTGCTTTGCGATGTACGCCCGGATTTGCGGGCTGAAGATCAGCGCGAACGATTGGTTGAAGCCACCGAGGACGCGCCGAAGGTGTCGGCGAGCCGCACTGTTTCCATCGCCTTCACGCCGAAGTGAGTTGGATATCACCAACCAACTCGCTTCGGCAGCGGTGTCTGCGGAGACGTGTGGAGGCCCGCTCTGCCGCGTCCCGCAGATTTAATGGCCGCCGCCGC
This sequence comes from uncultured Bifidobacterium sp., assembly GCA_964594985.1. Classification (GTDB taxonomy): domain Bacteria; phylum Verrucomicrobiota; class Verrucomicrobiia; order Limisphaerales; family JADLHS01; genus JADLHS01. Next base: position 438 of record CAZQNQ010000017.1, read on the forward strand.
CGCTCAGGTTTGTGTGTCCAACCACTTCAGCGCGCCGGTCTCATCGGTGAACTGACCTTCGAGCTGCGCTTCAAACGCGGCGTCCAGCAAGACGCCGAAGCGTTTGCCGGGTTGCATGCCTCGCGCGATCAGGTGCCGGCCTTGCAACAACGGCTTTGGCGCGGCGTCGCGCAACCGCAGTTCCTCGGCTTTGGTGCGCAGCGCCAGCACGCCCTCATGAATAATCTTGGCTTTGGGTGGTCGCCCGAAATGATCCGCTGTCATCACCAGACAAAGTTCCGCAATGGTGGCAGGCTTCAAGCTGTTCGCGAGCCGGCGCACGGCGCGATCGCTGACCGCCTGCATGTGCGCCAGATGATGCGTTACCAGCGGCACGACCCGCTCCTTGATTTCGTTCGGCGCGGCGATGCGTATCAAAAATGTTTCCGCCAGCGGGCCGCCCTGTTCCTCGTGTCCCGGCGACACGATCCGCCTCCGGCCTTCCCGCTCGGCAGTGTGCGTGGTTTGCGGTTTGGCGAAGTCGTGCGCCAGCACGGCAAGCATGAGCACGCGGCGCGTCGTTTCATCGGCATTGCGCCACTCGGGCAATTCCGCCAACGCATCGCAACAGTGACAGGTGTGGATGAACACATCGCCCTCGGGATGCCATTCCGGGTCTTGCGGCGTGCCGTCCAGGGCGGCGAGTTCCGGGAAGTGTCGCAGCCAGCCGGTGTCTTTCAAGAAGCGCAGTCCGGCGGAGGGGCGCTGGCTCAACTGCGCCCACTTGAACCACTCCAGGCCCACGCGCTCGACGGCCAGTTCGGGAAACGTCGGCGCGATGGAGCGGCACAGTTCCACCGTTTCCGGTGCGGGCGTCAGATTGAAGCGCGCCGCGAACTGCATTCCCCGCAGCACGCGCAACGGATCTTCCACAAATGCCGCGCTCGTGTGCCGCAACACTCGTTTCTCCAGATCCTCCCGCCCGCCGAAGAAGTCGAGATACTCGCCGGTGCGCGGATCAAACATCAGCGCGTTGAAGGTAAAGTCCCGGCGCCGCGCCGCTTCCTGTGGCGAAATATCCGGATCGAACGCCACATCAAAACCTTTGTGCCCGGCGGCGGTCTTGGAATCGCGGCGCGGCAGGCTGAAATCCCATTGCCCGCCGCTCGCGCTGGAGAATTTGATGACGCCAAACGATTTGCCGACCAGGTCCACGCGCCCGTGTCTGCCCAGCTCCCGCGCCAAGGTTTCGTAACCGACGCCATAGACTTCGAGATCAAAATCCTTCTGCGGGATGCCGAGCAGCGCATCGCGCACGCAGCCGCCCACGAGGTAGGCCCGGGCCAGCGCGGGCACTTCGCGCAGCAATCGCAGCAGTTCGGCGGGTAAATTCATGGCGTTGGATTTTCTCCCGAACCCCGGTTTTTCTCAAGCACTTGCCGGACTGGCGATCAGGAAGCGGAGGCGCTGGGTGTAATCCGGGTGAACGGCTTCGATTCTCCAGTTCTGCGCGGTGAGGATCGCGCTGATGGCGGCGGCCTGGCCTTCGCCAAACTCGAGCATGAGTTTGCCGTGGGGTTTGAGGAACGGCACGGCTTGGGCGGCGAGGCGACGGTAGAAATCCAATCCATCCGCGCCGCCGTCCAGCGCGCCGCGCGGGTCGTGGTCGCGGACTTCCGGTTGAAGCGTTTCAATTTCGGCGCTGGCGATGTACGGCGGATTGCTGACGATGAGATCGAAGCGTTCGCCCGGCGGCAAGGCGGCGAAGCCATCGCCGTGGCGGAATTCGATGCGGTCGGCGAGACCGTTCCGCGCCGCGTTCTGTCTGGCAAGCGCCAAAGCGTCGGTCGAAACGTCCAATGCGACGACGTGGGCGGCGGGAGATTTCGCCGCGAGTGCAATGGCGATGCAGCCGCTGCCCGTGCCGAAGTCCAGGGCGGTGGTAGGGCGCGTCACTCCGTGCGCGCCGTTGTCGCTGGTGCGGAGTGCGGCGGGCAGAGGACTGCCCGCCCTACCTTCACTTGGCGTGAGCTGATTTAAGAATTGCCAGCCGGCTTCGGCGAGCAATTCAGTTTCGGGGCGCGGGATGAGGACGTGGCGGTTGACGGTCATTTCCAAGCCGCAAAAGGAAGTTGAACCGACGAGGTGCTGGAGCGGTTCACGTTGCCCGCGGCGTTGGACGAGTTTGCGGAGTGAGTCGAGTTCCGGTTCGGTGAGTTTGCGTTCGAAGTTCAGGTAGAGCTTCATGCGCGGGAGTTGCAGCACGTGGGCGAGCAGCAACTCCGTTTGCAGGCGGGGCGAGTCCACGCCTTTTTTGGCGAGGAAGTCCGAACTTTTTGAGATGACTTCGAGAACGGTCACTTGAACTTGATAGAACAGGCTTTTAACCGCGAAATACACGAAACACACGAAAACAAAAACAGGACGATTGCCTCTTTGGTGACCCTTTCGTGTGTTTTGTGTGTTTCGTGGTTGTTAATTCGAGTCAACTCAATGCGCGAAGTAGTCCGGTTCGTTCCCGGCTTTCCACTTGATGTTGCAGCCAAGGCTGGGCTTTTGCGCGGCGGCGATCGGCTGGTTGTTCAGCAAGGAATCAATCGCCGCGCGCAGGTCTGTGCCGGTGACGGGAATGCCGTTGCCGGGGCGGCTGTCGTCCAGTTGGCCGCGATAAACGAGGCGATGATTGCGGTCGAACAGGAAAAAATCCGGCGTGCAAGCGGCGCGATATGCGTGGGCGACGGCTTGCGATTCATCGTAGAGATACGGAAAATTATATCCGGCGGCGCGGGCTTCTTCGATCATCTTTGCGGGGCTGTCATCGGGATAATTGACCGCGTCGTTCGAGCTGATGGCGACAACGGCCACATTTTTCGGGGCGTAATCGCGGCCCAGCCTGGCGAGTTCATCGCGCACATGCTTCACGAACGGGCAATGGTTGCAGAGGAACATGACGAGCAGGGCGGGGTGGCCGGTCAGTTCGCCGAGGGAAACGAGTTTGCCGTTGGTGTCGGGCAGCCGGAAATCCGGCGCGGTCGTCCCAAGCGGGAGCATGGTGGATGGGGTTCTAGCCATGCGGAAACTTTGCGGAGGCACTGTGGCAAAGTCGAGTGCGGTTTATCGCGTGGTGGAATGGGGGTGTGATTAAAGTCGGGTGAAGGCTGGGGCGATTTTCTCTGGAGCGCGGCTGTCCCCAGCCGCAGCGCGCCCGGAGTTTGCTGCGGTTGTCGCCGGAGTAGTGCCGCCTGGTTGCTTGCCACCTGCTGCGGCTGAGGACAGCCGCGCTCCGGCAGAGATTCTCACCCACTTTTAATTACACCCGTTGAATGGCTTTGCGTTTCCGATGGGTGCGACTGAAACTGCCGCGCAGTTTATGTTCTTATTCTTAATCTTTTTCTTAATCTTAATCTCCCGAGCCTGAAGATTAAGAACAAGATTAAGATTACGATTAAGAACCGCGGCGATGCGCGGCAGTTCCAGTCATACCCGCTTTCGATCGAAATCAGTTACCGGCTGCGTGTTCTCAGTGCGACCACTGTTGATTGGTACAAATCTTTTTCGCGCGCAAGCGCGCTGCTTGTCACCAAAACGTTTCCTGATTTTCACTCATGATGTGGTCAGAAACCCTGATTTCATTGGGGGAAATGCGGTGTTAATAACTCGCGAATAAGTGTTAATATGTTGTCCTCGTAAGCGACTGTCCCATTTCATAAAAATCTTCCTCGCGATCAGGATTCACTTCACGTATTCGCCCGCGGAAACTTAGTTGTTCGGCGGGCTGTTTTGTCGGTGGTTGTAAGTTGTTGATTTGCAGCGAAGTGAAGCCGGGATTGGCAGGCGTCAGGCTCTGGAGAAATAACGGCCCGAGAGTTTTTGATGGCGCAGGCTTTTGCCGGTGTTAAAAATGGGGACACAAAACGTCCGCAGAACCAAGATTTGGGGCTAAGTGAATAAAATTCAGGATAACCGGGCCGGAGGGGTTAAAGACATGCAAGCTTCGGCTGAGAAAATTTGGCGTTCCGCACAGGAACAATTGCGCTCCATGTTGAGCGCGGACACCTTCAATCTTTGGTTCGCACCCCTGCGCGCCACCGGGATGGAAGGTGACTGCGTCGTGCTGGAAGTCGCCAACGATTTCTGTGAAGTGTGGCTCAAGGACAACTACCAAGGGTTGCTGCAAGATGTGTTGAGCATCGCGGCGGCCCGGCAACTGCGCGCCAAGTTTATTGTGGCGAACGGACAAATCGCTTCAGTGGCGACGGCGGTGGTCCCGCCCGCCAGGAAAGTTGAGCCGGTCGCAACCAGGCCCAAGCCCGTTGCGGCGCCGGTGCATCAGGATCGCGCCCCGGCCAACGGCGAATGGAATTTCAATCCCAAGAACACCTTCGAGACGTTCGTCGTCGGCAACAACAACAACTTCGCCTACGCCGCCGCCAAGGCCGTGGCGGAAGCCCCGGGCAAATCTTACAATCCGCTGTTCCTCTACGGCGGCGTCGGTCTGGGCAAGACCCACTTGCTCCACGCCATCGGCCAGCATGTCGCCAGCACCAAGAAGGGCGCGCGCGTCGGTTACGTTTCCTCCGAGAAGTTCACCAACGAGTACATTGACGCGATCCAGAACAATTCGCTCGTCAAGTTCCGCAAGAAGTATCGCCAGACGGACGTGCTGTTGATTGACGACATCCAGTTCCTCTCGGGCAAGGAACGGATTCAGGAAGAATTCTTCCATACTTTCAACGCCTTGCACGAAGCGCACAAACAGATCGTGCTCACGTGCGATCGGCCCGCCAGCGAAATCCAGGGCTTGGAACATCGCTTGGTGTCGCGCTTTGAATGGGGTCTGGTCACCGATCTGCAACCGCCGGATGTCGAGATGCGTCAGGCCATCTTGAACAAGAAGGCCGCCTCGATGGGCGTGACGTTGCCGGACGAGATCATGAGTTTCCTGGCGCATCGCATCCGCACCAACATCCGCCGGCTCGAAGGCGCGTTGATCCGCGTCGCGAGTTATGCCTCGCTCACGGGCAAGAAGTTGAATGTGGAAGTCGTGGAAGGTTTGCTGCGCGAAATCCTGCACGAAGAAGGCCGTTTCTCCGTCAACATCGAGGTCATCCAGAAGAAGGTGGCCGAGCACTTTGATATCCGCCTCGCGGACATGACCAGCAAACGCCGTCCGGAAAACATCGCGTTTCCGCGGCAGGTCGCCATGTTTCTCTCGCGTCAGATGACCGAAAACTCACTCAGCACCATCGGCGAAGCTTTTGGGGGCCGCGATCACGGTACCGTGCTTCATGCCTGTCGCTTGGTGAAAGACCGCATGGAGATTGATGCCAACATCCGTCAGGTCGTCAGCTATCTGGAAAAACAGTTGATGCGCTGATTTCGTGGCCGCCGACGTGAGGAGGCGGAAAACTTTGAAACTCCCGGTTCGCCCTGCGGCTCGGGAGTTTTTAACTTTAGACCTCAGACTTTAGACTTTAGACTCCCGCAATGTCGGCAATTGAAGTCAGCGGCCTGACCAAAACCTTTCGCACCTACAAGAAGCAACCCGGCTTCAAAGGTGCGCTTCGCGGCCTGTTCAAACGCGAATACGAACAGGTCGCCGCCGTCAGCGATGTCAGCTTCACAGTCGAACCCGGCGAACTCGTCGGCTTTCTCGGCCCGAACGGCGCGGGCAAAACCACCACGCTCAAGATGCTCGCCGGTCTGCTTTATCCCAGCAGCGGTGAAGCGAAAGTGTTGGGCCACGTCCCTTGGGAACGCGCTGATGCCTACCGCCGCCAGTTCGCGCTCGTGCTCGGGCAGAAGAACCAGCTCTGGTGGGATTTGCCCGCGCGCGAATCGCTGGAGTTGAACGCCAAGATCTACGGCATCCCCGAAGACCGCTTCGAACGCACCGTCGCCGAGATGACCGAGATGCTCAGCGTCCGCGACAAGCTCAACATCAGCGTGCGCGAACTTTCCCTCGGCGAACGTATGAAGATGGAGTTGATCGCCTCGCTCCTGCATCAGCCGAAGATTCTCTTCCTCGACGAACCGACCATCGGCCTCGACGTCGTTTCGCAGAAAGTCGTGCGTGAATTCCTCAAGCACCACAACGCCACGCAAAAGACCACCATCCTGCTCACCAGCCATTACATGGCGGATATTCAGGCCCTGTGCGAACGCGTCATCATCATTGACCACGGGAAAATTTCCTTCGACGGCAAACTCAGCGACGTCGTGGATCGCTTTGCCGACTTCAAACTCATCACCATCCAATGCGACGGCGTGGATGGCTGCTCCGACGAAAGCCTGAAGAAATACGGCGAACTCGTGGAAAAAACGCCCGGCAGCATCAAACTCAAGGTCAAACGCGACCGCGTCATCCCCGTCTGCAAGGCGTTGCTGGACGAACTCCCCGTGCGCGACATAGACATCGAGGAAGTCCCCATCGAAGACGTCATCCGGCAGATGTTTGCGCGGTAGCAGCGATGCCTCGTTTCGGTTCCGCGTTCAAGGCCAGCGCCCGATCCCAAGCAATTCCGTTCGCAGATCGAGCCGGATGCTGGCATTCATTTTCAACAAACGCCCGGTTGCCCTTCCGACAGATGTTCGCCCCGTGATGACCGCTCCGACAATTCGGAAATGTTCATCCCAAACCTCGCGGCGCGGATCGAACAATCGCGTCATCTGATTCGTTTCGGGATCAATCGCGGCGAGATTTGGCCCTTTGTATCGGTTGCAGTGGTAGCAGGCCAGCGCCAGGTTCGCTTCATCGTCCAAGCCGCCATGTTGCCGGGCAACGATGTGTTCGGTGTGAAAGGAGAACAGCGCATCGTCCTCCTGACGGACCCGGCAATACTCGCAGCGGTTGCTGGCCCGGTCGCGAACTAGCCTTCGCAAAGCGGCGTCCATCAGCGCGCGGGAGCTTTGGCGAGTAACGCGCGGGCTTTGGCTTGCAGGAGCGCGATGAGATTTCCGGCGGAGAGATAACTGTCGTACTCGGACGCTTCATCCGCCGAAAGCGTTCCCGCGCTGGACTTGCCAGCCAGTTCTTCAATGCGCGCCTGCGCAGCGGCTGGCGCGCGAAGATTCAGCAACGACTGCGCCGCCTCCGGCGTTAAACACCGCGTCACCGGATCCAGCAACTGATCGAGTACATGGATGCCATTCGTCGTCATGGCGTTACTATAACCTGCCAGCTTGGGACTGCAAGAATGCAACGGACAGGCGACCGACCACCGCGTCATCCCCGTCTGCAAGGCGTTGCTGGACGAACTCCCCGTGCGCGACATTGACATTGAGGAAGTTCCCATCGAAGACGTCATCCGCCAGATGTTCGCGCGGTGACGTGGCTGGGCGACCTCACTTCTGGCTCGCAAATTTCCCGACCTTTGCCATAGTCATTGCACGATGAACATCAGGGCGTCTTCAGGGTGCAATCGAGTGCAGATTGCTGGCAAGGTTTGGCTTTGGTTGTTGGTTACGGCGCTGCTTGTGCTTCCCCGACTCAGTTCCGCCCAGATCGTCGCATCGAATTCTGTCGGCTTCTTTACTAACGTCGCGGATCGGTTGCTGCGCGCTTACACGACGGAGTGGTTGGCGGCGGACTACGCGAACTACACGAACACCTTCAAGATTGACCAGCCATTCGGGGTGACGGGCATTCCGGTCTATGTGAACGGGCAGATGGCCTACGCGTCGGCGGTGCAGCGGGTATTGCAGGTGGCGGCCAACATCTGGGACGCCAAGACCAACCGGCATGATGCGTTCGGAGCGTTGCCCACCGTGTTCGCACCGCGCTTCACCGTCAGCAACAACGCGGTTTATATCAACAGCTATGTCGAAGTTTTTACTACTAACGATCTCTCTGCACTACCACCACTCGATCTCACGTTGATTTCGTCCAACAACCTTGCGTCAGTTGTGCAACCGGACAGTTTGATCTTCGGCGTGCCGCTGGTGATCGGGGCGCGCAAAGGTCTGCCGAACTTCAACGAGTACGCCATGGACACTACGTTTACGGTGACTCGTAAATTAGAACTCATCAAATCCGGTCCGGGAGGGCAGGTCGCGATCGTGCAGACCAACCAGCTTTACACGCTCAACGTGGCGGTGGAGTGCGGCGCGGAATTTTGGAATTCGTATCGCGCCAATTACATCCGCCCAGTCAGCATCACGGCGAACAACCGGCTGACGATTTCGCTCACCGATAGCAATTCCCCCAATGGTCCGCCGGTGCTCAAAACCGTTGTTTCCAGCGGAAGCACCAACACCACCGCCGGAACGCCGTGGCCCGCTTGGAACGGAACTGAGCAGGATGCCTCGTTCATCGTGCCGTTTCGGACCAACGTCTCCCTCTTCACCCCGGCCACTGTGGCGTATCAGCCGGGTAGCGGCGTATTCACAAATCCGGCCGGAACGAATTATGAGGTGGACGCTCGTTTGTTGCTGCCGAACTGGAGGCTGGCCATCACCAATCGCGTGCAAGCCATCATCACCGATCAGGCGACGGGGCGGATCATTGATTATGTGTTGCTCGGTGACATGATATATCAGACCAACTTGACGGCGATGTTTGTTCAGCCTTCGACAAGCCGTGGTTTCAACGGACTGTGGGCCACCAACCTGATCGGTTCACAGATGTCTGGCCGCCTTGGCGTGGTGCAGCAGATCTTTATTTCTGGCGGGAATGCAACGGTGTTTAATGGCAACCAACCCGGCGATTGGGAATTTAACTACGGCATCTTCCCGCCGAACCGCGCGCATGAAATTGCGAAATTTGGTGCGTTCTTTTTGCCGCTAGGTGCTATGGCTGTATTTACCGACCCTGCGACGGGTGAGTCTGCGGCAGCAGTCAACACGAACCTCACGGCCTACGCGCCGTTTACCCCGATGGTCACGTACACCATCCCGATGAGTTGGCAGGTTAACGATCCGCTGGTGCATTACATGGGACGAGAGATGCTCGACATGAAGAGGTCTGCAATTCCTTATCGCATTATTCCACCGGGCGGTACTAACCCGAATGTCATGGCCAACATCGGCCTGAAGAACGCACGTTACTGGCCGTGGGCGAAAGACCCTGGAGCCATCGCCATTGATCCCGATGCTTTCAATCCCGCCATCAAGGACCCGCTGGTGCGCGGTTCGGATGACTGGCAATTTCCGACCAACGAATGCCTTGCGATTGGTCAACTCAGCCAGATTCATCGCGGCACGCCGTGGCAGACGATTTATCTGAAGGCTTCCAACGTGGGGCTTAACAAGTTCGCCACGTCGCCCGCCGCGTGGGTCCAAGGTGATTTCCGGACGACGGCGGAAAAGTGGGCCAAGTGGACTGGCAATCGCAACTGGGCTGAAGGCTATTACACGCTGCCGGTTCGCGATTGGTCTTTAGCGGCTCTCATCGCTTCGCTGCTCAACACCAACGCGCCGCAGCAACTCCTTTCCATCAATAATCCGAACACGAATGCCTGGCTCGATGTGCTTGATGGTTTGAGCGTGATGACCAATATCCTGTCCCACGGCCAACTCATGGCGAATACGCCTCCGCAATTTGATTCCCTCACCCTCACCTCCAATTCAGTGCAAGCCGGAAGCGTGGTCGCATCTATCTTCATCACGCGCGCCGGCCAGAACAGTGGCAACTTTCGCAACTTGGGAGATCTTCTAGCCGCGCCCGCGTTGAGTCTGGCTTCTCCGTGGTTGAACCAGAGTTCCACCATGCAGTTGCAGCGTGGTTTGACCGACGAAGCGTACGAGTGTCTCCCGGCGCAACTCCTGTCGTTGGTGCGAGCGGATTCCATCGGCACGATTTTGCCCGCTTCCGGCGGAAGCCAAATCCAGTTCACCGGCTCCGACGCCTACGCCTACGCCGTCGAGTGCTCGACTAATCTGGTGCATTGGACTGTTGTGAGCACCCACTACCCAACCAATGGCGTTTTCACTTTTGTGGACGGTTTGGCTGGCAGTGGGCAAAGATATTATCGCTCCGTGCTGCTGCCGTAAATAATCTTGGAAAGTTACGCATCTCGGCGCCTTAGCGGTTCAAAATCCGTGTTCATCTGTGTCCATCCGTGGTTAAATTTTCCCCGCCATGAAACACCTCGCCGAACACCTCTGGTTCGAGCTGCCGCCGCGGTGGGAATTACGCTGGGCGAGCGGGTTGACACATTCGGGGCGCGTGGGATAATTCCACCATGAAACGCGGTGCGCCATCCGGTCCGGTTCCGCCGGAACAATTAAAGCCCGTTCTGCACGAGAAAATCGAGCGGATGAGTGGCGAACAGCTTTCGCTTCTCAATCGTGTGATGCTGCAATTGGAAGTCGAGGAGCGCGCGGATCGGTTGAGCGAGGCGTTTGACAAGGATCACGCCGTCGACCAGTTGCGGCGCGTGGCCGAGTTGGTGCGGGAATGCCGGGCCAAACACCGTTACGCATGACGGTCTGCCTCGACACCAACGTCTTTCTGCAAATCTTCGGTCGCAATCAGCCTTACCATGCCATCCTGCGCGCCTTGCTGGACGGGCGCCTGACGCTTGCGGTGTCCACGGAAATCCTGCTCGAATACGAGGAGGTCACCACCAAACTCTCCGGCACAGAACGGTGGCGGGATGTGGCCACGCTGCTGGAGTTGCTCAATCAGCTTCATGGCAACGTCCGCGAGGTCGGGTCACAATTTCGCTTCAACGTCATCGCCGCCGATCCTGACGACAACAAGTTCTCCGACTGCGCCATCACGGTGGAAGCAGACTTTGTCGTCACCGCCGATTCGCATTTCGCTGCCTTGAACGCCGCCGGATACAAACCGAAGGCCATTGCCCCCGATGAATTTATCCGCAAGTTTCTGACAGATTAATGCCGCCATGAAACACCTTACCGAACACCTCTGGTTCGAAACGCCGCACCGGCGGGATTACCTCAACATCACGGATACCATCGAGAAGCTGGTCGGCAAAAGCGGAGTGCAAGAAGGTTTGTGCCTCGTGAATGCCATGCACATCACCGCGAGCGTTTACATCAACGACGCCGAGGACGGCTTGCTGCACGATTACGATGTCTGGCTGGAGAAACTCGCGCCGCACGCGCCAACGTCGCAGTATCAGCACAACCGTACCGGCGAGGACAATGCCGACGCGCATCTGAAACGCCAGATCATGGGCCGCGAAGTCGTCGTGGCCATCACCAAGGGCAAACTCGATCTCGGCCCGTGGGAACAAATTTTCTATGGCGAGTTTGATGGGCGTCGTCGCAAGCGCGTGCTTGTGAAAATCATCGGCGAATGAGGCCGGTCAGGCGCGGCGGTTTCGTTTGAGGGGAATTTGTTCCGCCAGTTCTTCCGCCGGGTAGGTCCAGATTTCCGCGAGCGTCGGATGATAATGCGGCGTGGCGGCGAACTCATGCACGGTCATGCGCTTCGCCATTGTGACGTTGATTTCGTGGATCAATTCGCCGCCCACCGGCCCGACGCAGCAACCGCCGAGGATTTCGCCGGTCTTGGGATTGGCCAGCAGCTTTACGAAACCATCGAGCGCTTCCATGATGAGCGATTTGCCGTGATCGTTGAACGGATAGCTCGCGGCAAGGAATGGAATCTTGCGGGCGGTCGCCTCTTTTTCGGTCAAGCCGACGGTGGCGACTTGCGGATCGGTAAACACCACGCTTGTCAGCAACCGGTAATCCGCCGTTCGTGGGCGGCGCGGGTTGGCGATGTTGTGCGCGGCGATTTCCGCCTGTTGGATCGCGATGTGGACGATCTCGTGCGGCCCGGTGCAATCGCCCGCCGCATAGATGTGCGGCGTGCTGGTGCGCATCTGCGTATCGGCGATGATGCGGCCGTTCTCGGTTTCAACACCCGCGTTTTCTAAGCACAGCGTCGCGGTGTTCGGGGAGCGACCGAGTGCGAGCAGGATTTCATCCGCCTCCGCGCGCAGCTTCTTTCCATTCTGCTCGAACTCGACGACCTTGCGCTTTCCGTTGCGGCGTGCGCCAAGAAGCTTTGTGCCGGTGAACAGCTTGATGCCTTCGCGCTGGAATACGGTCTTGATGACTGCGCCGGCATCGGCATCAAACTCTCGTAAGACATGCGGGCTGCGTTGGATTTGAGTCACCTTTACGTCGAAGCGCGCGAAGAACTGCGCCAACTCACAGGCAATCGCCCCGCCGCCAAGGACAATGAGCGATTTGGGCAGTTTCTTGAGCGAGAGCGCGTGGTCGCTGGTGATATAGCCGATTTCTTCCAACGAGGGGAGGGGAGGTGGTGAAACAACGGAACCCGTGCCGATGATGAAGTGCTGGGCGGTGATGGTAGGGCGCGTCACTCCGTGCGCGCCGTCATCGCCTGACACGGAGAGTTTCTGGCGATTTGATTGCTTTGCTACGATCGCGGCGGGCAGGGGACTGCCCGCCCTACCAACGCCCAGTTGTTCGAGCGTCAAAGTGTGTTCATCAATAAACTGTGCATTCGCTCGGATGAATTTGAACTTTCCTCTCTCCAGTTGTTTGCGGCGATAGCTGGCGAAGTCTTCGATCATGGCGGCTTTGCGCGCCATGACTTTCTTGAAGTCGAAGCCGATCTTGCCGGGCTTGAGTCCCCAGGTTTTGCCGTTCCGCGCCAGATGCAGAACCTCCGCCGCGTATAGCAACGCCTTGCTGGGCATACAACCACGCAGGATGCACAAGCCGCCAACTTCGCGCCCGCCTTCGATGACGACGGTTTTTAATCCAGCGCTTGTGGCAGTTCGCGCCGCAGCGTAACCCGCGCTGCCGCCGCCGAGGATGGCGACATCAAAATCAACCTTGGATTTCATAGAAATAAAATACCGTGGAGTTCTCCCGCTGCGCCCAAGGAATTACTTCTTCCCGCCGACTTTGGTTGCAAAATCAGCGTCACTGGTCAGCCTGCGATAGCTGCAATCTGATAGTGCGTATTCCCGACCATCCGACACGATGAATGCCAAGTCATTCTCGATAATGCCGCTGTTTCTGTTCGTTGTTTTAACGAACTGCTGGAGAAGAGCCGCCGCCTTTTCTACGAAAGGAATCATGGCTTCCTCTGTGTGAGTGACCATTGACGGAAACTTTGCGACTGTGAAAGCGCCAAGCATTTCTCCATCAGGCAATGTCAACAACCAGCTTGGACCTCTGATTCCCGCAAAAGTGTCGCCGTGTTGCTTGTAGAGTAGTTGCCAATGCTTGAATACAGCTTTTTGTAGTCGGGCTGGAGTTTCGCCAACTTTGAAAGACAAATAGATATTTTTTTCGCATCGATCTTCTTTCAACCCTGCCAGTAGCCAAGGTTGCTCTGAAGAATTGATAGCTTCTACTTTTTCAAGCCACTTACGATTAAACTCCGCTTTTTCCTGCTCTGCACTCGTATCATGGCCAGTTTTGCTTATACCGATAAACTCGCCGGTGGAACAATCAACTGCGCGCAATTGGAAGTGACTGGCAATTTTCGCGATAGACTTCACGGCTTTGTCAGCATCGTCATGGACGTGCATGAGAATCTGACTACACGGATCGTCGTCGATATTAATCTCGATGAGATAACCCTTACCACTGATTGTGACTTGAGATGAACTACCGATAACTGCTGATTTGAACAATTGCTTCAGTGAGGTCTGTATTTTGGATCGAGAACCAAACGCAGGTGGGACGTAGTCCTGTGGAACCTCGTCAGGATTAGAAACGGATTCGGGAAACCTTTGGAGTAAGATGTCCCAACTCATAGGTCAATAAACCACTTTGTTGAGCGGATATTCGGTGACGCCTTCCGCGCCCGCCGCTTTGAGGGCCGGAATCAGTTCGCGGACGATGTGTTCGTCAATGATCGTTTCCACGGCGACCCAGCCCTTTTTCGTCAGTGGTGCAATCGTCGGGCCACGCAATGAGTGAAGCTGGTCAACCACCGCCTTGAGGTTTTTCGTGTGGACATTCAACTTGAGGCCGACCTTCGTTTCGGCTTCGAGCGCGCCCTTGAGCAGCATCGCCATCGTCTCGATTTTCTGCTTTTTCCACTTGTCTTTCCACGCGCTGTGATTGGCGATGAGGCGCGGAGTGGAACTGAGGAGTTCGTCCACGATGCGGAGTTTGTTCGCACGGAGCGACGAGCCGGTCTCGGTGACTTCGACGATGGCGTCCACGAGTTCGTGGGCTTTGACTTCCGTGGCACCCCAGGAAAATTCGACCTCCGCCTTCACGCCATGCTTCTTGAGATACTTCTTGGTCAGGTTGACGACTTCGGTGGCGATGCGTTTGCCCTGCAAATCTTTCACGGACTTCACGGGGGAATCTTCCGGCACGCACAAGACCCAGCGCGCGGGTTTGCGGGAAACTTTGCTGAACAGGAATTCGCCGACCTCATGCACGTCCGAGCCGTTCTCGATGACCCAGTCGTGGCCGGTGATGCCGCAATCCAGATAACCATGCTCGACGTACCGGCTGATTTCCTGCGCGCGGATGAGACGGATTTCCATCTCGGCATCGTCCACGTAAGGGAGGTAGGACCGGCTGCTGACGGAAATGTTCCAGCCCGCCTTGGCCATCTTTTGAATGGTCGCCTCTTGCAAACTGCCTTTGGGCAACCCGAACCGGAGTATCTTCTTGCTGCTCATATCAAATAAGTGCCGGCCAGCATAGCCGAAGCGCCGCGCGAAAGACGATTGTTTTTTGGGTGGTGAAAATTGGGATTCTTTAACCACGGATGGACACCGATGAACACGGATGAAAAGACCTTTGACGCGAATCTCGCGAATGGGGAAACCACTTCGGTAAATTCGCATCAACCGGCGTAATTCTCGGAAAGCTATTCCCCAGTCCGTGTTTATCCGTGGCCATCCGTGGTTGAAACTTCAAGCCTTGCGGATCACGCGCCGGCCCTGCACGAGGATCTCGCCGCGTGCAATCGCCGCGACGCACTTTGGATAAAGCTCGTGCTCCGCCGCGTGGATGCGCGCATGCAACGTCGCTGCCGTATCGTCATCAAGCACGGGCACGGTTTGCTGGCCGATAATGGCGCCGGAGTCCACGCCTGCATCCACGAAGTGCACGGTGCAGCCCGTCGCCTTCACGCCATAATCCAGCGCCTGTTTCCACGCTTCGAGTCCGGGGAACGACGGCAGCAGTGACGGATGCACGTTGACGATGCGGCCCTCGAAGGCGCGGAGGAAATCCCCTTTGAGCACGCGCATGAAACCGGCGAGCACGATTAGATCAATCTTCGCCTCTTGCAACGCCGCCACGTAAGCGCGTTCGGCGTCTTCCTCCAGTTTGGTGCGGAATTTTCCGGGCGCGATGAAGCGGGCCGGGAAGTTGCGCTGGCGGGCGTGTTCCAGAATCCCCGCGTTCTCCACGTCGCTCAACACGATGCCGACTTGCGCCGGGATTTTTCCGGCCGCGATGGCGGCCGCGATGGCGACGAAGTTCGAGCCTTTGCCCGAACCGAGCACGCCAAGGCGAAATGGTTTTCCCGAATTCATGCGGATGAGTTTCCTGTTGTGTCTGGCTGACTGCAAGCTTTCCTGCAATCCGGCCACGCGGGCAACGGCGTAGGGCGGGTTTTCCAACCTGCCAGTGCCGGCGACTTTCTAGTCGCCTGTTCCGCTCGGGGGCCGGGCGTGAAACCCGGGACGCTTGGAAACGCCAGCGCAACTTCCGGCGTGGCGTCGAAACCCGGGGTTGGAAAACCCCGTGTACCGGCAGGCAGGAAAGCCCGCCCTACGTGGAAGCCGGCAGCGCGACCAGTCGGCGTACCTCATCCCAATACTCTTCCGCGATGATGAAACCGACACAGTTCGGTGTGCGGCATTGGCAGACATGATCGAGGTAATCTTCCATGTCGTAACCGTAGTTGAAGAACAGTTCCTCGCCTTGTTGGATGTCGCGCAATGCGTTGATGAAGATGCGGCCTTCGTCCCACTCGGCTTCGCAGTTCGGCGTGCAACTGTGATTGATGAAGCGCGCCGGATTCCACGGCTGCTTGCCATCGAGATCCCAGTCGTCGTCAATCGTGAAGATGTATTCGTTGTCCGCCTCGCAACGCCGGGTGGACTCGGCTTTGTCAATGCGTTCGCCGACGTATTCGATGATGCGCGTCCCGGCGGGAATCTCCTTGCGCGCGTAGCCGCCCGTGCCGTGGATGGTGGACTGGCGCACTTCCAGAAATTCGTTTCCCTGTTCAACGGGAATGGTCGGGCGCGTCACTCCGTGCGCGCCGTTCATGTCAGGTAACACCGCGGCGGGCAAGGGACTGCCTGCCCTACCTTCTGCATTTATCGCTTCCATAAAGCCGGGGAGTTTGCCTTAGAGCGTGGGAATGTCGAATCCGTATTCGCGACAAAACTTGTCCATCGGCGCGCGGATGTCCACCGGGCGGCGCGTGAATGGATCGGCAAAGCAAAGGCGCACAGCGCGCAACCCCATCTCGGTGCGCGGGGAGCGCTGGCCATACAATTCATCCGCGAACACCGGGCAGCCGGACGCCGCCAGATGCACGCGGATCTGATGCGTCCGCCCCGTGAGGGGATGCGCCTCGACGAGTGCTTTCGGGGCGGCCGTTGGCGCGAGTTGGCGCAGGCTTTTTTCGATCTCCGCTTTCCGCGCTTTGAATTGCGCGTGCGTCTCATTGCTGCGGAGGTTGGCCAGATCAGCTTTCGGGATTGCGGTGGCCGCAAGCTTCGGAGCGGCGCGATCCAGGATCTGCAACACCTTGAAATGCGTCTCGGATTCCTTGCCGGTGCGCGCGTCCACCTTCATACGACCAAACCTGTGCTCGTCCTGCGCGAGCGCGAGGCGGCAGGTCCATTCGGTTTCTTTCGGAACGGCGCTGGTGACGGCGAGGTAGGTTTTCTCCATGCGCCGGCTCTCGAACAGATCGCCATACGCCTCGACCGCTCCCTGACTTTTGGCGAAGAGCAGAATGCCCGTCGTCTCCGCATCCAAGCGATGCACGTAGCGGAGAAACTTGAGCGAGCGCGAGCGCGCCCAATAATCGCCCGCCGCGATGGACGACACGATGGCGGCCTGTAGATTGCGGTTCGTCCGCTGCCAGTTGAACGGCACGAGCATCCAATTGCGCGGCTTGTCAATGGCCAGCACGGCGCGATCTTCGTACAGGATCGGCATCGGCGGGATGCCGGGCAGTTCGATGGAATGAGGTTTCGCCACGCGCAGAGGCTAGAACCCATCTCGGAAATAGGCAAGGGATGCGCAAGGCTTTGGCGGTGGCTGAAACAGCCGCGCCTCGCTGGGAGCGCTGGCGTCCCGCCGGCGAGATTCTGTCGTGCGTCGCGGTGCCGAAACTCGCCAGCGTGACGCTGGCGCTCCCGGACCGGCGTCACGTGCGGAGCAGTTCGCCGGTCGGGATGACTTCGCTGAAGGTTATGGCGCGGGTTAGGACCAGTTGCACCTTGACCAGCTTTTTCCGGGTCACATGTTCCATCGCCGCCGAGCCGGAGCGAAAGGTCAGGGCTTGGTCGGCTTGGGTCGTCCACACATCGGCGACCGTGAGATACCGGCGGGTCGCGGCGTCCTGGATCAGGACCTTGGTGGAATTGCGGCGGAGAAATTCGGTGTCGTAACCTGCGGCGCTCGCCGGGGCGGCGTGGCTGGGAGGCGTTGGTTTCATGGCTACAGTTTAGCAACAAACGGCGGCGTCTCCATTCTGAGGCATCCCGGAAGCGCCCCTCCAGCCCGTGCCCGCTTCGGGGTGGGACTTTTTCCGGGTCGGGTCGGACAATGAGGCTGGCGACCAAATCCTTCCTGATTTCCTACTTAAGCTGGCTTGGAGATCGGGTTGACGGTGGCAGTTCGTCCGGCGTGCGGAAGATCTGCCACGTTTCGCGCGGGATGGTGCGAAAAGCCTTCTGATAACGCTCGCTTCCGGCGGCTTCGTTCGTCACCTCGCGGATGTAGATGCGGATGATTTGCGCGGGAAACTTGCGCGCGAGAGCCCCGTAAATCTCTGGGTCGCGCTCGCCGGAGTCGCCGATGAGGATGAACTTCCGTTTCGGGAATTGTTTCAACAATGGCTCAATGACGCCGGGTTTGTATTTCTCGGGGCTGGCGAACAGGCTGAAGAACGTCCGGTTCTTCCAGCGGAATTCCTTCAATGCGAAAGTGCCGGCCGGAAAACCGTTGGACGCGACCAGCGCAGCCAGCGGTTCATAAAGCTGCCACGGACTCGCCGAGATGTAGTGGAAGGCGACGTTGTTTGGTTGCACGTTGGAGTTTTCCGAGCGGCCCCTCACCCGACCTTCGGCCACCCTCTCCCCATCGGATGGGGAGAGGGACGGGGTGAGGGGACTTCGCGCGAGTGCTTGATAAAACTCCGCCATGCCGGGCACGGCTTGGAACTCGCGCAGGAAAGTGTTCCGCAACGTCGCTTTTTTGTCGCGCACTTCCGTGATCTTGATGGTGTCGTCAATGTCCGAGATGACGCTGACGCCCTCGGCTTCGAGCGGAAAGACCGCGCCGGAGAAAAGGCGATCATCGTTTATCGGGAGCGCCGCTTCAGCGCGAAGCGCCGTTCCCGGGAGCGCCGGCGTCTCGCCGGCGTGTTGCCTCGAATCTCGCCGGCGGGACGCCAGCGCTCCCGGGCCTGCATTCGCTGAGTAGGTGATTTCACCCGAGAACCGTCCATCCGCGCCCGACTTGCCGACGAAGAATTCATTCGTGCCGCAGCGGATGAAAACCTTTTTCCCACGCTCATGATCCACGAGAAACAGCCGCGCCCGTTCGGCGAACACGACCGACTGCGTCGCGGTCAGTTCCTCAGTCTTCAATTCCAATGCCTCCTCCAACGCAGCCACCATCAAGCGCCGTTTCTCCACTTCAAACACGCAGCCGCGAATCTCCGCGCGCCACAAGTTTGTTTCACCCGGCACGCGCTGCGCCACGGTCGGGTAAAAGACGATCTGTTCGTCGGGCTTGAGGTTCGTGACCTTTTCCTCGGCGTGGAGACAAAAGCCGAAGCAGGTGAGAATGGCCGCAAGTTTCATCATGCGGTTTTGTTTCCGGCGGCGACGATGCCCTGATGCGCCGCTTCAATCTCGGCCACCAGACCGCGCCGCATCGCGATGAGCCGTTTGGCGGCGGACGGAGCGCGTAACAAAACAATCGTGGTGCGCACGGCGGCGGCCAGTTTTTTGGCGCTGCGCCAGTAGTAATGCGCGATCAATCCGGTGACCGGCAGCGACAGGCCGAACCACAGGCTCGTGGGCCAGCCGAATTCCCAGTGGCAGACGCCGATGAAAAGCGCGTAGAAAAAACCGAAGGCCACCACGCCCGCAACAATCGTGGCCGTGGAAACCTGCGCCTTGCGGACGTTCGGATTCGCAAACTGATGGACGGCCCAAGCTACGACCAACACGGGTGGCAGCCGGAAAATCCAGCCATAGACCGCCAGCGGCAAAAGCGCGAGGCCCAGCAGAGTTTTGAGGAGATTGCGACGCACGCGGACGCCGTGATTTTCAAACTGCGCCAGTTCCGCGTCGGAAATCCGCAGGCGTGCCAGCCAGAGTTCGTAACGATGCAGCCGCGCCGCGAAGCCGTGGGCCACCTCGGGCGTGGTGCGATAAATCTGTTGCACCGTCGCGCTGATCTGTTGCGTCAACGCGAGTTCGTCGGCGCGCGGCGTCGCGGAGTCGGCCACCACCAGATCGCCAACCTGGAGGCGTTCGAGGTAAAGCCGTTTCACCGCCGCGATGATGCGGGCCTGTTCCAAATCGGGGATGTGCAGGATCAACGCCTGAATCCGCGCCTCGATCTCCGCCGAGAGTTTGCGGATGCACTCCTTGCGCTGCGTCTCGTAGTCCGTGAGAAAGTCGGCGGCGCGGATCGGTTGACCGAAGTTCGCCAGCGCCTCGCTGCGATACAGTTCCTTCGCCGAAAACGTCAAGCCGACGGGCACGATCTGCAATCCAAGTTTTCCGCCGTGGCGATGTTCGAGTTCCAGCGCCATGCGGGCCGCGCCGGTTTTGACCTCCTTCAACTGCGGATCGTCGTGCGTGATGCCCTCGGGGAAGAGGGCCACGGCTTCGCCGCGTTCCAGCACGCGATAGACGGCCTCGAACGTATCCATCACCGAGCGCATGCCCTTGGGATCGTCCTTGAGCCGGTTCACGGGAATGACGCCGCAGCGGAGGAGCAGCCATTTGAGCGGCGCGAACCGGAACATCTGCACCGTGGCCATGAAGTTCACCTTGCGCGGCAGCGATGCGCCGATGACGAACGGATCGGTGACGGAGTTGGGATGGTTCGACGTCAGCAGAATCGGCCCGGTGCGCGGCACGCGCTCGGCGTGGAAGCGCTCGATGCGGCGGAAGTAAAATCCCAACGCCAACCCGAGCACGCCGCGCATCAGTTGGTAGAGCTTGGTGTCCATCAGAGCGTTTATGTTGTTTGGCTGAGTCAATTTTCGAGCCGCTGCGCACCAGAAACTTCCCTTGTAGGGCGGACATTCCTGTCCGCCGGTGCGGGCGACTTTCCAGTCGCCCGTTGGGAACACCGGACTGGAAAGTCCGGTGCACCGGCAGGCTGGAAAGCCTGCCCTACGTTGCCTCCGCCGCGCCAACTACAGAGTTCGGGTTCAACTAAATGGTTTCGGTTTAGGCTGATTCGGAAATTCATTTGGGTAACCGTTCTGTCCCGGTTTTTATGCGTGCCAGCACTTCGCGGCAGACCGCTTCGGCGGATTTCAACCGGCCCAGCGCCTTCGCGGCCTTCGCCATTTCGCCGAGTTTCTTCGAGCCGAGCAATTGTTCGATGCGGAACGGCAGGTCTTCCACGCGATTCACCTTCGCCGCCGCGCCGCGTTCGAGCAGGAAGTCGCTGTTCGCCGCTTCCTGGCCGGGGATCGGGTCGAGGATGAACAACGGCTTGCCGAGCGCGAGCGCTTCGGACGAGGTGAGGCCGCCGGGTTTGGTGAGAATCAAATCCGCCACCGTCATCAGCTCGTGCATGTTGCTCGCGAAACCAAGGACGCGCGTCGGATGCTTGCGGTCCTGCGCGGCGAGGTCGCGGCGCAGTTCTTCGTTCCGCCCGCAGACAACGACGGTCTGGAACGTGCCGGTCACTTTGTCGAGCGCGGTCAGGATTTTTCCCACCGGCCCCATGCCGAAGCCGCCGCTCAACACCAGCAATGTCGGCAGATCATCGCGCAAACCCATCGCCTTGCGCACGGCACGCGCGTTCACCTTCGTGGCGAACTTGGCGCCGATGGGGATTCCGGTGGCGATGATATTATTGTCGGCAGTCGCGCCACGCGCGACGAGGCGGGCCTTGGTTTCCTCGGCGGCCACGGAATACAAGTCCACGTCCGCATCCATCCATAAAGCATGCGCCTCAAAGTCGGTGACGACGCTGACGACGAATGGCGGCTTGGTTTTGCCCTTTTGCTTACGGCGCATCTGACCGAGCGCTTCCACCGGTTCGTAGTGCGTGCAAAGAACCACATCGGGCTTGAACTCGCTAATGTGGTTCTCGAAGCGGCGCCGGGCGCGACTGGGGAAAAGGGCTTTGATGCGATTGAGCCGATGCGCGACCTTGGGGTCATCGGTCTTGGTGAAGATCATGCCCCAGACTTCCGGTGCGCGGGCGACCAGTTTTTCGTAGCCGGCGGCGTGAACCTTTTTATGCAGCGGCGAGAAAAGTTTTACCAGGTCCAGCCGTTCGACGGTGTCCTTGGGGCGCAACCCGCGCCACGCTTCGTCGAGTGCCGCTGCCGCCGCGAGATGACCGCCGCCCGCCGTTTCCGTCGCAATCAGGATGCGCATCGGCATAGGTGACGCGAGGGGCGCGGGGGGTGACAAGGAAATTATGTAGCGTCAGGCCTCCGGGCCGCCGCTGGAAAACCACGGCGACAAACACTTCAGCGCCTGTGCTTACGAACGGTGGATCCAGGGAGATTGATTGCCTGGGTGAATCTTTCGGAGTTTGAATGGTCTGACGCTCGCCCTCACCTGTGTCCTCTCCCCCGGGGAGAGGATGTCACCTGGCACGCTCCCGGTAATTCGATGGACGCCTCGACCAACCCAGCGGTGGAGATTTCAAAACGCGGCAACCGATGCTCCCTCTCCTTGGGGGAGCGGGCCGGGGTGAGGGCGAGCGTCAAACAAACATTGTAGCGGCGGGCCACGATGCCCGCCGCTACGACCGGAGCGCCGTAGGCGCGGCATGTTTATAGAAACGCATCTTGGTTGATTCACAAGCTCCGTAGGGAGCGGCACCCGGTTGGCGAAATGCCGCTCCGACGGAGCTGGGTCTGGTTTCGCTGGTCGGGCTATAAACATGCCGCGCCGCTGGCGCTTTCGGACGGGCGAGAGGATCTCGGGTTGAAGTGGAACTTCGGGCACACGGAAGCGGTGTCGCGCTGCGCTTGCCACCACCGGCCAAGACGCTGGCGCGTTTGCCGGTGGCAATCAAATGTCGCGGAGCGTCTTGGAGTGCGCCAACCCTCTGGCGCTTTATTTTGGTGAGGTGATGCCAGCACTGACCCTTTCGATTGCAATCTTCCTTTTCAAAATCTCAACGATCCGCCCCTCTTCATTCATGTTTTTGTAAGCTACAACCAGCGGTGCGTAAAGTTCGTCCACAGTGCCACCACTTTCTACCACCGCGTAAATATTTGTGGCAAGATCGTCTGTTACTTTTAACTCTTTGATCATTTCCGCCACCTTTTCTTGAGAGTGTTTAAGCTTCTGCTGCTGAATTAACAGTTGTTTTTCGAGTTCGTCGATTCCACTTAACGCGAAACTAACTGCTTCTTCGTCAGCGCCTTTATTTTTTGCCAAGCGAAGTTCGGCTAGCTGTGTGCGTGCCTGATTGATTTCTGCTCGCAGCCTAAGTAGTTCCCCTGTGTTGCGATTTAATCGCTCGTTGTCCTCCCGCAGGGCGGCGAGTTGGTTTGTTGCAGTGTCGCGCTCGTTTTGCAACTGCTGGATTTGCTCCGCCATTGGCGCTTGCTGTTGCTGGAGTGTTCGGACTTGCTCGCGCAGTTGCAAGGCCTGACGCGCTTCGTAAAGTCCTGTTCCGGCGAGAGCGGCGATGGTGGCGGTGACGAGGGTTTTTTGAATCGTAGTCATGGCGATGGCTTTCGTGGCGGTGACGGTTGCAGTGGTGGCGAGGGTGGTTCCGGTCAGCGCGGCGGCGGTGGAAATGGTGAGGGCCAAACCCACTGGCGCGGCTTGGACGGCGTTGGCGGAAATGACTACAGCGAGTCCGCTCGCGCCGACGGTGACGCCGCGCTTGGCAAAGAATTCGCGCAGGCGGTCCACGGCACGGCTGACGCGCTTTTGCGCGGCCTCGTCGCTGATGCCGAGTTGCGCGGCCATTTCCTTGGCGGACTTGCGCTCGAAATAACGGAGCAGCACGGCGTCGCGCTCGGGTTCGGCGAGTTCGCCGAGGGCGGCGTCGAGGTGCGGGGCGATTTCAGACCAGACCAGCGGGACGTCGGTCCCACTCTCGGCGAGCAATTCATTCATGGCGGCGGCCTCCTGTTCACGGGCGCGGCGGCGCACGTCGGTGCGGACGGTTTGCGCGGCGATGTTTTGCGCGGTGCGATGCAACCAGCCGGCCAGCACCGGGCGCTCGGAGAGTTGCGCGGCGTTTTTGGCGAGCGCGAGGAAGGTGGCCTGGGTCACGTCCTCGGCGAGGTGCGCGTCGCCCACCATGCGGCGCGCGGCGGAATGGACGAGGTCAATGTGCCGCTCGACCAGTGCGGCGAACGCGGGGTCGGAGCGGCGTTCGGCGTAGGCGCGGAGCAATTGCGCGTCGGTTTGAGCATCCATTCATCAGAGAGTAGCCGCCGGAGGGAAAATCGGACAGGAATTGTAGCGTCAGGCATCCCTGCCTGACGTGGAGGGCGGCATCTCTGCCGCCCGGAATGGGCGTGGAGTGCGAAAGGCGCATGGAGTTTTTCCGCGTGCTTGGTCATGCGGGAGGTTTTCTCCGCCGGGCTGGGAAGCCCGGCTCTACGGCAGGCAGGGATGCCTGGCCGCTACAATCGCGCCGCTGGCGCTTTGGGACGGGCGAGAGGTTTTCGGGTTGCGGTGAAACTTTGGACGCACGAAGGCGGTGTCGCGCTGCGCTTGCCACCGCAGTCCAAGACGCAACGTGACAGGAATTGTAGCGTCAGGCATCCGTGCCTGACGTGGAGGGCGGCATCTCTGCCGCCCGGAATGGCGTGGAGTGCGAAAGGTGCATGGGGTTTTCCCACGCGCTTGGCCATGCGGGAGGTTTTCTCCGCCGGGCTGGGAAGCCCGGCTCTACGGCAGGCACGGATGCCTGGCCGCTACTTCACTGCGGCGCGACCAACTCGCCAACAAAGACTCGGTAGTCTTTGATGCGGCCGCCGCCGGCGCTTTGGCGCGGGACGTAGCGGAAGCCGGTGACGGTTTGGGTGCTACCGAGATTCAGGATGAAGCGATGCGGATGGTTTGGCTTCGCGTTCTGCCATTCCGAGTGCCAGAGGTTTGCGGTCTGACCATCAATCGCATTTTCCGCCGTGCCGTCTTCGCCGGTGCGTTCTTCGCTGTCCACGTAGGCGATGGTCCAGCCGTTGTGACTGAGCGGTGCGCCGTCCGCGCCGAGCAAATCCAATTCGGCGATGGCGGCATAAGGACCGCCATCTTGCGCGTTCAAGGATTCAAGGCAGAAGAACTTTCCGGTCGCGGTCTTCGGAAACTTGATTTCCTGCGTCTCGCTGCCGGCGGCGAATGTGCCGGTGTAGGTGGGCGCGATGCCGTCGAGTTTCAACGTGACTTCCGGGCGGCGGGCTTTGGCGAAATCGAGTTCGGGACGGAGTTGATCGAGGATGGGCGTGGCGAGACCTGCTACCCTCGCATCGGAAACGGGCAAAGAATATCGGGTCGCGCCATAACGCTGTTCGACTCTAATTGTAACTGGCCCCAGCAAGTCCCAGATGATGATGTCATTCTTGCCCGACTTGAGCCAGCAGCCGGGAACGTAGGCCGTCTGCGTCGGGCCGATGTTCCAGAAGCGCGCGAGGCAATGGCCGTTTACCCACACGACACCTTTGCCCCAGTTGCGGAGGTCGAGGAAGGTGTCACCGGGCGTGGCAATTTCAAACGTCCCGCGCCAAAGGGCAGGGGCAGCATTGTGCGGCATGCCTTGTTCAGTGAACGGAAGGTTGGCGAGCATCTTTTGGTCGAACGGTAGATTAAAAACCTGCCAGCCTTTTAGGACTTCGCCGCCGAGTTTCACCGGTGCGATCAAACCTTTCGGGTCTTTCATTTCCGGGCCGAAATTCACGCGGCCCATCGGCTCGACGAGGATGTCGAGTTGGGCGGCGTTGGTGCGCGCGGGGAGATTCAACTTTGCTTTGCCGCTGCGGCGATCCATCACACCAATGCGCTTGCCGTCCACGAAGACGAAACCGAAATCCTTAATCGCAGCGGCTTCGAGCGTGGCAGCCGGACCGGCGGGAATCGTGGTGCGATACAGGATGCAGCCGAACATCTGATCGTATTTCTCCATTGCCTGCGGTTGTTCGTCGGTGATCGGCTTGGGCAGATTATTGAAGATCGGCGCGACGGCGGACAACGTCACCGGTGGGAAACTGATGACCGGATTTTTCGCCGGTGGTTCGGGGATGGTTTCGCCGGGCAAAAGATACTTTGCGAATAGATCGCGCGTTTTGAAAAACTTGTCGGTCGTCCAACCGGCTTCGCTGATGGGCGCGTCGTAATCGTAGCTGGAGGTGTCCGGCTTGAACGGACGATCACAGCCGGGCCAGAACCCGAACGTCGTTCCGCCGTGCGCCATGTAGATGCTGAACGAGGCGTTGTGCTTCAGCATGTATTCGAGGTCGGCAAGATATTGATCAGTCTTGCCGGTGTGATGCGGCGCGCCCCAGGTGTCGAACCAGCCGGGATAAAATTCGCCGCACATGAGCGGGCCTTTTCCTTCGGGAAGAATCTGGCGCAGCGCCTTGAACGCACCGGCGGGATCAGAGCCGAAGTTCACGACGGGAAACAGGTCGGCGCGATAGCCGTTGCGGAGCGCGTCCTTGGGGTTGCACGCGAAGAGCGGCACATCGAAACCGGCATCAATGAACACTTGCCGGAGTTCGCCCATGTAGTCGGCGTCCTTGCCGAAGAAGCCGTATTCGTTCTCGACTTGCACCATGAGGATGTTGCCGCCGCGTGTGATTTGCAGCGGACCGAGGACGCGGGCGACTTCGGCGAAATAGCGCTTCGCCGCGCCGATGTAACGCGGGTCGCGGGTGCGGAGCTTGATGTCGTCGTGCTTGAGCAACCACCACGGCGTGCCGCCCATTTCCCATTCGGCGCAGGCGTACGGGCCGGGCCGCAGGATGACCCACAAGCCTTCCTCCTGCGCGATGCGGCAGAACTCGGCGGCGTCGGCTTCGTAGGACCAGTTGAATTCGCCGGGACGCGGCTCATGGAGATTCCAGAAGAGATAGGCGCAAACGGTATTCAGGCCCATCGCCTTGGCCATTTGCAGGCGATGCCGCCAGTATTCGGGCGGCACGCGCGGCGCGTGGATTTCGCCGCAGCGGATGAGAAACGGTTTCCCATCGAGGAGGAAGTCATTCGTGCCGATGGCGAAGGTGTGTTTGGCCTTTGGAGCGCCGAGCGCCGCCTCGGCCTGTTTCTGCGTGGTGGAATTTGAATCGAGCCGAGCCGGTGCTTGGCGCTCCGGGGCGCGACCTTCGAGGCGCAACATTTCACTGCCGGCAAGCAGAAACGCGCCGACGCCGTAAACTTCCGTGGCTTGCGGCGAAAACTTCTTCGGGTCGGCACCGATGGGTTGGACGTGCGTGAGTTTGCCGTTTTCATCCACGCACGAAACCAACGCGTCCCAGGCGCGGCGCGTGGCGGGTTCGAAGCGGGCGCGGTCGAGCAGGCCGTTGTTCACGCCCCATGCCAGCGCGTAGCAATAGAAGCCCGAGCCGCTGGTTTCCTTGAGCGGATAGCTGACGGCATCGAGCAGGCTGGAGCGCCAGAGGCCGTCGGGTTGTTGCAGCGTGAGAATTTTTTCCGCCATCTGCTTGAACTGCGTTTCAAACCGGGCGCGTTCGGGATCGTTGGACGCGAGATGTTGCATCATGCGGACGAGACCGCCCATGACCCAGCCATTGCCGCGACTCCAGAAAATCTTCGCGCCGTTCGCCTCGCGCTTCGGGAAGAACGTGCTGTCGCGGAAATAGAGATGTTCCTCTTTATCGTAGAGGTAATCCGACGTGCGCCACCAATTTGTGATCGCGAACTCGCGATACTTGGTTTCGCCGGTGGCGAGGGACAGGCGCAGCCACGCGGGCGGGGCCATGAACAGGGAATCGCACCACGACCACACGTCGCCTTCGCCCGCGAACTTGAGCGAATTCGTTTTTGGCTGGGCGAGGATCTTGTCGAAGTTCGCGCGGAGCGGCGCGATCATGTTGGTGTCTTGGGTGTGGAAGAACAGTTCCACATACGTCTGGCCGACGGCTTGGTCATCGGCGTGATAGAGGCGCGGGCCGGGTTTCCATTGATTCGCTTCGCCCATCTTGATCATGGCGTCACGATATTTCGGGTTGGCGGAAACCTCGGTGAGCGCCATCACGCCAGCGTAGTAAGCGCCCATTGTCCAATCGGTCGGTTTGTGGCGTGACTTGTTGGCGAGTTGCCAGTCGGCGACGTGTTCCATGACGGAGAGCGTGTCGCGCGCGGGCAGCGACCACTTGTCCTGCCATTTCACGCGCGGCTGGCCATTGGTTTCGAAACTCAGCGGCAGCCAGATGTAACGCGAGTCGGGCAGGTTGGTGGAATTCCACCGGTCGGCCAGGAACAGGAAGGTGTCGGGCAGGCCCTGCACGGGTTGGACGTAGGTGCTTTGCGAGCGATAGGAGGTGTCGGCTTCCGCGCCGAGCCAGGGATTTTCCAGTTCCGTCCACGGACCGAAAATGGAATCCGCCACGCCCGCGCGGGCGGCGTTCGGTGCCCAGCCCGTGCAGCCGGACGCGATGAGATAGTACTTGCCGTTCCGCTTGAAGACGGCGGGCGCTTCCATCGAGCGTCCCGGGAAGATGCGGACGTATTTTCCGGTGGGTTTGAGGTAATCGTCGGTCAACAGCGAGACGTGCATGGTGGCGTTTTCTTCCGAAGCGTAGAAATGATACGCCTTGCCGTCGTCGTCCACGAACAGCGTCATGTCGCGCGCCATCTGGCCGCCAGCGAAGTCGCGGGCGAGAGGATTATCTTTGCCGGGCTGTTGGTCGGTTTCCGTGGCATTCGTGGGCCAGATACCGGCGTTGGGACGGAAACTGCCGATGTAAGTGAACGGGCCGGTCGGGTTGTCGCTGACCGCAACGCCCGCGCGCGCGGCGGCGTAGTTCTCTGAATCAATGTGCAGCCACATCACGAACTTTTTCGTGGCGCGATTGTAAATCACCTTGGGGCGTTCGATGACTTTGGTGGCGTGCAGATCGTGAGAACGGTCGTTGCTGACTGATGGCAATGCGAGGCCCTCAAATTTCCAGTCGTAAAGATTCGTGGACGAATAGCACGAAACGCCCATCGCCACGACGCGCGTGCCGCCCCAGGACTTGTTGGCCTCCGGCGCCCAAGTGCGGCCTTCCTTGAATTCGCCATACCAGTAATACGTGCCGCTATGAAACAGCAAGCCACCGCCGTGAGCATTGATGGGTTTGCCGGCGGTGTCGGGCCAGATCGCGCCGGGAATAAAAGCAGCGTTAGGCGCAGCCGGACTGGGAAACGTAGTTAGCAGCACTGCTGCGGTGCAAAACAAGCGACGGACTTTCATGGTTGTGTTCATCAAAAATCGGAGTTGCGATATCAACAATATGACGACGGCTGGCGGCTTTGGGCCATGACTCTTTTGGGTGATAATGCTGGGGGGATGATGGCGGGACGGCGGACGGAGAAACCAGATACTTTTTGAGGGGTATTTGAGGGGGGTGTCCGGGGATTGGCTCGGAGCACCAAAAAATTTTCAAAAAAACTATTGCGTCTGAAAACCGCTTTGTTAATCTCTGCGTCCCTTTCGCCTGAAAACGAACGGGCCAGTTTATCCGCAAGCCGATAACTGATCCTCACAGCGAGGACAGGAATGATGGTTTGCCAGCTCTTCGAGTTGTCCAACTGGGAATCACTGATTTTTATGCCAGTTAAAACATTTAGACCGCTAACGCCGTCCCTGCGCTACGTCTCGTTCGCTGATTTCAGCGACATTACGAAGCACAAGCCGGAGAAAAGCCTGGTCGAGATTCGCAAGAAGACCGGCGGCCGTAACATGTATGGTCGCGCCACCGCGCGCGGCATTGGTGGCGGTCACAAGCAAAAATTCCGTCTCGTTGATTTCAAGCGCAACAAGCATGGGGTCGAAGCCACTGTGTCAGCGATCGAATACGATCCGATCCGGACGGCGCGCCTGGCTCTGTTGGAATACAAGGACGGCGAGAAGCGTTATATCATCGCTCCGGTTGGGATCAAGGTCGGCGGTAAAGTCATGAGCGGTCCGACGGCTCCTCCCGAAGTTGGTAACGCCTTGCCGCTGAAGGCGATCCCGTTGGCGGCTTCGGTTCATAACATCGAATTGACCCCGGGTCGCGGTGGCCAGATGGTCCGCACGGCGGGTGGCGCGGCGACGTTGATGTCTCGGGATGAAGGTTATGCGCAACTCCGTTTGCCCTCCGGTGAAATCCGCAAGGTCAGCGAAGAATGCTACGCAACCATCGGTCAGGTTGGTAATACCGAGCATGAGAACGTGATTCTCGGCAAGGCGGGTCGTTCCCGGCATCGCGGCATCCGTCCAATTACCCGTGGTGTGGCGCGCAACCCGGTGGATCACCCGAACGGTGGTGGTCAGGGCAAGAGCAAGGGTGGTGGCGGTTGGCAGCAGTTGACCTCGCCGTGGGGCTTGCAGGCCAAGGGGTATCGCACCCGCGATAAGCAGAAGATTTCCAATCGTTTCATTGTTGTCCGGCGCGATGGTCGCCCGATGAAGAACAAGTAAAATTTTATGGGACGTTCGATTAAAAAAGGTCCGTTTGTAGAGCAGCACTTGCTGGACAAGATCCAGAAGGCCAAGGACACCAAGTCCAAGGCGCCGATCAAGACCTGGTCGCGCCGCTCGATGATCACGCCCGAATTTGTCGGGGTGACCTTCGCGGTTCACAACGGCAAGGTGTTCAATCCGGTGTTCGTGACCGAAAACATGGTGGGCCACCGGCTCGGGGAATTCTCCCTGACGCGCACGTTCAAGAAGCACGGCGCGCACACAGCGAAAGCGGAGGCCAAGTAGTCTATGCAAGTCCACGCGATTTTACGGAACGTGCCGATGTCCGCACAAAAAGTGCGCGAAGTCGTGCGTCAGATCCAGGGTTTGCCGGCGCTCCAGGCGCAGGCGGTGTTGCAGGTCGTGCCGCGCAAGTCGGCCCGGTTTGTGGCCAAGACGCTCGCTTCGGCGATCGCCAATGCCGAACACAACAACAAGGCCAAGACCGAATCCTTGCTGGTCAAGGAAGCGGTGGCGGGCACGGCGACTTCCATGAAGCGCTTCACGCCCAAGGCGCGCGGTTCGGCCGGTCCGATCATCAAGCGCCGCAGTCACATCAAGATCACTTTGTCGGACGAGTAATAGTATGGGACAAAAAACCAATCCAATCGGCCTGCGGGTCGCGGTCAACAAAGACTGGCGCTCGAAGTGGTATTCCGCGAAGAAGGAATTCGGCACGCTGCTCGCCGAGGACCGCAAGATTCGTGAGATTTTGAAGAAGAAGCTGGAAACGGCTTCCGTCCCGAAGATTTTGATCGAGCGCGCCGCCAGCCGCTGCCGGATCACGATTTTGACCGCCCGTCCGGGCGTGGTCATCGGGCGCAAAGGCTCCGAGATTGATAAGATCAAGGAAGACCTGAGCAAGATGACCGGCAAGGAAATCTACGTGGACATCATGGAAGTGAAGTCCCCGGAGATTGACGCGCAGCTCGTCGCGGAAAACGTCGCGCTCCAGTTGGAACGTCGTGTCTCGTTCCGTCGCGCGATGAAGAAGGTTTTGCAGACCGCGAAGGATTTCGGTGCGGATGGCATCAAGATTCGTTGCGCTGGTCGGCTCGGCGGTGCGGAAATCGCCCGGGTTGAGAAGTATCACTGGGGTCGGGTTCCGTTGCACACGTTGCGCGCGAACATTGACTACGGTTTCGCGGAAGCGAACACCGTTTATGGCAAGCTCGGCATCAAGTGCTGGATTTGCAAAGGCGAGAACAAGCCGCAGAAGGCGAACAAGCCGGAAGCCGCCGCTCCGGTCGCCGCAAACTGAACAATTTTAGGAACAGGATTTTCACATGGCAATGCAACCAGCAAGAGTCAAGTATCGCAAGATGCACCGCGGCAACCGGGCCGGCCTGGCGTATCGCGGGAGCACGGTGGCGTTTGGCGAGTATGGCCTGATGGCCCTCGAACGTTGCTGGATGGACAGCAAGCAGCTGGAGTCCGCGCGCGTCGCGATTTCCCGCGAAATGAAACGCCACGGCAAGCTGTGGATCCGGGTGTTCCCGCAAAAGTCCTTCACCAAGAAGCCGCTCGAAACCCGGATGGGCAAGGGTAAAGCGCCGCTTGAAGGCTGGGTCGCGGTGATCCGTCCGGCGAACATTTTGTTCGAGGTGGACGGCGTGACGGAAGCGGTGGCGCGCAATTGCATGCGCTTGGCGGCTTCCAAGCTGCCGATCAAAACCAAGTTCATCGCCCGGCACGCGCACGCGGCCTAAAAGACAAGTTTATGAAGTTTTCGGAAATCAAAGACCTGACGCAGAGCGAGTTGGCGGCCAAGAGCCGGGATCTGCGCAGTGAGATGTTCAACCTGCGTTTGCAGCAGGCGAGCGCGCAATTGGAAAAACCGGCGCGGCTGCGCACCTTGCGCCGCGGCATCGCGCGGATCGAAACCCGCGCGTCCCAACTCCGCAACACGAAGAAAGCTTAATCTGATCTGGTATGGCTGAAACTGTAACTCAAACGGCGGAGAAGCGTGGCACGCGCAAAGAGCGCGTCGGCGACGTGATTTCAAACAAGATGGCCAAGACCATCGTGGTGCGGGTGCAACGGCGCTTTCCGCATCCCCAGTTCAAGAAGGTCGTCACGGCCTACTCGAAATTTTACGCGCATGACGAAAAGGCCGAGGCAAAAGTCGGCGACACGGTGCGCATCGAAGAAACCCGCCCGTTGTCCAAGCTGAAGCGCTGGCGGCTGGTGGCGGTGGTGGAAAAGAGCAGCGGCGTTGAACGCGTCACCGCCTGATTTAATTTTTTATGTTACAAGTCCGTTCTCATCTTGATGTTGCCGACAACACCGGCGCGAAAGTCGCCTGGAACATCGGCGTGTTGGGCCGCAATCAGATGTATGCCGGCATCGGTGATGTGATCAAGGTTCACATCAAAGAAGCGGCGCCTGATGGCACGGTGAAAAAAGGCGAAGTTCACAATGCGGTGATCGTTCGCACCCGGCACATCATCCGTCGCGTGGACGGTTCCTATGTGCGGTTTGACAACAATGCCTGCGTCATCATTGACGCGGAGCAGAACCCGAAAGGCACGCGTATCTTCGGACCCGTTGCTCGCGAACTCCGCGACAAGAAGTTCATGAAGATCATCTCGCTGGCCCCGGAAGTGATTTGAAGTTATGAAGAGTTTTCACGTGAAGAAGAACGACGAAGTGGTGGTGCTGTCCGGTTCGGACAAGGGCAAGCGCGGCCGCATCATTTCCATCCTCCCGAAGAAGGAGCGTGTGATTGTGGAAGGCGTCGCGATGATCAAGCGGCATACGCGCAAGAGCCAGCAACATCCCCAGGGGGCGATCGTCGAGAAGGAAGGTTCCGTGCATGTCTCCAATGTGATGGCGGTGGCGGAATTCGACGCGCGGGCCGCGAAGCGCGGCACGACCCCGGCCAAAGCCTGAAAACAAATTGAGATTTACGTTACGGCAAAAACCGTGACCCCAAAAAATGAAAGCCAGACTGCACAGCAAATACGTCACTGAAGTGGTGCCCGCCCTCAAGGCGAAGCACAACTACGCCAACGTCCATCAGATTCCCAAGCTCGAGAAGATCGTCGTGAACATGGGCATCAGCGCTTCCTTGGAAAAGGGTGCGATTGAAGACGCGGCGAAGGATCTGACCATGATCACCGGACGCAAGGCGGCGATCAGCAAGTCCCGCAAGGCGATCGCGAATTTCAAGCTCCGCGAGAACCAGCCCATCGGCTGCCGCGTGACGCTGCGCAAGGATGCGATGTATGAGTTTTTTGACCGCTTGGTGGCCGTGACCTTGCCGCGGATCCGTGACTTCCGGGGTTTGTCGCCGCGCAAGTTTGACGGCCGGGGCAACTACACGTTCGGCATCGCGGATCAGGCGATTTTCCCGGAAATCGAACTGGAAAAGGTGAAGCGCCAGCAGGGGATGGACATCACCATCGTGACCAGTGCGACGACCGACGCGCAGGCGTTGGACTTGTTGAAGCAGATGGGCTTCCCGTTCGCCGAGAAATAACAATAAAACGATTTTATGGCCAAGACTTCATGGTTGGAGCGCAACAAGCGCAAAGCAGCAACGGTAAAGAAGTTCGCCGCAAAGCGCGCGGAACTGAAGGCGAAGCGCGATTACGCCGGTCTGGCGCAATTGCCCCGCGATGCCAGCCCGACGCGCCTGGTGAACCGCTGCTCGATGAGCGGCCGGCGCCATGGTTATATGCGCAAGTTCGGTTGCTCGCGTTTGACGTTCCGCGAAGCGGCGTTGAACGGTTTGATCCCTGGCGTCGTGAAAGCGAGCTGGTAAGCACAATTTGAATTGAGAGTTTGATATGATTGATCCGATTGCAGACATGTTGACCCGCATCCGCAATGCGTCCCGCGCGCTGTTGCCGACGGTGGCGATCCCGCATTCCAAGATGAAGGAAAGCCTCGCGAAGATCCTCAAGGCCGAGGGTTATGTGGCGGAAGTGGTCGTGGAAGGTGCGACCCCCAAGAAGGCGATCAAGTTGCGCCTGAAGTATGAAGGCAAAAAGGGTGTGATCGAAGGGATCAAGCGCATCAGCTCGCCGGGTCTGCGTAATTATGTCGGCGCGACCGAAATCCCCCGCGTGCGCGGTGGGCTCGGGGTGGCGGTGGTTTCCACCTCGGAAGGTGTGATGACCGGCCAGGAAGCGCGCAAAAAGAACATCGGCGGAGAATTGCTCTGCTACGTCTGGTAAGGACTGATTTATGTCGCGTATTGGAAAACTACCGATTGCCATCCCGGCCAAAGTCAAGGTCGAGGTCAAAGGGCAGAAAATTCATGTCGAAGGCCCGAAGGGCAAGCTCGACTGGGAATTGCCGCAACGTACCAGCTTGAAGGTCGAGGGCGACAAGGTCGTCGTCAGCCGCGCGGGTGAAGATGCGCAAGCCAAGGCGCTGCATGGTTTGAGCCGCGCGCTCGTGAACAACATGGTCAAGGGCGTCTCGGACGGCTTCGTCAAGAAGCTCGAGATCCAGGGCGTCGGTTTCAAGGCCGCCGTCACCGGCAAGGTCGTGAATCTGAGCCTCGGTTTCTCGCATCCGGTCAACTACGCCATCCCTGATCAGATCAAGGTCACGGTGGAAGAAAACACCAAGCTGACCATCGAAGGTCCGGACAAGATGTTGGTCGGCAAAGTGGCCTCCGAAATCCGCGCTTATTACCCGCCGGAGCCGTACAAAGGCAAGGGCGTGCGTTATGCGGGCGAACACGTCCAGCGCAAGGAAGGCAAGACCGTTCAGTAATAATTGATTTAACCGCCCCGGCCAAATCCGTGGCTCCAAGAACATGCAAACGCAAAAGAAACAACGTCTCCAGCAACTGCGCCACTGGCGGGTGCGGAAAAAAGTCAGTGGCACCAGCGCCCGGCCGCGCATGAGTGTGTGCTTCACCGGCGCGCATATCTACGTGCAGATCATTGACGACACCGTCGGCAAGACGCTCGTTTCCGCCTCGACCCGCAGCAAGGCGTTGAAAGGCCAGAAGCTCGCGGCCAATGCGGCCAGCGCCAAGACCATTGGCGATGCGGCGGCGAAGGCGGCGATTGAAAAGGGTATCAAGGCGGTTGTGTTCGATCGCGGCGGTGCCCGTTATCACGGCAAGGTCAAGGCGCTCGCGGATGCGGCGCGCGAGGCCGGTCTCCAGTTCTAATTTGTTATGTCAAACGACTCCGGAACAGAAATCAAAAAAGAAGGTGCTGGCAGTCCAGCCCCTGAAGCCAGCGCTGCTCCCGCTCCTACGCCCCGCTTTGGCGGCGGCGGTGGCGGTCGCGGTGGTCGCTTCGGCGGTCAACGCGGTGGCGGCGGCGGCGGACGTGGCCGTCGCTCGGACTCGCCTGACTCGGGTTTCGACGGGCAGGGCGGCGAAGAACTCACCGAGAAGGTGGTGTTCATCAACCGCTCATCCAAGGTGGTGAAGGGCGGTCGCCGTTTCAAATTCAGCGCGCTGGTTGTCGTGGGTGACAAGAAGGGTCGCGTGGGTCTGGGCCTCGGCAAGGCGACGGAAGTTTCGGATGCCATCCGTCGTGGTGGTGAAGACGCCCGCCGGCAGATGAAGTTCGTGTCCTTGAAGGATGCGACGATTCCGCACGAAATCTTTTCGGAGTTTGATGGCGCACGCATCCTGTTGCGTCCCGCCTCGCCCGGTACCGGCATCATCGCGGGCAAGACGGTCCGCGCGGTGTTGGAATCCGCCGGCGTGCGGGACATCCTCACGAAATCGCTCGGTTCGAAGAACGCGGCCAACGTGGTGAAGGCGACGTTGAACGGTTTGTTGAAGCTCCGCACGCGCGAAGCCATTTTCAAGAGCCGCGGTTTGGAAATCAAAAAGGTGGCGGCCCCGGTCGCTCCGACAGCCAGCTAATTTTTTATGCGTTTACACGATCTTAAACCTCGTCCCGGCGCGAAGCATCGGCGCAAGCGGCTCGGCCAGGGTGAATCCAGCGGTCGCGGCAAGACGGCCGGGCGCGGTGGCAAAGGCCAGACCGCGCGGTCCGGCAGCTCCATCCGCATCGGTTTCGAAGGCGGTCAGATGCCGCTCATCCGGCGCATCCCGAAGCGCGGTTTCAACAACGTCCGCTTTGGCACCCGCTACATCCCCGTCAACCTTGAATCGTTGAATGCGTTCGACGAAGGGGCGCGGGTGGACGAAGCGGTGTTGCGCAAGGCGGGTCTGATCAATGGCCGGGGCGATGGCGTCAAAGTCCTCGGCGACGGTGATCTCGCCAAGAAATTGACGGTGGTGGCTCATGCGTTCAGCGCTGCGGCGAAGACCAAGATTGAAGGCAAGGGCGGCAAATGTGAATTAGTGGTCAAAGCGGCGAAAGCTCCCGCGACCAAGGGTTAATCAGCGGGGCATTCAACCATGTTCGGCAACCTCATCCAGACCTTCACCAACTGCTTCAAGATTCCGGAACTGAAGTCCCGGATTTTCTTTACCGTCTTGTTGCTGGCGATTGCGCGCTTGATCGCGTACGTGCATGTCCCGGGTTTGAACACCGATGCGCTGAACAAGTTTTTTGAGGACGCTTCGGCGAAGACCGGGGTGTTGGGGATGTACAATCTCTTCACCGGCGACGCGATGAGTCACGGCGCGGTCGGGGCGTTGGGCATCATGCCTTACATCAGCGCGACGATCATCATTCAATTGCTGACGGCGGTGGTGCCGACGTTGAGCAAGGCGGCGCGGGAAGAGGGCGGTCGCGCCAAGATCATCCAATACGGTCGCTATCTGACGGTGGCTTTGTGTTTGGTGCAAGGAACGTTCATGGCCTTGAGCTGGGAAAACCCGACGTCGCTATTTGGTTCGGGTTGGGCGTATGGCGATTTGGTGCTGAACAAGGAATACATCTGGTGGTATCGCATCCAAACGGTGCTGCTGCTGACCACCGGCACGATGCTGTTGATGTGGCTGGGCGAACAGATCACCGAGCGCGGTATTGGCAATGGGGTTTCCCTGATCATCACGATCGGCATCGTGGCCAGCCTCCCGCAGGCCGTCGGCCAGATGCGCGAAATGTTCTGGCCCGGTGAAGGCATTGAACGTGAGCACGGGTTGGTGGAAGCGGTGGTCATGGTGTTGATGATCGTGTTGGTGATCGCGGTGGTGATCGCGGTGACCCAGGCGCAGCGGAAAATTCCGGTCCAATACGCGCAGCGCGCGGTGGGGCGCAAGATTTACGCGGGCCAGTCCTCGTTCATGCCGTTGCGCGTCAATTATGCGGGCGTGATGCCGGTCATCTTCGCCTCGGCAATCCTGATGTTCCCGCAAAAGCTGTTCTCGATGATTGGAGCGCGGTTTGGGGTCAAGTTTTTCAACGATCTCGCTTACCATCTGAACTATGGCTCGGTGTTCTACCTGCTCCTGTTCGGTCTGATGATTTTGTTCTTCTCGTATTTCTGGGTGGCGACCCAGTTCAACGAGATCCAGATCGCGGACGATCTGAAGAAGAACGGCGGTTACATTCCGGGCGTGCGTCCGGGCCAGCCGACGAGTGATTACCTGCACAACACGATGAGCCGCATCACGCTGGCGGGCGCGATTTTTCTGACGGCCATTGCGGTTTTGCCGATCATCCTACAGGACAAGATGAAGATTCCGCCGGCGGTCGCGCACTTTTTTGGCGGCACCAGCATGTTGATCACGGTTGGCGTGATGCTCGACACGATGCGGCAGATTGAATCGCATCTGTTGATGCGCCATTACGACGGCTTCCTCAAGAAGGGGAAGATCAAAGGCCGGCTCTAAACCAGTTCCTTCTTAATCTTAATCGTAATCTTAATTTTTTTCTGACGGAGATTAAGATTAAGAAAAAGATTAAGATTAAGACGAAAAACCATGAGCCTCATCAAGAGCGAACGCGAAATTGAGATCATGCGTGTCGCGGGGGCGCTGGTGGCGGAAGTGTTGGACGAGGTGACGGCGTTCATTCGCCCGGGAGTGACGACGCGGCAGGTGGATGAATTTGCCGGGGAAGCCATGAAGAAGCGCGGCTGCAAAAGCGCGTTCCTCGGCTACCGGAAATATCCGTGTCAGACGTGTTTGTCGGTCAACGATGAAGTCGTTCACGGGTTGGCCAACGAGCGCGTGTTGCGCTTTGGCGACATCGTCAGCATTGATTGCGGGGTGCGCTACGATGGTTACATCGGCGATACGGCGACAACGGTCGCGGTCGGCGGCTGCGGGGTGGCGGCACAGCGGTTGATGGATGTGACGCAGCAGGCGTTGTTCAAAGGCATCGCCCAAGCGGTGGCCGGGAATCGCGTGACGGATATTTCGCGCGCGGTGCAGAATTTTGTTGAGGGTAATGGATTTAGCGTGGTGCGGGAATTCGTCGGGCACGGGGTTGGGCGCTCGGTTCATGAAGAGCCGCAAGTGCCTAATTTCGTGGATGCTGGCAGCAACCAGAAATTGAAGCCCGGCATGACGATCGCCATCGAACCGATGGTGAATGCGGGTCGCCCCGAAGTGAAAATCTTGAAAGACGGCTGGACAGTAGTGACGCAAGATGGTTCACTCTCGGCCCATTTTGAGCATACCGTGCTGATCACGGAAGGTGCGCCGGAGATTTTGACATGCGTGAAGATGCCTTCCGGGTTGAAGGCCGCGTGATTGAGGCGCTGCCGAACGGCACGTTTCGCGTGGCACTGGCCAATGGCCATCGGTTGCTGGCGTTTACGACCAGCCGCACGCGGCAGGAATTTGCCGGCGCGAAGCCGGGAGACAAAGTGAAGTTGCAACTGACGCCGTTTGATCTGGCAACGGGCCGGTTGGTGGCGGAAAAGAAAACGATTTAACATGAAAGTTCGAGCCTCGGTAAAAAAGCTGTGCGAGCACTGCAAAATTGTGCGTCGCCGTGGCGTGTTGCGTGTGATCTGCACGAACAAGCGTCATAAACAACGTCAAGGTTAATCAATTTATGGCACGCATCATTGGTGTAGAAATTCCGCCGAACAAGCGCATTGATATCGCGCTCCGTTACATCTACGGCATCGGCCCGGTCAACGCCGTCGAGATTCTCGAACGCGCCAACATTGACCCGTCCATCCGCGCGAAGGACCTCACCGAAGCGCAGTTGTCCCAGATCGTTCACGCGATCCAGGACGGCAAGTATGTGATCGAAGGCGATCTGCGCCGCGAACTCGGTTTGAACCTCAAGCGGTTGCAGGCCATCAAGTGCTATCGTGGCGTCCGCCACCTGCGCAGCCTGCCGGTGCGCGGGCAACGGACCCAGACCAACGCCCGCACCCGCAAAGGTCCGCGCCGGACGGTCGGTGTGCAGCGTAACCCGAATGCCAAGACCGGCATTCACTAAGAACTGAATTTGTATGGCTGAAGAGATCAAGAAAAAAGCCGCTCCCGCGAAGGAAGCGAAGCCCGAAGCCGCCGCGGAAAAACCCGCCAAGGCCGCTGACGAAACCAAGCCCAAGAAGGGCGCTGCCGCTGCTCCTGCTGCTGAAGCCGCCAAGGTTGACGCGACGGGCGCTCCGGTGGTTGCTGCGCCGACTGCGGCTGAACTGCTTGGTGAGGACGCAAACGCCAAGAAGATCGTCAAGGCGAAGCACGCCAAGAACATCACCGTCGGCATTGCGAACATTTCTGCGACGTTCAACAACACGCAGGTGACGATCACCGACATGCACGGCAACCTCATCGGTTGGTCTGCGGCTGGTCGGGTGGGCTTCAAAGGTTCGCGCAAGAGCACGGCCTACGCGGCGCAGATGGTCGCGCAGGATGCCGCCCGTCAGGCGATGGCGCACGGCATGAAGGAAGTTGAAATCCGCGTCAAAGGTCCGGGCTCCGGTCGCGAATCCGCGATCCGCGCCTTGCAGGCGATTGGTCTGGAAATCAGCACGATCAAGGATGTGACGCCCGTGCCACACAACGGCTGCCGTCCGCGCAAAAAGCGCCGCGTGTAAAATCGTCAATCATCAATCGTCAATCATAAATTTCTTATGGCTCGTTACAAAGGTCCCCGCGTTCGCATCAGCCGCCGTTTCGGTGTTCCGATTTTTGGCCCGTCCAAGTATCTCGAACGCCGCAATTATCCGCCCGGCGTCCATGGTCCGAAGTCCCGCCGCAAGCTCACCGATTACGGCATGGGCCTGGTCGAGAAGCAGAAGCTCCGTTACTACTACGGCCTGCTCGAACGTCAGTTCCGTGGCGTTTACGAAAAGGCGCTCAAGCGCCGTGGTGTCACCGGTGAGCAGATGCTCCAGATTCTCGAGACCCGTCTCGACAACGTCGTGTTCCATCTCGGCTTTGGCACCACACGGGCCGCCGCCCGCCAGATGGTGGCCCACGGTCACATCACCGTGAATGGCCGCAAGGTCAGCATCCCGTCCTACGCCCTCAAGGTGAACGATGTGATCGTGGCCAAGGACACCACCGTCTCGCGCCAGATGGCGACGAAGGCTTTGGAATTGTCCACCAGCCGCGCCGTTCCGGACTGGCTCTCCTTGAGCAAGGACGAGTTCAAGGGTGTCGTGATGCGCATCCCGACCCGTGATGAGATCAATCCCATCGCGAACGAACAAGCGGTCGTTGAATTTTATTCCCGTTAATAACCAATCGTTCCGCTGCTGCGGAACTCTGTAAAAAAGACAATTATACGGACGGCCCGGCTGCCGGGAATAGCAGTCGTGTCGTCAGATTAAAATTGTTGAAAGGAAACCATGCCAGTACGTCTCGGTAGATTTGAAATGCCCAAGCGGTTGACCAAGGAAGAGTCAACGGCCACTGATACCTATGCCAAGTTCGTGGCGGAACCGTTTGAAACCGGTTACGGCCACACCATCGGCAACTCCCTGCGCCGCGTGCTCCTCAGCTCGCTCGAAGGCGCGGCCATCACCTCCATCAAGGTGGACGGCGCGATGCACGAATTCGCGGCCATCGAAGGCGTGGTGGAAGATGTCACCGACATCGTGCTCAATCTCAAGAAGGTCAAGTTCAAGGCGCACACGCGCGATGAACAGGTCCTCCTGCTCTCGGCCAACAAGGAAGGCGTGGTCACTGCCGGCGACATCCAGTTGAACCAGAACATCGAACTCGTCAATCCCGACCAGCACATCTGCACGCTCGACAAGAAGAAGAAGTTTGAGATGGAGCTGACCGTGAAGATTGGTCGCGGTTTCCTGACGGGCGACGAGAACAAAAAGTCCGGTCAGGCCATCGGCGTGATTGCGATTGATTCGATTTTCTCCCCGGTCACGAAAGTCCGTTATGCCGTGGAAGCGGCGCGCGTCGGCAACCGTACCGACTACGACCGTCTGGTGCTCGAACTCTGGACCGACGGCCGCATCACGCCCGATGACGCTTTGACCCAGTCCTCCGCCATTCTCGCGCATCACCTCGACGTGTTCGTCGGTTACGACAAGAACGCCATCGAGTTCGAGGAGACGGTGGACAAGCAGGACGATGAGAAGATGAAGATGAAGAAGCTTCTCAACATGTCCGTGAACGAAATCGAGTTGAGCGTTCGCGCCGCGAACTGCTTGAACAACGCCAACATCACCACGGTCGGTCAGTTGGCGATGAAGAGCGAATCCGAGATGCTCAAGTACCGCAACTTCGGCAAGAAGTCGTTGAACGAGATCAAGGACAAGTTGACCGCCCTCGGCCTCTCGCTCGGCATGACGTTCGAGTCCGGATTGATTGACGGGCCGAAAGAAGAACTCAAAGCGCTGTAATTTATGCGACACCTTAAGAGAACCGCCAAGTTGGGCCGCCAGTTTGAGCACCGCAATGCGATGCTCTCCAACATGGTTTGCAGTCTGATCAAGCACAAGCGGATCACCACCACCCTCGCCAAGGCCAAGGCCGCGCGTTCCGTGGCGGAGAAGATCGTGACGCTCGGCAAGAAGGGCACGCTGCAAGCCCGCCGCCTGGCCAGCGCCAAGCTGCACACGCATGGTCCGACGGTCCAGTTGACCAAGGCGGAAAAGCAAAAATGGCGTGCCGAGGAGGATGTCATCCGCATCTTGTTCGAAGACATCGCGCCGGCGTTCAAAGGCCGCGTGGGGGGCTACACCCGCATCATCAAGCTGGAACAGCGTCCGGGTGATTCCGCCCAGAAGGCCATTCTGGAATGGGTGGACGAAGTGGTTGCCGCCGCTCCTGCTCCTGAAGCCAAGGCTGAAGGTAAGAAAGAAGTTGCCGCCGCGAAGTAATCCGCAATCTGATTTAAGTCCAAGCCCGCTCGTAAGAGCGGGCTTTTTTTCTTTGTCACGTCCCGGATTGTTTCCGAAATGTCCTGCGGTTTGGCTTGTCATTTCGGCTGCGGCTTTGTTCCCTGTCAGTCGCTATGAAGCCTTTTTTTACCTCGCGGGAACGCCGCGGCTGGATGGTCCATTTTATCACGCTCACTATCGGTGCGACGCTGGTGGCAGCGGCGCAACCATCCCCGCCGCCCGCAGGTGACTTCCAGCCGCTCTTCAACGGCACGAATCTAACCGGTTGGATCACGCGCGGCGGCAAGGCGAGTTATGAGGTGCAGGACGGCGTGATTGTCGGGACCGCCACCATGAAGGGCGGTGGCAACACGTTCCTGTGCACGGAAAAGGAATACGGCGATTTCATCCTCGAACTGGAGATCAAGGCCGACCAGGAGATGAACTCCGGTGTGCAGATCCGCAGCCACTGCTTCGATGAAGAAACCACGTATGATTTTGGTAACCGCACCATCAAGATCCCCGCCCAGCGCGTCCACGGTTATCAGGTCGAAGTGGACAACCGGCCCGAGCGTCGCTGGAGCGGTGGCATCTACGAAGAAGGGCGGCGCGACTGGCTGTTCCCTTTGGCGACCAATTCGGCCGCCGGGCAGGCGTTCAAATTCGGCGACT
Organism: uncultured Bifidobacterium sp.; assembly: GCA_964594985.1. Taxonomy (GTDB): domain Bacteria; phylum Verrucomicrobiota; class Verrucomicrobiia; order Limisphaerales; family JADLHS01; genus JADLHS01. The sequence continues at coordinate 43,260 of CAZQNQ010000017.1, forward strand.
GGAACAAGTATCGCATCCGGTGTCTCGGCAGTTCGATCAAGACCTGGATCAATGACGTGCCCGCCGCCGACCTGATTGACGCTGAATTGCTGCGCGGATTTATCGGTCTGCAGGTGCATGGGACTGACAAGCCCGGCTTGCAAGTCCGCTTCCGCAACATCCGTTTGCAGGATCTGGGCGCGCGGCAATGGGCGGTCGCATGGGATTGCAGCTCCATGGATGGCTTGGGGGAAAGCGGGCCGGCGCAGTGGAAGCTGGAAGCAAACACCGTTCATGCCACGCAGGCGAAAGAGGCGGCCACGGCCGGCGCGCTCAAGGGCACTTCGCCGCTGATGGATTTCACCATGCGATTGAAATACAAGATCGTCAAAGGCGGCTTCAACCTGACCTTTCAACCGCAGACGGGTGGCCGGGATTCGGCCGGGTTCAGCTTTCCGTTCGCGGAGCGCGCCGGCACGACCAACTTCGCGCACCTGCAGGATTGGAACACCGTGGTGGCTTCGGTGCAGCCGACTCGCGTCGTGGTGCTGCTCAACGGTCATCAGGTGAAGGATGCTGCCATGCCCCGCGCAAACGGCGTGCTGCCGGGGTTGGAATTGCCGGCGGGCTGGGAGGCCGAGGTTCAATTCAAGGATTTTGAAATCCTGATGCCGCAATAACAACCACCGTTTCCCATGCGCTCCCGATTTCTTCTCCCGTCCGCGGTGCTGCTGCTCGTGCTGGGTTTCTGCTCGTGTGTCGCGCCCAAGCCGGGTGGCAAAGCCAATCCGCTGGGCGTGCGCATTGTGCCGACGAACAATGTGCTCCGCGTCGAACTCAACGGCAAACTCTTCACCGAATATCATTACACGAACGTCCCGCGCCCGTTCTGTTATCCGATCCTCGGGCCGGGTGGCGCGGCAATGACGCGGCATTTCCCGATGGCCGATCCGCCGGGCGAGGAACACGATCATCCGCACCATCGCTCGCTGTGGTTCGGCCACGCGCCGGTCAACGGCGTGGATGTCTGGACCGAGCAAAAAGACAGCGGCCGCATTGTGCATCACGGCTTCGTGGACATCTCCTCGGGCGTGAACACCGGCTTGATCAAGACGCTGAATCACTGGGTGGATGCGACTGGAAAAATCCTTTGCACGTCCGAAGACACGTTGCGCTTCTATGCGCCCACCAACGGCGTCATCACCATGGATTTTGAGATCCAACTCAAAGCCACGCACGGCGACGTCACCTTCGGCGATACCAAGGAAGGCACGTTCGCCGTCCGCGTCGCCGAGACGATGCGATTGCGGTTGCCTGCCCAGAGGGGCGAAGCGGCGCGCCCCGGCGCCGGACAGATTGTTTTGAGCACGGGTGAACGCGATGACGGGATGTCTGCCGCGGCCGCGAAGGACGCCAAGCGTGAAGCCGTCACCTGGGGCAAGCGCGCCGCGTGGTGCGATTATTCCGGGTCGGTGGGCGGCCAGATTGTCGGGATCGCCATCATGGATCATCCGGCCAATCCCCGGCATCCGACCTGGTGGCAGGTGCGCGACTACGGCCTGTTCGCGGCCAATCCGTTCGGCCAGCATGATTTCGAGGGGCTGAAGAACAAGAACGCGGGCGACCTCAAGATTCTCGCCGGGCAGAGTGTGAAGTTCCGCTATCGCGTCGTGTTTCACGAAGGCGACGAGAAGAAAGGTCAGATCGCCGCGCGTTTCGAAGAATTCGCCAAAACCCGTTCCGTCGGCGTTAAATAAATCCACCCCGGCGCACGTCCACTCTTCCCACCATGAATCGCCGCCAATTTCTCAAGAGCTCTGTTCTTACCACTGCGTCTCTGAGCCTCGCTCCCGCTTTGGTTCGGGCGCAATCCACGCCGGCCAATGCCCAGATCGTCGGTGCGAATGGTGATGTCCGCGTCGCCGTTGTCGGCTTGAACAAGCGCGGCAAGAACCACCTCGACAGCCTCGTGCCGCTGAAGGGTTCGCGCGTCGTGGCTATCTGCGATGTGGACACCGCCGTACTGGAGCGCACCAAGGCTTACCTCAAGGAGAAACACAATCTCACCGTTGAGACGTATTCCGACTATCGGAAACTTCTGGAAAGCAAAGACGTTGACGCCGTCACGCTCGCCACGCCGAACCACTGGCACGCGCTTGGCGGCATCTGGGCCGCGCAGGCGGGCAAGGACGTTTACGTCGAGAAACCCATCTCGCACAACATCTGGGAGGGCCGCAAGCTCGTCGAGGCCGCGCGCAAATACAATCGCATCATGCAGGCGGGCACGCAGACGCGGTCCAGCTACGCCATCAAGGAAGCCATCGCGTGGTTGCATGCCGGCAACCTCGGCAAGATCAAGCTCGCGCGCACGCTCTGTTACAACCGCCGCGACAGCATCGGCAAAGCAACCGCGCCCTGCAAAATCCCCGCCACCGTGGACTACGACCAATGGTGCGGCCCCGCGCCCAAGGCCAAGGAACTCTGGCGCAAGGAATTTCACTACGACTGGCATTGGTTCTGGGCCACCGGCAACGCCGACCTCGGCAACCAGGGCGTGCATCAGGTGGACATGGTCCGCTGGGCGCTCGGCTACGAGGGAGTCGCGCCGCGCGTGTTCTCGCTGGGCGGCCGCTGGGGTTACGAGGACGCCGCCGAGACGCCGAACACCATGATCTCGTGGCTCGATTTCAAACCCGTGCCCGTGATCTTTGAAGTGCGCGGTCTGCCCACCAAAGCCGGCGCGGACAAGATGGACCAATACCGCGGGCTGCGCGGCGTCAGCGCCGTGTTCGAATGCGAAGGCGGTTTCATGATCTTCCCGAACTACACCACCGCCATCGCCTGCGACAACGACGCCAAGGAGATCAAGAAGTGGGAAGGCGCGGACAATCACTACGCCAACTTCATCAAGGCCGTGCACAGCCGCAAAGTCCCCGACCTCAACGCGGACATCATGGAAGGCCATCTCTCCGCCGCCATCTCGCATCAAGCCACCATCTCCTACCAGCTCGGCACGAAGAAAACGCCCGCCGAAGTCCGCGACACCGTGAAGAACGACAAGACCGTGGCCGAAGCCCTGGGCCGCATGGAAGAACACCTCGTCGCCAACAACGTGGACCTGGGCAAACTCAACGTCACGCTCGGCCCCGTGTTGGAGATGAATCCGAAGACTGAACGCTTCACGAACAACGAGGCGGCAAATAAGCTGGCCGCCCCCGAATACCGCGCGCCGTACGTCGTGCCGGAGAAGGTATGAAACCAAACTTGTTCAGCGGTTGCCGAGTTTGAGGCGTTAGATGACTCGCATCACTACAAAGCGTATTGTATGGCTGGGGTTCGGTTGCCTTGCCCTGACTGCGTTGCTTTTGGCAGCCCACCCTCCAGCTTCTGGCTATTACGTTTCATTTGCGTGGACCACTCTCGACGGCTCATCTGGCTACCTTCATCTGCACGATGGACAGGTCGAGGTTGTGAATGTCGGCGGTCAGAGTGGCGATTCGCGGATATTGGTCGGGACTTATCACCGGCAAGGCAGCGCGGTAACAGTTACATACACGTACCCAGTATCGGAGACATGCGTGGCTGATCTCAGACTCACCGGATTGACGTGGAGGACTGATGTAGTGCCCGGGCTTCCTTCACATAATTTTTGCGCCAGAGTGCCGATGGCTTCCATTCTGACTAGGTTGGATAAAGTGCCAAGGAAGTTATCTAACCATTCGCAGAGCTTGGATCGTTAGCTGCATAACGCCCTATGCGAATACTACCTGCAATCGCACTGCCATTGGTTGTCGCATTCCTGGCTGGCTGCGCTAATTCAGCACGCACTGAGTCTTCACTCCACGATGCCGCACATCAGGCGCGGGCACCCTATGTCAATGTCGCGGTCAATCTTGGGCTAAAGCATGACCGTGACCTCTGGCGCTTATATGACTCCCTCGCTGTTGCGGGATTCCGTTGCGGCCTGCGTGCCATGAGTTTGAATGCCGAGCAGATTGTAGTGGAAGTCGCGGATTTTGATCGGGCCAAAACTGCTGTGACTGAAATCATTGTTCGGGATAAGCTGACCGTGCGAGTTTACAAGTCTGCCGATTTCGCCAAGTCTCCCGCCACCTCGCTGCTTGAAGTGTGGGAGAATGGTCAAAAGACAAGAGACGAGCCGTACAAATTGTATGAATAGTCCCAGAACAGCTAACTCTGCGCGGAATTTGGGGCGTTAAGCGTCATGACGCGCATCGCTTCCAACGCGCTTCTTTTCACCGCGTTCTTGCTCGCTTTGAGTGGCTGCGCCCATCGCCCTGACACCGGCACATCAAGCCAGCAGTCGTTTGAGCAGATGCAAGCGGAGACAGCGCGTGCCTTCGAGCTAGAGCGGCGCGCGGATGTGGTCATTGATTACGAACGGTCTGACAGCATCTGGCTTTGGATTCCCGGCCAGATCGAGCACGTCAGCGCTACGGATCAGACGCTGGCGGCAGCAATCGCGAGTGCGACTTCCAAGCGAGAGCTTGCCGTAGTCATCATTGGGAAACCGGTGCGTTACGAGTTTCCAGAGCCACAGTTGCGCGCGAAGGTGGACGCGATCGAGACAATTGTGAGAGCGCAGGGTTTTACGCGAGTCGTATTTCAATTGGCATCAGCGACAGGCCGCCCCATTTATCGTGAGTGATATGTCGCCTAACAATGCGTTGAGCCTGGGGCGTTAAACTTCCTCCATAGGTCAGCGCATTTTGTATGAAAACATCATCCATGGTTCTTCCGCTATCGAGTCAGGGTGGCCATTCCGCCCGGGTGAACATGCAATTGCTGGTCAACGGGTTTGCATTGTCAGTTTCGCAGCTGGGGCCGGACTTCGTGCTGGTGAATACACCGGTCAATCATGCGCCGGCCGCTGCCACCGTGGTGATGCAGATGGACGAAAGTGAACGGCGCTGGAACGTGCATTTGCCCAAGGGTATCTCTGCGGAAAATAAACGGGTGCAGATCGCAGCAATCTCTTAATCCTGGAAGGGACAAATTCACCGAACGCAGGATAACGAGCGTTGGCAGCTTCGTCAGCCAAGAACGCAGCAATCCGAAATCTTTCGCGCGAGGTAAGGAGTGATTTCTTCCTGCCCCAACCTAAACCTGCGGTCGTGCGCCTGCGCCTGGTGCGGGATGAAATCCGGTCCGCCGCATGAAACTGTCGCGGGACCTGTGCGGTGCGGAATGGGTTAAACCCCCCGCTTCCGGAAACTTCTCCCGAATCCGGCGGCGGACGAGTTCTTCGTGCTCGGGGCGTTAGGCGGACCCCGCAACGGGAGCGCGATTCGATGCGGGAGGTGCTTTGTGGCTATACGTCCAGATATCCAGGAAGCCTGGCCCGAGCAGCGAGCGGGGCGGGTGCCGCGCATGGGTGTGGAATGGATGGACCGCTTTCAGGCCCAGCTCTTCGCATTCGAGCCCACCCTCGAATCGCAGAAGATTCTCCATGCCGAGACCTTGAGCGCGTATAACCGCATGGTTGAAGTGCGCCGCCAGCGACTGGATGCCGTGAACTCCGGGTTGCCGGGAGTCATGTGGTCGGTGCTGCTGCCGGGAGCGATGGGTTGTCTGATTCTCTCCCTTTTCTTCCCCATCGAGGACGCGCGGTTTCAGGGCATTCTCATGGGGGGACTGGCGGGATTCCTGGCCATGGTACTCTTCGTGATCATCAGCCTCGACCGACCGATGCATGGTACAATCGCCATCCCCGCGGATTCGTACCAGCTTATCTGCGATCAGCTCATGAAGAGCTGAGGCAGCCGCATGGAGTGATTCTCAAAAGAGATTTCCCGATGGAAAGCTGCGAACCCCTCACCCGGCCTTCAGCCACCCTCTCCCCATCCGATGGGGAGAGGGACGGGGGTGAGGGGACGTTTCGGAAATTACTTCTGAGAATCGGTGGATTCGCTGCGGATGGCTTTCAGCGGCGGAACGAACTGGCGAAGTCGCTGGCTTCCACCTGCATCACCTTCTTCTCCAGCTTCGAGGCGGCGATGAGTTGGTTCAATTTGGTTTCCCACGCGGCGCTGTCCAGGGGGAGGGGCACGGTCTGGTCTTGGAGCGCGGAATAAACCATCGCGTTGGCGAGTTCGACGGAGTGGAGGCCGTCCGCGCCGGGGGCGATGAGCGGTTCGCCGTCGAGGATGGCGTTGACGAAGTTTTGCATTAACGCAGCGTGCGGGGCGGCGGCGTTGGGGAAGGAGACTTCCTCGGTCTGCGCGTCGGGTTTGCTGAAGCCGGTCTTGGCGGTGCGGCTGAACTCAAGCATGTCGGCGGCGTTGCGGGTGAGGAGGAGTTTGCCGTTCTCCAAAACCAATGTGCCGCGTGTGCCGACGATCTCAAAGCGATTTGCGCCGGGCGCTTCGCCGGTGGAACTGACGAACACGCCGGTGGCTTGATTGGGCCATTCGAGATAGGCGGTGACGTTGTCCTCGACTTCGATCTGGTGAAAGCGGCCGAGCTGGCAGAAGCCGCGCACGCGGGCGGGCATGCCGAGCAACCATTGAAGCACGTCGAGATTGTGGAGGCATTGATTGAGCAGGACGCCGCCGCCTTCGCCCTTCCAGGTCGCGCGCCACGCGCTGCTGGCGTAATAGGCTTCGCCGCGAAACCAATCGGTGTTCACCCAGTTCACGCGGACGATCTCGCCGAGGTCGCCATTGCGGATGAGGGCGCGGATTTTTTCATAACGCGGTTCGACACGGAGTTGAAACATGCCGCCGAAGACGAGCTTGGGATTTTTCTGATGCGCGGCGATGAGGCGTTCGGCGTCGGCTTTGTGGGCGGAGATGGGTTTCTCGACCATCACGTGCAATCCGGCTGCAAACGCCGCGATGCCGAGCGTGGTGTGTTGATAATGCGGCGTGGCGATGATGACAGCGTCCACGATCTGCGAGCGGATCAATTCGAGGGCATCGCCAAAAACTTTCACGCCCTTCGTGGCGTAGTCGGCGAGTTTGTCGGGCGAGGTGCTGCACACGGCGGTGAGCTGGCAGCGCGCGACCTTACCTTCGAGCAAGTAGGTGGCGTGGAGCTTGCCGATGTTGCCCATGCCGATGATGCCGACGCGAACGGATGTCATGGCGCGAGGTTAGCGGGCAAGGGGAGGGGCAAAAAGAATTTTAAGCGGTGAGAAATTGATCAACCACGAAAGACACGAAACACACGAAAAGAATCACTAGAGCGGTTTATGTTTTGCCGTAGCCGCCGCCGTGAGGAGGCGGACGCAAAGCAGCCTGATAAGCGAACCGCCTCATCACTTCGGCGGCTACTGTCTTTATGAAACCGCTCTAGACCGGCAAGCTGTTTCCGGCCCGATTTTCGTGTGTTTCGTGTCTTTCGTGGTTTGAAACAGGCAGACAGATCGTAAACGTCGCGTCTTCGCCCAACTGGCTGGCGGGTGTGATTCAAACTGCCGCGCGCTCCGGCCTTTTAATCTTAATCTTTTTCGTAATCTTAATCTCCGGGCCCGAAGGATTAAGAAAAAGATTAAGAGTAAGATTAAGAACCGCGGCGATGAGCGGCAGTTCCAGTCACACCCAGTGGCTTCCGTTCTTTGGCTGAAAACACAATGGTAGCGGGAACTGACGCAGGGCCTGCGGATATTCAGCCGTTCCTTCGGGACTTGGACAATCCCAAATTGAACCCGGCGTTGAAACGCCGGGCTGTGGTCGAATGTCCCTTTTGGCCGCAGAACGGCTCAAGCCTGCCTTGCAGCATTGAACTCAGGCACTCAGGAGGGTTTTGCTTTTGCGGCGGATCTGACTTTGCAGGCGGCGGAGTAGTTTCTTGCGTTGTTTGCGCGAACTGTCCGCATGGGGATGCGGCATCTGGATTTGCAATAGCTCGCAGAGTTCGCCGAGGGTGGTGGTGTATTTGGTTGGTTGTGAGTCGGCAGTCTCCATAGTTTTATTCGTTCAGGTTGCGGGTGGTTTTCGTATCTGTGAAGCAACTCCCAGGACAAACGAGCCCGGTGAGTTGCTTTGGTTGAGATTTCAACGCCCAGCCTACCCGACATCCTCGCCCAACTCAACGTTCCAGTAGGCCAGATCAATGAAGTGTTTCCAGCTATCGTGCTGGTTGAGGCTGAAGTTGATCTGCACGAACGGACGCCACTTGGGTCGTTTCGGTTTCTTGATGAGGTGCATGCCGACTTCCTGCGGCGTGTGGTTGGCCTTGCGGGTGTTGCACTCGATGCAGGAGCAGACGATGTTTTCCCACGTGGTCGGGCCGCCGCGATCGCGCGGGACGACGTGGTCAAGGTTCAGGTCTTTGCGGTCGAAGATGTGACCGCAGTACTGGCAGGTGTTGCGGTCGCGCTCGAAGATGTTGTGGCGCGTGAACTTCACTTCCTTCTTGGGCATCCGGTCGTACGCGAGCAGCAGGATCACGCGCGGCAGGCGGATGCGGAAGGAGATGGATTGCACGGATTCCGGGTGGGGCGCGGTTTGGGACAGGTCGTGCCACGCGGAAAAGGTGTAGGTTTGGAAGGAACCGTCGGCGTGGTCGAGGACGACCTGCGCGTGACCTTGGAAAAGAAGGGTCAGAGCGCGCCGCGCGGTGCAGACGTTTACCGCCTGCCACAGCCGGTTCAACACGAGAACATGTTGGTTCAGGATTGAGCTCATAATCCGAGTCAACTGACGCTACGGACGCTAGCATGTCCGTCAAGCCCGTGTCAATTTCCGCACGTGGCCGTTGCCAATATGTCACCCGGCTCGCTACATTACCGGGATGAGTCGTTTGTTAGTTTTGTTGTTCGGGCTGTTCGTTTTTACGCATTTCGCCGCGGCGCAGTCAGCGGACGAACAATATGTCCGCATCTACAATCTCATCCAGGAGGCGGATGCGTTGCGCGCGTCCGGGGATGACCAAAGCGCCCTGTCCAAATACCTCGAAGCGCAGACCGGGCTGAAACAAATCCAGCGCGTCCATCCGACATGGCAGCCCAAGGTGGTCAGCTACCGCCTCAATTATCTCGACACCAAGATCACTGCGGTCCAAGAAACGGCTCCGGCCGCGAAGCTGCCGCCCACGACCGGCACGCCGGACAAAAAGGCAACGCCAACTGTCGCGCCCACTGCCGCCCCGAATGATGCGGCGGCGCAACAGCTTGCCGAGCTGCAGAATGCGGTGAGGCAATTGCAATCGGAGAAGATGGTGCTGGAATCCAAGTTGAAGGAAGCGCTGGCGACGCAACCGGCGACGGTGGACCCGCGCGAATTGGCCAAGGCGCAGGAGAAGGTGCAGGCCTTGTCCAAGGAAAACGAATTGCTCAAGGCCGGGCTGGAGCAGGAGAAGAATCGGCTCGCACCGGCGGCGAGCGCGAAGGAATTGGAGGACGCCAGGCGGATGTTGACGGAAACGAATGCCCGCCTGGTGGAACAGCAGGCGCGCAACGAAAAGCTGGCGGCGGAGAAGGTGTTGTTGCAGGAACAACTGGGGACGGCGGCAACCAGCGGGGAAGTGGTCGCGGCGTTGCGGGTGGAGAATGAGTTGCTCAAAAAGCAGCTCGGCGAAGCGAAGTCGCAGGCCGCCACTTCAGGGGACGGCAAGTCCTCCGAGACCGCGCGCAAACTGGCGGAGGCGGAGGCGCGGCTCGCGGAGATGGCGTCGAGCGCGGAAGTGTTGCGGTTGGAAAAGATCGCTTTGGAAACGCGATTGAAACAAACCGTCGCACCAGCGGCTGCTCCGGCGAAGTCTGCCACGGTGGTGAGTTCCAGTGACGCCGCGCGGGTCAAGGAATTGGAGCGGCAACGCGATACGCTTTACAAGCTGTTGGAGAAGCGCGGTCGCGAAGCCCAGGACGCGCACGCACGCGAGCAGGTCGCCAAGATTGAGCAACTGACGCGGGAGGTGGAGTCGCTCAAATCCCGTCTGGAAGTTTTCGAGACGAAGGCGATCCCGTATTCCGCCGAGGAGCTGGCGTTGTTCCAGCAACCCCAGCCGAAGCCGGCGCTTGCGCCGGTGCCCGGGCCGCCAAAGGTGGAGACCCCGACGGCCGCGAAGCCAGCCGACAGCCGCAAACCCGCCAAGGATTTGCCGGCGGGCACGGTGGCGTTGGCGGCGCAGGCGGAAAAACATTTTGCCGCGAAGCAGTATGACCAGGCGGAGGAGAATTATCAGGCGATCCTGCGCCAGGACGAGGGCAACGCTTACACGCTGGCGAATCTGGCCGCGATCCAGATGGAGCAGGGCCGGTTGGCCGAGGCGGAGACGAACATTCTCCGCGCGTTGGCCGTCGCTCCGGAGCACCCGCACGCGAATTCGTTGCTGGGTTATCTGAAATTCCGCCAGGAAAAGTATGATGAGGCCGTGGTGGCGTTGAATCGCGCGGCGAAGTTGAACCCGCAGAACGCGGACATCCAGAATTACCTGGGCGTTACGCTGAGTCAGAAGGGGCTGCGCGGTCCGGCGGAACAGGCGTTCCGCAAGGCCATCGTGCTGGACTCGAATCACGGCGGCGCGCAGAACAATCTCGCGGTGTTCTATGCCGCGGAGAATCCGCCCAACGTGGCGTTGGCGCGCTTCCATTATCAGAAGGCGCTCGCGGCGGGACACCCGCGCAATGCGGAGATCGAGGCGCTGTTCGAGAAACGCCAGTCCGCTCCGAAAGAGCCGGCGACTCCCTGACCATGCTGCGCCAGGCTTGTCATGAACTGACTCTCGCCACCCGCGGGCGGGGGTTGTATGAGTTCACGGCGGAGGTGGCGGCGTGGATCGCCCGGGAGAAATTTCGCACCGGCCTGGTAACCTTGCATCTGAGGCACACCTCGGCCTCGCTGCTGATCCAGGAGAACGCCGATCCCGATGTGCGCACCGACCTGGAAAACTTTTTCAAGCGGCTCGTGCCGGACGGTGATCCGTTGTTCCTCCACACCTGCGAAGGGGCCGACGACATGCCCGCGCATGTGCGGACCGCCTTGACGACCGTGAACCTGAGTCTGCCGCTGCAACAGGGTCGGCTCGCGCTCGGGACGTGGCAGGGGATTTATCTGTGGGAACATCGCCGGGTGGCGCACTCGCGGCGCGTGGCCTTGCACTTCATTGGCGAATGATCCGCCACGCCATCAGCCTGTTTCAAGATGGAGTTGGATACGGTTGCCGGAACGGGCGGCCAAGGGGTACGGTTTCCATCAGCAGGAAGTCGCCGGAAACCGCGGGTTTTGGCTTGTTCGTGGCTGGCGGTTGGCTAGGATTCGACCAACGCCGGAGGGGAACGATTGGGCGAGCCGTGCGAATGACAGAGTCCGAGTTTGATCCTCAGAACTATGACCGACGCCGCAGTCACTGCCGCCGAGACGCTACGCAAACGGGGAAATCTGCTCATCGTGGACGACGAAGAGGGGCCGCGGATGTCCATGCGCTTCGTGTTCAAGGACGATTTTGAAGTGTACACGGCCGCCGATGGCGCCGCGGCCATCGAGATCGTGCAGCAGAACAAGATTGATGTGGCCATCCTCGACATCCGGATGCCGGGCATGTCGGGCGTCGAAGTGCTGGAGCGCATCAAATACATTGATCCCACCATTGAAGCCGTGATGCTCACGGCGTTCGAGACCACCGACACCATCCGGCAGGCGCTGAAATTGCGCGCGTGCGATTATCTGAACAAGCCGTTCGAGCTGCCGACGCTCCGGGCGGCCGTAAGCGGCGCGATGCAACGGCGCACGTTCGACACGGAAGTCCTCAACAACAACGAGCAGCTGCAGCAGTTGTTCGAGGAATTGCAGAACCAGAAGCTGGAAGGGCAGATGGCCCAGACGCGCGGCGACATTTACGCCAGCATCATCCACGACATCAACGGCCCGCTCACGGTCATCTCCGGCTTCCTGCAACTCATCAATCAGCGCATCGGCGCGGCGGAGACGCTCGATGCCGAGGGGTTGACCTTCGTGAAGGACCGGTTGCGCACCATGACGCGGCAGGTCACCAACTGCATTGAGATTTCCCGGCGCTACCTCGGCTTCCTGCGCAAACAGCCGGGCGAACACGCGCGGGTGGGCGTCAATCAACTGTTGAGCGATCTCGGCCATCTCGTGCAGGTGCATCCCAGTCTGCAGAACAACGAATTTTCCCTCCAGCCGCTCGCCGAAGATTGCGCCGCGAAAATCAACGGCACGGATCTCATCCAGGTGCTGCTGAACCTGACTGTGAACGCGTTTCAGGCGTCGCCCCAGCCGCACATGGTCCAGATCACCGGCGGGAAATTGCCCGAGCCGCTGGACCTGTGCCGTTTCAAAGACGTGCCCGGCGAACGCCTGCTGAACGTGGAGAATTTCCACAACCTTGCCCCGCTGGTCCGCCTGACCGTCAGCGACAATGGTCCGGGCATCCCGGCCGACATTCTGCCCAAGATTTTTCAACCCTACTTCACGACCAAGGATGCCCGTCAGGGCACCGGTCTGGGATTGAACATCGTGCAACGACTCGTCAAGGAAGGTGGCGGCGCGTTGCACGTCAAGACCGCGCCCGGGCAGGGCACGGCCTTCACCATCTACCTTCCAGCGGCTCCCATGATCACTTGAACCCATGAAAAAAATCCTCCTGGTGGACGACGACGCTCTGGTGTTGGAGTTGTATCGGAAGAAACTGGCCGAGGGCGGATTTGAGGTGCGGACGGCGACGGACGGGCTGGATGCCATCAAGCAGCTTACTGGTTTTACGCCGGACTTCGTGGTGCTGGACCTGATGATGCCGCGCCTTTCCGGAACGGACGTGCTCAAGTTCATCCGCACCAACCCCGTGCTCGCCAAAGTGCCCGTCGTCGTGCTGACCAATGCGTTCATGAGCGATCACGCCCGCGCCGTCAGCGCGCTGGGCGTGGATCGCGCCATCATCAAGGGCGAATGCACGCCGAACAAGATGCTGGAACTTGCCCGGCAAATCACCGGTGACACGGCGGCGGCGCCCGGGCCGGCGGCGTCCGACACAAGTCTGCTCTACAAAGAAGCGCGCGAGGCTTTCCTGAAGAGCGTGCCGACGGAGTTCACCGATCTGAAAATGATTTCGCAGGAGTTCGCCCAGGACCCGGCTGCCGCCGGGCGGGCCGGTAATCTCCACGAGTTTTGCCGGCAGGCACATCATTTGAGCGGCGCGGCGGGACTGGCCCGCTATCATCACATCGCCCTGCTCAGCGGCGCGTTGGAGGCGCTCCTGTTCGAGTTGGGGGAGAAACCGCAATTCATCAATCCGTCCACCACCCGCACCATCACCGCCGCCGTCGAGTTTCTCGGAACGCTGATCGAATCCGTCCGAAGCCAACAGCGGGTGGATGTGGCGGTCGGCGAAGTGCTCGCCGTGGACGATGACCCGCTGTCCAACCGCATCGTGCTCGCCGCGCTGAATCGCGCCAAACTCACCGCGCGGACGACCGAAAGCCCGGCGACAGCGTTGGAGCTGTTGGCGCAGAACCGTTATGACCTCGTGGTGTTGGACGTGGAGATGCCCCAGATGAACGGGTTTGATCTGTGCCGCAGACTCCGCGGAATGCCCGGCTACGAAAACACGCCGGTGATTTATGTCACGTCCTACGCCGATTTTGACAGCCGCGTGAAGGCGGTTGATGTCGGCGGCAACGATGTGATCGCCAAACCGGTCTTTCCCATCGAACTGGCCGTCAAGGCGCTCATGCATCTGATCCGGGCCAAGGTCGCGGCACCGGCTTCCGCGCCGGCATAAAGCGGGCAAAAGCGCGCCAATCTCGGCCCGGAGGTTTTCTTTGCTTTGGCCGGCAAAATTTCGCACAGTCTGCCCGCTTGATCGCACTCATTCTCATCGCCGCCGTGACCGGATTGACCGCCGGAGCCGTCCACGTCTGGACCGGCCCGGATCACCTGACGGCGGTTGCGCCCTTGGCCGTGCGTCAACCGAAACGCGCCTGGCTGCCCGGCGCGCGCTGGGGGTTGGGACATTCGGCGGGCGTGGCGGTCGTCGGATTGCTGTCGCTGTGGCTGAAATCATTCATCTCCGTTGAATGGCTTTCCACGTGGGGCGAGCGCCTCGTTGGGGTGATGTTGCTCGGCATCGGTTTCTGGGCCTTGCGCGCCGCGCTCAAACACAACCTCCACGCGCACGAACACGAACACGACGGTGAACGCCACTTGCACATCCACACGCACTCGCACGGCCATGCGCCGGCGCAGGAAAGCAAACATCGCCACACGCACGCGGCCTTCGGCATCGGGACATTACACGGGTTGGCGGGAAGCTCACATTTTCTCGGCGTACTGCCGGCGCTGGCCTTTCGCACCACCATGGAATCGGTGACGTATCTGCTCGCCTTCGGCGGCGGCACGGTTGCGGCCATGGCCTTGTTTTCGTGGGGGATGGGTTGGTTGACCACTCGTTTCGGCGCGCGCGGGGTGAATGCTTATCGCGGTCTGATGGGCACTGCCGCCGTGGTGGCGATGGGCGTGGGCTGCTTCTGGCTGGCGACAAGCTGGAACTGATTTTTGTTTCTTGCCAAGACCGCGCCGGGTTCTTCATCTTCTGTCATGGCAGCGCAATCGCGAAACCTCGACTCCCAATTTTACCGGAATGCCGACGCGTTTTTCCCGGCTCAGAACCACATCGGCCTCACGTTTGACGACATTACCCTCGCCACGCTTTACTCGGAAGTTCTCCCGCGCGACACCGAGTTGGAAACCATTCTCGCCGAGAGTTTGAAGCTCAATATCCCCGTCGTCTCGGCGGACATGGACACTGTCACCGAATCCCGCATGGCGACGGCGATGGCGCTCAACGGCGGCCTCGGCCTGATCCATTACAACATGCCCGAGCGCCAGCAACTCTCCGAAGTCAGCCGTGTGAAATATCACGTCCCCGGCATGATTCCCGACCCGATCAAGGTTTCCCCCGATCAACTCGTCGGTGACGTGGTCGCGATGGTGGACGAACGCAAGTTCGGTTTCAGCACATTCCCCGTCGTGGATGAAAAAGGCAAACTCGTCGGCCTGCTTTCCGGTCACGTCGTGAAGCCGCGTTATGCCAAGCGCAAAGTCTCCGAAGCGATGACGCCGCGCGAGCAGGTCCAGACCATCAGCAAGAAGGAACTCGGCAAAGATCCCATCGCGCGGGCCGACAAATTTTTCACTGAACGTCCCGGCATCCACAAGCTGCTTGTCGTGGATGAGAACGATCACTTGCACGGCTTGTTCACGATGAATGACGTCGAGCGCATCACGCAGGAAAAGAAGGAGCAGTTCCGCCCGGCGCGCGACGCGCACTTCCGCCTCGTCTGCGGCGCAGCGGTCAGCGCGACGCGCAATGCGTTCGGCGAACTGGATCGCGACCGCATCCTCACGCACGTCGGTGGACTGGTGGAACGCGGTATTGATGCCGTGGCGGTTTCCACCGCGCACGGTCACAGCAAAGGCGTGGGCGACACCGTAAAGTTGCTGCGCTCCGAGTTTCCTGATCTGCCCATCATCGCGGGCAACGTCACCACGGCGGCGGGCGTGGAATACCTCGCCGATTGCGGCGCGAACACAATCAAGATCGGTCAAGGTCCGGGTTCGATCTGCACCACGCGCATCGTCGCGGGCGTCGGCATTCCGCAAATGACCGCGCTCTACGTCTGTTCGCGCATGGCCGCGAAGAAAGGCGTTTCCATCCTCGCCGACGGCGGCATCACCAAGAGCGGCGACATCGTGAAAGCGCTGACGCTGGCGAGCGCCGTGATCTGCGGCGGTATCCTCGCCGGTTGCACCGAAGCCCCGGGCGAAGTCATGGAGATCGGCGGCAAGCTTTACAAGCAATATCGCGGCATGGGCAGTCTTGCGGCGATGCGCTCCGGCTCGGCCGCGCGCTACGGCCAC
Source organism: uncultured Bifidobacterium sp. (assembly GCA_964594985.1). Taxonomy (GTDB): domain Bacteria; phylum Verrucomicrobiota; class Verrucomicrobiia; order Limisphaerales; family JADLHS01; genus JADLHS01. The sequence goes on from CAZQNQ010000017.1 coordinate 59,081, forward strand.
GACAAAAATCCGACGCTGAAAGTCGCCGCCGAAGGCATCGAAGCGTTGAAGGAAGTTGTCGGCCCGGTGGACCGCGTGTTAGGTCAGCTTGTTGGTGGCATTCAATCCGGCATGGGCTATCTCGGCGCGGCGAATCTCGAACAACTGCGCGCCAAAGCCCGCTACATTCGCGTCAGCCCCGCCGGCATGAAAGAAGCCGCTCCGCACGACGTGGTGGAATTGAAGACGGGACATTGAACTTACGGAGGAGTTGAGATGGTTTTGAGGGAACGCTCGCCCTCACCCCGGCCCTCTCCCCCGGGGAGAGGGGGAAACATTCGCCGACTCACTCAAAAACCTGCAACTGGATTTGATGACCGGACTTGCGGATAGGTTGAGGCGTGCGCTGCTTGTTCCCTCTCCTTGGGGGAGAGGGTTAGGGTGAGGGCGAGCGTAACACCATCTGTTGAAACTTTTCGTGTGGACAGAGTTCTAGAGTCGTCAGCAAACCAAAACTGGCTTCGGTTTTGATCCAGGCCAAAAGCTTGCGCAAGACTTGCATTCGTTTGCGCCTCTGCCTACTTCATTGGGGATGAAATTTTGCCTGTTGCTTGGCGCGGTGTTCCTGAGCGTGTTGCTGTTCGGTTGCGTCACCACGAAACAGAAGCTTCATTACCCCGCCACAGTCACCACGAATCAGGTGGACGTTTATCATGGCGTCACCGTGAAAGACCCGTATCGCTGGCTGGAGGATGACAATTCCGCCGCGACCAAGGCGTGGGTTGAGGCGCAGAACAAGATCACGTTTGATTATCTCGCCACGATCCCCGAGCGCGCGGCGATCAAGGCACGGTTGACCGAGTTGTGGAACTTCGAGCGTTACGGCGTGCCGTTCAAGGAAGGCGGGCGCTACTTCTATTACAAGAACGACGGTCTGCAAAATCAAAGCGTGCTCTACACGTTGCCCACGCTCGAAGCCGAGCCGACCGTCCTGCTCGATCCGAACAAACTCTCGACCGATGGCACGGTGGCGTTGAGCGGCATCGAGATCAGTGACGATGGCAATCTGATGGCGTATGGCTTGTCCGTGGCGGGATCGGACTGGCAGGAATGGCGCGTGCGCGATGTGCGGATGGCGACGGATCTGCCGGATGTGATCAAGTGGGTGAAATTTTCCGGGGCATCATGGGCGAAGGACGGCAGTGGTTTTTATTACTCGCGTTACGATGAACCGACGGAAGCCGCGAAGCTCACGAAGGTGAATTATTTCCACAAACTGTACTTCCATCGCCTCGGCACGCCGCAAGCCGACGACAAGCTGGTTTATCATCGCCCGGATCAGAAGGAGTGGAGTTTCGGCGGCGGTGTTACGGAGGAGGGGCATTACCTCATCATCACATCGGGGCAGGGCACTGACCCGAAGAATCGTGTGCTCTATCAGGATTTGCAGACGCCCGATGCGCCCGTGGTCGAGTTGCTGATGGATTTCGATGCGGATTATTCCTTCGTGGACAACGACGGGCCGGTGTTTTGGTTCAAGACCGATCTCAACGCGCCGCGGCATCGGGTCATCGCCGTGGACATTCGCAATCCTGCGCGCGAGAACTGGAAGGAAATCATTCCGCAAGCCGACGAAACGCTCACCAGCGTGCGCGTCATCAACAATCAATTCCTCTGCGTGTATCTCAAGGACGCGCGCAGTCAGGTGAAGGTGTTTGGGCTGGACGGGAAATTCGTCCGCGAAATCGAATTGCCGGGCATCGGTTCAGCGGGTGGCTTCCCCGGCAAACGTGCTGATACCGAGACGTTTTATTCATTCACGAGTTTCACGACGCCGGGAATCATTTATCGGCTCAATCTCGACACAGGCGCGAGCACAGAGTTCCGCGCGCCGAAGCTGAAGTTCAATCCCGCCGACTACGAGACGCAGCAGGTGTTCTATCTCAGCAAAGACGGCACGAGCGTGCCGATGTTCATCACGCACAAGCGCGGCCTCAAGCTCGATGGCCAGCGGCCCACGCTGCTTTACGGTTACGGTGGATTCAACATCAGTCTCACGCCGTCCTTCTCGGTCGGGAATCTCGCGTGGATGGAAATGGGCGGCGTGTATGCGGTGCCCAATTTGCGCGGCGGCGGCGAATATGGGCAGGCGTGGCATCAGGCCGGGACGAAATTACAAAAACAAAATGTGTTCGACGATTTCATCGCGGCGGCGGAATGGTTGATTGCCAACGGCTATACGAACCCGAAGAAGCTGGCGATTGCGGGCGGCAGCAACGGCGGTTTGCTCGTCGGCGCGTGTATGACGCAGCGGCCTGATTTGTATGGCGCGTGTCTGCCGGCGGTGGGCGTGATGGACATGCTGCGCTTCCACAAGTTCACCATCGGCTGGGCGTGGACGAGCGATTACGGCTCGGCGGACAACGCGGAGGAGTTCCTCGCGCTCTACGCTTATTCGCCACTGCACAACATCAAGTTTGGCACGAAGTATCCGGCGACGATGGTCACGACTGCCGATCACGACGACCGCGTGGTGCCCGCGCACAGTTTCAAATTCGCCGCCACGCTGCAAGCGGCGCAGGCTGGGCTGGCACCGACGTTGATCCGCATTGACGTGAAGGCCGGTCACGGCGCGGGCAAGCCGACGACGAAGCTGATCGAGGAAGCCGCGGACAAACTGGCGTTTTTGGTGAAGGAACTGGGGATAAAACCGTAATTGTAGGAGCGCGGCTGTGTCCGCAGGACCAGCCGCAGCAGCTTCGCCAGATCAGTCAGCACGGTTCACCTCTGACATTCCTGCATTAGTGGCACGCTGCGGCTGGTGCTCCCGCACACAGCCGCGCTCCGGGAATCTACGCCGTCGAATGGATGTTTGAGCCTCCTGACGTCGGCTGCTACAGTCCGTGGCGGTCGCTGTCCGGGTGACCTCTGAAATATGAAATCGTTCAAACATCTGCTCTGCTACATGGTCATGGCATCCGCTGTTAATCCCACTTTATCTCAAGTCCCCGAAAACCTCGTTGTCGAAGGCGTGCCGCCACATTCACCAGAGTTGAAAGCGGAGGCGGAGCGGTATCTGGAATTTCGCGCGGCGGGTTTCAGCAGTTGGCATCCGACGAAACGCGAAATGCTCATCAGCACGCGTTTCGCCGAGACGCCGCAAATGCACGAAGTCAAAATACCCGGTGGGGCGCGACGGCAGTTGACCTTCACGCCTGAGCCGGTCGGCGGCGGCATCTGGCAACCGAAGCAGGGGCGTTACATCGTGTTCGCGCAGGACTCGGGTGGTGGTGAGTTCTATCAATACTACCGGCTCGATTCCGACGCGGGCCGCATCACGTTGCTGACCGATGGTAAGTCGCGCAACGGCAGCGGGCGGTTTTCCAAGAGCGGGAATCAATTCGCCTACACCTCGACGCGCCGCACAGGTCGCGACACCGACGTCTGGGTGATGAATCCCGCCGAGCCGAAGTCGAATCGGTTGCTGTGCGAATCAACGGGCGGCGGCTGGCGCGTGAGTGATTGGTCGGCGGACGAAAACTGGCTGCTGTTGCAGGAATACATTTCCATCAACAAGAGCCGGCTGTATCTGCTCGACGCAAAGACGGGCGCGAAGGAATTGCTCACGCCGGACGAAGCGCCGCCGGTTTCGTATGGCGACGCGCGGTTTGCCAAGGACGGCAAAGCCATTTTTTGCACGACGGACAAGGATTCCGAGTTCGAGCGTCTCGTGCGACTGGATTTGCAGACGAAGGAAATCAAAGTTCTGACGGCGGATATTCCGTGGAATGTAACCGAGTTTGATCTTTCTCCTGACGGCAGAACGATTGCGCTGATTTCAAACGAAGACGGCGTCGGCAAGCTGCATCTGCTGGACGCACGCTCTGGCAAGAAGCTGCGCGGGCCGGAACTGCCGCTGGGCATTCCGTCCGGCGTGACGTGGCACGAGAACGGGCGCGACCTCGCGTTCAACTTTAATTCCGCCAAGTCACCGACGGACGCGTATTCCTACAACGTGAAAACCCGGAAGCTCGAACGCTGGACGGAAAGCGAGACGGGCGGCTTGAACACGGCGAGCTTCATCGAGCCGGAATTGATTCGCGTGAAAAGCTTCGATGGTTTGCCGGTCTCGGGCTTTTTGTATCGGCCCGATGCGAAAAAGTTTCCCGGCAAACGCCCGATCATCGTGAACATCCACGGCGGGCCGGAGAGTCAGTCGCGCCCGATCTTTCAGGCGCGGAACAATTACTATTTGAACGAACTGGGCGTGGCGATTTTGTTCCCGAACGTGCGCGGATCGAGTGGTTACGGCAAAACCTTCCTGACGCTGGACAATGGTTTCAAGCGCGAGGATTCCGTGAAGGACATCGGCGCGTTTTTGGATTGGATCGCGCAGGACGCCAGCTTGGACGCGGAACGCATCGCCGTGATGGGCGGGAGTTACGGCGGCTACATGACATTGGCGAGTCTGGTGCATTTCAGTGATCGGCTGCGTTGCGGCGTGGACGTGGTGGGGATTTCGAGCTTCATCACGTTTCTGAAGAACACGCAGGATTATCGCCGCGATTTGCGCCGCGTGGAATACGGCGACGAGCGGGATCCCGCGATGGCGGAACATCTGCAACGCATCTCGCCGCTGACGAACGTGGACAAAATTCGCAAGCCGTTGTTCGTGGTGCAGGGCCAGAACGATCCGCGCGTGCCGGTGACCGAAGCCGAGCAGATGGTCAAAGCCATCCGCGAAAAAGGCGGCACGGTCTGGTATCTGATGGCGAAGGATGAAGGTCACGGCTTTGGCAAGAAGCGCAATGTGGATTTTCAGTTTCTCAGCACGATCCAGTTCCTGCGCGAGCATCTGCTGAAATAGGCTTGCAGATTGGATGGCTATGTCCACTTTTGCATAGCTAAGAGCAAAAAAGGGTGAGTCTTGGGTAGAGAATGCGGAGCCAAGTAGGCGGTTTGTTGACGATGATTTTCATCGGTAATGAGTCTGTGGAAGCCCAGTTCTGCCAGTCTGCCTGCTGGCGCGAACGCAATTTCCGCCCGCAACGGCGGAGATACGCCCGCGCTGGCGTGCTTCCATTGCGGCACGCTCTGTCGCGGCGCGGTGTACACCGCGCAGGAGAAGTCGTTCTGTTGTAATGGCTGCTGCACCGTCTTCGAAATTCTCTCGGCCAACGGGTTGACGGACTTCTACAAACTCAGTGAAACCGCCGGCGTCCGCATCACGGCCACAGTCAAAGCCGGACAGTTCAACTTTCTCGATGAACCGGCGGTGCGCGAGAAGCTGGTGGATTTTTCCGATGCCAAACTGACGCGGGTCACGTTCCATATCCCGTCCATCCACTGCATCGCCTGCGTGTGGCTTTTGGAAAACTTGTTCCAACTCAAGCCGGGCATCGGGCAGACGCAGGTCAATTTTCCCCGCAAAGAGGTCGCGCTCGCGTTCGATTCGACCCAGGTCAAGCTCAGCGAAGTGGTCACGCTGCTGGCGTCGTTGGGCTATGAGCCGGAGTTGAAGCTGTCGTCGCTCGAAGGTAAACCGCAGAGCAGGGTGGCGCGGCGGTTGTGGATTCAACTGGGGCTGGCGGGTTTTGCGTTCGGCAACATCATGCTGTTCAGCATTTCGGCGTATCTGGGGTTGGATGCGTTCGCCGGGCCGGGCTTCCGCAAGATGGTTGGGTTAATCAGCTTTTTGCTGGCGACGCCGGTGGTGACTTACAGCGCGCTGGAATACTGGAAAGCCGCGTGGCGCAGTCTGCAACAAAAACTGCTGAACATTGATGTGCCGATCGCGGCGGGCGTGGCGGCGATTTATCTCCAGAGTTGCTACGAAGTTTTCAGCGGGCGCGGTGATGGTTATTTCGATTCGTTGTGTGGGTTGATTTTCTTCCTGCTCTGCGGGCGGTTGTTCCAGCAGAAGACGTATGACCGGCTGGCGTTTGATCGGGATTACAAGTCGTTCTTTCCGTTGTCGGTCACGCGGAAGGAGCGCCGATCTCCAGATCGGCTCGCTGGTGACAAATTACAGAACCGAGCCGATCTGGAGATCGGCGCTCCGGTCGAAACGCATGTTTCCCTCGCGCAGCTTGCGGTGGGGGATCGGCTTATCATTCGTAACGGCGAACTCATCCCAGCCGACGCCAAACTCATCAGCGGGCCGGCGTTGATTGATTACAGCTTTGTCACGGGTGAATCCGAGCCGGTGGAAAAAAAAGCGGACGATTACCTCTACGCGGGTGGACGGCAGATGGGCGGCGCGATTGAAATCGTCATGGTGAAAGCGGTTTCGCAAAGCTATCTGACGTCGCTGTGGAATCAGGATGCCTTCCGCAAGGAGAAGGGCGAACTGCTCAACCAGATCACCAACACCTACAGCCAGCGGTTCACGAAGATCGTCATCGCGATTGCGGTGGGGGCGGCGGTGTTCTGGGCGTTTGTGAATCCGGCGCTGGCGGTGAAGTCATTCACGTCGGTGTTGATTGTGGCGTGTCCGTGTGCGCTGGCGCTGGCGGCGCCGTTCGCCTTGGGCACAGCGCAGCGCGTGCTCTCGCGGCGGAATGTTTATCTGAAGAATCCCTATGTCCTCGAGACGTTGGCGGAGGTGGATTCGGTGGTGTTCGACAAAACGGGAACGCTCACGGCGGCGGGGGCGGGCAGTGTGACGTGGGTGGGCGTGGAGAACGGAAAACATCCAACGCCCAACATCCAACATCCAACATCGAATGAGGGTCCCGCGCGGAAGGCTTTGGATGTTGGGCGTTCAATGTTGGATGTTGGATGTTTTTCAAATTCAAACAATGAACGGTTTCCCGGCGGGGCGTTGACCGAAACCGAGGAGCGCTGGTTGTTCTCCATGACGCGGCACTCGACGCATCCGTTGCCGGTGCGGATTGGAGAGGCGATCAAGCGCGATTATTTCCCCGAGCCGGTGCGGTCGTTTTTGGAAACGCCGGGCTGCGGCATGGAAGGCAGCGTGGCCGGTCATGAAATCTGGATGGGGTCGGCGGCGTGGTTGGAAAGCAGGGGTGCTCGGAGCGCGGCTGTCTCAGCCACAGCGGGTCGCAGTGACGAGCATTCACGAACTTTCGATGATGGCATGTTATCCGGCGCGCTGCGGCTGGGGACAGCCGCGCTCCAAGGGAGCGTGGTGCATGTGGCGATTGATGGGAAGTATCGCGGCGGCTATGTGCTGGCGAGTGCGTTGCGCCCGGCGACCGATCAATTGGTGGCGGGGCTGAATCGCGGGTGTGAAGTGGCTTTGTTGAGCGGCGATAACGAGAAGGAGCGCGAGCGGTTCGCGGAAATGTTTGGGGTGAAGGCCCAACTGAATTTCAATCAAAGTCCGCTCGACAAGCTGACCTTCATCAAGCACCGCCAGGAAGCAGGCCGGACGGTGATGATGGTGGGGGATGGCTTGAATGACGCGGGCGCGCTGCGGCAGGCGGATGTGGGCGTGGCGGTGGTGGAGAACGTGAGCGCGTTCTCACCGGCGAGCGATGTGATTCTAGCGGCGGGCATGGTGACGCGGACGGCGGAGGTGCTGCGTTATGCGAAGCAATCGTTGCGCGTGGTGCGGGCGGCGTTCTGGATTTCGGCAGCGTACAATCTCGTCGGCGTGGCGATTGCCGCGAGCGGGAGATTGTCGCCGGTCGTTTGTGCGGTTTTGATGCCGGTGAGTTCGGTGACGGTGGTGGCGTTTGCGTGCGGGGCGGCGACGTGGTTGGGGCGCCGGACCTTTGCCAAGGCGGAGGTGCGGCCATGATTGTCATCCTGCTCCTGATTCCGTTGAGCATCCTCATCGCGGTCGGTTTTCTCGCGGCGTTTATCTGGGCGGTGCGTTCCGGGCAATACGAAGACACCTGCACGCCTTCGATGCGGCTCTTGCTCGAAGAAAAGAAGTCCAAAAAACCCGAGCCTGCCAAAGAATCTCCCATTAAATCTGAAACGAAATGAAATCGAACATCGAAACCTTCAAATACGATAACCGTATCGTCCGCGCGTTCGCGATCGCCACCATCATCTGGGGGCTCGTGGGCTTCAGCGCGGGGTTGCTGATCGCGTGCCAGTTGTTCTGGCCGGACTTGAACCTGAACCTGCAATACACCACGTTCGGGCGGCTGCGCCCGCTGCACACGAACGCGGTGATCTTCGCGTTCGTCGGTAACGCGATGTTCATGGGTATCTATTATTCGCTGCAACGGCTGTGCAAGGCGCGCATGTTCAGCGATCTCCTGAGTTGGGTGAATTTCTGGGGCTGGCAGGCGATCATCGTCAGCGCGGCCATCACGCTGCCGCTCGGCCTGACGACGAGCAAGGAATACGCGGAACTCGAATGGCCGATTGACATCGCCATCGCGCTGGTCTGGGTGGTGTTCACGGTCAATCTGATGGGAACGATCATCAAGCGCCGCGAGAAACATATCTACGTCGCCATCTGGTTTTACATCGCGACTGCGGTCACCGTGGCGCTGCTGCATATCGTCAACTCGCTCGAGATGCCCGCGAGCGCGTTCAAGAGTTACCCGATCTACGCCGGCGTGCAGGACGCGTTGGTGCAATGGTGGTACGGTCACAACGCCGTGGCGTTCTTCCTCACCACGCCGTTCCTCGGTCTCATGTATTACTTCCTGCCGAAAGCGGCGGATCGTCCCGTGTTCAGCTACCGGCTTTCCATCATCCATTTCTGGGCGCTGATCTTCATTTACATCTGGGCCGGGCCGCATCACCTGCTGTACACGGCATTGCCGGATTGGGCGCAATCGCTCGGCATGGTGTTCTCGATCATGCTCATCGCGCCGAGTTGGGGCGGCATGTTGAATGGATTGCTCACGTTGCGCGGCGCGTGGGACAAGGTCCGCACCGACCCGATGCTGAAATTCATGGTCGTGGCCCTGACGGCTTACGGCATGGCGACGCTCGAAGGCCCGATGCTCGCGATCAAATCGGTGAACTCGCTCTCGCACTACACGGACTGGACCATCGCCCACGTTCACACCGGCGCGCTGGGCTGGAACGGTTTCATCGCCTTCTCGATGCTGTACTGGCTGTTCCCCCGCATGTGGAACACGCAGTTGTATTCCGTCAAACTCGCCAACTGGCACTTCTGGATCGCGCTGCTCGGGATGATGTTCTACGTCGTGCCGATGTATGCGAGCGGCATCACCCAGGGCTTGATGTGGAAACAATTCACGCCGGAAGGCTTCCTGCAATATCCGAACTTCCTCGAAACCGTTTTGCAAATCGTGCCGCTCTACAAGCTGCGCGCCCTCGGCGGCTCGCTCTACATCGTCGGCGCGGTGTTGATGACTTACAACCTCTGGCGCACGGCGAAGGCGGGCAGGTTCGAGCCGGAAACCGAAGCGCAAGCGGCGGCCCTCGTCAAAGGCGAGGCCGGGCACGATGATCATCCGTGGAAACATCGCTGGCTCGAAGCGAAGCCGATTACGTTGACCATTCTCGCGCTGGTGGCGGTGGCGATCGGGGGATTGATCGAGATCGTCCCGATGTATCTGATCAAAAATAACGTCCCGACCATCACGAGCGTGACCCCGTACACGCCGCTGGAAGTCATGGGCCGCGACATCTACATCCGCGAAGGCTGCGTGGGTTGCCATTCGCAGATGATCCGGCCGTTCCGCAGCGAAACCGAACGCTACGGCGAATACTCCAAAGCGGGTGAATTCGTAAACGATCATCCATTCCTCTGGGGCAGCAAACGCACCGGGCCGGATCTGCATCGCGAAGGCGGCAAGTATCCCGACGCGTGGCACTATAACCACATGGATGATCCGGGCAGCACCTCGCCGGGTTCGATCATGCCGCGCTATTCGTGGTTGTTGACCCAAAGGATTGACACGAACGCGATGCCGCCGCGCATCGCCGCGCTCCGCAAGGTCGGCGTGCCCTATCCGGTCGGCTACGAAAAGGGCGACGCGCAGAAAGACCTGCAAAAGCAGGCCGACGCCATCGTGCTCGGACTCAAGGTCGGCTCGGTGGAATCGCAGCCCGACCGCGAGATCATCGCGCTCATCGCGTATCTGCAACGGCTCGGCAAGGACATCAAGGCCGCGGCGCCGGTGGAAACCACGACCACTACAGCCGCGAACTGAAAATGAAACCACGGATGAACACCGATGGACACGGATGTGAACAGAGCGCGGGCGGTCCTCTGCCCGCCGCTCGTGACAGTCATCGCGACGGCGCGCACGGAGTGACGCGCCCTACCAGCAGCCTTCAGTTTTCCATCCGGGTTTATCCGTGTTCATCCGTGGTTAAAACCTCTTTTGAATTATGATTAAAAATGTTCTTAGCGACATCGGCGGCGTCGGCTTATACGGCGTCATCTCCATCACCCTGTTCTTCGCGGTGTTCGTCGGCATGCTCATCTGGGTTTTCGCGATGAAGAAGTCCTTCGCCAAAACCATGAGCGCGCTGCCGCTGGACGACGGCGAGAAAAAATCCGACCGGAAAGGAGCGGCAAATGAATAACGGCAATCCTGGTAATCCCGACAACGCAAAACTCCTCGAACACGAGGCCGACGGCATCAAGGAACTCGACAATCTGCTCCCGCGCTGGTGGGTGTGGTTGTTCAACCTTTCCATCGTGTTCGCGGTGATTTACATGATCTATTACCATGTCGTCGGTGCGGGCGATCTGCAGGCCGCCGAATACACGAAGGAATGGAAACGCGGCGAAGCGATCAAGAACGCGTCCATCGCGAAGTTCGAGTCGGACATCGCGTCGCTCACGCCCGCCACGGACAAGGTCGTGCTGGGCGAGGGACAGCGGTTGTTCATCACCTATTGTGCGCCGTGCCATCAGCCCGACGGCGGTGGGCTGGTCGGCCCGAATCTGTGTGACGATTACTGGATTCACGGCTCGAACTACGTGGACAACGTGAAAACCATCATCAACGGCGTGCCGGCCAAGGGCATGTTGGCGTGGCGCGGGGTGTTGAACCCCGACCAGATCAAGGCGGTGAGCAGTTACATCTACACGTTGCGCGGAACGACGCCGAAGAATCCCAAGCCGGCGGAAAATACGGTGACCGCCCCGACGGGACCGAGTGCGTTTGAGTGATGTTATGAAAGAAGGTTTAACGCCCGCCCTCACCCCGACCCTCTCCCCCGGGGAGAGGGGGGCGATATAGTCGCCGTCAATCGAGTTGTACAATGACATGGTAAATCCAGCCGCCAACAATTCGACTAAACGCGGAAACGAACTCTCCCTCTCCCCGGGGGAGAGGGCCGGGGTGAGGGCGGATGTTGTAACCCATCAGCAACGATGACTTCACCGCCCAAGAAACCCGCCGGCCACGATCCTTTTCAGGCCTCGCAGGAGGCGGATCGGGAAAATTTCCGCGATCATCTGACGACGGCCGACAAGTTCGGCCATCGGCAGTGGGTTTACGCGAAGAAGCCGCAAGGCAAGTGGACGGATCGACGCACGTGGCTGAGTTGGTTGCTGATCGGGGGCATGTTCGCCGGGCCGTTCATCAAGCTCAACGGCAACCCGCTGCTCATGATCAATATCGTCGAGCGGCGGTTCTCCATCCTTGGCCAGCTTTTCTGGCCGCAGGACATGATCATCTTCGCGGTCGCATTGCTCATCTTCATCACCGGCATCATCGTCTTCACGACGGCGTTCGGGCGGTTGTGGTGCGGCTGGACGTGCCCGCAAACCGTGATGATGGAGATGGTCTTCCGTAAACTCGAATATCTGATCGAAGGCGACGCCGTCGCGCAGAAGAAACTTGCCGCGGCGCCGTGGACCGTCGGCAAGCTGGCGAAGAAGAGCTTCAAACTCGGCATCTTCTTTGTGTTGTCCTTCATCATCGGCAACACGCTGCTCGCCTATATCATCGGCAGCGACGATCTCATCAAGATCATCACGGATGACCCGCGCAATCACGTCGCCGGACTGACGTTCATGATGCTGTTCACGCTGCTGTTCTTCGCCATCTTCGCGCGCTTCCGGGAGCAGGCTTGCACGTTCATCTGTCCGTACGGCCGCCTGCAATCCACGATGCTCGACGAGAACACGCTGATCGTGGCCTACGATCACAAACGCGGCGAGAAGCGCGGCAAACTCAAAGCCGAGCAACCGCTGGTGAAACGCATTGCCAGCGGTCATGGCGATTGCATTGATTGCCATCAATGCGTCACCGTCTGCCCGACGGGCATTGACATCCGCAACGGTGTGCAGATGGAATGCGTGCATTGCACCGCGTGCATTGACGCGTGCGACAGTGTGATGGACAAGGTCGGTTCGCCGCGCGGGTTGATCCGTTACGCGTCATTGAACAGCATCGAGAAGGGCGAGCCGTTTCGCATCACGTCACGCATGAAACTTTACGCCGTGGTGTTGGCCGGATTGATTGCCTTGTTTCTGACGCTGGTATTCATGCGCCCGGCGGTGGAGGCGATGTTTCTGCGTGCACCGGGTTCATTGTTCATGCTGACTGCCGACGGCAAGATCGAGAATCTTTACACGCTCAAGCTGGTGAACAAGACCATGCGCGAGCTGCCGGTGGAATTGAAGCTGGAAGGCATCGCCGGGCAACTCCAAGTCATGGGTGAGAAGAATCTAGTCGTGCCGGCTGGCAAACTTTCCGAGACGTCAGTATTGATTCAACTCGCACCCGAGGTTTTGACCGGCGGGACGACCAAGCTGAAAGTCGGCGTTTACTCCGGCGGCAAACGCGTCCAGACCGTGAAGACTGTTTTCGTCGGCCCAAGAAAGTGAGCATCCTATGAGCAAACCCACGCGCAACCTGTGGCCGATCAGCATCGCGGTTTTCTTCGCCATCGCCATCACGTTCATCGCCGGCTTCATTGCCTGGGCGGTGCGGCAACGCGAGGACCTGGTTTCGGCCGATTACTACGAGCGCGAGGTGGGGTATCAATCGCAACTCGACTCGATGAACCGTTCGCACGGGGTGGCCACCAAGACCGTGGTGACCTTTGAGCCAGCCGGACAAACGATCATCATCACCTTGCCGGAAGCTCAAGCGCCGGGCGTTACTGGCAGCATTCATCTTTATCGTCCCTCCGACGCGCGCCTCGATCGGGAACTCCCACTTGTTTTGGCTGCTGATGGCACGCAACGTCTCGATGCCAAAAAATTGGCCGATGGTTTGTGGAAGGTCCGCGTGAAGTGGAATGCGAACGGGCAGGACTATTTTCTCGATCAACCGGTGATTGTCACGAGCGGTTAGTGATGGAGCGCCGCGCTCCGGCCCGGCGTGAAGCAGTATGAATTTTTATTGAAGCTTGCCGAGGCGGTGCTCGGCGCTCCAAAACACATGCAACTCTGGACGGCATTCTTGCTTGGCTTCGTGGGCAGCGCCCACTGCGCCGGGATGTGCGGACCGCTGGCGCTGGCGTTGCCGCATTGGGGCAGGGGACAGGGTTCATTTCTCGCTGGACGATTGCTTTATAACTTCGGGCGCATCATCACCTACGCCGGCATGGGCGCGATGTTTGGACTGCTGGGGCAGGGCGTTGCGCTGGCGGGATTGCAACGCTGGGTGTCGCTGGGGCTTGGGGCGTTGATTCTGGTGGGAGTCATCGTTGCGCCTCGGTTTGCGAACCGCGTTCCAGTGACGCGCGGGGTGAACTGGCTGAAGGCCGCTTTGGGCGCAATGCTCCAACGCCGCGCCGTGCCCGCGATGTTCGGCATCGGCCTGTTGAACGGTCTATTGCCGTGCGGGCTGGTTTACGTGGCCTGCGCCGCCGCGACCGCCACGGGCGATGTGTTGTCCGGGATGCGCTACATGATCGCGTTCGGTCTGGGCACGGTGCCGATGCTGCTGGCGATTTCGTTGCTGGGCACGAAGCTTCAGTTCGCGCTGCGTTTCAAGGTGCAGCGACTGATTCCCGCGAGCCTGATTCTCGTCGGCATGTTGTTGCTGCTGCGGGGCATGGCATTGGGTATCCCGTATGTCAGCCCGAAACTTCCCGCGCAGCCTGACGCCGAAATCTCCTGCCATTGAGGCGCGTTGACGGTCGGTCAATTGCCGACTAGCCTGTGGTTGTTGTAATGATTGCCCGAACCACTCAAACCCAAACCACAGCTCCCAGCTTCCGCATCGGCGATGAACGGCTGGTCAAACTGACCGCCAATGCCGCAAAAAAAGTTTCCACATTGCTGACGAAGCAGGGTCGTCCTGGCGGCGTGTTGCGGGTGGCGGTGGTGGGCGGCGGTTGTTCCGGCCTGCAATACAAGATGGATCTGCAGGACGCGCCGGCGAACCGCGATTTCCTCGTCGAGTCCGCCGGCGTGAAAGTCGTCGTGGACCCGAAGAGCGCGCTTTATGTCACCGGCAGCGAACTGGATTACGTGGACGCGCTGACCGATGGCGGTTTCAAGGTGAAGAACCCCAACGCCGCGACAAGCTGTTCCTGCGGCGAAAGCTTCAGCGCCTGATGACCGATCATTTTGCTCTGCTGAATGAGCCGCGTCGCCCTTGGCTCGATGCCGAGGCGCTCAAGGCAAAATTTCTCGCCCGCTCCACTGAGGTTCATCCCGACCGCTTCCATCAATCTTTCGAAGCCGATAAACTTGCCGCCAACCAGCGCTATACCGAACTCAACGCCGCGTATAACTGTCTCCGCGAACCGCGTCATCGCATCCGGCATCTCTTGGAATTGGAACTGGGCGCAAAGCCCTCGGATCTGACCAACGTTCCTGATGACTTGATGGAAGTGTTCTTCAGCGTCGGGAAAGTGTTTCGTGAAGTGGACGCGCTGCTGGCGGAGAAGGGTAAGGCGACATCGCCGCTGTTGCAGGTGCAGTTTTTCGAGCGGAGTCAGGATTGGGTGGAAAAGCTCGGAGCGTTGCGGGAAAAGATTTCCGCGCGGCGGGAACTCTTGATCGGCGAGTTGCAAACCGTGGATGCCGGCTGGGAAACCGCGACGCCCAAGCCCACCGACGCTTTGCTGCGCATCTGGCGACTGTTGAGTTTTTATGACCGTTGGCTGACGCAAATCCAGGAACGTGTAGTGCAACTCTCTTTCTGACCGGAGCCATGAAACCAATAGAGCGTACTGCGAAAAGAATGTCGGAAACAAGGTGTTGGCGAAAGGCCCCTCACCCCGGCCCTCTCCCCATCCGATGGGGAGAGGGTGGCCGCAGGCCAGGGGAGGGGAATTCGGTTCCGCCAAACGTTTTGCGAACTGTTCTAAACGTCGAGACGCAGGGTTCGCCGAGGAGCGCAAAGGGGGCTGCCGCTCCGTGTTGGTTTGTTCTTGGTTTGGCGCTGGCGGGATTTCTGATGCCCGCCATTGGTAGCTGCGCCGACCAAGCCTGGACCGACGCGTTGAGCCGAATGCCGCTGGCGACGAATGTCAGCGTGCTGAATCACACGAATTGCGCGCAGATTCTTCTGCCCAGCTTTCAATCCAACGCCGTGGCGAAGGCACTGATTTTCATGCCGGGTGCGACGGACGAGTTGTATTTCTTCAAACGCGTCCATGTCACAGTCACGAACGATCGCCCGAGCCTGCTGGATGCGCTGGTGGCGCTGACCAATCAGTCGCCGCTGCGGCTGACCTTCCGGGCACCGTTCGTGTTGTTGTATTCGGGTGAGGATGTCCTGGAGTTGGATTTCAAAATCACCCATGAGGGCACGCAGAAAAAATTGCGGGCCGGCAAGCCACTGCCGCATTTGCAGGCGATTGATCGCGACTGGACGCAGTTGCTCGGTTTGATGAAGAAGAAGATTCCCGCATCGTTACTGCCGTACGAGGGTACGACGGGCTCATGGCATTTTTACCGGCACACCTTCGCCGGTTGGAATCTGACGCCATGGGAAGTGATGGAAGCCGCGGCGTTGGCGGGGAAAACCAAGTTCACCGTGGTGCGGCGCGGGGTGATTTTTGAAGTGGATCCGCGCGTGGGTGAGTTGCCCAAGCTGGATCGTTTCCCCGGGAGATGACCGGGGAAAGCCTCGGAGGGAGAGGCTGTTGCGCGGACACCGGAGACACCCGGCTGTCTGTCAACGGGACAACCACAACCCGAATACTCGCGAATTCATGCGATAAGTGCTGCTGGTATGTCGCCTGCTTTTCCACCGGCATGAAAATGCGATGTTCAATTCCAAAAGAGGCGACGCCGCATTTCTCTCCGGTTACGCCTCAGCGCGTGAACGAAAGTCCCATCATAACTCCGCTGGTATGTATTGGGTGAAAGCCTGATGCTCTTCTCTACTGGGTTTGGTTTCTGGGGGTTGGCTCGCACCAACCCCCAGTTTATTTTTACAGGAGGGAACAGAGGTAACGGAGGTAATTACTTTGAACAGTAGAAGCTTGTGACGGTGAACGAGAAATTATCCACCTCTGTTCTCTCTGTTTCCTCCTGTTCAAAAGTCGTGAGTCACAATCGCCTCGGCGCGGCGGCAGAGTTCGCGACCGTAATCCGTCCAGATGCCCTGACCCCAATAACGGTAACAACTCGTCTGCGAGCAGAGCAGGTAGAACAGGGCTTTGCGATAGCGCGTGTCGTTGGTGGCAAACTTCTTCTTGAGCACCTTCTCGTTGAAGAGCGAACTGACTTTCTCCATCGGGCCGAGGACGTTTTCGTAACCGCGCACCCAGGAGATGTCGTTGGTCCAACTGCCGCCCTCCATGTGGAAGCGGTGATCTTCCTTCTTCAGTTGCTCGATGACCTCGGCGAGTTTTTTCTCGCCGTCCGCCGGCTTGAAGCGTTCCCAGATGCGTTTCTGGTGGATCGGTTGCAGTGCCGGGAGGTCGGTTTCCTTGATGCCGAGCGCGTAGAGATGATCGAGGTACTCGGAGACGTTCATCATGGGCGAGCGCGAGCCGGTCGCTTCGCGGGAAACCTCGAGGAACTTGGGCGGAAACTCGTTCATCATCACGCCGCCGTTTTCGCCATCGGCAATCTGGGTGACGAGTGGCGGGACGGATTTGCCGGCCAGTTCCCAGCGCGACAGGCTCTTGGCTTCGTAGTAAGGCTGCATCTGCGCGACGAGCTTCGTGTCGCTGCCCTGCGTCTTGAGGATGGCAATGATGCTGGCCTCTTCGCCCTTGGAGTTCCGGCAGACGAGGCGATGGGGGAGATGTTTCTTTTCCGGACCGTGGCCGTTTTCGGGACGCTCGACGCTGTGTTCCTGAATGAGCACCCATTCGTAGCCGCAGTCCTTGAGCGTTTTGATGTATTCGTATGCGGTGTCAGGATGATTCGGCAGCGCCATTTCGGATGGCGAAAATCCACGCACGCGTTTTAGTGCTTCGAGGCCGAAGATGCCCGCGAAGTGATGTTGAAACGCCTTCACATGCAACCGGAAATCCTGTGATGGGGTGGACGGCGCGACGGCGTGGCCCCACGGCATCCCGAGCCATTCGACGGCGTAGCTATAACGCGGGTCGCAGGTGATGCGCTTGAGATTGTCGAAGACGTCGTTCAGTCCCATGTGGCGCATCCCGTGGAAAAGCGTGCCGGAGTATTCGAGCATCGCGCGCGGTTGCTTGCCCTCGTCAATCAACTGCGGGATGAACTCGCCCATGCGCTTGTAGCACCAGTGGAACACGGAGGCGTTGTGGTTATCGCCGCTGCCCGGGTTGTCCATCATGTGCTTGAGATTGCTGATGACATCGGCGGTCTGGAGATCGTGACCGCCGGCGGGAATGAGCGGTTGGTGCATGTGCAGGGCGATGGCGCAGGCGCTCTGGATGTTGCCAAAGTCAATGCCGCCGACCGGGGCCGAGCGTTTGCGGTCGCGCAAGGTCTGTTCGATGACCGCTTCGTTGCCGCAGAGGTTGGGGAGGTTCTCGATGTATTCCGGGAAAGAGGTGTCGCTCATAAGTCGGACCTGATGCTCGGCGAGAAGCTGGAGGGAGTCAATCGGCGGGTTTTCTGGCGTTGCAATCAGCGCGACGGCCCGCCAAACTGTCAGGGTAACAAATTATCGAGTCCTCATGTTGAGGGCTGTCGTAACATATGAACATCAATCCGGAAACGGACCTTGACCTGGAAAAACTGTTCCTCCCCGCGTGGGCGCAGGAATCTGCCAACAACCCCAACCGCTACGCCAAATTTACTGGCAACGAAGGCGCTGGTCGTGAGGACCGGGGCGAACGTCGGGGACCGCGTCCGCCGCGTCGCGAAGGCGGCTTTGGTGGGGGCGGCGGCAGTCGTGGACCGGGGGGGCCGGGGCAGGGGCGTCGTCCGGAAGGTGCGGGTGCGGGGGCACGTGGACCGCGTCGGGATGGACCGCGGCCGCAAGGCCAGGGGCCGCGTGGTGGATTCTCCCGTGACGATCGGCGCGGGCCGCAAGAGTCAATGGAACGCCGCGAGCCGGTGCAGCCATTGCCGGAAGTCATCGCTTCGATCATTCCCGACGAAAAGGGGGTCGAGTCCATGGCGCGTCAGGTCAAGATGACCGGGCGGGCGTTTCCGTTGTTCGACATCGCGTTTCTCGTCATCCAGAAGCCGGAGCGTTATACGATCCGGTTTGCGACCAAGAAGAACCCGCAAGGGCAGGTGATCCAGCCGCTGTTCCATTGCGCGTTGGACGAAACCATCTGGCTGACGGAAGACGAAGCCGTGGCGCACGTGCTCCAGAAGCATTTCGCCACGTTCTACCAGGCCGACAAGATTCAAGCCGAAGCGCCGAAGGGCGTTTACACGTTCGTCGGTCAATGCGGTTTGAGCGGCGTCATTCTCGGCCCGCCGAACTATCACGATTACCAGACCAAGCTTAGCAAGTTGCACGCAGAACGCTTCGCGCGGATGCCGTTCGAAGTTTACAAGTCGCGTGTCAAAATCGTGCGCGACGAAGCCGTGGTGAAGCAATGGGTCGAGGAACTGAGCTGGAAGACCGAATACACCTGTCTCAACGTGCCCGAGCCGCTGAAGCTGGCGACCCGCGAAGACGTGGAGAAGCATTTTCGTGCGACGCACAAGGAAACGATCATCAAGACTGTCGAGTCGCATGTCGTCAGCGGCATGGCGGCGCGGTCATTGCGCGGCGGCCTGGGGCGGTTGGTGCAAAACCTTCTCTCTGAACAGCGCCGTTTCCCGATGCAGATCGCGACATCGCTGAGCCAGGCATTTGCGCATCACGGACTCCAGTTCTTCAAGGTAAACAAGACCGTGACGCACGTGGCCGTGGCGCGTCCGCATTATCTCGACTTGGAAACCACGCCGGTGTCCACGGGGGTGAAACGCATCGTCGAATTCATCAACGCGACGCCGAAGAGCAATCGCCGCAAGCTGATCGAGGCGCTTGCGCCTTCGCCAGTCGCACCGACGGTCATTCCGGTCGCTCCAGTTGAAGGCGAAGCTGCCGTTCCGGCCGCCGCACCTGCCGCCCCTGAGCCGACGGCGGAACAGACGGCGTTGATCTCCGATCTGCATTGGCTGGTGCATCAGGGGCACGTGATCGAGTTTGCCAACGGCCAGTTGGACACGGCGAAGAAGCCTTTGCCCAAGCCGCCGAAACCCGTGGCCAAACCAGCTCCCGCAGCCGCTGCGCTGGCAACGGGAGCGGCGGTTGAAGTTGAAGCGGCGCCGCAAGCTGAAGCCGGCGTAGTCGAAAGCGCTCCTGAAGCTCCGGTGGTGAGTGAAGTTGCGCCCGCCGCACCCGAAGCTGCCTCAGCCTCGACTGACGTAACTCCTGCGGCGTCGTAAGCGACACAATCATTCCAACAAAAAAGCCGCGCCCCTCAGTCTGAGGGGCGCGGCCGTTTCCAACTCACGCGGCGAGCGGGCTTACGCCTTCGCCAATTTTTCAAATAGTCCCGCGAACGCCGATTTCGGTTCGGTGTTGGTCTGGCGGACCTTGAGCTGGCCGAGAATGGCGTGCCAGCCGATGTAAATCTTGTGCCACTGGTTTTCCAGGCTGCGGAGCGCGCCTTCGCTCATTTCGCTGAGGTAACGCAACGAGGGCGAGTTGCCGATCAAGCTGTGGATTTCCTCCTTGGTCGGAGAGGAGACATCCATGCCGGACAGGATCAATTCGAGTTCCTGCACGAGGACGCTCTTGATTTCGAGGAAATGGATTTCATCGTCCGCGCCAAACTTCTTCGAGCGGGCCAGATTGATGAAGTGATTGAACTGTTTCCAGCACTCGAGATAGTTCTCGGTCTGCTGGATCAAGGGATGGACTTTGGTGTTGCTCATAGGACTAACTGGTTTTGTGAGTTGGATCGGTCAAACTGCTGGAGGTGGAAAGAAAGATCATGGCGCCGCCGCGCATTTCCCGGGCGGTGATCTTCAGGCCGGGGTAGTGAACGATGAGTTCGCTCAAAGGCATTTGGGCGCTCTGGGCGTCTTTGAAGGTCAATGCCACACATTGGCCGATGGTCTCGATCAGATGGTGGGGAAAACTGGACGGCAGCGTCGTCGCGAGGATGCGCCCAGCGCGATCCATGCTGAAACTGCCGGAGTGCAGTTGCAGCAGCGGTTTGGCGGATCGGAACCAACTAGTCAGGAGGCCCATAAGGTCAGGATTTTTTTCATCTGGTCGCGGATCTCGGTCGCGTTCAGATCGGTTTTCCAGCCGACACACAGGCTGGTGCCGCCCTTCTGAGCAACGGCCACGTTGCGTTGCAGCCCCAAACCGGTGATTTGTTCGAGTTCGCCCGCTTGCAAGGTCTCGCCCAGTTCCCGGAAGCGATTGATGCTATGCAGTGTCCAACCTGCGATGCGTTCCGGATTTTCGAGGCCCCGGGAGTCAATCTTGGTCTCGGCGACCAGCTTCAACGCGAACTCGACGCCGTCGGTGTTGACCAGCGCAGTCAGGCCGCTGGAGCCGGTCTGAAACGGCTGGCCGGGCACGTAGAGCTGCGTGTCGGTGTTGTTGATCTCATCAATCGCCTGCGCGGTTTCCAACAGCAGGGCGTTGTAGGATT
This sequence comes from uncultured Bifidobacterium sp., assembly GCA_964594985.1. Lineage (GTDB taxonomy): Bacteria > Verrucomicrobiota > Verrucomicrobiia > Limisphaerales > JADLHS01 > JADLHS01. Next base: position 79,937 of record CAZQNQ010000017.1, read on the forward strand.
TGAAAATGGTGCGGGGGCGGTGCGGCTCGGCGGGGAGAAACTCGAAATTGCCCGCCTTCCAACGCAGAATCTTTTGAAACGCGTCTTCACCGCGCACCGCTTCAGTTTCTGAATCCACCACTTCGCCATTGTTCAACCAGATGCGGCCGGTGAACGGGCCGTTGGTAATGCGTAGCACGGTGGAACTTTGGGAAATGCACTCCAACTGGATCAGGTCCACGAGGCTCTTGCTTTGCACACCGCGGAAGCCGCCTTCGTACTCGCGACCGAGCAATGATTCCATGCACTCCAGGAATTGGGTCGTCTCCTTTTCCGTCGCGGGTTTGTGCCAGTAGAGATCCACGCCGAGCGCATAGACGCGGGAGCGGAATTGTTCCTCCACCACGGAGGTGAGGACGACGGTGCGGAGTTCGGGATATTTGCGGCGGACGACGGAGAGCAGTTGCAGGCCGTCCATCTTTGGCATTTTCAGGTCTGTGACCAGAAGGCGATACTCATCCTTCTCCAGCATCGCCAAGGCGCGGGCACCGGACGAGGCAGTGTGAACCTCCGGCTGGCTGGGCAACATCGCAATCGTCTCGCGATACGCCTCCAGCAAGTCCGGATCGTCATCCACCATGAGAACTTTATGCCGTGATTCCATCGTGATCTTCGGACGCCTGCGGTTTCTAGTGCTTGAACCTCAAATGTGCGGGCAGTCCTCGCGTCCTCCAATAGCAAGTGGTATTCCCGCCTCCGGGGCGGGACAAAATTTGTGCCGCATTCTTTGTCTTCCCCTGTAAACGGCTGGTTGCGGTGTGGTTTGATAAAGTGGTCTGGCCCTCGGGATGGGTGTGGCCCCGGGGCAGTCCAGTGGACAATCCAGTCCATCAACAGGACAGCGTCTAAAATGTAGCGTGGCAGCCCGTGCGTTTCAGTAATGCCTTGGTTTTGCTGGTATCTAAAGGTGTGGCGCGGCCCGGCGCACGATGGCTCCGCTGCTGGCATGTGTCCTGCGAAGAGCGGTGACAAGTCGTAAACGAAGCAGTGAAGTGTGGGAAACAGCGCGGGGTCCGACCCGGAATTCGTGCGCCCCGCAATGAAACAAAGATGGAAACAGACGGTTGCAAACAAATATGAGCGCATCATCTTCCAATGGCGGACGAACGGGAATCTTTGGTTACATCAAAGGACTGTTCCGGCGCGAAGACGAAACGAGCACGATTGCCGAAGCTGGTGACGTCATCACCGAAGACGCACCCCCGTTGGTGGCTCCGCCGGTGGAAATCGCCCCGGCAGCCGAATCGTTCGCCGCCGCTCCCGTTGCCCCTGCCCCCCGCGACAATGTTGATGTGCAAGGCGCCGGCGTTGCTCCGAGCGTGGCCGTCCCGCTGCAAGCCATCTTGAACGGTTTTCCCGGCGAACTCCGCAGCCGCGTGCGGATGCAGACCGTTGGTGACCTGACGATCAATGTTCCGATCGAGAAAGTCCTGTCCCAATTGTCCCAGGGACAGGTGCGCATCCCGTTTGGCGACATCCGCAAGGCCGCGCCGCAGGTCTTCGCGCCGGGGGTGGACTTTGATCGCATTTCCGTGGCGCTGCCGCTCAATGACATTCTTTGCCGGTTGAACCCGGGCTTGCTCTTGCGCCGCACCACGCGCCAAGTCGAGATTCCTGAAGAGATTTCCAGTCCGTTTGCCGGTAAAGGCGAAGGGCTTTCACTTTCGGTGGGGAACGCAAAATCGGTGCAGCCCGCTGCGCCTAAAAAGGCCGCGCCCGTGCCTCAAATGCCGGCGCGCGGCTCCATTTCCGCTGTGCCAACCCCGGCTGCACCGACGGTCACCCCACCGCCGTCTGTGCCGCCGGTATTTACTCCCAAACCCCCGGCTGTTCCAGTTGTGGCCGCAGCCCCTTCTGAGGTGTCGAATCCATCTCGGAAAATAGTGATGCCGCCGGCGTCCATTCCATCACTCTTTGGCCCCAAGTCGTCCGCACCGGCTGCCGCAGCGGCCATTCCCGAAGATCCATTTCCGTTCAAGAAAGCTGCGCCGTCCGCTCCGGCGCTGGAACCGGCTCCGGCGATTCCGATGCCCCTCGCCAAACCCGCCGCCCCGACCAGCGCGGCCGGAAGTCAGGCAGTGCTTATTGCCGCGCTCGGTTCGTTGTCCGAAACGTGGCCCGAAGCATTGTGCTTGGAGATCGTGCAATCCAATCTGGCGCAAGCCAAGATCGCCCTGCCGGTGGAACTGGTTGAATCGGCGTTGAAACGCGGTCGCGTCACCTTTAATTGGAAGACCATCCGCTCCTGGATTACCCCGGCGACCCCGACGATAGTTTCAGCGCATGATGGCGTGGAATTGGAACTGCCGCTCAAGGTCATTGCACCGTTGTTCCTCGCTCGCAAACAGGCTGGTGGGACGGCGCAAAAAGTGGCGGTGGACCAAGCGATTCCGAATCTGTTCTTTGGCTTCCCCCAACCGGAAGCGCCTGTGCCTGCTCCCGCTCCGCAAGCCGCGCCTGCGCCGACCCCGGTGCCGGTTCGTGCGCTTTCGCAAACGCCCGAGTTCACTCCGGCACCGGCCCCGCAAATGACCGCCGCATTGTCCTCCGCTGCCGCGGCCTCTACGGCTGCCGCCGTCGCCTCGGCCGCCGCTGCCGCCGCCGCCGCCGCTGCTGCTGCAAGTGCCGCGAAGCCGATGGATACGAATTATTACCTCTGTGACGATGCGTCCGAGACGCAAATGTTCCACCTCCAGCAGTTGAAGCAGAAGGGCGTGTCGGGGACAGAATTCGTCAAGCGTTACTCGTCCCCGAACGAAATCGTCTCCCGCGCGGTCACCATGGAAGGCGTGGCCGGTGCGTTGGTCGCCTTGCCGGATGGATTGATGGTGGCGAGCCGGATTCCGGCGGAATACAACGGCGACACGCTGGCCGCATTTCTGCCGCAGATTTTCACGAAGGTCGGTTCGTGCACCAAGGAACTGCGCATGGGAGATTTGAACAACGTCAGTTTCACCGTCGGCAATGTGCCGTGGAAAATATTCCGCGTGAACGCCATTTTCTTCGCGGTGTTCGGGCACGCGTCAAAGCCGATGCCGACGGCTCAACTGGCAGGTCTGGCAGCGCAACTCGACCGGAAAAGCAAGTAAGCAAAGTCGCAACATTATGGCCATCATCAATCAGGCAACAAAAGAACTTCAGGTCAAGATCGTCTATTACGGTCCGGCCATGTGCGGGAAGACCACGAACCTCGTGCAGGTCCACGACCACGTGCAGACGCAGGCCGGCAACAAGGGCAAGCTCGTGTCGCTCGCGACGAGTTCGGATCGCACGCTGTTCTTCGACTTCCTGCCCATCGAGGCGATGTCCATCAAGGGCTTCAAGACGAAGTTCCAGCTCTACACCGTGCCCGGCCAGGTGATCTACAACACCACGCGCCAGCTCGTGTTGCGGGGCGTGGATGGCATCGTGTTCTGCGCGGATTCGCAATACGAAAAGATGCAGGAGAATCTGGAGAGCTTTCAGAACCTCCAGGAAAATTTGAAGTGCTTGAAACTCAATATTGACGAGATTCCCTATGTGCTTCAATACAACAAACGGGATCTGCCAAATGTCGCGCCGGTGGAGTACCTCGACTTTGTTCTAAACAATCGGGACGTACAGGTGCCTTCGTTCGCCGCAGCCGCTCACAAGTGCGAAGGTGTGTTCGAGACGTTGAACATGATCACCCGTATGTTGTTACATAAGTACGTCAATCAAGGTCAGCCGCAATACGCGTGATATGGCTACACTACCCCAACTACTAGAGGAAGATATCCAGTGCTTTGAAGGTATTCTGAGTGAATACCTGGACCGCAGCGATGCGTCCACGGCGCTGATCATTGACAAAGGTGGATTCATGGTCGCCAGTAAAGGTGACGCCCGCCGATTCGATCTGACCACCATCGGCGCACTGGCTTCCGGCGCTTATCTGGCAAATCAAACCATTGCCAACCTGGTCCACGAGGACAACTTCGACAGCGTCTATCAGCAGGGCGAAAAATCCAGCATGTTCGTCACGAACATTGATGAGAATTGCCTCCTGATGGTGATCTTCCCGTCGAAGACCGGCATCGGCGTGGTGAAATACCACGCGGCGGATACGCGCAAGGCGATCGCCGCGCAATTGCAGGCCGCGCACCAACGCGATCCGAGCGGCGGACTGGACCTCTCGGTCCTGAACCTCGCCGATCCGAGCGAAGTGTTCCGCCGGAAGTGATTTTGAAATGCCGCCGCGTTAAAGGAAGTGCCGCGACACTTCCACGCGGTCGCATTCAACGCTTTAGCGCGTTTCCAAGAATGACGTAGCAAAGCGGCAATTGGCTTGATGAAGGCCACGCTCGCCCTCACCCTGACCCTCTCCCCCGGGGAGAGGGAACAGCCATTGAGGGCGCTGCTTGATACGGTCGTCCGTTCCGCCAATCCAGTCGCAGGTTTTTCAGCAAGACGGCGCAGGATTCTCCCTCTCCTAGGGGAGAGGGCCGGGGTGAGGGCGGGCGTTCCACCCATCTGCGTGCCGGGATTTCGCTGCTCGCCTTCCGCCTCTTTTTCAGCGACATGATTCAAATAGCAACTCCCAGCTTCGCGTGCGACCCGTCGCAGAACGCGCCGCGGTGGGAATGCTTGCCGCCGCACCACGCCACGGTTTTTGCCTCCGGAAGCTCCACTTTCTTTGGTGCGAATCCAGTCCTTTTGTGAGAACCATCACAGAAGGGTTGGTTTTTAGATCGCCCGCCCGCGCACCAGAAGTGTGTGCCGGGTGGCAATTCAGAACGAAGGGGATTTCTGACAGACGACGGGCGCGCTCATAATGTTGGATGGTGCGGTCGCCGTCGGGTCCAGCGGGAGTTGCCTCCCGATTGCTGCGACCGGGTTAATGATCCTTCTTGGAATCGTCCGGCTTCGGCTCGCTGTCCTTGGTGAGCCACCAGACAATCAGGGCGGGACCAAAGCACAGGGCCACGCCGATCGGCATCCCAAAAATACTCCAAAAAGCATCCATAATTCGCGGCAATTTTGCGGCTGAAGCGGCCAAAGTAAAGCACGATTCTGTTCCCGCACGAGCGGAGCTGGCCGCCGGGAGACAACCTGTCCCCGTCCTGCTCCAATGACTGGTCTTGCTGCGCTTTCAGCCAACTGGCTTAAGACCGAACTCCGAAGCTGAAGGGAACAGCAGTGCCTTTGCGCCCGTAGGGCAGGCTTTCCAGCCTGCCGGTACATCGGACTTTCCAGTCCGGAGTTTCTTGTAACGGGCGACTGGAAAGTCGCCCGCACTGGCAGGCTGGAAAGCCTGCCCGACGTTTATGGCCGCGCGCCAACTTCGGAGTTCGGGTTAAGATCACTGGCAATGCCTTGTCAGTGCTTCGCATGATACGTCGCATCGCGGTTCGTAATTTCGTTCTGCCTGCTGATCAGGGCAGACGCATCTAAATTGTTTTCTTGGAAGTGGTGTGTAAGTGATTGAATGGAGGCGGCTTGCGCGGGTGGATTTTGGGGTTCCCTTTTGTTGTGATTTATGCTTCAAACTGGGGATGCCCCATCATCCCAAACTGAGTTTGCTCGAACATTTCAAAACCCTGCCCGACCCGCGCGTCAACCGCACCAAGGCGCACGAACTGGTGGACGTGCTGACCATCGGCGTCTGCACGCTACTCTGTGCCGGCGAATCCTTCAACGACATGGAAGACTTCGGCCACGCCAAGGAGGAATGGTTCAAGACCTTTCTCGCGCTGCGCAACGGCATCCCGAGTCACGATACGTTCAACCGCGTCTTCGCCGCCTTGGATCCGCAGCACTTCGGCGAATGTTTCATGACCTGGACGCAAAGCCTGCGCGCGGCGGTGGCGCAGGAGATCGTGGCGCTGGACGGCAAGGCCCTGCGGCGGGCGCTGGCGGCGGATCAAAACAGCAAGGTCATTGTCAGCGCGTGGGCGCAAAGCAACGGGCTGGTGCTGGGCCAACTCAAGGTGGCCGACAAGAGCAACGAGATCACCGCGCTGCCCAAGCTCTTGCGGGCGTTGGAACTCTCCGGGTGCATCGTGACGGTGGACGCGATGGGCACGCAGAAACAGATCGCCAAGGAAATCAAAGCGGCCGACGCGGCCCACGTGCTGGCCCTCAAAGGCAACCATCAAGTGGTCCAGGCGGAGGTGAAAAGCTTTCTGGATGCGACCGTGACCGAACACGCCGCGCCGGCCGGCCGGCCCTCCCGGGCGGCGGCGACTCTGGCGCAACTGGAGACGGTGGAGAAAGATCACGGGCGCACCGAGACGCGAAGATATTACCAGAGCGGGGAACTGGACTGGTTTGCGGATCGCGCCCAGTGGGAGGGATTGCAGAGCGTTGGGCTGGTGGAAGCGGAGCGGGAAATTGGGGGCAAGGTGACGGTGGAACGGCGGTATTACCTGAGCAGCCTGCCGGTGAACGTGGCGACGTTTGCCAAAGCGGTGCGGGGCCACTGGGCGGTGGAGAACAGCCTGCATTGGGTGTTGGACGTGCAGATGGGCGAGGACGACAGCCGGGCGCGCACCGGCTACGCTGCGGAGAACCTGGCGACGTTGCGGCGGCTGGCCTTAAACCTGTTGAAACAGGAAAAGACCAAAAAGCGCGGCATTCGCGGCAAACAACTCAACGCCAGTTGGGATCACGCTTATTTGCTCAGACTTTTGGGCATACCAATTTAGATGCGTCTGCCCTGGCCTGCTGATTTGTACCACTTGCCTAAAGCGGGCGGGCTGCTTAATCTCCGGCGTATCGCTAAATATGCGCCGGTGGCGCTTGAGTTCACAACCAGTCCGCAAACTTAACAATTAACAACATAACCATCACCATGAAAAAACTACTAAGTGTATTAGTCGCTTCGACCTTGCTCAGTGCGTCGGCTGAGGAGCAATTCTTTCAGGCGTCCGTGTCGCCCAAGATCGCCATCCATTCGGAAGACACGCGGATCAACGGCATCACGCTCAACCTTTGGGGGCAAAACCCGCAATCCGCTTTTGCCTGGGGCTTTGTGAACGGCAGCACGGGGGACAGCCTTGGCTTCAGCATGAGCTTCTTTTTTAACTACGCCGAAAACTACACCGGCGTGCACTGGGCCTTTGCGAATTACTCCAGCGGCAAGTTCACCGGTTGGCAGAGCGGTGCGGCGAACATCGGCAACGAAGTCGTTGGCCTGCAGACTGGCACGGTGAACTGGGCCAAGAACGTCCGGGGCGTGCAGTTTGGCTTTTTCAATTACACGGAAGATCTGTATGGGGTGCAGATCGGGGCCGTCAACATCGTCAAGAACAACCCGTGGTTCAAGGAGTTTCCGGACAAACTTGCCACGGGCATGGTGTTCGTGAACTGGGCATTCTAAGCTAGAAGCCGGCTCCCTTTGGATTCCTTCTGGGCACGCCAATCTTGGCGTGTCCTTTTTTGTTTCCCTGTCCGCCGCCGGAACTGGCATAGCTGGGGCATTGTCCGGCTTCGGCTCGCTGTCCTTGGTGCGCCGCCAGACAACCAAGGCCGGACCAAAGCACAGGGCCACGCTGGTCGGCATACCGAATACTCCCCCCAAAACATCCATAATCCTAAATTCCGCAAATGGAACCGCGAAAGCCGCGAAAGACACGAACGGGAAGGCCCTGCTGAAGAGTTAGCGGCGCCCCCATTGGAGGCAGCGTTTGGGGTCGGGGAAGCATTGATTTGTCCTCTTTGTTTTCGCGTGGTTCGCGGTTCCCTCCAACTGCGGTTTTTAAGATAATTGAGCGAAAGAGTTGCGGCAGGTGCAGTGCATGGAAGAACGCACGAAACGCAAATGCGATTTCTCCCGCCGGGCAGGTGACGCCGGGCCCGAAAGTCTGGACGGGCGAAGGCAACCCGGACGCGGACGTTTTCACCGATTGGATTCCTGAATCGAAGTGGCCGAACGGGATGCGCGAAGTGGCTGGCTTCGCACCGGATGGCGGAACCGGTGTCGCATTGGGGCAAAGCGCTTTCCTTTTGCGAAGCCGGGTGGTTGGTAATCAGCAAGGCGAGCAGAACTAACCCCCCGGCGACCATTCAAGTGCTGCGTGGGATTTGCCCACGCGAAAGCTTGACCCGGTATTGTGGATAAAGTTCGTTCAGCTTGCCGCGTATGTTTCGGGGAATCAAATCATCCATTTTCGCGCCCAGCACCCTTGCGAGAATGTAAAGCTCCAGATCGGGAACGCGGCGTTGCTGGTTTTCCAAACTCGTTACCGACTCGCGGCTGGTATCCCAGCCGAATCGCACGCGGATTATTACAGGTTGCCCCATCCGCAGAACAGCGAGACTATTTTTCGCCGCGAGCGGGGAATAAAGAAAGACGGCGTCCGTTTTGGAATGAGGGGCCGATTTCTTTAAGGGGCATTTGGCGCGGGAACAAGTCGCGGAGATCAACCCGTAAAACCCGCGCGAGAAAAAAAAGCTCGCAGTCGGGAACGCGACGCAAACCCAACTCCAGCTTGGCTAATGAATGGCGGCTGATTGACCAGCCCTGCAACTGCAGCTTCAGGGCGACGGTTTCCTGCGACCATCCTCGGTTGTCGCGCCATTTGCGCACCTGCGGCCCGACCAAGTTCAATCCGAGTTTCATTGACGACGCGGAGCCTAGCCTTTGGAGAAGGGGACGAGTGTTTCCCACGTGAGCACAACAAATGAAAAACACACTTGCAATTCATCGGCCAATCATTCAAAAACCATCCCATCGAAAATGGGAAACAATGAAGCCAATCAGTGGAATGAGGCAGCCTGATCGGAATTCTCTTACGAAAACCGCCCGCTCGATTTATTTCGCCGCTCAGCTCGCTCCCGTCCCGCACTGATTTGAAATTCCCCAAAACGAAATTATGAAAGCCACATTCGGAAGCAGAAGTTGGCGGAAGTTCGCCGCCCTCGCCTTGGCGGCGGGATGGTTTTTCGGTTCAATGGTCATTTCCCGCGCTCAGGCGGAATCAGTCCGGGCGCAGGCCGATTCCATCGTCGCCGTCGTGGCCGATGCGCAAGGATTATCGTTTGTGCCGGCGGAGCAACGGCCCTTTTACGGCACGTTCTGGATCGTGCGAAATTCCGTTCCCTGTGTCCTCGCGCCCTCGCCCTGTCCGCCCCTTGATCCGAACGTGCCGGTGTATGCCATCAACAGCCGGCAATTCCTGGTGGATGAAACGGCGGGACAACTATTGCTTTCGCGCCGGAACGCCGTGAACAAGGCAAGCTATGCTGCGCTGGTCCAGATGCAGGCGGACGAGTTGTTGAATTTTGTGGATTGGATTCGGACGGTGCAGTTGCAGGCCGAAATGCGCATGTTGGACGGGGACGGCCCACCGATACCGGGTGAGGGCGGCGAAGGCGGCGGGGGTGGCGGTCTCGAAGCCAGCCCGATTGTCTATGGGACTAATGATTTATGGCTGGAATGTAATGCCGTGGGGGCGGGGTTGGGCACGTTCACCATCCATACGCCCGATCTGGCCGCTTATGATTTATTCGGCACGACCAACCTCAGCCCGAACGTGCCGGGACTGAATCTGACGAATTGGATGTGGCTGCTGCGAACTGATGTCGGCCAAACCAACATCGTCTTAACCAACCTTTGGCCGGACATGGGATTCTTCCGGCTCGGAACAGTGCAAGACACTGATAATGATGGTCTTACCGATGCTTATGAAAAGCTGGTTTCCCATACCAACCCCACTCTTTGGGACACGGACGGCGACGGCCTATCCGATGGGTGGGAAGTCGCCCACGGCCTGAATCCGCTCGTGGATGAGAGTGCGCAAACCTCCGGGCGAGTCAACTACCAATACGATTCGGCGGGCTGGCTGCGGGGGGTAACTGGAATATGGGGTGAGGGCATCACGGTGGATGCTGAGGGCAATGTGCAACAACTGCCATGAGCATTGAGGGGGCTATGAAGATGATTCGTTTACTGATTTTGGGGGCGCTTGGTTTGGCTGCAATGACGGTTTCGGCACAGCAACTGACTGAACCTGGATGGTTTCGCGCAAAGCGCGAGGCGAGTATTCGCACTGGAATTACCGCAGTGGCCAACACTGAATCCAGTGAAGAAGAAACCGGTGGGTTTTCGTTGCTGTCGTTGGTCAGCCCGCCGGAAGTTGCAGAAGCGATCACGCCAGAGATTCAAGCGCTGGCACGAGGTTTGGAGAATGATCCCAAGCGAATCTTTGACTATGTGCACGATCACATTCGCTACGTGCATTACTTTGGCTCAAAGAAGGGAGCGCAACTGACCCTGTTAGAACGCTGCGGAAATGATTTTGACCAGGCTGCCTTGCTGGTGGCGCTGCTTCGCGCTGCCGGCCATACCGCTGGCTATCAGTTCGGGATTACTTACATGCCCTACGAAAGTGACGATCACCGCGATCTTCGCCATTGGATTGGACTGACCAAGACGAACACCAACTGGACTGAAACTCGTCTGTTGGTTTTCTCGCTATTTGAGCAGCAAGGATTCCCTTATACCGATTACTTCGTAAACAGCACCAATGATTTCCTATTTCACCGGGTATGGGTCAGCTTGACCACAGGGGGAACGAACTACCTGCTCGATCCGGCATTTAAGATAACCGAGCGCGTCAGCGGTATTGATGTTGCGACGGCAATGGGGTTGAACACCAGTCAACTGATGTCTGCGGCTGCGGGAACAAGCACGACAGATTACGTGCAAAGCCTGAACGAGTCTGCCGTTCGGAATGAGTTGCTCAACTACACCACCACGTTGTTGGCCTATTTTCAGAATAATACTCCCAATGCTTCAGTGGCTGAAATTCTTGGCGGCCAGCAAGTCGTGAGTTCGGCTACGAATTCGCTGGCCGCTGGGTTGCCTTTTGAAATCTATAATAATGGCGGGGAATGGCCGGTGCAAAACTGGGACTATATCCCGACCAATATGATGACCACCCTGAACGTGGTGGTGGATGGCACAAATCGCTTCCTGCTTGTGCCGCAACTGCAGGGACAAAAGTTAGCGCTCACTTTTTCGGCGGGCGGGTTGGCGGAACTGCGACTGGAAGAAGAATTATTGCTACAGAAACAAACCAGCGGGGGCAGCACTGTCAACGTGACGCTTCAAGTTGACCATCCTCACGGCGTTTGGAATTTCACCAATCAGAGCTTGCTCAATCAGACTTGGAATGACCACTCGGCAACCACTGCCTACCAAAGGGCCAGTGCCAGCTATGTGTTCGCGTATGCCTTTGAAGTCAGCAAGGAGTGGTTACGGCAACGGCAGGAACGGTTGGCAGCCTACCGAAGCCAAGGGTTCTCCGATTCTTCGCGGGAAGTAATAACTGAAACTCTAAATGTGATGGGGCTCGATTGGCTTTTGCAAACTGAGCGGATTCCTCACCTGCTCGCCACCCAGCAGGATATGCTGCTGCAACACCATCATCGACTGGGGCGTATGGCCCAGGAGTCTGGCAAAGGTTATTACATTGATGTCTATGAACAACTGAGTGGGATTCACCCGGCCAGCGGCGTGAGTTCAAACGATTTTTTCCGCAGTGATCGAGTCTTCGACCTGGAAAATTATTTCGGGAGTGCGGCTGAACATGGCCTGATTGAGCAGATGCAGAAAACCAACCTGACGGCAGCCTCCTCAATTAAAATGCTGCAGTTGGCCAATGCGAGCAGCCAGAAAATATTTCTGGCGACGCCCGCTAATTGGACGAGCGGAAGTAACATCCGGTCGCAATTGTCAAATTACGTGCTGACCGAGTTGGACGGTTACATCAATGCCGGATACGTGCTATTGCTCCCGCAGAATGGTTTGAACTCGGTCGCTGGAGCGGGAAGTTGGGCTGGTTACGGCATCGTGGCTCGTGGCGAGACCGACAACTATTACACCATGAGCATGCTGATTAGCGGGGGCTATTATGGGGGCTATGTCTCTGCCCCCAATGCAGTGGTTCAGCCCCCGGTTGTGGCAGAAATCAATTATGTGCAACCGGATTTCTTTGTTCCGATTTCACCCTACCTTTTCAATCCCTTCAATGCCGACCCGGTCAACATGGCTAACGGCGCGTTTGAAACCAGCAAGACGGATTTCCAACAGGGAGTTGGGGATGCCCCGCGCAGCGTTGAATTTACCCGCTACTACAGCTCAAGCAGGCGGCATCATGATCCAGTCTTCCTCGGCAAAGGGTGGACGCACAATTACGACATCCGAGCGACAAGCGTGAGCGCCCCGCTTGCGGCCTTGGCGGAATCCACGCCGGCCCAAATGGCTGCCATGATTGTTGCCACCAAGGCGGCGAGCGAGCTTTACAGTGTTTCTGAGAATGCCAAGAACTGGGCGGTCACCGCCCTGATTGCCAAATGGGGCGTGGATCAGCTTATTGGTAACGGGGTTTCGGTGACGCTGGGGAAAGACACCATTCAGTTCGTTAAACAGCCCAATGGAGTCTTTACTCCGCCTGCCGGATCAACCATGGCATTGCGCCAAACCAACTCGGTCTATTGGTTGCAGGAACGAAATAACAAGACGTTCAAATTCAACGAATACGGCCTTGCCACCAATATCGTTGATCAGTATGGCCAAAGCACCAAGCTGACCTATGTTAATCATGAATCCAACCAAGTTCTGTTCATCGTTTCCAGCGGAACAAATTTCGGATTCAGGTTGGAGTATTATACGCCTTCGCTGCTGCCGTGGCACGTTGGCCGATTACTCATCTCATCTCCGGTGGGTTACGGTTACGTCTCCAATTCTCTAGGGCACTTCAATCTCGTTTCCGTTACCGATCAAGAGCAAAAGACCAGTTCTTTTATTTACGATACCAATAGCCAGATTGTCTCGGTCAAAGATGAATTGAATCAGGTGGTGGTCAGCAACATTTACGATGGCTTTGGCCGCGTTGTCACGCAGTTCGTCCAAGGGGACACCAACAAAACCTGGCAGCTCTACTGGTCGGATTGGGAAACGGTTGCACAAGACCCGGCGGGTGGAAAACACCGCTATTTTTACGATGACAAATCTCGCCGCACCGCAGAGCAGGATGCGTTAGGCAATGTTCATCGCACTTACTACGATGGTCAGGATCATGTGGTGAAAACGGTCACGCCGCTGAATGAGACCAACCGGTTTGAATTCGATGGTCGCCATAATTTGGTGCGCTCCATTGATCCGCTGAATTTTACCAACCGGATGATTTACGATGCCTTGGATCGCTTATCGGCCCAGGTGGATGCGCGGGGAAACACCAACCGTTTCGGGTATAACAACCAGCACTCCTTAACCGGACAGACTAACGCCGTGGGAGATTGGGTTTCCTTCAACTACAACAGCGACGGCACACTGGAAAGCCGGACGGATGCGGGCGGAACGACTTCCTATGGGTATGATTCGCGTGGACTGTTAAATCGCATTACTTATCCGGGCGGCTTGGGGAGTGAAGGATTCTTGAACAACCTTGATGGCGATGTGTTGAGTCGCACCAACGCGCGCGGCTTTGTCACCAGCTTTCAATACAACCTGCGCCGGGAACTCACCAATACAATTGCCCCTACCAACCTCACGGCCCGAATCCTCTATGATGCGGTAGGGAACGTCCAAAGCACCATTGATGCGCGGAATTTTTCAAGCAGCAACATTTGGAGCGTCACCCGGAAATTGCTGGCAACGATTTCACCGGGAACTCCCCAAGGTGTGCCGGTGACCACGAATGGGTATGACAATCGGGATTGGCTGATCAGGACGGTCAACCCGTTGCAACAGGCTGTTACCTTCACCAATGACGCCGCGCAACGTCTCGTCGCAGCCACCGACCCACTCCAACGCACAACCCGATTCAGCTACGATGCTATTGGGCGCAAGCTTGGCGCGACTAATGCCGCCAATGAAGTGACCCGCAGTGTCTTCAATGCGAGGGGCGAAATGCTCCAATTTGTGGATGGGGCAAATCACGTCGTTGGTCGCGGGTTTGATGCCGTCGGCAATCAAACCACTTTAACCAACCGGAATGGCAAGCAGTGGCAATTCCAATTTGATGCGGCCAACCGGCTGACGAACACGATCACTCCACTGGGGCGGGAAACCCACATTGCTTATGACGCACGCGGATTGGTAAAAGCCGTGCGTGAGCCCTCGACCCAAACCACCACCAATCTCTACGACGCCAAAGGTCGGCTTACCAATAGCCTGGATGCGGTGGCGAGCCGCGCCATCCGTTACGACGCGAACAACAATGTCACGAATATCGTCGAAAATGGAAAGACGAACACCTGGACGTTTGATGCGTATGACCGGGTGTCGAGTTATCGGGATGCGGATGGGAACTTGATCCAGTATCGCTTTGACGCCAATGGCAATCTCACCAATTTGATTTACCCGGGCAACCGCATCGTCAGTTACGCTTACGACAGCCTGAACCGCGTTACCAACGTGACGGATTGGGCCAATCGGCAAACCACCTTTGAGTATGACCTTGCCAATCGTGTTCGGACAGTGACCCGCCCGAACAACACCGTGCGGACGATTGATTATGATGCCGCCGGGCAGACGACCAACATCTGGGAGCAAACGGCCGGCGGCACGCCGATCGCGAGATTCAAATTCAACTGGAACAACGCCGCCCGCATCGGGTGGGAGTTCACCGCGCCGTTGCCGCACGCCTACACGCCACCGGCGCGCACCATGACGTTCGACGATGACAACCGCCTCGCCACGTTCAACGGCCTGAACGTCACCAACGATCTGGATGGCAACCTGACGTATGGGCCACTGACGAACAGTTCCTTCTTCACCTGCACTTACGATGCGCGCAACCGGTTGCTGGATGTGGACGGCTTAACTTACGGCTATGATCCAGCCGGGAATCGAGTTGCCATTACCAACGGCGCGAACGTGACCCGTTTGGTGGTCAATCCGAATGCGGCGCTCTCCCAAGTGTTGATGCGAGTGCGCGGCGGCGTGACCAACTACTACATTTACGGTTTGGGTCTGCAATACGAAATCACCGAAACAGCTACCAGCACCAACACGCTGACCTATCACTACGATTTCCGGGGCAGCACGGTGGCCTTGACCGATCAAAACGGCAACGTGACTGACCGCATTGAATACTCGCCCTATGGCACGACCACCTACCGCAGCGGCACGAATGACACGCCATTCCTTTACAACGGGCGCTATGGCGTGCAAACCGATGCCAACGGATTGCTCTACATGCGGGCGCGGTATTACAACCCGCACCTTTGCCGCTTTATCAATGCTGACCCGAGTGGGTTTGGGGGTGGATTGAACCACTACGCCTATGCCGACGGCAATCCGGTGAGCCTCCTCGATCCGTTTGGGTTGTGCGCGGCTGGTATTTCCGAACCGAATTCGTGGTTTGGCATTGGCGGGAAGGTGGATCGGGCGTTGGATGCGCTGGACGGGCCGGTGGACACGGCGTTGGATTATGCCGGGGCAGGATTGGGGGCGCTGGGCAAGTTCATCTTGGACACCGGCGACGCGGCGCTCCGTTCCCCGGAAGTGAATCTGTTATTGCTCGCGACACTACGCACCCCAGTTGGCACCATCGCGAGGGCGGAAACGATAGTTGCCGCAGAAAGTGCAGGCAGTGCCGGAAGCGTCTTTTGGTCAGGACGGCAAGGAGCAAATCGGACGGCTGCGGAAGCATTTGCTCAGTCCACCGGACGGACTACACTTGAAATGACGCCGGCGGGCCAAGCCTTGGAGGCTGCTGGCGGAAACATCTCTCAATGGCGAGGGCTCTCTGCCGATTTTGCGCGAGGCGCATCCGGCGAGGTCAATGCCTTCGTAGGAGGATCGAGAGTCAACAGCGTTTGGAACACTGTAGAGAAACCGATACTGATGCAAAATCCAAACGTCCAAAAGATCATCATCCAAGACGCAACCCAGCCGTGGAGAACCACGATCATTTACAAATGAAATTCACCAAGATCGGCCCGAACAAAGTTCAGAGCGACCAAGGCTTCGTCTTCTGGATGCGAAGCCCGTTCCAGCTTCACTACTCCGAAGGCGATCACGAACTTGTTGTGCCCGGAGAAATGCTGACTGGGGAAACTGAACTCCTCGTGTCGGCGAGCACTATCAAGAACTGGAAGCCTCCTTACGACAGAGAAATCATCGGCAGCGAGAAGAAAGAACAAATCACGTCCAACATCGAGGCGGCACTGAAGTTTATGGACATCCGCCCCGAGTTCGATTGAGTTGGCCTTGCCTCGGTTTGGTGGGCGACTTTGGTATAATTGGCTTGCTCAAAATCCTGTCCCGAGCATTTTGAGCCAAGTTGTTCTTTGAAAGTTAGATTTTCGCGGCAGCACGGTGGCGCTGACCTGAACATCCAGACTGGTTGCCTGAAGAACACTGCCCCCGTCGAGCTTTTTTGACGGCCCTGCTGACGGCGCAACTCGGTGGAGCGGGATGATGGAAAAGGGAAGGACGGCGCTGGACGGCGCTTCGCCCACACTGCGATCACAAACACTGCCGAATTTATGATTCCAATGCGGCCAAAAAAGCGGCACTCTCTACGACGGCACTGCGGCACTTAACAATTGGCGTCGCTTCACTTGCTTCACCTCCCGGGCTTCGCTATCGTCAATACATGTCGCTATACAAGGTGATCAGCGCCGCAACCCTGCTTGCGGTCGGTGTCGTTTCGATTCCCGCGGACGTGATCGAACTCAAGGACTCGGCGGCGATCTCCGGGAAAATCCTCACCCAGAAGCGCGATAGCATTGTGGTGGACGTGGGCTATACGGCCTTGGTCATCCCCAAGAGTGCCGTGACGAAGATTGTCACTGGCGAAGCGGAAGTCGCTCCCAAGGCGCGGCCCGCGGATAAAAAGTCTGCAACGGTCGCAACTCCATCTGCGTCCGTTTCCGCCGCGACGACGATGCCCCAAGGTTTCTATCAAGCCGGCGGTCGCACCGGCACCGAGCGCAGTGTGCGCGACCTGGTCAAACAACTCGGTGAAGCCGTGGTTCAGGTCCGCACGCCCGGCGGGCTTGGCTCGGGCTGGTTCATCAACGAAGACGGTTTTCTCATCACCAACTTCCACGTCATCGAAGGCGAGACACAGATTTCCATCGAGGTCTATCACCAGACGAACGACCAGTTGGAGCGCAAGACCTACAAGCAGGTGCGTATCGTGGCGATGAACAAATTCGCCGACCTCGCCCTGTTGCAGATCGAGGACAAGGACAAACCCAGGTTCAAGTTTGTGACGATCGGCAGTGCCGATGCCTTGGCGGTGGGTGAGCGCGTGTTCGCCATCGGCAGCCCGCTGGGTTTGGAACGCACCGTGACCGAAGGCATTCTCAGCACCAAGACCCGGCAGATGGGCGGCGATCTTTATCTGCAGACCACGGCGCAGATCAATCCCGGCAACAGCGGCGGACCGTTGTTCAACTTGGTGGGAGAGGTTGTCGGGGTGACCAACATGAAAATCACCATGGGCGAAGGGCTTGGGTTCGCGATCCCCTCGGAGATTGTGCGGTACTTCCTCGATCATCGGGACGCCTACGCCTACTCCAACGACAACCCGAGCAACGCGTATCGCTACCTGCAACCGCCCGGTCGCATCCAACAGAAAGCCGCGGCTGAATAGATTTTCGTCGTCGGTGTCAGACTCCTGATTTCATCACCATAAACATGAGAAAAGATTCCTTCTGTTGCAACGCCCGCCGGACGCTCGCGGGTTTGTTGATTTTGGCGGCCACGCTGACCAGCCCGGTCCGGGCCGCGATTCCGCCGGCGGAAAGAATCCTGCCGCCGGACACGCTGTTTGTCATGACCGCGCCGGATTGGGTGCGCTTGCGGGAGGTGTCGAACAAATCGCCGCAAGCACAGTTCTGGAACGACCCGGCGATGAAACCGTTTCGCGACAAGTTCATGGCCAAATGGACGGAGGAATTCATCAAGCCGCTTGAACGCGACCTCGGCGTGAAGTTCGACGATTACAGCGCGCTGTTGCAGGGGCAGGTCACGCTGGCCGTCACGCAGGAGGGCTGGCAGGGCAAGGAGAAGGACGATGGCGAACCCGCCGTGCTTTTTCTGCTCGATGCCAAGGAAAAGAGCGGCCTGCTCAAATCCAATCTCGCGGCGTTGCGCAAGAAATGGAGCGCGGCGGGCAAGCCGATCAAAACCGAAAAGATCCGCGACGTGGAATTTTCCGTCGTGCCGCTGACGACCAATGACATCCCCGCGACGCTGCGGAAGTTTTTTCCGCAATCGCAGGACATCAAGGAACTCGGCAAGGAGAACGAGGAGAAATCCGCCAATGAACTCATTGTCGGTCAGTATGACTCGCTGCTCATCGTGAGCAGTTCGCTGAAGGCGGTGGAAAAGGTGGTGGTTCGCATTGCGAGCGGGGCCGCGCCGACGCTGGCGGAGCAGGGTGACTTTGAGGCCTGTCGCGCCGCGGTGCTGCGCGACGCGCCTTTTTACGGCTGGCTGAACACCCGCAGTTTGATTGACTTGATCGGGAAAACCATCGCAGCTTCACAGAATCCCGAGGCGCCGAGTCCGATGCCGATCCCGGAAGTTGGCAAAATTCTTACAGCCACCGGATTGGGCGGTCTCAAGGCGGTCGCCTTCAGTTTTCGGGAATCCGGCGAGGGCCGCATGGTCGAATTCTTTCTCAATGCTCCGGAGTCGGGTCGCAACGGCTTGTTGAAACTGTTCGCTGTGGAAGCGAAGGAGGCCAATCCGCCCGCCTTTGTTCCGGCCGATGTCACCAGTTTTTCCCGGCATCGGCTGGACGGTGCGAAAGCCATCGCCGCGATCGAGAAGGTGGTGGAGGGATTTGCCCCCAGCACCTGGAATTACATCCTCGACAACGCCAATGAAGCGATGCGCATAGATGATCCTGATTTCGACATCCGCAAGGACATCTTCGCCAATCTGGGCGACGACATGATCAGCTTTGAGAAGCCGCCCCGCGGCAAGTCGTTCGCGGAAATGAACAGTGCCCCGACATTGTTTCTCCTCAGTTCTCCCAATGCGGACAAACTCGCGGCGTCGCTGCGCGGTTTGTTTGTGATCCTGTCACCGCAAGGCGGCAGCCCCGCCAGTCGCGAGTTTTTGGGCCGGAAGATTTATAGTTTCAAACTGCCGAGCCGGACTGCGGGCACCACCACCGCGCTCAAGTACGTGGCGAGCGGCGGTTACGTCGCATTCAGCACGGAGGATGCGATTCTCGAAGAATTTCTCCGCAGCAGCGGCGATGGACCGGCCAAGGCGTTGCGGGACCTGGCCGGGTTTGCGGATGCGGTCGCCAAGGTCGGCGGCGCCAGTACCGGTTGGTTGACCTACGAGAACCAAACCGAGTCGGTGCGACTTTTGATGGAATTGCTCGCGCGCAGCGCGGCGAGTACCAATCAGAACGAATTTGGTGGGGTGCTGGCCAGTATGCTTCCGTTCGCGCCGCCGGAGAAGACCGTGAAGGAGTGGCTGGATTTTTCGTTGCTGCCCGGCTTCGACAAGGTCGCGAAGTATTTTAGTTTTGGCGTTTCCGCCGGGAGCACTTCGGTCAACGGAATCACCTTCCGCTATTATGTGCCGACGCCGCCGGAGTTGCTGAAGAAGTAGCGTTCAACCACGGTGGCGGTTGGTTGCGTTCCAATCTTCCAGCCGGAACAGATTGCAGAACCGGTGGCGATGTTGTTCGCCGTCGAGCCAGTCATAGTGTCCCGGGACGATCTGTCGGGGGGCCAAGGCGCGGATCTTTTCCACGCTTCCGGGAAAACACTCCGGAGCGCTGTTCAAGATGGCGGGCGGGCGGTGGGCCTTGAAAAAGTAACTGGCAAACATATCCCCGCTGAAAAGCAGGTCGTGCTTGGCACTGTAAAAACCACAATGGCCGCGCGTGTGGCCCGGCAGATGAATCACGCGCAACCCGCCCCAGAACGGCAACTCCTGACTGTCCGTGATGAACTCATCAATCTCGGCCGCGCGGTAGCGAAACAAAAACCGCCCTGCGGCTTCCAGTCGGCCACACCACCGCGCCACGCCGGAATACGGGTAAGTTCCCGCCACATGTCGTGTTTCCTCCTGGTGGGCGTAAACCTTCGCGCCCGTCCATTCTTTCAACCACGCCAGATTCCCGGTGTGATCGAGATGCCCGTGGGTGAGCAGGATGGCTTTGATGGAAGCCGGCTTCAGTCCCAGGTTGCGGACGAGTCTCCGGATGAAGAACGGTTCGCCCACCAGGCCGGTATCAATCATCACACTGACGTCACCATCTTCCAGCAGGTGACAACAACCCATGATGCCGCGAATGGAATGCAGCTTGGGGGGGAATCCGAGGTTTCACCAAATTCTCCGCTCCGCTATGAGTCAGCGCTTGTAGTAACAGAGATACGCCACGTCGCCGGCGGCTTCGACTTCAAATTTAACATTCGCCGGGACAACAAAGAACTGGCCTTTGCCGTAGCTCTGCCAGTCGCCGCCGGGGAGCTTCGCTTTGAGCGTGCCCGCCACGATGTGCATGTGTTCGATGCAATCCGTGCCAAAGCTGTATTTGCCGGGCTCGATGACGCCGACCGTGGCCGGGCCGTCGGTCGTGCCGACCCCGAGGCTCTGAACTTTACCGTCGAAATAGGAATTGTGTTTCATCGCCCTTCAGATGCCGGTTTTTCGGCGGTTTGACAATCCAAAGCTGCGGCCAGATGGATAAAATGTTTCGTGTGTTTCGTGTGTTTCGTGGTTCAATCTCCGCCGCAAAGATGAGCAAAATTGTCGGCATTGATCTCGGCACCACCAATTCGCTGGTCGCCACGGTGGACAGCGGGATTCCGTACGTCATCGCGGATGCGGAGGGACGTCGCCTCACGCCGTCGGTGGTGCATTGGGCGGCGGCGGACGCCGAGCCGTTCGTCGGGGCCGCGGCCAATCGCGTGCGCGTGCTCAAGCCGGCGGAAACGGTTTACTCGGTGAAGCGGTTCATCGGACGCCGGGGCGCGGAGATCGCGGCTGAGGAGAAAAGTGTCTCGTATCCCCTGAACCCGGACGGCGCGGGGGCGGGGACGATTCCCATGCACGGCAGGAACATTACTCCGGAGGAAGTTTCCGCCGAGGTGCTGAAAAAGTTAAAGCGCGATGCCGAAGCCGCCTTGGGTGAAGCCGTCACGCGCGCGGTCATCACCGTGCCGGCGTATTTCAACGACGCGCAACGCAACGCCACCAAGCGGGCCGGGGAATTGGCGGGTTTCACCGTCGAGCGCATCATCAACGAACCCACGGCAGCGGCCTTGGCGTACGGTTTGGACAAGCTCAAGGAGAAGTCGAAGATCGCGGTGTACGACTTGGGCGGCGGCACGTTTGATCTTTCGATCCTCGAGCTGAACGAGGGGGTCTTTCAGGTCTTGGCCACGAATGGCAACACGCGTCTCGGTGGCGATGACCTGGACCAACGCCTCGTGGAATTTCTGTTGGGACAAATCAACAGGAGCGAACGGAGAGAACAGAGGCTGGGCGAATCCAATTCCGTTTCCTCTGTTTCCTCCTGTTCAAATCCGCCTGCTGTGATCGCTCGCGTGCGCGAGGCGGCAGAGGCGGCCAAAATCAAGCTTTCCTCGGAGTCGGAAGTGGACATCGCACTGCCGTTTCTGACGCCGGATTTCAGTTTCAGCTATAAACTGACGCGGGCGGAACTGGAACGCCTCACGCGCGACATCGTCGAGCGTACCCGGCAACACTGCTTGCGGGCCTTGGCGGATGCGAAACTGGAGGCGAAGGGCTTGGATCAAGTCATCCTCGTTGGCGGTCAGACGCGGATGCCGCTGGTCCGGAAGCTCGTCAGCGAATGGTTTGGTTGCGCTGAGTTTGAGGAGGAGCGCGGCGGCATCCGGCTGGGTGAAACCCATCATGAACGCAGCGGGCCGCTGTTGAACACGAGCCAGAATCCCGACGAGGCCGTGGCGCTGGGCGCGGCGATTCAGGCCGCGATCTTATCGGGTGAATTCAAGAACGTCCTACTGCTTGACGTGACGCCGCTGTCGCTCGGATTGGAAACCTTTGGCGGCTTGATGAACGTCATCATCCCGCGCAATTCGACGATCCCGGTCAAGGCCGGTGAAATGTTCACCACGGCGGTGGATCACCAGCGCTCGATGCTGATCCATGTGTTGCAGGGTGAACGCGAACGCGCCAAGGACAACTGGAGTCTCGGCAAATTCACGCTGGAGTTTGAGTCTGCGCCGCGAGGCGTGCCGCGGGTCGGCGTGCAATTTGAGATTGATGCGAATGGCATTTTGCACGTGCTTGCTCGTGATACGCGCACCGGCCAGGAGAAGGTTGTGGAAATGAAATCCGCCGTGGATGTGGATGACGTGGCGGTGACGAAGATGGTGGAGGAAAGCGTCGAACATGCCTTTGACGATCTGGCAACGCGGCGGTGGGTGGAGCAAAAGCTCAAGGCGCAGGAACTGGTGGTGGCGACGCGGAAGGGGCTGGTTGGTTGTGTGGGAGAACTGGAGGCGGATTACGTTTCGCAGGTTGAGGCGGCGTTGCAGGCGGTCGAGTTGGCTTTGCAGACCGAGCCGCCGGACTCCGGCGCGGGCGATTTGAAACGGCTACAGTCCGCGTGCGCCGGGTTGGACGCCGCCACCAAACCTCTGGCCGATCTGCTGATGGACAAGGCCATGGAGGCGATGTTGCGACGGCGCGGGGCGATTTCGTAATGTCAGTGGGGGTCAATGAAGATCTTGCTGTTGAGCAACAAGATCAACCCGATTACGCAGGCCACGGCGATGCCCACACAAACCACCAGGACCAGATATTGCACCACGTTGCGGTCCGGGTGATTGCGATGGCGATGATGCTTTCGTGCTGGTTGGCTCCCGGATGGCGTCATCCCTATAAGAGTCATCCAAAATCAAAAATGTTCCAGTGTGCTTTGGTATAAATTTTCAAGGCGGCCCGACCCGGCGGGAGCACCGGGTTGGCGGGAGGTTGATGGATTTCCGCCGGGCTTTCCGGCGGATTCAACTCTGTTTCAGGTAAACCGTCTGAGTCGGGAAGGCAAAACTGATGCCTTCCTTGTCGAAGCGTTCTTTCAGCGTCAGGTTCATCTCCTGCAATCCCGCCAGACTGGCGACGAAATCCGAATTTTTCCAGTGGTGGACGACGAGGATATTGAGGGCTGAACTCTCGAACCGGTTGAAACTGGTCAGCAACTCGGACGTCATGGGATGACTGCCATAGACTTCTTTGATGATATTGATGGCGAGCTTCACCTTTTCCGCCGGCGTATCGTAGGTGATGCTGATGTTCATCACGTTCTTGATGCGCTCGCGGGCGGCGACGTTGACGATGATGGTATTGCCCATGATTTTGTTGGGGATGGTGACGAGATGTCCGTCGAGATTGCGCACCCGGGTGCTGCGCAATCCGATGCTTTCCACATTGCCGTCCACCTTGTCAATCTGGATGCGGTTGCCGATCTTGAACGGTTTGTCCAGAAATACAGCGACCGCGCCGAACAGGTTGGCCAGCGTGTCCTGCGCCGCCAGGCCGACCGCCAGCCCGCCGATGGACAAGGAAGCGACGGCCGCCGTGATGTTTACGCCGAGGTTGTCCAAGGTGACCAACACCGCCACCACCACGATGAATACCTTCAGACTTTTGCGGATGACGGGAAACAATTCCTTGTTGAAAGCTTCATCTTCCTTTGCGGCCGCGCGGTGGCGCCAGAAATTCATGAGCAGGTCAATGAACTTCATCGCCATGTAGGTGAGGGAGACGGCAATGACGATGGTGAAGCTCTTGGTCAGGACCTTCTGCACCGTGGCCGGCCACTCGAAGATGTCGAGCCCGATGCGCAGGAAGACCATGAACGACACCACTTTCACCGGGCCGTTCAACAGTTCGAGCACCAGGTCGTCAAACTTGGTTTCGGTTTTTTCCGCCCAGCGTTTCAGCCAGACGCGCGTCAGATAGTCGAGGAACTTGGAAATGTAAAACGCGAGGAAGATGTAGAGCAGCGAGAACAGATATTTCCACAGCTCGTTCTCCCACAGCGTTTGCTTCAGGAACGGCAGGTCTTGCGCCAGGCGTTCGATCCACGCGGGCGTTTGCTTCGGTGTGGCTGTCGCTGCGCCCACCGTGACCAAATTGGTGGTGCCGCCGGAAACGGTGGTCACGCTCACGGTGTTGGTCGCCGCCGGGCCGGCTTCCTGCGCGGCCAGACTCCAGACCGACCACGCCAGCATGACACACAACAGGAAGAGGAATCCCCGGTAAAACGTTTCAAATCGTAATCGCATCCGCAGATTAAACGAAAAATGAAAAAGCGTGACAAGCCTGCGCGTAAATTTCAGCCACCGGCGACGATCTTGACGATTTCCAGCCGGTCGCCCGCGTTGAGCTGGCGGTGGGAAAATTCCGAGGGTGCGACAGCCTCGCCGTTGTGCTCCACCACCACGCTGCGCGGCAACAACCCTTGCGCGACGAGAAATTCCTCAATCGTGCAGGGTAGCTTGGCCGCGATGGGCTGGCCGTTGGCGGTGATGTTATCTGTTTTCATCAGGATGGCCGTGTGGCCATAGAAAATTGGCTTCAGCGTGACAGTGCAGTGCGCGAAGCGCGTTCACTAGATGACGACCCCAATGATGCCGAAAGTGAAATTGCCAATGCCAAATTGCTTGCTCTGTAAAACCAGCATCGAAATGTTGCAAGCCTCGTTTCACATCGTGATAAATATCTCCCAGATCATCAACCAGGCTGCCGATACTCGGCTCTTCTGGAGGAACAATGTGCGGGTCGAAGCATTCTCCATAGGCATTAAAAGGCAACTTGCTGAACCGATGATAAACGGCACGTATTAAGTCGTTGGGAATGTCCTTAACCTCGGATTCGTCCCCGCCTGACTCACGGAGAACAATCGCTGACAAATAAAGTTGTGGCAAAATGCCTAACGCTATTTTGAAATCTTCATCTTGGTCATTCGGTGGGCTTTCTGCCCAAACGCAAAACGCTCTGGCAATCACGATAAAATCTTCAACGGATTTTTCTTTGTAAGATTGCATATCAATTCGTCAGCGCCGCATCCCAATCCTTCCACACCGGTTCGTAGCCGAGGCGTTGGAGTTGCGCGGCGACTTCCGGGGCGGAGCGCTCGTCGGCGATGTTGAACTGGCCAGTGGCATTCGTGACGTGGCCGGGCGCGGGCTTGGCCCATTCGCTCGCGCCGGTATCCACGATGCGACCCCGCACGGTCTGGTGAACGTGATCCTTGCCCGCGCCGGTGTAGCCGCCGGGTTCGGTGCGTGCGCCCGCGCTCATCATCGTCACGCCCAGTTGCACCAAGCCGTCGCGTAGCTTCGCTGATTCACGGGTGGATAACACAATGCCCACGTCGGGAAACATCAGCCGATACGCGCAGACCAGTTGCACCAGTTCGCGGTCGCTGAGGTGCGTGAGCGGTTCAAATTCTCCGGCGCACGGGCGCAAGCGGGGCAGGGAAATGGTCACGTAAGCTTTCCAGCAGTTGCGCAGCAGGTAATCAGTGTGCGCCGCGAGCGCGAGCGCTTCGTAACGCCAGTCCGCTAAACCATAAAGCGCGCCGATGCCGAGCCGACGAAAGCCCGCCGCATACGCGCGCTCGGGTGTTTCGAGCCGCCAATCGAAATTCTTCTTTGGCCCGGCGGTGTGCATCTCGTCATAGACCGCGCGATCATAGCTCTCCTGATAAACCACAAGCCCATCCGCGCCCGCTGCGACCATCGGGCGATATTCATCCGTTTCCATCGGGCCGACTTCGAGCGACACGCTGGGAATTTCCTCGTGCAACGCCGCCACGCATTCCGCCATGTAACCGTTGGAGACAAACTTGGGATGCTCGCCTGCAACGAGCAGGATGTTACGGAATCCCTGATCCGCCAGTGCCTTCGCCTCGCGGCGGACTTCATCCACCGACAACGTCACGCGCAGAATCGCGTTGTCGCGTGAGAAACCGCAATACTTGCAGTTGTTGATGCACTCGTTGGAGAGGTAAAGCGGGGCAAACAGGCGGATGACCTTGCCGAAGCGCTGGCGCGTGAGCTGTTGCGAACGGTGGCTGAGGGGTTCGAGCAGTTCACCAGCGGCCGGGGAGATCAGTTGGGCAAAGTCTGTGAGCGACAGCTTTTCTTTCGTCAGATTTTCCTGGGCGGCAGTCAGGGAAGTCTCCAAAGAGCGTTTGACCAACGCGGCCAGCGGCAACGAATTAAATTCAGCGACAAAACTCACGCTGGAAATTTACCAGACGGCGCGGCGAAGTCGAGGCGGGTGAACCACGAAACACACAAAACACACGAAAGGATTCACCAAAGAACGGGTTTCCATTTCGTGGCAGTTTTCGTGTAGTTCGTGTGTTTCGTGGTTAAACTGGTCTGGTCATTGGTAATGCGGAGGCTTGGTGGTGTTGGCTTTGATGCGTTCCAACTCCATCGTCTCCATCGTGGCAGACTGACGTTGGACTTCTTTCTTTAGCCTCTCGACCAGCTTGCTTTGGTCCACGAGCACTTCGTTGAGTTGCTCCACCTGATGCTCGAGGTGCGCGAGGTTGGCCTCAAGCTTCTCGAAGCGCTGGGTGATTTCGTCGGCCATAAAAATTTCTTTGATTACGTGTAGCACCCGCCTCCGGCGGGTCGTTTCGGGCGTCCCGCCCGAAACCGCAGGGCTGTGAGGCGCGCGATTATCTCGGTTGCCAATGACGCGTGTTGCTCGCTCGCCGAAAATCCGGCGCGACGCCGGATTTCACCCGCGGGACGCGGGTGCTACCAGTTTCCGGTGCTTCGCGAACACGTCTCGCAGCGAGGTGGACAAATCATCCTGCAATGCCTGCAACTCGCGATACGTCGCCACGGCGGATTTCTCGGGCGTGACAGTTTCGGCGTTGTTGAGCGCGACAAATTCATCCGTGATGTCTTCGATCTTCACGTCCTCGCCTTGCTGCAGCCGCCAGCACCAGAGCGCTTGCAACGCCGCGCCGTACGCCGCGCCTTCGCTGACCTTGAGCGTGACGACTTCCGCGTTGAACACGTCCGCCATGATCTGCCGCCAGAGCTTGGACTTCGCGCCGCCGCCGGTGGCGCGGATTTGTTTGGCGGTCACGCCGAGTTCGGCGAGACGGCGCAGGCCGTAATTCATGCCGAGCGTCACGCCTTCCATCGCGGCGCGACAATAATTGCTCGCGCGGAACGTCTTTGAATTGATGCCGATCATCACGCCCGTGCCGTCGGGGACGTTCGGCGTGCGTTCGCCTTCGAGATAGGGCAGGAGCAACAACCCTTCCGAGCCGGCGGGAACTTGTCTGGCCTTGCTCTCGAATTGCTCGTGCGAATAGCCGAAGTCCGCGCGCATCATCTCGGTGGCGACGGTGACGTTCATCGTGCAGAGCAGGGGCAACCAGCGATTTGTCGAGTCGCAGAACGCGGCGATCTCGCCCTCGGGATCAATCACCGGTTTGTCCGCGCAGGCGTAGATCGTGCCGCTGGTGCCGAAGCTCGCGGTGACGAGGCCGGGGCGCGTGTTGCCCGTGCCGATGGCGCCCATCATGTTGTCGCCGCCGCCCGCACTGACGAGCACTCCCGGACTCAAGCCGAGTTGCTGAGCCGTGGCCGCGCGCAAGCGCCCGGCGGGTTCATCGCTGGAGATCAACTTGGGCATCTTGTCCGCGAGTTCGGGATCAATCGCGTCGAGCACGGAGTTCGCCCAGCGGCGGCTCTTGACGTTCAACAAGGCCGTGCCGCTGGCGTCGCCGTATTCCATGACGCGTTCGCCGGTGAGCCAGAAATTCAGATAGTCGTGTGGCAACAACACCGTGGCGAGCTTGGCGAAATTCTTCGGTTCATGCTTTTTCAGCCAGAGAATTTTCGACGCGGTGAAGCCGGGCAGGACGGCGTTGCCCAGCGCCTTGATGGTTTTCTTCTGCCCACCGAGCGCTTCGGTGATCTCGGCGCATTCGGCGGCGGTGGACGTGTCGCACCAGAGTTTGGCCGGGCGGATGACCTCGCCGGCGGCATCGAGCGGGACGAAACCGTGTTGCTGGCCGCTGACGCCGATGGCTTTGACCTCGGCGGCGACGGCCTTCGCGGCGCGCAACGCCTGACGGATGGCGGCGGCGGCGGCTTCGCGCCAGGAATTTGGATGCTGCTCCTTCGCACCGGGCGGGAGATCGGGGATCAACTCGTAAGTCTGCGCGCCTGAGCCGAGGACCTCGCCGTTCTTGGCGTCCACGACGACGGCTTTGGTGGATTGCGTGCCGCTATCAATACCGATCAAAAGGTTTCGCATGAAACAGATGATAGCGAAGAAATCAACGCGGTGTCACGCCGAAGGAATGGCGGGCGGAGAATTATCCATGAGTTTCTGTTGTAGTGGCTATTCCACGTCGCGAATGTTTGCTGTTGGCGTGAGATAAACCGTCACGCCATGTTCTGACTCCCACTGCGGAATCCAAAAAAGGGAAATTTCAGCGTTACGTCCTCGTCGCCCGATTTCAATTTGCAATCCTCCCAAGGTTTTCCAGATGGCAGAAATGTTATTGAGGACTTTCAGTTTCGAGTAAGGCTTCTGGCGCAATTCGTTGTAGCGTGCGGCAAGCGCGAGTTCGATTTCACCTCGCAATTTGTTCTCTCGTCTCTCGAACGCTTTCCAGACTTTTTCAACAGAGCGGCTCTCGGCCAACTCAGTAGCCAGATGAACCGCCACTTCTGATTTCGTCGCCAAGGAGGTTGTGTGTTTGCCTACGAACGTGTCGCCGTTGTGGATTAGCTGTCCCAAGGCAGGGTGTGACAAGGTCTCTCCGGTGCGAGTTTTCTCGTTAGTATGACCTGTGTGCATCGTGACTCGCCTTCGGATTTCACGGTCATCTCGTCCCGCCTTGAGGTGATAAAAGACGCAAACAGCCTCATGGAGATTTCTTCCCGCTACGAGGTCTTCCATCGCATTCTGATACTTGTCCAAGTTCATGCCACGCTGAGATTCATGTATTGTTGGATCGTGCCAGCACGTTAAACGCCCCGCGATTACAGTCTGCCGATTCGGATTGTGTGAGCGACTTTATTTTGGGCAACAAGGTCTGTCCAGACTGGTTTCCCGGCAAATTGTCCCGGCGGGACAAAACCTGAATCGCCGTGGGCGTCAGTTGGTGCAACGTCCGCCCTCACCCCGGCCCTCTCCCCCAGGAGAGGGAGGCCAAGAGCAACGTTATAGCTTCATCGGGTGGTCGCATGGTAAATCCAGTCGCTCGAAATTTGACCGGACGCGGAAACAAATTCACCCTCTCCCCGGGGGAGAGGGGCGGGGTGAGGGCGGGCATGACACAAACTTTACCAACCGCGACGTGGTGAGAGGCGTAATCAAATCGCGCGCCAGCGTCTTGGAGTGCGGTGGCCCTCCACCGCTTTTCCACCGCAGGGCTGGCGACGTCTAAGCGGCAGAGGGCTGCCGCAGTCCAAGACCTCGCGGAAGCTTCTTGCCGCTGACAAATTAAGCCACGCATCATCCCCAATAAAAACAGGCTTCAGGTCTGATCCTTGTTTCTTACGAGGCCACGGTCTCATCTGAATCCAAATACTCTCTCATGGATAACCCACGCGAGTCCAAAATAGAACAACAGCTTGAGGGTCGCAGTCACCCAATGCTCCGCTCGCCGACAGGTGGCGAGAAGCAACGAAAGCGCAAAAGCGCCTCCTCCAATGACCAGTGTGGGCGTGAGTCGGATAACTGTCTGAGTATCGGAAGGCACTGATGGCACGAGCATCACAAATGCGAAGAAAAACAGCAGCAACTCCGCAACTCTGAGGGCGATGGGCTTGGCTTTTTCCATAACGTGCGCAGTGGCCTAACATCTAAGTGGGCCGCAGGCTTTGCAACCCATCTTTTCGTTACTGCGACTGTATTTCGGGCGTCAGAAACTGTCCAGAATGGTTTGTCGCTCGCCCTCACCCCGGCCCTCTCCCCCAAGGAGAGGGGGTGGCATAGTCACCGTCAATTGATCGGACGCTGGCGTGGTAATTCCAGCCGCTGATTATGCTCCGAGCGCGGAAACAATTCCTCCCTCTCCCCCAGGAGAGGGAGGCCAAGAGCAACGTCGCTGCTTCATCGGGTGGTCGCATGGTAAATCCAGTCGCTCGCAATTCGACCGGACGCGGAAACAAATTCACCCTCTTCCCGGGGGAGAGGGCTGGGGGCGAGCGTCAAATTACTAAAAGCGTGTTGCAAAAAAGGCTGCTTGGTAGGGCGCGTCACTCCGTGCGCGCCGCTTGAGGCCAGCTAGACGACGGCGCGCACGGAGTGACGCGCCCTACCTGCCACCGTTCTGTTACCTTTTCTAAA
>CAZQNQ010000018.1:0-110121 GCA_964594985.1 uncultured Bifidobacterium sp.
TGGGCTTGGGCATCATTCTGCTCGGCGGCTTTGCGCCACCACTTCACCGCCTCCATCTCATCCTTTGCGACGCCCTCGCCCGACGCGTAGCAGTTGCCCAATTCGCATTGAGCCTCGGCCCTATTCTGTTCAGCCGCCCGGCGATACCACTTTACGGCCTCCGTCTGGTCCTTCCTCACGCCGCGGCCCGTCTCGTAGCAGCCGCCTAGATTGATCTGGGCCGTGGCGCTATTCTGTTCCGCGGCTTTGCGCCACCACTTCACCGCCTCCACTTCATCCTTCTTGACCCCTTGGCCTTTGTCGTAGCAGAAGCCCAGATTGTTTTGGGCTGCGACGTCATTCTGCTCGGCCGCTTTGTGATACCACTTTACCGCTTCCACCTCATCCTTCATCACCCCTTGGCCTTCGGCATAGCAGACCCCCAGATTGTATTGGGCATTGGGCGCATTCTGTTCCGCGGCCCGGCGCAACCACTTCACCGCCTCCACCTCATCCTTCGCCACCCCTTTGCCTTTGGCGTAGCAGATGCCCAGATTGTATTGGGCGCGGGCATCATTCTGCTCGGCGGCTTTGCGCCACCACTTCACCGCCTCCACCTCATCCTTTGCCACCCCTTGGCCATCGGCGTAGCAGATGCCCAGATTGTTTTGGGCCTTGGCTTCCCCCTTTTCTGCTTTTGCTTTTAAGTCCTCAAAAATCTCGCGGTCAGCTTTGGCCGATTGGCTAGGAAGTTGAGATGGCGTTGCAACCAGCAACAGCATGAGAAGAAACCTGAGAAGCCGATTTGCTTTCATGCCGCCAAACTATCGGGTTTCAGAAATCTGACAAGATTTGGATGCGGGCGTTCCGGCCAGGCGGACAGTGCCGCACAACGAATCCCAGAGCGACTGTCAAAGGCCAGGAAACCCGAAGCGCGGGACACGGACGGGGACGGCTTGAGCGCATTGTCAATGGCTGGCGGAATCAGGGACGAAGCGGAGGTGTGGGGAATAAGTTTAAGAAACCGAATTCTTGTCAGGCGTTTGTCGGGTAAAAAACACCATTTTTGAGTTTTTCTATTTTTGGGGAAACTCACAAACCCCTTGGAAAGAATGGCGGAAGGGGTGGGATTTGAACCCACGGTAGCCTTGCGACTACGTCTGATTTCGAGTCAGGTGCCTTCAACCACTCAGCCACCCTTCCAGCCGGACCAACAAATAATCCATCGCCGCGGTTTGGGCAATCTTTTATGCCATCCCAGCCCGATTGCTTGAAAATCTGTGTTTCATCCCCACGCCTTCTGTGGCTAAATCTGCCGCACATAAACGATGCAAGACCTGATCTCCAAAGCCGCAACGCTGCTTGAGGCGTTGCCCTACATCCAGAAATTCAGCGGCGAAACCTTCGTCGTCAAATACGGCGGCTCGTTCATGGACTCGCCGGATGCCGCCGTCCGCAACGGCGTGGCCCGCGACATCGTCTTTCTCGAAGCGGTTGAGATCAATCCCGTGGTCGTCCACGGTGGCGGCAAAGCCATCACCCGCGCGATGGAGAAGGCCGGCCTCAAGGCGAACTTCATCCAGGGCCAGCGCGTCACGGATGAAGCCACGGTGCAGATCGTGGACGATGTGTTGTCGCGCGAGATCAATCCCGAGGTCGTTGCCACGATCAATTCACTGGGCGGCATGGCAAAAGGTTTTGCCGGCCCGGACATTTTCAAGTGCCGCAAGCTGCTGCTGGATGACAAAGAGAACCCCGGCAAGAAAATTGACGCGGGCTACGTCGGTGAAGTTTTTGAGGTGAACACGACGCCGTTGCTGGAATGCATCCGGCAGGGCATCACGCCGGTCATCAGCCCGACCGCGCGTGGCGAGGATGGCAAGATTTACAACTGCAACGCCGACGTCGCGGCAGCGCAAGTGGCCATCGCGCTCAAGGCGAAACGGCTCGTGTTCATGAGCGATGTGCCCGGATTGATGCGCGATCCGAAAGACCCCGCGACGCTGATCACACATTTGCAAACGGATGAAGTCCCCGCCCTCAAAGCGGTTGGCATCGTGGACAAAGGGATGATCCCGAAAGTGGATAGTGCCGTTGCTGCGATTAAATCCGGGGTGGAGAAAGTTTCCTTCGTGGATGGGCGCGTGCCGCACTCCGTGTTGCTGGAAATCTTCACCGATGCCGGCGTCGGAACGGAAGTGGTGTTGTGACTGACTGCACAAAACTGGTGGCAGGGATGCCACCAGAACCCGCAGGCAAGGATGCCTGCGCTACGTAACGCGGGCATCCTGCCCGCGGGTTCACGAAGCATCCTTGCTCCGTGTTTTCATCAGGAAAACCCAGCCCGAACCGAACTCAGTCAAATGGTTTGAAGCCCTAGCGGAGAGATGCGATGCTGCCAGCGTCATGAACAGCGATGCCTACATTCTTCGTGAAGGCACCGGAACGTCCGGCATTCTGGAGGCCGCCCGGACGGCGGCGGGCCGGTTGGCGGAACACGACATCCCTTACCTGATCGTGGGCGGCATCGCGGTGCAGGAACATGGTTATCCGCGCGTGACGATTGACGTGGATATGGTCGTGCCGGAGGTGTTGGAGGCAACGGAATTTCTCACGGCGAGTTTGACCGGTCCATTCTATCGCGTGCCCGAGGCGGCGGATCGGGTGGAAGATCGCCGGACCCACACGTTCATTGATTTGCTTCCCGCCGGACGAGTGGTGAAACCGGGCTGCAAAGTTCCATTTCCACAGCCGACACAGACTGGGGCGGGTTTACAAATCGCAACGCTGGAACAATTGATCTCCCTCAAGCTCGCCAGTTGGGCGAACAGTCCCCTGAAACGCCTGCGCGACAAAACCGACGTGGTGGAACTCATCCTCCGGCGCAAACTGCCGCGCGACCTCGCGGTGAACCCTGTTGTTCGTCCGCTCTACGAGGAAATCTGGAACGCCCTCGCGGCGGAAAAGTAAAAGAGCGGCTCATTGCTGAACCGCTCTTTAGTTTTATAACAGTTCTCAAAAAGAATGTCGGAGCCGAAATCCCCGCACCCGGCCTAGCGGCCACCCTCTCCCCATCCGATGGGGAGAGGGCTGGGGTGAGGGGCGGTTCGCATGGCGGAGGTTTTCAACCTTCATTTTGGGGGACGCTCTAAGCGTTTCGCTCAGTGTTTC
Source organism: uncultured Bifidobacterium sp. (assembly GCA_964594985.1). GTDB lineage: Bacteria > Verrucomicrobiota > Verrucomicrobiia > Limisphaerales > JADLHS01 > JADLHS01. The sequence continues at coordinate 3,151 of CAZQNQ010000018.1, forward strand.
GCTGGCGTCGCACCACCGGAAATTTCCACCGGCTTGTAGCCGCCCTTGCCTTTGAAGTAGAGGATGAGCGCAATGTAACCCGCGAGCATGAACGCCGGGAACATGGCCATCTTGCCGAGGGCACTGAACTGGCCGGTGGTCGTGGCGGTCTTAATGGCTTCCTTCGCCTTATCATCCACGACGGCGGCGCTCTTCACCGGATCAATCGCCTGATAGTTCCCCAGCAAATATTTCTTTTCCGTGCTCACGGTTTGGTGCAAGGCGGAGTCGCTCGCCTGCAACTTCGCCGTGGCGGTGGACTCTTGCAGATAGCCAATGAACGGGAAACCCAGGATGCCGACCGCCAACATGCCGATGCCACCCATCGCGTTCAACGTGAGCGCGCCGCCCTTGGGACATTGCTCGCTCGTGACACCGAGCATCGTTGGCCAAAAGAAGGTTTTGCCAACGGCGTAAAGTGTGGCGGCGGCGAAAATCGTCGCCATGCCGGCCCCGTTGGTTTTGGAAAGCCAGGTCAATCCCACAATTGCAAGCGCCGCGCAACTGGCGAGCAAGCCCAGCGGCGAAATCTTGTGCACGATCGCGCCAGCGAAAAAGCGCAGCACCATCATGATCGCCGACGTGTAAACCAACACCCAGCCCGGGTGATGCCCCGCAACTTTCATGGGTTCTTCCATCAGCGAACTGATCCAGCCGTCCGTGCCAATTTCGGTTGTAGCCAGCGGCATCATGATCAGGATCAAGAACAGCAGGATTGGCCGCCCGATGGATTTGGTGATGACCGCAAATGCAATGGCAACACCGCCCGTAAGCACCCAACTGACGGTGTGCGACCAGCCGAACACCTGACCTAATTGCGCAAACACAAGTCCGAATCCGACAAACGCGCCGATTGCGCCGAGTTCCTTGAGCATGTCCACATAACCGATGCCCGCCTGTTCGCGCTCGCTCTTCGGAAATTGTTTACCGATCAGCATCACGAAGAAGAGGATGGCCGGGACAAGGATCAACCCGAGCGTGATACGCCAGTCAGAATTAGACGCCAGCCCGATGGTGCAAAGCCCGCCGAGCACCAGTCCCGCCGGCCAGCCTGCATGGAGGATATTCAGCCATTTGACTTTGTCTTTGTTAAACAATGTGGCGACGACGGGATTGATATAGGCCTCCACCGCGCCGTTGCCCAAGCCAAGAATGATGCTGCCCCACATGAGTAATTTGATGCCTTTGGCCTGCCCGGCCACGAGCGCGTCCCCGGTCAAACCCTGAATCGCTCCGTAAGCGGCAATCGCCATCACCGTATAAATCAGATACGACACGAACGAAAAGATCATCGCGACTTTGTAACCGATGCGGTCAATGAACAGGCTGAACAGGATGATGCTCACGCCGAACGGCCAAATACCCGCGCCTTGGAGTTCGCCGACCTGCACCTTGTCGAGGCCGAAGTCAGTGACGAATTGGCCGCCGCTCAGGATCATGCGGCTGATAAACGCGTAGCTGGTGGTGATCAGGGCGATGAAACAGCCCCAGAACAGAAGTTTGTTGTGGTTGTTATTCATGGTTGAATGGGTCGCAATACACCTGTTGCCCGCGCAACTGTCAACGACATTTCCCTAGGACAAACATCCGGCACGCTGAAAAAAGCTTAACCACGGATGAACACTGATGGACACGGATGCTGAACGGACTGACACTAATTTCCGCGAATTATCACGAATTGATTTCCCATTCGCGAAAATTCGCGCAATTCGCGGCAAAGCTTTTCCCTCATCCGTGTTGATCCGTGTCCATCCGTGGTTGAATGATTCTGCGTGAATCCCGCCACCGGCTTTGTATCCTGCCCCTCGCATGATTCATCCGACGGCCATCATTTCTCCGCAGGCGAAGCTGCATCCGACCGTGCAGGTCGGGCCGTACGCCATCATTGATGCGGGCGTGGAACTCGGGGCGGGCTGCGTCGTCGGGCCGCACGTCTATCTCACGGGCCTGCTGACCATCGGCACGGGCAATCGCTTTCACGCCGGCTGCGTCATTGGAGATGCACCCCAGGACTTGAAATATGACGGCACGCCCACGCGGGTCCGGATCGGCGACAACAACGTCTTCCGCGAACACGTCACGGTGCATCGCGCCACCAAGCCCGACGGCGAAACCGTCATCGGCTCGAACAACCTGATGATGACGAATGTTCACATCGGCCACAACTCGCACGTCCACGATCATGTCATCCTGGCCAGCGGAGTTTTGCTCGCCGGTCACGTCACGATTTTTGATCGCGCGTTTCTCTCCGGCAACGCGGCGGTGCATCAGTTCGTCCGCGTCGGCACACTGGCGATGATGCAAGGGCTGTCCGGCGTGACGCAAGATCTGCCGCCGTTTGCGGTATCCCGGGCGATGAATGAGATGTGCGGCTTGAACATCGTCGGGATGCGCCGCGCCGGGATCAACGCGGCCGACCGGTTGGAAGTGAAGAAACTTTATCGCGAACTGTTCCGCAGCGGGAAAAATCTTCGGGCGGCCTTGGCCGAGGCGCAAGGCAAGTTCACCGGCGCACCGGCGAAGACGATGCTGGAATTTGTCGCCACCGCAAAACGCGGCGTGGTGGCGGATTGCAGCGGCGGCAGCGACAGCACAGACGAGGAATGACGCACTGCTCCGCAAGAGCAACCGAAAATAGCCTGGCGTTTCAACGCCTGTCACTTACCCCGCAGGTTTTGTACGACGGAAAAGTTAGAATCCGGCAACCGGCGCTTCGCGTGTCGTTTGCCAACAAAACATCAACCGCTGCGGCGTTGTCGTTTTTGCCGCGCATCACCAAAACAACATATGACCGAAACCACCACATCAACCATCGGCGTGACGGCTCCCGTCACGGAAACCCAAACCAAAAAATCCCGCAGCCCGATCAATCAGGCGGACCTGCGCAAGCGGGCCACCGCCGAGTCCGTCGGCAAGGCGGCCCAGCGGGAGGAGCACGCGGCGTTGCTCGACACCCGCGAGATCAGCGCGGCGTTCGTCACCGGCTTGCTCGGGTGCGTCACCGCGGCGCGCGCCAAGGTGAGCGAGGTGTTGCAAAACCGCACCGCGAGCAAGGAAGCCACTCAGGCGCAAAAACTGGCGGAAAAGGTTTTGCTCGCCGGGCTGCGCGAAGTGCAGAAGGCGGCGAAACAGAAGCACCTTCGCAGCAATCCGCTGGCGCTCGCGGATTATCTCGTGGGCGAAGCACTCAACGGCAACCAGCCGAACCTGGCGCAGACGTCGCAGACCATCCTCACCCGGCTGGCGACGGATACGTTGCCGGGCATCACCGCCGCAAAAGTGACCGCGCTGGAGACGGCCCGCCAGAACTGGCAGGACCGCCAAGCGGTGCAGGACGCGGCGTCATCCGATGCCGAAGATACGGCGGCGGAGTTCAGGGCGTTGCTCAAGACCATCACGGATGAAAAGCTGGCCATCCAGATGGCGGCGGATGCCGAATGGCCGCATGACCAGCACGACCATTCCGGGTTGCGCAAGGAGTTCGCGCTGCCAGCGAATCGTCCGGCCCAAGCCTGAACATTGCCGCACCCCAGCCCAAGCGCTCCGCAGCGATGCGGGGCGTTTTATTTTTCCCAAATCAACTAGCGGAAAGTGAGTCGCCGTAGAAAGGCATTCAACAGAACAGAAGTGGCAGGAAGCGGCGGTCACAGACCGCCGCTACATCTCACGCGGCCGCCTGATCCTGCTTGCGGCGGATGATGGGCTTGCTCTCGCCGAGAACCACGGGCCGGGTGACTTTGATGTCGAGGATGTCCGTGCTGCCGGGCACGTCATACATGACTTCGAGCATGATCTTCTCGATCAAGCCGCGCAAGGCCCGCGCGCCCGTGCCTTTTTTGTGCGCCAACACGGCGAGTTCGCGGAGCGCCTCGGGGGTGAACTCCAGGTCCACGCCGTCCATCGCCAGCAACTTGGCATATTGCTTGGTCAACGCGTTCTTGGGTTCGGTCAGGATGGAAACCAACTGGGCTTCGCTTAGTTCCGCCAACGTGGTGGTAACCGGCAAGCGCCCCACAAACTCGGGGATGAAACCGTAGTTCAACAAATCTTCCGGCTCGACGTGCGTGAGCATTTCATCGCGGCCCACGGCGGCGGCTTTCTGCGCCTGGCCCATCGCGCTGAAACCCATCGTGTGCCGGCCCATGCGCCGCTGGATAACTTTCTCCAAGCCCACGAACGCGCCGCCACAGATGAACAGGATGTTGGTCGTGTCCACCTTGATGTATTCCTGTTGCGGATGTTTGCGACCGCCTTGCGGGGGCACGTTGCAGGTCGTGCCTTCGAGAATCTTCAGCAACGCCTGTTGCACGCCTTCGCCGCTGACGTCGCGCGTGATGGACGGGCCTTCCGCCTTGCGCGTGATCTTGTCAATTTCGTCAATGTAGATGATGCCGCGTTGGGCACGCTTCACGTCGTAATCCGCGCTTTGGAGCAGGCGCAGGATGATGTTCTCCACGTCTTCGCCCACATAGCCGGCTTCGGTGAGCGTCGTAGCGTCCGCGATGGCAAAGGGCACATCGAGAATCTTGGCGAGCGTCCGCGCGAGCAAGGTCTTGCCCGAACCCGTCGGCCCGATCATGAGAATGTTGCTCTTTTCGATCTCAACCCCGTCGTACGGGTTGGGTGCGGTTTCTTTCTTGGCGGTCTCGTCGTCCTCCACCGGCGCGGGCTGGATGCGCTTGTAGTGATTGTGGACCGCGACGGCCAAGGTTTTCTTGGCGTGTTCCTGCCCGATGCAGTGGAGGTCCAGCTCGCGCTTGATCTCGGCCGGTTTCAGCACGGTGAACTTGGGCTGCTTCTTCACCTCCTGCAAATGCAGCTCCCGGTCGAGCACGTTTTTGCAGGTAACAATGCAGGTATCGCAGATGTAAACGCCCGGCCCGGCCACAAGCTTTTTGACTTCCGCGTGCGATTTGCCGCAGAAGCTGCACATTGTGATGTTCGTGGGGCGGGCCATGTGAATTTATGATTTTGGATTTACGATTTACGATTGGGCGAACGCCTCCGGTAAAGACAAAGACGTGGTTTAGGCGGCATTGTGTCCATTTTGTTACAATGGCAGGCCGATGATAGCGCGGCGATAGCCGCCGTTGCGTTCGACAAACTCCTCATAAGCCATTTCGGCCTGCTGCTGAACTGGGGTTAATGACGACATAGGAGTGTCAGACTCACCGAGGGGCGCATGAAAGTAGAACTGCGGCGAAAGCCTGTGCTTGATGAACACAGAAAGGTTGTCGAACTCACGGTGCCGAAATACACCGCATGAGAGCCAGCAGGCGACCATCAGAAGGCCAGCCCCTCCGACTACAGCTTTTGCTTTTCTTGAAATTACTATCATTACTCGGATGATGTGCGAACGCCGCCTAACATCGTGTTTAGGCCTTATCAGCACCGGGAATTTCTTTGCGTGATTGGACCACATGATCCACGAGGCCGTAGGCTTTTGCTTCATCGGCGCTCATGAAATTATCGCGGTCGCAATCCTTCTCCACCTGTTCAATCGGTTTGCCGGTGTGCTTGGAGAGGATGCCGTTCAACGTCTGCTTCAGCTTGAGCATGTGTTTGACGCGGATTTCCACGTCGCTGGCCTGCCCTTCCGCGCCGCCAAGCACCTGATGGATCATGATGTTCGAGTTCGGCAAGGCGAAGCGTTTGCCCTTCGCGCCCGCCGCGAGCAACACCGCGCCCATGCTGGCGGCCTGACCGACGCAATAGGTGTTCACGTCGCAGGTCATGTATTGGATGGTATCGTAGATCGCGAGACCCGCCGTGACGCTGCCGCCGGGCGAGTTGATGTAGAGATGCACGTCCTTCTTCGGGTCGGCCATCTGGAGGAACAGCAACTGGGCGATGATGATGTTGGCGATCTGATCGTCCACGGGCGTGCCGAGGAACAGGATGCGGTCCACCAACAGGCGGGAATAAATGTCCCAACTGCGTTCGCCGCGGCCGGTCTGTTCGACGACGATGGGAACGAGAAAATTTTTCGGTTCAAATTGATTGCTCATCAGTGCGGCAAGCTAGCGGAGGCGTCCGGCAGCGTCAAGAAATGCACACCACGCCGATTGATCCGCCATAAACATGTGCGGAAGGAAGATTTGACCGGAGTGCAACGCTCTGTTTACCTGTGCGAATTATAGTGAGCTGAAGCGGCAGTACTGACGAACCCACATGAATCCTCCAGCGGTCTCCTTCTCGTCCCGTCCGCAACATCCCCCCGGTTTCCGCGCCCGCCGAGGGCTGAACTGGGGTGCGCTCGGATTGATGTATGCGGCCTATTACATGTGCCGCTACAATTTCCGCTTCGCCACCCCCGGGATGCAGGCGGAGTTCGGCTTCACCACGACGCAAATCAGTGACATGCTCGGCATCTGGTCGCTGACCTATGGCACGGGCCAGCTCGTCAACGGCCTGCTCACCGACCGCATCGGCGGCAAGCGCTCCATGCAGATTGGCGCGTTCGGCACCATCGTGATCAATATCCTCATGGGCGTGCTGCCATTGCTCGTGGTCGGCGGGGCGCTGGCCGGCACGGCAAAGTTTATCTTCCGCGTGGATCACATTGATCCGGCATTCATCGCCATTTCGGTGGTCTGGTTGATCAACGGCTGGTTTCAATCCTTTGGCGCGCCGGGCATGATCAAGATCAACGCCGCCTGGTTTCAACGTTCGGAACGCGGCACCTTCGCCGGCATCTTTGGGTTCATGATCCAACTGGGCCAGGTCGCGAGTTCCAAACTCTCGCCGTTGATTTTGAATGGATTTTCCATCGGAGTTTTGGTGGTCGCCAAGGGCGACTGGCGTTGGCTGTTCATCATTCCACCCATGGTGACATTGGTCGTGGCCGTCTTCATGAGCTTCGCCGCGAAGCAAACCCCCGATGAAGCCGGCTATCCGGGCGCAATCGTGGACGAATTGGATAACTCCGCCGGAACGACCGTTTCGCTGAAAGAATCCTTCCGCACCATTTTCACCCATCCGCTGGTCTGGTTTTACGCCTGCGCCTACGCCTGCACCGGCGCGGTCCGCACCAGCTCGGACCAACTGGCGATTCTGTATTTTCAGGATCAGTTGCACATGGACATGAAAACCAACATTCCCGCCACGGTGGCCTGGACGCTGGCCATCATGCCCATGGCGGCGGTGGCCGGCTCCCTCGCGTCCGGCTGGATTTCGGACCGCTTCTGCAAAGGCCATCGCTCGCCCGTGGCCATGTCGCTTTATTTTCTCGAGGCCGCAGTCATCAGCTTTGCGGCGATGCTGTTGATCAAGGGACTCGTAGGGCCGACTCCGGCGGGAATTTTGACAGGCTGCGGAATTCTCATCGCCATCGCACTCACTGCCAACTCAACGCACTCGATTGTCGGCGCGGCCGCCCCGATGGACATCGGGGGCAAAAAGATGGCTGGCTTCGCGGCGGGCGTCATTGACTCCTTTCAATACTACGGCGGGGCCCTCTCGCTCTTTGTGACCGGCCGCGTCCTCGACGCCACCAAGGAGAAGCACGGCTGGCTATTCTGGTATGTCATCATGGCGGCCTTCGGAGTCATGGGAGGCATCTCCATGCTGCTGGTGATGCGGAAGCAGAAGTTGATCAAGGCGAAGGCCGATCAATTGATAGGAGGAAACTGAGGAAACAGAGCAGGGCCGACAAAAAACTCCCTCGGCCAAATCTTTCCTCCGTTCTCTCCGTTTGCTCCTGTTCAATCCGGCGTCACTCCCTCGCACGCCAGCAACTTCCGCTTCCACTCCAGTCCGCCCGAGAAGCCGCCGATCTTCTGGTTCGCCGCCAACACGCGGTGACACGGTACGAGTACGGGAATCGGATTCGCCCCACACGCCCCGCCCACGGCGCGTACGGCTTTGGGATTGCCGATGGACATTGCGATCTCGCCGTAACTTTGCGTCGCGCCCAGTTTGATTTTGCGCAGCGCCGCCCAGACGCTTTGTTGAAACTTGGTTCCGCGTGACAAGTCCAGCGGTGGTAATTCTGCCGGAGCGTGTCCGGCTAAAACCGCTTTCACCGCCGCCGTCGTCAGGCGATGCCACGAATGAATTGCAGCGGGAATCTCTTTTTCATTTGTCACCGGCTCAGCCCGACCGGAAGGAAACCGCAACTCCGCCAGTCCTTTCGCCGAGTAACCCGCTGTAAATTCCCCTTCGGAAGTAGTAAGCGATAACCAGATCATGACGTTGAGGCGAACTACCAAAGCTTGATCCGATCAGCGGCTCTTCAAGAACCACCAGAGCGTGCCGAACAAAACCACGAAGAGCAGCGCGGAGAAAAGAATGAACCGGTTCCGCGCGACCCGCTTCTCCTTGCGCAACGGTTGCAGACCATGCACGCCGCCCGCCGCGAGATAATTCACCAGCCGGGGATTGCTCGTGTTCGGCCCGGTGAAGAAAGCGCGCAGCCGCTGGATCAGCGCCGGGAAATCAAATTTGCGCACACCGAACTCGTTGTAGTGTTCGGGGAGATTGGGCATGTCGTTCTGCACCTTGATCCGCTCCTGGTTGATCTGCTCAAACACCGGCTCGCTCCGCCCGGCCGGCATGGCTTCACGCGCGGAATCCACCGGCACATGATTGATCGTCGCGCCGTGCGGCACCGCCGTGGAACGCAGGCGCGGGTGCTCCCCGCGAGCCAGTTGCTCGTCGAGCTGTTTGATCTGCGCTTCGAGCGCGGCGATCTCGGAACTCAGCGCTTGCGCGCGATCCGAAACCGGATCGGATTTTTTCTTAAGCCAACCCATGACAGGCAATGGAACTCCGGCCTGCGCCACGTCCGCGCCTCAATGCGAGCGCAACAGGATCGCCACCAGCACGCCCAGCGCGAGCAACGCCACGCCGACGAGCGGCCAGGTGAAGGCGAGTCCCAGTTTGCAGAGTTCCAGAAAATTTTTCGGCGCGAGCAACGGCGACGTGTTATTGACTGGCGTGCCGGCGCCGCTCTTTGGCGTGGGGGCCTGACCGGACAGCACGGAAAACTTCAACCGCGCGCTGTTCCATTCCATGCGGGCATTTTCCAGCGTCGTCAAAGCGCGCGTGAGTTCCACATTGAAATTGTCTTTGGACCAGACCTCTTCATTGATGGACTGCACCTTGGCGAGCGCATCGCGCATTTCCGAGATGGACTTGGCCATCTGCTCGGCCTCGCGACGGGCGCTGAATTCCGTTTCCTCCAACAGGCCAAGGCCGCGCGTCAGATTCTCGATCATCTCCTGGCGACCGGTTTGAAATTCCGACTGGCGGCGGCGCACTTCTTCGAGCGCGGCGCGTTCCCGTTCCAATTCCTCCTGCGCGCGTTTCAGCTCGGCGAGCTTCTGCTGCGCCTCGGTCACTTTGGAATCCACCTCTTCGCGCGTCGGGGCCCGAAAGCTGCCGGCCGCAGCGGCGGACGGCGTGGTGGCGGCGTAAGGCGACTTCGGCGTGTGAAAATCAGTATCTACAAATTCCGTGGCATCGTATTCAGTCGGCATACGGCGACTGTATGCACCGGCGGAAAAGGTGTAAAGCAGTGTGTTCGCTTCCGGTATGACTGGAACTGCCGTTCATCGCCGCGGTTCTTAATCGCACTCTTAATCTTTTTCTTAATCTTCAGGCCCGGGAGATTAAGATTAAGAAAAAGATTAAGAGTAAGAAGGGAAGGCCCGGGCGGCAGTTTCAGTCACACCCGTTCGCTTCCCGAGAGATCTTGATCGTAATCTTATTCTTAATCTGGATCTGCCCCGTTCCGAAATGTCGGGGCCAAGCGACCGAGAAACGGATCAGGCGCAAGATGACGATTAAGATTAAGACTGGGATTTACCTGCCCTTCTGGTAGTTTTTCGCGCGGAACGGCCCCGTAGCTCAAATGGATAGAGCAGCGGTTTCCTAAACCGTTGATTCCGGTTCAATTCCGGACGGGGCTACCAGAACGACTTGCATCTCAACCTGTCCCACCAGCATGAATAACCCACTCCGCCGCCCGTCCCATCTCTCAGTCACGGATGTCGGGCAAACGAAAGGCAGATTTATGAAAACCAGTTTGGTTTACCGGTTTTTGGTGGCAGGAACGATGGTGATGCTTCCTTGGCTGACTGGCTGCGCGCAATCCACCGCGAGCAACCCACCGGTCGCCGCAATCACCACGACAACGACTCCAATCGCCCCTCCGCCGACCAACGTCGTTCCGACCGCCACCACTTCAGCTCCCGCTTTCACACCGGCCCCGGTCGGACAACCGCTCATCGTCATCGGCTCGACCAATGTCACACCCACGAATGCCGTCGCCGCCGCGGTAGCGCCCCCGACCGAAATCATTGTCCCGGCCAATTTGCGCGTCTCCCGCGCGCTGGGCGATATCATTCAACTCGTCCAATCCGGCGTGGAGGAAGCCATCATCCTCACCTACATCACCAATTCACCCGCCGCCTTTCTGCTCGGCGCGGAAGAGATCGTTTATCTCAAGGACCTCGGCGTTTCGAGCAATGTCATCACTTCGATGATGCAACGGGACCAGACGTTGAAACAACAATGGGGCATCGCGGGATTACCGGAGACCTCCCCCATCACGTCCGTCGCTACCAACGAAGACCCAATCGCCGTGGCTCCGACTTACGCCAGTGAGCCGGCCCCCGTTGTGGAGCCCCAGCCGGCCGAAGTCACGGACAGTTATTTTGACGACACCCTGTCGCCGTATGGAACGTGGGTTAATGTTGACGGCTACGGTCGTTGCTGGCAGCCCACAGTGGTGGTGGGCAGCCCGACTTGGAGACCCTATTGCGACAACGGCCGCTGGGTGTACAGCGATTGCGGCTGGTACTGGGCGTCGGGCTACTCCTGGGGGTCGGTCGCCTTCCACTACGGACGCTGGTTCAGTCATCCCCGCTATGGTTGGTGCTGGTGGCCGAACAAAGTCTGGGCGCCCTCGTGGGTTTCCTGGCGCTATGACAACAGCTATTGCGGCTGGGCGCCGTTGCCGCCCAATTCCATCTACACGCCCGGCGTGGGCCTGACCTATTTCGGCGCATCCGTTGGCGTGAGTTACGGTTTCCAACTCGGCGTGGGCTCCTACACCTATGTGCCGTGGGGGCGGGTGTGTGATCCGAAACCCTACCAGCATTGCGTGCCGCAGAATCAGGTCAGCGCCGTTTTCGGTCGGACCACCCCGGCCACCCAGTTTGTCCGCGGCAGCAACAATCGCGTGGAAAACCGGGGCATCCCCGCCGAGCGTTATCAGGAACATGCCCGCACGGAATTGCGAACGGTGAAAATCCGTGAGGAAGTCTCGCGCGGAGCCGGCCCGCGGCCGGAACGTTTTGAAGGCAACGGCAACACCCTCGTGGTCAGCCGTCCGGCTCCCACGCCGCCAGCGAACGAAAATCAGATCACCGGGACTCGCAATTTCAGCACCACCCGCACCTTGAATCCTTCCCGCAGCAACGAACCGCGCCGCAGCGAACGGCCGGCGTCCATCATTGTGAATGGTTCAACACAACCAACGGCCTCGCCCGCCTCCTCAGCCCGCGTTGAACCCGCCACTGGCGCCGAGCGGAGAAGCCGCAGTCAGGAAAATATCAGTTCGCGCACCTGGAACAACCCCACCACCACCGCCGGGCGACCAGCGGAACGCACCACTTCTGTTCCGACCACCAGCCCGACCCCCGTCACGCGTCCGACGCCGATCTTCAGCAAGCCGTTGGTGGTGGAATCCTCGCCACAAGTATCACCGCGCCCGAACCAAACGGTCCCGGCAACGAGCACCACCGTCATCGGCGGCAGGAACAGTGGTTCGAGCGGACGGGATTACTCGGTCTGGAGCAGCCCGACGCCGCGCCCGGCTGCCACTCCCAACCCGGGCAATTCGCCGCGCAGCAATCCGGCCCCGGGCCGCAACTCGGGCGGCACTGAATACACCCCGCCCACCGCAGGAAATCCGGCCACGCCGGGCGCGGGACGCTCGCGCGAAACCAGCCGATCACAGGAAATCCTGGCGGAACGCTCGCAACAGATGAACCCCCGCAGCCGCTCCGAACCGCGCAGCGCCACGCCGAGTTACACCGCGCCGAGTTCGCGCACCGTCGGTCCGTCACCGGCGATCAATCCCGGCCCCGCTGTAAACGCGACCCCGCGACCGACATATTCCGCGCCCGTACCCGCGCCCAGCGCTCCGAATGTCGTTCAAGCTTCGCCACCGACCCGCGCCGAATCGCGGCCAAGTCCCAGCCAGAATTCCGGTTCAGACTCTGGACGCGGCCCGCGCAATCGCTGACCCCCCAACTTTTTCCAAACATGAAAGCATTTGTCACAATGCTAGCGGCCGGCTCTGCCTTGTTGCTGGCCCACGGTCCAAGTTTTGCCACCACGACAAACCTCTATTTCACGCACTTTGAAACCACGAATGGATTCAGCCTGGCACTGCCGTTGATCGGACAATCAGGCTGGACTGGCCAGGGCAACAACGGCAATGGCGTGACCAACAATTATGTCATCGGCCAAGGCCAGCAGGCTTACGTCGGACACAAATTTTCCCTGCCAGCAGAGGATGTCCTGGCTTGGCGTCCCCTCAACTTCAATCCCCTCGCCGCTGGTTATCCCATCGTGAAGTTCTCCGTGCTGATGAGCATCGAGGATTCCAACAACAACGAGCGCGATAATTTCCGGTGGAGCGTTTACAACGCGGCGGGCGTCCGGTTGTTCACGCTGGATTTTGACAACTTCGATTTGAACATCCGCTATGATCTCGATGATACGAATGATCTGGTCGTCGCCGGTTGGACGTTCGACAACAGCACCGATTATGAGCTGGCCGTCACGATGAATTTTTCCGCCAATCGCTGGAGCGCCACGCTGAACCAGGCCGAAATCGTCAGCAATCAACCGATCACGACCACGGGAGCAGCACTGACGTTGGGTGATATTGACGCCGTGTGGCTGCCGTTTTACACCAACGCGCCCGGCAATAATTTCATGCTGTTCGACGATTATCGCGTCACCGCCGAAACCATCCCGGTCACGCCCGCACAGGTGCAACTCCTGGGGCGGACGACCGCGGGCTGGGATCTGTTGCGAGTGACGGGGCCGGACGGATTGCGCTGGGCCTTGGAAGCGACCACGAATCTCGTGACCTGGACGCCGGTGAAGACCAATCTGATTTTCGACGGATCGTTCGATGTCGTGGACACTACTTCCGCCGGACTGACGCGCCGGTTCTATCGCGCCCGGCACGTCCCCTGATCAGCGCATCTTCAATTCCACGCCACGCCGTTCCAGCGTGCTGCCCTCGTTCTTGGCAAGTTGGGCGAGCGAGATGTTGTAATCCGCCAGCGCCTTGATCTCCGCCGAGCGGGCCGAAGTCAACTGCCCCTGCAGATCCAGCACGATGAAGCTGGTGCTCTTGCCTTTGGACAATTTCATCTCCTCGGCCTTGAGCGCGTCCTCGGCGTACAAGCGCGCCTGCCGCGTGGCCTCCACCCGCTCCAGACTGATGCGGGCGTTGGCGATGGAATTCTCGATCTGGATCAGAACATTCTGCTCCAACTGCCGGGCTTCCAGGATGCGTTGCTCGCGGGTCGAGAGCGCGGCCTTGTAGTCATTGCGCGCGCCGACATTGCCCAGGGGCAGGGTCAACTGGACCCCGTAGGAATAATAGTTGTTGTCGCGATCCCGGACCTGTTGCCACGCGCCATCAATTTGGCGGTCCGAGCCGACGTACCCCACATTGCCCACCGCATCCAATTGCGGGAAGCGCTGGTTGCGCTGGTATTTCACCCGCTGGTCCTGCACTTCGACGGCCACCTTGGCCTGCAACAGATCGGGCCGGGTGCTCATGCCCCTGCGCCAGCTCTCCTGCAGATCGAACGGTTGCGGAATCGCCTGCAGGGATTCCATCGGCCGGATGCGGACGGTTTTCCACTCGTCATAATTGTCGCTCAACAACGCCTTGAGCAACCGCTGTTGCGTGTCGCGATTGGCCTGCGCCTCCAGCAGATCGGCGCGGCGGGACGCGGCCCCCGACTCGGCCTGCTTTTCGTCCAACGGCGCGAGCGCCCCGACCTCGACGCGCCGCCGGTTTTCCGCCACCAATCGTTCCGCCAATTCGAGCGCCTTCTCCTGCACCCGCACCGATTCGTCGGTGTAGATGAACGTGTAATAGGCCTGCTCCACCAGCGTGATGGTGTCAATGATCTGCCCGCGCAACCCGAGTTCCGAGCTTTGCAGGTTCTTCTTGCTCACAAAAATCTGGAAGCGCGTGCCATCCATCCAGAAGTTCTTCAACAAGGGCTGGCGCAACTCGAAGAAACCCACGTTCGCCTCCGCGTTCGCGAAGGGATTGCGCGTCGGTAACGTGCCGTAGTTCGTCACCAGTTGCGACACCGACGCGTTGGCCGTCAGATCGTAATACTGGTTGGTGGAGATCGAGAGCGGGTTGCTCAGGTCCACGGTCGAGCCTGGCTGCGTTCCGGTGCGGTCGCTGAAATCAGCGCCAAAACTGTAGCGCGTGCCCCACGGCAGCAACCCCCCGAGGCTCCCGCCAAAACTGTCCGTCTCGCTTTCCGTACCCGAGTAGGCGCGTCCCTGCGAATCCAAACCGCCCGGCGACAGCGCATAACTGCGCCGCGCGGAGAGGTTGAACGTCGGATCGTAACCCGCATACGAACTCTTCAGTTGAAAGCCCGCCACGTCTGGATCGAGCCGGCTGATCTGCACGTTGAAATTATGTTCCAGCGCGAGACTGATGCAGTCCGCCAGGGAAAGCATCCGTTCCTGACGCTCCAGTTGCCGGGCGCGCAACTGCTCCTCCATTTCATCCGCTTGCGCCGCCAGCCCGGACGTCACCAGGAGTCCGATCAAAATCACAGTTCTCATGCTTGCCTGAGTTTGGGTAAGTCGTTTCATTTCGTCAATCAGCCGCCGCGCGAGTCAGACGGTCCGCAATCGCGCGCCATTCAGCCCCGCCGGGCAAAGTCTCCACCACAATCAACTCCGCCCCCGCCTCGTCGCAGCGATGCAACTCGGCGTAGATCGCCCGCGCAAACGCCTCCGCATCGTGCGGAATCACGCTGATTCCGCCGAAATCCGCACCATTGGGAATATTGGTATGCGCGATGACGTGGAGATTGCGGAGTGCCGATTGCGGAGTGCTGATTTGGCGGCGCAAATCAGCATCGCTTGTCCAATGCAGCAGGCGAAGTTTTGCCTTGGGCGAATAATGCTTCTTCAACAGCCCCGGGCTGCGGAGTTCTCCCGCGTTCTGCCCGGTCAATCCGCAATCCGCAATCCGCAATCCGCAATCCGCGAGCGCCGCCAGCAACGATTCCTCATGAATCATCCCCGGCCGCAATACGCGCGCCGGTTGCGCCACCAGATCAATCACCGTGGACTCGATGCCGACCTGCGCTTGCCCGCCGTCCACGATGAGCGGGATTTTGTCGCCAAGTTGCTTCGCGACATGCTGCGCGTTCGTCGGTGAAATCGAGTTGGACAAGTTCGCGCTCGGCGCTGCCAACGGAAAACCACACTCGCGGATCACCGCCTGCATGAACGGATGACTCGGCCAGCGCACGCCCACCGTCGTTCCGCCCGCTGTGACGAGGTCGGGAATGATTTGCGCTCGCGGCAACACCACCGTGAGCGGGCCAGGCCAAAAACTCTTCGCCAGTTGCGCGGCGGATTCCGGCCAGGACGTCACGCAGCGCTGCGCCAATTCCAGCCCCGCCACATGGACGATGATGGGATTGTGCGCCGGACGACCCTTGACCCCATAAATCTTCGCGACGGCATTGGCATCGAACGCATTCGCCGCGAGGCCATAGACGGTTTCCGTCGGCAACGCCACCACTTCACCCGCGCGCAACAATTCCGCCGCGCGTTTGACCGCCGCCGTGAACAGTGCCGCCGTGTGCGTTGGAAGAATTTCCGCCCTCATTCGTACCGTAACGCCTCGATCGGATCGAGCTTCGACGCCTTCCACGCCGGATAAAACCCGCTTACCACGCCGACGATGGCGCTGGAAAGCGACGCCACCAGCACCCACCACAACGGCGTCAGCGTCGGCCAACCCGTCGCCACGGCGATGATGCGGGACGCGCCAAAACCCAGTCCGATTCCAATCAGACCGCCGATGGCGCTTAACGTCACGGCCTCGATGAGAAATTGCACCAGAATATCGTGCCCGCGCGCCCCCACCGCCATGCGGATGCCGATCTCGCGCGTCCGCTCTGTCACGCTCACGAGCATGATGTTCATGATGCCGATGCCGCCCACGATCAACGACACACTCGCGATGGCGCCGAGCAACACCGACATGATCTTGGAGGTCGAAGTCGCCATCTGCGCGAGTTCGAGTTGCGTGCGTACGGTGAAATCCTGTTCGCGACTCTTGCGCCGGTCCATCAGCAAACCGGTGATGGCCTGCTGCGCCTTCTCGATGGTCTCCGCGCTGGTCGCCTGCACGAGAATGGAATTCACGAACGTCCGCTTCGAAACGCGCCGCATGTGGCTCGTATAAGGGATTACCACCACATCATCCTGGTCCTGGCCGAACAGGTTGAAACCTTTCGACTCCAGCACGCCGACAATCGTGAACGGGATGTCGCGGATCCGGATGGTCTGACCGAGCGCGTCTTCCCCGGGAAACAACTGATCCACGACCGTTTTGCCGACGACGGCCACCTTGGCGATGCTGCGCACATCCTGCTCGGTAAACATCGCGCCATCCTTGATGTTCCAACTGCGGATCTGCGGATAATCCGGCCCTTCGCCCATCACCTGCGTGTTCCAGTTGAGGCCGTTGGCGAGGACTTGATTGCGGTCACGCACTTCGGGGCTGACCGCGACAACCGTGCTGACCTCGTTCTTGATCGCCATGGCGTCTTCAATCGTCAACGTCGGCGCACCGCCCCAACCACCGCGCACCCCGCCGCTGGTGAAGTTGCCGGAGAAAACCGTGATGACGTTCTGCCCCAGACTGGCGACGCGATCTTCGACCTGCTTGGTCGCCCCCGTCGTGATGCTGACCGCCGTGATGACCGAGCCGACGCCGATGATGATGCCGAGCATCGTGAGCAACGTGCGCAGTTTGTTGCGGCGCAGTGCGCGCAACGCGAGCCGGAGAGTAGCAAGAATGCGGATCACAAGGAATTATGAATGACGAATTATGAATGATGAAGTTTTCATCACAGGCCTTTTGAACGCTTTGAGATTGTTGTAAAAATCGCCACCAACTCATTGGCTTCACCTACCAGCGGCTCCAGACGTCGTCCCGGCACAACATTCTCCTCCAGCAACAATTCCAACCAATATAAAGTTTCATCTGCTTCTTTCAGACAGTCACCAATCTTCGAAATGAACTCCGCCTTCGAACGCCCCCGATGGGCTTCCCGGTAATTCGCCCCCACCGATGTCCCAGATCGCAGCACTTGCTTCCCCAAAACCTGCGCAACGGTGTTGGCCTTGGGCAAAGCGCAATAAAGCCGGATGATGCGGCGCGCAAACTGTTTGGTGCGATCCGGCAAATCCACTTCATCATTCATAATTCATCCTTCAACATTTTCCGTTAGTGAAGTTGGACGGCTTGCTGCGCGGATTTGAGCTGGTTCAATTCTTTTTCAGCGTTGAGCCGATTCGTCACCGGCGTATCGCTCACAATCAATCCATCGCGCAACACCACCATGCGCTTGGTGTAATGCGCGATGTCCAGTTCGTGCGTGACCATCATGATGGTGATGCCCTGCTCGTTGAGCTTCTGGAACACGCCCATGATCTCGATGCTCGTCTGCGTGTCGAGATTGCCGGTCGGCTCGTCCGCCAGCAGCACTGCGGGTTGATTCACCAGCGCCCGTGCAATCGCCACCCGCTGCTGCTGTCCACCGGAAAGTTGACTCGGAAAATGTCCGGAACGCTTGGCCAGCCCGACAATGTCCAACGACTGCAACGCCTTCTCCCGACGTTCCCGCGCAGTCATGTTTTTGTGCCGATACAACAACGGCAGCTCCACGTTTTCCACCGCTGCCGTGCGGGCAAGGAGATTGAACCCTTGAAAAACAAACCCGAGCTTCTCGTTGCGGATGTCCGCGAGTTGATCCCGGTTCAAGCGCGACACGTCCACAGCATCGAGTTGATAACGCCCCGCCGTGGCGCGATCCAGACAGCCGATGATGTTCATCAACGTGGATTTGCCCGAGCCGCTCGACCCCATGATCGCCACGAACTCACCGCGCTGGATCGTGAGCGAGACCCCGCGCACCGCGCGCACGTCCACCTCACCCGTATGATAAGTCTTCTCGACGGCGTCGAGTTGAATGACGGCGTTCATTGTTCCTGGGAGCGCTGGCATCCTGCCGGCGTGTTGTCGAAGCGTCCCGATTGGAACTCGCCGGCAAGATGCCGGCGCTCCCGGGGAAAAACTGCGGGTCGTATTGTCATATCACCTGCGCGGGAAGCCGCCCCCGCCGAACGGACTGCTCACCGGCGCCGCCGCCGTTTCTCCCGTGGTCATGCTCACCACCACCACATCGCCCTCGTTCAAACCTTCAATGATTTCCGTCACCAGACTGTCGCTGATGCCGAGCTTGACCGGATTCGGTTTCAAATCCGCCGGCGTCGCCTTGGTGGGATCAGCCGCCAGCGTGTAGAGCGTCCGCGCCGGACGGCTCTCGCCCGGCTGCCGATTGCCGCGGCCTCCGCCCCCGCCCTGACCGCGACGCCGCTCGCCGCCACCCTGGCCACCGCCTGTCACGGCGGCGGCTGGACGTTCGGATGTGGCGGCAACTTGCACCGGCGCATTCGTGCCGGGCTTGGCTGCCGCGCTCTCCGGCGGACGGAAGCGCAAAACGGAATTGGGCACCGTCAAGACGCCTTCACGTTTGGCAATCACGATGGACACATTCGCCGTCATGCCGGGCTTGAGTTTCAGATCGTCGTTGTTCACCTCGATGATCGTGTCGTACGTCACCACATTCTGCACGGTGATGGGCGAGTTGCGCACCTGCGTCACCTTGCCGTGAAACTTGCGGTACGGAAACGCGTCCACCGTGAATTCCACCACCTGATCCTGGACCACGCTGCCAACATCGGCCTCGGCCACCGAGGCGTTGATCTGCATTCTCGAGAGATCATTCGCGATTTGAAACAACACCGGCGCGCTCATGCTCGCCGCCACCGTCTGGCCCACGTCCACCTTGCGGTCAATCACGATGCCGTCCACCGGCGCGTAGATCGTGCAGCGACCCAAATCCACCTTCGCCCGTTCCAACGTCGCGCCGCGGATGCGCACCTGCGCCTCGGCCTGATGCAGCGTGGCGACGCTCTGATCATAGTCAGCTTGGGCGATCAATCCGGCCTTGAAGAGATCCTCCGCGCGCTTGGCGTTGATCTGCGCGAGTTCGAGCGACGCCTGGGAGTTGGCGAGTTCCCCTTCCGCCGAACTCACATTGGCGCGATACGTCGCGGAGTCCAGTTGTGCGATGACCTGGTTCGACTTCACCTCGGAATTGAAATCCACGTAGAGCTTCTGGATGATGCCGGAGATCTGGCTGCCGACCTCGACGTTCAAGACCGGCTTGAGCGTGCCCGTGGCGGTGACCACCTGCGTCACATCGCCGCGCCCGACCTTGACGGTGGTGAATTCCGGCTTCACCTCGCCCTTCTTTTTGAACAGCCAGAAGCCGCCCGCCCCGGCGCCCGCCAGCAGCAGCAATATAATAATCCACTTCAGCACACCTGATTTTTCGTCGTTACCCATAGTTACAAGACGACATTAGACGCAGAAAATCACCGAATCGTCAAAAAATCTTCGCAGCCCTGAACGCTTCCGCCTTTTCCCGGTCAATACTCACAATCATCATCACCCGGCCGATTGATCCGAAATGAAGCACCACCTCCAGCGCAATCTTGGCTACCTCCTGATCGGAATCGGACTGTTGTTGGCAGCCTGCGGCATCTATGGGCTGACACAGCCGGATGAGTTTCGGGCGACTGTGCGACTAGCAATCCCTCAGAAAACGCCTCCAGACTTTGATGCCCTCATCAAAAACACTTACGGACTGAGAAGCGAACAAGATTTCAACACCTATACAACCGCCACAATCCAATCCGACGGTGTTATGAGCAACGTTGTCTGGGAACTCAAACTGGACTCGGAGCAACATATCCAACCGGCCAAGGCCATCGCTGCATTACGAAAGCGCTTGGAGATTCGCCAAATTCCAAATACTCAGCTCTTTGAGATTACTTTGACCGAAAGAACGCCAGCCCAGGCAGCGAAATGCGCGAACGCCATCGCGATTGCTTACAAAGCCTGGGTTCTTAATAGACACCAGGCGCTTGTTCAAGGAGGCATCCGAGAATTGAAGCACCAGCTCGAGTTACAACAACAAAAAGTTTCAAAACTGGAGACGGAGCTTTCGCAACTGAGGGAAACACTCAAACTGCCCTCACCCGAACCGGCAGAAGCAGAATTAGAAGTCAATTACCCGGAGTATCGCCAAGCCAAAAATATACTCAATGATGAGAAGCGCATCGAGAGATTGGTTGCTCGCAAGATCAGCATTGAAGAAATCGATCTTCAGTCGCCAAGCAGCTTCCCACAAATTGTAATCGTCGAGACAGCCGTCCCACCCACCTCTCCGGTGCGCCGGAAAAATTTACTCAGCATAGTTCTGCTAGTTGCGGGATTGGGTTGCTGTCGTTGGGGTCTGACGGTTATGCGCGACGCAAAACACATCACCAATATCGCTTAGTGCTCCCTCGCTCACATCAACCATTGTCAAACCCCGGCCATTTCAGAACAATCCCGCGCAGCAAAAATGAATCGCCGCCCCAATCTCATCCCCGCCGCCGTGTTCATCGTCCTCGGACTTGCCCTCGGCAGCTATGGCGGGCTGCAGTTGCGTCAGGCTGCGTCACGTTATCAGGCCTCTGCCAGTGTGCGTGTCATCCGGGGCGAGTCGGACCTCGCCAAACTTCCCGCCGCCGCCTCGGACCTCGTGTTCCAGCAAAACGAATCCGAAGTCAGCCGCTCCGAAACCGTCCTCACCAAGGTCGTCGTCAAACTCGATCTGGCGCGCGAATGGGGCAAAGCTCGTGGCGGCGAACCCCTCCCGACCGCCGAAGCCGTGGCGGAGTTGCGCAAACGTGTCAGCGTGGTTGAGCAATCCGGCTCGGCCTTGTTGCAGATCGCGGCAATCGGAGAAACTCCCGCGCAAGCCCAGACGCTGGCGAACACCTGGGCCGACGCGTTTTGCGAAGCACGCCTGGAACGGCGGCAACAAGCCGCGCGGGAAGTGATGGATTCCCTCGCCGCTCCCTACCAAGAGAACGAAGCGAAATTCCAACGCGCCGCGGAACGCGTCACCAAAGCCCGCACGGCGCTTGATCCCGCCGTGCGGCATCTGGAGTCTCCACCGCTGCCGACTGAGAGCCCGGAGTTGCGCGAGTTGCGCCAGGAATCCGCCCGGATGACCATGATCGTCATGGTCCAGTCCAATCAACTCGCCCGCAGCCAATCCCTGCCTCCCGCCGACCTGCAAAAGCTGGCCGATCAATTCACGCGCACAACGAATCATGTCAACGAGTTGGAGGCCATGATCCAGGCCGAGATGCAAAAGCAGGAGGCGTTGCAAAATTTCTGGGATGCCCAACAGGAATTGGATCAGGTCAACATCGTCCTCACGCCGCTGCAGAAAGCGATGGCCGAACAGCGCACCGTGGCCGAAGCCACCAACAATCCCCCTGCCATCGTCGCCGAGCCGGCGGACTCCGCGAAAAAATTGCCCGCCCGCAATCCGGTTGCCTTCGGCTGTCTCATCGGCGCGGTGGTGATGCTGTTGGGCGGGGCAAAACTGTTGGGCACGAGCGGCCCAACCAAGGCCGACACATAGAGCACCCTTCAAAAGCATATCGGAAACGAGGTACCAGTGCCCTCCTTTCCCAGTCCTTTCCAATGAACCGGAGCGCCTCCTCTCCCCGTCCCTCTCCCCATCGGATGGGGAGAGGGTGGCCGGGAGGCCGGGTGAGGGGAATCCATTTCCGACGAACATTTGGAGGACTGTTCCAACATTTGCACTTTGCTCATCGCGCGCCGCGCTTATGCTAGCGCCGTGCTCGACACCCTGACGCAACAACTGGACCGCGCCGAATCGCTCACCACTGCGCAAATCGCCGCCGCCGTGGTCGAACTCATCGCCGAATCGGTTTCCATCGAAAGCAAAGCCGCGTTCCTCACCGCGTTGGCCCAGAAAGGCGAAACGCCCGACGAAATCGCCGCGTTCGCGAAGGAAATCCAGTCGCGCTCGATCCAGCCGCCGCTCGATCCGGCCACCCGCGCCGGGGAAATCCTCGACGTCTGCGGCACGGGCGGCGATCACGTCGGCACGTTTAACATCTCGACCACCGTCGCCATCGTGTGCGCGGCGGCGGGCGTCGTCGTCGCCAAGCACGGCAATCGGGCCGTCACCTCCAAATCCGGCAGCGCGGACGTGCTCGAAGCGCTCGGCATCCGCGTGGACCTGTCGCCCGCCGAAGCCGCCGTCGCCTTGCGCGACCACCATTTCGCTTTCATCTTCGCCCCAAACTATCATCCGGCGTTCAAGCACATCGCCCCGGCACGCAAACTCTGCGCCGAACGGAAGCAGCGGACCATTTTCAATTTCCTCGGCCCGCTGTTGAATCCGATCCGCCCGACCGCGCAACTGCTCGGCGTGCCCAAGGCCGAACTCTGCGAACCGCTCGCGCGCGTGTTGCAATCGCTCGGCCTGCGCCGCGGTATGGTGGTTTCGGGAACAGTCCCAAGTCCCGAGCCCAACAAGGTTCAAGGTCTCGATGAACTTTCCACGCTCGGCCTGAACACCGTCGCGGAGTTTTATCAGGAACGCGGCTTCGCCACTTCCACGCTCGACCCGAAGGAATTTCCACTGCAACCCGCGACCCGCGCCGATTTGCACGGCGGTGACCGTGAAGTGAACGCGGAAATCATCCGCCAGCTTTTGTCCGGCAAAGATCGCGGCCCGAAGCTGGACGCGGTATTGTTGAATGCCGGTGCGGCGTTGTTCGTGGCCGGGCGTGTCCGTTCGATGGCCGAGGGCTGGGAATTGACGGCGAGCGTGATTGCGGAAGGGAAGGCGTGGGCAAAGCTGGAGCAATTGCGGTCGCGGTGATTTCTCCCGGGAGCGCTGGCGTCTCGCCGGCGAGTCCCAGCTCCAATATCAGTCGGCGACAACTTGCCGGCGAGACGCCAGCGCTCCCAGGCGCTTTGGTTTCTGCGCTTGCCTTCCCCGGCCCGACTCGCTAGGGAATACGGCGGCGACGGCAGTCACCAACCCAAAATCACCATGTATAAAATCATCGGAGTGGACGGGAAGGAGTATGGCCCCGTCAGTCTCGACCAGTTACGCCAGTGGCTCGCTCAGGCCCGGGTCAATGGCGACACAAAAGTAAAAGCCGAAGGCGACCCCGAATGGCAAACGTTGAAAACATTGCCAGCGCTGGCCGATGCCTTCGCAAAACCACCCCCGATCATGGCTCCCGGAACCAGCCCGGCCAAAACCAGCGGTTGGGCCATCACCTCGCTCGTGCTCGGCATCCTGGGTTTCTTCAGTTGCGGCATCGCGGCGGTCTTCGGTCTGGTGGCCGGCATCGTTGGCCTGAAGAAAATCAAAAACAGCGAAGGTCGTTTGACCGGCTCTGGACTGGCGATCGCGGGCATTGTCGTTTCGGGCCTCATGATCCTGATGCTGCCTTTGTTCGCAGCGATGCTGCTGCCCGCCCTGGCCAAGGCCAAAGCCAAGGCGCAAAACATCAGTTGCATAAACAACGCCAGGCAAATCGCCCTCGGCGTAATGATCTATGCCACCGACAACACCAATTGTCCCAATGCCGCCACCTGGTGCGACGCCATTCTGCCCGAGGTCGGCAACCAACAGGTTTTTCTCTGCAAAGCAGGAAACGAAAATGACCGCAGCCACTATGCCTACAATGCCAAGTTGAGCGGCGTGGATCTCGACCAGATAAAAAACCCGGCCACGACCGTGATGATCTTTGAGACCAGCGGCGGCTGGAATCAAAGTGGCGGCCCGGAGTTGCTGCTCGCCATTCCCCGCCACAATCGTGGAATTGTCGTCGGGTTTGTGGATGGGCACGTTGAAACGATTACGGAACCCCAATTCGCGCGGTTGAATTGGGAGCCATGAATCGGGCGGAGTTCAACCATTAACTGGATCACATCATGTATAAAATCATCGGCGCGGATGGAAAAGAGTATGGTCCGATCAGTCCGGATCAATTGCGCGATTGGCTCCGGCAGGGCCGCGTGGGACCGCAGACTCCGGGGCGCCCGGAATCCGGCGGTGATTGGCGGCCGCTCTCCAGTTATCCCGAGTTCAATTTCGCGCCCGGCCTGGCCCCGCTGGCGCCACCCACCCTCGCTGACCGGGCTTCCAAGAAAATTGCCGCGGGCGTCTGCGGCATTTTGCTCGGCACACTGGGTATCCACAAATTCATCCTCGGCTATACGGGGGCTGGGCTGGTCATGTTATTGGTCGGCGTTTTAGGAGGGATACTTACTTGTGGGGTCGCTTCATTTGTCATTTGGATCATCGGCCTGATCGAAGGAATCCTGTATCTCACCAAATCCGACGAGGAGTTCGTGCGGACCTACGTGGACGGTCGCAAAGAATGGTTTTGAGCGCAGCAAACGGCAGACAACAATCATCACATCATGTATAAAATCATTGGATCCGACGGAAAGGAATACGGCCCGATCAGCCTGGAGCAATTGAAACAATGGCTGCTGGAAGGCCGGTTGAACAAACAAACCAAGGTGCTGCCGGAAGGTGCCACCGATTGGCGCACCGTGGGCGAACTCCCCGAGTTGGACGTCATCATGCCCCCCGCCGCACCGCCGAACTTCAGTTCCCTCCGCACTGGCGCGGACATCCCCAACTATCTCTGGCAATCCATCGCCATCACCGTGTGCTGCTGTCTGCCCTTCGGCATTGTGGCGATTGTTTATGCGGCCCAGGTCAAATCGAAAGCCAGCATCGGCGACATCGCCGGCGCGCAGGAGGCGTCGAACAAAGCCAAGATGTGGTGCTGGATCGGCTTTGGCATCGGCATCGTGATCAACATCATCGTGATCGCGTTGCAATTCATCGCCATCGGCGCCAGCAGCGGGCGCAACCTGTAGAGAATCCATGAATCCCACCGGCTTGACCACGCCCGCCCCCCGACCGCCGCTGAGTCGCGGGGTGTGCTGGAGCGTGGTCGGGCTGGCGGGAATTGTCGCACTGTTCGTGTTCTTCCGCTACAGCCCGACCGAGCACAACTTTTTTCCGCGCTGCGTCTTTCATCTGGTCAGCGGCTGGGATTGCCCCGGCTGCGGCGGCCAACGCGCGCTGCATCAATTGCTGCACGGCAACCTCGGCCTCGCCCTGCGTCAAAACGCGCTGTTCATCCTGCTGCTGCCGGTCGGTGGCTGGTATTTGCTCCGCTTTGTTTTGCAGAAATCCACCGGTCGCACCCTGCCCTCGCCCTTCAGTCATCACCTTTGGCCGTGGATTCTCTGCGTCATCGTGATCAGCTTCGGCCTCGTGCGCAATCTCCCGGGCTTCGACTGGCTGCGCCCGTGACTCCCGCCGCATGAAGTTCACCCTGCGCCTCGGCGATGGTCACAATCTGGCCCGCGAACACGCCTGGGCCTGTTGCACCACGAACTTCGCCTTCCCTGGCAGCGGCTCATTGCTGGCGGGACGCCGGGTCGGTTATCTCCAGCTCGCCCTCACGCTGACCGGCTTTACGCTGACCACGTGGTTCGGCCTCAAATTCACCGTTTGGGGAATCCGCCACTTACCCGAACTGCTCCAACCCACGGGCGACCCGCTCGATAACTTGCTCATGGTCTGGCATGAATGCCGATGGGCGCTGGCCGGGCTGGGCTTGTTTGGCATGGCGTGGATCTGGGCGCTCCTGACCAGCATGGGAATTCTCCGCGCCGCCCGGTCTCAAGCTGCTCCCGGTGCAAAGCCCCCCGTCATCCGCTGATAAAGTCGGTGCGCCGCCCCGCTGAATTTTCAACGGCTCTTAGTTGCAACCAAATTTCCGTTGACGGGTTTGAGAGCCGCGCTAGGATTGCGCCGAACTCAGGATCAAACTTGGGCAGATACTTGGGCAGAAATTTGATCCACCAACTCGTATGAAATCGCTAAAACTGGGCCTCTTACTACTACTTTGTGGCGGCATAACGATGTCGTCCTTTGCGCAAAGCAACGTTTACTCCATCAACATCGTTGGCTACATCAACCGGACCCTTTTCCCGGGAAACAATCTCATCGCCAATCAACTGATTGCTTCCCCCAACCATTCCATCAACAACATTCTGCTGGGTGTGGCGGATGGCGCGACCTTCACCAAATGGGACGCCTCGGCCAACACCTTTTTGCCACTCTCCGTCTTCAGCCTCAGCAGCCAGACGTGGTCCATCAACTACGACCTGAATCTGGGCGAAGGCGCGCTGCTGCATTCGCCTTCGTTCACCATCAATACTTTCGTTGGCAACGTCGCGAATTACACCAACATCGTTGACCTTGGTCCGGGCGGACAGTCCTGGTCGCCCAACTATGCCGACGGTCTTCACCTGATCGCCTGCCCCGTGCCCGTGGGCGGCCCCGTCAGCACAATGTTCGAGAAGGTCACCGGACGCGCGGCTCAAGCGGGCGAATCGGTCAGCATCCTCAATGAAGCCTCTCAAACTTACATCACCGCCACCTTTGACGGTTTCAGTTGGGATAACGATCCGAACCTGGGCGTCGCGCAAGCCGCTTGGTTCAATCTCGGTCCGGTGAATGTTCCCGAACCCTCCAGCATGGCGCTCGCGGGCCTGGCGTTCGGCGCACTGCTGGCCGTCCGCCGCCGGCGTTGATTTTCCACTCCTGCTTTACAGATTCAGGTCAGGTCGTATTCGGCCTGACCTTTTTCTTTGCCGCAATCGCTTGAGTATTGGCAGAAATTGGCAAACTCAGACTCCACGTTGCCCCCGCGTTGACGCTCCCCGCCGAAAAGCCTACGCTGAGACTGCATTATGAGTGAACTGCTGAATTCCCTGATCGAGCTGATCCGTCGCACGTCCGCCGAAATTCCCGACGACGTCCACAAGGCCATCCTCACGTCGCTCGAGAACGAGAAGAAGGATTCCCTCGCGCAAAACGCCCTCAAGATCGTGGACCAGAACATCGCGCTCGCAAAAAACAAATCGCAGCCCATCTGTCAGGACACCGGCAGCATTTTGTTCTACGTGGATGTGCCGGTCGGTTACGACCAGATCACGTTCGCCGAGACCGCGCGCGAAGCCGTGAAAGCCGCGACCAAGAAAGGTTATCTCCGCCAAAACTCCGTGGATTCGCTCACCGGCAAGAACGACGGCACGAACTGCGGCCCGGGCGCGCCCGCGTTTCACTTTCATCAACATCGCGCGCCGGAGATTTCCGTGAAGCTCGCGCTCAAGGGCGGCGGTTGCGAAAACGTCGGCGCGCAATACTCGCTGCCCGACGACGGCCTCCACGCGAATCGCGACCTCGACGGCTGTCGCAAGGCGATCCTCGACGCGGTGTTGCAGGCGCAGGGCAAAGGCTGCGGCCCGGGCATTCTCGGCGTGTGCATCGGCGGCGACCGCGCCACGGGCTACGAGATGAGCAAAACCCAATTCCTCCGGCGCCTCGACGACCGCAATGCCGAACCCAAACTCGATGCGCTCGAACAGGACGTTTTGAAAACCGCGAACGAACTCGGCATCGGCCCGATGGGTTTCGGCGGCAAGACGACATTGCTGGGCGTGAAAATCTGCACGGCCAACCGCGTGCCCGCGTCGTATTTCGTGAGCGTCAGCTACATGTGCTGGGCCTTCCGCCGCCAGGGCGTGACGCTGGATGCGGACGGGAAGGTCGGGAAGTGGTTGTATTGAGCAAAGCAGCTCAATGCCCCGCTTTTTGTGTTAACCCGGTTAGCTTAAAACCGATTTGTTTTAAGCAAAACTCGTTTTGCTTTACACAAGCGGCGGTTGTTGCAAGGCTGCTTAACACAAGCAAAGCGATATGAAGCCATTTGAGCCAGAAGTCCTCCCGCCAAAAGACCTCGATTTGCTGGCGCTCATGCCGATAGTGGGCAAGGCCAATCGGGCTATTGCCACGCTGGAAGGCCTGTTCTATGGCATTCCAAATCCGAACGTCCTGCTTTCACCCATCACCACGCAGGAAGCCGTGCTTTCTTCAAAAATTGAAGGCACGCAGGCAGACTTCGAGGACGTTTTAAAATTCGAGGCTGGTGAACCGCCGGATGATCCATCGCGTCGTGAAGACATTCACGAAATTATGAACTATCGGAAAGCACTGCGGCTCTCCGAAAAACTTCTGCAAGACCGGCCCTTTTGTTTGAATGCTCTGCTCAAACTCCATGAAGTACTGATGGACAGTGTGCGCGGACACAATAAGGCGCGCGGTCGCTTTCGCACCAGCCAGAACTGGATTGGCAAACCGGGTAGCCCGATTGAAGAAGCCGTCTTTGTTCCGCCATCTCCGTTGCACTTGCAAGACCACTTGGGCCATTGGGAATCCTATTGGCATTCAGATGCGCCGGATGCCTTGGTTCAACTTGCCCTGGTTCATGCGCAATTTGAAATCATCCACCCGTTCATTGACGGCAATGGTCGGATCGGACGCATGGTCATTCCGCTCTTCTTGTTCGAGAAAAAGATTTTAAGCCGGCCCTGCTTTTATCTCTCCGCCTACTTTGAAGCTTATCGCGATGATTACATCGCCCGACTGCGGGAATTGGGCCAACCCGGCAGTTGGACCCGCTGGTGCGCTTTCTTCCTTGAAGGCGTGGCAGTGCAAGCCGAAGCCAACACCAACAAGGCCCGCGCCATTCAAGATCTCTACGAACGCCTTAAGAGTCAGGTCATCGAACTGACGCACTCACAATTTGCTGTGCCACTGCTGGATTTCTTGTTTGAGCGCCCGATCTTTCGCGCCAGTGACGTTACCAAGCTGGAACACATGCCTAGTGGGCCGATGGTGGCGAATTTACTCGGCAAACTGAAGCAAAACGGAATCCTGCACACGGTCCGCGAGGGGGCTGGACGACGACCCCAGGTTCTTGCCTTGGCCGAACTCATCAACCTTTGTGAAGGAAAGAAAGTATTGTGATGACGAGGCAATGCGTTGACGTGATGCCTCCTCATAAGCACGCTTTGAACATGAAAGTCATATTCATTTCTACGCTTCTCGTCGCTGTTTCCGCACAGGCGCAATTGCCGACGGCTTCGCCCAAGGCGGCGGGATTTGATCCGGCACGGTTGGAGGTGTTGCACGCGACGACGAAGCGGTTCGTGGCCGAAGGCCAGCACGCGGGGCTCATCACGTTGCTGGCGCGCGACGGGAAGATCGTGGATTTCCAGACCTACGGTTATCGTGATGTGGAGCGGCAGTTGCCGATGGAGCGCGACACGATTTGCCGCGCGTATTCGATGTCCAAGCTCATCACGTGCGTCGCCACGTTGATGCTGGTCGAGGACGGGCGGTTGAATCTGGATGATCCGGTGGCGAAGTATCTGCCGGAGTTCAAGGACGTGAAGGTCTGGACCGGCGGCACGGCGGACGCGCCGCAACTCGAACCGCTCAAGCGGCCCATCACCATCAAGCATTTGCTGACGCACACGAGTGGACTGGTCTATGACTTCTCCACCGGCAATCCGGAGATGGCGAAGTTGTGGCGGAACGCGGATTTGTGGATCGGACCAGGGTTGACCAATTTCATCACGAAGCTCGCCAAATTGCCGCTTCAGCACCAGCCGGGCGACGCGTGGACGTATGGCGTGAATCAGGACGTGCAAGGCGCGGTAATCGAGCGCGTGACGGGCCAGACGTTCGGCGCGTTTCTGGAGGAGCGGATTTTTCGCCCGCTCGGCATGAAGGACACCGGTTTCGATGTGCCGCCGGAAAAGATGAATCGCCTCGCGAAGACTTACAAGCACGGGCCGGACGGGAAGTTTGTGGAGGATCAACCCATCGTCGAGACATGGCCGGAGGCGGGACGCGGCATTGAAGCGGGTGGCGCGGGAATCTTTTCCACGGCGGGAGATTTCGCGCGGTTCGCGCAAATGCTCTGCAACGGCGGTACACTCGACGGCAAACGCATCCTTGGTCGTAAGACCGTCGAGTTGATGACGGCGAATCATCTGGTGACATTGCCGAACAATCAGGCGGCGACGCGCCAGAAAGGTTTTGGTCTTGGTGTGGAAGTGACGACCGATCTCGGCCAACTCTCGATGCCGTCGTCAGTCGGGCAATTCGGCTGGTATGGCGCGGCGACGACGTATTGCCAGATTGATCCGAAGGAACGGCTCGTGGCCATCGCGTTCGCGCAACACTTCCCGTTCAACGAACACAATTTCTTCGCAGTGTTCCAGACGGGATATTATCAGGCGTTGAAGTGACGTGCTGATTGGCCGACGCGGCAGTTCATTTCGCACCGGCAGCGTTGGCCAACTCTGTGACTCCGCCGTAAGAATTTATTTCCCGGTGCCGCTGGGGGCCACTTCGCTCGCCAGACAGGCTTCCACCCGCTGCCAGGCGATCGGGGAACTCAAAATGCCGGTGTGATCAAAGTGCAATCCCAGCACGCTGCTGGCCCGTTTCTGGATCGGGATCAAGAGCTGGCTTTCCAGGCTCACGACGCCGTCGTTCTCATCCGGCAGCCCGAACCCACCCGAACTCTTGTAGCTGAAAATCAGATCGTAGCGGGTGGATTTCGGCCAGGGCTGGGACACCAAGCTTTGTTGATAAGGACTGCCGACCACCATGTCCTTCCAGGAAGGCGCGGGGTAACGGAGATGCTCCGCGCCCTTGGCCGCCGCCTCGTGGCCACCCCACGGACTGGAGATGGAAATAAAATGCGTGACGAAAGTCCCCTGCCCTTCGGCCACGCCCGGCAGACGTTGGATTGCGCCACATGACACCAGTCCGCCCATGCTGTGCGCCACGACGCAGAGGCGCGGGAAGCCGTGGCGTTTTTGCAGAACAGTCATCCCGGTCGCCAAGGCGTTGGCGGATTTATCCAAGGCAATGCCGCTGGGATAATAGAAGAGCCAGGGTTGATATTTTGTCCGATCAAGCGCGCCGAGCAGCGGCTTCCAATCCTGGAACGAGCCAGCCATCCCGTACACAAACACCACGGGAATTTTTTCCGGCTGATACGGTTCAAGGAAATAAATGCCCATGCCATTGCGTTGCAGAAATTCGTACGGCTTCCACAATCCCATCTCGCCGTTCGTGGCGCTGAAACGCGGGTCTTCGAGCTGGATGACTTCACCCAGCGCCACTGGCAGGGCCTCGCCCAGATCCGGGTTCTCCGCCGGCAGCACAAAACTTTGGCCGCGCGGCAGACCATTCGTCGCGGACAGCCGCAAGCGGAGGCCTTCGCTGCGGGCCTTGTCGCTCAGCGGCGTGGGGCGGACATTTCGGATGAGGTCCACCGGTTCGCCGCCGTCGTATTGCTGGTTGTCATTCAGATCGGTGAACGCCCCGACCGCGTAGTCCCGATCCTGTCGCAACAGGAAGACCGCCACTCCTTCAGTCCCCACTGGCTGGAAGCCGATCATTTCATTCGTGCCCCCCACGGCGGTCAAGGCCAGCGCATACGTCGGCGCGGTGGCGGGCGGCATGGTCACCTGCACGTGAATCACACCGTGCGCCTCGATCTGTTTCACGTTTTGTTTAAGCCCGATCAGCGCACAGGAGGAAGTCAGCAGACCGCCTGTGAGCAGGACGAAAAGTTGCCGCAATGGTTTCATAAATTTGCAAGCGGTCAGAATTCAACGCCGCCGGCCCCCGCCCCCGCCGCGCATGCCGCCGCCTTGAAAAGCCGGGCGACTGTTCTGAA
This sequence comes from uncultured Bifidobacterium sp., assembly GCA_964594985.1. GTDB lineage: Bacteria > Verrucomicrobiota > Verrucomicrobiia > Limisphaerales > JADLHS01 > JADLHS01. The sequence continues at coordinate 35,098 of CAZQNQ010000018.1, forward strand.
AACTCTGCTGCCGTTGCGCGCCCATCTGGCGGGCGCGATTCTCATTGTCCAACGACTGCCGTTGCTGCGGCGTGACGTTGGACTGTTGCCACTGCTGCGGCTGGGCGGCGGTTTGCGGCTGCGTGACCGGACGAGTGCTGGGTTGCGGTTGCGTGACTGGTCGGGCGCTGGGTTGTGGCTGTGCAGCCGGGCGGGCGTTAGGGACGTTGCCACCACTGCCCGGGCGCGCGACCTGTTGCCAACCGCCGCTGCCGTCCGGGCGATAATAATTTCCGTCCTTGCCGGCGATGATGTGGCCGTTCACGTTGACCACCCCGCCTTGCTCGCCCCGCACGCCGCCGATCTGCGTGGTGTTGCCGGTGTTCGGATTGTAAACCGTCGCGCGGCCGGCGCTGCCTTGATTGCCGGTGGCTTCGTTGCCCCAGGTGACCTTGCCTCCGACGGCGGCGGCCCCGGTCTTCTCATTGTAAGCCGCCCCGCGCCCGCCATAGGCGTAGTTGCCCGTGTAAACATTTTCCACCGCGCTGCGTTGGCCGACGACGCGCGTGCCGGTGGTGGAATTGTACGCGCGCCCGTACTTGGTGGCCCATTGATTGCCGGTCCACGCGTTGTAACCCGCCGCGCCCCGCGACACGCCGGTCCACGCGCCGTTCTGATGGTAGATGTAGCCGGACGTCCCCGCCCAGCCATACGGCCCCCAAGCCGTGACCCCGCCGTACGCGTTGTAGTAAGCGCCGTAACAGGAATACCAATACGGCCCCCAATACGGGGCCGGCGGACAATAGCACCACCAATAGTAATCATCGTAACTTGACCAACACACCGAGTAGCCGAACGCCCACCCGGCCCACGGCGTCCAGCAGGGATTGCAGCCATACCCGTACGAAATCGGGTAGGCCACATAGGTCGTCGCGCCGACATACGCCGGATAATAATAGCCCGTGCCGTAAACCACCGTGCCATCCGAGCCGACCATGGCCCCGTAATAACCCGGCGTTGTGCCGACCCAGACGAAGTCTTCATCAAAATTGTAGATGCGAACGTAGGTCACATAGTGCAGCGGCGCGCTCGGCGGGATGGAATAGATCGCCGCCGGCACATTCGTCGCCACCGCCCACGGACCGGTGGCCGCGCCCGCCACCCACCACACGCCGCTTTGACAGGCATACCAGGCGTCGCCGTCCATTTTGATCACGGGCGTCGCACAATTGACCACGTAATGCAAGGGCGTGTCGGCAATCGGCTGCAACTGCGGGTTGCCATCGTAAGTCGGTACCGGCTCGAGTTTCGCGTTCTTGCGATCCACCTTGATCGTGTGCGGGATGTTGTTGGCGATGAGGGCTTCCTGCGCCTGCTCCGTGTCGGGCACGGACGCCTTCACGTTTTCCTTGGGACTGTCATCCGGGATGGCGGCAAAATCCTTGGGCAACTGTCCGGCGGGCACAAATTCCCACGGGCCCGCAAACGTCCCGGCCCGGAACCAACGCCCCGAGATCAGCACGTAATTCTTCTGATCCCCCAACGCTTTGAAGACCTGCGCCGCCGTGTTGGTGGCGTAGAGCAGTTGGGTCGGCGGCAGCGGCGCCCATTGCGGCTCGCCCTGCAACACGATCAACTCCGTCGGCGTCGTGGTGATCAGCAACTCCGGCACCGGCGTGGTCTTGAGCGACGGCTTTTGTTTCGTGTCGGGATGCTCCTGTCCGGCGAGCAGGTCCACTTGTTTGGCATCCACGGCCAGCCGTTGGGCGGTGCGCAAGGCCACGGGAACATTCGTCACCACAGTCCACGGCCCGGCGAGGGTTGGGGCGGTCACATAACCATCGAACAGGTGCAGGTAAAATGGACCGGACTTCTGCCGGACGATAAGGGCGCGGGTGTTGAACATCCGCTCGAAGTCCGTGCCCGGCACGGGCCGATAAACGGGTTGCCCTTCCACCGGCACCAACATCGCCGGCTTGGTGCGGAACAAAATCACCGGCGGCTCGTTCCGCAACGGTTGCCCGGCGGATTTCTGGCGCGCTTCCAGAATGGCGAGACTCGCTTCGAGCCGGTCGAGCGCGATGCTCCGCACTTCGGTCGGCAGCAACGAGCGCAGCGTTGCCAGGTATTTTTCCGCCGGCGCGTCGTCCGAGGGAAAGTCCGCTGACGTGATTTCCAGCCGCTCAAACAAGACCTCGCGCTCGGCGCGATCCACCTGCGTCTGCGCCGTGAACCGGATCGTGCCAAACGTGGCCTGCCGCGCGCCGACCGGCTGGATGGCGACGGCGGAAATGGCCTTGAATGTGAAGTAATCCCAGGACTCCAACTGCGGTTGGTAAATCGTGTTGGTCACGTCATCCCGCACGATGACCCGCGGCCATTCCAGCGGCACGGCTTCCTCGGATTGACCGAAGGCATTTCCGCCAGAGCCCGGCACCAAGGCCAGACTCAACCAGCCGGCAAGTTTGAGGTGGAGGTGAAATCGGTTTTTCATATTGGCTTCCTTTCCTTGGATGGGATGGTTGAGGCGATTAAGATTTCAGGGGCGGAACCACGCGCTGCCGAATTGGATATAGATCGCAACGTCGTCCGGGCCGACCGCGACGTCCAGCCCCATGTGCAAACCGTGCTTGCGCGCAATCTCGTAACGAAAACCCACGCCGCCCGTCACCACGGTGCGTTCGCTCTCGAAGCGCTCAAAATCATTCCAAGCGACGCCCGCGCCGGCAAAGCCGATCAGACTGAAGCGGCCCCAGCATTGCCAGCGCAGTTCGAGTTCCGCATCGGCCGCGTGTTCACCGACGTAGCGCCGCACCGCCGCACCGCGCAGATGGACATACGGCCGCGTGTAGAACGGGACGTCATCGAAACTGAAAAAGCCCTCGGTCTTCAGGCTCAGCGTCAGTTCTTCCGCCAGCGGATGATAATAGAGCAGCGTCAGGCTGGCGGTTTCGTAATTGAAATCGCTGCCCACCACTTCGTTGAACACCCCGCCTCCGACTTCGGCATAAATCCCCTTCGTGGGCGTGAAGAGATTGTTGCGGGAATCGTAGATGAGCTTCGGCGTCAGTCCGGCGAGGAAGGAGTCCATTTCCGGCGGCGTCACCCCGGGCGGCAGGCTGCCGGCATCAAAGCTGACGTTGGCATCGCCAAAAATATAGCCCACCCCGACACGCCAGGGAGATTGGCCGAGCCGATAGCGCCCCTCCACGTTGGCGCCCGTGAGTTCGATGTTGTAGCCCAGCGGATTGGCGGCCTGCCCGGTGTCGCCAATGCCATAGAAATCCAGATTGATGGAGCCGGTCATCAGCCCGACCTGCGTCTCGAACTGGCCCTCCTGCCAGTTGCCGATGTGCCCGGCCAGCAACGCCCAGGAACCGTTCTCCGTCGCCATGCCCCCGGCCACCGTCATGTTCGGCTTGCGATAACTCCCATCGGGGTTGGGTTCCCCGCGATCAATGAAAATCAATCCGAGGGTGCCGCCATAACCGACCGCCGGCTCCGTGATGGGCATGAAGATCGGCACGAAGCCATAGATCGTGTCCAGAAATTCGCCCACATCCAGCATGCCATCCTCCCGATCGAAAAGACTCGGGGCGGGGGCATTGGTGGCGGTGGAAGGGATCTGGTTAGTAGCGCCCGGTGAAACGGCGTCTGCTGTTGCCCGGTTCGTTTGCGCCCAAGCCGATTGCGCCGCACCCAACAATAGAACCATCAGCGCAATCCCAAGTCCGCGGGCGAGGAACTCCAGCGATAACCGGTAATGCTGCGGGCACGTCATAGCTTGATCGCGTTTGTTCCCTGGGGCAGGGATTTCAAGTGTTCCAACAAAATCCGCCGCACCTCCTCAATGGCCGCCGGCTTGGTCTGGACGGTGTGACCACTGTTCACGATCAACTCAGACTCGGCGTAGTCCAGATGCGCGCTGGTGTATTTGACCACGCCATCACTGCCGAGTTTCGGATCGCCGTCGCCTTTCACGGCGATGATGGAATGGACTTTGACCCCCGGGGCCGGGGGGATTTCGGCGAACGCCTGCAACACCGGATTCTTCGGCGACATGCCGGCGACACTGCTGGGCACCCCCCGCAATTCGGGCGGCAATTTCGAGCCCTCGAACACTTTGGACAGGTCGGTGCTGATCCGGAGGATATCGAAGGGAAGGGACATGAAACTGGCGAGAATGTTCTGCAGAAACATGGTGATCTGATAACTGCCACGGTGCGGCGTGGCGAGGAACACCACCCGCTTCACTGCGGGGATTGACTGGAAAAAAAAGTTCCGCTGCAGCATGGCCCGGTCTTCGGGCGTCAGCGCGATCGTGTCAAAGTCGGCATCCGTCACGGCTTTCCAGAGCTTGTCCTGGACGTCCGTCACGGCCAGTTTGGCGAGCAGGCCGCCCTGGCTGTGTCCGATGAGCACCATCTGCTGCAACGCGGGATCGCGGCCCTGGGGATCCAGGCGGTGGATGGTGTTCGTCAGCGCATCGCGAAACTCCGCCGCCGTGAACAACACCGGCTTGCCGCTGTTATAGATATAATACCAGAGTTGATACCGGGAGCCGATCAGCGGGTCCGCCTGCAACGAGTTGGCCATCTCCGCCCACCAGGTGGGCGTGCTGAACGTGCCGTGAACGAACACCACCGGCACCCGCCCGGGTTCGTACGGCTGCATCTGGTAAACATCGCTTTTGACGATCTGGTGGTAGGAGAAGAATTGCTGCTTGCCGATTTCCCAAACCCAGGAGCTGTTGAGCGCATAGGCCAGCGGTGTGGTCGTGTCGGTCCGGATCGGGATCTGTTGCCCGGCCAGCTCAATCGTCCGTCGCTGGAATCCCGAAACCAATTCCAACGTGACCACCGCTTCCCCGCTGCTCCATTCCTTGACGTCTTTGGGCCCGCGCAGGATGAGGGTTGCGGGGATGTGCCGGCCCGTCGTCGAACCTTTGGCGTTATTGATGACGCCGATCAACGTCGCGCCCAGACCACCCTGCTCGTTGCGCACCGACAAGCCCCGCACCTTGAATTCATCCGCCGCAAAAAAACTGGTGTTCTGCAACAACTCCTCGGTCTGGCTGCAAGGGTACCATTCCAGTTTGACCGTCCCCACCGCCAGGGCGCGTCCGCCGAGTTCCAACTTGAGCATGCGGTTGCTACTGCCGACGATGAAGGCTTGGGCCAGCGCGAAGTTGTAAAGATCGCACGCGGACCGGAATTGCGGCTCAAATGGTCCGGCGGGCTTTTCCTCCCCACCGCCGAAGAGATACAAGTAAGCATAGATCGCCGCACTGAGGTAATAGTCCTGCGTTCGTTTCGGCACCCAAGGTTTGATGCCCCGGCTGGTGCTGAGTTTTTTTGCATGCGCATAACACAGTTCCGACAGGGCGAACAACACGTCGCGCCGCTGATCCGCGCTCGCCTTCTGATGCAACAGCCGCAATACCTCCTCCGGGTTTTCGGTGAACTTCTGCTCCAGATCAAACCGGTAGAGCACCAGCCGCGTCTCGCTGCTGTACGAACTCCCGCTCAAAGCGCTCTGATTTGCGCTGCGGTAAGCCTTGGTAAACGTGGTCTTGCGCGCGGAGATCGGATAGCTGCATCCCGCCCCCACCATCAGAACCGCCACCAGTCCCCAAGTGAGACTGCGTCGCAGGCCGCTCCGGCGGTTGCTCGCGGTTGGAATGTTCATGGCCATCGAATTTTCTCGGCGGCGGGGTGGCCGATGCCCATCGCGGCACCGCCAAAACCCGACGCTGAAGCCCCGGGCCACCGGAGGACCCGGGCTGACGCCGGATTACTGGCTGACCCGCAAATCCTGCAACGCTTCCGTCACCGCCGCCTGGATGTGTTCCTTGCGGACCTCCTCCGGCGCATTGCGCAGGACCGGTCGCACGACCGAGGAACGCTTCAACACCTTCGACGTGGCGGGGTCAACCAGATCAATGACCAGCAAACCGGCTTCCGAATAATTCACCGCAGTGATCACGTTGCCTGATGCGTCATGAGCCTTTTCGCCGATTTCCTCCCCTTCCCGCCCCAGTCCGAAATAATCATCCACCAAAAGCGTCGCCGCGCCGTTCCCAAGGACGACGAGGTAAGCCACCGCCAACTCGGCCTGGCCATCCACTTTCTTAAAGCCCTTGGCGGTCAGATTCTCCGTGATGGCTTCCTGGATCGCGCCATGCACGAACTTCCGCCGCTCGCCCCGCTCGCCCCGCTGCGCCAAGGCGGAAGCCTTGTTCGCGACGAAATTAAAAGTGCCGGGGCGGATCGGACCGGTATCCACCTGCAACGGCGGGTTGGAAGTGGAAGAACAACCGGCAAACGCCAGCACGGCGGTCAACGCCAGGACAGAGATACGAAAGAGGTGCAATGTGGAGGATTTCATTTTGCGACAGGTGTGGATGGTTGGTTTGAAAATAATACTTCCGGGCCGGGCCAATCACGAACCGGCCCATCGGAACAGGCCGCGCGGCGGGAGGACTTGCCGGCCCCGACCGGTGGGCGGCGACAGGCAAATCACCTGCCGCTGCGCCACCGCCGGTTGATTTAAGCTCAGGAACAATCGGACAACGTCAGGTTACTTCTTCGGCTCGCCTTCCGCCGGTGTTTCGGGCATTTTCGCCGCCGTGATGGCCGCGACGACCGTGTTCAACTCGGCTTCCAGTTCATCCAGGTTTTCCTTCACCTCCACGCCTTCCTTCTTGGTCTTCTTGAAAACCCCCTTCAGCGCGGAAATGCCCTGCACCGTCAGATCGGTGCTGAGCGCCGTGCGCAAATCCTTCAAGTCCGCCAGATAAATCGGGAACGATTCCTTGGCGTCCTGGGCGGATTTCTTGATGTTGCCAAACGCTTCCTGCAACTTGGCCTTACGTTTCCGGGCCAGGTCGCGGATCTTTTCGTTCTGCACCGCGGCGATCTGGGCTTCCCATTGCTGGAAATACTCGGCCCCCTTGGCTTGCATGGTTTCGGCGTTCTTCTTGGCCGTGTTGCCGGCGTTTTCCACCTGGGTCACGCTCTTGGCAAACGCTTCATATGCCTTGCGCGGGTCCTTGCTCGCCGCCGCCACCAGATCATCCATCGCCTTCATCGAGGCGTCCACGGCGATCTTGATGTTCAAGACGTCGGTGCGCAGGGTGTTGATTGATTCGCCGGTCTGGTCGGCTTGTTTGTAACCAGAGGAACTGGCGCAGCCAGCCATCAACGCCGCGCACACGAGTGCGAGCAGCGGCGTCAACCATTGGGATGTGTTTTGTTTTTTCATAGGAGTTACAGGTGTTGCCATGTTGTTAATTTCGTCCGCCCCCCGTGGTCGGTTCGCCCGCCGCGGACCGGGCCGCGAACTCTTTCTCGACTGGAAAATCTCAAGCCCGGATTGCATAACTGGTTTTGTCGCTTACGGAAAGGCCAAAATGACGGGGTCACCTTGAAACCGTCCTCCGCTCGCAATCCAAAATTCTTCAACACATAACTCTGCTGGCGGCGGACGGTTTCCATCCGCCACGCGGATCAAAACCGCACCGTGGCATAGATGATGCCGGTGGCCAGTTGCGCATCCCGCGAGAGATTATCCTCGTAATTCAGCCGGAGGCCGACACCGATCACCGTAAAGTGAAACGCGGTATCCAGCGTGTAGGTCATGGTGCGCAGATCCGTGAACTCCGCATATCGGATCGCCGGCGTGGTGTGCAGCAGGCCCGGGATGATGGTGATGCCAATGCCCGCGCCCAGCCCGTATCCCGGCGTCCAGTCTGTTTCGGGCGTATAGGCCAAGGCGTCATTACGCGCCACCGAGAGCCCGGCCCCGATGTAGGGATTCAAGAAACCGGTCAGGGAAACGCCGAAGCGCGCGTCCACATCCAGTTCATCGCGCCGGAACGGCTGGGTATCCTGGGAATCCAGATGCAGATAGTCCGCCCGCAGACTGAAATTCGAGAACAACAACTTTCCCACTTCCCACTTCATTCCCGCGGCGACGCCCAGCAGGTCAGCATCACCACCCGGCAACCTGGCCTGCCCGAATGCCGGCCCGGCCTCGATGGAAAACTCGGCCGCCGGATCATCCGCCCGCGCCACGCCACCAGCGACCAACAACAACCCTGCCCCCAACAGCGGCAGACCCGCCCGTTGCAACGATTTTATGTTCATGGAAGTTTCCTTTCAGTGGTTGGTTGTTCTTGTTCTCTGCCGGTCAATTGGTGACGTAATAGGGCAGCCAGCGTTTGATGATGGTGTTGGCGCGACCGTCCTTCTGCATTTTGGCGAGCGCCTGATTGGCCGCCGCCAACAGTTCCGGATCCGATTTGCGCACCGCCCAGGAGAGCCGTTCTTCCGTCAGAAAAATCGGGACGACCGCCAGCCCCTCCGCCTCATTCATGCTGGCCTGCCAGGAGGCCATGGTTGAATCACTGATGAACAGATCAATTTTTTTCTTCACCAGCGCCTTGGCGGCCTCCTGCGGCGACTTGAACTCCTTGCGCTTGTTGCGGCCAAATTCCTGTTGCACCAGAAAATCACCCGTGGTGGCCTTGAGCACCCCGATGGTGCCGCTCGGCACGATGGGAAAGCCCATGACATATTTGTTGAGATTCTCCCGCCGCACCAATGCCACCTGCCCCACACTGAGATAGGAATCAACGAATGCCACCCGCAACGCCCGCGCCGGCGTGACCGACATGCTGGACATGATGATGTCCGTCTTCCCTTCCACCAACGCCGGGATCTGATCCTCCCAGGCGACTTCCACCAGCTTGACCGGCCGCCCCAGTTCCTCGCCCAAAGCCTTCGCAAAATCCGCTTCCAACCCGATCGTCTTGCCCGCTTCCTTGTAAACCATGGGCGCAAACCCAAGCGTCACGCCCACCCGCAGCGGAGTCGGGGCATTCGTCTGCGCCTGAGCCATCCTCCCCCCGCAGGCCAGCAAGAGCGTGATGATGAGAAATCGGGTGAGGCTAAGTGTTTGCTTCATAAACATACAATGCTGCGACTGCATTCGACTGGTTTCCTCGCCGGCGACCCAGTGCTGATACAACCACACTTGAATCGGCCAGAAGAGACGGCGGGTTCAGGCCCGCCGCTGTTGATTTACGGCACCTTAGCCACTTGGCTGGGCAGCGTCAAAAACTATATCGTAACGCGGAGTGTGACTGGAACTGCCGCTCACCGCCGCGATTCTTAATCGTAATCTTAATCTTGTTCTTAATCTTCAGGCCCGGGAGATTAAGATTAAGAAAAAGATTAAGAGCGCGTAATAAAAAGACCGTTGCGGGTAGGGCGCGCCAGTCCCTGCGCGCCGTTCCGTGCCAGTCAGCCGCCGGCGCGCAGGGACTGCCGCGCCCTACCTGCCACAGCAAAAAGTTCATTTTGTTACAGGCTCTAAGCCGAATCCATGCAGTTGGAACAGGCAAACAGAGAAGACCGAGAGTAGCGAAGTCAGATATTCGACGTTGTTACTCCAGTTCCGGAGCCACTGTTTTGTGGCTGCCGGACTTCGTCTCAAACCGTCCAGGCCCGCATCGTTTCCGGCTCTGTTTTCTCCGTTCCCTCCTGTTCAAAAGAATCGTTCCGGCTAAGAGCAAAAGCTGCGCGACAGTTCCAGTCGCATCCCGTGACGCGCGCCACCGCACACGGCGGCTTGACCTTTTGCGGCTGGTCGTCATGATTCGCGCCGTGATGAAACCTCATCACCCAACTCCGACCGACGCCCAATCCGCCGCCTATGATCACCGTCGCCGTCTTTGACACCAAACCTTACGACCGCGAAGCGCTGCAACAGATCGCCACCCCCGGCATCGCGTGGCACTTCCTCGACTTCCGCCTGACGAAAGAAACCGCGCCGTTGGCCAAACCCGCCCGCGCCGTTTGCGTGTTCGTCAACGACCAGTTGAACCGTCCCTGTCTCGAAGCGCTCGCGGAGCAAGGCGTCGAACTCATCGCGCTCCGCTGCGCCGGCTTCAACAACGTGGACCTCGCGGCGGCGAAAGCACTCCAACTCACCGTCACCCGCGTGCCCGCTTATTCGCCGCACGCCGTGGCCGAACACGCCGTGGCGTTGCTGCTGGCGTTGAACCGCAAGATTCATCGCGCCTACAACCGCGTGCGAGAACAAAACTTTTCGCTGCACGGCCTGGTCGGATTTGATCTCCACGGCAAGACCGCCGGCATCATCGGCACGGGCAAGATCGGCCGGCTCGTCGCCCAGATCCTGCGCGGCTTCGGCATGACCGTGCTCGCCTACGACCCGTTTCCCGCGACCGACTGGGCGCAACAGCACGGAGTGACTTACGGAGACGCCCGCACCCTCATGCAAAACAGCGATGTGGTTTCGCTCCACCTTCCGCTGACGCCGGAAACCAAACACCTGATCCGCGAGGAGACTCTGGCGGTGATGAAACCCGGCAGCGTGCTCATCAACGTCAGCCGGGGCGCGCTGATTGATACGACGGCACTGATCGCCGCGCTCAAGTCCGGACAACTGGCGGGCGTGGGTTTGGACGTCTATGAGGAAGAGGAAGGAATTTTCTTTGAAGACCTGTCCGGCCAGGTGTTGCAGGACGATGAACTCGCCCGGCTGCTCACGTTTCCCAACGTGCTGATCACCGCGCACCAGGCATTCCTCACGCGCGAAGCCCTCGCGGAGATCACCCGCGTCACCGTCGCCAACCTCACCGCGCTCGCCGCCCGCACCGCGTTTGTGCCGGGGTCGGTGTTGACCTGAAATGTTTTGAGGAACTTGAAGCGCACGCGTAAAGCACCGAAACTGCCAAGAACGCCAGCCGCCCCGGCCTCAGGCATTCACTCCCCGGCCACTAAATCAGGGCAAGGCCACTCAGCGCCTGAACCGCTCTGCCACCGCTGAATTGGTGGTGATGGCCAGGCTGAAGTATTCCCCAGCAGCTATCGCAGCCACATCGCTCAAACCTGCTGGCACTCCATACTTGGTCCTCGACCCATGCCCCCAAACAACCACATTCCCATCTGCTTTTAGTGCCATGCTATAAGCTTGGCTGGCGGCGATAGCCACAACATTCGTTAACAGCTGGCCCTCAATCATAACTAAGCCACTGGCTCTGCATTCAGGGTCCGCATGCACCTTCCCGTTAATCACCACCAACCCGCGAGCTTCGTTCTCAATGTCCGCCTTAGACTTCTGTTTTGTCCGAATCCCAGTTGCTTGTCCATAATCATTGGCACCCCATCCGAAAACCGTCCCATCACGTTTCAAGGCGAGGCTATGATTCCGACCAAGCGCGGCAGCAACTACATTGCTCAACGAAGTTGGAGGCCGCAAATCAGGCATATCCAACCCTGGCGTCCAACCAATTACACCGCCATCCGACAAGATCGCAATACTACGCTCAGTCGCATCACCGGCAGAGGCAATTCCCACGACATTACTAAACTCGACACTATACTTGTCTGGCATCGGCCAACTGACTATGCGCCCACTCTTTGTCAGCGCTGAACTGCGCATGTGGCCCGTTGCAATTGCAACGACGTCTTTCAAGTCAAGTGGTGGCCCAATAGGCGTTTTCTTTCCTAACGGTTTTGACCCCCAACCTACCACCGTTCCGTCATCTTTGAGTGCCATGCTGTAGTCATGTCCGGCGCAGATTGACACAACATTAGATAACCCTGACGGCACGGTTGCCTGCCCAGAATAATCAGAACCCCAACCATAAACGTGGCCGTCTTGACTAAGTGCCAGTCCGTGCGCCGTGCCTGCCGCTACTTGAACAATGTTACTCAGCTGGACACTTGCTATATGCACTGTTCCTGTTGCTGGTTTTGCAATCCCGTCGTCGCCAACGCACCGCCCCCACATCACGACGCTCCCAGATACAGCCCCCAAAACGCACCAACACGAAGAAAGTATAAACAAAGCGACCAAAGTGATAAACATAACCAGTTGGGATTTCATAACGACTATTACTGCTCCACTGTAGTGACAGCGTCCAAGATTCCCCGGCGTGCTGTTATTCCAAACTTCGTAATTGGAACAAGCGCCATGAAACTCCCACCTTTAACTCCGGGCAAGACCAATTTTGCCAAAGTCTCATCATCTTTGGCTTCTGCCGCTTAGAGTGTACTGCAAAAAGAATGTCGGAAACGGGGGACTGGCAAAACGCCCCTCACCCCGGCCCTCTCCCCATCCGATGGGGAGAGGATGGCCGCAGGCCGGGTGAGGGGTTTTCTCATCTCAACCCGGAAATTATTTCTGAGAACCAATCTAGGCGTTTCGCTCGACACGAACTGCATGAAGACAGACATTGGAGACCAAGAAACTTACCGGGCGTCACGGTTGACTTGCGTCGCGGCAGTTCGATAGGCTTTCAGCGCATGGCAAATACCTCGCGTCGCCTGCCCCGTCTTTTCCTCAAAACGACTGGTTCGGTTTTCGTCTCAGTCGTTTTATTTTCCAACCCGACGCCCGCTCAAGAAGGCACGTCCCGGAATTCTTACGCTGATGGGGCGGCGCCATTGCTGACCATGCCCGGGGCGGATGCGCCGGAGCGAACAGGAGCCGGCGATATCGTTGACTCAAAGCCACCGGCGTCTGACCCGGCTTCGACCAACAAGAACGAATTCCTGGTTGCTCCCATCCCATCTTACAAGCCGACCTTCGGGTTTGGCCTACAGGTGATGGCCGGTTACCTCTTCGCGGTGGATCCAGAGGACAAAGTTTCGCCCCCCTCTTCGGTCATGTTGATGGGATACGCTGCTGAGAACGGGTCCTGGCTGGGAGGGTTCGGGAGCCGGTTCTTCTTGAAGGAAGACCAGTATCGCCTGATCGGCGGCGTCTTTACCGGGCGCTTGAACTACGACTACGCCGGCGTGGGAACCGACGCCGGCGATAGCGGGCGAACCGTCCCGCTGGAACAAAACATGACGGCGGTGATTCTTGAACCGCTGACTCGGATTGCGCCGCATCTGTACCTCGGCCCCCGGTATCTTTACGCCAACATGCGGACGACGGCGGATCTCGCCTCCCTCGGTAATCCGGCGCTCCCGCCCCAGGTGGAGCGGGAGTCACTCCAGTCCATGATTGGTGCCCATCTCCAATACGACACCCGCGACAGCGTTTTTAACCCCCGCAAAGGAATGCTCGTTGACTTTCACGCCGATTTTCACGACCGGGCCTGGGGCGACGATTTTAACTACCAGGTGTATAAGCTTTATTGCAACCAATACTTTTCCCTGGGCGAGGGGCAGGTGCTGGCCGTGCGCGCCGCCGCCCAGGTGTGCGCCGGTGATGTCCCGTTCTATTCTCTGGCGACGATTGGGCGGGGGCCAGACTTGCGCGGCTACGAGTATGGCCAGTATCAGGACGAAACGCTGCTGGCCGCCCAAGCCGAATACCGGCTTCGACTGACCAAACGGTTCGGCGTGGTGGGCTTTGCGGGCGTTGGGGCCGTCGCTCCTTCGCTGTCCGATTATTCGGCAGATGATCTTCTACCCAGCGTCGGCGCGGGCTTGCGCTATGTCTTGGCGGTGAAAAATCAAATCTCCATGCGACTCGACTATGCTTATGGCCGGGATGGCGGGAAATTGTATTTCACCGTGGGCGAGGCTTTTTAGCCACTACCCAGGCGGAGGTCGTGCTGCCGATTAGAGCATTTTAATTTTTTCCATAGCCTCAAAAATTCACAAAAACCTCAAACTACTGCTTTGATTTGTGCTTTTTGTGCCTCTTTGCGGCTCCAGTTTTAATTAAACAGCTATAGATGGCGCAGTCACGCGCGAAGCCCTCGCGGAGATCACCCATGTCACCATCGCCAATCTCACCGCGCTGGCCGACCGCACTCCCGTTTGTGTCCAGATCAGTGTTTGACTTGAATTGTTTCGGGGAACTCCGCGCGCTTGCGTAAAGCACCGAAGCCGCCGGGAAGGCCATTGACCGGGCTCAACATTCCGATCCTTTCTTGGCTCAGACTAACACTACACGGCCCGAAAAAGTCGAGTCACGTCAATAATTTGAATTAAAGGAATATCCGGCTAATCCCAATGCAAACATCAATGATTAATGGCCATAATGAAGAATCGCTTTGCTTTTCTTCATCAGCACTTAAAATTTGTTCTTCAGATTGTTTTCTCAGCCCCTCTTGGCCTTCTGGTTCTGGTGGAAGCGCAGCACAACCAATGCAGATGCAACAAATACAAGAACAGCAAACAGCTTGAAATGCCATTCGGATCTTGACCGCCGAAATCATACGCTTCGTTCTGAGTTTGCTTAACGCTCTTTCATCAAATTCTCACGATTTGCACCAGCCACGTCAGTCTTCCATGCTTCTACAACTTTCCAACCGCCATCTTTATCGAGCTGCTCCAATGTGAACCAATAAATGCTGTTTTCCTCGGCGATCTTCTCCATCTGCAGTATCAATCTAACTGGATATTCAATCATTGTCTTCCCGCCTTCCAACTTGCTGGATCGAATGATGCCATGGTCATCAGGTTTGAAGCCTGGCAATTGTCCCCCCTTTGCAAGTTTGATGGAGTAGTTGGCTGCATCTACGAACAACACAACCATGGGATCGCGCTTAAGGTCTTTTGCGTTCGGCTTGGAAGCACTGCAAGCACCCCAAAAAACAATCCCGAATATAAGAATAAAAAAGGCGCAAATTTTTATTTTCATAAATCACTGACCTCCCCCCGAGAATCAGGCCGGAGTTGAGTTGAGAGTGAGCTGCAACCTCGGCTGGACCTGGATAAAGCTGCGGAGCCGAGGCCAGTGGCCCCGGCTCCGGTCGCTCAATATTTTTCCGCCACGAACTTGCGGCCTTTCAACGACCCTTGATCGTCATACGAGCCTTTCATCGAGCGTTTGGGCAGCTCGATCTTTTCGCGCGGCACTTTCTTATAGGGGATCAGGCTCAGGATGTGCCGGATGCCATTGAGCCGGGCGCGCTTCTTCTCGTCGGAACGCAGGATGTACCACGGCGCCCATTTCGTGTCCGTGGCCTTGAGCATGATGTCGCGGGCGCGGGAATACTCGAACCACTTGGTGCGCGACGGCAGATCCATCGGACTCAATTTCCATTGGCGCACCGGGTCGGTGATGCGTGCCTCGAACCGCCGCTTCTGTTCCTTGTCGCCAACCTCGAGCCAGAGCTTGATCAGGATGATCCCGCTATCCACGATGAACTTCTCCACCTCCGGGCAGCGCTCCAGAAACAAATCATGCTGCTCCTTCGTGCAGAAGCCCATCACGTGTTCCACGCCGGCGCGGTTGTACCAACTGCGGTCGAAGATGACGACCTCGCCCGCCGCCGGGAAATGCGCCATGTAGCGCTGGATGTAGATCTGCGACTTCTCACGATCCGACGGCGCGGGCAACGCCACGACGCGGAAGACACGTGGGCTGACCCGTTCGGTGAGCGCGCGGATCGTGCCGCCCTTGCCGGCTCCATCGCGCCCCTCGAAAATGATGATGACGCGCAGACCCTTGTGCTTGACCCAATCCTGGAGCACGCACAACTCGCCCTGCAGTTTGCGCAATTCCTTTTCGTATTTCTTGGTCTTCAGTTTCTTGTCGCCGTCCGTCTCGGTGTCTTTACTCATAATTTTTTCCAGTTCCTGGTTCGTTCGATTTGGTTGCTGTGGCCATCATCATTCATTCCACCCCGGACCGTCAACGACTCAAGCGGGGATGGGTCATGTTCTCCGGTTTCAACAGTTCATCCAGCTTGTCTTTGGTCAACCAGCCTTTGGCGATGACGAGATCATAGACGCTGCCGCCGGTCTTGAGCGCTTCCTTGGCGATGGCCGCGGATTTTTCGTAGCCCAGCACCGGGTTCAAGGCGGTGACGAGGCCGATGGAATTCTGCACGTACTCGCGGCAGCGCTCGCGGTTCGGCTCGATCCCGGCAATGCACCGCGTCGCGAGCACGATGGCCGCGTTGCGCAACAGCGTGAGGCCGAAGAACAGATTAAACGCGATGATCGGCTCGGCCATGTTCAACTCCAGTTCACTCGCCTCGGAAGCCATCGAAACCGTCACGTCGTTGCCGATGATCTGGAAACAGATCTGGCTCACGACTTCGGGCACGACGGGATTCACCTTGCCCGGCATGATGGACGAACCGGGCTGCATCGCGGGCAGGCGGATTTCGTAGAGACCGCAGCGCGGACCGGACGAAAGCCAGCGGAGGTCGTTGCAAATTTTCGAGAGCTGCACGGCGGCGGTCTTCATTGCGCCGCTCATGAGCGAGAACTCCCCCGAGTCCTGGGTCGCTTCGACAAGATTCTCCGCGAGACGCACGGGCGCGCCGGAAATTTCCGCCAGCTTCCGCGTGCAGAGCGGCGCGTAGCCCGCCGGACTGTTCAACCCGGTGCCGATCGCTGTCGCCCCCATGTTGGTTTCGAGCAACTCGGTGCCCGCGTGATCAAGGTGGCGGATGCCATCGCCGATCATCACGGCGTAGGCGCTGAATTCCTGGCCGAGCGTCATCGGCACGGCGTCTTGATTTTCCGTGCGGCCCATCTTGATGACGTCCGCAAACTCCTTCGCCTTGGCTTCGAGCGCGGTCTTGAGTTCGCGCAAGCCGCCGAGCGTGTCGCGCAGGGTGAACCAGACGCCAAGCTTGATCGCGGTGGGATACGCGTCATTGGTGGACTGCGAGCAATTGACGTGATCGTTCGGGTGACAGAACTGGTATTCGCCTTTCTTGTCCCCGAGCAATTCGAGCGCACGATTGGCGATGACTTCGTTGGCGCACATGTTCGTCGAAGTGCCGGCACCGCCCTGGATCATGTCCACACAGAACTGGTCGTGCAGTTTGCCCGCGAGAATTTCGTCGCACGCCTTGGCGATAGCGTCAGCAATCTTGCCGTCGAGCACGCCGAGTTCGGCGTTGGCCACAGCACAGGCCTTCTTCACACACGCGAGGGCCCGGACAAAATGTTCGTAATGCCGGACGTGGATGCCGGAGAAGGGAAAGTTCTCAATCGCGCGGATGGTCTGCACGCCGTAGTAAGCGTAATTCGGCACATCGCGTTCGCCCAGCGAATCGTGCTCGCGCCGAGTATCGGAAAGCACGGGCGCCCCGGCCTCCTTGGCGAGCCGCTCGGAAGCCGCGCGCAACCGGTCGCCCATCCGGCGGGCGACCTGCCCGACGAGCCGATAAAAAATCTCCGGGGTCGCGGCGCGCACCGCATCCAGTTCCGCCCGGGAAATCTGCCAGATGGTCGTGCCTTGAGTCGTCCGCCCGGACGTGCCGTGCGGCGTGTCATCCAGCATCACGCCTTCACTGAGGATGGCACCGGGTTGCGCCACGCCGAGGAGCACGCTGTTGCCGTGCTGACCGCGCACCAGTTCAACTTCGCCTTCGATCACCAACCCCAGCCACTGGCGTGGCGCGGATTCATGGAAGAGATAATCGCCGGCTTTGTAAGTGACCGCGGCGCCGCGCTCGGCAACGGCGGCGAGTTCTTCCGGCTTGATGCCGATGCGTTGGGCGGCGGAAGCAATGGTGTTGGAATCGAGTTTCATGGTTTCAAAGGAGGTTTGGTTCAACGACCCAAGCTAAGCGTATGGTTAGCCATAGTCATTTCAGGACATCTCTAATTACAACTCTGTTTGTGGGATTGTTATCAACCAAGTAATCATAAACGACAACAACTTTGGCAGTGGCATTCGTGCCTTCAAATACAAAATTCCACTCTGCATTTTTTGCGTCACGCTTGGCCTCTACACACTTCAAATCGTTGGTCAATGAACCGAGCGATTCGGTAGCGAAATGGTATGCTGCGGGCAATGAAAGCGGGGGGAAGACGCCGATCACCCAGTGTGCTGCGGCAATACCAGCCATGGCGATCAAAACCACAAAAATAAGGCTGATGCGTTTCATAAAAGCGTGGCGCCTATGCCTAACTGAAGAACACTTTGGCAATGATCAGGCCGATGCAGACCGCGGCAATCGTACAGATCAATCCTGGCAGCATGAACGAGTGGTTCAGCAGATATTTGCCGATGCGCGTCGTCTTCGAGCGGTCAAATTGCATCGCCGCGATGAGCGTCCCGTAGTTCGGGATGAAGAAATAGCCGTTCACCGCCGGGAACATGGCGATGAGAAAGGGCGCGGGGATGCCGAGCGAAAGCCCCAGCGGCATGAGCGCCTTCGCGGTCGCGGCCTGGCTGTAGAGCAACATCGAAGCGATGAACAGCCCGATCGCGAAGGTCCACGGGGCGGCCTTCGCCATGTCGCTCAAGCCCCCGATAATCACCTCCCGATTGGCATTGATGAACGAGTCGCCGAGCCATGCGAGGCCCAGGATGCCGATGATGGCGGTAACGCCCGACTGGCAGGTCTTGGACTTCGGCACGGCACCGACGGGCGCCTTGGTGACCACGAGAATGACCGCCGCCACCGTGAGCATGATGATCGCAATGGCGACCGGCATCTTGAGTTCGGTGGGTTCCTCCCCGGAGCCAATCACGGTGCGGATCTGGGGGAAAATGCCCGCGAGCACGACGATGGCAACGCCGATGAAGAAGATGACCGCACTCGCTTTCGCGCCCGGCTTCAGCGGCGGCGGGGCCGCACCGGAAACCTTGCCGGGCGGCGGAAGTTCGCCCGAGGCGAGCAGCCGCTGGTACTCCGGATCGTCTTTCAACTCCTTGCCGACCCGCAATTGCGCGAAGGCGGCCAGCAACACCGCCAGCAGCGTGGCCGGCACGCAGATGAGCAGAATCTGCACGAGGCCCAAGCCGTGAGACGCCAGAATAGTGATCATCGCGGCCGTGGCCGCCGACACCGGACTCGCAGTGATCGCCTGTTGCGAAGCGATGGTCGCCACGGCCATTGGTCGCTCGGGGCGGATCCCATTCTCGTGCGCCACTTCGTAAATCACCGGCAGCAGCGGATACACGATGTGTCCGGTGCCGGCCGCGAAGGTGAACGCATAGGTCACGAGCGGCGCCACGATGGTCACCTGCTTCGGATTCTTGCGGATGATCTTCTCCGCCACGCGCACGAGGAAATCAATGCCCCCGGCCACTTCCATCGCCGAAGCGGCCATGATGACGGTGAGCACAATCAGCAGGACATCGCCCGGCAGACTGGCCGGCACGACCCCGAAGCCAACGACGAGCACGAGCAACCCGACCGCGCCCCACAAGCCCAGGCCCACTCCGCCCGCCCGCGCCCCCATCCCCAGCGCGCCGAGGATGACCAGAAATTCAAGAACGAGTTTGATGCTCATAATGGTTGGTGGGTTAGCGAATCAAATCGTAGCGGATCACAAAGTTAAGCCGGCTGCCGTCGCGGTCCCCACCACCCTGGGTGTCCTTGCTGCCAAAAAGATATTCCAATCCCATCCGGAATGATTTGGTCGGATGCCAGACCAGATTGACGCTGGCGTATTGCGTGTCTTCAATCGCGAAACCTCCGAGGGACGCCTCCGGTTCGACGTAGATGTAACCGTAGCTGGCCGTGGACCGGAACTGCGGCGACCACTCGTGCGTGTAACCCAACATCGCCGCCCCCACGGGAATGGCCCGAAGCTTGCCGGAACTGTCGGGTGCGGCATCGAGATCGGCGCTGCCGATGTCATTCACGTAGCGCGCCATGCCTTCGCCGTACGCGACCTGCCACAAAAACTTGTCCGCCGAGAACACCTTGAACGCGCCCGAGGCGTTGACTCCCCAACCAAAGACCGTGTCGTCCGGTGCGTTGTCCGCTTCGTAACCGATGCAGCGAAACAAACCGGCCAACTGCACATGGCCAACGTCGCCTTCCCAGCGCCAACCCGCCACGCCATCCGGCGTACGGGAAACGGTCTTGGCCCCGGCCGGCAGTCCGGGCGCGGTGAGATTCAGATCTGATTCCGGCTGCTCCAGGCTGAACAGCAGGTGCATCTTGCCAGCACCGTCATAGATGGGCGGTGAATAGCGGATCTGCGGCTGGCGCTTGTTGATCATCGCGTTCGGCCCGGCGTAATCCAGTACATCCGGGAACGCGTCAATGTCCATGAAAGCGGAAAAGGTCTGGCCCGCGAGAATGTTCCACGCCTGCCCATAGAAATGCCGGACGCGGAACTTCATGGCGCCGGAAGTCGAGTCGTCGAAGAAATCGTTCTCGTTGTAGATCCGCAACTGCCCCTCCTCGCCCACGGGCCGCCGCGCCTCGAAACTGACCCGCGTGGCTTTCGCGTGGATGGTGGAACGCGGGCCGCCGTCGAACCCGGCCTGTCCCGGCACGGGAATGCTCGAGGGCACGAACTGATTGGGATTGCCGTTGTCCTCCGCATCCGCAATCACGTCGAGCCGGGCCGAACCGCCAAAGCGAATCATGGTTTGCGCCCCGGGAATCGGGATGAATCCCTTCAATGCCGGATCAATCGTGGCGTTGTTGGGACGCGGTGCCGCGAGCTGCTGGTCGGCGAAGGTGTCGTAGTCAGTAATCAAACTGCGCTCGATCAATCCCAGTCCCACGAACGGTTCCGGCAGCAGGATTTGTTTCTCTCCGATCGTGAGAGAGTGCAGGTTGGTGTCACCGGTCGCCGTTGGTGGCGGAGCGCCCTGATTGGTGCCCACGGCAGACCCGGGAGGCGGCTCCAGTTCCGCCAGCTTGGAGCGCGCCTCTTGCAACGAAGTTTCCAACTGTTGCATGGTGGCGCGCAAGGCCTCAATGTCCTTGGCGCGCGGATCTTCCTGGGCGGCCACCGGAGCCGCGGTTGTCAGCAACAACACCAGCGACAGGACGCTCCAGCGCAGTTCAGCACACGGTTGTTTCATAGGCATTCGCAGTTGTCCACCCGCTGCATCAGCCCGGACGAACGGCGCAAGCATTCCTCCCGCCGTCGGAGCTGGTAATGTGTTGAGTGACGCCAGTTTACCAACCTGCAACCACCCTGTAAAGCCCGCCACGTCCCGCCGGGTGTGACTGGAACCGCCGCTCACCGGCGCGGTTCTTAATCTTACTCTTAATCTTGTTCTTAATCTCCCGGCCCGGGAGATTAAGATTAAGAGTAAGAGAATTGGTTGCGCGGCAATTTCGGTCGTACCCCATCCCGCCACCTCCGGGCGCTGTTTTCATTCACCGCCCGGCTCACAATTCCACAACATCCATCATCCTGGGCAACGTGCATTTGAGTTTGAAGCGTTGCTGGATCTTTTGCGCCAGCGCCTCCCGCGGTCCATCTTCCCCATGCGTCAACACCACCCGCGGCTTGCTCGACGCGATCGCGCTGAACCACGTCAGCAAATCCGTTTGCCCCGCGTGCGCACTGAAGCCGCCGAGCGTGTGGACCTGGGCCTTCACGGCAATCTTTTCACCAAAGATGCTGACGAGCTTTTCGCCGTTGATAAGGCGGCGGCCCAAAGAGCCGTTGCCTTGATAGCCGACGATGAGCACGTGTGTGTCGGGTTTCCAGAGGTTGGCTTTGAGATGATGCAGGATGCGTCCGGCGTTGCACATGCCGGCTCCGGCCATGATGAGACACGGCCCGGCCACATCGTTGATCTTCATCGAATCCTGGGACGTGACGCTCATCGTCATCGTCTTCAGATCTGCGCTCAACGGTTTCTCGCTGACGAATTTCGTCATCGCCGCGTCGAACAATTCCCGGTGCCGCATGTAGATGGTTGTCGCCTGGATGGCCATCGGACTGTCGAGGAAGATCGGGAACGGGCGGACCTTCTTTTTCCGGAACATCCACGCGAGCAGACTGGTGATCAATTGCGCCCGCCCCACGGCGAAGGTCGGCACGAGGATCTTGCCGCGTTGCTCGACGGTGGTTTTGACAATGCGCACAAACTCGTCCACGGTCTCGGTGAAGGGCCGATGATCGTGATCGCCATAGGTGGATTCCAGGAAGACCAGGTCCGCCTGCTGGAACGGCTCGAAATCTTTCAGGATGAGTGCGCCTTTCGGACCGAGATCGCCGGAGAACACCACTTTCTTTTGCTTCCCATCCTCCTCGATGAGCAACTGGATGCTGCCCGAGCCGAGCATGTGGCCGGATTCGGCCCAGATCGCCTGGATGCCGGGAGCAACCGGCACCGGCGTCTGATACGGGACGGGCGTCAAAAGCTGGATGAGGGCCTCGGCATGTTCGGGCGTGTAAAGCGGCTCCTGCAATTCTTCCCCCGCGCGCTGACGATAGCGGTTCTTGCGTTCGTTATCGGAAACCTGCAACCGGGCCGAGTCGCGCAGGATGAGCGACGTCATTTCAATCGTCGCCGGCGTGGCGTACACCGGCGCATTCTGACCGCGCTTGGTCAGCAACGGCAGCCGCCCGGTGTGATCCAGATGTCCGTGCGTGAGCAACACCGCATCCAGCTTCTGCTTCGGACCGGTGGGCGGACGATTCAAGGCTTCCGATTTCTTACCGCCTTGGAACAGGCCGCAATCCACGAGCACACATGCGGTCTTGGTCTGGACGTAATAGGACGAGCCGGTGACTTCGCCGCCAGCGGCGCCAACGATGGTGATCTTCATGGGGTAGTGCTTTTGGTTTGGTTGAGTTTGAAAATAATCCGTCCGGTCGCAACTCAGAAATGAAACGTGAGTCCGACTTGAACTCCTTGGTTGAGCATGTCGTATTTGAACTGACTCGGGCCGCTGCCGGTTTCGTAATCCGCATAAACCCAGCGGTAGCCAGCCTGAAGCGATCCCCAGTCCGCGAACTGCCAGCTCAAGGACGGCAGCAGTTGCCAGGTGAGTTCCGAGCCGACGCCGAATCCGCCGATGTCCCCGCGCAGATTGAAGCTGAAGTTCCGGCCCAGCGGCTGACTGAAGTTGCCGCCGACAATCGGATCCCACCAATCCTGGGTGCCGGAAGGACTGTAACCAAACGGCCCGCTGATTCCACCGCTGAGATTGCTGTATCGCATCCCCGCCAGGGCCTCGAAGTTCCGGCAGAGCCGGTAACTCACGGTAGGCTCGACCATCCACTGTTCAAATTCGGCGCTGACGCCGTTCTTGGAGGCGCCGAGTTCCAGGTCAATCACATCAACAGTCAACGCCCAGCGACCATGGCCGATGCGGACTTTGCCCATGAGGGTGAATTCGAGATTTTCCCAGACCTCATCAAAACCCACGTTCAGATCGGCGGGAATCCCTTTCACCGCAACATCCCCCGACATGCCGGCCGCAAAACCGTAGAGCGAGACATCGCAGGTCCATTTGTTGGTTTCGTCCGCGCGCAACAGCGAGGGCAGCATCGCGAGGGCAAAAACCGAGGACCAGACCAAGTGTTTCATGGTGGTAGTGAGTTTGAATTTCTCGCCATCACAGCGCCCGCCCCGCGCGGAGAAAACCCGCGCCGTCAGCCCCTCCTCAAAACGCTGACGACACGGACACCACCCACGTCGGATCATCTTCATCCGGGTTCAAGGCATACGCGGTCACATCCACCCGCTTGATCGTCGCTCCCAGCAACAGACCCCGCTGGATGTCCCGGTCGCTGTCATAAGCCCGCGTGCGTTGGGTCACCACCCCGAACCGGAACCATGGCACCGGGGCGAGCGTCAGTTCCGACCAGTTGTAAAAATAGCTGTCGTCCGAATCGCTCGTGCTGAACAACTGTTCGCCTTCGCTGTACAACATCAGCTTCCACCAGCGCAACGACCCGCGATAACCCAGTGCGCCCCCATCCACATCGCCGACCACCCAGCCCAGCATCGGCGTGATCTGCCACTTCAACTCGTCTCCGCCGGCGAAACCATACCCCGCCCATAATGAAGCGGTATCCTGGGCTTCGTAGTTGTAGCGCCCCTCGAAATGCCAGCGCCCATAGTCCGCCGTGACGGTCGGCTGGACGTAATCGTCCTGGTCCGGCACCACGTAGGCGTAAGCCGACACCCCGAACGCCCATTTGTTCCCGGTGACTTCGTCCATGGCTTTCGTGCTGGCTTGCGCGGCAGTGCTTTCGTCTGCCCACACTGGAGCGGTAGAAAGCAACAAGCCGGTTAAGATGACATTTAGTTTTCGCATAAATTTGATCCCAAGTTTATCCACCCAAAGCAATCGTGAGGCCCACCAATACGAGCCCCAACACCACCATCCCCACCCCGAAGCCCATGGGCGCGCGCCCCACGCAGCGGCCATAGGCGATTCCGGCCAGGAACAACATCAGGACGGCGACCAGATTCGACACGCGCATCGCGTGATCGGCTTGCTGAATAAAGATGAACGGCAGCGCCACCGGCAGCGTGGTCAGGAATACCAACAAGAACACCCCCAACGCCCCCCACCAATCGGTGCCGCTCAAGCTCACCCGCTCCGGCGGTTCGGGCAATTGCTTCAACCGCTCATGAATCGCGGCGAACTCCGCCGGCTGCACCACCGACGCCACCAACGGCGGCAACGCCCCCGCGATCAGGGTCGCCGCCTGATGCGGTGCGGTGGCCTGACGCACAGCGCGAAAGATCTTGAGATTGCGCCCCTTGTTGGCCAGACACGCCATGAGATACAGCACGCCATCAATGATCCCCCAGGCCAGATTGCAACCGAGCGCGCCGATCAACATGAGGCGGACTTCGGAACGTTCGGCGGTAGCGACGCTGAGCGAACCGGTGAACGTGAGCACCATGATCAGTCCGAACAGCACCTCGGAAATGCGTTCCGCTGGTTCGAGGACCCGTTTGGAAGAACTCATGTGATCGTTGCTCATGGAATACGCTGGCTGCCTTTAGGTTCTACGACAACCCGCCGGAACGGAAGATAATTATTGTCATCCCCAAGCAGCAGCGAAAAAGACGCAACGTCAGCACCAACGCTGAAAATTAAAGCCGCCGCGCAACAGAAACTTGCCGCCCGGTCGTTACACGGATAGATGCCGGCGGCGAGCTGAAGAAAGCATGATGACACCAGCCAGAGCGAGCATTGCCGCACTGGCCGGCTCGGGAATGATGTTGCTCACCCGGATGTTATCCACCGCGTAATTTACATGCCCTGCTGACGATTCGACGTGGAACAGCAGTTGGCCGTTGTTATGGTTGTTAAACACGTTGCCCGTGATGGCCAGCCCGGTCAAAGTCGCCGTGGACTGAACCACTCCAAGTCCATTCAATTGGGAAACGGTCGCTGAATAAGTGGCGGCGACGGGATTAACAATGAACTGGAAGAAATAAGGGACGCCAACGGCCAGATCCACATCGAGCGCTTCCCAACTGGTGCCATCAATGGCTTCCAAAGCCGACGCAATTCCGGCGTTGTAAATCAAACGGATGCCGGCCGCGTACTCCCCATAAGTTCCATCCATGACATAAAAACTCCCGCTGGCCGGCACCCCGCCGGGATTCGCATCCATTTGCAGCAACAAGGAGATTTCGTAAGCCGCCGTTGCCACGTCAACGCCCGCCGTGTTATTCCTAAAATCCCGGTGCGCTTCCTGACCAAACTCCGTGGAAGCCTGGGCCGCCTGGTTGCCACCGACCGAAGTATTCATAAACCCCGGCGCGTTAGCATCAAATTGTCCCGGAGCCACCCAATCCGCGCCCCAGTTCGAGGTGTCTTCGCCGACCTCGAAGGTCTGCACCAAGGTTTGCGCCGGGGCATTGATTGCAACCATTGTGACCAGCAGACAACAAGCATTTATCAGTTTCATATTTCAACTGGTTTGTGTTGTTAGGTGTCGTTGGAGCCGGGGCAATCCGCCCTGCCCGGAGCAACGCGGACACCGGTGCGGCTTGAAAACATTCACGTTGCTACCAGCCATTTTAGTTGCTGGCAGACAGGCTTGCAAGCCGGTTTGGTTTCAAATGTCAAAACTTCCAACCCGCCGCCAACGAGGCCCGCATGGATTGCACCCAGATATCGCTGCTCATCTCGATCCACTCCGCCGTGCCTTCGATTTTGATGAAAAACTCGTCGCTGACATCCCAGCGCAACCCGACCGCCGCGTTGAGCGTGAAGAAGGTGTCCGTGTACGTCGGCTGATACACCGACACCACGCTTCCCCACCAGTAATCCCACCAATAATAATAGCCAGGCGGCCCGGTCGGGATGCCGGTGTCCACGTAGAAATAGCCCAAGCCACCGGAAACATAGGGCGTCAACGGGCCTTCCAGCAGATGAAAGTCCAGATTGAACCGGCCCTCCTGCACGAACGATTCGCCGTTTAAGACTTCGCCGTTCCATGACGCCTGATAGTCCGGATATCCCGCCGTGAATTCCGCCCGCACGGAGAAATGACTGTTGATGTGGTAGGCGAGCCCGAAGCCCCAGAGATCATCGCTGTCAAAATCAAATTTCAGATCGCTGGTGGCATACGGCGGGTTCGGTCCCGGCGCGGTCGGCAAGGTGACGCTCTGCATGACGCCCGGCTCGGCCGTGAAGTATTGCCCCAACAAATAAAACTCGCCGCGTTGCGCGCGGGTGTTGTCGGCGCGCGACTCCAGCAGGAAGGGATTATATTGGGCCGGGCCCGGAGTGGCTGCGGCTGAACCCAAAAGCAACAATAAGAACAGCGACTGCGCCGGGTTTCGTTTCAGTTTCATAATTCAGTTGGCTGGGGGGCATTCGGTCGTGACGACGCCAGTCATCACCGCGTCTTGCGGGGCACGATTCCGCGGACGGTCCGTTCGGCGTCCACCCCGACCGCGACTCGTTTCGGTTGCGGCCGGCTTTGTTTTTGTTTGATGGGAACTTGAACTTCTTCTCCGCGCGCCGGCGCGCGATCAACCGGCTCATCGGCCAGCCAGTGAATGGCGGTCTCGTAGTCGCTGAACGCCTGCACCTGCAAGCCCCGGATGCGGCTGATAAAAGCAAAACTGCGGATGCCGCCGTGAACGTCGAGACGATAAAGGATCGCCAGCCGTTGCCGCCGCGAGAAGCCCGCGGCCCGAAACGTCCCCACCAACGCCGCCAGCTCCGTCGTCGTGAACTGCGGCCGACTTGGGATGGGAATAAATCGCAGATCCAGCAGCGCACAGTTGAGGCCGCGGGTGCGACACGCCTGCGCCAGCCCCCCAAGCGCCTGCTTGGTCGCCTCAAAATTGAGGACTTCATCGGCATTCAGGCGGATGAACTCGCTGGCGCGGATGACTTGTAATTCTACCGGCATGATGCCCCTCCAGTTTGCTTTGGGATGGTATTCATTTCTGGCCCGCTACCCTTGATTGTGGTCGTCAGCTCATTCATACAGAAACATCCGCTGCTCATCATCTTCCCGCGCTCCACTGCTCCCCTCTTGCTTACACCTTCGTCCCCTGCTTTGTCCAGCGCGCCGATGTGAGATTTACAGTTGCTGACTATCCATCATTCAGGAACAACAACTGACACCGGAAACGGAACTTCAGATTTGTTCCCGGTTCGCTCCATTTCCTCAGGGTGAATTCTCACTTCACCAACTCATTCCGGGCTGAATTTATTACGTGGCAATCTGTTATCCATATTGAAGGTTGCGTGCCTCACTCTGCTGTGGTAGTCGTGGGCGTTCCCAAGTTCCACCATCAACAAATAGCAACCATATGAAACATAAAACATTGAAAGTATGCGTTATTCTGGGTCTCGCTCTTCTGGGCTGGGCCACTCAACCTAAGACCCAGGCCATGGATATGAGCGTCGCCGGTTTCGCTTCGTATGTGGATCTGAATGCAGGCGGGAATACCTCAGGGGGCGGAGCCTTGGTGCGGTTCGGATTGGCCGACTGGTTCGCGGTGGATGCCCGGGCCAGCTATTTCGATATTGGCGATCTGGACGCGGCCTTGGTGCCATTGGAGGCGGTCGCCCTGTTCCGGGTGCCGCTGCTGGAAGATCGGTTGGTCCCTTACGCGGGGTTGGGGATCGGTTATTACATGTTTACCGACTCCGACTTGGCGTCAGTGTCGGTTGACGACAATGTGGGCTACTTCCCGGTCGTCGGCGTTGAGTTTCGCTTTGGCAAGGAAATGCAATGGTCGGTCTTTGGCGAGGCCCGGTGGCTCTTCATCTTCAGCGATGTGGAGGCGGCCACGGGCTCGGGGTTGAACAGTGACGACATGAGCGGTGTTGGGATCAATTTGGGCGTCTCACTGAAATTTTAAGCCGGGCGGATCGCGGACAACCGAGCCTTGGAACGAACCGAGGCGGTTGGTTTGATGTTCCCCCAAGCCTTCGGAGGTCGCCAGTTGTGTTTTGCGCTGGCGGCCTTCCAAATTTGAGTCCCTGACTGAAATCCATCCCGCCGCACACCAGACGACTCGATTTGGTTTAAGCCAGTTGGATTCGGCGTGATAGTCGCACTCCCCTCCCCGGCGGATTTCGATTCCGACATTCTTTGAGAACTCGAACGCCAAAGTTGGCGCGCGGCAATAACTGTAGGGCAGGCTTTCCAGCCTGCCAGTGCGGGCGACTTTCCAGTCGCCCGTTCCCAGCGCTTCCCACACCAGACCCAAGCGAAACACGGGGTTGGAAAACCCCATGCACCGGCAGGCTGGAAAGCCTGCCCTACTTTCCGCCCGCGCCGGTTTGCGGCCGGCGACTTCGGAGTTCGGGTTAATCAAGAGGAAACAGACTTTCAGATTTGTTCTCTGTTCCCTCCGTTTGCTCCGGTTCAATCGCTTCCAGTTTCATTCCGGGAAAATGGCCTTCCAATCGTCCCTCATGCTCACCACCGTCCAACCTTTGGCAACGGCATCGTCCCACGCTTTGTCCAGCGTGCCGATGCGGGATTTGCGGTCGTAAGCCCATTCGCGCTTCTCGTCGTCGTGATGGACGAGCAACGCGAACCGCGCGCCGCCGCCGGCGGTCGTCCATTGGAGCATTTGCAGGTCGCCGTCGGAATTGCCGAAGGCCGCGATGGGCCGTCGCCCGATGTGCTGCTGGATGCCGACGGGTTTGCCCGCCTTGTCGTCCACGAAGTTGATCTCGGGCAATTTCAGGATCACCGGCTTGCCATCGCGCAACTCGAACTTGAGCTTGCCACTGCTGCCGATGACTTGCTCGGGTGGGATGCCATAAACTTTTTCCGTCCACGGCCGCATGAACTCGATACCGCCGCCGGAGACGATGAACGTCTTGAAGCCGTTCGCGCGCAGGTAAGCGAGCAGTTCGAGCATCGGTTGATAAACCATCTCCGTGTAGAGCTTCCCGGTCTTGGGATGTTTCGCGGTGGCGATCCAGTCTTTGACCAATTGCTCAAACTCCTCGGTGGTGATGCCGGCGTGCGCCGCCACGATGATCTCCAGCAATTCCTGCTCGCTCACGGCCACGTTCTCTTCCTTGGGCGTGCTGAGGAGTTTGTTGAACGGTGATTTCGTTTTCCATTCGGGATGCTGGGGCGCAAGGGCTTTCACGCGATCCAGCGCGAAACGCAACTGGAAATAAATCGGCTGCTCGGCCCAAAGCGTGCCGTCGTTGTCGAACGTGGCGATACGTTCGGGCGCGGGCACGAAGTCCGGCGAACCTTCTTTCGTCACCTTCTCGACGAAGGCGACGATGGCTTGTTTGGGCGCGGTATCGTTCCACGACGGCAGCGGATCGGCGGCGTGAAGATTGGGTAACAGCAGGAGACTGGTGATTGCAATCAAGTGAGGGATGGTTTTCATGTGAGGTTTTGGTGCTTGTCAGGTTATGGCGTTTGATCAGTTCATTCCGGGAACACAAAGGTGATGGAGAACCGCAATCCCCAGTCCGGGCCGCCGGTGGGCTTGTCCGCGTAATAGCGTCCGCCGAGTTGGAAACTGACCGGCATGTTTCCGATCTTCACCAATTGCGTAATAAAGAGATTCAGCGGCACGGTCCATTGCTCGTTCTCCCAGTCATAAGTGGACTCGGTGTTGAAACCAAAGGTCGTGTGTGACTTGGTGGTGTAATTGAGGAACGGTTGCAGGAACGTGGCGCTGACATCCTGCCGGCTGCTTTCCCCCGCGAACGACCAGAGATGTTGCGCCAACACACCGACCGTCCAGCCATGCGATTGCTTTAGAAAGATCGCCGACGGGCCGGCCCCCCACTTTTCACTGCCAAGCAAATCATCCGTGGCGGTGGGCAACTGGATGATCGGGCCAACGCCCCAGATCGGCGCACCCGCCTTTTCCTTTTCCGGCGAGAACCACAGCGTCACCGTCGAGTCGCCCAGGCCACTCTGGCTGCTGGTGCCGACGCGATCTTCCTGATAAATGTAGGGCACGATGGTGCGCGACAGAATTTTCCAGTCGTCATTCAACTGGAACGGAATGACCGGCTGGATGTTCAGTTTGTATTGAAAACCATCGTCATTCGGCCCGCCGCCGAAATCGAAGTTGTTCTGCAACGGCACGCTGATGAGTGAAGCGGCGGGGTTGTTCAACTTCTTCGCCAGCTCCGCCATGTCCGCGCCGGCGGGCACGGGGTCGGGTGACTGAGCGGGGGTGGCGTGGCTGGCACCGAGGACGGCGGCAACGACGGGAATCAGGAGTTTGGTTTTCATTTTCATAGGCTGATGAGTTTTGCTGGGCTTACTTCATTTCCTCGAACTCGCCAGGCTTCCACGTTTTATCGAACCACGGCTGGAGCGGACCGTAGAGACGCAGGACGGTGCTCCAGCCCTTGCCGGGGACAGTTTGCACCCAATTCTTTTCATGACCGGCGGGCGGAGTCGGGCCGAACCACAAATCAACCGAGGTGTCCGCGTTGATGATGAGATCCTTCTTGCGGCTGCCGATACTCGGGAACGGCGTGTCGGTCTGCAACTCCGAGCGCGTCTGGTTGTCGTAAAGAACGAGCGACCAGAAATCCTTGGCCGGGATGCCGGCGGGTAGGTGGAGTTGGTAGGTCTTGCTGCCATCAAGGGCCCGGCCTTGGGAATCCACGAACGCACCGGCATACTGCGAACCGACGCCGACCATCTTCATGGACATCGCCGGCGTCACGAAGGTGGCGTAGTAGAAAAACATCGTGCGCGCGTCGAGATTGCGCACGCCGGGCTGCTTCAGGAATTCGTAGCTGCCGCCGATGAACGAGGTACACCACGCGCTGTTCGGATAGAAGTAGGCTTCCTTCAAACGGGTTCGGAAAGTCAGGGCGCGCGCGGTGGCGTTGCCCACGGCTGCCGCCTCGGCGAGAATCTTTTTCATGCGCGCATCGGGGGCGAAGGGCTTGCCCTTTTCGATGCCGATGGCGGCGAGCAGACCGAGCGTCTCCGGGTCCGCCGCATCGGTCGGCTCCTCTTGCACCACTTCATTGACCTCGTCGAAGAAGGACATGTCGCTTCCGTGGATCGTGTTGAACGGCTTCCCTGAGACGTTCACGAATTTCATCGGCGGCGGATTCTTCGCTTGGGCGAGCGGATAAACCTTCATGAATTTCTTCATGCTCTCGACTGCCGGCTTTGGGTCGCCGTCCACGAGAAAGCCGCGCACCGCGCAGACGTTACCGAAGGTCTTGGAGTGAACGACAAAACAGCCCGGCGGAATCTCGCCCTTGTAGCCGGGCGGCACGAGGAGATATTTGCCGCCTTTACCTTTGTCGGGACCGGCGTTCCCCACGTCCGTGACGTAGCGGAACCAGGCATCGTTGATGATCCCGAGCACGTTGGGCGGAGTCTCCACTACCAGTGGACCGTCCTTCAGGTCGAACCACGTGAAGAAATAGACCGTCTCGGAATTGGCCGTGAGAAACAGCGGCTTCGAATCCATGAGCGTTTCCGTGTACAGCATCGTCTGGTTGTCGGCGCCCTGACCGCGGATTCCCGCCCGGAGCGCGTGGACTGACGCACCCGGCATGGCGATCAGGAACGCCTGCACGCCACGCTGGAAGTCGAGGTTCTCGTAAACTTTTTCCACCGTGACGTCGTCCGGGAAACCATCGAAGAACTTCAGGGTGCCGAGCCGGGTCTCGACCGAGTCTGGCGTGGTGATGGACGGCGGAATGTCCGTCGTCATCTTCATCTTTGGTGGAGTCTGCGCATGAAGCGAAACCGCGAGACAGAGCGCGGCGACGATTGAAGGGACTCGGAACAATTTTTTCATGGTTGTTTTTCTTTCATTTCACCTTCTCGATGTCCGGCAGCACCCATGTTTTGTCGAAGAACGGCTTTTCCGGTCCATAGAGACGGAATAGAACCTCAAACTTTCCACTGGCACTCGTGGGCACCCAATTCGATTCCCTGCCTGCCGGCGCTTTCGATCCAAAGTAAACATCCACCGAGCCGTCGCTGTTTTTCTGCAACCCCGGCGTATTGGACCCGCGGCTGGACCACTTCTGCTCGCGGATAAGCGCGTGGGTGGCGCGATCATAGACCGTCGCCGACCAGTAGAGTTTGACGGGCGCGTTGGCCGGCACATGCAGGCGATAGGTGCCGCCGCCGTCGAACGCGTTGCCATCTTTGTCCACGATGGTCATCAGATAGAACTGTCCCACTCCGATGCGTTTCGCGCTGAAATACGCCATCGAATATGTGATGCCACGGTCAATCACGGGATAGGCGGCGGGATTGGCGAAATCCGTCTGCAGGCCCTCGGCAACGGCTGGGGAGGCTGGGAGCGCCCAGTGCTTGCCTTCATTGAACGGTGGCGAGAAAAGGCCTTTGTATCGCTCTTCGAGAAATGCGTGCGCTTCAAGCACGGCATCTTTGAGAATCTTCACGGTCTTTGCGTCCGGGTTGAATGGTTTGCCTTTTTCGATTCCGATCGTCTTGAGCTGGTCAATCATGACCTTGTCGCGTTCCAGCCACGGCTCCCGCTGCACGAAGCGGTCGAGCATCTCAAAAAACCGCAGGTTGTAGGGAATGGTGCTGTCGAATACGACGTCAATCGCATCCACGAACTTCGTCGCCGGAGGATGGGCGGCTTGCGCCAGCGGATAAAACTTCACCCGCTTGCCGTAGGCCACAGCCTTGGCGATGTCGTCGTCGCTGCCGCTCTTGAGATTGGAACGCAGGATGACGAACCCGGTGTAAGTCCGCGATTGCAACGGGATGTAACCCTCCGGCGCTTTGTCTATGTAACCCGGCGGCAGGATCAGATATTTGCCGCCCTTGCCCTTGTCCACGCCCGCCGGGCCGACATCCTCCAACGCCGTCTGCCAGGACTCGTCAATGCTGCCGGTGATCGAGCTTTCGGCATCCGCCGGCGGAATCTCCAGCACCATCGGCCCCGCGTCCTTCGTGTTGAAGAACGGGAAGACATAGATCGTGTCCGGGTTGGGCGTGAGCGTCTGGTTCTTCCAACTGAGGGGGCGCGACCAATAGACGACCTCGTTGAAACCCGCCCCAGCCTGCGCCACCGCGGCGAACATCAGTTCCGCGTTCACCGCGGGCATGCCCCAGATGACAGCTTCCACGGCGCGGCGGTGGACGCTGCGCTCCGCCAGTTGATCGGCGGTGAAGGTTTTCTCCTGCGCGAGCGCGGAGGTGGATATAATTGCGCCCAACGCGAGGCCGAGCGACATCAGGATGTTTCTGGTTTTCATGGTGCGAATGTTTATTTCTTCGCCGCCTTGCCCGCCATGTAGCTGGTGATGAGACAGCGGTAGGATGGCAGGTGATTGGAGAACAACGCGCCCAGCCCCTCGATGTCATTGCGCCAGTCGCGGTGCAGTTCGCACGCGACACCGAACCAGCTCATGAGCTGGCAGCCCGCCTGTTCCATGCGCGACCACGCCGCGTCGCGGGTCGTTTTGTTGAACGTGCCGGAGGCGTCGGTGACGATGAACACTTCATAACCTTCCTCGCGCGCCGAAAGGGCCGGGAACGCCACGCACACTTCTGTCACGATACCCGCGATGAGCAACTGTTTCTTCCCCGTGGCCTTCACCGCCTTCACGAAATCCTCGTTGTCCCAGGCGTTGATGTTGCCGGGGCGCGCGATGTAAGGCGCATCGGGAAACAGCGCTTTCAACTCCGGCACGAGTGGGCCGTTGGGGCCGTCCTCGAAACTCGTGGTGAGAATCGTGGGCAGCTTGAAGTATTTTGCGGCGTCAGCCAGCGCGAGGACGTTGTTCTTGAAGTCGTCCGGCGAGAAATCCTGGACGCAGTTGGTCAGGCCGGATTGATGGTCCACGAGCAGGACGGCGACGTTATTCTTGTCGAGACGGTGGTATTTGAATGCGTTCATAATGATCGGGGGTAATTGGTTGATGGTTATGGTTTGGCTGGAAAGATTGTTTTCCAATCGTCCTTCATGCTCACCACCGTCCAGCCTTTGGCGACGGCTTCGTCCCACGCTTTATCCAATGTGCCGATGTGGGACTTGCGATCGTAGGCGAATTCACGCTCGGCATCGGTGTGATGGACGAGGAGCGCAAAGCGCGCGCCATTGCCGGCGGTAGTCCATTGCAACATTTGCAGGTCGCCGTCCGAATTGCCAAACGCGGCGATGGGCCGGCGCCCAATGTGTTGCTGGATGCCCACTGGCTTGCCGGCTTTGTCGTCAATCAGATTGATCTCCGGCAACTTCATCAGCACGGGCTTGCCATCGCGCAGCTCGAACTTCAGCTTGCCGCTGCTGCCCACGACTTGCTCCGGCGGGATGCCATAAACATTCTCCGCCCACGGCCGCATGAACTCGATGCCGCCGCCGGAGACGATGAACGTCTTGAAACCGTTCGCGCGCAGATAGTCCAGCAGTTCGAGCATGGGCTGATAAACCATCTCCGTATAGAGTTTCCCGGTCTTGGGATGTTTGGCGGTGCTGATCCAATCACTGACCGACTTGCTAAACTCCTCGGTGGTCATGCCCGTGTGCGTGGCGGCCATCATTTCCAACAATCCCTTTTCACCGCCGGCCAATGCGGCTTTCAGATCGCCTTTCAATAACGAGGCGAACGGCTCTTTCGTTTTCCATTCGGGATGCTGTGGGGCGAGGGCTTTGACCCGGTCGAGGGTGAACGCCAGTTGGAAATACATCGGCTGCTCGGCCCAGAGCGTGCCGTCGTTGTCGAAGGTGGCGATGCGCTCAGGCACCGGCACAAAGTCCGGCGAACCTTCTTTTGTCACTTTCTCGACAAAGGCAACAATGGCTTTCTTTGGTGCAGTGTCGTTCCACGAAGGAAGCGGGTCTTGCGCGAAAGTGGTAGTGAGGCCGACAAGGATGATTGCCAACGGAACAATGAGTTTGTGGATGGTTTTCATAAGCAGTTTCTAGTTGGGGTGATCCGAGGTGGAAGTGGGATTCAGCGGTTGCAAATGGACGGGCCGGAACAGCGCCAGAAATCTGGCCAGCATGCGACGGAAGCGCACACTCAAGCCAAGCATCAGTGCAAACGAGACGAGAACCATCAGACCGGCTGGCTGCCACCATGGCGTCGGACGCTGAGTTATCGCGGCACCTGATGCACTAGTGGCGGTAGCTGTAGCAGCGGTTGAAGCCAACGCTGGATTCGGAATAACCGTGAACGCGCGGGCGGAAAAATCATTTGTCTGAAGCTGCTTCGCTTCCACATCAAACCAGATGAGTCGCGCCGCAGGAATGGTGAACTGCCCGGGGCGCTGGCAAACGTAAGTGATGACATCGCGCCGCCCGCCTTGCAACGCCCCTCGCTCAACCTGGTCGTTGATTTGTCGCTTTGTGTAGATGCCCAGGCCCTCGATCTGCCCAGCCGGAAACGGTGGGAACACCATGCCCGGCACCTCCGGCGCGCTGAATGTGACTGTCCGCGTGAAAGCCGTACCCGTTAGAACATTGGTCTGGCCCGGTTCAGGCTGCCAGGCTTCCTCGACTTTCAGTCCTTTCGCACTGATGACTGTGCCAAGGTTTTCCGCGCCCGGCGGTGATTGAACGGTGAATGATAACGGAGTGGTGGTCACCGTGGCGGGCACCTCATTGGTGTCGAGCGGAGTGCGCTTGAACGAAAAACGCACCTTCAAGGCGGGAACGGATTGCGCCCCCGCCCGCGTGGCAAACGCGGACAATTCATGCCGCTGCACCGTGTAGCTCGTCTCGTCAATCGTCTCGCTGCTGACGATCGGATGTTCCAACGGCGGCACGAGCAGCACGCCCTGTGGATCGGGCAGATCAAACGCTGCGGCACTGGCAAAGTATCCCGGCGCGAGCAGCTCAACCACGATGGTGACCTTCTGGCCAACCCAGACCACGTCATTTGTCGCAAGACTGGTCCGCACTTTTGCATCCTGCGCGAACCCGTGGCCGTACAAAAGCACAACAACGAGGCAAAAAAGTTTTTGAACCGAAGCAGGTGTTTGCGACAAAGAACTCATTTGGCTTCCTCCTTTACGCCTTTCGTGTCGTTCTGTGAAGCCTGTGCCTGATAGGCAAATTTCGCCCGCAGAAAATCGCCCGGCGTGGTCTGCACCCGCCGCAACCAGGTGGCCCGCAGTTCCTCGTCCGACATCTTTTCGCCGTTCATCTCCACCGGCTGACCCTTTTTGTCAGCGCCCTTCTGGTCGAACACAATCTCATCCGGCTTGTAGGCATCCGCCGATTCCTGACGATCTTCACCCGCTTTATCAATGAGCTGCTTGCGCGCAAGGGCCAGCGCCTTGTTCTCCTCGGCTTCCTTCCAGCCGGGACGGAAGCCCAATGCCCGGTCGTAGCTTTCAATGGCGGAGTCATACTTCCCATGCATCAACCACGCGTTACCTTGATCGAACGCGCCGTCCGCGCCCGGCACGCGCGCAAAGGTTTTCGCCGCCGCCTCGAAATCGCCATTGCGATATTGCGCCACGCCGATGCGCCAGGGATCACTGTAAGCCTGCGCCGCTTCGGCAAACTTCTTCTCCGCGAACAGATGATCGCCCCGCTGATCTGCCGTTCGCCAGAACTGTGGATTGCGAATTGTCCCGACGGTGAGAATCAACAAAAACAAAACTCCAAGGCCGATTTGAACAGAAGCAAACGAAGAGCGCGAAGCCTTGGTGGCTTCACTTCTTTGCTTACTTTGCTGACTTCTGTTTGAGTTCATTTAGCAGCCGCAGTTGAAAGCATCCAGCCCTTGCGGAAAAACGGCAGCAACAGCACCGCAAGCACCGGCGTCAGCCAGTAGCCGCTTTCCGCCCAGCGATTGCTTAAATCACCGCCGCTCACGCTGGCAAACTTCGCCGCGCCCGCGACGATCTTCATGTCCGCATCATCCGCTGTAAGTCGCACCGAGCTTGCATCCGCCGCCCGCGCGGCAGTCGTGAGCGCGTCCAGTTCCACTCCCGGCAATAACGGCGGTAGCAAACGCACCGGCGTGCTGGAAGATTTGCGCCACGCCGAGATGGCTGCGGCTTGTTCCGGCGCGATGCTGTCCGTGATCCACAGAATCGAACCGCCACCCGCATCAGCGAGAGTTTGATCGGCCAGCTTGAGCGCTGCCGCTGCCGCATCTCCGTCTGATGGCATGATCTTCGGGTCGAGCGCCTGCGCGAAGGTGTCAATGATGCCGCCGTCCTTGGTCGCGGGCATGACGACGTGAGCTGAACCGGCGTAAGCAATAAGCGAAGTCTTCGCCCCAGCTCGTTCCTTCATGAGGTCGTGAATCTTTTCCGTCACGCGCGTCAGGCGACTGGGCGGCACGTCCTCGGTGGTCATCGAAGGCGAAACCTTCACGACGATGGCGAGCGCCGCCGTATCATCCGCGAACGGCGCTGGCTCGCGTTTCCATGTCGGCCCGGCAATGGCGATGACCGCCACCACCCAACCGACGGCGATCAATTCCAGCGGACCGAAGCGGGATTTCTTTTCTTCGCCGCTCAAGAGATGTGCCAGCAGGTGTGGGGCAATGATCCCGCGCCAAGGTTGCATTGCGTCCGTGCGACGGCGCAGCAACCACCACAGCAACGCGACCGGAATCAACGCGAGCAACCACCCTGGTCGGATGAAATGGAATGCCGGCGTTGTGATGGCTAAGCCGATCGGCACAAAAGAAGCGAAAGCAGGTTGCGGCGCACCCGTGTTTGCCGCCTTTGCGCTCTTCTGTTTCAAAAGTCCGAACGCGTGAAACAGCATTGAGAACCCCAGCGCCACCGCCAGCGGCCACCAATAGACGTCGCGCCGCGGCCGATGCGTGATGGTCTGGGCTTTCTGCGTCTCCAGTTTGTTGAGCTGGCCGTAGATCTCATCAAGTTGCTTGCGGTCGGCGGCATGCGAATAAAGCCCACCGGTCGCCGTCGCCACGTTCTTCAGCGTGTCCACATCCAGCGCGTCCTCGCCCGCCGCCTTGGGATCGCCGACCGCGACGGTATGGATGACAATGCCTTTGTCCTTCGCGATCTGCGCTGCTTTCGTGGGGGGCACTTGACTCGCGGTATCATTGCCATCCGTGAGCGCGATGAGCACGCGCTCCTTCACCGTGCTGTGATCAAACACATTGATCGCCAGACCGAGCGCGTCGCCAAAAGCGGTCTGCGGCCCCGCCATCTTCACCTGCGCTTCATCGAGCAACTGGTGGCAGACTTTCAAATCCTCGGTGAACGGCGCTTGCACAAACGGCGCGCTGCCGAAGAAAATCAAACCGACGCGATCGCCTTTGCGCTTCGCAAGAAAATCATCCAGCACTTCCTTCACCGCCGTAAGGCGATCCACCGTTTCGCCCTTGGCGTTCTTGAAATCCTTCGTCTCCATCGAACCCGACAAATCCACCGCAAGCAGCAGGTCGCGCACAGGAATCTCCTTCGTGATGGGCGGCTCAATGAGCTGCGGTCGCGCCAACGCCAGCACCGCCGCGCCCCAGCAAACCCATACCGACAACCACCGGAACCATCCGCCCCGCGAAATCACCGCGCCGGGGCTGGGATGTTGGCCGCTATGTTCCGCCAATCGCGCCAGAAATGGCACGACCAATCCCGGCTTCGTTTCGCGCCGCGCTGGCACGAGCCACCAGATCAGCAGTGGCAACGCGAGTAACGCGAGCAACCAAGGATGAGCGAGGGTCAGCATGGGTTACACCGATGGCTTTTCCAGAGCAGGCAACGAAGGGAGCAACGGTCTGCCGGTAGATGGATACTTTGTGGTTTTTGCGTCCTTCGATTCAAGGCCGGTCTGGTGATTCTTGATCCAATGCCGGACGGCCTGCGTCAGTTCTTGAATTTTCTGCTCATCGAGTGCCGCAACGGT
Organism: uncultured Bifidobacterium sp.; assembly: GCA_964594985.1. GTDB lineage: Bacteria > Verrucomicrobiota > Verrucomicrobiia > Limisphaerales > JADLHS01 > JADLHS01. The sequence continues at coordinate 73,981 of CAZQNQ010000018.1, forward strand.
GCGCGGATCGTAAATGGCGTTCTCCAGCGTTGCGCCCAAGCCGTTACTAAAAGCGGCATTCGATCCGGTGTGATCCAGAAACTCAAACCAGGGCTTCCCTGTGAGGGTGGCGACCTGTTCACGTGGGAAAGCCGTAAGCGCGACACGTTTCAAAAGTTCGGAAAGCGCAAGCATTGTGGCGGCGCGTTGATCTTGGATTTTCAAAGCTGTCTCCAATCGGGCGAGTTCGGGCAAGGCTTCGCGCCGATAACGGTTGTGTTGCCAGCGGATGAAACTCTTGAGCGCGAAGGCGACCAGGAAAATTAAAGCGAAAGCCATCACCCAATACCAGCCTGACGCGGGCGGCCACCAGGACACAGGCGCGGGCCCGAGGATGTCGTGCAGGCGATCCAGACTGGCGGCGTTGGTGTTCATCGCAAACGCGCTCCGAGTTGATGCCGGATCTGGTCCACGACACTTTCGCTCGTGCTCAACGGAATCACAGGCGTCTCGCGATGCAGTAGAAATTTTCTGCCGGCAGCACGCTGTTCGGCGAATGTCTCGCGAAACCGCGTCCGTAAACCGCGATCATTGGTATCCACTTCCAGTTGTTGCACGCCATCACCGAAGACAAGCGGGCCAGCGGCGGGCAGTTCAGTTTCCAGTGGATCATGCACGAACGCGAACAACACATCGTTGTGCCGCGCGATGCGCGTGAGCAACTGGCGCGATTCCTCATCGTGTCCCGCGCCGTCGCTGATGATGCAGACGAGGCAATCATGCTTGGCCAGCCGGTCACAGCGGCGCAATACGTCGTTGAACATGCCAGGATTAGGACGGACGCCGGAGTTGAGTGACAGCGCCCGGTTTTGTTCGACAATCGTTTGAAGAATCCGCATCACCGTGGCCTGACTGCGTTGCGGCCGGATCTCAACAATTTGTGAATCGTTGAACACCAAGGCGCCGACACGGTCTTTCTGGGACAACACGCGCCACGCGCCGAGCGCGGCCATCTCGGCGGCGGTGACGGACTTCATGTTCTTCACGCTGCCGAAAAACATGCTGGCGCGTTGGTCCACAAGCAGCAGCGTGGTGCGCTCGCGTTCCTCGGTGAAAACGCGACTGTGGGTTTTGCGCGTGCGTGCGGTGACTTTCCAATCGATCTGCCGGATGTCATCGCCGAGTTGGTAGCGCCGGATTTCCTCGAAATTCAACCCGCGCCCGCGCAACCGTGAGGCGTGTCGGCCGGAGAGGAGTGATTGAATGGGTTGACGGGGAAGAAAACTGAAACCGTGCGCACGATGCTGCAAAGCAACCAAGTCACCCAAACTGACGTAAACACCGGGAGCTTCGGTTTGAACAGAAGGACGCGAAGATAGCGAAGGCGAACTGGAGTTCATAACTCTTTGCTCCCTTTGCGTTCTTCTGTTTCCACTTTCGTTCCAAACCCGCCGCCGTCTGCGCCGGGGAGGATGAGCCGATGAATCCCATCGACAAGACGGGCTTCGTGAAAGTTGATGAGCAGCCCCAGCGGCGCATTGAGGAGCTTCATGTAACTCAGCAACTGCGCTTTGTGGATGGGAAGAACTTTTTCCACGGCTTTTAGTTCGAGGATGAGGCAATCGCCCACATACACGTCCAGCTTCAAAGGCTCATCGAAAATGAAGCCTTTGTATTCGACCGGAACAATCAGTTGTTGTCGTGCTGGAATATTTTGCAATGACAACTCTCGCATCAAGCACTTCTCGTAAATGGATTCGACCAGGCCCGGCCCTTTCTCGCGATGCACTTCAATCGCCGCGCCGATGACCTTGCGGCTCAACTCGTCCGCGCGTTTGAATTTTGGATGCACAGCTTGAACAGAAGAACGCAAAGATCGCGAAGGGGTCTCATTCATCCCTTTGCGATCTTCGCTGCCTTCTGTAGAAGTCCTCATGCGACGGCAACCTGTTTCAACACTTCATCCAAGACGGCATCCTTCGTGACGCCTTCCGCCTCGGCTTCATAAGTGAGGATCAACCGGTGCCGCAGACAGGCGTGCGCGACGGCTTTCACGTCCTCAGGCGTGGCGGTATCGCGGCCCGCCAGCCAGGCCCGGGCGCGCGCGCCGCGATCCAATGCCAGCGTGCCCCGGGGGCTCGCGCCGACCTTGAGCCACTGCGAGAGCTTTGAGCCCTTGAAGTCAGCCGGACGGCGCGTGGCGGCGACCAAAGCCACAATGTATTTCTCCACCGCTTCGGCAACCTGCACGGCGAGCACTTCCTTCCGCGCATCAAAAACCGTCTGCGCCGCGATCTTGCCGTTGTCTTGGCCTTTTGTATCCGCATCTTCGCCACGAACCAGACGCAGGATTTTCTTTTCATCCTCGTCGTTCGAGTAACCGACAAAGACGTGCAGGAGAAAGCGGTCCATCTGCGCCTCGGGCAACGGATACGTGCCTTCCTGTTCGATGGGATTTTGCGTGGCCATGACGAGAAACAGCTCCGGCAGCTTGTGCGTTTTGCCGGCGATGGTGACCTGACGTTCCTCCATTGCTTCGAGCAACGCCGCCTGGGCCTTGGCGGGAGCGCGATTGATTTCGTCAGCGAGAATGAGGTTGCCGAACACCGGCCCTTGCTGGAATTGGAATTTTCCGCCGGCCGCTTCGCCGGTGTAAATCTCCGTCCCGGTGATGTCGCTGGGCAGCAGGTCCGGCGTGAACTGGATGCGACTGAACTCGCTCTCCAGATTGGCGGCCAGCGTCTTGATGGTGCGCGTCTTGGCGAGGCCGGGCAAACCTTCCATCAACACATGCCCGTTGGCGAGCAGCGCGATGAGTAACTGGTCAATGACTTCGTCCTGGCCGATGACGGCGGCGGCGATGCGTTTCTTGAGGTCGAGGATCTGGTCGCGAGTGGTCATATTCGTAATGTGCAGCTCAGGGGCTGGCTTCCTGTTTTTAGTTGGAGAGGGGGACTCTTACGAGCCCCCCTCATGGTTTCATGTGGAAACCGAAACGGACGTTCTTGATTACCGCGTCTTGAGCGACTCAAGTTTCTTCAACCGATCAAGGGCAGCTTCCTTTTGCAGCATCCCATAGTTGATGCCGCTGGGGTTGAGCGTCGAGCCGGTCTGAAACGGATACTGATCGAAGTCGGCGAAAAACTCTTTGATCTGCTGCTGGATGGGGACAAGCAACCACATCTGTTGGCCAAAGAATTTCATGGCTTCGCCACCTTCCTTGAGTCCCCGTTCATAGGGGTCCATGCGCAGATTGGTGATCATCGCCCACGAGGTCACTTCCCGCGTGGCCGTGGCGATATTGCCTTCGCTGGCGACGGCGAAGCTGACCTTCCAGTCGTTCCAGCGAACGGCGTTGAGATTGCCCCCTTGATCGAAGTAGAAGAGCCGTTCGCGGGGACCGGCCTTTTCCTTGCCCTGGAAGTACGGCAGGAAATTATAGCCATCGAGATGCACCTTGAACTGCTTGCCGTGGAACGTGGCGCCCTTGGCCAGTTGTTCTTTGACATCCGGCACCCCCGCCGCCGCCAGCAACGTCGGGAACCAATCGAGGTTGGAGATCATGTCGTTGTAAACCGTGCCGGGCTTGATCACCCCGGGCCAGCGGATCATCATCGGAATGCGGAAACCGCCTTCCCAAGTCGTGCCCTTCTCACCGCGGAACATCGTCATGGCGCCGTCGGGCCACAGCGCGATCTCCGCACCGTTGTCGGTGCTGTAGATCACGATGGTGTTATCGGCGATCTTCAACTCGTCGAGCAAATTGAGTAGTTCGCCCACCATCCCGTCGTGCTCAACCATGCCGTCGGCATGGATGCCCTTGCCCGTCTTGCCGACCGACTCCTTCTTGAGATGCGTGAAGACGTGCATGCGGGTGGCATTAAACCACATGAAGAACGGCTTGTTCGCCTTGGTCTGGCGTTGGATGAAATCCTTGCCAGCGGCGAGGAACTCTTCATCCACTGTCTCCATGCGCTTTGAATTAAGTGGTCCGGTGTCTTCGATCTTGCCGTCGGCGGTGGATTTGATGACGCCGCGCGGACCAAACTTCTTTTTGAATTCCGGATCTTTCGGATAGAAGTAACCTTCCGGCTCCTCCTCCGCGTTGAGGTGATAGAGGTTGCCAAAGAATTCATCGAAGCCGTGCTTGGTCGGCAGATGCTTGTCCTGATCGCCGAGGTGATTCTTGCCGAATTGTCCGGTCGCGTAACCCTGCTGCTTCATCGCGTCGGCAATCGTCGGCATCCACTCGGTGATGCCGTGGTCATCCCCCGGCATGCCGATGGTCAACAGGCCGGTACGGAACGGCTCCTGCCCGAGGATGAAACTGGCGCGGCCCGCCGTGCAACTTTGTTGCCCGTACGCGTCGGTGAACAACGCGCCTTCCCGGGCGAGGCGATCAATGTTCGGCGTCTTGTAACCCATCAAGCCCATCGTGTAAGCGCTGATTTGCGGGATGCCAATGTCATCGCCCCAGATGACGAGGATGTTGGGTTTCTTGGCTGGCGTCTGGGCTTGCGCATTGGCGGTAGCGATGACACAGGCAACGATCGCAGTCGTAATAACATGAAGTCTTCGCACCCAGCCGTTGGTCAGTATTGGTATTTTCATAATGGTGGTTCCGATGCTTGTTTATTTGCGGCTCATGAAATGTCTCGTGCGTTACTTGCCTTTATTACCCGCTTCCAGCTTCTCGATGACCTGATCAATCGAGAAGCTCGCAGGCTTCTGCCGGGGCGGGAATTCCTTGTAAGTGGCAAGGTAGGCCCCGACCTTTTCTGCCGAAGGCAACACCAGATAGGCATGTTTCATGAACCAAGCCTCCCAATTGGCTGAGGCGTCCCAGGCGTATTCGTAGGGGTCGGACTTGAGATCAATGACGATCGGCGCCCGCAGGCTCGTGAGCGGCATGCGCCACACCGCCATGCCCGTGGCGAGTTGCACCGTGTAATGAAATTTGAAGCGATCATCCCGATACGCGAGCAGGTCGCCGTCATCGCTGAAGTAAAAATACTCGTGCCGGGCGCTGGTCTTGGACTGGCCGGTGAGATAAGGCACCTGATTATATCCATCCAGATGGACTTTGAAGGTCTTGTCACCGGCTTTGACGCCTTTGGTGGCATTCTCGCGCAGATTGGCATCGCCGCCCGCCGCCGCGACCAGGGTCGGCAGCCAGTCTTCCGCCGAGAACAGCTCCGTGAAATTTGAGCCGGGTTTGACCTTTCCGGGCCAACGGATCAAGGCGGGAACGCGAACCGCGCCCTCCCAACCGGTATCCTTCTCCGAACGGAACGGCGAAGCGCCCCCATCGGGCCATTGATTCTTCATCGCGCCGTTGTCGGTTGTATAGATGACGATGGTGTTGTCGGCGATCTTGAGATCATCCAGCAATTTGAGCAGTTCTCCGACCTGACCGTCATGCTCGGTCATGCCGTCAGCTTGCGTGCCCAAGCCCGTCTTGCCGGCGGATGCCGGCTTGAGATGCGTAAAGATGTGCATCCGCGTCGAGTTGAACCAGCAGAAGAACGGCTTGCCCGATTTATTCTGGCGTTCGATGAAATCCTTCGCCGCTGCCATGAATTCCTCGTCCACCGTCTCCATGCGCTTCTTGGTGAGCGGTCCGGTGTCCTCGACTTTGCCATCCGCCGTCGCTTTGAGCACGCCGCGCGGACCAAACTTTTTCTTGAACTCCGGGTCTTTGGGATAATCCTCATTCTCGGGTTCTTCCTCGGCATTCAGGTGATACAGATTGCCGAAGAATTCGTCGAAACCGTGCTTCGTCGGCAGGAACTCATCTCGGTCACCCAGATGGTTCTTTCCGAACTGTCCGGTTGCGTAGCCCAACGGCTTCAAAAATTCCGCGATCGTCGGGTCCTCCTTCTGAATACCGATGGGCGAACCCGGCAGGCCCACCTTCGTCAGGCCGGTGCGGAACGGACATTGTCCGGTGATGAACGCCGCGCGTCCAGCGGTGCAACTTTGCTGGCCATAATAGGTGACAAACACCCCGCCCTCGTTGCCGATGCGGTCAATGTTCGGCGTCGTGAATCCCATCAGGCCACGGCTGTAGGCACTGATGTTCGCTTGACCGATATCATCGCCAAAAATGACGAGGATATTGGGTTTCTTGGTTTGCGCTTGGGCAACGGAGAAGCCAGCCCCGGCGAACGACAGTGCCAGGACAGCGACGCCAAACTTTGGTAGCAAGCCACGGAGGGAGTTTGGTATTTTCATAGTCTTCTACTTTTTGTTTAGTCTGGTCCGCAACCGAAGATTTCATCCCCCTTTGCGGACTGAGAGGGGACGAAAACTGATAAAGAACGTAAGTGAACTCGATTTGAAATCCAACTAAGATTCTGGAAATCAGGTGACTCTTAAAGACTGCAATGCAATAGATTGGACTCTTGGCTCAATTCGTTAATACAAGCACGACTCAGAAAATTTCGATGTCGGCGTGGTCTTCGTCCGTGGACAGAATTGAACTTCTGATCAATTTCTAACCAACCCGGGACAACGATCCAGTCGCGCCTCAATCTCACCCAGCATGGCCCGATAGCGAGGAGCACCGACGCCGCCAAAATCCCGCCGGAACTCTTCCACGGTCAAACTCTCCGGCAGATCGTTAATCTCCGGGAAAAAATCCGCCGTCGTAAAACCGGTCCGCAACCGGGATTGCGAAGCCATCGCCGCATCGAACGAGTCGGTGGTCGCCGCCGCGAAGCGCACGCCGGCGCGATCCGCCGCCAGGTCGCCGAACGAAAACCCGCTGCCATGCGCCAACGCATCAAGTTCCTCCTTCAGCAACCCGCCCGCGTCACTCAAAAATGGGTCCTCCACCACCGCCAGGGCCGCGCTCAGACAAAAATGCCGCGCCCAATCCTCCCGCCCGGCCAGTTTCGTTCCCGCCCGGGCCGCGACGGCCTCTCGAACCAATTCACTGTCCCGCTTCAACCCGGCGTACCGCGCCAGGCGCTCGTGCCCGATGACGATTCCCAAGGCCAGGATGGCGGCGCGATTCTGGGTCAACGTATCGAATTGCGGCGCGGCATCCGGCAGCGGCGTGAATACAACCTGCATCAGGACCGCGAAGCGTTGTTCGCCCGCGTTGGACCATTGCGGAGAGGCCGCAACAATGCGTTGTAATTGCATTTCCGTGGCGCGGCTCAATCCCGTCGCTTGCCCCGGCCAGCTCGCCCACCCCAGACCGAGCAACAGCAACCCGATCGCCGCCACCGTCACCCGCCAGCCGTGCTGCCGGAACAACAGTCCCGCCACGACGCCGAGCGTACAGGCCGACACCGGCACGATGATATTGGCGAGCATCGGCCAATGCCCCAGTTTCGCCACCCGGATGAGCAGCGCCACCCCGACGACGACCACCGGCAGCAGCACCAAGCGCAACCAGCGCGCCAGCGGCTTCTCTCCCGGACCGACGGCGAACGCGGTGATCGCTCCCAAGGAACCATACAACGTCGTCTGTAATCCCACGACGCAGAGAAAATAGGCGACCTTCCAACTCAATCCCAGTGAAGCATGGACCGCTTGCGCAAGCCCGAGTGGCGGCAACAATGGCGCGGGCAACAATACCAACGCCAGGAGCGCCACCCCGACGGCCACCCTGCTCTTGGTACTCGCAAACATGGCCACAGGGTCTCAGTTCAGACGGGTTGCAGCCGCTTTCGGACTGCCGTCGGCAGACTCCGCACCACCAGCCCCACCGCTTCCTCGGGCGAATCGGTGACGTGGCCAAATCCGATCTCTTCCTTGGCGAACACGCCGGCCTTCATCATCTCCTGCCCCCATTCGCGCAGGCCTTTCCAAAAAGCCGACCCCATCAGGATGACGGGGAACGGCCCGATCTTCCGGCATTGCACCAGCGTCGCCGCTTCGAAGAGTTCGTCCAGCGTGCCCAAGCCGCCGGGCATGACGATGAACGCGCACGAGTATTTCACCAGACAGACTTTGCGCGTGAAGAAATAATGGAACTCGAGGCTGCGATCCACGTAGGGATTCTCCGCCTGCTCATGCGGCAGGATGATGTTCAATCCGTAACTCTTGCCGCCGGTCTCATGCGCGCCGCGATTCGCCGCCTCCATGATGCCCGGCCCGCCGCCGGTCAACGTGGCGAAGCCCGCCTTGGCGAGTTCCGAGCCGACCGCGCGAGCGAGCTTGTAATAGGGATGCGTCTCCTTGAAACGCGCCGACCCGAACACCGTCACAGCCGGGCCGACCTGATAGAAAGTCTTGAACGCGCGCTCGAACTCCTGATTGATGCGTTTGAGCCGGGCGCGTTCCTTCTGCGGCGTGCGGGCGTGGCCCAGGAATTCCTGTTCCGCGCCGGCGGGCAATTCGTAGCCGGGCAACCCGACCTTGCTCCAATGCTTCTGCCAACTGCGTTCCCATTCCCCCAGCGTTGGCTGCTGATAAGGTCGCTTGGTTGTTCGCTTCATAATCAGTTCCCCAGCCCGGCGCGACCAGATCCCGAAAGCGCTTACTTCAATCGGCTGGCCACTTCGTCGAGCAAATTTTGATAAGGGCGGCTGCGCACGTTCGCCAGCTTCTGTTCCTCGGCAAAAAACGCGTCGCCCGCGTCCTTGACGATGAACGCCTGACATTGCAACCGATAGGCGCCCGCGCCGAGGTCCACCAGACTGACCTTGACCCGCACCAGCGTCTGCGCGCCATAGTGCGAACCGATCACGCCTTCGTAGGCGATGTTGGTCATGCGCGAGGCTTCCTTCTCGAAGACCAACTGACCGCCCGCGGAACCGGCCTTGTAGCCGTCCTCCTGAAACACCGCCACCGCCGTCTTGGAAATCACTTCCGGTTCCTGCCCCCGGATGATCACCGAGGCGAAACTGGCCGAGGCCGGCTTGGTGGCGCCGCAACCCGCGCCAAACAACACCAGCAGGGCGCTCAGGAGAACCGCGCCCCGGACCGACCGTGCGGCGATAACAGCGAGATGGGATTTCATGATGATTGGGAAACAAGATGGCTGGCGGGTGCTGCCGGACCGACTATTCCCCCTGCGTGTGCGCCCGTTGCCGCGCGGCCAGATAGCGGTCCATTTCGGCGACATCCTTGAACACCGCGACGCCGGGCAGCGACTTGATGATCTCGAAGACCTCCTGGATCTGCGGCTGCATGTGGATGAACGACACCTGCCCGCTGCGCTCCTTCAAAGTTTTGCGCGTGGTGGAAAACACCCGCAACCCGGCGCTGCTGATGAATTTCAAGTTCGCGAGATCAAAGATCAAGTCCTTCACCCCGCCGCCCAATACCGGCGCCAGTTGCTTCTCCAGTTCGGGAGCGGTGGCGGTGTCGAGACTGCCGGCGAGTTTGATGGTGACGGCGCCGGCATTCGCCCCGGCGAGATTCTTTTGGATTTGGATTTCCAGTGGCATGTGATTTCGATGGTTAAATTTTCAACGTGGCTCTTGCGGGCAAAAGACTATTCTCCGTGTGTTTCCAATACAAGCCGCTTCCGCAGGCGCAGGACATTCGCCCCGGCTTCGCGTCGGTAGGAAATTTCGTCAACATAACGCCGGACCAATCCGATCCCCCAGCCGCCGGGCAGATCATCGTCCTCGGCCTGGGGCTTGGACGACGTGGCCGCCGTCGGATCAAACTCCGGCCCGCCATCCCGCAACTCAATCGTGAACGCCGCCGCGGTATGTTCGAGAATGACTTGAAAAGTCTTCTGCGCCTCGCGCTGCAACGCGTGGTTGACGATGTTGCTGCCGCATTCCTCCAACGCCAGCGCAAGACCGAACAACAATTTTTCCGGCACGCCCTGCCCCGCAGCAAACTCCTGCATGGCCTCGACCGCGCGCATGACCTCCTCCGGCGTGGCGTGCAGTTCCAAACTGACACGAGATGGATTTTGAACAGGAGGTAACGGAGACAACTGAGACTCGGCAGAGGAATTCTCCGTTCCCTCTGCTTGCTCCTGTTGAATCTTCAGTGTCAAAATCGCAATGTCATCGGACTGCGGCGCGCCGTTGGCAAACGCGCGGACTTTTTGCAGCAGGCTCGCGGTGATTTCAGCCGCAGCTCGACCAGCCAACGCGCCAGCCTCCACTAACAGCCGGTCATTGCCATAACATTCCTCCTGCGGATTGAACGCCTCGCTCACGCCGTCGGAATACAAAATCAAAGTGTCGCCGGCACCCAACGTCAACTCGGTGCGCTCGAATCCCAGCCCCGGCTCGAAGCCGAGCGCCGTGCCGAGATTCTTCACCGCCCAGCGCGGCGTGCCACCCGCCGGCAACAGCACCGGACGACAATGCCCGCCGTTGGCAATCACCAGCCGGCCCGACTTCGGCTCGAACACCGCGCACAAAAACGTCACGAACATGCCCGAAGGATTGTCCGCCGCGAGTTCGTCATTGAGCCGCGCGAGAATCCGCTCCGGCTCGGCGATGTCCCGCGCGAGCAACCGCGCCAGACTGATTGCGCGCACCATGAACATCGAGGCCGGAATCCCCTTCCCCGAAACGTCGCCGAGAAAAACCACCAGCCGTTCCGGTCCCGCCGCGCATACGCCGTAAAGATCGCCGCCCACTTCGCGCGCCGGTTCGAGGATCGCGCCGAAACTCACGCCATACGCCTGTTCAAACGGCGAAAAATCATGCGGCAACATGCCCATCTGAATCTCGCGCGCCACGCGCAGTTCGCTGGCGATCTGCTCCTTCACCGCATCGCTGTACGCCTTCGCCTTGAGCAACGATCGGACGCGGGCCTTCACTTCGAGCATGTCGAACGGCTTGGTGAGATAATCGTTCGCGCCCGCCTCGAACCCGCGCGTCTTGTTCTGCACCTCTTCGAGCGACGAGAGAAACATGATCGGCACTTCCGCCGTCTCCGGCATCGCGCGCAGCCGGCGGCACACCTCGTAGCCGTCCAGGCCCGGCATCATGATGTCGAGCAACACCAGATCGGGCGGCATCTTCGCGGCGACCTGCAACGCCATCTCGCCATTCAGCGCAAGACTGAGTTTGTGGTCCGCCTTCAGCCCCTCGACGAGGATATCGAGATTGGCCTTGGCGTCATCCACCAGCAACACGCGGCAATCGGAAAGATTTTTCATGGAACAAAAAAATTCTTAACAGGAGACAACAGAGGAAACAGAGGAATAAAAAAGTAAATCTCCATTCCCTCTGTTTCCTCCTGTTCAAATTCTGGTTTCATCTTATTGATTTGCTCCGGGCAAAATCAACCGGCTGACCCCATCCGTCACTTTCATTTCAAAGAAGTTGAGCAGGAGTCCGATGGGAGCATTGAGCAGTTTCATATAACTGAGGAGTTGCGCTTTGTGGATGGGCAGAATCTTCTCCACCGCCTTTACCTCCACCAACACACAACCCTCGACCAACACATCCAATCGCAACGGTTCTTCCCGAGTGAAGCCTTTATACTCCACCACTACCTGCTTCTGGCTGACACAACTCAAACCGCGCAAACCAAGTTCCTTTGTGAAACACCATTCGTAGATGGACTCAATCAGTCCCGGCCCCTTGTCGCGATGCACTTCAATGGCGGCGGCAATGATCGTCTCCGTCAGTCCGGATGCTTTTTGATACAAGGGGTGCATGGAATTCTTAACAGGAGGCAACGGAGGAAACAGAGAAATAAAGAAATCTTTTCTCTGTTCTCTCCGTTTCCTCCTGTTCAAGTTCAGGTTTCATGTCAATGCCTTCAGTGCTTGCTCCAATCGGATCTGCGCGTCAGCAAACGAATAGCCTTGGACGAGCTTTTCAAACTCCGTCCAGGTGTCATCGGCAAACAAAGGTTGCAATGCGGTCCGGTTCGTTTCGATGAAATCCGCCGCGCCAGGATCGAACTCTGAAAGCAGCTTCGTCAATTGCGTCGCCGCTTCCCGCGACTTCACGGGATCAACCAGCGGCGCGGGAGTGGCCGCAACTGGCTTCGCGGCGGGCGAACCCAGGCTGGCGTTCAGCCCGGCGATCAACGGATCAAGCGCCGCCGCGACTTGTTGCTTCGCGGACTCCACTTCTGCCGCCGGCGCTTTGCTGCGGATGACTTTTTCCAACGCGGTCGCGACGCCGTGAACGGATTTCGCGCCGATGTTGCCCGCCACGCCCTTGAGCGTGTGGGCGAGCCGCTCGGCGAGCGCGACATCACCCGCCGCGAGCGCGGTGGTGATTTCTCCGACCGCCGGACCTTGTTGCTCGACGAACTGGCGCAGTAGTTTCAAATAGAGTTTCCGATTGCCAGCGACACGGGTCAGGCCGTCGTTCGTATCAAGGCCGGCGATGGAGGGGAGGTCGTCGCCAGTTCCCCTCACCCCGTCCCTCTCCCCATCGGATGGGGAGAGGGTGTCCGCAGGACGGGTGAGGGGTTTGTAGAACCGTCCGACCGTCTCAAACAGGTTGCTTGGATCAATCGGCTTCGAGATGTGATCGTTCATGCCGGCGGCCAGGCAACGTTGCTTCTCCTCCATCGTCGCGTGCGCCGTCATGGCGATGATCGGCAACGTGGCGAAGCGCGCGTCGGCACGGAGTCTCGCCGTCGCCTGATGGCCATCCATCACCGGCATCTGCAAATCCATCAGCACCAGATCGAACGGCGGCGGCTGGGGGCCATTGGACAGAGTATCCACGGCCTCCTGTCCGTTGTTGGCGACCTTCACGATCGCACCCGCGCCTTCGAGCAATTCGATGGCGATCTGCTGGTTGATGTCGTTGTCCTCGGTGAGCAGAATCCGCGCGCCGCGCAACCGCAGGGCCTGCTCGGCTTCCACCGCGCCCGCGACCGCTTCGCCCTCGTCGGCGAAGACATTCACCAGCGTATCCACGATCATGGACTTGGTGACGGGCTTGACGAGAAATCCATCCAGTTGCAACCGCTCGGCCTCCTCGCGCACTTCTTCGCGCCCGAACGCCGTGACCAACACGATGTGCGGCGGATGCGTCAACGTCTCGTCGCCCTTGATGTGGCGGCTGGCCTGCAAGCCGTCCATGCCCGGCATCCGCCAGTCCATGAACACGATGTCATACGGCTCGGTCGCATCGTGTTGCTGGATGGCGGCGATGGCTTCCTTGCCGGTGGCGACGGCGTCCACACGCGCGGCCAGTGTGCTCAACGGCTCCTGCAGGATTTCGCGCGCGGCGGGATTGTCGTCCACCACCAGCACGCGGAGTTGCGCCAGTTTCGCCGGAATGGTCTTGCCGGCCCCGGTCGCCGAGCCGACGCCCAGCCAGACGGTGAAATAAAATGTGCTGCCGACGCCAGGCTCGCTCTCCAGCCAGATGCGTCCGCCCATCAACTCGACGAGCCGGCGACAGATGGTCAAGCCGAGACCCGTGCCGCCGTGCTTGCGCGTGATGGACATGTCGGCCTGCGTGAACGGCTCAAACAGTTTCACCGATTGTTCCCTGGTCATCCCGATGCCGCTGTCGCGCACGGAGAATTTCAACTGCACCTTTTCGCCGGTGCGTTCGACCGGTTCGATCTCCAGCCGGATTTCGCCGTGCTCGGTGAACTTGACCGCGTTGTTGACGAAATTGGTGAGAATCTGCCCGAGCCGCAACGGATCGCCGAGCAACACCTCGGGCAGGCCGGGCGCGGCGTGCGCCAGAAATTCCAGGCCCTTCTCGTGCGCCTTCTGCGCGGTGAGCGTGGTGACGGACGTGATGACATCATCCAATTTGAAATCGGTGGTCTCGAGATCGAGCTTGCCCGCCTCGATCTTGGAGAAGTCGAGGATGTCGTTGATGATCGCGAGCAGCGACGTGCCGGCGTTGTGAACCTTGCTGACGTAATCGCGCTGCTTGGGATTGAGCGGGGTCTTGAGCGCCAGGTGCGAGAGGCCGATGATGGCGTTCATCGGCGTGCGGATTTCGTGGCTCATGTTCGCGAGGAACATGGACTTCATCTGCGTGGCTTCCTCGGCCTTGACTTTCGCTTCCCGCAATTCCTCGGCGATGCGCTTCTGGTCGGTGATGTCCACCAGCAACCCGATCAACCCACCGGGGCGACCATCGGAGAGTTTGAAGCCGTCCACCGAGTAAAGCGTAATGTGCGTCTCCCCGTCGGCATACGTGACCGGCAACTCATAACTCCGCTGGCTGGCTTCGCGGATGACCGTGGTGTCTTCGTCATGAAATTTCCGGCGTTCCGCTTCCGGCAGATAATCCAGCTCCAGCACGGTCTTGCCTTTAAGGAAATCGTTCGTCGTGCCGAAATCGCGTTCGTACGCCTTGTTGCAACTGATGAAGCGCGCCTCGGCATCCTTGACGAACATCGGATACGGGATCGTCTCGAACAGCGCGCGCTGGAACGCCAGCCGGTCGGCCAGTTCGGCGGTGCGGACCTGCACGGTCTTTTCCAGGTTCTGATTCAATTCCGCCAGACTTTGTTCGCGCGCCAGGATTTCACGCGCCATCTTCTGGAAACCGCGCGCCAACCCGCCGAGTTCATCCTGGCGTTGCGGGAGTTTGCCCAGGGTTTCCTCGTGGAAATTGCCCTGCTCAATGGCCGCCGCCGCCCCGGTCAAGTCGAGCAGCGGATTCGTCAACCGGCGGGCGATGACCGAGACGATGAACACCAAAGCCAACAACCCGGCCACCCCGACCGAAGCCGAGCGCAGCGTCAGTTGCCGCACCGGAATGAGAATCTCATCCTCGGAAATGTTGAGAACGATCTTCCAACCCGTCAGCGGCGTGGTCGCCCAATAAACCCGGCGCGGTTGTCCGTCCATCAGGGCCGAGGCGAATCCCTCGGGCGCCGCGGCAATGGATGCTCCGCCGGGCCGGCTCGGCACGTCCGCCCCGGGGAAACCTTTGCGCAACATCAATTCCTGTTTCGGATGGGCGATGATCCGGCCCGCGCGCCCGACGAGATAAGCAAATTCGTTGGTGCCGCCGCGCCCGCTTTCCAGCGCGCCGCGCAACCGGGCGTCCCGCAGCAAGGTCCGGATGCCCTCCAAAGCGAGGTCCGCCGTGGCGACGCCGATGAAATTCGAGCCGGCATCGAACATGGGCACGCCCAACGTCACCATGGCGATCTCCGAACCGCCTTCGTCGAAGTACGGTTCGGTGACGTAGAATGTCCTGGAATTTTTCGGGCCTTGATACCATTCCCACTTCGGGTCGTGATAATCGTAGCCAACCTTGTTTCGATTCGGCCAGCTCTGGCGATCCACCCAAGGCATCGCGTCTTCCGTCTGCCAGTCTTTGTGCTCGAAAGCCATGGCCAGCCCGTACACCTCGTTCACCGGCTCCTGAACCAGCAGGTGCGCCATGAAGGGGATCAAGCCCGGATCGGGTTCGCGACCGAACGCCTCCTGCCGCGCCGCCGTGCTGCGCGGCAACATCCCGACGCGGGCGATGAGATCATCCACCCGGCGGGCGGTGGCGCGAAGCTGCGCGACCGACCGGTTGTTCGTCTGCTTCTCCAGTTCCGCGCGGCCGGTGCGATAGTTGAACCAGACGGCCACCCCCAACACCAACAAGGTCGCCAGCCCCACACCGAGTTGGAGCCGGCTCGCAATGCTGGATTTAAGCAATAGTCGTTTCATGCGAACCCGAGCGGGTCTCCCGCAGACGCCAGGTGAAGCGGATCAGTTAGATGGAAACACATGGTTTAACTTTCTATTTCTTCGTCCGATACGGCGGGCCTTCTTCCTTTGCCGAGTAAAAATGCGCCGCGTCTGCTACAGCTTGTTCCGGGATGGGTTTCCGCAACGGCGTCGGATTCGGCGGCTCGTAGGGCGGAAAATCGGGCGCTGCCGCCGGCTTAAGGCAATTCTGCGTGTCCGCTTTCGGCATGACGTCCGGGTAAGGACCGAGAAATCGCTCCCCATTGAAATGAATCATGTGCTCCGGATCTTCGGCAACCCACACTTCCGTCTCCCAGGAAATCTGCGTCAGGAAGCTGCGCATTGCATCGCGGGTTGAAAATGCCGTGACAAAAACCAACCCCGCTTTGCAGCCGGCGAACAAATCTTTCAACTCCCTGCGCCGTTTTCTGTCCACTGGCTCGACACTGGTCACGGTTTCGCTGAAACAATCACGGTTGGTCACAAGAATGTTTCGGGTTATGCGGCCCAATGAATGAGTCGCCGTTGAAATGAACGAGGTGATCTGGAGTTTCAGCAATCCAGACTTCGGTTTCCCATGAAATGTCCGCCGCAAACTTGCGGAAAGTTTTCCGATCCAAGAATGCCGTTACATACACAATGTCGGCTTTGCAACGGGTCGTGAGTCGGCGCAATTCCAAGTGACGTATCGGTGATACCGGCCCAGAACTGTGAACGGCTTCGATGAGGTAAAGCCAGCGCCGTTTTTCCGAGTAAGCAACGATGTCCGGCAACTCTCCATGCGACAACTCAAAGAAGTCGAGTTCGCGCAAACGCACGTCATCACGGATGAGGTATTTGCTAGCGGCATCGCCAACATAGAGAACCTCCGCGCCGTAACCGTATCGAGGCAGAAACTCCTCGATGACGGCTTTCTGCAACCGATTGTGCGGACCGGGAGAAAACTCCAGCGTGACTCCCGACGGCAGCTTCACAGGCAAGGTCTGGGTTGGGCGGACGTGTGAAAGTGCCAAGGCGAGGGTCTGCTTCTCTGCCAGAAAATTCTTCACCGCCGAATTCCACCCGCGCGTCCCAAACATGCGAAGCGCTTCCGCCACTTCTTCTGGCAGGGCGTAAGCCCGAGTTGGATCATTGCGTGAGGAGTTGGGCTTTCCGACGCTGATGACGACAAGGCATCCAAACGCGAGAGGTTTCAGTTCTTCGGTTCGAATATCATCGTAAGAACCACGCGAAAGTTTCTCCTCAAAATGCGCGTTCAGGTATTCGATTATGTCGCGACTGCGCAATGAACGCTGTCCGTCGTATCCTTTCGCCTTCTTCCAAGAACTTGTCGTGCGAACATCAGCGAGCGCGAGAAACACCATTGCAAGGCGCTCCAACCCACGATTCGACAGGTTGCCCAACGGCATCCCCAATTGCTCCAAGGCGAACAATGATTGGTTGAACAGTTCAACCAATCTTGGAGATTTCTTGGGGTTTGAAACTTTGCGTGAGGGTTCGGATTTCATGTGTTGATGGCATGAAAGCTCGCCTGCTGTAATGGCCGCTTGCTGCGAATCGATGAGGCATCAAGCCGCATATCACTTTCAATGTAAGCACGGACGCTGGCGGCCAGGTGGAATGCAAAAAGGGGTGGCACGGCGTTTCCGATTTGATTGAACACACTTGTCTCTGCGCCTTCGAACTCAAACCAATCCGGGAAAGACTGCAAACGCGCGGCCTCTCGCGGGAGCAATCGCCGCCGCCGACCATCTGGCAGCTTGATACGGTGCATGTCGCCCGTCGCGCCCGCAAGGTTGCGGCAAGTCAACGTGCGCGCAGGCACATCAGGATGAAGATCACGCGGGCGGATACATGCCGAAGCCTTTTCGTAACGCGCAACATAGTCGTCCATGCTAGGTGTGAGGAATTTCGAGCCGGAGGGAACATCGGACATCATTTCACCGAGCGCCTCAGCGACGGTTACGCGCCGCTGTTCAGGCTCTGGAAATGAAAAGTTACCGCGATGTCCGACAACAATGACCCGTTCGCGATTTTGTGGGACACCGTAGTCCACCGCGTTGAGAAGTTGATATTCCACCACATAACCGAGGTCGCGCAGCGCGGTTGTGATCTCATCAAAATACCAGCGATTGCCGTAGAGAACGCCGCGCACATTTTCAAAAATCCAAATCTCCGGCTGGAGTCGGGCAATAGCTGAAATGAAAGCCGGGAATCCATCGCGCGCGTCGTTCAAGCCGCGTTGGTGTCCGTTGACGCTGAACGGCTGGCATGGTGGCCCGCCGATAACCACGCGCGCGTCAGGTAGCGAAGTTTCCGGCGTCAGCGTTACCTGCTCGCAGTGGCCTTCGAGATTGCGCCGGTAGGTCGCGCAGCAGCCTTCATCTTTTTCAAAGCCAATGGTGGAAAACCCCTGAGACTCAAAGCCCAGGGCCAGTCCTCCGCAGCCAGCAAAGAGATCCACGACGAGGGGTTCGCCACCTTTTTGGGGACGAAGTTTTTTATTCAGTGTTGCCGGGTAGCTCATTGTTGCCTGATTAACCATTGACCGCACGAACGATGATATTTTCCTGAAGGACGTTGTCACGGTTGAAAGCGGCGGAACGCGACTCGAAGACGTGCAGCCGCCGCAGCGACATCGCTTTCAGCAAATCCGCTCGAAACGGTCTGAAGTAAGGCCCGTTGCAAAAACTGCGCGGGGTGATGGCAACCATCTCACTGCCCTTGTCCAGCAAGCGGGTGACGAGCGCCACAAACCCCGCATACAGATTGCTCGTCTCGATGCCAGCCGACCGCAGCAACAACCGCGTTGGCGAATCGCTGCGGATTTTCCGGTAGGGCGGATTGATGATGGCAGTGTTGAAACGCGGAAATTCCGACGTGAACAAGTCGCCTCTCACCATCGGCACAGCGGCAGCGATGAAATCGCCGTTCAAGACCGCGGCTGAAAATGAAATTCCGGCACGCTCACACTCGCGGCGGCAACCGGCGAGCCTGGCCCGCAACGGTTCAATCTGCGCCGCATCAATCTCGTAAGCCGTGATGGAAATCCGCTTGGGCTTTCGCGGGGCTCGACACAACCGGCCAATCAGCGCGGCGGACAACGCGCCGGCTCCAGCCCCGGCGTCGAGCAGACGCACTTCGCTCCGTTGAATCTCGAACAACGACGCCATGAACTCCGCGACTGGATTCGGGGTCAGGAATTGCCCCAATTCGTGTTGTTTGTCCAAGCCATCCACCGATGCCGTTAAAAGTGATGCCCGCGTCTCTGCTTCACCGGTAATTGGATTCGGATGGATAGCAGTGGTTGTCACAAGTTCGAAGCCGAGAATACCGGAATGCCAGCTTTGGGCAAAGCCTTCAGTCCACCCGCATGGCTAAAAGCTTGAAAGAGCCGGTCGAGAAAAATCTGGGCCTGGCCCTTCTCATCACCCGTGATGTGCTTGGCGCACCACGCGGTGAATTCCTGAAGCTTTTCCCGATTCGGCATGGCGAAGTTTTAGCGGAATGAGCGATGCGCGGCAATGCGGATTGCGCCGCGCGCCCGCAAGATTATTCATCCGGCCTTTTGAAAATTGTCCACGACATCCGCCACGGCGGTGAACCGGTCAATCCCGCCGAGTTGCGCATCCAGCCCCTCGCGCCGCAATCGTTCGCGCACTCCAGACCTCGCCTCGACCACCTGCACGCGGATGCCGGCGGCGGTGAGTTCGTCGGCCATCCCGGCGAGCGAATGGGCGCTTTGCAGATCCACACGGGGCGCGGCGGACAGATCAAGCACCACCAGCTTGGGCAGCGGCGATTCCTTATGCACCCGGTCCAAAATCGTTTCGCAGATGTGATCCACATTGAAATAAATCAGGCCCGACTCCGGCCGGAAAATCAGCACGCCGGGAATCAACTCGTTGTTCGGATGCCGCTCGCGATCGGAAAACCGCCGCGTGCCGGGGATGCGACCGAGAAAGGCCACGTGCGGGCGCGAAGCGGCCCGCAGCAATTGCACGAGCGAAATCACCGCCCCGATCATCACACCGCGCAACAGTCCGGCGCTCATCACACCGACGATCGCGGCCATCGCCACAATGAATTCCGGCCGGTCACTGCGCCAGAGTTGTTGCAGCGTCGAGAACTTGAACAAGCCCGCCACGGCGACCATCACGACGGCGGCCAGGACCGGTTGCGGCAGCGCGCTCAACAGATGCGAGAAGAACAGCACCACCACGAGAATCATTCCCGCCGCGAAGGCGCCCGACAGCGGCGTCCGCGCGCCGCCGCCTTCGTTGACGAGGGATTGCGACATGCCGCCGCTGATGGGAAAACCACGGCCCAGGCCGGAAGCCAGGTTTGCCGCGGCGAGCGCGAGGAATTCCTGGTTGGCATCGAGCCGGCCGCCATGCTTGGCGGTGAACATGCGCCCGATGGCCGCCGTCTCCACCGCGCCCAGCAGGAAGCACGCGAATGCCAGCGGCAACAGACTGTTCAGATCGGCCCAATGAATCGCGGGCAGTCCGACCGCCGGCAGACCTTGCGGCACTTCGCCCAGCAGCTTCACGCCGCGCGTGTCGAGTGAGAAAGCGGAGGACGCGATGATGCCGCCAACGACGATGAACAGCGCCACAGGTTTGTTCTTCAGAAAAACTTTCCCGAGGACAAGCAACGCCAAGGCGATGCCGCCGACCGTCAGCGAGGCGGGATTGGTATCGCCCAGGTGTTTCAGAAAGTTGCCGCTGTTCTCCCAGAAGTTGCCGTGCGCGCCGTGGATGCCGAACAATTTCGGCAACTGCGTGCTGGCGAGATGGAGCGCCACGCCGCACTTGAAGCCGGTCATCACGCTTTCGGAAATGAAGTTCACGATCGCGCCCGCCTTCGCCAGCCACGCGAGGAACGCGATGAGCGCCACCAGCAACGCCGTAGTCGCCGCCAGCGCGCCGAAGCGCGTCGTGTCGCCGCCGGCGATTTCACCGAGCGATGCACCAATCAACAACGAGATCGCCGAGGTGACTGTGATGGACGTGTGCCGTGAACTACAGAACAACCAGAACACCAGTCCGCCGAAGAGGCACGCGTAGAGTCCGGCTTCCGGCGGCAAGTTCGCCAACGAGGCATCGCCCAATCCCGCCGGCAACAGATACGCCGCAAGCGTGATGGCGGCCACGAGGTCGCCGCGCAGCCAGCTTTTGTCATAGGTGCGCAACCACCCGAACGCGGGCAGGAAACGCGCGAAGATGGAACGGGTTGGCGGGGCGTTGGGCGTGGTATTCATAAAGGAGTTCAGCGGCACAACCGGTTCGTCAACCCACGGGCAAGGGTGTACGGAGTCACGATCAGGACCGGGCCGACGATCAACGCGGCACCCGGATACGAGCTACCCAAAATGAACCACTGGAACAACGAATCCAGCAGGATGCCCATCAGCAACAGGATCGCCACGGTCGCCAAGGTTTCCTTCATGAGGTCGCGGCGCAGTTCCCGATGAAACAGCACGCCGTAAAGATACGGCGGCCGGCCCGCGCGCGCGTCCGCCAGTCCGCTGCGGATGCCCAGGATCACCGCCAGCAACGGTTGCACGAACAGCCGGAAGCGGCCCGGCCCGCTCAGGCGTTTGGGGATGTCCTCCCAAAACTCGCGGGAAAAAAGATAGAAGCCGCCCCGCTCCCGCGCGTGTTGCAACGACGCCGGCACCGAGAGCAGCAGGACGGCAATCGTAAGGCCGACGATCACGAGCCGGAGCCGCCGCCACCGCGTTGCCGTTTTCGGGTCAGAGGCCATGCCTTACTTTTCATCGGACGGCTTGGGCTGGACAGAATCGCGCATGTGGTCGTCAGCGTTTGCGGCTGCGGGCCGGGCCGGAGGATTTCCCCGGTTGGGTCTGCGGCGCAACTTCGATGACCGCCGCCAGCTTGCCCAGTTCGAGTAATTGATCGGACGTGGTCGTGGCGAACAGATGCATGGCGCGGGCGATGACGCCGGTCCAACCGGTCTGATGGTTGGCCCCGAGTCCGGCGCCGTTGTCGCCGTGGAAGTATTCGTAGAACTGCAGATAGTCGCGCCAGTGCGGATCTTCCTGGAATTTCA
The DNA here is from genome assembly GCA_964594985.1 of uncultured Bifidobacterium sp. Classification (GTDB taxonomy): domain Bacteria; phylum Verrucomicrobiota; class Verrucomicrobiia; order Limisphaerales; family JADLHS01; genus JADLHS01. Next base: position 95,597 of record CAZQNQ010000018.1, read on the forward strand.
TTTCACCGCCGTTGACGGGGCGCTGCCCGTTTTTGTCCCGGAGGAAGATGTCGGTCAAGCGCCGCGAAATCTCCTCGGCCACCTGATACAGATTCATCTGGCGACCCGAGCCGGTCGGACATTCGACGGTGAATTCGTTGCCGTAAAAGGCGTAGTATTGGAGCAGCCCCCGGATGATCAGCGCGTTGACGGGCATCCAGATCGGACCGCGCCAGTTGGAGTTGCCGCCGAACATGCCGGTGTCGGATTCGCCCGACACGTAGCCGACGCGATATTCCTGCCCGCCGACGTGGAACACATACGGCTGCTCCGCGTGTTGCCGCGACAGGGCGCGAATGCCGTACGGGCTGAGGAATTCCTTTTCATCGAGCATCCGGGCCAGCACGCGGCGGAGTTTGGTTTCGTCCAGAATCGCTCCCAAGCGCCGGCCCGAGTGGCCGACTTTGGTGGGATCATGGATGAAGGTGAGCAATTCCGGACGCGCTTCAAAGAACGTCTTCAAGCGCTGGATGAGTTCCGGATGCTTTGCGGCGAACGTGCCTTCGAACACCGTGACCGCGCAAAGCGGCAGCAGCCCGACCATGGACCGGACCTTCAAGCGCTGCGACCGGCCATCCGGCAACTGCAACACGTCGTAGAAAAAACCATCCTCCTCGTCCCACATGCCGGTGTCGCCGCCGGCGTGGATCGTCGCCGAGGCGATCGAGACGAAATGTTGCAGGAACTTTTGCACCATGTCCGTGTACGTCGGGTCGTGCAAGGTCAGTTCGATGGACATCTCGAGCATGTTCAGGCTGAACAACGCCATCCACGCCGTGCCATCGGCTTGTTCGAGATAACCGCCCGTCGGCAGCGGCGAACTGCGGTCGAACACGCCGATGTTGTCCAGCCCAAGGAAACCGCCCTCGAAAGTATTCTTTCCGGAGCGATCCTTGCGGTTGAGCCACCAGGTGAAATTGAGCAGCAGCTTCTGGAAACTGCGCTCCAACCACACCGTGTCGCCCTTGCCGTTGCGCACCTTGTCGAGCGTGTAAGTGAAGATCGTGGCCCACGGATGCACCGGCGGATTGACGTCGCCAAAGTTCCATTCGTACGCGGGGATCTGGCCGTTGGGATGGAGATAATTTTCGCGCAGCATCAGATCAAGCTGCTGCTTGCCGAAATCCGGGTCCACCAACGTCAGCGGCAGCACGTGGAAGGCGAGGTCCCACGCGGCGTACCACGGATACTCCCATTTGTCCGGCATCGAGATGATGTCGGCGTTGTACATGTGATGCCACTGGCCGTTGCGCGGCGCGGGCTTGACGGAAGGTTGGAAAGGATTGTGACCCCGCTCTTCGAGCCAGCGGTTCACGTCGAAGAAATAATACTGCTTGGACCAGAGCATCCCGGCCAGCGCCTGGCGCATCACGTTGGCTTCGTCGGCGGCGAGCGAACGCGGGATCACTCCGGCGTAAAACTCATCGGCCTCGGCGCGTCGCGCCTGGAACACTTCAGCGAAATGTTTTCCGAACGCGTCCGCCGCACCGTAAGCCTTGACCAGCCCGCTGGGCGCCACATCCGTCAACCGTAGCCGCACGACCTCGCACTTTCCCGCCGGCACGGTCACCCGATAATGCGCGGCCATCTTCGTGCCAGTCTGCTGGGGATTCACCGCGTCCGGCTGTCCATGCACGACACAGTTGATGATGCCGTCCTTGACGAACGGCGTGCGGTTCTCGCTGTGGAACAACTTGCGATGATTCGTCTCGTTCTCGGTGAACAACAGCGTCGCCGCCCCATCGCAATACAGATGCCGCTCGCCGAGTTCGGCATCCTTTGCGCAAACCACCCCGCCCTTTCCACCGACGGCCTGCAATGACGGCCGGGGATTGTCCTTGCCCCACGACCAGCGATTACGAAACCACAGCGTCGGCAACAGATGCAGCTCCGTCGCTTCCGGCCCGCGATTGTGGACGCTGATCTCGACGAGAATATCCTCGGGCGATTCCTTGGCGTACTCCACGAACACGTCGAAGTAGCGATCCTCGGCAAAGACGCCGGTCTGCAGGAGTTCGTACTCAAATTCATGGCGGCTGCGGCCCTGGTTGGTGCCGACCAGTTGCGCGTAGGGATACGCGGCCTGCGGATACTTGTAGAGATACTTGAGGTAGGAATGTGTCGGCGTGCTATCGAGGTAAAAATAATATTCCTTCACGTCCTCGCCATGATTGCCCTGGCTGTTCGTCAGCCCGAACAGGCGTTCCTTCAGAACGGGGTCTTTGCCGTTCCAAAGCGCGAGCGCGAAGCACAGCCGCTGGCGATCATCGGAAATCCCGGCCAGACCGTCCTCGCCCCACCGATACGCGCGGGAATGCGATTGCTCGTGGCTGAAATAATCCCAGGCGTTGCCGTTCTCGCTGTAGTCCTCGCGCACCGTGCCCCACTGGCGTTCACTGAGATACGGCCCCCACTTCTTCCACGGCGTGCCGGGCTGGCGGGCGGCTTCGAGGCGTTGTTGTTCGGCATTCATAGGTGTTCCGGGTTTGATTACTGGGCCGGGATGGTGATGAGCGGGAGGCTTTCCCCTTTGCCGCTGTCGGCCAAAGTGAAAAGCATCAGCATGAAAGCGAAGGCCCGCTTGCTGCGGAGGTCGCGATCATCAATCCAGTACCATTGATTGCGATACTGCACCGCCACGGAGGCGTCGGATGGTTTGCCTTTGGAACAACGGATGCGCACCAGACTCCGGGGCGTGGCCGCCTCATCCCCGCGTTGCAATCCCGGCGTGGCGCGGCCTTCCTGAATATCTTCCGCCGGCACTTCCGCCTGCGCCGCCATCGTCATCATGATCTGCAACAACGACCGCGTCAGCACGGCAAGTTCCTTGTCATGCGCCGCCGTGCCGCCGAAGACCAGTGTGAACTCCGCCGTGTCCGGGTCCAGTTTCAACAACTGGCGCAGCTCCCGCATCTCGCTCAACGTCGGCTCGGGCACATCCTGGGCGCGAAAGGTCAGCAGACTCGTCTGCTGTTTCTGGGCGTCCTGTTTGATGCGGAAGCTCACCGCGCCGGACCGCTGGATGTTGCGCAACAATTCCAGCACCCGCAGAAAATCCGGCGCCGGCGGTGTGGCCCCGCCCAGCCCCGTCTCCTGATTTTTCAAGCCGTTGACCGAAGCGGCCGCCGCCATGAGCACGCCGTCCGCCGGCCAGCCGGATTGGATCATGAAGAACACCGACTCGGGCGGCAGCGGGGTCATCAGCGCCTTGACGAACTGATTGCCCGTCAGCGGCACATAGGTGATCGTCGGGCGATCGGTGAATTTGGCGGACCCGCCGACCGTGGCCGTGTTGCCCCCGAAGGTGGAAGTTTGCGGAAAACTACCGCCGGCGTTGATCCCCGTCTCCAACGTATAGCCTGACACGATCTGGCCCACGTCCACGAAGATGGGCGGATCAAGGTAGCGGAGCTTGACGATGTTCAGCAGCGTCTGGCGTTTCCAAGATTCCGAGATGGAAGTACTGTAGTCCGCGCGATCACGCGCCACCGTCGCCGGGCCGATGCTCCGGCACCCGGTCAACAGCATCACCCCCGACACCACCACCAGCAGGGTCGGCCCGCAAAACCCGCGCGCCGCATCCCGCCCATTGATTGCAGATCGTTGCCTCATAAAAATGTCGTTCGTAATGCGGCCCGCCGCGCCGCGATGGTTCAAAAACGCCAGGTCAATCCGGTCGCAAAAGTGCGCACGTCATCCAGATTGAAACCGTAGTCCACATAGCACTCCCACGACCGGCCGATCCCGACCGAGCCACCCACGTTGGCGTTCCAGGGATTGCGCGGGCCTTGATCCGCCTCGAACTGCACCGTGCCCACGCCCGCCACCTGCACGGTGGAGGAAGCCGTGTTGGCGGTGTCCCAATAAACTCCGCCCACCCAGATCCGCACCGGCACGTCACCCATCTTGCCAAACCAACCGGTCCGCACCGAGGCCACGATCGCGCGGAAGCTGTCGTCAAAACCCAGGTCGGTCTGCGTGTAGTTCGCGTCCAGGGCGAGGAAAAAATTCTGGTACCCCGCCCCGAGCGAGAGGCCGCCCCCGCCCACAAAACCCTGGATGCTGGTCGGCACCTGAAAATCGAACTGCTGCGCCCCAAGCGTCACATGCCCGATGGAAGTGGATTTATTGTCAAGATAGCCGCCGAGGAAATACACATTGAGAAACGGCAACAGCCAGACATCCGCCTTCAACAGCGCCGCATTCACCCGGCTGTTTGAGCCCAGATCCAAAAAATCGCTGACCGACTGCATCGGCTGGCCGTTGATGCCGACGCGCACGTCGGTCACCTTGATCTCCCGTTCCAGATAGTTGTAAACGAAGCCGACGCCAAACGGCAGCGGGAGTTCGTGACCCCGTGCCAAGGCCTCCTCCTTCATCAATGGCAGGAACGAGGACCAGGGTTTCTCTTCCGGTGTTGCCGTTGCGGCTGGCGGCGGCGTCAGGGCCAGATGCACCTGATCCGTTGCCTGCAATTCCTGTCCAACCGCGCCCAGCCGGAGGGTGGCCCACGCCACCCCGACGCACGCCAGCCAGCGGAAATTTCCGCGGTGGCCGGCCCCCGGATTCAACACTTGCCAAAAATCTACTTTCATACGCTGGCAGTCAGTGGCGACTCCGCCCCGCGTTCCGCCTCTTCGCACCGGAAGGGCAGATGAATGAATTCCCCATCAGGTCCGCCTTACCGCCGCCCTGATGGACGCGGCCTGGACGGAATGGACGGTGTCGGGCGCGGGGTGGGCGTCGGCCGGACAATCGGATGCTCGGGCCGCGGGCCGGAATCGGGACGATGCGGCGGTGGCACAACCGCACCGGGCGGATAGTAACCCGGCCCGTAATACCAAGGGTCATAAAAACCCACGCCATAATACATACTGCCGTGGACATGAGCGTCGCCGCTGCTCTCGCAACCGGTCGAAGCAACCAAGACCACAGTCAGTGCCGCCAGCAGTTTCCAAGTCGTGGCGAAGGTCTTCACTTCTGGCCTCCTTCCAACTGGGCGAGATCCAATTCCAGCAAACCGATCGCGCCGCCCGTCGGGTCCGCAACGATGGCCACCTTGCCCGCGAAAAGTTCGGCATTGGGTTCGAGCCAGACTTTGCCGCCAAGTTCTTTCGCCAGCGCCACGGACTCGGTCACGCTCTTCACGCGCACGAACGGCAGCCAGTTCGGCTTCACCGGTTCACCGTCGGCGGGAATCGTCCGCACCGTCGCGCGGGCGAATCCTTTGCTCGTCAGCACATAGTCGCTCAACCGGTTCGTCCCGGTATTTTCCACCACTTCATAACCCGCCACCGCGCTATAAAACTCGGCGGCCTTCTTGCCGTCACGGCTCAGGAGTTGGATCCAGACCCAGTCGCCGACATCCGGCTGGAAATCCAGCGGATCGCCGCCTTGCGACTTGATCACGCCGAAGATCGCGCCCTCGGGATCGGCGAACACCGCCTGCTCCCCGCGTTGGGGCAACACCTGCGGCGCGGCCAGAACTTTGCCGCCAGCCTGCGTCACCGTTTTTTGCGCGCGACTCACGCTCGAAACCGAGACGTAGCCATACCAGCGCGGTTTCGCTTCCGAGTTCGCCGGTCTGGCCCGTTGGAACATTCCGCCCAACGGCCGCTCGTCATTGGCGGCGATGGTGTAATTACCCACGTCGCGAAACGTCCAGCCGAACATCCGGGCGTAGAACTTCCGTGCCGCCGGCACGTCGTCCGTGACCAGATCGGCCCAGACGAATTTGCCGGGCAACCGGGTGCTGGACGCCGTGGTCAACGGCGGCAGCGCCAGCTTTTCGGCGGCGGACGCCAAGCCGAAGCCCGCGCCGCCCAACGCAAGCAACACTGCCAGCCGCAGGGTGGCCCGCCGGAAGCGCCACGCGCCGGATTCAGCCGCGTCGTTCATTTGGATTTAGCGTCTTTGGTCTCGGTCTTCTCCAGCGAGATGGCCAACGCCTCGGTGTAGGTCACGATGATCTTTTCGCCCAGCTTCACCTTGGCAAGGTTGGGCGATTGCGGGACGTGGATCGTCGCGAATTTGCCGCGCGGTCCTTTGATGGTGATGGTCTCGGTCGAGAGATCCACACCTTCGACGGTGGTCACGACTTTGAACCGGCGCAAGCCCCCGGCGGCCGGGGTCGTGCCGACGGGCGATTTGCCCCCCGCTTCCAGCACCACGATCGGGTCCTTCTCCTCCTCCGGCGTCGGCGCGCGCAGTTCAGCGGCGATGGAAATATAATAATCCGCCCGGACGAAATCGCCGATCTTCACTTCGCTGAGCCGTTCAACGCGCGGATCCACGATGAACGTGACCGTGTTGCCGAGCGGGCCTTTCAGCGTGACTTCGCGGGTGGCCTGATCAATGGCCTCGACCGAGGCGCTGACGGTGACGAGTACCGTCTTCTCCCGGGAGGGAGGCGCGGTGGGTGTTGCGGGCGCTGCCGTTTCCGCAGCGATCGTGAACACAGAGCCTGCGACCAACATCAGGCCGCCCAGAACGATGGTATTGAGGGATTTTTTCATAATGTAATAGGTTGTCGTTATGTTTTATGTTTGGGGGAAAAATCAGGTCCGCGTCAGCCGGCGGTTATTTCTTCTCCTCCGGCGGCGGGGGTGGTTCAACCCAGCCGCCGCCGAGGGCGCGATACAATTGGATCACACTCAGCAACTCGTTGCGGCGCGCCTGGGCGAGGCCGAGTTCGGCATCGAACAATTCCTGTTCGTTGTACAGCACCTCAAGGTAGCTGGTCACACCGCCTTCATAACGCACGTTCGCGAGACCGGTCGCTTCGCGATGCGCCTTCGTCCGCTCTTCCTGTTTGGCATGAAATTCCTGCGTGCGTTGATAGGCGATCAACCCGTCGGAGACGTCGCGAAACGCATTTTGCACCGTCTGCTGATACACGGCCAGCGCTTCATCGAAGCGCGCCCGGGCCAGTTTCATCTCGCCGCGCAACCGCCCGCCCGTGAACAACGGCAGTGACACCGACGGACCGAACTGCCACGTGCCCGCCGGACCGCTGAACAGGTCCGAGAGCGCGACCGATTGGGAGCCGTAGAACCCGGTCAACGTCACCGAGGGGAAGAAGGCGGCCTTGGCCTGGCCGATGTTCGCGTTGGCGGAGATCAGCAGTTGCTCGGCGGAATGGACATCAGGGCGGCGTTCCAGCAATGCCGACGGCAGGCCGGCCGGCACTTCAACCCGGAAGGTCTGCGAAATCAGCGGCGTGCTGCGTTGAATCGGGCCGGGATTGCGACCGAGCAGGATGCTTAAAAAGTTTTCCTGCTGCTCGATGCGCCGGTGCGTGTCCGCAATGGAAGCCTCGGCGGTGGAAACCAGGATCTGCGCCTGATACACGTCCTGCATCGCCGAAACCCCGCCCTGCTCCCGCGAGCGGGTCAGTTCGAGGGAGTTCGTGCGCGCCACGTACGACCGCCGGGCGATTTCCAGTTCGAGGTCCAGTTCGAGCAGATCGAGATACGCCGTGGCCACCTGCGCCACGAGCGTCTGCCGCACGGCCCGCTGCGCGTCCACCGTGGCGAACAACTGCGCCCGGGCGGATTCGCTGGCGCGCCGGATGCGACCCCACAGGTCAATCTCATACGCCGGCATCGAGACGTACACGTCGCCATAGGATTGCTTCGGATCGAGACCGAGCGGGATAGAGTTGGGGCCGCCGCTTTGGGAAGCCCGCGCGCTCACCACGTCGCCCCCGGCGTTGAGCGTCGGGTAGAATTGCGACCGCGTGATGCCCAGGGACGCTTCCGCCTGCAGCACGCGGGCAGCGGCGATCTTGGTGTCCCAACTGTTCGTCAACGCCTCGTTGATGTAGAGGATCAGTTGCGGATCCTTGAAGGTTTCCCACCAGCCCAGCTCGGCGAAGGAGTTTGTTCCGCTCGGCGCGTTCGTGTCCGACGCCGAACGCCGGAAATTTTCGGGCGAAGCAGTTTCCGGCCGTTTGTAATCCGGTCCGACCGCGCAGCCCGCCACCAGCAAAGCCGTCACAGCTCCCGTCCAAAACAAATATTGTTGCAGCGTTTTCATCAGTGCGCGCCTCCTTCCCCGGTCGGGGCCGCCGCCGGTGGTGTCACGGGCGGCGTCACCGGCGGAACGGGCTTCTTGCCACCGCGCTCGATGATTTTTTGCACGAACACGTAGCAGACCGGAATAAGGAACAAGCCGATCACCGTGGAGATGGTCATCCCATAGACCACTCCCGTGCCCATCGTGCTGCGCGCCGCCGCGCCCGAGCCGGTCGCCAGCATCAGCGGGACGCAACCAAGGATGAACGCAAACGAGGTCATCAAGATCGGTCGCAAGCGCAGCCGCGATCCTTCGATGGCAGCCTCGAGAATCGGCACACCTTCCTCACGCTTCATCTTGGCGAACTCGACGATGAGAATGGCATTCTTGGCCGCGAGACCGATGAGCATGACGAGGCCGATCTGCGCATAAACATTGAGATCATAATTGCGCACCCACATACCGATCATGGTGCCGAGGATGACCGTGGGCGTAGCCAGCAGCACGGAGAATGGCAGCCCCCAGCTTTCGTATTGCGCCGCGAGCAGCAGGAAGACGAATAGCACCGCCATGCCGAAGATGATCGGCGCCTGGCCTTCGGATTTCTTCTCCTGAAGCGTCAGTCCGGACCATTGGTAACCGGTCTCGCTGGGCATGGTGGCCATGACTTCCTCGATGGCTTTCATGGACTGGCCGGAACTGTAGCCGGGCGCGGGTGCGCCCATGATCTCAGCAGCATTGAAGAGATTAAAGCGGTTGACCAGGTTGGGACCGGACATCTTGCTGATCTTCACCATGGTGTTCAACGGCACCATCCCGCCATCATTATTGCGGACGTAAAATTGACCGATGTCTTCGGGCTTGCTGGTGAATTCCGATTCCGCCTGGAGGAAAACCTTATAGACGCGGCCGAAGCGCACGAAGTCGTTCACGTAAAGTCCGCTCAAATAGGTTTGGAGCGTCGAGAAAACGGCGTCCACCGGCACTCCCAAGGTGCGGGTCTTTTCGCGATCCAATTCCACCCTGACCTGCGGCGTGGCCGGATTGAACGTGGTACTGATGCGGCCGATCTCCGGTCGTTTCGCCACGGCTTCGGTGAGTTGTTTCACGTAACCGGCCAGTTGTTCGATGCTGCCGCCGGAACGATCCTGCAACTGCATGCTGAAGCCGGAGACGTTGCCATAGCCGGGCAATGGCGGCGGACCGAAGGCGAACGCACGCGCGCCGGGGATGGCGGCAAACTTCTTCGTCCATTCCCGCGTGATGGCGCTGGCATGCAGCTCGGGCGATTTGCGTTCCTCCCACGGTTTCAATCCCACGAACATCACCGCCGCGTTGGGAAAGTTCATGCTGTTGAGGATGTTCATGCCGACCACGGTCATCGCCGAACGGGTGCCGGGAGTGGCGCAAACGATTTCCTCCACCTGCTTGAGCACTTCATCCGTGCGTTGCAGCGAAGCGCCTTCCGGCAATTCGACGGCCACAAACACATATCCCTTGTCTTCGTCCGGAATAAAACCGCCGGGCACGAACTTGCCGACGATCCAGATGCCCACGACCACCACCACGAGCATCAGCATGGAGCGGGTCGCCTTACGAGCCAGGCCACCCACGATGTTACCGTAGCCTCGGCTCGTCTTGTCGAACGAGGTGTTGAACCACTTGAAGAATTTCGCGATCGGTCCTTTGCCCGGCGTCGGTTTCTTGAGCATCAGCGCGCAGAGCGCGGGACTGAGCGTCAACGCGTTGATCACCGAGAACACCACCGCCACCGCGATCGTCAGGGCGAACTGGCTGTAAAGCTGGCCGGTCACGCCGCCCATGAACGCCACCGGCACAAACACCGCGCACAACACCAACCCGATGGCCACCACGGGGCCGGACACTTCCTTCATCGCAAGCTGGGTCGCCTCGACCGGTTCCTTGCCATGTTCGAGGTGATGTTGCACCGCCTCGACGACGACGATGGCATCGTCAACGACGATCCCGATCGCCAGCACGAGGCCGAACATCGTCAGCACGTTCACGCTGAAGCCCAATACTGGAAACATGATGAATGCGCCCAGCAACGAGACTGGGACGGTGCACATTGGAATGATGGTGGCGCGAAAACTTTGCAGGAAGACATAGACCACGACGAGCACGAGGAGCACCGCCTCGAATAGGGTATGCACGATCGCATCCATCGAGGCCTCGATTGGGAGCGTGGAATCGAGCGCGATGTCGTAATCCATGTCCGGCGGAAACCGCTTCTTGGCGTCCTCCAGGATTTGCTTCACGTTGGCCGCTGTTTCCATCGCGTTGGCGCCGGGCGCGAGATAAACGCCGATGGCCCCCGCTGACGCTTTGTTCAGCCGCGCCCGCAGGTCGTAGGTCTGCGCGCCGAGTTCCACGCGACCCACGTCCTTGATTTTCACCTGCGACCCATCGGGATTGGAACGAATGATGATTTCCGCGAACTCTTTCGGGTCTTTGAGCAAACCCAGCGCGCGCACATTGAACTGGCTTTGCTGACCGGGGGGCGCGGGCTCGGCGCCGATGCGGCCCGCGGGTGATTGGGCGTTTTGTTCCTTGATGGCCTTGGAAATATCGTCCGGGGTGATGCCCAGCGAAGCGAGTTTGTCGGGCCGCAGCCAGACGCGCATCGCGTAATCCTGCGCCGTGAAATTCTTCACCTCGCCGACACCGCGCACGCGTTTGATGGAATCCACCAGATTGATGTCCGCGTAATTGCCCAGGAAAATTCCGTCGTAAGTCCCCTTGGGTGAGTACAAGCCGATGCCCAGAAGAATATCCGGACTGGAACGGTCAACGACCACGCCTTCCTTTTTGACCGCCTCGGGTAGCTGCGCTTCCGCCTGGCCGACGCGGTTCTGCGCGTTGACCTGCATGATGTCCACGTCCGTGCCGACATCGAAATAGACGTTGAGCGTCAGCTTGCCGTCGTTCGCGTTGAACGACTGCATGTAGAGCAGTTTGTCCACTCCGTTGACCTTGGACTCGATGGGCGTGGCGACGGATTCCATCACCGCCTCGGCCGCCGCGCCGCGATAGGTCGTGGTCACTTTGATCAGCGTCGGACTGACCGGCGGATACTCGGAGATCGGCAGGCGCTTGAGCGTGATCGCCCCCACGATCACCGTCAGGATGGCAATGACCATCGCAACGATGGGGCGCCGGATAAAAAAATCGGCCATAACGCGTTACTTTTGGGGTTGCTTGGCTTCGGCGGTCGCTTGCGCGGCCGTTTTCATTTCCTCCGCTGTCATGGGTTTGACCGCCGCGCCTTCGCGAACTTTTTGCAGCCCTTCCACCACGATGCGGTCGCCGGATTTGAGCCCTTCCAGGATCAGCACCCCACCGGCCACCGGGTCGCCCACTTTGATCGCCCGTTGCGTGGCCTTGTCGTCCGCGCCAATGACCCACACAAAATTTTTGCCCTGCAATTCCACGATGGCGCGTTCGGGAATGACGATGCTGTCCGGGCGCACGCCCAGATCCACCTTGATGCGGGCGAACATGCCGGGCCGAAGCAATTTGGCGCGATTTGGAAACTCCACGCGCACCCGCAGCGTGCCGGTCTTGATATCCACCGCGCGATCAATGAACACAAACTTGCCTTTGTCCGCGTGTTCCGAACCATCCGCGAGCATGAGCGTGACCGGCAGTTCCGCGAGTTTGCGGCCCGTGGTATTGATCTTGGCTTCCGCCTTGAGGTAATCCACTTCACTGACGCTGCAGTAGAACCAAATCGGATCGAGCGTCGAGATCGTGGCCAACAATGTGGGTTCGCCCTTGCCGACCAGTTCGCCGATGGACACCTGCTTGGCCCCGATCAAACCGCTGATAGGCGCCCGGACATCGCAATAGCCGAGGTCCAACTGCGCGGATTCGACCTGTGCCTGCGCGGAGAGGACGCCGGCCTTGCCGACTTCCACGGACGCCAGCGCGTTGTCCAGGTCCTGCTGCGGGATGGCCCGCTTCTCGGCGAGCGGCGTGAGCCGGGCGACGTCTTTTTCGTATTTGTTCAACGACGCCTTGGCCTGGGCCAACATGCCTTGCGCCGCCGCGAGCCGTTCCTTGAAAGGTTTGTCATCCAGCTTGAACAGTGGATCGCCTTCTTTGACCTCCGTGCCTTCCGTGAACAGCATCTTGTCCACGAACGCTTCGACGCGGGCGCGCACCTCGACATTCTGCGGTGAATCGAGCTGCCCGATGATGCCGGTGGACGACGGGGCATTGGCCGCGGCGACCGTCACCACTTCCACCACTGGCGGTGGCAACGCTGGCGGGGCGGCCTTTTTGCAGCCGGACAGCCCGAGCGCCAGAACGACCGCCGCCAGCACGGAAAGGTGGGAGAGTTTGGTTTTCATGGTACAGATAGGGAAAGTGTGCCGAACTATTGGACGGCTGGTTTCAACTTTGTTTTTGTGGCGCTAAATCTCACCGCACATGCGCTGTTTTCCAAGTCCACTGGACGCGGGCATCTTCAGCATTACCCTCTTACGTGTCCAGCAGAGAATATATCGAACCTCGTTCCGTGGTGGAGTTTAGGTTTTCAATCATGAAATTTTCCCTCTACCTGTTTCGCCGCAACTGACCGCGCTAAAAAGTGAAGTGAACTGTACACGCCAACCAAGGCACAAGACGTGCCATGAAAATAAACGCTGGCGCAGCTTCTCGGCCGATGAACCAAGTGAAAATTCGGGCTACGTCAAACTGAACATCCAAGCAGCTTGCCCACCTCGTAAAGGGGTCGCTCCTTACTTTTGACACAAGTTCAAGTCAGGTTGGTGGTCAGGTTTTGCAGGATGAGGGGAGAGCCGGTTGGCGACATGCGTCCAAGCGGCCTGCCGGACCCGCTAAGAACCGGTCTGAAAACTCCCGTGCCGGCGAATCATCGTCGTCGTCCTCGCTCTCGTCCTCGCAGTCCCTTGAAAAACCGAGGCCGAGGCCGAGCACGACGACGCGGAGGAATCTCGCCGCACCCGCTCTTAGCCGGAACGATTCAGATGAAATGGGGAACGACTCACGCCAAGAGCGCCCAAGACGCCAAGCGGATTGGGATTTTCAGGGTGCCGAGCAACCCCCCGAACGGGGCGCCGGTCTGGCCCCCACCAACAGCAAGGCTGGGTTTGCCTTCGCGCCCTGCGCGTCCTCTGCGTGAGTATCCCGCTGCCTCGTTCCGGCTAAAGCGTGAACGCCAGCCGCGGGGCCGCGCCGGTTTCGTTGGAGTTCAACCTTCAGGTTGTCCCGGTCTGCCTCAAGGGAAATCAGGGACATCGCTCTACAGATTTATCGGCCCGGTGACTTACAACAGTTCTCAAAATGATTGTTGGAAACGAAATCCCCTCACCCGGCCTATCAGCCACCCGCTCCCCTTCGGAAGGGGAGCGGGACGGGGTGAGGGGCTTCCTCTGCGTTCAGAGTTCTCGCCATTCTTTTTGCAGTACGCTCTAAACCGGCGCTTCGGGAACGAACCATCCGCAGGGGCAGAACGTCATGAGAATCCTCCATCGGAATCAGAGTTTCCTCCATTCCGCCGTCCGCGAGGGATTGAAATACTATTGGGGAATTTCAAACTGAACGTATCTCAGCTAATATCGCCAGGGGCACCCGAATGAAGAAATCAGACGTCAGTTCCTCCACCAAAGTCCCCGCCTACAAAAATCCCGCGTGGCCTGCAAGCGCGCGCGTAAAGGACCTGCTCACGCGCATGACGCTTGAAGAAAAAGCCGCGCAAATGATGTGCGTCTGGCAAAAGAAGGCTGACACCCTTCTCGACGCGGACGGGAACTTTGACGCCGCCAAGGCAAAAAAGCATTTCGGTCACGGCCAGGGCTTGGGTCAAGTCGGCCGCCCGAGTGATGCGGGCAAAGGCAAGACGGCGCGCGAAACCGCCGAACTGACCAATGCGATCCAGCGGTTTTTCCTGGAGCATTCCCGCCTCGGCATTCCCGTGCTGTATCACGAGGAATGTCTGCATGGGCAGGCGGCCCTTGGGAGCACGAGTTTTCCGCAACCCATCGGGCTGGGGGCGACGTTCAATCCCGAACTCGTCGAACAGCTTTACGCGATGACCGCCGCGGAGGCGCGTGTGCGCGGCACGCACCAGGCGCTCACGCCGGTGGTGGATGTCGCGCGCGACCCGCGGTGGGGCCGCGTCGAGGAAACCTTTGGCGAAGATCCGTATCTCGTCACCCAACTCGGCATGGCTTCGGTGCGGGGATTTCAGGGCGACCTGAGTTTCAAAGGCAAGAAGCATGTCATCGCCACGCTGAAGCATTTTGCCGCGCACGGCCAGCCCGAGTCCGGCATGAACTGCGCGCCGACCAACGTCTCCATGCGCGTCTTGCGCGAGACATTCCTGATGCCGTTCAAGGAATGTCTGCAAAAGGCCAAGGCCATCAGCGTGATGGCGAGCTACAACGAGATTGACGGCGTGCCGTCGCACGCCAGCACGTGGCTGT
>CAZQNQ010000019.1:0-108105 GCA_964594985.1 uncultured Bifidobacterium sp.
CCTCACCCCGTCCCTCTCCCCATCCGATGGGGAGAGGGTGGCCGTCAGGCCGGGTACGGAATTTCGTCTCCGCCATTCATTTTGAGAACTGTTCCAGCCGCCGACCCAAGGAGGCGGATTCAGAAAATAAAACTCACCCGTTCGGGTTAAAAAATTCCGTGTCCATCCGCGTCCGTCCATGTTAAACCAATTCCCATGAACACCACCTCCATGTCCCGCCGCTCCGCCATCCAAAAAGTCGCCGCCGGCGCCGCGGCGGTTGCCGTTGCCGCCAGACTTTCACCCGTCGCCCACGCCCAGGAGGTCGCGCCCGCCAAACTCAAGGGCCGCATCAATCACTCCGCCTGCCGCTGGTGTTACAGCAAGATTTCCATCGAAGACCTCGCCAAATCCGGCAAGGAGATGGGCCTCGTCGCGCTGGACCTTATTGATCCGAAAGATTTCCCCGTGCTCAAGCAGCACGGCCTGACCGTCTCCTTGGTGAACTACCCGAGCATTGATGGGCTGGGCGGCATCACCAAGGCGTTCAATCGCGTCGAACATCACGACAAGCTGGTGCCGGCTTACGAGCAACGCATCAAGGAAGCGGCGGACAACGGTTATGAGCGCGTCATCTGTTTCTCGGGCAATCGCGCCGGACTCGACGACGAAAAAGGCCTGGAGAACTGCGCCGTCGGTTTGAAACGTCTGATGTCTTTCGCCGAGCAGCACAAGGTCACGCTGATCATGGAGCTGCTCAACAGCAAGCGCAGCCACAAGGATTATCAGTGCGACCACACCGCGTGGGGCGTGGAACTCGTCAAGCGCGTCGGCTCGGAACGGTTCAAATTGCTCTACGACATCTTTCACATGCAGATCATGGACGGCGATGTCTGCGACACGATCAAGGAGAACCATCAATACTTCGACCACTACCACACCGGCGGCGTGCCGGGCCGCAACGAGATTGATGCCACGCAGGAATTGAATTACCCGCGCATCATGGAAGCCATCGTCGCCACCGGCTTCAAAGGCTACGTCGCGCAGGAATTCATCCCCAAGCGCGACCCGCTCGCGTCGCTGAAACAAGCCATCGGCATCTGTGACGTGTAAGCAATGCTTCACTCGCAGTGACAACCACCGCCCCGCGGCCACCCGGCTTGAGCATCGGCTTGCTCAAGTCATGGCTTTGAATCCATCCGTGACACCGAAACGGCGCGCGAAAAATCCGTGTCCATCCGGGTTCATCCGTGGTTAAATCCCCGCGCAAGATGAAAGAGTTCCCCGCGCCGCTGGATCTGAAGCAAATCAAAGTCTTCCCGCTCGCCCAGCGGCGCAGCCTGAGCACCATTGAACAGGTTCTCATCCCGCCCGACGGCCCCACGCCTGCCATCGCGCCGGCCGTCCAGGAACAAATCCGCGCTTGCGCCGAACGCATCAAAGCCGCCCGCCAATGCGGCGCAAGCGTAATGCTGATTTACGGCGCGCACCTGGTGAAGAATGGCTTGTCGCTCGTGGTGAATGAACTCATCCAGCACGGCTGGATCACGCATCTGGCCACCAATGGCGCGGGGACGATCCACGATTGGGAATTCGCCTTCCTCGGGCGTTCCGAGGAAAGCGTGCGGGAGAACGTCGCCACCGGCACCTTCGGCACGTGGGATGAAACCGGACGCTATGCGCAACTCGCCTTGTTGGCGGGTGCGTTGCGCGGTGAAGGTTATGGCCGGAGTCTGGGCCGGTTCATTGTCGAAGACGGAGTGATACTGCCAGCCACCAGCGAACTCGAAGCCGCGTTGCGCCGCGAACCGACGCACCCGCTGTCGCCCGCCCGCGCCGAGTTGTTGCAAACCATGCTGACGCACCAACTCCCCGCGGGCCGGATTGAAGTAAAGCATCCGCACAAGGACAGTTCCATTCTCGCGCAGGCTTTCCGCCACCGTGTTCCCCTGACGGTTCACCCGGGCATCGGTTACGACATCATCGCGAATCACCCCATATTCAACGGCGCGGCGATCGGGCGCGCGGCACAGATGGATTTCGCCCAATTCGGCGCGGCGGTGGAAAACCTTGATGGCGGCGTGGTGCTGAATGTGGGTTCGGCCATCATGGGCCCGCAGGTGTTCGAGAAGAGCCTCAGTTGCGTAAACAATCTGCGCCTTCAAACCGGTCGCAAAATCGTGAGCGATCACGCAATTTACGTGGTGGACATCCAGGCTGGCGGTGAGTGGGATTGGTCTCAAGGCGAGCCGCCAAAGAACCACCCGGCTTACTACCTGCGCTTCTGTAAAAGCTTCGCCCGGATGGGTGGCGCGATGAAGTATCTGGAGTGCGACAATACCGTGTTCTTGAAGAACCTGCTTTCGCTGCTGAACCTCTGACAACAAAAAAGCTGCTCGTTACCGAGCAGCTTGCGAAAGCAGGATGAAAGACGGCCTCAATTGCGACGGCGAATCAACAATGCAGCCAAGCCCAAGCCAAGCAAAGTCGCACTAGTGGGTTCGGGCACGACGGAAACAGTAAAGTTATCAATTCGGCTCGTTCCACTTGCAGCCACTGTGCCTCCATTGGCTGAGGCGGTAGAAACATTAACCAACCGGAAAAAAACATTTGGAGCATTGTTCAATGCAGTTATCGCGCTGAAATCAAAGCTATATGAGTAGAGGCTGGAAGCAGTGGTGGCATTCCA
Organism: uncultured Bifidobacterium sp.; assembly: GCA_964594985.1. Lineage (GTDB taxonomy): Bacteria > Verrucomicrobiota > Verrucomicrobiia > Limisphaerales > JADLHS01 > JADLHS01. The sequence goes on from CAZQNQ010000019.1 coordinate 2,669, forward strand.
AACAGGATTGGGAGCCGCGTTTGCCGAAACAGAATAGCTGGAAAATGCAGTGAAGGTTGAACCGTCAGTGCTGTATTCGATACCGAAATCGCGCGGGCCGGTGGCACTGCTCGTTTGATCAAAGGTAACACCGATCCCCGAATAACCGACTGTCCCAAGACTGAATTGAAAACGGTCACCAACTGCCCACTCGTTTACAGAGAGGGAATTCGCTGAACCATTGCCAACCGGCGTCGTCCAGTCCGCACCAACACTCGCATGCACGCCAGAAGCCGTTCCCGTCCCAACATCCGCAAGGATGCCACTGATCGTTGCCGTATTGGCCAAATCCGCGGGCGGACTGGTTTCAAAAGTCCACTTGGCCAGCGTCTGAGCTTCCAAAGTGGATAGTGACAGGGACAATGCGGCTACTGAGAGAAGGATGCGACAAGTTTTCATAGATTTACAACTGGGTTCACCGACGTTTGATTAACGCGACTCTAGCAGCGACCCGCCAGTGTGCAATGGTTTTTTTCACTCCACCTTCGAACAGGCTCACGCGCCCGCATTATTACGGACCAGAGAATCTCTCGCCCCGTAATCAGCCTCAAAATCGTGCCCGAATCCATCCCCACAATTGCGAAAAGTAAAGATGGTGCGCACGAAAGGACTTGAACCTTCACACCTTGCGGTACCAGATCCTAAGTCTGGCGCGTCTGCCAATTCCGCCACGTGCGCAACCTGAGAAGCAGCCGCCGATAGAATCAGCCGCGCTGCCGTCCCGTTTTGTATCCCAGCTTTGTATCCCCGGCAAGAAAGTTACGCGCCAGCCACCCTTCTTCTCAGTATCGAAAACTCAGTCTGAAAATCATCGGTTTTCCGAGACACATCGTTCGCAGAGACGCAAACGATAGAAGGGCGGTCAATTGCAGACCACTCGGATTTTCGCGCGCAACGGAGGAGAGCCGAGTTGAATCCGGTATCAATTACCCTTAATTGGCTGGTGCAGGATGGTCCACCGCACTCCCAGCCAGTTTGCGCTGGGCGGGCGGACGGTCAAAATAATCAGTCAGGGAATACACCCGCCCATTCAGCGACTTCATCGCCTCCAGCAAGGCGGGATAAGTTTCGTAGCGCGCGGTGACGATGCCCTTGTTCGCATCGCGATTGGACGGGTCGGTGCCCGGCTCGGCGGGATCGTTGTCGCTGTACTTGAACCAATGCCAGCCGACGCAGACTTTGGATTCAAGCAGGCCCAGCGTGAAATGTTGATAGAACCGGCCGCGGTCCTCCTGCGATTTCACAATCCATCCCGCCCCGCTGGTGTTGGCGAGGCCGGCATCCGCGCCTTTCACATACCACTCGGTGATCAGGATGGGCCGCCCCGATTCCTTGGACCACATGGTGAGTTTCTCCGGCGACGGAGTCCAGGTGCGGTAATAATTCACCGCCATCACGTCCACGTACGCGCCCGCCGCCCGGAACACTTCGGGATAATTCAGTTCGCCCCCGTGGAAACGCGAGCCCAGGAAGCAATGATTCGGGTCATACTTCTTGATGGCGGCCGACACGATGCGGTAGTAGCGGTCGGTGACATGCGCGAGAAAATCCTTCCGATCCTGCTCGGTGATGTCCTTGATCGTGGCTTGCGCCCCGTGCCGCGCCTGCAACCATGTGCGCGCCGCCTGATAACCAGTGTCTTTTTCCGGCAACTGGAGGTAATTCAGAAGGGCATCGCGTTTGAACGGCATTTCATTGTCCGAAAAATGGCCCAGCAACCACGGGTCATCCTTGGACTTTGCCAGTTGCTTCGCGTAGTTGTCGCAAAACACCTCGAACTCCGGATCAAAGACAAAGATACAGTCCTTGGGATAGCCGATGTGGCCGGATTTCTGGTAAGTGCCGCCACGCTTTGCCCCGTAGCTGCTCATGAAGTTCCAGATGCGGGTGTAAACCAGCGGGTGCGCCGCCGCGCGCATCCGAGTCACATCCGACCACGCGCCCAGACCATTGAAGCCATTCGACCACAACAAACTCGTCGTGCTGGCGACCCAGTTTGCATCACTCCCAAACTTATTGTTGAAAGCGGCCTTCGCCCCGGCGCCGCCCACCGGCGACACCGCGACGACAGCCTTATGTAAAAACAGATAACCTTCTGGATCCACCAGCCACCAGCGATCACCGATTTGTTTCGGGTAAAAGAATCCCGTGGCCTTTTCCTTGCGGGCGAGCAAGCCACCGTATTGGCTGAAGCCCGAGTCCACGCGATTGGTCACCTCGGCGGGCAACGCCGCCAGGGTCCGGGTGGGATAGTTCGTCCAACTTTTCCCCGGCGCGACTTGCACGGCAACCGTGACCAGCCCTGACTCCGCCCGCGCAAATGTGGCCAATGCCAGCATCACGAATACGCCGGCAGTTTGCTTGAAAGAAATAGTCATAAGAAATCACTCCTTGCCCGTCACGGGGCGGTCGCCCGTTTCCGGTAATAGTCCTGCAACACGGTGAACGCCTGCTTCTGCGCGCCATCGCTGGAGATCAGCCCCTTGCGGTTGAAGCCGTCCTGGATGCCCGGCAAAACGCGCCGCGGTGAACGGAAGTCCACCAGAATCCACGGCGAGAAACCCACGAGGCCATCAATCTTATCGAGCATCGGCAGGGTCTGCCGGTAAAGCTCCGCCTGAAACTCCTCGGTCCAACGCTGCTCCGTGCTGCCGTGGTAGCCTTGCCGCGCGTCGCCGCCAAATTCGCTGATGAAGACGGGTTTGTCGTACGGGATTTCCCATGTCACCCGCGCGCATTTTTCCGGCAACCCATCGTACCAGCCGACGTATTGATTGAAGGCGACCACATCCACCACGTCCGCGAGCGGGTCTTGCACCAGGTTTACATTTTGCGCGCCCGGCTTGGCGTGCTTCTCCATCGCCGCGCTCAACAGCCGCGTGGAATCCAAGGCCCGCGCTTTGGCCGCGAGATTGGAAAGAAACCTGGTCCGCGCCGCGCTCACCGGAGTTTCATTGGCGAGCGACCAGATGATGATGCTCGCGCGGTTGGCATCCCGCTCGATGTTGGCGGCGAGCTGGCTTTCCGCGTTCTGATATGTCGCCGCATTTGTCCAATCAATCGTCCAATACACCGGCACTTCCGACCAGACCAACAACCCCAGTTCGTCCGCGAGCCGCGTCATCGCTTCGTTGTGCGGGTAATGCGCAAGGCGCACGAAGTTGCAGTTCAACTCCTTCGCCCACAGCAAAAGCTGGCGGGCTTTCTCGGCGGTGTTCACCCGGCCGGCGCCGTGGAGGGGGAACTCCTCGTGAATGCAGATGCCGCGCAGAAAAACCGGCTGACCATTGAGTAGAATTTGTTTGCTCTGCGTGCGGACGGTGCGGAAGCCGATGCGCTCGGAAATCGAGTTCCCAGCATGAGCGATACGTACCTCGTAAAGCTTCGGCGTCTCGGGACTCCAGAGTTCCAACTGGGCCGGCACAAAACGGAACGCCGCCCGTCCGGCAGCGTCGGTCTTTACTGACAACTTCGTGGCCAAGTCCGAGACGGAAAGCTCCACCGTTTCTCCGGCCCCCGCTCCGGCGATTTGCACCCAACCCGAGATGGCTCGTGTCGCTTCAGACTCCAAAGCAATCCGGTGATCGGCGATAAATCGCTTCGGCACGGTGACCAGCTTCACTTCGCGCGTGATGCCGCCGTAGTTCCACCAGTCGGTGTTCAACGTCGGCACGCCTTCCTTCGAGCGTTTGTTGTCCACTTTGACCACCAACGAGTTCGTCCCCGGTTTCAGATACTGCGTGGCCTCAAAGGTGAACGGCGTGAAACCGCCGACGTGCGAGCCGAGTTTTTCCCCGTTGAGATAAACGTCGGCGCGATAGTTCACCGCGCCGAAGCGCAGAAACGCGCGTTGTCCCTCCGGCACTCCGACCGACTCAAACGTCTTCCGATACCAGACCGTGCCTTCGTAATAGAGCAGCTCGGGGCGTTGCGTATTCCAGTCCCCCGGCACATTGAGCACCGGCGAAGTGTCGAAATTGTATTCGATGCGTTCGCCGGGATTCTCCGGCTTCACATCGAGGTAGAACGCCTCGCTGCGGGAAGGTTTGTTCTCCAGATCGCGCTGCGCCCAGCGGTAGTCGTAGAAACCGGTTTCGTAGGGATCAATGATGCTCCGCCATTCTCCGTTCAACGTGACGCCGTCGTAGAGATACAGATCGGGAATGTTCTCCGCGCGCAGCGCGGGAGCAAACCACGCCGCGAGCCAGCCCAGACAAATCCATGGCAATCTTGACTTCATATCCAATGTCACAGCGATTGCCTTCAGGCGAATCACCCAATGAGTGCCGTCATACTAAGCCGTTGGTGGAATTGCTCCACCCCACAAAACCGTAGGTGTGGCAATCCACAAACCAGATGACTGAACCCGGAACTGGACGACGGAACTCCAGTTCCACTCGAACCCGTCCGCCCAAAAGCGGCGGTGAACGCGCCGCACTCCAGACGCTTCGCGAATTCCGCCGGTGCTCAGTCAACGCGAAGCGCCTGGATTGCGGTGGCTTTAGCACCGCTTTCGCGCCCACTAACAACTGCACAGTTTCAGGGGTCGCCCGGAAATCAATTCTGGCAAATAACCATCGGCGGCTTCGGTTTACGGGGCCGGCGGACGGGTGGAAGCCTGCCGCAGCTTGTTGACGGCTTGCACACGGCTTTGCACGTGGAGCTTTTTGTAAATCTCGTGCAGATACCAGCAGACCGTGCTCAAGGTGATGGCCAGTTTGTCGGCGATTTCCTTGTTGGCGTAGCCGTTGGCAACCAGTTCCAGAATCTCCCGCTCGCGGGGCGCGAGGGCTTCCGTCGGCGCGGGTTCGGGCTTCGGCTCATGGAAAGCGGCAATCACTTTGCGCGCGATTTCGCTGGTCATCGGCGCGCCGCCGCGATGCGCCTCGGCGATGGCTTCTAGAATCTCCGTGGCCGTGGCCTGCTTGAGCAGATAACCGCCCGCCCCTGCCCGCAACGCTTTGAAGATGTGCTCGGCGTCGTTGTAAACGGTCAGCACCACCACGCTGAGATCGGGCAGTTGCGGTTTGAGTTTGGCCGTCACTTCCGCGCCGGAGGAATCCGGCAGATTCAGGTCCATGAGCACCACGTCGGGCGGGTCGCGCGGAATCCCCGCGATGGCCTCCGCGCCGGTGGGATACTCGGCGATGCAGTTCAAATCCGAATTGGATTCGATGACGCGCCGCAGGCTTTTGCGAAACCGCGCGTCGTCTTCAACGATGGCAACTTTGATCATGTCGGTAATCCAGATGGCACAGGAATGATGAACGTCACGGTCGTGCCGCCACCCGCGGCGCTGGTGATCTCGCACCGCCCGCCGAGTTGCAGCAACCGTTCGCGCATCCCCGGCAAACCGTGGTGCGCCCCCTTGCTGTCGGCGTCTTCCAGCCCGCGGCCATTATCCGTGATGCGAATCATCAAATCATGCCCCGCCGCCGAGAAAGCGATCTGCACCTGCGTCGCCCCGGCGTGGCGGATGATGTTATTCAACGCCTCCTTGTAGGCATGGAAAAATTCGTGCCGATCTTCGGCGCTCAGGTTTCCGGACGGCAGCGGTTCCACCACCTCCAGCCGGCATCGGATCGCGGCGCTGCCCAGCAGGCGTTGGGCGTAGGGGAAAAAATAATCCACCAACGATTGCGACGTGTCATTGGCCGGATTGATCGCCCAGACGATTTCGTCCAGCGACGCCGCCAGCGACCGGGCGCGTCCGGTGATCTCCTGGAGGCGTTCCCGGCTGGCTTCCGGCAAACCCGTGGTCGTGCCCGCCAGATCGCCGAGCAAACCGATCTCCGTCAAGCCCACGCCCAAGTCGTCGTGCAGGTCGCGCGCGATGCGGGTGCGCTCCAGTTCCAGCGCGCGTTGATGTTCGAGCCGTTCCACCTCGCGCCGGTGCCGGCGGCGCAACTCCAGCACCACCACGCCGCAGACCACCGCAAAACTGACGCCGGTGACGGCGAGCTTGAACCACAACGTTTCCCAGACATGCGGCGCGAACACCACGGTCAGCACATCGCCGGTCTTGTTCCAGATGCCGTCGTTGTTGCACGCGGTGACCTTGAACCGATAGCGCCCCGGCGGCGGATGCGTGTAACTCGCCACCCGACGATTGCCCGCATCCACCCAGTTCTCATCCAAGCCCTCAAGCTGATAACGGAACTTGACGTTCTCAGGGGCCACAAAACTCAGCGCCGTAAATTCAAACCGCACCTGCTGGATGCCCGCCGGAAAACGCACCTCGGCTTTGGGGCCATGATTCCGCAGTTCCAGCGGCGGAATGCCATTGGTGACCGTTGTGGTCGTGAGCGCCTGATAGACGGCAAAAGTCCTTTCATCCGCCGTCACGCGTTCCACGAACACCTCGGGCGGCCGATAGTTCAACCGGGCGTTCTCCAATCGCACTTCCGCCAATCCGGACAGCATCGAGAACAACAGTTGATTGCTCGTCGTGCAAATCGAAGCCGGGCAAAAATCGAAACTCGCCTGCAGCCCGGGGATGCCTTCGCTCCGCCCATAAACCACCGGCGTCATGTGCGTCATCACGCCTTTGGCCACGTCCTCAAAATCCTGTTTGCGCACCTGAAAAATTCCCTGATTACCGGCGAACCACAGGCTGTCGCGATCATCCTCGAGAATCTGCGAGACGTAATCATTCGGCAGTCCCTGCTCGGTGGTGAAACGCGTGATCTGTCCGTCCCGCAAGCGGCCCACGCCCGCGCCGGCATAACCGATCCACAAGTCCCCGTTCTTGGCCGCATACAAACCGCGGATGGAGGTCGCCGAGGACTTGGCGGTTTCATCCACAAGCGTGTCGCCGGTCACGCGCACCAGCAGTCCGTCCGAAGCGCCCGCCCAAAAGTTACCAGCGGCATCCTCGGCCATCGCGCGCACAAACCGCCGTCCGGGCGGCAGGCCAAAGGATTGCAGTTGGTCCCCGCGCTTCCGGTAAAAGACATCCGACGAATCCGTGCCGATCCACAGGTCGCCGGAACGCGAAACCAACAACGACCGGAGCGCGCGTTGTTGGAAGCGGTCGCGCAAGCCCATTTCCTGAAATTGTCCCTCCTGCCACCGATACAATCGCCCTCCACGCGCGCCAATCCAGACGACCCCGTTGGTTTCGGCGGCCCCGCACGTCACATACGCCGCCCGGTCGCCATCCGCCAAGGTCTGGAGCGTCCAAGTCGTTTGCGCACGCCGCGCCAACAATCCGTTATCGCCGACCGCCCACAACGCGCCGCTTGCATCCTGACAGACGGATTGCACTGCTTCAAAGGGCAGGCCCGAGGCGGAATTGATCATCGCAGTCATCCGCCGCCGCACCTTGTTCAAGCCGCCGCCCCGCGTGCCGACCCACAGGTTTCCCTCGCGATCCTCGGCCAGACTGAGAATGCCGGGATTGGAAACCTCGACGCGCGCGATGGAGTTGCTGTCGCACCGATACAACCCCGCGGAGACCGTGCCGACCCATACCACACCGGACCGATCTTCCAGCAACACCGTCGGCTCAAGCCCCGCGCGATCCCGCGCCTCGGCAGGAATAATTTTTCCGAGTTCAAGCGTTTCGACGCCTTGATCGAATTTCAACACGCGCTGATCCACACAGACCCAGATGCCCCCGGAACGCGCCGGGGTGATCTGCAAGGCCGAAGCGCCAAAATTCTCCAGCACATTGAAGCGACCGTCGCGAAAGATTCCCACCCGGCTGCCCTTGGCGAACCAAAGCGTTCCATCGCGACCGCTGGCCAGCCAACAAACGCCACCGCCACTGGGCAGACCTTCTTTCGCGGTGAACGTCGCCACGGTGCCGTCGGGGCGACAACAGATGAGTTTTCCCGAAGTGTACGAAATCCAAAGTCCGCCCGCGCCATCCACGGCCATCGAGCGCTGCGTTTCATTTCCCGGCAATCCCGGTTCAGTTTTCAACGTCCGCAACTGCGCCCCTTCAAAACAGAACAGCCGCCCGCCCTCTTCTTTCGCCAGCCAGATGCGACCGTAGCGATCCTGAATCAGCACGCGCATCGTCCCGGCAATCGTCCCGGGCGCGCCGGCCAGATCCACCCTTTGAAAACGAACGCCATCAAAGCGAACCAAACCGCCCTGAGTCGCGACCCACAAATAGCCGTCGGCGGATTGCACCACGCCCACGACGCGGTTCTCCGGCAACCCATCATCCGCCTGCCAGACTCGCGCGGTGTAAGATTCATCCACGGGCGTTCCGTTCGGTGGAGCGGCGAACATTTCCCGCCCGCACAGCCCGGCCAGCAACAAAGTCACCAGCAGCAGACGACTCAGGAATTGGCGGCTTGGATTCATGGCTTGGCTAACAACCGACATTGAGCGGCAAGAGCGACACGGTTGCAACCCTGGCTTTCATTCTGGCGCGGGCGGCAAAATGAAGGTCGAAAACCCGAACGACGCGGAAGCCCCCTCACCCCGTCCCTCTCCCCATCCGATGGGGAGAGGGTGGCCGACAGGCCGGGTGCGGGGATTTCGTTTCCACCAAACACTCTGAAACCAGTGGGATGTCATAAAACTTCGGCCCCATAATCAGTTCACCCCGGTCGCCACAGGAGCGACCGGGGTGTTGAATGAATCAACTGCCGACTTCGCTCATTGCTGTTTGACCCGCAGGAACAACTTGTCCCCGCCCGCATAAACCGGCAGCGGCCCGGGCGAGACGTTGCCCTTGATGGTGATGTCATCAAACTCCACGCTGCTGCCCGAGGCTGGCGTGTAAACCGCGATCTTGAACGTCACCTGCTGACCCGCCGTGAGATTCTGCAAGCTGGGGAGTCCAGTCAGGCTGATGTTTTGCGGCGACCACGTCGGACGCGCCGTGGTGAAATCCGTCGCTCCTTGCACCTGTTCATCCGTGGTGGTGGGCGTGGTCACATAAATTCCGTAACCGCGCGGAGTCGAGCCGCCGCCACGCGCGCCGTTGAACGAAAGGCTCGTCAAATCCAAGTCCGTCACGCTTGTCCCCACCGTGAGCGTGAAGGTGAACCAAGCTTGATTCGCCGCCGCCGTCGCGAAGTCCGTTGAGGCGGAACTGACCTGCAACACCGGCCCGGAGGAATAACCCAGCGTCCCGGCATTCGGAATCCACACCGCCCCGATCAAGCCCGGCCCTTGGGTCAAGCTCCCCGCCGCCATCAGGCCGACCGCGTCTTGAACCTGCGCGTTCACCGTGCCCATCTGATATTGCACCTGGGTCACATTGTTGCCGACGGCGGACGGGCTGGTGCTCAAGGCATGGACGGTGGAATTCGTCACGCCGTCAGCCGGAATGTTGGCTTCCGCCACGCTCCAGTTGGAGAGGTTCGTGGAATACTCGATCGTGTAAAGCTGGCCCGGATAGGAATTCCACGTCAACACGGCATCCGTTGCGGTCCGTTGAATGTCCGTGATTTCCAGCGGCAGGAGCGGCAGGGAACTGGTCGCGACTTTGATGATGCCCTGACTGGCGAGCAGCGAAGTGTCCCACACATGATTCGGCTGGCTCAACGCCGGCAGATTCGTCGCCGAGAAGTTGCCACTGAGCGCGCCGTTGAACAGATCAAACGTGTCGCCGACTTGGAGCGCCGGGCCGAGGTTCACGACAGTCAACGTGCCGTTCAACGGAATCGAAGCTGCGACCAGCAAATCGGCATTCTGAGCATTGGTGCGATTGATTTCCATGACGTAGCCCGCGCTTGCATCCACCGCGAGCGGGCTGCTCAAGGTCAGCGTGCCGATGCCGGAACGGCCCGGCGCGATGCCGCCACCCGCCGCCACCGTCACCGCACCAACGCAAGTTCCCGCACCACCCAGCGCGCCGGTCGCATTGACCGTCACCGGGCCGCCGTTCAACACTCCATTCGCCTCGACGGTTCCGCCGTTGATGATGACACTGCCGCAAGTATTGTTCGCGGATTCAAACGCCACGATGCCCTGGCCATCCTTGGTGAGGGCGCCGCTGCCGATCGAGAACGTGTTCAGGAAGGAAATGGTCGTCGCCGTGTCTGCCGCCGCGCCGCCCGCCGTACACCAGAGCGCCACATCGGTTCCGAGCACCGTGTTGGCGAAGTTCAGCCGGGCCGCCGTGTTGACCGCGCGGAAACGGGCATCGCTCGCAATCGTGATCGGGCCGCTGTAGGTGACGTTGTTGTTCGGTGTGTTGACATAGAGCGCGCCGGGCGCGGCCGCGACCCCGACTCCGTTGACGGTGATCGGCTCCGCGTTGGTCAACGAACCCACGAAGGAAGTGATTCCCAACCGGCCATTGGCCAGAATCACCGTGCCGGCAGCGGTGTTTCCCAACGCCGAACTGCTGGAGTAATTGAGCTGGCATTGATCGCCGATGGTGGTGAGGCCGGTGTAGGTGTTGGTGCCGGCGAGCACCAGAATGCCACCACCGCTGACTTCCACCGCGCCGGAGCCGCTGATGGGCGCGCTGATGAGCGCTCCGCCACTGGCCATGTTCAACCGGAACACCCCGTTGTTCGTGATGGCGGTTGGATTTCCAAAGGAGCCAAAGTTGCCGCCCGCCCCGATGGACAAGACGCCCGCGCGAATATCAATCGGCCCGGTGAAGTTATTGTTCGGGCTGGTGAATTCCAACGTGCCCGCGCCCGCCTTGGTCAGCGTGCTGGCGGTGGAGATGCCGAGACCAAAGAACTGATAATTCAGCACCTCATTGCTGACCGTCATGAGGCTGGGGCTGACCGCCTGAATCACATCCACGAACGCAGAACTGGCGGTGTCATCAAAGGTGACATTGTCGCCCGACGAATAAACCGTGGCCGCCCCGGTCCAGTTGGGGGAACTCGTATCCCACACGCCGCTGCCGCCGGCCCAGGTCAGGTCTTGCAAAATACCGGTGACAATCAGGTTCACCTGTCCGGCCACCGACGTATCAATGGCAAATGATTCATTGCTGTCCACAGGCGGAATCAGATTGAACGAGCCGCCGCCTTGGATGGTCCCGCTGTAATTGATCAACCGGTAAGTGCCGCCGGGTTTGTAGCCCGCCAGCGTCAGATTGAGCGTGGGATTGCCGTTGAGCGTCAGCGGACCCGATACGTTCAAGATGTCATTCGTGGTGGGCGTGAGGTTGAAATTGAGCGTATTTTCCGTCGCCGCCGTCAAGCTGCCGACCACCGAACCACGACAATTCAGGCTTTGGTTATTGGCGGTATTCAACACCAGTCCACCGATGGAACTGGCATCCACCGTGCCGCCAGCAATCGAGATCGTCGCCGCGTTGGCGATGGCCGTCGCCGAAGTCAGTTTCAAAACGCCATTGCTCACCACGGTTGTTCCGGTAAACGAATTATCGCCTCCCAAAGTAACCGTATTGGTGTTCGCCTTCACCAGCGAACCCAAGCCGGTGATGACGTTGTCCACAGTCTGGTGATTGGTGGAGTTGAACCACAGATAATTCCCGGCGTTGAGCAGCGTGACAACACCCGAGCCAAGCGCGTTGGTGGTGCCGCTGACGATCTGGATGAAACCGCCGCTGTTGGTCCAGTTGCCCGTGTAGGCGGAATTGGCGCCGGACAGGAGCAACCCGTAGCCCGCCGGCGACATATTGGCGGTAATGTCCGCGCTGCCGCTGATCGGTGATTGCAACCAGATGTGACAGGCGGTGCCGACCGCCTGATCGGAACTGATGGTCGCATTGCCAAGCACCTGGATCGTTCCCGCAAGACTGGAATTGGTGTTGTTTATCGTGCCGCCGTGAAACTGAATCGTGCCGCCATTCATGATCAGATTCACCGTGGCCGCGTTGATGCCACTGTGCTTCAACCAAAAAGTCCCACCGGGATCAATCCGCAGACTGTCGCCGGCAAAAGCTCCGGGCGTGCCGTTGTTCGGCGTGCGCACAAAGAACGCAGTGGGCGTGATGTAATTATTCCCGGAACTCGGGGCGGCGGCCGGCGTGCCCCAGATGGCGGCCGACCAACCGGTGGCGACAGCGCCTGATTGGTTTACGGTCTGCGTGAGGTCCGCCGCGCGCGCGTTCGCTCCGCCGAGCAATAGTGCTCCCAAAAGGGTCGCGCCAAACAAACGGGCCTGGGTTCGGATGGTTGTTCTCATATTGAATGTGAAGGTTTCGGGGGTTGGTGTTGGAATGAGCTGAAAAATGTGTTCACGCCAAGCAGGCTGTGGCCGCCGCTTTGGTTGCGGGCACACTGGTTGTTGGACTTGAATTCATATCGTGCTGCCGCGAAAGACACGCCGGTCGGCGGGCGCTTCGTTTGGCAGGATTTGATGGCGTTATCATCACACAGTCTGGGAATCCAACCACCCCACAAAACTATGGGGGGGGTCGAAACCCGATCATGGTCCAAGCTGGATGCGGTAAAACTGTTGCGGCGCACTGGCCTGATTGGTGAATCCAAATTGAAACAACCCGGGCGCTCCATTGGTGGTGAACAACGGCTGCCACGTCTGCAAGTTGGTGGAGGTCATCACGATGTAATCCGGGCCGCCATCGCCTGCGACACTCGCCCGAAAGGCGTTCCCCGTATAAGCCGCAGTGGAGAATGCCGGTGGTTGCGGCGAAATCACCTTCACCCAGAAGCTTTGGGTCACGCTCAGCGGCTGCGGGTTCGTGTAAACCAACGCCAACCGCGGAACCGACACGACCGCACCTTCGCGCGAGACATAATCCACCCGTCCATCAGCGGTCGAGTTCACAGCGTAAACCCGCAGAGACAACAGCCCGTTCGTGGCCGCGTCCTGGGTGACTGCTGCCGGCAGAGAGATTTGCGCTGGAACGCCGGCCTGCGGGGTCCAAGTGGCCACGGCTGAACCCGAAGGCAACTTGGCATTCCACGTCAACGTGGTTTCGTCCCAGACATCGTTCGTGGCCAAGGCGACGGCATGCGTGCCGGGGAGAGTCGCGCTGCCGGGCACCAATCGCAGTTGGGCCGACGCCAATCCGCCGGGATACGATGGCACGGCAAACCGCAGAAACGCTTCACGGGAAAACCCGGCGGTCAGGTCTTGCTTCACGGTCAAGATCGTTTCCGCGCCAAAGTTGGTATTTGTGTAAGTGCCGTCGCGGACATACGTGTCCGCCTGCGCCGTCAGGTTGGTGTTCCACCCCATTTCCGTCACGACCACCTGAAACCAATTGCTGCTGCCGATCTGCGCCATCGTCGGCCGCCACGTCACCAGTCCGTTGGTGGAATTGATCGCCGCGCCTGCCGGCGGATTCACGAGACTGAAAGCCAGGGACTGCGCCGGCACATCAGGGTCAAAGGCGCTCGCCGGAACCGACAGTGGCACGCCCGCGATGAGTTGTTGATTGCTCGATACCGCCAGCACTGGCGGTTGATTGCTGGCTTGAACCGTAAGCGTCACCGTGTTGGTGCGACTCAGCCCTCCGAGTTGCGCAACGGTGCGCCCCGCCGCCAGCGCGCTGATTTCCGCTGGCGACAAAACCGCGCCGAACAAAGCGATGTCATCCAGATTTCCATTCAGCCACCGCGCCTCGTTGCCTTTCTTCACGCCGCCGAAAACCAGTTCGGAAGTCTGGTTCAACGCCCACGAAACCGCCGTGGTTGCGCCGACTTGAGTACCATCGAGAAACAGCGCCAGCGTGCCCGCGTTGTTAGCCGTGCGATCAAAGACCACTGCCGCGTGATGCCATTGGCCGGCAGGAACAACGCCGCTGGCGAGGTTCACATCCTGGGCATTGGCCGTGTTGTAATGTCGCAGTTGCAGTTGGCCGCCCGTTGTCAGGGCTAACTCCAGTTCGTCGCCATCTCCGCTCAACCCGTCTCCGGCGCCAACGTGGAATATGAAATCCTCGTTCGTCGCGGCGCTTCGTTGAAACCACGCAACCATCGTCCAGTCGGTGTTCCGTAAATTGTAGGTCGCACTCGGCAGCAGCACTGCCAGTCGTGCGGCGTTCTCCGCGCCGGATTCCACCAACGCCAAAGAACGAGTGCTCAATCCAGCCAGCAGCGGCGGAACATTGGTATCATACGCACTCTGACCCGAACCAAACTCTTCCAGTGTGCCGGCCAGCGCGTTGACCGATTTATCGGTGACGTTTTTATCGTCGCCTAAATCCGGCGGTTCAAAATCGTATTGCAGCAACCAACGCGCGTCCGGGGCATTCTCGCTTGCGGTGTCCGTGACGATGTAAGCAAACGACGCCGGGCCGGAATAATTTGGCGCAGGCGTGAAGCGGGCCGTGTGTCCATCACCGAGCAACGTCACGCTGCCACCGGCTGCGCCAGTTACTTGAAACCGGAGGTCGGGCGGTGCGGTTTCCACATCGTTCACCAGCGAAAGCAGATTCACGTCCACTGGAGTATTTTGCGCCGTCATGAGATTTGTCGCCAAGGTGCTAGGCGCATGGTTCACCGGAGTGACGCGCAGCATGAAGGTCTCCGCCGTCTGGTTCGTCCCGTCGCCCACGAGCAACAAAACCGCTGCCGAGCCAGATTGATTGAGTGCCGGAGTGAGGGTCACCGTGCGATTCGCGCCGCTGCCGCTGAAGACGATATTTGCGGTCGGCAGCAGATTGGTGTTGAACGAAACCGCCTGCAACGCCAGTGCGGCGGCGGATGTTTGCGCGTCACCGATGGTGAACGTGATCGGCCCGACGGGCGTGTTCTCCGTCGTCACCTTGTCAGTCACGCTGCTGATGGTCGGGGCGGTATTCGTGACGGTGACCACCGGGGTGATTCGGATGTAATCAATCGTCAGGTTGTAGTCGGAGGCGCTGGGATTCTTCCCGGCCACGGTGAAGCGGAACTGCCAGTTGCCCGCGCTCGCAAACGTGTTTGTGCCCAGATCCGTGACTCCGGTACCGATCGCGCCAGCGTAGGCGTCCACCACGCTACCGACATTGCTGAAACTGGCGCTGCCTTCCGGCGCGACGGCCAGTTGAAACTGCCCCGAAGCTCCGCTGCGCCGGTAGCCGACCTTTACATCCCACGCCCCGGCGAGCGGCACGTTGAGCGCAAGCGTCATGTAATCGTTGGCGGCGTCGGCTTGCAATTGCATCCCGGCACCGGCGCTCAGTTCGGCCTGACTGAAGACGTTGGTGGAATCACCGGCGGAAATGTCGAGCACCGGAAGTTTCTCCGCCTGATTCGCCAACGCATTCCACACCGCCCAATACGCCGGCTTGCGCTGATAATTTTCATCGAACAACAACGCCGCGCCGTAACCGGGGAAGAATCCCGGAATCCAGGAGTATTTGTCGGTGAAGCCCCACGTCTGCAAAACCTTGAACCGGGGTTGGCCCAGCGCCACGCCGACGATGTTCCAATAGATTTCCGCCTGCGCTTCCAAATCGGCGGTGGTCGCCACGCCGTTGGTCACGGGAATGCGGATGTCCATTTCCGTGATGTGCAGCTCGAGGCCGAGATCATTGAAGCGTTTAAAATTGTTGCGCAGGCTGGTGTAGTCCAGCCCGGTGCGGTGCATCTGAAAACCGATCCCATGCAACGGCACGCCGCGACTGAGAAAATCCTGCGCCATCGCATAGATCGCGTCGGATTTGGAATTGACCGTTTCGGCGTCGTAGTCGTTGTAAAGGAGGAGGGCGTTGGGAGCAGCGCTTGCCGCGCGCCGAAAGGTTTCCTCGATATAGCGCGGACCGGTCGCGGCATAGCCGATGCCCGGCTGGTTGTACCAAAAACTGTCGCGCAATGTGCCGTCACCGTTGAACGCTTCATTGACCACGTCCCAACAGAACAGATCGTCCCGATACCGACCCGCGACCGTGTCAATGTGATGAAACAAAATGTCGCGAATCTGATCGGTGGTAAATCCGCCCCCGGTCAGCCACGCGGGAATGGATTGATGCCAGAGCAGCGTATGCCCGCGCGCCTGCTGTCCACCGGCACGGGCAAACCGGGCGAAGACATCGGCGTCCGTCCAATCGAAGGTGTATTGCGCGGGACGGATGGCGGCCCACTTCGTGGCATTTTCCGGTGAGGGGAGATTGAATTGGAAGCGAACTGTGTTGGCATAAACCGCTTCGCCGCCACTCAGAGCATTCGGGTTTAGCGCAGCGCCCACGCGCAGGCCCGGGAATTTCGTCGCCGCCTCGCGCAGCGATTCAGCCCCGCTCCCGCAGACAGCCGCCAACAACCCCAAGAGGCACAACGCGCCGACATGAAAGGATCGTCGCGGCAAACTCATATTTGAATGACGATCCACCACAAGATTCGGACGGCGTTCAAGGCTTGATCTTCAGGTAGGGAACGTCCGCAGGATTGATTTGTCCCAAATCCTCCTGATAGTGATAGAACAACCGGGTACCGGTATCAAAGGTATTGAGTTGCAAAAGTTTTTCCCACTTCACCCAACTGACCGAACCATCCACCAACAGGTGGTTGGCGCCATCGGGATACAACGCATTCGCCCGTTGATGCGCCACCCGCCGATTGCCGCTGGCGGAGGCCCAAGGATTGGGCGAAGCGGTGGGGTCCTTGCACACCAAATCAGCGCCCAACACCCAAGTGGCTTTGGCGTTGCTCAATCGGGTCGGACTGGCCGAGGCGATGCCCGCGGAATTGGCAACATTGTACCACCAGTAGATGCCGCCAAAATACTGATACCCGACCGTCCATTGCGGCGACGGCGGCGTATCCACGTAATAAACACTTCCCACCCCGAGGCTCGGACAGGCCCACACGGAGGCGGTGTTGGTCATGGTGGGGTCCAAGTTTACCTCCTTGGCCATGCCGGCTTGGGGCGTGTTGACGGCATGCTGATTATACTTGCCCTTGGTCGTGGCGCTGGCAGTGCCCGTAGCTGAGCGCGCTTCGACCACAAAATCATTATTATCACCCGCGTAAATGGTCATCCCGATCCCGATCTGGCGCAGGTTGTTCATACAGGAAGCCTTCTTCGCTTTCTCTTTTGCGCGAGCCAGGGCGGGCAACAGCATGGCGGCCAAAATGGCGATGATGGCGATGACGACCAGTAATTCAATCAGCGTAAAGGCGCGACTGCGGATCAACCGCAACGGCCGGTTAACAGAGGGCTCTTTCATGACAATAATTCTCATTCTCGCATCGCGACAGCCGGCGGCGCAGCGACAAAGGCAGGCGCGGGCGGCTGAATTCATGGCCTCACTCTAATCGCGCCCACCAGACCGTCCACCCCACAAAAACATAGGCCCACCCACCGCCCTATTCGCTTGGCATCCGGCGGCGAGCGACTTTTATTCTGAAGCCAGCAATTGCCATGAGAACTAATCGCACACTGACCGCACTCGGACTGGGATTCGTATTTTCCATCGGCGGCGCCAACGCTGCGTCCCCCGCCTGGCTCACCGCCCATGATGCGGAGATCAAATCACTCGTCCGCCGGATGACGCTCGCCGAGAAAGCCGGCCAGATGACCCAGCCCAACGTCGGGGCATTGAAAAATCTCGCCGACATCCGGGAACTGGCGCTTGGCTCGGTGCTCAACGGCGGCAGCACCGATCCCAAGACCGGCAATCATTGCTCCGACTGGGCCCAGCTCTATCTGGAATGCCAGACCAACGCGCTCCAGACCCGGCTCGCGATTCCGTTGCTCTACGGCATTGATGCCGTTCACGGCCACAACAACGTGCTGGGCGCGGTGATTTTTCCCCACAACATCGGCCTCGGCTGCACCCGCAATCCGGCCCTCGTCGAACAAGTTGCCCGCATCACCGCGCGGGAAGTCCGGGCCACGGGCATCCAATGGTCGTTCGCCCCAAGCGTCGGCGTCCCGCGCGATATCCGTTGGGGCCGGACCTACGAAGGTTTTTCGGAAGATCCCGCGGTTGTGGCGGAATTGGGCGCGGCGGCCGTGCGCGGCCTGCAAGGCAGCCGACTCGATGCCCCCGATTCCGTGCTGGCCTGCGCCAAGCATTTCATCGGCGACGGCGGAACGACGTTTGAAAATTCCGGTGGCCGCATCCGGCTCGACCAAGGCGATACGCGCGTGGACGAAGCGACGTTGCGCGCCGTGCATCTCGCCGGTTATCCCGCCGCGATCGCGGCGGGCGTAGGCACGATCATGCCCTCGTTCAGCAGTTGGAACGGCGTTAAATGTTCCGCCAGCAAGTATCTGTTGACCGATCTGCTGAAGCAGGAACTTGGCTTCGAGGGATTCCTTATCTCGGATTACAACGCCATTGATCAGATCGTCCCGGCGCCTGCGAAAGGCAACGGCGCGGACAGCGATAACGCTTCCGGACAGGTGCGCGCCCGCAATTACAAGCAGTGCATCGAGATTTCCATCAACGCCGGCATGGACATGGTCATGTTGACCGACCGCTACCGCGAGTTCATCACGCTGCTCACGGAACTGGTGAACGAGGGGAAGATTCCCCTGCCGCGCATTGACGACGCGGTCACCCGGATTCTCCGGGCCAAGTTCGCGCTGGGACTCCTGCCGCGCGGCAATCCCCTCCACATTGACCCCGAACTGCAAAATAGCTTTGGCTCCGCAGCCCATCGCGCCGTGGCGCGCCAGGCGGTGCGTGAATCCATCGTGTTATTGAAGAATCAAAATCATGCGCTACCGTTGACCCCCACGCTTAAAAGAATCCATGTCGCCGGACGCGGCGCGGACGATCTCGGGATTCAATGCGGCGGCTGGACGATTGGCTGGCAAGGCAAAACCGGCGAAGTGACCGAAGGCGGCACAACCATCCTGACGGCCATCCGTCAGCAGGCCGGTCCGCAAACCGAAGTCACCTTCTCACGAGATGGCTCGAATGCGGCGGACGCGGACGTGGGCATTGTTGTCATCGGCGAGCCACCTTACGCCGAGGGGAAAGGTGATCGCGCGGATCTCGCATTGGCGCAGGAAGACCTGGATGCCGTCGCAAAGGTAAAGGCCGCTGGCATTCCGGTCATCGTCGTAATCCTATCTGGCCGTCCATTGATTCTCGGTGAAGTAGTGAATCTGGCGGATTCGATTGTCGCCGCGTGGCTGCCGGGGACGGAAGGCGGTGGAGTGACTGATGTCTTATTTGGCCTGACAAAACCCACCGGAAGACTTTCCTTCACGTGGCCACGCTCCATGAAACAAGTTCCCCGGGGCAATGGCAGTGACGCGATTCAGAATCCTCTTTATCCATTGGGTTTTGGCCTCAATTATTGAGGGTTTTGGGGTGTGCCCTTACTTCCCATGCTCTTTGCATTTTGATGGCGAACATCCCACTGGAGCGTTTCCAAGTATGAGGTAGCGAGGAGACAGATGGCTTGGCGCAAGCCACGCTCGCCCTCACCCTGACCCTCTCCCCCCAAGGAGAGGGAACAGCCATTGGAGGCGCTGCGTGATGCGGTCGTCCGTTCCGCCCATCCAGTCGCAGGTTTTTCAGAACGACGGCGCAGGATTCTCCCTCTCCTGGGGGAGAGGGCCGGGGTGAGCGTCAAACCTGTCTGAGTGCCGGAATTTCGGCCGCCGGCGGCCACCGCTTTTTCAGCGCCATGATTCAGGAAACCGCTCTAAAATCAAGAAGCGCCGTTCGCTCAAGGCTGTTCGCCATTCGCAATAATCCTCCGGCCTCGGCCAGCCCGGCGTTGGGAGAAGTCATGCCCGGGCGGATTTCTCGAGCAGGCGCGGATAAACCAAACCGTAGATGGTTGTCGCGATGAAACCAATCAATGGCAGGGTGAAGGAGATTCCCACGCTGTGGTAACGATCCCAAAGCCAGCCCATCAGCACCGCCGAAATGGAGCCGGCGGCCCCAACGGCAACCACATGAAACGAAGCGGCGATTTTGGTCTGCGCGCCCAGGTTGCGCAAACTCATGGCGAAAATGAACGGGAACATGATGGACATGAACAACCAGCAGAGCGGGAGAATCATCCAGGAGACCATCTTGATGTCGGCGATTACCAAAAGGATGATGATGGCATTGGCCACCCCGTAGCTTGCGAGCAGCAAATTCGGCTTGATGAAACGCATGACCCAGGCCCCGGAAAATCGCCCGACGGCATAGAGCACCATCGCAATTGTGATCACGTAGGCGGCGGTGGCTTCCGTGGTGGCCGCGTGCGTAACGGTGCCCAGCCAGGTGAACAGTGGCGCTGTTGCCGTCGCCCCGGATGCGTCCTTGACGATCGCGTTTTCCAGGATGTAGTTCACGGCAAACGCGTTGATCCCGATCTGGGCGACGATATACAGGAACTGCGTGAACACCCCCCAGGTGAAATGCGGCTGGCGTGCGAGCGGGGCTTTGAAGGTTGCCGGATCCGCCCCCGCCTCGGCTTTATCGCCGCCTTCCTCGATGACGGGCAATTTGATGAACGCAAAGACGCCAAAGATCAAAAGCACCACCCCGCCCAGCACAATGTAGGGAAGGATGAGGGGGTGGAAATCGGGGTTGTTCGGATCCACTTTCTGCCCAAACAGGAGCAGTCCGCCCACCGTGGGAGCAAGGATGTAGGCGCAGGAATTGAAGGCCTGCGCCACCGACAAGCGCCCGGCGGCGCCGTCCTTCGGGCCCAGAACGGTCACGTAGGGATTCGCGGCGGTTTCAATGCAAGCCAAGCCGGTCGAGAGCACAAACAACGCGAAGCAGAACGCCCCAAACGATTTGAACACCAGTCCCGCCGGGATGAATAGAAAGGCGCCGGCGGCGAGAATCGCCAGCCCCACCAGAATGCCCCGTTGATAACCGATACGCCGGATCAGCAATGCCGCCGGCAACGCCATGAGCAAATAGGCCCCAAAGACGGAGGTCTGGACCAGCCCCGATTGCGCCTTGCTGAGATTGAGAATGTTCTGAAAGTGTTTGTTCAGGACATCCAGCATGGCATGGCAAAATCCCCAGATGAAAAACAACGAGGCGACCATGAGGAACGAGAAAAGCAAAGGATTGCGAGTTGGCTTCATGAGTATTGTCAGTGCTGCTGTGGGGCGAAGATTTGCGGATACCGCCGCCGGAAGCAAGTAAAGTCCCCCCGCCCGCGTGCCCCCAAAACTGGCGAGTCCTCCCCTCCCCCGGCCCGCGAAGATTTGTGGATTGGTTTTGCCGCTGTCTTCGCTAAACTCACCGCATGAGTTCAGTTGCCTTTGCCCGACCCAACTTGACCGACGCCCTCGCCGCGTGGAAAAAACTCCTCGCCGAGCGCGGGTTTGCCACCGACCTGCTCTGGATTTTCGAGGAGAACCTCTGCTTCGAGCGCAAACCCGCGGTGCCCGGCGGCATCCACATCGGTTTCCAGACGCGCTTCTCGCCCGTGCCGCAGGAATCCCTCGACATCGCCTACGAACATTTTTGCGAAGCCGACGCGCGCATCGTGTTCTATCGCTTGGGCGAAAGCAAAGGCCGCTCCGTCTGCATCCTGCTCGGGGACGAGTGGTTCAATGAGAAAAAGGAGAGCGATGGCTTTGTGAAGCGCGACGAGTGGGGCATTTCCTTTTTCCCGGGCCAGCAGATCGAGATCGAGGAAGTCACCGACATGCGCCGGTGGATCCGCCGCCTGCGCCGCGAACGCCCGTTGCACGATGTGGATTTCTGCATGACACTGACCGCCGTGGACGAAATCCAGATCCATGGTCGCGTGCTGACGGCGGGCGAACGTTATTCGGAAGAGATGCTGAGCAAACTGCGCCGCATCTTCTCGCACGCAACCTGAATTCCTGTCAGGGACGAATTCGGACAGCGCTGAAACGCCGTGCGCCCCGAAGACATCGCCAACGCCGTGGTCTTTCTTTCCTCCGACCAACTCGCCGGTCACATCACCGGCCAGACCCTCGTCAT
This sequence comes from uncultured Bifidobacterium sp., assembly GCA_964594985.1. Lineage (GTDB taxonomy): Bacteria > Verrucomicrobiota > Verrucomicrobiia > Limisphaerales > JADLHS01 > JADLHS01. The sequence continues at coordinate 24,420 of CAZQNQ010000019.1, forward strand.
TGCCGGCGGCATGGAAGGCCGCACACTCTGGCAAGCTGGCGAGATTGATCCAATGATTGCCTAAACAACCCGGAGTTTAGTCAGGGGAATGAATGGCAGAGGAATGAGAGCCAAGGAATTATTCCTCTGACAACCATTCCCCTGACGTTTTGCAGTTCACCACTTCAATTCCTGCAAGCGACGCGCGACTTCCTCGGCATTGGCGCGGCTGTTGAAGGCGCTGATGCGGAAGAAACCTTCGCCCTTCGAGCCGAAACCTGAGCCGGGCGTGATGACGACATTTGCATCAGCGAGAATCTTATCGAAGGCCTGCCAGCTCGTCACGTCCTTCGGAGTGCGCACCCAGATGTACGGCGCATTGACGCCACCGAACACTTTCAGCCCGGCTTTCTTCGCGCCTTTGCGGAGGACTTCGGCGTTGCCAAGATAATGTTTGATGAGTTCCGCCACCTGCGCCTTGCCTTCGGGCGAATAGATCGCTTCGGCGGCACGTTGAACGATGTAGCTCACGCCGTTGAACTTCGTGGTCATGCGGCGCGACCAGAGCGGGTGCAACGGTTTCGCTTCGCCGGCCTTGGTGTAAGCATTGAGCGTCTTGGGCACGACCGTGAACGCGCAACGCGTGCCGGTGAAGCCGCCGTTCTTCGAGAAGCTGCGGAACTCGATGGCGCAATCACGCGCGCCGGGAATCTCGTAGATGGAATGCGGGATTGCCGGGTCGGTAATGTACGCCTCGTAAGCGGCGTCGAACAGAATCACGGCTTTGTTTTCCAGCGCGTATTTCACCCAGGCTTCGAGTTGCGGACGGGTGGCGGCGGCACCGGTTGGATTGTTTGGCGAGCAGAGATAAATCACGTCCACGTGTTTCTTCGGCGGCTCGGGGATGAAACCATTGCTCGGACGGCACGGGAGATAGACGAGCTTCGCGTAAGCACCCGCGTCGTTGGCCGGGCCAGTGTGGCCGACCATGACGTTCGTATCCACATAGACCGGATACACGGGGTCGCTGATGGCGATTTTGTTTTTGTCGCCGAGAATGTCGAGAATCGCGCCGCAATCGCACTTCGAGCCGTCACTGACAAAAATTTCGTCATCGGCCACGTCGAGACTGCGGTCGCGGAAATCATTCTTCGCGATGGCGCTGCGCAGCCATTCATAACCCTGCTCCGGGCCATAGCCCTTGAAAGTTTCGCGCGACGCCATTTCGTCCACGGCCTTGTGCATCGCCGCGACGATGGCGGACGGCAGCGGCTCGGTCACGTCGCCGATGCCGCAACGGATGAGGCGCTGGGCAACCTCGGGGTTCGCTTCGCAAAAAGCTTTCACGCGGCGGCCGATCTCGGGGAAGAGGTAGCCGGCTTTGAGTTTCAGATAATTTTCGTTGAGCAGTGCCATAAAATGCGTTGGTTAAATCAAAACGCCCGTCCCACAGCCGCAGGACGAGCGGACGGCGATCATGATAGCCAAACTCAAAGCCGAGGCAATCTTGAGTGCAAGGTAGCCAACCGCTCAAATCCCGAAGGATTCACGCAAAGACCGCCAAGGTCGCAAAGGGACGAATCGCAAAACATCTTTGCGGACTTTGCGTCCTTGGCGTGAGCCTTGTTTTATTCGCCATTCAACCCTGCGGACTCCACACGCCCAAGGCCGCAAGCTGCTTCGTCGCCGCCTCGGCCCAACCGCGATTGGCCGCGGGGCTTGCCGGGCTGGGATGCAGAATCTGCCCGAGCTTGATGTTCAACTCCGCGCAAAGCTCCTCGCCCCGATCCCGCGCAAATCCACCCACGCCGATGAGCCATTCAGGTTGGAGAATTTCCAGGACACGCCGCAAGTGTTCGTCGCACGCGGCAAACAACTTCCCCTGCTCCGCCGCAGGCAATTTATCCGGCGTCAGGTTGCTGCCCGTTTCAGACAGAAACGCGAGCGGACAATAGTTCACCGCGAAATGCTCCGCGAAAAATTTCTCCGCCGCACCAAATCGCTCCGCAAATAACCCCCACAGCCGTCGCCCACTCACTTCCGAGCGCGGGCAATCGAAACCGAGCACCGGGCGCTTGGGATGTTCATGCTTCGGCTTGCCGATGGGGACGTTGATGCCCATCCAATCGCGCACGGCGGCGACTTCGCCAAACGGCACGCCGACCTGCGCCATGCCGAATGGCCCGGGGTTCATGCCGAGAAAGACGATGCGCTTCCGACTGTTGCCAAAGCGGCGGAGATATTCCTCGTGCGCCGCCCAGGCGTAATCGAGCGGGTTGTAAACGTGCTCCACCGGCGGCTTGAATTTCAAGCGATCCACCTGCGCCGAGAGTTCGCGCGCGCCGGTGATGAGTTGCTGGCTGATGGCCGTGGCTTTCAATACTTCACTTGGTTGAGTGCGCGCGGACACTAACGAGCCGGATGTTTCGCCTCAAGCCAAACCTTGCGCGGTAGATACATCGTCTGTCGGAGCGCGGCTGTGTCGCAGACCAGCCGCAGCATTGCGCATACTGCGGCGGCTGACGCTTCGCGCACAGCCGCGCTCCGGCCAGCTTGGCATTGCATCCCGCAACCCAAACCCGCTACCGTTTGGCGCGTGAATTCATCCGTGGAATCCATCGGCCTGATCGCCGGCAATCGCTCGTTGCCCCTCATGTTCGCCCGACAGGCGCGCACAATGGGCGTGAAACGCATCGTTGCCGTCGCGTTCGAGGGCGAGACGGATCAAAGCATCACGTCGCTCGTGGATGATGTGGTGTGGGTCAAGGTCGGCCAGCTTTCCAAGATGATTTCCGCGTTCACGGATCGCGGCATCAAGCAATGCGTCATGCTCGGCCAGATCGCGCCCAAGAATCTTTTTGACGTGCGCCCCGACCTGCGCGCAATGGGCGTGCTGTTCAAACTCAAGGAACGCAACGCCCACACGATCTTCGGCGCGATTGCCGATGAGTTGAGGAAGGACGGTGTGGAATTGATCGAGGCGACACAATGGTTGCAGCCGCTCATGCCGGGCGCGGATTTCCGCATGGGCCGCAAATTGACGGACGAACAACGCGCGGATGTGGAGTTCGGTTTCCGCATCGCAAAGGAGGTTTCCCGCCTGGAAATCGGCCAGTTGGTCGTGGTGAAGGAAGGCACGGTGCTGGCGGTGGAAGGTTTCGAGGGCACGGACAAATGCCTCGCGCGCGGCGGCGAACTTGCCGGCAAGAACGGCGGCGCGGTCGCGGTGAAGGTCGCCAAGCTGAATCACGACATGCGCTTCGACGTGCCGTGCATCGGCCCGAAGACGCTGGAGACCTGCGCTGCCGCCGGCGTTGCCGTGCTGGCATTTGAATCGAGTCGCAGCCTTGTGCTGGAACAGGAAACCTGCGCCACGCTCGCAGACAAGCACAAGCTGGCGGTGGCGACCATCGGCTGAACGTCTATCCGTGGCTGCGTTCGCGGCAAATCAAACCGCCAACCCTGCGATCCCGAACGTCAGCCGCGTTCTCACGAACGCAGCCACGAGACGCGACACCCCATTTAGCTCGCGGCTCGACTTCCCTTCGCTGCGTCTTAAACTCTCCCGCGCCATGGCCAAAGTCGCCCAACTGCTCGCCGAACTCATCGCGATTCCCAGCGTGAACAGCGCGTTTCTGCCGGCGCGGCATCCGCACGCGGGCGAGGGGCGCGTGGCGGAATACCTCGCGGCACTCGGCGCCAAAGCGGGATTGGACATCGCGTTTCAAAAGGTTCTGCCGGGTCGTCCGAACGTGCTCGTCCGCTTCCAACCGACCGGAAAAATCCGTCAAACCGTCCTGCTCGCCCCGCATCTCGACACAGTCAATGTCGTCAGCGAAGCGCAATTGAAACCAACCAAGCGCAGCGGGCGGATTTACGGTCGCGGCGCGTGCGACACAAAGGGTTCGGTCGCCGTGATGTTTCAAGCCTTGTGCGATCTGGCCGCTGCCAAGCAACGCCCAAACGAAACGGAGATCATTTTTGTCGGCTTGGTGGATGAAGAGAACGGCCAGGCTGGCTCGCGCTATCTGGCCGAGAAAAAGTTCAAGGCCGACCTCGCCATCGTCGGCGAACCGACGCGGCTCGCCATCGCCACCGCGCACAAAGGCAGCGTATGGCTGGATGTGGAGACGCACGGCCGCGCGGCGCACGGCGCAACACCTTGGTTCGGCGACAACGCCGCGCATTCGATGGCGCGCGTGGTGGAGGCGTTGCAGACGGATTACGCGGCACAGCTCAAAAAGAAAAAGCATCCCCTACTCGGCTACGGCACAGTGAGCGTGGGCACGATCCACGGCGGCACGCAGCCAAACATCGTGCCGGATCATTGCCGGATCAGCGTGGACCGACGCACGTTGCCGAGCGAATCTGAAACGTGGACGCGAGAAGCGATGAGCGCGTTTCTGAAAACGCGAAAACTCAGCGCCACCGTTTCCAACGTAAAACTCAAGCCCTGCCCCGCGCTGGAAACCGATGTCCGGCTGCCGCTCGTGAAACAATTCCTCCAACACGCCGGCCAGAAACGCGCCACCGGCCTGCATTACTTCTGCGACGCGGCGGTGCTGGCAGGCGGCGGGATTCCGAGCGTAGTGTTTGGCCCGGGCGACATCGCCCAAGCCCACACGGCGGATGAGTGGGTGGAGATTTCCCAACTGGAACAGGGTCACACGAAGCTCCTGGCGTTCCTGAAATCGCTTCCTTGAACCGAACCGCTCGCGTATTGTCCAAGCCCCATGGTTTCAGAAGGAACGTCCAAAACCACCGCATCGCCGGCAAAACCGCAGCATGGATTCCTGACCTTTTTCCGGGAAAGCGGCTGGCTGATGATCGCCACGATGACCGGCGGCGCGCTGATGTTCGCCGTGCACAGCATCGCGCAACGGATGCCCAAGGAAGAATACGGCGTGTTTACGACGCTCTTGCAGACCATCAGCTTGATGGGCATTCCGGCGGTGGGCCTGCAGAGTGTGTTCGCGCAACAAGCCGCGGCCGCGCTGACGCCACAACAAGAACGGGAACTGGCCGGCACATTTCGCGCCGTGTTGCGCGGCACTTTTCTGGTCTGGCTCATCATGGCGGCCATCGTGTGGTGGTGGCGGCAGGAAATTCTGACTGCGCTCAAGATCGCGAATCCCGCCGCGCTCTGGCTGGCGGTGGCCGTGGGATTGATCGCGTTGTGGCGACCAGTCGCTCAAGGCGTGCTACAGGGGCGGCAAAATTTTCTCTGGTTGGGTAACATCATGATCGCGGACGGCATTGGCCGCTTCAGCGCAGTGTGCGTGATTGTGGGATTGCTGGCGCATTACGCGGCTGGAGCTGTCGCCGCCATTCTGGCCGGAATGCTGGCGGTGGCTTGCGTGGGTTTCTGGCGCTGCGCGGATTGTTTGCGCGGCCCGAGCGAGCCGATGCACTGGAACGGATGGTTGCAACGTGTGACCCCGCTGACCTTGGGCATGGGCGTCAGCATTTTCATGTTAAGCGCCGACATGATTTTCGTGCAGCGATTTTTCTCCAAGGACCAAACCGGCTACTACGCGGCGGCGGGGATGATCGGACGGGCGCTGGTTTATTTCACTGCTCCGGTCGCGGCGGTCATGTTCCCCAAACTGGCCCGCAGCAAGGCGACGGGAGAAAAGTCCAATGCGTTGTTTCTAGCCGTCGGCTTCACCGCCTTGGCCGGCATCGGCGCGGCAGTGGTCTGTACGATTCTCCCGAAACTACCGCTCCAACTCGTGCGCTATGACGCTTCCTATCTGGAAATCTCCGCGCCGCTGATTCCGTGGTTTGGCTGGTGCATGTTGCCGCTGACGCTGGCCACGGTGTTGTTGAATAATTTGATGGCCACCTCGCAATTTCGCGCGGTGCCGTGGCTGCTCGCGGTAGCGGCAGGCTACGGCGTAACCTTGTATCTCCGCCACGAGAGTTTCATCCAAGTCATCCAGACAATCGGGATTTTTGGATTATTGCTGCTGGCTGTGACCGCGTGGTTTACGTGGCGTACGCCGGCGGCTACTCCCACTCGATAGTTCCCGGCGGCTTGCTGGTGATGTCGAAGACGCAGCGGTTCACGCCCTTCACCTCATTGATGATGCGGCTCGCGAGTTTTTCCAACAGGTCGTAAGGCAGCTTCACCCAATCAGCAGTCATGCCGTCCTGCGATTCCACCGCACGGATGGCGATGGTGAAATCGTAGGTGCGCTCGTCACCCATCACACCGACACTGCGCACGGGCAGCAACACGGCGAAGCTCTGCCAGATCTTGTAGTAAAGCCCGTTGGCTTTCATCTCCTCGACGACGATGGCGTCGGCGTTGCGGAGAATTTCGCAGCGCGCGGGCGTGACTTCACCGAGGATACGCACGCCGAGGCCCGGCCCGGGAAAGGGCTGACGCCAGACGATTTCCTTCGGCACACCGAGCTCTTCGCCGAGCAAGCGGACTTCGTCCTTGAACAGGCACTTCAGCGGCTCGACGAGCTGGAACTTCATGTTCTTCGGCAGACCGCCGACGTTGTGATGGCTCTTGATGAGCGCGGCGGGATTCCCGGCGATCGGCACGGATTCGATGACGTCGGGGTACAGCGTGCCTTGCGCGAGGAACTTCGCCTTGCCCGCGCGCTGGGTCGCCGCGTTGAACACCTCAATGAACGTCTTGCCGATGACCTTGCGCTTTTTCTCCGGGTCGGTGACGCCTTTGAGTTTGCGCAGAAACAGTGGCGCAGCGTTTTCGTACTGCAGCTTGATCTTGAAACTCTTGCCAAAGACTTGCTGGACGACTTCCGCCTCGCGGGCGCGCAACAAACCGTTGTTGACGAAAATGCAGGTGAGTTGATCGCCGATGGCCTTGTGCAGCAGCGCCGCCGCGACACTGGAATCCACGCCGCCGCTCAAACCGAGAATGACGTGCTCTGTGCCGACCTGCGCGCGGATTTCCTTCACGGCTTGCTCGACATAGTTGTGCATCGTCCAGTTCTTGCCGCAACCGCAGACGCCGTGGACGAAGTTGGAAAGGACCTCTTTGCCGCGCGGCGTGTGGACGACTTCCGGGTGGAATTGCAGGCCGAAAAACTTCTTCGCGCGGTTCTCGATGGCGGCGTATTCGGAATTTTCCGTGACCGCGACGGCTTTGAAACCGTTGGGCATCTTGGTGAGTTTGTCCCCGTGCGAGTTCCAGACCTGAAGCGACTTCGGCAACCTGGCAAACAGCGCGCAGGAACCATCCTTCACCGTGAGCGTGCCCTTGCCGTATTCGCGCTTGAGTCCTTTCTCGACTTTGCCGCCGAGGAATTGCGCGAGCAGTTGCACGCCGAAGCAGATGCCGAGCACCGGCACCCCAAGATTGAAAACCTCCTTGTCCGGCAACGGCGCGTTCTTCGCATACACGGACGATGGTCCGCCGGACAGGATGATGCCGCTCGGTTTCATCCGGGCGATCTCGGTGGCGGGCGTGTTGTAGTGCAGGATGGTGGAATAAACGTTGCACTCGCGAACGCGGCGCGCGATGACTTGCGTGTATTGCGAGCCAAAATCAAGGATGACGATTTGTTCGGTCATGGAAATAAATGGCGGTGGCCCCGCGAGCGGGCGGGCCGGTTTCAAGTGGTGCGTTTGGGTTAACCGAGAATCCGGCGGCCTTCGTCGAGGAAGATGCCTTTGAAATTCATTTCGAGCGCCTGCGCGTTCGTCGCCTTGGCCAGCGCTTCCTTCTCGGAAACGATGCCGGACTTCACGAGTTGGAACAGCGCCTGGTTGAAATTCAACATGCCGTCGTCCGTGCCCGTTTCGATGGCGGCGGCGAGTTTGTCGAGGCGGTTTTCCTCGATCAACTTCTTCACCGTGGACGTGTTGATCATGATCTCCAGCGCGGGCGTCATCTTGCCGGCCATGGTCGGCACCATGCGCTGGCAGATCACGGCCTGCAACGTGCCGGCAAGCTGACGCCGGACCTGTTCACGTTCATTGGCCTCAAAGAAGTCCAGCACGCGTGTGACGGATTGCGAGGCATTGGTGGTATGCAGTGTGGACAACACGAGATGCCCCGTATCCGCCGCGCTCATGGCGGCGGAGAAACTGACGCTGTCACGCATTTCGCCGACCATGATGATGTCGGGGTCTTGCCGCAAGACGTGTTTCAACGCGTGATGGAACGAGAGGGTGTCGAGGCCGACCTCACGCTGCTCGATGACGGATTGATTGTCCTCGAACACGAACTCGATCGGGTCTTCGAGCGTGACGATGTGCTTCTTGGTGTTGCCGTTGATGTGCTCGATCATTGCGGCCAGCGTGGTGGACTTGCCGCTGCCGGTGGAGCCGGCAATCAGCACGATGCCGCGCGGCGATTCCGCGATCTGCTTGATCTGCGGGAGCAGCCCGAGTTCTTCAAAGCTGGGAACGTGCGTCTTCACATAGCGCATCGCCAGACACCATTGTCCGCGCTGTTGGAACAAATTTGTGCGGAAACGTCCGACGTTGGGCACGTAATAGGAAAAGTCCACCTCGCGTTCTTCCTCCGCCTTTTTCTTCAAGTGCGGCGGAAGGATCGTGGCCACCACGTTGTTCATCCACTCCTCGGAGGGATGCGGACATTCGATGGCAATCAGCTCGCGATTGATACGGAAAATCACCGGCGTGCCGATCTTGAGATGCACGTCGGAAGCGTGACCGTCCACGGCGGTCTTCAAAATCTTGTAGAACAATTCCATGGCGCGAGACTAACAAAGCGGGGTGAAAACACCATCCCGGAAAAAGCGAAGCCGCCTTGGAATCCAAGGCGGCGCGAAAAATTCCGCGGCAATCAACCCGGGCGGGAATAAACCATCGTATTGAGCCGGGCTTCCGCTTGTTTGGTCATGCTCGTGAACACCATGGACACATGATAGCCCTCGTGCTTGTTGCCGATGCAATCCACCACGACCCCGGTGCAGTTCACCGTCATGTCATCCACCGGTGATTTGAGAGAAACCGTCATCTCCACCCAGTTCGGAAACGCCGTCTGGCTGCGGAATTCGATGCCGCCTTTGTGGATGGAAACCGCGTCCGGGGAAAGTGTTAAGCTCGCCTGGCGGGAGTTCACCGTGAGGTGATTATCGGAGGAATTGTGATTACTGATTTTTCTCGCACTCATATTCTAGGATGAGGCTAACACATCAGGCCGTATCGTCAAATAAGCCTTGTTCACAAAATTATTACGGATGCTGGAAACAAAAAATCCCGAGCCGATATCCGCTGTGCGACAGCCGACGATTACCGATCCCGCTTCAACAAAAACTCCGCCAGCGCCTCCAGCGCCACCGCACGCCCCTTGAAAGGTTTCAGGGCCGCAAACGCTCTGTCTGTCAACTGCGCCGCAATCTGGCGCGACTTCTCCAAGCCCACGATGGACGGATACGTCGCCTTCTGCGCTTTCGTATCCTTGCCGGCGGTCTTGCCCAACTTCTCGCTGGTTTGCGTCATATCAAGGATGTCGTCAATCACCTGGAACGCGAGGCCAACGTGATAGCCAAAATCGGTCAACGCTTTGAGCTGCGCCGCCGAACAGTTGGCACTCATGCCCCCCAACCGCGCGGAGCAGCACAGCAACGCCGACGTCTTCCGCTCGTGAATGTATTTCAACTGCGCCACGGAAGTCTTCTTCCCCTCGCCCTCCAGATCCGCGACCTGTCCCGCGATGAGTTGCAACGATCCCGAAGCCTTCGCGATCTCAAAAATCAATTCCCGATGCGAATAGCGCGGCCATCCCTTCGCCAGCGCCGCGATTTCAAACGCCTGCGTCAGCAAAGCGTCCCCCGCCAAGACCGCGATGCCTTCGCCAAAAACCTTGTGATTCGTCAGCTTGCCCCGGCGGTAATCGTCGTTGTCCATCGCGGGCAAATCGTCGTGAACCAGCGAGTAGGTGTGGATGCACTCGACCGCACACGCCAGCGGCATGGCATCGGATTCTTTTCCGCCACACGCTTGCGCCGCCGCCAGCACCAGCGCTGGACGCATCCGCTTGCCCCCGGCGAACAGCGAGTAACGCATGGCCTTGTGGATCGTCACCGGCTTGGTGGTTTCCGAGGGCAAAAACCGGTCCAGCGCGGTGTTTACGGACGCCGTGCTGGACGCCAGGAAAACGTCGAGGTCGAATTTTGCTGGTTTTGTGGATGAAATAGGCCGTTTGGATGCGAACATGCGGGGGAGGGTTTTAGGCCAAGGCGCGCGGCGGGGCAAGTTTGAAACCAAATTTTATATTGCAACCCGGCCTGCTTCCGCTAATCTGGCGCGCTCGATTTTGGACTGAAATACTGTGAACGCTGAACTCTGCAAGAAAGCTTTGGAAAAGGTTGGCACGCCCAACATTTTGATCAACATCGTCTCCCGTCGCGTGCGCCAATTGAACGCCGGCGGCGGCGGCATGGGGCGTCCGCTCATCGCGGATTACACCAACCTCGGCGCGGCGGACATCGCCCTGCGCGAAATCATCGAAGAGAAGATCGGCTGGACGCTCCCGGAGATCGAAGAATTGACCCGGCCCGTCGCCAAGAAGCGCAAGAAGCACTGAGGCGAATGATGAAGGCAGAAGGTTGAATGATGAACCATTCAGCCCTGCCGAAGTCAGGTAACTCCCTTTCCGAGCTTCGTTCATTGATTTGAACGAAGTTTTTTTGTTTCTTCATTCCGCATTCTTCATTCTACATTGAGTCCGATGGCCGACATCGTCTCCAACCACAAAGCCCGGCGGGATTATCACATCCTCGACACTTTCGAGGCGGGCATCGTCTTGCACGGCACGGAGGTGAAGGCCCTGCGCGGCGGCAAGGGCCAGATCGGCGACGCCTTTGCCCGCGTGGAAAAGGACGAAGTCTGGCTCTACAACGCGCACATTGACGAGTATTCCCACGGCAACCTCCAGAATCACGTCCCCAAAGCCCCGCGCAAGCTGCTCCTGCATAAAGCGGAGATCCGCAAACTCTTTGGCCTGGCAGCGGTGAAGGGCAACGCCATCTTTCCGTTGTCGCTCTACTGGAAGAACGGCAAGGTCAAAGTCTCGCTCGGCGTCGGCAAAGGCAAACAGGAGTTCGATAAACGCGACGACATCAAGAAGCGCGAATCCGACCGCGAGTTGCAACGGGCCAAGATGAAGTTCACGAAGGGGCGGTAAAATAAGTTCAAAATCAACTCAACCATGAAAGAGAAAATCAAAATGCACGACGGCGACGCGATTCTGGTCATGGTCAAGGACGGCGAAGTGGCTCATTTCACTTGGAACATGAGTTGGCCCCACGCAGAGTTTGTCAGGCGAGCAACCGGTAAATTGCCTGAAGGCGCTTGGGTTGGGACAGTTTCAAAGCTTGACGGTGAAGTTGCGGCGATAAGCTCGAAACACTTCTTCAATTATCAACTCCCCGCTCCACCCGAGGTCGCTGAAGCCATCAGGCAGAACTTCGAGTAACACAACTCAGCCCGGAGGGTTGACAGAAATTAGCCGGGGGTTGAGGAGTGCAACGACGACACCCCCGGTCAACGTAAGCGCAGCCATTCACCCTGAAAGGGTGATAGATCCCCCCCCAGTCAGCCGATTTCTGTCACCTCTCCGAGGTGTGAGATTATTGAATCACAAACTGGTCGCTCAACCCCCGGCTAATTTCTTTCACAGCTTCGCCGTGATTCAAAACGTCCCGCACCAAACAAAAAGCGAGGCCGTGATGACCTCGCTTTTTGTTTGAAATGATTCGGGCTTACGCCTTCGCCTTGACCGCATCCTTCTTCCAAGTGCGCTTCGGCGCCTTGGTGACCAAGCCCTTCTTGAGGGCGCGGGTCGAAACGCGGATGTAGCGGACTTCGCCGTCAATCAATGCCTTCACGCGCTGCAGGTTCGGCATGAACTTGCGCTTGGTGATGGCCGTGACGTGCGTACCGATGCCGCCCAGCTTCTTTTTCTTACCACTACGCCAGATGATGCTGCCTTTGCGCGGGCCGACTCCGGTTAATTCACAAATTCTTGCCATAAACTTTTTCCTAAATTAAGGGCGCAGAGCATAACCCGGGAGCGGTTGGAGGCAAGCTTTCTTTTGGGAATTTTCCGTGCGTTCTGACGCCAGCCTCCCTATCTTCGCGCCTCGTTTTATGGCTACCTTGAAACCTTTTGCCGCCCTGCGACCCAAACCCGAACTCGCCGCCCAGATCTGCGAGCTACCCTACGACGTCATGTCGTCCGAGGAAGCCCGTCAGATGGCCGCTGGCAACCCGCTCAACTTCCTCCACGTCAGCAAACCGGAAATTGATCTCGCTCCCGGCGTGGACCTCTATTCGGACGCCGTCTATGCCAAGGGCAAGGAGAACTTCACCAAGCTCATCAGCCAGGGCGCGCTCAAGCAGGATGCGCAACCGTGTTTCTACCTCTATCGCCAGATCATGGGCGGCCACACGCAGATCGGCCTCGTCGCCGCGGCGAGTTGCGAGGAATACCTCAAGAACATCATCAAGAAACACGAGTTCACCCGCCCGGACAAGGAAGACGATCGCGTCCGCCACATCGAAACGCTCAACTCGCAGACCGGCCCGGTGTTCCTGACCTATCGCGCCGTCACTGCGCTCGACGAATTCATCGCGAAGAAAATCACCGAGAACCCCGATGTAGATTTCACCGGCAAAGACGGCGTGCGCCACACCTCGTGGACGGTTGGCGACGCGGAGGGCATTCAATTCATCGCCGAGCAGTTCGCCAAGATTCCGTTTCTTTATATCGCCGACGGACATCATCGCAGTGCCGCGGCCGGGCGCGTGTATTTGAAGCGCAAAGAAACCCCTCTCCCAGCCTCCGGCCACCCTCTCCCCGTCGGACGGGGAGAGGGCCGGGGTGAGGGGAACTCCGCTCAATTCCTCACCGTCATCTTCCCGCACAACCAGATGCAAATCCTGCCCTACAACCGCGTGCTCAAAGACCTGAATGGTCTGACCGCCGCGCAGTTGTTGCAGAAGCTCGACGGTATTTTCATCATCAAACCCAACGGCGCCGCCAAGCCAACGCGCAAGCACGAACTCGGCCTGTTCCTCGGCGGGCAATGGCACACGCTCACGTTCCGCCCGCAATTCGCCGCCACCAACGACCCGATCGAGAAGCTCGACGTGACATTGCTCCAGAAGTTCGTGCTCGACCCGATCTTCGGCATCACCGATCCGCGCACGAGCAAGCAGATCAATTTCGTCGGCGGCATCCGCGGCACGGCGGAATTGGAGAAGCTCGTAAATACCGGCGAATACGCCTGCGCGTTCAGCCTGTTTCCGACGAGCATCGAGGACTTGATGACCATCGCCGACGCCGGCGGCATCATGCCGCCCAAGAGCACGTGGTTCGAGCCCAAGCTCCGCGATGCGATGTTCTGTCACATGATTTAAGGCGACAGCTTCCGAACGGAAATAGTCAGGGGAATGATTGTCAGAGGAATGGGAAAGAAGCGCTGGGCTTCATGCTTTTATTCCCCTGACAATCATTCCTCTGACTATGGGTTGGCAATCAATGGCACAAACTCTTTTCGTGTGTTTCGTGTATTTCGTGGTTTAACCTTCCGGCGTGCCGGAAACCCGTAAATCGCTCACCCGCTTTGCCTGGCTGTCCATTGCCGCCGCCTTGGTGACGATCGGGCTGAAGACCACCGCGTACCTCATCACCGGCTCGGTGGGTTTGCTTTCCGACGCGGTCGAGTCGCTTGTCAATTTGCTCGGCGGCATCATGGCGCTGGCCATGTTGACCATCGCCGCGCGCCCCGCCGACGAAGACCACGCCTACGGTCACGGCAAAGCGGAATACTTTTCCAGCGGCCTCGAAGGCGGACTGATTCTCGTGGCGGCCATCAGCATCGCCGTCGCCGCCGTGATGCGCCTGATCACACCACAGCCGCTGCATGAACTCGGCATCGGCCTCACGGTTTCCGTCGCCGCCTCAGTGGTGAATCTCATCGTCGCGCTGCTCATCCTGCGCGCGGGGCGGAAACACAATTCCATCACGCTCGAAGCCAACGGCAAGCACCTGCTCACCGACGTCTGGACCAGCGTTGGCGTCCTGGCCGGCATTGGACTCGTAGCCCTGACTGGCTGGCACTGGCTTGATCCCGTCGTCGCACTGCTCGTCGCAGCAAACATCATCTGGACCGCCATCGGCATCATGCGCCGATCCGTCGGCGGCTTGATGGACATCTCCATCTCCCCTGCCGATCTGGACGCCGTGCGAAAAATTTTCCAGAACTACGAGGCCGGCGGCGTGAAGTTCCACGCGCTGCGCACCCGCCAATCCGGCGCGCAACGCTTCATCTCCGTCCACGTGCTCGTCCCCGGCGACTGGACCGTGCAACGCGGCCACGAGTTGCTGGAAAAAATCGAAGCCGACATCCGCCACGCCGTTGCCGATGCCGTCGTGTTCACGCATCTGGAATCGCTGGATGATCCCGCCTCGTGGGAAGATGAAGACTTGGAGCGCGGAAACACTTCCAAATCATCGCGCTGAGTTCCCAAAATTTGTCAGAATGATGGGATCAGAATAATTTTGATCCCATCATTCTGACCTTTCCGAACCGCCTCGCCGGATTTCCCCCTTGTATCCGCTGCGATAATTCGCTGGACGATCCCGCCTCGTGGGAAGATGAAGGCTTGGAGCGCGGGAACACTTCCAAGTCATCGCGCTGAGTTTCCAAAGTTTGTCAGAATGATGGGACCAGAATAATTTTGATCCCATCATTCTGACTTTTCTGAACGGCCTCGCCGGATTTCCGCTTCGTATCCGCTGTGATAATTCGGAAACCTAAATTCAAACCCCAGTTCCGCCTTGAGCTTTCGATTGGCGATGCGCTTGTTCGTCAGGCCGCGTTTGCGCGGCGCGGCGGCATCATCTGGCGCGGTGGGCGGCAGCGGCTTGTCCAGCTTTGCAGCAAGCCATTGGAAGAACTCCAACTGACTCACCGGCTCGTCATCCACGGCATTGTAAATCTCCCCGCCCCTCCCGCGCTCCAACACCGCGACGATAGCGTGGATTAAATCGTCGCGATGAATCATGTTCAGCGTCCGTGCTCCTGTGCCTTCGATGCGCGCTTCACCACGAAGAAATTGTTTCAGCAGATAACCACGTTCCGGCCCATAGATACCCGCCACGCGCAGCACCATCGCCGGGAAATTCTTCTCGCGCCCAGCAGCGAGCAAAGCCTGCTCCGTCTCGAACAACACGCGCGCGGTTTCGGTGGCAGGCTCGGTCGGACTGGTTTCGTCCACAAGCGAGCCGTCGTTCTGGCCATAGACGCCTGTGCTGCTGGTGTAAACGAACCTGGGAGCGCCGGCATCTTGCCGGCGGGTTGCGGCTGAACTTTCCGCGGAACTCGCCGGCGGGACGCCGGCGCTCCCGGGGACAAGCCACTTGATCAAGTTTCGCATCCCTTGCAGATAAAGCTGCCGGTATTCAGCCACACCGCCGCCACCGGAGGCGACGCAGTTGACCACCCAATCAAAATCTCGCGGCAAGTTTGCGAGCGTGGCCGGGAGCGTAATGTCAGCCTGAAGTGACGTAATGCCGACGCGTTGGAGTTCATCGTTTATTACCGCAGAACGGCGCAGGCCAGAGACGTTATGACCTCGTCGCACCAGTTCTATGCCGAGCGGCAACCCGACATAACCACAGCCAACGATGAGAACACGCATACAAGTCTAGCTGTTGGCGAGCAGGTCCGCGTAGGCGGCACTCAACCTGGCCACCAGCAGCGATTGTTTCAATTCCGCTCCATCGAGCGAAACCGCCGCGACCACGCCAAACGAACTGAGTGTCACAAACACGCCGTCAGCACGACGCAATTCGTCCGGCGTGATCTGTTTTTCAGCGCAGGACAAACCGAGTTGCGCGCAAAGCTCCAGCGTTACCGCGCGCGTGACGCCGGCAAGAATCCCGCTCGCGAGCGGCGGTGTGCAGATCATGTCGCCCTCGACCCAGAACAGATTGCTGCTCGCGCCTTCGACGACGAAACCATCGGTGTTGCAGAGCAACGCTTCGTCCGCGCCCGCGACGTCGGCTTCGGTGCGAGCGAGAATCTGGGCGAGTTTATTGGCCGTCTTGAAATGCGCGAGTTTTTCACCGGCGGGCAGGCGGAGGGAGGCCGTGACGAGTTTCCAACTGGCCGAGGCGGCGCTCGGCGCTCCGGGGAAAGGATGCAGCGTCATCACGACGACGGGCTTGTCCGCGCCTTTCGGGGAATAACCGCGCAGCCCGACGCCGCGTGACACCGTCAGCCGCAGCAACGCTTCGGGCATTTTATTTTTCGCGATGAGTTCGGCGGCGAATTTTTCCAGCGACTTGCACGCGAACGGAATCTTGATGCCAAGAAAATCGCCGCCTTTGCGCAGACGTTCGATATGCTCCCACCAGCGGAACGGTTTGCCTTTCGTCACGCGCATCGTCTCAAACAGGCCGTCGCCGTAGAGGAACGAACGGTCGAAGACAGAGACGGTCGCTTGCTCTTCCGGGACGAACTGGCCGTTAAGGAAAACGATCACCGGCTCTTTTTAACGCAAAGGCGCAATGGTGCAAAGCCGCAAAGCGAACGGGCCCGGTTTGCGGGAGCTGGTAGGGCGCGTCACTCCGTGCGCGCCGTCGTCTGACTGGCGAAGGGCGGCGCGCACGGAGTGACGCGCCCTACCAATAACTTCCCTTTGAGTTACTTGCTCTCAGCTTGAACTCCAACTTGAGCAAGATTCAGCGCCGCAAGAAATCCCCGCGCCTTCGCGAGCGTTTCCTCATATTCCGCCTCGGGACTCGAATCCGCCACGATGCCCGCGCCGACGTGGAAATAAGCGGTCGCGTCCTGGTGGATCGCCGTGCGGATGCTGATGCTCAACTGGCTTTCGCGATTGAACCCGAGATAACCATGCGCCCCGCAATACGGCCCGCGCGCAATCGGTTCAAGTTCATCAATGATCTCCATGGCGCGAAACTTCGGAGCGCCGGTGATGCTGCCGCCAGGAAACGCCGACGCCAGCGCGGCAAAATGCGTGACGTCATTGCGCAAGCGACCCTCGACGGTGGAGACAAGATGCTGCACCTGGGCGAAGCGTTCAAGATGCGCCAGTTCGGGCACTTGCACGCTGCCGAATTCGCAAACACGACCGAGGTCATTGCGCAACAGGTCGGTGATCATCACCAGTTCGGCGAGTTCCTTGGGACTGGTCTGGAGTTCGTAGGCAAGCTGGGCGTCGCGGGTCGCATCGGATGAACGCGGGCGCGTGCCTTTGATCGGGCGCGTGGCGATGTGCGAGCCGCTCATGCGGAGAAACTGCTCGGGTGATGACGAGGCGAGTTGAAAATCGCCGCAGTCGAGAAACGCGGCGAACGGCGCGGGCGAAACCGCGAGCAGCCGCGTGAACAAATCCCAGCCTGATGCGGCCCACGGCGTCGCGAGGCGTTGCGAAAGGTTGACCTGATAGATGTCGCCGGTGTGGATGTAGCGTTGTGCGTGGGCGACGGCGGCGAGGAAGGCGGTGCGGGTGATGTTGGATGAAATTGATTGTGTTTTACGCTCGCCCTCACCCCGGCCCTCTCCCCCGGGGAGAGGGGGAAACTGTTTCTGCGTCTCTCGTGATTCGGAAGCTTCTGATTTCGCCAAGTGCGGGAACGATTTCTCCCTCTCCCTTTCGGAAAGGGAGAGGGCCGGGGTGAGGGTTCTCGTTGATTTCTCACCCAGCAAATCAGTCCAAAACTCCGCCTGTTCCCGCGCGCGGGCTTCAGTGCGAGCGCCATCCGCACCCAAGCCCGTCGCTACGATGCACGTTTTGCCCAACCGATGATCGAAGACCACCAGACTCGCATAAAAGCCGACATGGCAATCGGGCAATTCCAGATCGTTCACCGCGCGGCGCGGGAGTTTGGGTTCGGTGAAATTTTTCAGGTCGTAGCCCCAGTAACCGAAGCAACCCCCGAGCGGGAACGGCAAATCAATTTCATCCAGCAGTTCGTAGCGCGACATGAGCGCGTCGAGCAGATGCCACGGGTTGCCGAATTGAACGTAGCCGCCGACGTAAGGAGGCGGATTGGGAGACGCTTGAATCTCGTCCATCCGCCTCCTTACGTCGGCGGCTACATCGGAAATGACTTCGCAGCGCGAGCCGAACGAGCGGAACGTCAGGAAGGGATTTGCCGTCACAAAGGAGTAGCGGGCCTGCGGCGAGTCAAATCCCGCACTACGCAAGAGCATCACACCCCGCTGCCCCGTGAGCCGCGCGACGAGCGACTCCGGCGTTTGCGCGGTGGCGATTTCCTGGATGAACGGACGCACGATTAGATTGAATCCGCGCCCGCCCCGCGCGGCAAGGCGCAAATGGATTCACCGCCTCAACCCACCGCCGGCCCATGCCCGCGACTCCACAACAGCCAGATCATTTCGTCCAACATCTGTTGCCGGCTCGGGTAACCACGCACGAGCATCACGCCGTCGCGCACATCCTGCGCGCCGCGGTTCAACAACGCTTGAGGCGCGCGGCGCGTCATCTCGCGTACCAGCCAGACGAACTTCTCGGTGAGCGTCGTCGCCGGATGATCCACCACGCCGGCAAAGGGAAATTCGTTCGCCTGGAGTTCATAGCGCGCCGCGCCGCGCCCAACAACAAGTTCGAGGATGAATTGTCGTTCAGTCTCGAGCCGGCTGCGCGTCTCCACGACCTGCTTCGGCCACACTCCGAACACGGGATGCAGCCCGATCCCGGTGCGCTGGGTATGCACCGAGCTGACTTCCACATGCGGCACCGCGCCCGCCGCCACGAGCGAGAAATCATTCCACGACACCGTGACCGCCTTGCTGCGGTAATCAAAAATCACCAGCGCGTCAGGCGTCAGCTCGATGCGATGCAACCTTTGGCTCGCCGCCAGAAACCGCAGTTCCTCGTCCTTGACCAACGCGACATTCACTCCTTCTTTCACCAAGGCCTGTTGCAACGCCTTGGCCTCGTCCACGCTGAGATGCCGCATGAGAATCCCCTGCGCATTGGCGGCGAGCCGGATGGCATCGGCGTCGGTCAAATGACTGAACGTGCGAAAGGCGCGACAGATCGGCTCGGCACTGGGCGTGGCGACGTCCCGGAGCAGAACCGCGTAGGAGGAGGTGGTCGCCATGCGCTTCCGATCACGAGAACGCCATCGGCACGGCCTGCGGCGGCCCGACGCGTTGCAGATAGTCGCGGATGATTTCGACGGCTTCATCCACGTCATCGGTCAGCGTGAGCAACTCCAGATCGAGCGGGGCGATGAATTTATTCCGCTCGCGCAACTCCGCCTTCAGCCACTTCAGCAACCCGGCCCAATGTTTTTTGCCGAAGAGAATCAGCGGGAACTTCGGAATGCGCTCGGTCTGCACCAACGTCAACACCTCGAACAACTCGTCCAGCGTGCCGAAGCCGCCGGGCATGAACACGAACGCCACGCTGTATTTCACGAAACAAACTTTGCGCGAAAAGAAATAGTGGAAGTGGATCGGTACATTGGCGAAGTCGTTGCCCTTCTGCTCGTGCGGTAATTCGATGTTCAGGCCGATGGACGTGCCCTTGCCCTGCGCCGCGCCACGATTGGCGGCTTCCATGATGCCCGGCCCGCCGCCGGTGATGACGGGAATCTTGTGCGTGGCGAGTTGCTTGGCGAGCGCCACGGCGGCCTTGTAATACTTGTCGCTCGACTTGGTGCGCGCCGAACCGAACACCGTCACCGCCGGCCCAACGTGCGACAACGTCTCGAACGACTCAACGAACTCGCCCATGATCCGCAGGACACGCCAGGGGTCTTCCTTGATAAAGCCGGGGCCGTGATTGTTCATGGCCGCAGCGTAATGCCGCACCCCGATTGACACAAGCGTTCGGGTTCAACCAAAGACTCACCTGAAGCTGGACAGCCCATGACTACCACCATAGTGTTCAGAAATGGACAATAATGAACTGCAAATGTGGCTACCTATTCTAAGCTAAGTTAGACGACCTTCATACAAACCAGAGCCATGGCTATTCCATTTGAACCGACACGCTCCTACGTTTATAGGGCGGCCCGATATGAACTACTTCCTCAGATGGCAGAGATAGCCCGCGGCTATGGGGATAAACCGTTTCTCCTACGTGATATTTCCAAACAACTGCTTGAAGAAGCTTATACACCAGAGCAATTGGAAATTCGCATCAAGAAAGCAAAGTCGGAGGCAACGGAAAAAATGCGCAATATCTTTGGATTCTACATTCCCTTTCTTGCGGACGAGTTGCGCATGTTCGAGAACCTCGGTGGTGGAATGTTCAAGAACATACCAATCGAGGAAGAACTGGCTGAAGCGGATGCCGTCGCTACAGACATAGAATCTAACGATTCAGGCATTGTCTACGCCTACTCATTTCCTTCCGTACAGAAGAGTGAGGGCAGATTTCCCATTAAGGTCGGATTGACTACGACGGGCGATGCCGATGCCAGAGTTGCACAGCAGTGCAAGCAGACTTGCTGCTTTGAATACCCCAGCGTTCTAAAAACATGGGAAGTCCAACGAGTAGCCGCCGTGGAGAGCGCAATTCATTCGATACTTGAGGCACGAGGATTTAAACGTCGAGCACCTGGAAATGAATGGTTCAACACAACACTCAGTGAAATTGAATCCATCGTGAAATTTGTTCAGCAACAATTATGAACACCTGAACAGCTATCTGTCCTGCATCACCGAATTCACTTCGCTATTATTGGTAATTATCCGCAATCCCCATCTCTGCTTAGAGCCACGAAGCATGACCGGTTGGTCGTCACACATACACATGTGCGCCTGCCAGCGAGTTTGCTGCCGTGAATTGCTTGAAGTGTCGTCCCGCCTCCACTAGAAACCTTCCCGCTGTGAGCAACCAAAGTTCTTTGCCCCTCGTCGTTCCCCGCTGTCCGCCTGTGCTAGACGCACAGTTCCGGCCCGCGGCCCTCGTCACCCGTGCGTTCCGCGAGCAAGTGCTGCGCTCCAGTGCCGCCCAGACCGTCCGGCTCGCCATCGAGCAGGCCGACGGCTCGATCCATCCTTTCCAAACGGAAATTTTCGCCCACGCCGCCAATCAACACGAGGCAAACTACCAGCATCTTGAACGCATCGTGAAATTCCTGCTCTGGTCGCGGGGCGGCTGGCGGATTTATCTCGATGGCCCGGCGAATCTCGCGGCCAAGCTCGCCGCGCATTATCGCGATGACGCCACGGGGAAGTTTGATTCCGAGATCGTCGGCGAACGGATGTTCGATCATCCCATCGAGGTGGTCTGCACGCAGGACATCCCGGCGGAACGCGCCCATGCCAGCGCGCTCGGGCGCAATCTCAAAGGCTGCCGCATCGGCTTCGATCTCGGCGGCAGTGATCGCAAGGCGGCGGCGGTGATTGATGGCAAAGTCGTTTTCAGCGAGGAGACAGAGTGGAATCCCTATTTCCAGACCGACCCGCAATATCATTTCGACGGCATCATGGATTCGCTGCGGAAGGCAGCGGCGCACCTGCCACGCGTGGATGCCATCGGCGGCAGCACGGCGGGCGTTTACGTGAACAACCGCGTCAAGGTCGCCTCGCTCTTTCGCGGCGTCCCGGCGGATGTGTTTCAACGCCGCGTAAAAGACATGTTCCTCGACCTCCAAAAGCAATGGAACGTGCCGCTCGAAGTCGTGAACGACGGCGAAGTCACCGCGCTCGCCGCTTCCATGTCGCTCGGCGTGAATTCCGTGCTCGGCATTTCGCTCGGCACGAGCACGGCGGGCGGCTGGGTCAACGCCGACGGCAACATCACGACGTGGCTGAACGAGTTGGCGTTCGTCCCGGTGGATTATCATCCCGCTGCGCCGTGCGATGAATGGTCCGGTGACTACGGCTGCGGCGTGCAGTATTTCTCGCAGCAATGCGTTGGGCGATTGCTCGCACCAGCGGGCATCGAAGCGCCCAAAGACATGCCGTTGCCGGAAAAACTCAAGCATGTGCAAATGCTGATGAAACAGGGCGACGAACGCGCGCGGAAGATTTATCAGACCATCGGCGTGTATCTCGGCTACGGCATCGCGCACTTCGCGAGCTTCTACGATCTGCGCCACGTGTTGATTCTGGGACGCGTGACGTCCGGCGAAGGCGGCGACATGATTCTCAACGGCGCGAAGGAAGTTTTGAAAGTCGAGTTCCCCGAACTGGCGGCGCAAGTCGCGTTTCACATCCCCGACGAGAAGGACAAACGTCACGGGCAGGCGATTGCGGCGGCAAGCTTGCCGGACATCGGTTGAACGAGAATGAATTCAGAAGCGACGCCTCGCCCTCCCTCACCCCGGCCCTCTCCCCAAGGAGAGGGAGAACTCGTTGCCGCCGCTCTCGCAATCGTGGCGCTGGATTCACGACGCATATTGACGCAGGACGGGAGACTTGCGATTCCTGTTCCCTCGCCCCGAGGGAGAGGGTTAGGGTGAGGGGAAACTCAACAACTTTTATGAATCCCTACACAAAATTCGTCACTGACGCCGTTCGGGTGGTCGTCGAAGCGAAACAACTTCCGCTCGGCGGTATCCCACCCGCACCGCGCCCCCAACTGCCGCCCGACGCGCCGCGCGCCTTGTTTTTCGCGCCGCATCCCGACGACGAAACCATTTCGGGTGGTCTGGCATTGCGCCTGTTGCGTGAGGCGAAGTTCAACGTCATCAACGTCGCGGTCACGCAAGGCAGCAAGAAGGAACGGCAAGCGGAGCGGCTGGTTGAATTACAAAACGCCTGTGCGTATCTAGGATTCGAGCTGCAAACCACCGGGCCGAACGGCTTGGAACGCGTAACGGCCAAGACCCGCCAGAGCGATCCGCAGTATTGGGCGAACATGGTGCAAGTCATCGCGGAGATTCTCATCAAGCACCAGCCGCGCGTGATTTTCTTCCCACACGAACGCGATTGGAACGGCACACACATCGGCGTGTATCATCTGGTGACGGACGCACTACACACGATGCTGCCCGGCTTCGAGTGTCACGTGGTGGAGACGGAATTCTGGGGCGCGATGGATGACCCGAACCTCGCCGTGGAAATCAGCGCCGCCGATCTCGCCGACCTCATCGCTGCGACCAGCTTCCACGTCGGCGAAGTGCAGCGAAACCCCTACCACCTCTCGCTGCCGGCTTGGATGATGGACAATGTTCGACGCGGCGCGGAACTCGTCGGTGGACAGGGCGGCGGCGCGCCAGAGTTTCAATTCGCCGCGCTGTGCCGGCTGCGTAAGTGGTCGCACGGAAAGCTGACCGCAGTATTCGCCGGTGGAAAATTCTTGTCCCAAACCCAAAACCCCGCTTCGCTCTTCGCGTGAACGAGAAATACATGCGCGCGGCAATCCGGCTCTCGCTGACCAAGATGCGCGGCGACCACGGCGGCCCCTTCGGCGCGGTCGTGGTGCGCAACGGAAAAATCGTCGGCCGCGGCTGGAATCAAGTCACCTCCACCAACGATCCCACGGCCCACGCCGAGATGGTGGCCATCCGCGACGCGTGCAAACGCCTCAAGACCTTCCAGCTCGACGACTGCGAACTCTACACCAGTTGCGAGCCGTGCCCGATGTGTCTCGCGGCGATCTACTGGGCGCGCTTCCAGAAAGTCTATTACGGCAACACCCGCAAGGACGCCAAGCGCATTGATTTCGACGACGACCTGATCTACGACGAAGTCGCCACGCCCATCGCCAAGCGGAAGATTCCGATGAAACAACTCCTGCGTCCTGAAGCGATGAAAGCGTTCAAGGCTTGGGCGGCGAAGACGGATCGAATCCGATACTGAGGAAAGGCAGAGGAATAAATTGAAGATTCCCTTGCCGTTTATTCCCCTGCCCTTTGTCTTTTCTGAAATTTCGTCAAGGGAATGATTGTCAGAGGAATGAACCTCTTTAGAGTCCGATTCCCCTGACAATCATTCCTCTGACGAGCCGATTTGGTTGAATTTCGTGTGCGGCAATCCCCGCCTTGTTCCGCGCAAAAAACGGCTAGGTTTCCGGCTTGGCACACCCCCGGCAGAGGCGTAGTGTCGGCTCCATGAAAGCCGGGCTGAAAATCCAGCGCCTTCTTCGTCTTCAACCGTCCACCCCGTTTGCTTATGAAAGAATATCAAGCTGCCGACATCCGGAACTTTGCCGTCGTGGGTCATGCGTCCGCGGGAAAAACCCTGTTGAGTGAGGCGATGCTCGTCTGTGCGGGGGTGATCAACCGCATGGGCAGCATCGCCAACGGCTCGACCGTTTCGGATTACCACGTGAGCGAGATCAACCGCCAGATCTCCGTGCAGGCGTCGTTGCTGCATCTCGAATGGCTCGGGAAGAAGTTCAACCTCATTGATTGTCCCGGTTACTCGGATTTTCTCAGCGAAGGCTTGGGGGCGTTGCGCGTCGGCGATTTTGCGCTCGTGGTCGTGAATGCGGCGCACGGCGTCGGCGTGGGCACGGATGCGGCCTGGAAAACGGCGACCGAGGACGGCATCCCAAAAATGATCGTGATCAATGGCATGGACAAGGAAGGCGCGGACTTCGACAACCTTCTAGTCGAATTGCGTTCCCACTACGGTGAGCGCGTGTTTCCCCTCGCGATGCCGGTGAATCCCGGGTCGGGCTTCAATCAAGTGCTCGATGTGCCGCGCAGCGAAATCATCACTTATGCCGGTGACAAGAGCGGCAAGTTCACCGAAGCGCCCGCGACCGGCGAATGGGCCGAGCGCGTCAAGCAGGCGCATGAACGGCTGATCGAATACATCGCCGAAGCCGACGACACTTTGATGGAGAAGTGGATGGAGAAAGGTTCGTTGACGGAAGCGGAATTGCGCGCCGGACTGCACGCGGCGTTGCAGAAGCAGTCGTTCATCCCGGTGTTCTGCACGGCGGCGGAAAACAACATCGGCGTGGCGCGGCTCATGGACATGATCGCGAAATACGGTTCGTCGCCGGTAGATCGCAAGACGGTCAATGCCCTTGATGCCGACGGCAAGGAATGCGACGTGACGCTCAACGGCAGCGAGACGGTTTGCTACGTATTCAAGACGATGAGCGAGGCGCAGTTCGGGGAGTTGTCCTTCTTCCGGGTGTATTCCGGGCAGGTGCATTTCGGCAGCGAACTTTACAACAGCGACCGCCGCATCACCGAGAAGGTCGGCCAGATTTACACGCTCAACGGCAAGACCCGCGAGAGCGTCACCGTGGTGAACGCCGGCGACATCGCCGCCGTGGTGAAACTCAAGGACACGCACACCGGCAATACGCTTTGCAGCCCCAAACATCCGGTGACGTTGCCCAAGGTGATTTATCCCAAGCCGTGCATTCACGCGTCGCTCAAGAGCACGGTGAAAGGGGAGGAGGACAAGATCGCATCCGGGCTGGCGGCGTTGCATCACGAAGACCCGACGTTCGCGCACTACGTGGACGGTGAATTGCATCAGACGATTCTCTCGGCCCAGGGCGAATTGCATCTCGATGTCATCGCGGACCGGTTGCGGCGGCGCTTTGGCGTGCATGTGGAATTGCAAGAGCCGCGCGTGAAGTATCGCGAGACGATCCGCGGCAAAGGTGACTCGAAGTATCGGCATAAGAAGCAGACCGGCGGCGCGGGCCAATTCGCCGAGGTCTGGCTGCGCGTCGAACCCCAGCCGCGCGATACGGGCGTTGATTTCAAACAAACCCTCGTCGGCCAGAACGTGGATCGCAATTTCGTGCCCTCGGTCGAGAAAGGCGTGGCCAAGGCGTGCGAAGAAGGCATCGTGGGCGGCTATCGCGTCGTGGATGTGAAGATCGAATTCTACGACGGCAAGATGCATCCGGTGGACTCGAAGGACATCGCGTTCCAGATCGCGGGTTACTTTGCGTTTCGCGAGGCGTTCAGCGCCGCGCGCCCCTGCATGCTCGAACCGATCCACAGCATCGAGATCCGCATCCCCGAAGATTGCATGGGCAAGGTGATGGGCGATCTCTCCAGCCGGCGCGGGAAGATTCAAGGCATGGAAGTGGAAGGCAGTTTTCAGGTCATCAAGGCGCACGTGCCGGCCAAGGAACTTTACCGCTACTCCAGCACGCTGCGATCATTGACTGGTGGACGCGGGGTTCATGTCGAAGATTTCAGTCACTACGAAGAAATGCCGCGTGAGGCAGAGTCCAAACTGGTCGAGGAATACAAGAAGCATCGCGCGGAAGGAAACAATCATCACGATTAAGAGCGTGTAACCAAATGGCCGGTGAAGGCAGGGCGCGTCAGTCCTCTGCGCGCCGTTCCGTGCCAGCCAGCCGACGGCGCGCAGGGACTGATGCGCCCTGCCAGCCGCAGCAAAAAATATCATTTTGATACAGGCTCTAAGCCGGAACGATGCAGTTGAGAACCTCCCCGAGAAACGCAGAGGCGCGAAGGCCGCAGAGAATCGCGGAGGAAAACCGCCCCCGGTCAACTCACTGTTCAGTGACCGCATCCGCAACAGAAATTCTCCGCGCCTCTTTGCGTCCTCGGCGTCTCGGCGTTGGTTCCGGCCCCATTCAACTGAATGTTTCCAGCTAAGCGTTTATCGCCGCAAACTCGTGATTCAACTTTTCGGCGCACCCCCGCCGCACTAAGCTGCGCCGCATGTCTGATGCACATCCGATCCGTCGTCATTTCGCCAGCGACAATTACTCCGGCATCTGCCCCGAAGCCTGGGCCGCGATGCAGGAGGCCAACGCGGACCACGAAGTCAGCTACGGCAACGATCGCTGGACACAGCGCGCGTCCGATCTGCTGCGCGAAATCTTCGAGAAAGACTGCGAGGTCTTCTTCGTCTTCAACGGCACGGCGGCCAATTCGCTCGCGCTCGCGTCGTTGTGCCAGTCGTATCACAGCTTTCTCTGCCACGAGATCGCGCACATCGAGACATCCGAATGCGGTGCGCCGGAGTTCTTCGCCAACGGCAGCAAGATCCTATTGCTGAAAGGTGCCAACGGAAAGATTGATCCCAAGGACATTGATCGCGCCGTCAACAAGCGGAAGGACATCCACTATCCGAAACCGCGCGCGTTAAGCCTCACGCAGGCGACCGAAGTCGGCACGGCGTATTCGCTCGCGGAATTGCGCATCCTGACAGAAGAGGCGCGCCGTTACGGGCTGCGCGTTCACATGGACGGGGCGCGGTTCGCCAATGCCGTGACAGCGCTCAACGTCTCGCCCGCCGAGGCGACGTGGAAATCCGGCGTGGATGTGTTGTGCTTCGGCGGCACGAAGAACGGCATCGCCATCGGGGAAGCGGTGGTCTTCTTCGACCGCGAACTGGCGAAGGAATTTGATTACCGCTGCAAACAGGGCGGCCAGCTCGCGTCCAAGATGCGTTTCCTTTCCGCGCCGTGGACCGGAATGCTCAAGGATGGCGCGTGGTTGAAACACGCCCGGCACGCGAACGACATGGCGCAACGGCTCGCTGCGGGCCTGCAACAGTTTCCCGAAATCAAGGTCGCCTACGCGGTGGACACCAACTCGGTCTTTGCCGCGATCCCCAATCCGCTGGTGAAAGCGATGCACGCGCGCGGCTGGATGTTCTACACACACGTCGGCGGCTGGCAGGAAGCACGGCTCATGTGCAGTTGGGATACGACGCCGGAGGACGTGGACAGTTTTCTCGCGGACGTAAAGAAGCTCACGAAGACTTAAAGTGTCATTTTGCGCCAACGAGTTATCGCGGTGCGATGATGAACACGCGAAATAAATTTGTCCGTAATTCCCCTGCTCGACGAGCGCATGCTTGCAAAGCCATTCTCCCACCGCATCATTCCCATCCGGAACGAATTGAAGACGAATGGCCCGCAGCTTTCCTGACTCCATCCGCACCGTCGGCATCCTCGGCGGCGGCCCTGCCGCCAGTACCTTGGCTGTTTTGCTGGCACGCGCCGGCATCCGCGTCGGCCTCTGGCACCAGCCGCAGACCGCGCCACTGATCGTTGGTGAATCCCTCGTGCCCGCCAGCATCCCGATGTTGCGCAAGCTGGGCGTGGAGGATGAAGTCCGCAAATACAGCACATTGAAGCCGGGGGCGACGTTCAATCTCTCGCCGGACCTGGCTTTCTCGTTCTTTTTCGAAAATCTACGCGGACTGCCGCGTTATGCCTACAACGTGCCCCGCGATAAATTTGACGCCACGCTGCTCGAAGCCGCGCAGAAAGCCGGGGCGGCGGTCTTTGAAACCCACGCTGAAATTTCGCGCGGCGAAAATTCCGATCGGGTGGAACTTTCCACCGCCACGCTCGCGGCGACCGGCGGAGTTTTCACCACGACACCCGATCTGATCGTGGACGCGACCGGGCGGGTGCGGTTGTTGCCGAATCTCATGGGCATCCCGAGTTGGGAAGGTCGCCGCAAAGACACCGCGCTGTTCGCCCACGTGGACCAGACGCAGCTCGATCACGAAGGCCACGTTCACACCACCCGGTTGGATCGCGGCTGGAGCTGGCGGATTCCGTTGCCGGGACGGATTTCGCTTGGAATGGTTGTGCCGGCGGAACACCTGACCCAGTTCGGGGAAACGAAAGAAGAGCGTTACGATAATTTGCTACAGCGCGACTCCATGTTAAAACGCGTGGCCGCCAACGCCAAACGGATCTCGCCGGTGTGGGAGTATCAGAACTATCAACTCGTCACCGAACGCATGGTCGGGGACAACTGGGTCTTGGTCGGCGACGCGGCGGGCTTCATTGATCCGGTTTTTTCCAGCGGCCTGTTCCTCGACATGAACGGCGCGTTCCTGCTGGCGGATGCCATCAGCGCCGGCTCCCGCAACGCCTTGGATCACTACGCCGAAAAAGTGACACATCACCTGCAGACTTGGCGCGAGATCGTGGATTACTGGTACAACGGCCGGCTGTTCACGTGCTGCAAGGTCGGCGAGAAATGGCGCGACACCCTGCTGGTGAAACTGACCGGCCCGCACCTGAACAAGCACCTGGTCCACATCTTCAGCGGGGCCGCTTCCGACTCGGCGTACGGCATGGGCCTGCTGCGATTTGCGATGAAGTATGGGTTGAAGGACGAAGACCCGAACGAACTGGTGGTGCGGTAAAAAAATTCGGAAACAGGCCGGATCAGGCTAGAGCCGGGCTGAAAACTGTCTCACTTCCAGTCACCCCGCTCAAAAATCATTCAAGGGCGAACACCGTTCCGACAGGTAAACGTCAGCCGAATCCTCCTCCACAACGCGCTGCCGTTCTCGGACGTTGGAGCGGGCCATGAAGGTCCCGGTCACTTCGTGACGATCCGTGCGAGCGGCGGTCTGGACCGGAGTTACCGGGAGACTTGGAGTTTGTGATTCGCTGACTTGCATGCGCGTGAATTCTTTCTGCCCCTACAGCGCATGACACCCATTCCCAACACGGAAATATTCGCACAATGCACTCGTAACCGGCTTGAGCGAATAACGCGCATTCCCTGTGCCACGAACGGCAAGACAATGACCGAAAACTCGTCGGCACCGATACTATCGGAAGTTCTGATGAAGAATATCAACCCGCCCGCAACCACCTCAGACCGGACGGCATTTCAACCATGTGTGAAACTGTCCGACCCGATCCCGTTGCTCGACGACTTTCAACCCGGCCTCCGCCAGACAGCGCAGCAGGTCGGACGAGTGATACATCTGACTGTTGCCATTGGCGATGGTGGCGAAATACAGCGAAGTCTGCTGCAGACAGAACGCCGCCGTCTTGTTCGGCTGCCGGTCCCAGAACAATTCCAGGATGTGCAACGTGCCATCGGCTCCCAACGCCGCCGCGGCCCGCCGCAGGATGGAAACGATCTGCGCCTCCGAAAAACAATCGAGGAACTGGCTCATCCAGATCACTTGATGGCCGCCGGGCAACGGCTGCGTTTCGTCCAGCAGATCCACGGCGAAAAACTCGGCCCGCGATTCCAAGCCGTGTTGCCGCATCGTTTCGCGGGTGAAGTTCAGTTGCTGCGGCAGGTCCGCCACGGTGAGACGTACGTTGGGATCGTGTTTCAGGCATTGCACCGCCCAGCGCCCGGTATTGCCACCAACATCGAGGATGCGTTGCGGTTGGTCCGCGAACACCAGCGGCAGCGCCGCCGGGAAGGCCTGATCGGAATAATAGTGATCGAACGCGAACCAGCTTTGCCGCGCGTGTTCGGGCAGGGAGGACAACCCCTCGTAAAAGGTTTTCCACGGCCCGAGCGTCTTCAAACCGGCGGGCTTTTCCGTGGCGAGCGCCTCGTCGAGATGGAACAGGCCGCGGTAACAGATGTCGTGGATGACATCCATGTTCACGTGCGACATCGGATCGCGCAGCACAAAGTATCCCAGCTTGGTCACCGTGTAGCGTTCGTCATTCAGACAGAACAAGCCGATGCCCAAACCCGCTTCGAGCAAAACTTTGGTGCCATACCGCGGCAGCCCGCAGCCCGCCACGGCTTCCGCCAACCCCACGCCGCGTTCGCCGCTGCGCTGCACCAGTTCGAGCAACCCCGTACTCCGCATCACCCGGCAAGCCTGGAAGACGACCGGACCGAAGGCGATCCGCTGCGCCTCGATCTTCGCGTCAAAGGCGGATTGCGTGTCCTTGGAAAAGAAATTTTCTGCCATACTCATCGTGATGTTATCCTCATCATTTGCCTCAAGCTTGCGGGGCTCTCGCCCCGGCGGCGGAAATGGTTGCCAACGCCCGCAACGCGCGGTCCGCCTGCGCCACATACGGATTCGATTTGTCCCAGACATAACCGGCCAGCACCGAACAGATCTGCCGCATCACATCCGGATTACGCTGCGCCGCGAACAGAATCGTGGGGAACTTGCCTTCATACCACGCGGCCACATACGCCCGAAATGTGTTCACCCCTTGCATCACATGATCGGCATACTCGGTCTGCCAGTCCGCGGTTTCGCCGCGCAACTGTCGTGACGTCAACTGCGCGGCGCGGAAACCGGATTCCATCGCCAGCGTCACGCCCGAACTGAAGATCGGATCGAGGAACTCCGTCGCGTTGCCCGCCAACGCAAACTTCGGCCCATACAATTGCTTGATCGAACAGGCAAAACCTTTGATCCGTTGCGGCGGCATAACGATCTTCATTTCTCCCAGCCGCGCCACGGCATTCGGCTCGCTCAGAACGATGGCGCGAAACTGCTCCTCCGGTTCGCCCGGATAGCCCGCGAAGAATTCCGGCGTCGCCACCACGCCCACACTGGTCTTGCCATTGGAAAACGGAATGATCCAGATCCACGCGCCGCCGGGATGCATGCAAACCCAGATCTTTCCCTCGTCATAACCCGCCGGACGCTTGTCGCCAGTCACGTGGGCAAAGAATGCTTCCCGCGTCGGAAATCTTGACGGCGCTTCAAGGTCCAGCAGGCGGGGCAACACGCGCCCATACCCGCTGCAATCGAGCACGAACCGCGCGGCGACTTCGCGCGATTGACCATCCGGCTGCTCCAGTGTCACCCTGGCATGAGCGTTGGCAAAATCCACCGCCGTCACCGCCGTGCCATATTGTATCTCCACCCCGCGCGCCGCCACCGTATCCGCTAGCGTCTGATCAAACTCCGCGCGTGGCACCTGATAGGTATATTTCCAGCCCGGACCAAACTGGTTCGAGAAATCAAAGTCACACGCCTGATCGCCGCGCTTGAACACCGCGCCGGTCTTATGAATGAATTTCCTGGCCTCCACCGCTTCCAGCAATCCGACCTCCTTCAGCAGATCCATCGTGTGCGGCAACAGGCTTTCGCCGATGACGAACCGCGGGAAGCGTTGCTTCTCGACCACGAGCGGGCGCAACCCGTCGCGATGCAAACTCGCCGCGGCCACCGCCCCGGCGGGACCGGCCCCGATCACCAACACATCTGTCTCGATTGCTTTCATTTCAAGTTGTGTAGCAGCCGACGTGAGGAGGCTCAAATCTCATTTAGATCCGCTTTCTAAACAATTGAGCCTCATTACCTCGGCTGCTACGAAATAGGATTTCATGCCTGCAAACATTCTTGCTGCGCCGCCTCGGATTGCAACAACTCCGTCACCCGCGTGATGTCTTCGGCCAGCGGACGATCGCACTTCATCTCCGGTGAAACGCCGCGAACGAGTTCATACAACTTCCGATAATCGCCGCCCAAAACTTTGTCGCGCCCGCGTGCATCCGCCGCCTGCGCCAGCGTCAACGCCTCGATCGCCATCAGCTTCCACACGAGCGGCAGCGTCGTGCGCGTCATTTTCGCTGCGATACAACCCATGCTCACGACGTCCTGATTGTTCGCGTTCGTCGGGATGGTTTGGATCGAAGCCGGCGTGCCGAGCAAGCGCGCTTCCGCCGCGAGCGATGTGGCGAGCAACTGCGCGCCGCCGAACCCGGTGTTCAATCCCGGCGCGCCCGCCGCGAGCAATGGCGGCAGCCCACGACTGTAACGCCAGTTCACCAAGCGTTCGATCTGCCGGTCGGCGAGCAGTGCGACCTTGATCAGGCCCATCCGCATGTAATCGCTCACCATCGCGATCTGTTGCCCGTAAAAATTGCCACAGTGAATCACCATGCCCGTGTCGGCGAACACAAGTGGGTTATCCGTGCTGGCATTAAGCTCGCGCGTGACAACCTGTTCGACATGCCACTGCGCTTCTTGAAATGCTCCGAGAATTTGTGGCGTGCAACGCAGCGAATACGGGTCTTGGATTTCCGTGCCTTCAGCCATCGGCTTGGCGTGCGTGCCCCATTCGTGATCGTCAATCCGCTTCGCGTAATCCGGATGAGTGCGCAACGACTCCGTGATGCGCTGCGCCACCAGCGCCTGGCCGCGAAACCCGCGCGCCCGTTGCGCCTGCTGACAGAGCACTTCCGGCTCGCCGCCGAGCACTTGAAACAAACACGCCGTCAAAAGCTCCATCCAGCGCAACACGCGATCGGCCTCATGCGTCGCCAGTGCGGCGAGGCCCGTCATGACGGACGTGCCGTTCACGAGCGCGAGACCTTCCTTGCATTGCAACACCACCGGCTTGAGGCCGACTCGCTTCAACGCTTCGGTCGCGGGAAGTCGTTCGCCGTTCAACCGCGCATAGCCCGTTCCCACGAGCAAGCCCGCCATGTGCGCCAGCGGCACAAGATCGCCGCTCGCGCCGACCGAACCTTCGCTGGGGATTTCCGACAACACGCCGCGATTCAACGCCGCGAGCAGCAGTTCGATGAGTTCTTCGCGGATGCCCGAGTAACCGCGCGCCAGCGCATTCGCCCGCGTCAGCATGATCGCCCGCGTTTCCGCCGGCGAAAACAACGCGCCCTGCCCCACCGTGAGGTGATACAGGAGGTTGACCTGATGCTGCGCGAGATCAGCGTCCGAGACACGAAAACCGCTCAGCGGCCCAAAGCCGGTGTTGATGCCGTAAATCGCGCGCGGCTGCGCGGCGAGGGATTCCACGAGATCACGGCTGCGTTTGATCAGCGGGCGCGCCTCGGCGGAAAGTTCGCACGGAGCGAGTTGCGCGGCCACCTGCCAGGTTTCCGGGATGGAGAGATTGTGACCGTTGAGTGAAATCATGTCGCACCAAAATGGAGCGGGGTTTTACAACAAACTGCTTGAACAAGCAAGCGCGGCCCTGTTTGCTAGCGCGCGTTATCGCAATCATAATTCATTTCAATTCTGCCAAGCCAGGACCGCCCGCTTGGTGTGACTGGAACTGCCGCGCAATCCCGGGAGCGCTGGCCTCTGGCCGGCGCGTTGTGACGGCCTTTTGCTTCAGAAACTCGCCGGCCAGAGGCCGGCGCTCCCGGGCTACGCCACCCCGGACGGCAGTTGCAGTCGCATCTCCGCCCGCCATGAATCATGGCTGAAAAATCCATCCTCATCATCGGCGCGGGCATCGCCGGACTGGCCACGGGCTGCTATGGCCGCATGAACGGCTATCGCACCCGCATCCTCGAACATCACAGCGAACCCGGCGGCGTGGCCAAGGCCTGGAAACACAGCGGCTACCTGATTGACGGCGGCATCCATTATCTCATGGGGCAGCGCCCGGGACTCGCGTGCCACGAGATTTATCGCGAGCTGGGCATCTTTCACAACCGCAGCTACCGTGACCTCGAGACGTTTGTCCATTTCACCGACGAAATCACCGGCCAGAGCATCAGCTTCACGGGCGATCTCGACCGGCTCGCGCGCGAGTTGAAAGTTATTGCCCCCGAAGACGCGCGCTTCATTGATAGTTTCGTCAAAGGCATCCGGAAATTTCAGCGCACCGACATCTTCAGCACCTTGGAACAACCGCCGGAACTGCTCGGCGTGACCGGCCTCCTCAAGCAAGCCTGGAAACTGCGCCGCGTCCTGCCATATTTCGGCGGCCCGTTCAATCAACCGGTGGAAAAATTCGTCGCCGGCATCAAGAACAAAGGCTTGCGCCGCATCCTCGTGAATCTGTTCCTGCCGGAAGTTCCCGTCTGGTTCGTGATGCTGATCCTCGCCCTGCTCGCCAATCGCCAGATGGGTTTGCTCGAAGGCAGTTGCTCGGACTTCGTAGCCAGCATCGCCGAACGTTACAAAAGTCTCGGCGGCGAAATCACCTTTAACTCCACCGTCAAAGAAATCCTCGTTGAGAACAACCGCGCCGTTGGCGTCCGGCTCGTGGACGGCACGGAACATCGCGCCGATCTCGTCGTTTCGGCGGGCGACGGCTTCAGCACACTGTTCAATTTGTTGGGCGACCGCCACACCAGCCCCAAACTCCGGGATTGTTACAAGAACTGGCAGCACCTCGTCCCCATCGTCACGCTCAGCTTTGGCGTGGGCCGCGAGTATCCCGACGAACCGCCGTTGAATTTTCTGCTCCTCAAAAAGCCGCTGACCATCGGCAACGTGACCATCAACGGCTTCCCCGTCCGCATCTTCAACTACAGCGATAAGTTTTCGCCGCGCGGCAAAACTATCGTCCAGCCGCTGCTGCATTCGGATTGGGATTTCTGGGAGAAACTCCGGCACGACCGCGCCGCCTACGAAGTCGAAAAGAAACGCGTCTGCGCCGAAGCGCTCGAACGACTCGAAACGCATTACCCCGGCATCACCGCCAGCGTGGAGATGACCGACATCGCCACGCCCTACACCACGTGGCGCTACACGCTGAATCACAAAGGCGCGTTCATGGGCTGGGTGCCGACGCCCAAGGCGCTGCGCACGCTGTTCCCGAAAACCCTGCCCGGCCTGGAAAACTTTTACATGGCCGGCCAATGGATCATGCCCGGCGGCGGCGTCCCGCCCTGCCTCTACTCCGGCCGCCACGTCATCCAGATCCAATGTCAGCGCGACGGGAAAAAGTTTGTGACCAGTTTTCCGTAGCGCCTGCTTGAAGCGTAGCA
Organism: uncultured Bifidobacterium sp.; assembly: GCA_964594985.1. Classification (GTDB taxonomy): domain Bacteria; phylum Verrucomicrobiota; class Verrucomicrobiia; order Limisphaerales; family JADLHS01; genus JADLHS01. The sequence continues at coordinate 59,713 of CAZQNQ010000019.1, forward strand.
GCCGACCTGCGGAAGCTTTGCCTTCTTTCGCGGGACCTCCGATGCCGCAGCCAAAAAAAGTCAACATTGCCGGCTCAATAAAAAACCCTCTGCCGCTTTCAGCAGATTTAGTTTTGGTGATTGGGCGAATGAATGGCGTGACGCTCGCCCTCACCCTGACCCTCTCCCCCGGGGGGAGGGAACAACCGTGGTTCGCTTTGAAATAATCGGCCGCCTGTCCGACCAATCCCGCCGCACGTTTATCCCGTGTGGCGGGGAGTGTTTCCTCCCTCTCCTGGGGGAGAGGGCCGGGGTGAGGGCGAACGCTGCCACAAACATCTTTCCGTTTCACCACAACTCCGCCCGCACAGAGAATAGCAACGGACCATAAACAGCACCTCATCCAGACAAACCCCGGCTCGACAAGATAAAGGCCGGGGCTTAACGTCGCAGCCAATGTCGGTGATAAATTACAATTTTGTCGCGCAATCAGAATGTTAGCCGTCATTCGTGAGCGCATGAAAAGCCGCGACTTCTTTATTGTTTGTCCGCTGTTGGCGGTGGCGGTGGTTTGCTTCTTTGTCGGGTATCGTCAGGGCTGGCGGGCACAGAAGAAGGAGAGCACGGAGTTTCTCATTCGCCGCTCGCTGCGGGTGCTTCACGAGGCAGAGCGCGGCGACATCGCCAGCATCACGAACGGTTGTCGGATGTATTTGCTGGGACACACGAAGGCTTACGAGGATTTATTTGGTGATTCGGACATTCCCGATTCCTTTCGCGCCAGTTTTACCGAGGCTCGCCAGATTGCTCGCGAGGTGCAGACCAATTTGGTAGTCTTTGACCCGAAGAGTTTAGACCAATGAGAACCTTGCCACTAACCAGGCAGCAGCGAACCCGGCGCGAGCGGCGCGGTTGCAATCCCCGCGTCTCATGCGCCGGGTCGTTGGACTGGGTCGTTGCCACATTCACGCCATGAAAACACTGATCGCGTCCATTGTTTCGTTGCTCTGCGGGTTGGCAATCGGGTGGTATATCGGGCATGGCCGGGCCGGGCGCGAAAAGACGGAGATTGTTCAGCAGATGGTCCAAGGAGGCGAGAGTGCTGACGGGGAGCACGCCGCCCGAGCCGTTCGGGCCATCGAATTGGTTGAATCAGGCAAAGCGAGTGATGCGGTGCAGTTGCTCTCCATTCCCATTGCTCACTACTATTCAGTGTATTCGGATACCGGACGGGGTGATGAGCGGAGAGCGAGATTGCGGGCGCTGATCGAACAACTCGCGAAAACAAATCAGACAGTTGCGGTTCGAATCGCCGAGGCTTCCACAAATCATAGCCTCAAGACGCCATGACCATGTGGCCCAACCAAGAGCAACACCAACTCCTTGCCAGACAATCCCAACGCAAAAACGGCGCACCCAGCCCAGCCGGATGCGCCGTTGAAAAATCACCCGCAACTCAGGACTTGTTCTTCAGCGCATAGATCGCATCCATGGCGTCCTTCTGGATGGACTTATCCTTGTTCGTCAGCAACGGTTCGATCAGCGGGATGTGACTCTTGTCCCCCAGCACCGCGATTGTCCGGCATGCGTCGCGGACCACGTTCTGCTGCGTGTGATTGAGCAACGGCGTGATCTGCGGCAATGTTTCCTTTGCCTTGAGCCCCCGCAACGCGATCAATCCGTCAATGACTTCCTTGTAGTCCGCCGCTTTGAGCAATTCACAGATGGATTTAAGTTCCGCCGATGTGACCTCGGCATGCAGCGCCCCCAGCACCCGAGCCGCCTTGCGCCGCACCTTGGGACGAGCGTCGCCCAGATATTTTTTGATCTCGGTCGTGGCCTTCGTGCTGGTCGGATGCTCCTTCTCCAACTTCAACATCGCGCTCTCCACCACGGTATCCTTCGGCGACGCCAAGTCGGCGATCAATTCATCTTCGGTCTTCACTTTGGCCGCCCAGGCCGAGGACGTCGCCAGCACCACGGCGCCACAAGCCAGCACGACAAAGAAACTTCGTTTGGTCATCTTGATCATAATTCAATTCAGGTTTGCGCGGCCACAGTCGGTCCCCGTTCTGGGCGAGACGCGGAAGCCATTTCACTGCGCTCGTTTCCAACTCCAGCCAATGACCGCAGCCTAATAAAGCGAAACGGGATGTCAACTGCGCCGCGACCCGACCGGGGTAACCGAAAGACCCATGCAGCCATAACTTTTAGAGCATATAGCAAAATGGCCGGTGAAGGTAGGGCGCGTCAGTCCTCTGCGCGCCGTTCCGTGCCAGCCAGCCAACGGTGCACAGGGACTGACGCGCCCTACCAGCCGCAGCAAAAAGCATCATTTGATACAGGCTCTTAATCTTAATCGCTCCGAGCGCGCAGATGAAACCGGAACGATGCGGTTACCCAAGGGCCTCACGCCAAGGGTGCCAAGGCCGCAAAGGAAATTGGATTTTCAGCGGTCACAAAACCCCGCGAAACCGGGGTGCAGCACCGGAGATTGAACCCGGACTCCGAAGTTGGCGCGCGGCAATAAGCGTGGGGCAGGCTTTCCAGCCTGCCAGTGCGGGCGACTTTCCAGTCGCCCGTTACCAGAAACACCGGACTGGAAAGTCCGGGACACCGGCAGGCTGGAAAGCCTGCCCGACGGGCGCAACGGCGCTACGGTTCCCTTCAGCTTCGGAGTTCGGGTTGAAAAAGTCCCTTCACGCCTACCTTTGCGGCCTTGGCGACCTTGGCGTGAGACTTTTCTGAATCATTCCGGCAAGGAACCCATTCATCCAGTCGCCGGCCCCTTCTTCCACCAGCCCGCCCGAAAAATCTTCTGCCCCGCCGCCGTCTGGTTCTATGCTGCCGTCGTGAAAGCTGCTCAACTCATCACCACGGGTCAGCCCGGAACATTTGAACTCCGCGACCTGCCCAATCCCCAACCCGCACCCGACGAAGTTGTTGTCGCAGTGCGCGCGTGCGGTTTGAATCATCTCGACCTCTGGCTTGAATCCGCCGGACTGCCTATTCCCGTGCCGCTCCCGCGCACACCCGGCGGCGAAGTGGCTGGAATCATTGCTTCGGTCGGCAGTGCGGTCACCGATTGGAAGCCCGGCGACCGCGTCGCCATCCAATCCAATCTCTTCTGCGGTCAATGCGAGTTCTGCCAGCAAGGCGAAGAATCCCTCTGCCTGCGCGGCGAATTGCTCGGGGTCACGCGCGATGGCGGCTTTGCCGAGCAGGTCGTTGTTCCCGCTCGCGCTCTCGTCGAGCTCCCCGCCGGACTGGACTTCAACTCCTCCGCCGCGCTCACGCTCGCCGGGAGTACCGCCATGCACATGCTCACCAACCGCACTCAGGTCCGTCCCGGCGATTGGGTGCTGGTCATGGGCGCGGCCAGCGGCGTCGGCTCGGCGGCGATCCAAATCGCCAAACAGCTTGGCGCGCGGGTCATCACCACCGCCTCCAGCGAAGCCAAGCAGCGGCTCGCCAAAGAACTCGGCGCCGAGGTGGTATTGGATTCCACCCAACCCAACTGGCCCGCCGCCGTCCGTCATCACACCAACAAACACGGCGCGGACCTCGTCGTCGAACACATCGGCGGCGACGTGCTGGTGAAATGCTTCGATTGCCTCGCCCGCAACGGCACCATCGTCACCTGCGGCGCGACGGCGGGACGTGAAATCAACCTCAACCTCTGGCCGCTCTTCGTGAAACAACAGCGCCTCATCGGCAGCTACGGTCGCAATCGCACCGACATCGTCGCCACGCTCGAATGGGCCGCCGCCGGAAAGCTCGCGCCCGTGATTGACTCCATCTTCCCGCTGGCCGAGACCGCCGGCGCTTTCGCCAAACTCCGCGCCCGCCAGGTTCTCGGCAAGGTGCTGATCGCGCCTTGATTCAGCCTGAACTCCGCAGTTGGTATGGAGCAATAATCGTAGGGCAGGCTTTCCAGCCTGCCAGTGCGGGCGACTTTCCAGTCGCCCGTTACCAGAAACACCGGACTGGAAAGTCCGGGGCACCGGCAGGCTGGAAAGCCTGCCCTACTCTCCGCCGCGCTGTTTTGCCGCCGGCGACTTCTGAGTTTGGGTTTAGTCGTGGTCCGAAAATTCCACTTGCCAGCAATCACTTTGCGATACAAAGTCAATGCATGGATACCAAGTGGGCCACTGACAATCTACAAACCATCCGCACGCTGATGGAACGCTCGGCACTGTATCGCCGCGCGCTGGCGCCGATCATGAGTTTCGCCGGCGGCGTGGGAATTCTCGCCGCGATTGCGGGCGGGTTGTTGCCCATCCAGACCGAATCCGCCTTCATCGGCTATTGGCTGGGCGTGGCCATTGTCGGACTGGTGGGCGCGTTTGTTCTGGTGCGCCGTCAGGCGCTCAAAAGCTCCGAACGCTTTTGGTCACCGCCAACGCGCCGCGTGGCCACCGCGCTGCTTCCCGGCCTGACCACCGGATTGCTGCTGGCCATCTGGTTCTTCATGGTTTGCTCACAGCCATCGGTGGGTGATCCACCGGCCGGAATGACGGAAGATCGGCGAATGATCATCTGTCTCGTCGCCATGTGGGCAATTCTTTATGGCTGCGCCTTGCATGCGGCCGGATTTTACACCTTGCGCGGAATCCGCTTGCTGGGCTGGTTTTTCGTGGCGGGTGGCTTTGTAATTTTATTCGGGACGCTGGTAGGTCAACGACAGGATTTTCCCGTCGGTTCATGGCAAGCGGCGCATTGGATCATGGGCGGGCTGTTCGGCCTGTTGCAACTCGCCTACGGCATTTATCTCTACTTTACCGAACAACGTGGGAATGCCGCGTGAACCCCGAACCGTTCCTGCAACTGGATCGCGTGATCCACGAGAAAGGCCGGCTGGCAATCATGTCCATGCTCGCGGCCACGCCCGAGCTGTCGTTCACCGAACTGCGCGACACGCTCGGCATGACGGATGGCAACATCACCACGCATATCCGTACGTTGCAGGAAGCGGGCTATCTGGCCGTCAGCAAATCCTACGAGAAGAACCGGCCGCTCACCACCTGCTCCCTGACCGCCGCCGGCAAGAAAGCGTTCGCCGGCTACATTGATCTGCTGGAACAGATCCTCCAGCAAACCCGGGCGAAATAATTTTCCTTTGAACAGTTTTGAAACAACACAGTCACTTACTTTGTAATACAAAGCTTAACTTGATTACCGTATGAAGATTCTCAAAGCCGAACACCTCGGCATGTGCTTCGGAGTTCGCGACGCCATCGCGCTGGCCCGCGAAACCGCCGCGCACCAGCCGTTGACCATTCTGGGCGATCTCGTCCACAACGAAACCGTGCTGGACGAGTTGCGGGCGCACGGCATCCAGATCGAGCAAAAGCCCGAGTCCATCGGCACACGCACCGTGATGATCACCGCACACGGCACATCGCAGAAGACTTTGGAAGAAACGCGTGCGCGTGGCTTCCACGTCCTCGAAGCCACCTGCCCGCTGGTCCACGTCGCCCATCGCGCGCTGATCAAGCTCGTCATGGAAGGTGCGCATCCCGTCATCATCGGTAAACGCGACCACGTCGAAGTGCGTGGCTTGACCGGCGATCTGACTGAGTTTGACGTGGTCCTTTCGCCTGAAGACATCCTGAAACTTCGCGAACGTCCCTGCTTCGGCGTGGTGGCCCAAACCACGCAACCCATCGAGCGCGTCCGCGAACTCGTGCAAATGATTCGGCAACGCTTCCCGCAATCCGAAGTTCGCTTCGTGGACACCGTTTGCCAGCCGACGAAACAACGCCAGCACGCCGCGGTGGAACTGGCGCAGCAGTGCAACGTGGTCATCGTCATCGGCGGTGCGCACAGCAACAACACGCGCGAACTGGTCGCCACCTGCGCAAAACATTGCCTGCGCGTCCACCATGTTCAGACCGCCGCCGACCTGCGCCCCGAATGGTTTTGCGAGAACGACACCGTCGGCCTTACCGCTGGAACTTCGACGCCCGATAAAACCATTGGCGAAGTCGAGCAAAGTCTCCTCGGCATGAACGCCGCAACTACCACCCTCAGCAATCCGTGATTCATGAAAACACGTGCAGGAGAAATTCGCCGCTGGCTCATCGTCGTCCTCTTCGCCATCGCCATGGCGTGGGTGGAATCCGCCGTCGTCTTCTATCTGCGCACGCATATTGATCGCATCGAACCCTATCAGCCCCGGCCACTGCCGGTGATCGGCAATCTGGGGCTTGCCGAACTGGTCCGCGAATTCGCCACGCTCGTGATGCTCTTCACCGTCGGCGTGCTGGCTGGAAAAACGTGGCGCGCCCGCTTTGGTTATATGCTGATCGCCTTCGGCGTGTGGGACATCTTCTATTACGTGTTTCTGAAAGTAATGTGCGGCTGGCCGAACTCGCTGCTCGATTGGGACATCCTGTTTCTCCTGCCGCTGCCGTGGTGGGGACCGGTGCTGGCCCCCGTATCAATCGCAACCTTGATGATTATCTGGGGAACTTTCGCGGTCTTCTTTGAACGAAACCCGGCCCCGACCTTGTCGAACTGGGGCGGGCGGATTTGTTGTTTCAGCGGCGGGATGCTGGCGCTGCTGGTGTTCATGACGGACACTTTGCGCGTGGCAAAACAGGGCGTGCCAGTGATTCGCGAAGTGTTGCCAACGCACTTCAACTGGCCATTGTTTGCCATCGCGCTCGGATTGATGAGCGTCCCGGTCATCTCAGAATTATTACACTGGCGCAACCAACTCCAACCCGCCAAAACTCAAACATGAACTCCACCCCACTGCCAACCGCGCCGCCGTTCACCGCGCTGTTACGCGGCGAACTGCCCGCGCTCCGCAGTTGGACCGTTGATTGGCGCACGCCGCATCTGTTGCGTGATACCTTGGTGGTCATCGTTGGGGCCGGTTGTTTCGGAGCGGCCTTGGGTTGCTGGCGCGCGCCGGAACAAGCCCTCTTTGCCGCCATCAAACTGCCGCTCATCATGCTGCTCACCGCGGCGGGCAACGGTCTGTTGAACGCCATGCTCGCGCCGTTGCTCGGATTGCCGATCGCCTTCCGCCAATCCTTCCTCGCCATCCTGACCAGCTTTGCGCTCGCGGCGGCAATCCTCGGCGCGATGAGTCCGCTCGCGGCCTTTGTGATCTGGAATGCGCCCCCGCTTCAAACCGGGGCCAATGATTGGACGCAGGCGAGCAATTCGGTCACGCACGCCGGGGTGCTGCTGTTGCTCGTGGCGACCATCGCCTTTGCCGGCATCGCCGCGAATCTCCGCCTGCTCCAACTTCTGCGCGACCTCGCCGGACAACGCGCCGCCGCCGGGCGCGTGTTGCTCGCGTGGCTGGCGGGTAATCTGTTTCTCGGCAGCCAGCTCTCATGGATCATGCGTCCCTTCATCGGCTCGCCGTGGTTGCCGGTGCAACTTCTACGGGACGACGCTTTCAACGGAAATTTCTTTGAAACCGTGCTCCGCTCGGGCCTCCGACTCTTTAACTGAACCCACTGCAAAATTATGAACGAACCCAATCCAAACCAACCGCCCTATCCACCACAAATGAACCCACCGCTGCCGCCGCCACCGATTGCCGGTCCCCGACCGCTCGGCGATGATCCCGCCGAACGCGAGCCAATCCCCAACGTCATCGCCGCCATTGAAGCGTTGCTGCGCCAGCCGCGCCGCCTGATGTTTCAACTCCGGCAGCCCGGCGCGGGCAAACTCATCGCGGGAATGTTGTTCGTCGCGATTCTTTGCAGCGCGATTTACGGCGTCATCGTCGGCTCGTTCTCCGGCGGCGCCCAATGGTGGGCCGCGCCGGTGAAGGTCACGTGTGGATTGTTGATCGCGACGCTCATTTGTCTACCGAGTCTCTACATCTTCACGAGCCTGAGCGGGGCGCAAGCCCGCCTCGTGGAGATTTTCGGCCTCGTCGTCGGACTGTTGATGCTGATGACCATCCTGCTCATCGGTTTCGCGCCGGTTGCCTGGCTTTTCTCCGAATCCACCAATCACGTCGCGTGGATGGGCTTCTTGCACCTGTTGTTCTGGGGCATCTCGACCGCCTTCGGACTGCGGTTTCTTCAGGCCGGGTTTGCCCAAGCCAAGGCGCGCTCCAACTCCGGCTTGAACACCTGGGCCATCATCTTTGTGCTCGTCGTGCTCCAAATGACCACAGCGTTGCGCCCCATCGTCGGCCCGACGCAGGAAACCTTTTTGCCCAAGGAAAAGGTGTTTTTCCTGACACATTGGTTCAAATGCCTGGAAATGAATGCCCGTTAAGAGGGAGTTGTTCCAGCCGCTGGCCTGCCATTTGCTAAATCCGAACTCTTTGGGCCCAACCCGGTCCAAAGAGAACTGACTATGAACATTCTGAAACTGCTCTTTCGCCGCGAAACCCGCGCGCCCATGGCCGCGCTCAGCCTCGCGACCGCTGTGACCGTCGGCATCGTCGTGGCGCGGATGTTATTCACCAATAACCTTCGCTACGGTTTCCTTATCTGGAATCTCTTCCTGGCCTGGTTGCCGGTCATCTTTGCGATGATCGCGCGGGGAAAATATCGCGAAGCGAAACCGGGCGAACGCCTCGGCTGGTCGTTCCTCGGTCTGGGGATGGCGTGGCTGTTATTCCTGCCGAACGCGCCGTACATCTGCACCGATCTGGTTCATCTTACCAGCCATTACTTTCCGCACTTCTGGGTGGACTTCACCATCATTCTTTCGTGCGCGTTCATCGGGCTGCTGCTTGGCTTCATCTCGCTTTATCTGATGCACTCGGTCGTTGCCCAACGTTATGGCCACGCCACCGGCTGGCTGTTCGTCATCAGCGTGGCCGGGCTGAGCAGCTTCGGAATTTATCTCGGCCGCTTCGTGCGCCTGAACAGTTGGGATGTCATTGCGCAACCGGGCAAACTTTACCAAAGCATCAGCGATGTCGCCTTTGGTCAGGCCCACCCGCATCAATTTGTCTTCCTCGCCCTCTTCGCCACCTTTCTGCTCATGGCCTACGTGATGTTGTATGCGCTGACGCACCTGCCAACGGCCACGCAACTGGCCACCCCGCCGGCGGCAGCCCCGGCCCACGCATGAATCGTGAAGCGATCCTGCGCCGCCGCATCAAGGCGTGGACTTGGTTTTTCATCAGCGGCCTCGTCATCAGCGGCGTGACGGCGATTCCGCTCGTCACCGAACTGGAATGGCTCACGCGTTGGTTCGGCATCGAATCTCAAACCGGCGCCACCGCCTCGAACGAACCCGCCCGTTGGTTGTTACTCACCCGTGAAGCGTTGCAGGACACTGCCGCCAAACATCCGATGCTCTTCTACGGCACGGACTGGCTGGCGTTCGGACACATCGTCATCGCCGTGGCATTTATCGGGGTGTTGCGTGATCCGGTGCGCAATCGCTGGCTGTTCGACTTCGGCCTGATCGCGTGCGCCCTGGTGATTCCCTTCGCGCTGATCTTTGGGGCGGTCCGCGATATTCCGTTCTGGTGGCGGCTGATTGATTGTTCGTTCGGCGTGGTCGGCGCGATTCCGTTGTGGCTTTGCCGCAAATGGGCGTTGGCGCTTGAAAACAGTCAGGAACTCGTCAACAAGAACACTGGGCCGTGGCAACACATCCGTTGCTAAGTTGAATCTGCATCACGCGCAAATCTGTCCGCAGCTTCCAACCGTTGCATTTCCAGAAACTCATCCCAGCAGTATGCCCGGCATAGACGAAGATGTTGCACTTGTGAATGTCCGCCTTGCGAAGTTTAGCCAGACAGGTTTCCACCAAGCGAAGCCCGACGCCTTGCTTGCGATACCGCTTGGCCACCGCAAGATGATGCAGATAACCGCGGCGCCCGTCGTGACCACACAATACCGCACCCACAATCTTGCCCTGCTGCACCGCGACAAAACTCAGGCCGGGATTCCGGCGCAAGAATGAAGCGATGGCCGGAAGCGTGTCGGATTCATTCAAGCCGACGCCTTCAGTGCGCTTCCAGAGTCGGATGACTTCATCGTAATCGCCGCTGCGAAAAACGCGGAGCGTAACCGGATCGGAACGCCTGGCCTTCACTGCACCGTCACGCTCTTGGCGAGATTGCGCGGCTTGTCCACATCGCAACCGCGCGCCACGGCGATGTGATAGGCGAAGAGTTGCAGCGGCACGCTGGTGAGAATCGGATACAACGGCTCGATGGTCTTCGGCACGTAAATCACATCATCCGCCACCTTGCCGATCTCGGTGTCGCCTTCGGTGGCCACGGCGATGACCGGGCCTTTGCGAGCGCGGATCATGGCAAGGTTCGCCATCGTCTTCTCGTACATCGAATCCTGCGGGACGAGGAATACGGTCGGCGTCTTTTCGTCAATCAGCGCGATCGGTCCGTGCTTCATCTCGGCGGCGGAATAACCTTCCGCGTGGATGTAGGAAATCTCCTTCAGCTTGAGCGCGCCTTCGAGCGCCGCTGGGAACGTGTAACCACGCGACAGGAAAAAGAAATCCTCGGCTTGGGCATACTTGAGCGCGAGTTTCTTGATTGTCTCGTTCTGCCGGAGCAACGACTCGATCTGCTTCGGCGCGGCTTCCAAGGCTTTGAGAATTTCCGTCGCGCGACCGGCGGACAACATCCGCATCCGCCCCAGATGAATCCCCAGCAGCGAAAGAATCGTGAGCGTGGCGATGAACGCCTTGGTGGACGCGACGCCAATCTCCGGCCCGGCATGCATATAGATGCCGCCGTCCGATTCGCGCGCGATGGTGCTGCCAACCACATTGACGATGGCGAGCGCCTTGTGCCCGCGGCGTTTCGCTTCACGCAACGCCATGAGCGTGTCCGCCGTCTCGCCGGATTGCGAGATGACGAGCAGCACGGTGTTTTTTTCCAGCGGCGCGTTGCGATAACAGAACTCATGCGCGAATTCGACCTCCACCGGCAGATGCGCGAATTCCTCGATCAGGTATTCGCCGATCAAGGCCGCGTGCCAGCTCGTGCCACTCGCGGCGATGACCACGCGATCAATGCTCCGCAATTCCGCCGCGCTCAGATTCAAGCCGCCAAAACGGGCCGTCGCGCCTTCATGATCAATGCGTCCTCGCGAGGCGTTCTCCACCGTGCGCGGTTGCTCGAAGATTTCCTTGAGCATGAAGTGCGCGTATTCGCCGCGCTGCGAATCTTCCGCCTGAAATTCCAACTGGCTGATCTGCACCTTGGCCGTGTCCGTGCCGAGATTGATGACGTCGAAGCGATCGCGCGAAACGGTCGCCACGTCGTAGTCATTCAGGAACACGACCTGACGCGTGTGCGCGACGACTGCGTTCGCGTCGCTGGTGAGAAAATGTTCGCCATTGCCGATGCCGATGATGAGCGGCGAACCACGGCGCGCTCCAACCATCACGTTCGGCTGCTCGGTGCAGATGACGGCGATGCCGTACGTGCCGATGACTTCCCGCAAGGCATCGCACACGGCTTGCGTGAGCGGGTTCACGTCAGACTTCTCTTTGGCGCGCTTGGAAAAATGTTCACCGATCAGGTGAGCCAACACTTCCGTGTCCGTGCTGGAATGGAACTTGTGCCCGGCCTTGGTAAGGCGTTGTTTGAGCTGATCGTAATTCTCGATCACACCATTGTGAACAACGGCGATCTTGCCGGATTGATCGAGGTGCGGATGGGAGTTTTCGTCGCAGGGTGGACCGTGCGTGGCCCAACGGGTGTGGCCGATGCCGACATCGCCGGAAACCGGCCTGGCTTCCAATTCGCGCGCGAGGCCCTCGTCAATTTTGCCCTTCTTCTTGCGCACATTCAGACTCGCCTCATGCAACACCGCCACGCCGGCGCTGTCATAGCCGCGATATTCAAGGCGGCGCAACCCCTCGAGCACGATGGGGGAAGCCGCTTTTTTACCGATGTATCCAATGATGCCGCACATAGTTTCATTCCGTAGCCGCCGACGTAAGGAGGCGGTTTTCGTAAGGTTTACCCGACCCGCCTCCTCACGTCGGCGGCTACCGGGTCACAGTTTGTCCCAAAATCCAGCCCGCCGCTGCCGCCAAATCATCCACTACGACGGCCCGCTGAATCTGCGCTGCGTATTTCTGTTCCGTTTCGCGACCGTAACCGGTGCGGACGAGGATGCTCTTTTGCACGCCCGCATTCCAGCCACATTCGAGGTCAATCCACTTGTCCCCGACCAGGAACGACTTGGCAAGGTCCAAGCCGAACTCATCCCGCGCGTCGAACAAAAACTGCGGCGACGGCTTCCGTCCCCGGCTCGGCTGGTCCGGCGCTTCCGGGGCGACGTAAATCTTCTGGATAACAATGCCCTGCCGCGCAAACTCGGCGCGCAGATGGTGGTGAACTTTCTCCACGTCCGCCAGCGTGAAGTAACCCCGTCCGACGCCGGACTGGTTGGTGACAATGAACAGTTGAAATCCCGCCGCCGCCAACCGCTGCAACCCAACGAACGCTCCCGGTGTGAAGACCACGTCCTCGACCCGGTGGAGGTAATTCCGGTCCTCAATCAGCACCCCGTCGCGATCAAGAAATACGGCGCGGTTCAGGTTCATCACCGGCGCATTGTGCGAGGTTGTTGCTCCGGCACAAAATAAAAAAGCAGGGCGGCCCGGAGGCCGCCCTTGATGAAATCACATCAGAAGCTACGGATTGACCAGGCGAAAGAAGCGCCGACTCTGATCAATGGGCACCGCGTGGGGACTGACAGCGTTGGGAACATTGGTGTACGTGCCGGCCACGGATGGCGCAGCTTGAAGTTTGAAAGCGGAGTTGGCCCAGGTCAGCACTGCGTTGTTGCCGACAATCTGAATTGCAAGCGGCACCGGGGTGTGCGGAACAGACGCATTCACGTTGCTATACATGAGCGAAATGTTGTCTATGCCCAACGTATCGCGGGAACCACTGCCGGTCGCCGCAGCCAATGCCACCACACGAATCCACACGTTTTGGGCCTGGTTGTTGGCATCGGCATTCAGGCTCAAGTTGGCAAGCCGCGTCGCCCCGAAGCCGCCGGGATCGCTGAACGCCGCCAGTGACGTGAATACGCTCGGGGTATTGCCGACCGCATAGTCCACGGTCCAAGTGGTGGAATAGCCGTTGGATCGCAAAAGATTCAGATCCAAACTAAGAGACAGGTCGGTAATCCCGATGGTGTCGGCTACCTGCAGCACAAAGGCGGCGCCTGGATCGCCAAGACTCCCGGTCTGCCGGATGGCCGGACAACGGTTCGTGGCGCTGACCGGTAGTAATTCTGTGCCTAGGAAGTTGGTGCCATAATCGCTGACCGTTGAAGCATGATTGGCGAATTGTCCCGTCGTGCTGCTCCATGAAACTTGCGCACTATTGAATGCTGCGGCTGTCCCTAGGCCACTCGCCGTGGCGCCGGTTCGCACCGACCAGCCAACGGGCAACCCCGCGCCGATGCCATCGAAGTTTTGCGTGTAGTTCGTGCCGGTGAGGACGACTTGGGCTGGGCTGCTTGCGGCGAGAAACAACATCGCAGCGGCAGTGATGGTAGTGAGTTTCCCCGGGCGAACGCCTGACCCGGACGCTAGTTCAGTCTTTTGATTTGTGTTCATTTTTCCCTTTCGTTCTGTGGTTTTGGTTGCTGACAGAAGAAACCCTTGGCGCCCGGAGGCCGGCCCTATGGAATCCAATGAAGCTCTGGATTATCCGTAAGCCGTTTGTTCAATGTAAAATCCCAGCCGGCATGATTGTGAAAGTGCGCCGCCGGAATGCAGCTTGGCCGGTATGTAATTTGATGTGCCAGCGTACACTGCCACCACTGCTTGAAATTATTGAAGCAGCTTGTGGCTTGGACTTTGGTTTTGGCCTTGGACCACGCGGACACCAGCGGCGCGGCGAAAATGGCGCGCCTAGACTGATTTTCAAAAATAATTTCCGGACGGCCCCTCACCCCGTCCCTCTCCCCATCCGATGGGGAGAGGGTGGCCGCAGGCCGGGCGAGAGGTTCTCGATATTTGATCCGGAAATTATTTGTGAGAACCATTCTGCTGAACACGTCCAGCAACTCGATCAAAGTACAGGCGAGGCCGTATCGGAAAAGAGGTGCAACCTGTCTCAGAGGTCTGGCCATTTTTGGATTTGTTGTTTGTCCCGGAGAAAGCCCAATCAAGCAACTGCCCGCCAACAACGCCCACATGTTTATGCGTATCCCACTATTTTGGCAAGAACAGGCTGAAGAAACTTATTCACAGGCTTCTCCTACCGGTATTGGGCGACACTCCAGCCGTCCACCAACCGGGAGAGAACGGGGATTACATTAGAGCGGTTTAAGTTTTGCCGGAGCCGCCGCCGTGAGGAGTCGGACTCAAATCAAAATCAAACCGCCTCATTACTTCGGCGGCTACAGTTTCTATGAACCCGCTCTAGACTGGCAATCACCACGCGCAAACCAAAAGTGCAGAGGATGAAAGCGTCCGTCGCCCAGATGGATTTGGGAAAACCGACGCAAACCAACAGTGAAGACAAAAAAGAAGGGCGGCTTTGCGGGCCGCCCTTCATGAACAAATTACCTGCCGAGATTATGGCTTATAGAGCCTGAAGTAACGCTGGGCATCTCCAGAGGTATCCGTGTAAGGACTGGTGGCTCCCGGGATATTGGTATATGTCCCCGTCACAACTGGCGCCGCCTGTAAGGGCAACGTCGGGTTATCCCAAGTCACGATTGGGTTCAAACCGCTTTTGTCAATTGCCAGAACCGGCATGACCGCAGCAAATGATTTCCCGACCACAAGATCGTCAAATGACAAAGTTCCTTCACCGGTGCTTTGCCGAAGGGCAAAAGCAAATATTCCGACAGAATTCGTTGTCACGGTTGTGTCAGTCACATGAGTGTCTGCCTCGCTGGCCGGGTCAATCCAGATGGTGGCATTCATGTTGGACAGGGTTATGCGTGTCACAACGGTGTAGGTCGCACCAATCTCCAAATCACGAGGGAACTGGCCGCTCGTGGCACTGGCGTTTGAAGCATTGCCGATGCTCAGGCGGAACTTGCCATCTTCGCTTGCGCCGTTGGTTGCAGCCACCACACGGCCATAGAAGTTGAACGTACCGTCATCTTTAAAGTGGGCGAAATATGTACCCGGACCATTTGGCAACACACTAAAGTTCACTTTGAAGCTGCTGTACAAAGTCACCCCGCTATTGGTCGTGTAAGGCACACCAATCAGTGGGGCATTGCAGTCTTGCGCCTTGGCGCCATCAATGATTGCGGCCTCGCCCGCAACGGTTATCGGCGTGGCCCCGCTATGATCACTCCAGAAATAACCGGTCACATTGGTCAGATCGCCATCGGCATACTGGAAATAGTCATTGAAGACGACATTGGTGCTGGGACGAACTGTCAACGCAAATGAAGTGGTCGCGGTATTCACCCCATCGCTGACTGATACACTAATGGGCGCAACGCCCAAAGTATTGGCGGTCGGAGTCAACGTAAGAACCCGATTGGATCCGGAACCAGTTATGGAAATATTGGCAAACGAAATCAGGTTCGCGTTCAACGTATTGCTCGAGAGCGTCAACCCTCCCACTGGACTGTCATCGCCAATGACGAACGGAATTGAGATCGGCGTGTTGGCAAGGGTGTTTGTGTTGGCAATCTGTGTGATGCCTGGCGTAGCGTTTATCGGAGTCAAGGTAAGGTTGAACCAGGTTGCAATAGAATCACCGTCCCCATCAGTGACTGTCACCAAGATTGGGACGACCCCATCAATTCCATTTGGAGTAATGGTGATATTCCGGCCGGCACCACTTCCACCCGGAACAATATTCCCATCTGAAACCAATGCTTGATTATACGAGATGGCCGTCACGTTCAACGAACCGGCTGCCGTTTCGGCATCTCCCACCGTGAAGGCTACCACTTTAGCCGCATTGTTCGGGGTGGATTGGGCGGCAATCGCAGTGATGGTCGGCAGCGTATTGCCGCCCACAATGGGATCGGCATTAACTTTGACCATATCATAGCTCAACGTTCCGCCGGTGCCATAAGAAGCCGTTGTTCCGGCCAAACCGACATAATTGGGATTATTTACTGCACCAAGCGTAGCTGTGGATTCAAACTCGCTGACGACCCGAATGCCAAAATTGGGGTTGTTGGCCACGCCAGGAAAACCCACTAGTGAGAACGAACGCTGCTCCCAAGCAGGAATTGCATTGAAGAACATCGAGCTTGCCGGATAGTCGATATAGTCCGTTCCATTGGTCGTGAATTGCAGCCGGGTATACTTGCTGCCGGTGGCACTCGCCCGCTGATCATAGGCGATGGTCAGGTTTTTGAAACCGACCGTGCTAACGGAAAATTGCGCCCCAGCCAGTTTATTTGACGTGCCGTTATTAGGATACGTCGCCGAACCAAAATAGTAGTTGGTAACCCCAAGGATTGAAGCATACGGATCAAAGGGACTACCGCTGGCGGGTTGGAAACTGTTGGTTGTTCCGGTTGTGGTAGCACGTGCGGACGCTTGCCCCTGAGATGGTTCAGCATTGGCAGGATCCAAACCCAATGCATTGAAGTCCCAAGTCACCAATGTGCCCGCACCGGACATCGTTGTTAATGTGGCAGGGTCTGTGGTAATCGAACCGTATGTGTTGCTTACGATGGCATAATAATTATCCGCGTCGCCTGCGACTGTATCGCTGATAGTCAAAAACCGGGTCTGTGCACCAGCAATCCGACCACCATCCGAAAGCGGAGTTCCGCTGGGCGGGGTGCCCCGATACCATTGGTATTGCAGCGCGCTTCCTTTGGCATTCACGCTGAATCCAGAGATTGAACCTTCAAGGTTCAACTGGCTGACCGGTCCCCAAACCAAGACGGGATCAGTTACCGTCAAGGTCACAACCGCGCTGGTGGATGAACCACCGCCATTTGCGAGAATGACAAAATAATTAGCCGTATCCGCACCAGTCACATTGGTCAGGGTCAGTGTAGCTGTCGTCGCGGATGAAATGAGATTTGTAGTAACACCTACCACCTTGTACCAAGAAAATGACGGCGAATCTCCGGTGAAAGAAACCGTGTAGGCAACATTGTTTCCGGCATTCGTGGTGACAGTGGAGGGTTGAATATCGACAACACTTGGGGGTGCCCCTGCTGGTTGAAACTGCACACTCATCGAAAAGTCATCAATTGCATACATGCCATCACTACCCGCATTGTCAGTATCCCGCCAACGAATCCACAGATTCGCACCAGTCGGCCATGAAATCAGCCCGGATGAACCGGAAATCGCAATCTTATTTGCGTTCCCATCAACAGCAGCCGCAGTGGTCGTAGAGGTAAGAAGCTCGACCAAGTCCATACTGGAAATCGCAGTCCATGTTCCGTTGGTCAAAGTGGTCGCATTCAAGCTGTATTCAAAACTTATCACCTCATTTTGAGCTGCACTGCTTCCAGACTTCCATTGCTCCGAGAAACCAGCGAGCGAAAAGTTGGTAATAATGCCGCCCGTTGAATTAGTGAAAGATGCCCCAATAAATGGAAACACGGAACCTGAAGCTAGTGTACCAAATGCCCGCTCCGAATCACTTGTAGTCCCTACGTTATACGCTCCCCCTGTTGAGGTGCTTCCATCATTTACACCCAGCGTGAGAGTTTGCCCGTAAGTGCCGGTTCCACCACCGCGTAATGCGGTCCATCCGTTGATGTAAGTCGTCCCAGATGCCCCCATCGAATCAAAATTCTCACTGTAGGAGAGGTTGTCGGACGTAAAATTGAAGGCCTGTCCTCGGGCTTGATTCCCTATCACCAGTGCTGCGGCTGCCATTGCCACGCCTGCAATTCTTTGCAAGCAATTATTGCGTGTTTTACTCATAGCGTCTTAGTTTTGTTGGGTTTCTTTCTTTTCTCTCTCGTTTTGTTGAAATTCAATCCGGTGTGGTCGGGTTAGGATACCAATAAACCACTCGCTCCTTGTTCCACTCATTCTGTCCCCCGCCGTTGGCCTCCCCGGAAGTGCGCAAAAAGTCGTTCGTCCTGATGCCCCGCGAACTGCCATCCACCATGGAAAAATTTCCAACCCGATCATGCCGGGCGATCGCATAAAAACCTGTGGTGACACTGTTGGCAATACCCACCGTCGATGAGTTACCATCCACTTCCGCCAGAAAGATCGTGTCGGTCGGCTTCCGGACGTTGGAAATCTTCGTTTGCGCAACCGGTGGAGTGCCAAACCGGGTGCTCCGATTGATGCAAATCCGGGAATTTTCACCATACATGAAGTAAGCCTTGGCCAGCGTTGGCGTTCCGCTGGGAGGATAAACAGTGGCGCTCGGTTTAGGCGCGGAAGGGCACGCATGAATCGTACGGTTGCCCGGCACAGGAGGATTTAACGCCGCATAAAGCTCCACCATGGACTGCTGGCTGATCAACTTGGCCACGGAATTATACCAAGCTTCATTCAAGTTGCCCGAATTGGCATCGTTGATGGCCACACTCGTGTTTCCTTCTTCGGGAACAAAATCGTTGTTGTCTTCCACATAAATCCGGAATCCAAGCCCCCACTGCCGCATGTTGCTCAAGCAGGCGATTTTATGTGCCTTGGCCTTCGCCTTGGACAAGGCGGGCAAGAGCATCGCCGCCAGGATGGCGATGATCGCAATGACGACGAGGAGTTCGATGAGAGTAAAGGCACGGAGACGTTGATGAGTGTGGACTTTGAGAGGTGGCTGCATATTGACAGCGGGAGATATAGGATTCGCCGGTTGTTTGGTTTTGGGAAGCGGTTCAGCTTTAGCCGCCTCGTTACGACTGTTTGGTTATCTTCGTTACGACTCTAGGATGCGCTCCTCAAATTGCAAGAGTTTATCCCGGCGAATTATTAACATGATGGTGTCAGTTTGTTGACAACCAGGTGACAGGTAATACCGCTCCCGCCAAAGTGAATCATTTCTTTGAAACGTGATCGCTCGCTCACTTGGTCTCATCCTGTTCTTTTAGCAACGGGCGTGCCTCGATTGAAACCATCGTGAATCCACAACATTTGGTAGGTTTGCTTTGCGCCTGCACAGGAAACCACTCATCCATGCGTTGCATGAAACAAGCAGCTTGCGCAAAAACAAACAGCCAGTGCCGGCCAGCCTCAACACCGACACGCCAAATTTCCGGCCCTCGACACCGCATGAAATGGGGACAGGCTTGGACCGGCGGCTGATACCGCCCGAACGTGGGCCAGTGCAATTATTTTCCGGTTCTTCGACGTTTAGAACCGTTCTCAAAATGTTGATCGGAAACGAATTCCCCTCACCCGGCCTGCGGCCTCCCTCTCCCCATCGGATGGGGAGAGGGAGGATCGTCTGCCGTTGCCCTCGAAAACCTGCGATTGGATTGGCCGGACGGAAGAACAAACGGAGCGGCGCGGGCGCTGCCTGTTCCCTCTCCCCGGGGGAGAGGGTCAGGGTGAGGGCGAGCGTCACACCATTCAAACATCGAAGAGGCACTTTTCCCTTGCCATCCCTCCAGCAACGTCTAAACGTAGTCGGCGCGTCGCTTCTCCAAAAATCATTTATGACAACAAAGCCTTCCGTCCTATTCACCCGGGTGCCGCCGCAACCATTGCTGAAATGTTTCTGCCTGTTGGCGGCAAGTTTCCTGTTGTTCGGTTGTCCCGGCACCAAACCCACAACGGAAAACTCGAACAGCACCATCACTGCCGGCAACGCCGATGAGGTGATCATCCGCGGCTCGAATACTTTTGGTGAAGAGCTGGCGCCAGACCTGGTCGCCGAATTCAAAAAATCCCATCCCGCCATCAACTTCGACATCGAAACCAAGGCCACCGGTTACGGCATGGCGGCGCTCCGAGTCGGGCAATGCGACATTGCCGCCGCTTCCCGGACGGCCATCCCGGCCGATCTCGAGCTCGCCAAGGATGCCAACCTGGAGATGAATGATTATCCCATCGCCACTTATAGCGTGGCGATCATCGCCCACGCCAACAGCCCGGTCGCCAATCTGACCAAGGATCAAGTGCGCGAAATCTTCACCGGCAAAATCAGGAACTGGACGGAGGTGGGCGGACCAGATGCCGACATCCATCTTTACATCCGCGATCCGATCTCCGGCGCCTGCCTGGGTTTCAAAGAGATCGCCATGAAGAACGAAGAATACGCCGCCCATCCAAAGCTGCACACGAATTACACCAGTCTGGTAACGGCCGTCGCCGCGGACCCGAACGGCATCGGTTACTGTGGCCTCTCGCAGGCAAAAGCATCCGGCGTCAAGGCGCTCACCGTGGACGGCATCGAAGCCAGCGCGGCCACCGTCAACAGCGGAAAATATGCTTACGCCCGGACCGTCCGGTTCTACACCAACAAAGCCAACGAATCGCAAGCGACGAAAGACTTCATCGGATTTGTCGTCTCCGCCCGCGGCCAGGAAATCATCCAGCAGATCGGATTTGCGCCCAAACCTTGAGAGCCGGTTTGAAAACCCGGAACGGGCGGCAGGGATGCCGCCCGAACCCGCCGGCCGGATGCCGGCGTTACGGCGTAGCGCGGGCATCCGGCCCGCGGGTGCCCGGAGCATCCTTGCTCCGGGTTCCCAGCGCGGAGTTTTCAAACCGAACTCCGCAGTTGAATGGATGGTGTCGGACGAAGCCGCTGTGGGGCAGGCTTTCCAGCCTGCCGATGCACCGGACTTTCCAGTCCGTGTTGGGCGGAACGGGCGACTAGAAAGTCGCCCGCACCGGCAGACAAGAATGTCTGCCCCACAGCCATTGCGCCGCCGCCCACTTCGGAATGCGGGTTCAAACCGGCGCTGAGATTGCCGGCTGGAGCGTAATCCAAGTCATCGCATTCACCGCGACAATTTTTTGACGCAGAATAATTTCCGCTGCCGCGCAGTCCAAGTTGCATCATAATGTGCCTATGATGCCAACGCTGAGTTGCCTGACCGTCCTTTGCCTCGCCATCCACGCGGCTGGAATTCTTACCAGCGCGGCGGCGGACTGGCCGATGTATCGTGGGCAACCGGATTTGACCGGCGTCGCCAGCGGCACCTTGCCCGACAAACCCGCCCTGCTCTGGAGTTTCAAAACGCAAGGCCCGGTCAAATCCTCCGCCGCCATCGTGGGGCAGCGCGTTTTCGTCGGCTCCAGCGATCAGCAACTCTACGCGCTGGATCTGGCCAGTGGGAAACTGGTCTGGGCTTTCACGAACAGCGACGCCATCGAATCGTCGCCGCTCGTGTTGAACGGGAAAATCTTCGTCGGCTCGAGTGACGCCCATCTCTACGCGCTCGACGCGGCCACGGGCAAGGAACTCTGGAAATATCAGACGGGCGACAAAATCCTGAGCGCGCCCAACTGGTTTGTGCAACCCCTCTCCCGGCCTTCAGCCACCCTCTCCCCATCCGATGGGGAGAGGGACGGGGTGAGGGGCACAACCACCAACATCCTGGTCGGCAGTTACGATTTCAAATTGTATTGCCTTGACGCGGCGACCGGAAAAAGCAACTGGGTGTTCGAGACCGGCAATTACATCAACGGCAGCCCCGCCATCGCGCAGGGGGTCGCCGCGTTGGGAGGCTGCGACGGCGTGCTCTACTCCGTCACCCTCACCAATGGCCAGCTTGCGCACAGCAATGACATCGGCGCACCCATCGCGGCGTCCGTGGCGTTGGCGGACGGGCACGCGTACTTCGGCCACTACGAAAATCAATTCCTCTGCGTGGACCTGAAGGCCAACACGAACACCTGGGCTTATCGTGATCGCTCGTTCCCCTACTTTTCCTCTCCTGCCGTGACCACAGACCGCGTGATCTTCGGTGGCCGCGACAAAAAACTGCATTGCGTCAACCGCGCCGATGGCAAACAAATCTGGACGTTTGCCGCGCGCGGCAAGGTGGATTCGTCGCCCGTCGTCTGCGGCGATAAAGTGGTGGTCGGCTCCGATGATGGCCGGGTTTATCTCGTATCATTGGCGGATGGCAAAGAGCTTTGGTCCTACGAAATCGGCCAGGCGATCGAGAGTTCCCCGGCGGTGGCCGACGGCAAGATCATCATCGGCAGCAATGACGGCAGCGTCTATTGCTTCGGTGCGAAAGCGAACTGACCGCGCAATTTTAGTCCCACGCTGCCATTGTCCGTTTCTTAATCTTACTCTTTTTCTTGGAGCCTGTAACCAAATGGCCGGTGAAGGTAGGGCGCGTCAGTCCTCTGCGCGCCGTTCCGTGCCAGCCAGCCAACGGCGCGCAGGGACTGACGCGCCCTACCAGCCAAAGTAAAAAGCATCATCTTGATACAGGTTCTTAATCTTCGGACACCTGTCAGGAGATTAAGAAAAAGATTACGATTAGAACAGTTCTCAAAAAGAATGCCGGCAACGAAATCCCCGCACCCGGCCTAGCGGCCACCCTCTCCCCATCGGATGGGGAGAGGGCCGGGGTGAGGGGCGGTTCGTATAACGGGAGTTTTCGACATTCATTTTGGGGTCCGCTCTAAGAGCCGGTTTGAAAACCCGGAACTGGCGGCAGGGATGCCGCCCGAACCCGCAGGCAGGATGCCTGCGTTACATCGTAGCGCGGGCATCCTGCCCGCGGGTTCCCGGAGCATCCTTGCTCCGGGTTTCCAGCGAGGAGTTTTCAAACAGGCTCTAAGAACTCGCACGCGCCACAACTCCAAATCCCACCGCCACTGACAGCGCAAGCTTGTCACCGCCCCCGTGCCCCGCCGATACTCCGCGCACCAAAACCATCAACGCATCATGGGCATCAAACTCACTTTCCTTGGCGCGGCGGGCACGGTCACCGGCTCGGCGTATCTGCTGCAAACCAATCGCACCCATGTCCTCGTGGACTTCGGCATGTTCCAAGGCTTCAGTCATCACGATGACTTGAACATCCTGCCTCCCAGCCTCGACGTCGCCAAGCTCGACGCGGTGGTTGTCACGCACGCGCATCTCGATCACACGGGGCGGTTGCCGTTGCTCGCCAAGGCCGGTTATCGCGGGCCGATCTACGCCACCGAAGCCACGATTCCGCTGACGAACTTGATCCTGCGCGACTCCGCGTATCTGCAGGCGATGGATCTCGAGCGCCTCAATCGCAAACGCCAACGCGCCGCCGAAACGCCGCTCGAACCCATCTACACCGAACAACACGTCGCGCAGATCATGGAGCGGTTCACGCCCGTGCCGTACGATCAACCCGTGGAGGTTGCGTCCGGCCTCCGCGCGCGGTGGGTGGAAGCCGGCCACATGCTCGGCTCGGCCAGTTTGCAACTCTGCGTGTCGGACGGCGGCGCAACGAAGACCATCGTCTTCTCCGGCGACGTCGGCCCGAAAGGCGCGCCGATCCTCGAAGACGCCGTCGGCTTTGAGAAAGCGGACGTGCTCGTGATGGAATCCACCTACGGCGACCGGGACAACAAGGCGTTGGCCGAGACGGTGCGGGAGTTCGAGGGCATCATCAAAAACGCCATCGCCGCGCGGAGCAAAATCCTCGTGCCCGTCTTCGCCGTGGGCCGCACGCAACTCCTGCTCTATCTGCTCGCCCAGATGTTCCGCCAGAAAACCGTGCCGAAGTTCCCCATCTTTCTCGACAGCCCGATGGCCGTCGAAGCCACCAGGATTTATTGGGCGCACATGGAGTTGTTCGACGCCGAGTTCAAAACGCTGCAACGGGAGCGGCCGTTGACCGAGGACTTGAGCACCTTGAAAGCCACGCCCACCGCGCAGGACTCGATGCAGCTCAACGAACTCGCCGGCCCGTGTCTCATCATGGCCGGCTCGGGCATGTGCAACGGCGGGCGCATCCTGCATCACCTCAAACAAAACCTCTGGAAACCGGATACCCGCGTGCTCATCGTCGGTTACCAGGGCGAAGGCTCGCTCGGGCGGCGTTTGGTGGACGGCGACAAGCAGGTTTCCATCTTCGGCGAAAAAATCGCGGTGAAGGCTTCAATCCACACCTTGAACGGCTTCAGCGCCCACGCGGGCCAGACGGAATTATTGAAATGGGTGGGGACACTCGCCCAGTGTCGGCCACGCGTATTCCTGACTCACGGTGAAGCCCGTGGTCGCGAACCCTTGGCGCAAAAGATCAAGGAGCGTTTCGGCCTGCTTGCGGAATTACCCGTATTGAACCAGGTGGCGAATCTTTGATCCCACTTCGGCAGGGCAAAGCTGCCGCTTTGCCTGATTGGGGCGGCGCAGCAACGCCGCCCTGCCTTTTAAGAATTCTGGGCGTTCCAGCTCCCGCACTCATTCAATCTCGTTGTCCAACTGCACGGCGCGGTTGAGTTCGTCGAAGAAATCCGGCAGCGCGGATTGGATGCGGTTCCAATTCGGGATCAGCGGCGTCCACAACGGATCATTCTGGAACGCCCGGGCCGCCGTGCTGATCGAGCGCACGAATGTCGCCACCGCGCTCTCTTCATCGTGACGCGGATAACGCAGCCCGTTGAGGACCGAGTCCGCCGAATAAAACCGCAGGGTGTCCTCGGCCTGCCGCACATACGCGCTCAACAATGAGTCAAACAACCCCGTGTCCAGCTTGATGCCTTCCGCCGCCATCCGCCCGAACAAGGACTTGGCGATGTCCACCGCCATCTTGTTCAGCCCCTTGTCAATGTCGCGCGGGGAAAGTTCCTGGTGCTTGTGGTCGTAGTTTTCGCACAATTCGGACTGACAGATCGCGCGCGGGGCGCTGTTGCGGAAGACCTCGGCCAACAGCCCCATCTCCAACGCCCAATCGTGCGGGATGCGGACGCGGCGCACGAGATCCATGTCCATCGCAAACTCGCCCGCCAGCGGATAACGGAACGTGTCCATGTACACCAGATAGGGATGCTGGCCGATGATGGTTTTCAGCGCCCGCAACAGCGGCGTCACCAGCAACCGCATCACGCGCCCGTTCAATTTGTCCGTCACCCGCGCGTAGTAACCCTTGCAATAGTCGAAGCCCAGCGCCGGGTGCGCGACCGGATAGCACAGGCGTGCCAGCAACTCGCGATTGTAGGTGGTGATGTCGCAATCATGCACCGCCACCATGCGCGCCTGTTCGCTCGCCAGCGCGTAGCCGAAACAGATCCACACATTGCGACCCTTGCCGCTTTCGCCGGGCGAAAGCTCCGCTTCCTCGAGCTTGCGGAACATGGCCTGCATCCGCGGCCCGCTGTTCCAGATCAGCATCGGCTTTTGCGGCAGCACCGCGAAGAACCGTTTCGCGCGCCGCCAGTCCTTGGCGGAAGCGCCGTCCAGCCCCACGATGATCTGCCTGAGATAGCGGACATTCCGCAGTTCCCGCGCGATGGCGCGCAGGGCTTTGGTCCCCAACTCGCGGGCGTGACACGGCAACACGAGGGAGATCGGCGTCTCCTGCGCGAACTCGGACAGCTCGGATTCCATGCGCGCCAGGTTCGGCGGCCCCAAGCGATGCAGCGTCGCGACCGCGCCAGTCTGAAAAAAATCTGACATAACGATGAAAGTTATCGCCCGAGGCGCGCGAGTGTGACAAGTTCCGATTTCAAAAAGCGGCAATTATTTTTGGCCGCGCCCGAACGTGAATCTGGTCATTGTCCACTATCATCTCCGCCCCGGCGGCATCCGGCGCGTGATCGAACTCGCCACGCCGCACCTGCTGCGCGAACTCAAAGGCGCCGCCACGGTCACGCTCGCCTGCGGTGAGGCTGGCGACGAGAACTGGCGCCGCCAGTTCGCCGCCCTCATCCGCCCGGCGCGATTGGAAATCCGCGTGGCCCGGGCTTTCAACTATTTCTCCGAGCAGAAAATGGGGCCGGCGAAGATCCAACCACGCATCCGGGCCGCCCTGGAAAAAATTCTCGGCACCGGCAACCCGGCTGATTTTCTGGTCTGGGCGCACAATCTGGGCGTTGGACGCAATCTGCTTTTGTCCCGCGAAGTCGCGGACGTTTGCCATACCCGCGGCATCACGCTGGTTTCGCATCACCACGACCTGTGGTTCGACAACCGCTGGCGGCGCTGGCCGGAGATTCGCCGCTCCGGTTTCCGCAGCCTGACCGCCGTGGCGAAGACGACCTTCCCCGCGCATCCTGGCATCCGCCATGCCGGCATCAATTCGGAGGACGCCACAGTGCTGCAAAAGCATTTCGGCCCAGCCGCCGCGTTGCTGCCGAATCCCGTGCCGCGCCAGCGCCCGCCGCGGCCCGCCGCCGTCCGCGCGGCCCGACAGTGGCTGGAACGCACCTTGCGCGAACAAAACGCGCCGGTCTGGATTCTGCCGTGCCGTCTGTTGCGCCGGAAGAATGTCGCGGAAGCGCTGCTGCTCGCGCGCTGGTTGCGGCCCGAGGCCTGGCTCATCACCACCGGCGGCGCGAGTTCCGCCGACGAACGGCCCTACTTCCACAAGCTCGAACGCGCCGCGCATCAGCATCATTGCCGCCTGCGGCTCGGCGTACTGCAAGGTGACGAAACCAACAAACCCAGCGTCGCCGAACTCATGGCGGCGAGTGAGGCCGTGCTGCTCACCTCGATCCAGGAAGGCTTCGGCCTGCCGTATCTCGAAGCCGCGGCGGCCCGCCGCCCGTTGATTGCCCGCAATCTGCCGAATGTCGCCCCCGATCTGCGCCGCTTCGGTTTCCGCCTGCCGCAGGCCTACGACGAAATCCTCGTCAGCCCGGATTTGTTCCATTGGAAAGCCGAATGTTCGCGCCAACAGAAATTATTCGCGCCCTGGCGCAACAGTTTGCCGGCGGCACTCCGCCGATCCGTTGCCACGCCCATCGTGCTTGAAACAAGCAGTGCCGCCGCCGTTCCGTTCAGTCGCCTGACCCTGACCGCGCAGCTTGAAGTGCTGGCCCAACCGCGCGCGTTGTCCTGGGAACAGTGCGCGCCCCTGAATCCATTTTTGCGCGCGTGGCAAAAGCGCGCCGCGACCGGACAATTACAGGTCACCGCCTGGCCCCCGGATGCGGACCATTCCTTGAGCGGTGAAACCTACGCCCGGCAATTTGCCCGCCTCGTCCGGGCCACGCCGCGCGGGACCAAAGCCACCACTCCACTCGCAGTACAAAACGACTTGCTGGGAGAAAAACTTTGCTCCCCCAACTTATATCCGCTTTTATGGGCCACGGAAACATGAAGATCCGCGCCGTCATATTCGACATCTACGGCACCGTGCTGCAAGTCGGCCCGCCGCCCGCCCCGGCCGATGAACTCTGGCACGCGTTGTTCAAGGAAATTTTCAAGAAGCCGCCCTCGCAGAGCCGGCTCGATTTTTCCATCGCGTGCAACCGCGCGATCACCTTGCGCCACAACGCCGCTCATGCGCGTGGTATCGCCAAGCCGGAGATCCTCTGGCCCGCCATCGTGGCCGAAGTGTTGCCGGGTTTTGCCAAACTCAAACCCGCCGCCCAGAACGATTTCATCTATCGCCAGATGCAGATCGGCCGTTCCATCACGCTCCTGCCGGGAATCGTGCCGACGTTGCGCTGGCTGGCGGACCAGCGTTGTCCGCTCGGCATCGCCTCCAACGCGCAGGCCTACACGTTGCGGGAATTGGAGACGCTGTTCAAAGCGGAGGGGCTGGGCTTGAACATTTTCCAGCCCGACCTGCGCGTCTGGTCGTTTGAAAACGGTTTCAGCAAACCCGACCCGCACGTGTTCCAGATAATGCGCGCCCGCCTTGAAGCCCGCCACATCAGCCCCGGTGAAGCGATAATCGTCGGCGACCGGCTCGACAACGACGTCATCCCCGCGCGGCAACAAGGCTTCCAGACGTGGCATCTCCACAACTCCAGCCCGGAGGGACAATCCGGCAACGCGGCAAAGCTGCGGGATTTTCTGGCGCGTTTGATTTAGCCCGAACTCCAAAGCTGAAGGGAACCGTAGCGCCGTTGCGCCCGTCGGGCAGGCTTTCCAGCCTGCCAGTGCGGGCGACTTTCCAGTCGCCCGTTACCAGAAACACCGGACTGGAAAGTCCGGGGCACCGGCAGGCTGGAAAGCCTGCCCGACGTTGATTGCCGCGCGCCAACTTCGGAGTTCGGATTTAGCCCGGATCTTTCACCCTCTTGCTCGCTCCGCTCATTAGCACCGGGCTTCAGCCCGGTGGCAAGCGGGGAGGCGCTCGCGGCCGTTTCAACGGCTTTCCACCGGGGGTAAAAACCGCTGAAGGGTTAAACGCTCCATGGCCCTTGGTTCACCGGGCTGAAGCCCGGTGCTAATGAGAGGTTATGAAATATCCGGGCTAGACCGTTTCCAAGCATGACGTGGGTGTGATTAACGTCGGGTGCGGGGAGCGGCCGGAGCGCGAGCGGTCCCTCGCCCGCAGCGCGCCTCTCGGAAGAAGTGCGGCGAATCGGGCGGGGCGTTTGCGCGGAGCGCCACGCTGCGGGCGAGGGACCGCCCGCGCTCCGAAAAACAGGCCCCCTTCCCCTCACCCACTTTTAATGACGTAGCGAGGCGGCAACTGGCTTGGTGCCGGCCACGCTCGCCCTCACCCTGACCCTCTCCCCCGGGGAGAGGGAACAGCCCTTGGAGGCGCTGCTTGATTCGGTCGCCTGTTCCGCCCATCCAGTCGCAGGTTTTTCCACAAGACGGCGTACGTTTCTCCCTCTCCTCGGGGGAGAGGGCCGGGGTGAGGGCGGGCGTCCCACCTGTCTGCGTGCAGGAATTTTTGCCGCCATCATCCACCGCTTTTTCAGCGACAGGATTCAGGGAAACGCGCTAGGTCACCGACTTTTTCCAGCGGACTTCATAAGGCGCGAGCGTCACGGCATTTTCCAGTTCCCCACCGGACGGAAGGGTCAGGGTTTCCGCGCTGACGTTGTGCAAACACAAGCAACGCTCGCGACCGTCATCGGTTTCACGCAGCAGCGCGAACACGCGCGGATCGAGCGGCAGGATGCGTTGCCGCGCGCCCGGAGCAAAAGCGCGACTGGCGCTCCGCAGCCGCAGCAGTTCCTTCAAGCCAGTGAGCACCTGCGAGCGGATCGAGTCCGGCTTCGCCAGTTCCGCTTCCAGTTCCGCCCGCGACAATTTTTGCCGGTTGATGCGGCGGGGAATGCCGCTGCTTTCCGCGCCGGCGCGGTCGTTGCGCGAACCGAACAGCGAGTGGAAATAAATTCCCGGCACGCCGGAGAGCGCAAACATGATCGCGTGCGCGACGAGAAAGCGTTTGATTTGAACCCCCACCGGCTCGTCCGCCGCCGGATTCGAGAGCGCGTCAAAATACGTGATGTTCAACTCATAGGGACTCTTCGAGCCGTCGGAGTTGTGTTTGTAGGAAACGAAGCCGCCATGCGCCGTCGCCCGCGCCACCAACGCATCAATCTCCGCCTGGTTCAGGATGCCGCGCGCCGGATTCATTCCGATGCCGTCGTGCGATGCCAGGAAATTGAAGAACGTCGTCTGCGGCGAAGGCGTGGCGAGCGTGGCGGCCCAACCCGTGAGTTTTTCCGCGTTGCCGGTGGCGAGGGAATGCAACACCAGCGGCGGCAGCGCAAAGTTATAGACGAGTTGCGCCTCGTTCGTGCCATCGCCGAAGTAGGAAATGTTGTCTGCGTGCGGCACGTTGGTCTCGGTGATGAGGCGCACGCCGGGCGCAACCTCATCCAAGACCGCGCGCATGAGTTGGATGACCCGATGCGTTTGTGGCAGGTGGATGCAACTCGTCCCGATTTCCTTCCAGAGATACGCAATGGCATCGAGCCGGATGAATTTCGCGCCGTGCTGCACGTAAAACAGCAATGCCCGCAGCGTCGCCAGCAGCACCGCAGGATTCTTGAAATTAAGATCCACCTGATCCGCGCTGAACGTCGTCCAGACTTTTTCCGGGCCGCGCGCCGTTTGGAATTCCGTCAACAATGGCAACGCCCGCGGGCGCACGACTTGCGACAGATCGGGATTCCCCGGCACCGTGACGAAGAACTCGCGGAACGCCGGCTCGTCGGCCAGAAACTTCTGAAACCACCCGCCCTGCGCCGACATGTGATTGAACACCGCGTCGAACATCAGATCGAATTCCGGTCGAAAATGCCCGAGGTCCGGCCAGTCGCCAAACGCCGCGTCCACCGCAAAAAAATCTTTCACTGAAAAACCATCATCGGACGACCACGGATAAAACGGCAGCAGGTGGACGCCGCTCACCACGCCGGCCAGTTGGGTTCCGGCGAATTCCGCCAGCGTTGCGAGCGGGGCGCGTCCCGGCTCCCGCACCTGATCCGCATAGGCGATGAGCAACGTATCGCGCTCGGAAAGTTCCGCCCCGGACTTGCGCCCGCCGGCCGGCTGGAACGCGGCCAGCAATGATTGCACGTCGCGCGCTGCCGCCGGACCGGCGGACGCTCCGTAAAGTTCCGTGAGAATCGTGGTGAGGCTTGGGTTCATGTTTCCTCCCGCCGAGCAAAACAGAAAACCCCGGGCCGGGGAAGTCCGGGGAAAAGAAATTTTGCGGCGGCGGGAGGTGATTGGAACTGCCGCGCCGCTTATGTTCTTACTCTTAATCTTTTTTCTTAATCTTAATCTCCCGGGCCTGAAGATTAAGAACAAGATTAAGATTAAGAATCGCGGCGATGAACGGCAGTTCCTATCACACCCGACGGCGGCAAGGCTTGTCAGAGGGAAGCTTCCAGTGTCACACTCGCCCCCAGACAAAGATCGCCCGCGATGCCCGCGCCCCTGGAAAGATTGAAATCCGTCTGGAGCAAACCTGTCGTTCATCGGCAGGAAGTGGACCTGCGCCTCATCCCGGCCTTCTTCATCACCGTGATCATCATCGGCTCGCTGCTGCTCTGGGCGCCCTGGTCGCATCGCGCCGGGCAGTCCGTGCATCTATTGGACGCCTTTTTTCTCGCCACCTCCGCCACCTGCGTCACGGGGTTGAGCCCCGTCAACATCGCCGAAGTCTTCAACACCTTTGGCCACGGCGTAATACTGCTTTTGATTCAAGTGGGCGGCCTGGGCATTTTCACCGCCAGCATCTCGCTCGTGCTCTTGAGCGGGCAAAAGCTGTCGCTCTCAGACGAACAAACCATCCGCGCCACGCTGGGCCGCCTGCAAAAAGTCCGGCCGCTCGACGTGTTCCTCTACGGCTGCATCTTTGTCTTCGTGCTGGAACTGGCCGGAGCCGTCGCGCTGTTCTACCGCATCAACGAAGCGTTTCCCGAGCAATCCATCGCGCGGACGGCGTGGCAGGCGGTGTTTCATTCCGTCAGCGCATTTTGCAACGCCGGTGTCTCCACGCTCCCCGCCGGGCTGGTGGCCTGGCGGTCACACCCGGACCTCCTCGGCATCATTAATGTCCTTGTCATCCTCGGCGGCATCGGGCTGATGGCGTTGATCAATCTGCGCTTCTTCTATTTCTGGCGGCGCGACCCGCGCCGGCGCGGCACGCTGACGTTGCAGACAAAATTGTCCCTGGCCACCGCCGGCCTCCTGTTGCTGCTGGGAACGCTGTTCGTGCTCGTGACGGAACATGACCACACATTCAACAACGTCAGCGGCGCGGACCGCCTGTCGTGGGCCTTCTTCCATTCCACGATGACGCGTACCGCCGGTTACAACGTCGTGGACATCGGCGCGATGAATCCGCCGACGCTGCTCGGCACGTTGGGATTGATGTTCATCGGCGGCGCGCCCGGTTCGATGGCGGGCGGCATCAAGACCATCACGTTCGCGGTGCTGGTGCTGACCGCGTGGAGCGCGTTGCGCCGCCGGGAAAACATCCAGGTTTTTGGCCGCCGCATCACCCCGCAACTGGCCGGGGTGGCCGTGATGCTCACGCTGCTCGCCTTCGCCGTGCTGACGACCGGCGTGGGGCTGCTGATGCTGACCGAACGCGGCCAGGCTTCGTCACAAACCTCGCAACACTGGCTCGGCCTGATGTTTGAAGCCACCTCCGCCTTCAGCACCGCGGGCCTTTCCACGGGCGTAACCCCGCTTTTGACGCCGCTGGGAAAAGTCGTCATCCTCCTGCTGATGTTCATCGGGCGCGTCGCCCCGCTGACGCTCTCGATCTATCTCGCCCGCCCGCCGCGCCCCTGGCACTTGCGCGTGCCAAGCGAAGCCGTGGGCTTGGGCTGAAAATTTATGGCACAACGAATCATCATTCTGGGCGCGGGCCGGTTCGGCCTGCATCTGGCCACGCGCCTGTCCGAATACGGCTGCGAAGTCGTCCTCGCGGAACGCAGCGCCGCGCGCGTCAAAGAACTCGCCGAGGACGGCTATCATATTTTCGAACTGGACGTCGAGGACGAGGACGCCTTGCGTGAACTTGGCGTCGCGGAAGCCGACGTCGTGGTCGTTTCCATCGGCGAAAATTTGCAGGGCAGCGTCCTCGCGACCCTCGCGCTCAAGGAATTGCAGGCCAAAAAAATCGTCACCCGCGCCCTCGACGCCAAACACGCCCAAGTGCTCGAAAAGGTTGGCGCGGACCTGGTCGTGTTGCCCTCGCGCGACATGGCCTACCGCCTGGCGGAGCGGTTGCGCGACAACGCCCGCGACGAACGTCACCCGCTCGTCGGCGGCTATCAACTCGCCGAAGTGCGGCTCGGACCAACCCTGGCCAACACCAAACTGCTCGAAGCGAAACTGCCGCAGCGCTTCAAGATCACCGCCGTGCTGATCACGCGGCCCAGCCTGAAAGGCACGCCCGAAGTTCTGGAACCCAGCGGCGAATTGACCCTGGCGGAAGGCGATACAGTCTTCGTCGTCGGCAAACGCGAAAACATCAACCGCTTTGAAGCCGAGTTCGGAATCAAACGCTGACAACCATTTCTGGTCTGAAACCCTATGAGTGATTTCTTTTCCACCTCCTGCCAGCCGCGCCGCATCGGCTTTGTCTCAACGCGCTTTCACGGCACGGACGGCGTCACCCTCGAAGCCCGCAAGTGGGCGCACATCCTTGAAACGATGGGCCACCAATGTTTCTGGATGGCGGGCCTGCTGGACACCCCGGCCGCAAAAAGTCACTTTGCCGAGCTCGCCTTTTTCAATCACCCCAAAGTGGCCGCCCTCCAGGCCAGATTGTTTGGCGTCTCCACGCGCACCCGCGACGTGACCAATGAAATCCAGACCCTCAAGGAGACTTTGAAGGATGAACTCTATCAGTTCGTCGAGAAATTCCAGATTGACGTGTTGATCCCGCAAAACATCCTGGCGATCCCGATGCACGTGCCGTTCGGTCTCGCCATGACCGAGTTCATCGCGGAAACCGGCTTGCCCACAATCGCACACCATCATGACTTCGCCTGGGAACGCGAACGCTTCGTCGTCAGCGCGGTGAATGATTATCTGCGCGCGGCATTTCCCGGCGCGATGCCCGGCGTCCAACACGTCGTCATCAACTCGATGGCGCAAAAGGAACTCGCCCGCCGATGCAGCCTTTCCTCGTCCATCATCCCGAACATCCTCGACTTCGAGACGCCCGCGCCCGGTCTGGACGATTACAACCGCGATGTGCGCCACGAAATCGGCCTGGCGGACACGGACTGGCTCATCCTCCAACCCACCCGCGTCGTCGCCCGCAAAGGCATCGAACACGCCATCGAACTGGTCCGGCGGCTCAACGACCCGCGCGCCAAACTCGTCATCTCGCATCCCGCCGGCGATGAAGGCAGCGCCTACATGCAGATGCTGCGCGACCGCATTGACGACGCGAAGATTGACGTGCGCTTCATCGCGGACCGCGTCGGGGAAACGCGCGGCATCACCCCGGACGGAAAAAAAGTTTACACCCTGTTCGACATCTACCCGCACGCCGACCTCGTCACCTATCCAAGCCTGTACGAGGGGTTCGGCAACGCCTTCCTCGAAGCGATCTACTTCGGCAAGCCGGTGGTCGTGAACAGCTATGCCGTCTATGCGCGCGACATTGATCCGCTCGGCTTCAAGACCATCGAGATGTCGCAGCTCATCACGCGCGAGGTCGTCGAGCAGACCAGGACCATCCTGCAAAACAACGAATTGCGCACCGAATGGGCGGAAATCAATTATCGTCTCTGCGTGAAGTATTTTTCCTATTCGGTCGCCCGACGCAAACTCGCCGCCCGCCTGGCCAATCTGTTCGGGGAAGGAATCTGAGAAATCGCACCTTTGCGGGCTGATTCAGCGGTTTTGCGGTCGAATTATCTACAACCATGAAAATGCGTGTTGCTAAATCGGGTGTCGTTGTTGAATTATCCCGGAACGGTCCGGTGCAAAGGATTGAACCATTATGAACACCACCTCCTCGCCGACTCCCGGCGCCATTGCCAAACTTGCCTATCAACTGTCGGAACAAGCCGGGCATCCTGCCGGTCGCGACCAGGAATTCTGGTATGAAGCCGAGCGCCAGCTCCGCGCCGCCGCCAGCGCCTCGCCGGCATCCAGCTCGTCGGCCCCCGCGCTGGGCCAGCGCCGCAAAAAAAACAGGGGTGCCGAGGTCTTGCCCCCAAAGCCCTAGCAACGCCCGGCGAAAACCACCATCGCCAGCAACCACGGGCCGGCCACAACACATCGCGATCAATCTCGCATGAAGCTTTTTCTCATCCTGGCGTCAAACCCGACTCGAACATTTGAGGAATTGAGTAAACAAGGCTAGATTCAAGCGACATGACGACACCGGCATCCAAGGCAAACGCGACCGTCATTCCCCCGCTCCGGCACGAAACCACCGCCGGAAATTATTTCGTCGCCAACTATCCGCCCTTCGCGTTCTGGAAACCGGAGTTCATCCCGCAATTCGAGTCGGCTCTATCCACCCTCCACCCTCCACCCTCCACTCCGCTCGGCCAATACGTCCACATTCCCTTTTGCCGCAAGCGCTGTCACTTCTGCTATTTCAAAGTTTATACGGACAAGGATTCGTCCGAAATCCGCGGTTATCTCGACGCGTTGCTCAAGGAGCTTTCCGTTTACGCGAGCAAACCCGCCGTCAGTGGTCGCAAACCCAAGTTCGTCTATTTCGGCGGCGGCACCCCGAGCTACCTTTCGCCCGAGCAGTTGAAGTTTCTCACCGACGGCATGAAACGCCTGCTGCCGTGGGATGAAGTCGAGGAAGTCACCTTCGAGGCCGAACCCGGCACGCTCACGGATCACAAATTGCAGGCCATCCGCGATCTCGGCGTCACGCGACTTTCGCTCGGCATCGAACACTTCGACGATCACGTGCTGGAGATCAACGGCCGCGCGCATCGCTCCAAGGAGATCGCCCGCGCTTACGCTTTCGCGCGCGAAATCGGTTTCCCGCAGATCAACATTGATCTCATCGCCGGCATGGTCGAGGAGACGGAGGAGAAATGGCGCGAAACCGTCGCCAAAGCCGTCGCGTTGCAGCCCGACTCCGTCACGATCTACCAGATGGAAGTGCCGTACAACACCGGCATCTATCGGGAGATGAAAGCCGCCGGCAAACTCGTCGCACCAGTCGCCGATTGGGAAACGAAACGAGCGTGGGTTGATTACGCCTATCGCGAATTCGAGAAGGTTGGTTACACCGTCACGAGCGGCACAACCGTCGTGCGCGATCCCGCCAAGGTGAAGTTCATCTATCGTCAGGGCCTGTTCACCGGCACGGATATTTTGTCCATCGGCGTCGCGAGCTTCGGCCATCTCAGCGGTGTGCATTATCAGAATCACCACGAGTTCCAACCCTATGTGGACGCGGTGAATGCCGGCAAGCTCCCCGTCTATCGCGCCTACACCCCGCCCGCCGACGAGCGCTACATCCGTGAATTCATCCTGCAACTCAAACTCGGCACGGTGAGCGCGGAAAAATTCAAAGCCAAGTTCGGCACTGACCCGCGCGAGCAATTCGCCAAACCGCTCGCCACGCTGAAAGAATGGGGCTTTCTGACAAATGGCGGCGACCAGATCGGCGTCACCCGCGAAGGCTTGCTCCAAATTGACCGCCTGCTCCACGAGTTTTTCAAACCGGAACACAACACCGGACGCTATGCCTGATCAATACGCCTACCCGCTGTCGGACTTTTACGGCCGCGCCAAACTACCATTGCCACGCATCGAGATAATTCCCGGTGATGAAGTGCCCGAGCCGTATAAGTCATTGCTCGTTCACAAAAACGACATGACGCCGACGCTGGAAAATTTCCACAACTCCCGCATCCATCTCGAACTGCTCGGCCGCGACCGGCGCGGGAGTTTTTATTACCGCGAAGTCATCCTCCGCCTGGATCACGATGAAAAGCCGGTCGAGTTTGGCGCGAACAAGGTTTTCCTCGGCCAGTTCCCGGAAGCCGCGCAGGAGCAGATCCTGTTGGAGCAAGTGCCGCTGGGCCGGATTCTCAAGGAATGCAATGTCCGGCATCAGACCGAGGCGAAGCATTTCCTCCGTGTCCAGCCTGACGAACTCATACTCAAGGCGCTGGAACTGGAAACGCCCGTCGTCCTCTACGGTCGCAAGGCGGTGATCTCCGATCCGCAGGGGCATCCGCTTTCGGAGATCGTGGAAATCCTCCCGCCAGGCTAGTGCCGTCTTAATCTTAATCTTTTTCTTAATCTTAATCTCTGTTCGGCGGAGAGATTAAGCCCGAACTCCGAAGCTGAAGGGAACCGTAGCGCCGTTGCGCCCGTCGGGCAGGCTTTCCAGCCTGCCGGTGCACCGGACTTTCCAGTCCGGTGTTCCTCGAAACGGGCGACTGGAAAGTCGCCCGCACTGGCAGGCTGGAAAGCCTGCCCGACGTTTATTGCCGCGCGCCAACTTCGGAGTTCGGGTTAAGATCAAGATTACGAGTAGGATTAAGACCAAAGGCGGAATTCCCATTGGAAGCCGGTGCCCGGCTCTGTTATCTTTCTGCCAGACAAGACCAAACAAGAGGAACGAACATGCCACAGGCCATCATGGACCCCGGCGAAGTCCGCCGGTTCGCCGAGGAGTTAAAGCGTTTCAACACCGACACCCAGAACCGCATGTCGCTTTTGCAGGCGCGCTTCGCCGCCCTTGGCGACACCTGGCAGGACCAGGAACACGCCAAGTTCTCCGAGGAGTTCCGCGATACGATGAAGGTGCTCAAGAAATTCATCGAGAGTTCCAACGTCCACACGCCGTTCCTGCTGCGGAAGGCCCAGCGGATTGAGGAATATCTGAACCAGCACTGAAGATGAAATTGAACATCCAACACTCAACATCCAACGCCGAACATCCAATGCCCGGGTTGCGCAAACCGCGATTGCTGGGTGTTGGGTGTTGGGCGTTGGATGTTGGATGTTTTCCCTGACCAATGCCCGAACGCGCCAAAGTCACTTCACTGGAGGCGCTCGAAGCCTTTCGCGCCCGGCTCATCGTGTATCGCGAGAAAGCCGGTCGCGTCCTCGACGAGGTCAGCGATAATGTCACCCGCACGCGGCTCTGGCTGGAAACCGATCGTCCGGCTTACTGGCACAACCAGATCCGCCGCCTCAGCCGCGAACTGGAACAAGCCCAGCAGGAACTTTTCAGTGCCCGGCTCTCCGGTTTGCGCGACTCCTCCATCAATCAACAGATGGCCGTGCAAAAACTGCGGCGCGCCATCCGCGAGGGCGAAGACAAAGCCAAGACCGTCAAACAATGGCAGCGGCAATTCGACACCCGCATCGAGATGCCCGCCCGGCAGGCGGAAAAGTTGCGCCACTTCCTGGAGCATGACCTCAGCAAGGCCATCGCGTTCCTGAATGAAGCCATCAAGAGCATCGCGGCTTACGCGGAACTGACGCCCAGCGCCCCCAAACCGGTTGCCGCCGCCGCGCCGGAAGCCGCCAGCTCGGAGGAACAGACATCATGAGCGCCGCGCAAAATCGTCTCGCCGGGCTGACCAACGAATTGAAAGTCGAGTGGGATCAGACCAAACATTATTGGCATGACGCCAAGAGCATGGAGTTCGAGCATTGTTTCATGAGCGAACTGATTCCCGCCGTCAACCAGGCCATCGTCACCCTTGAATCCCTTGAACGCATCCTTGCCAAACTCCGCCAAGACTGTGAGTAGCCCCCGCAGCGTCGCCGAAACCGTCGCGTTACTGGACCGCCTGCGTCGCGCCGTGCGGGACTCCGTCACCCGTGGCGACGAGCTGGACAAGGACACCAGCCTGCGCACCAACCGCCTGCGGGCGCAATTTGAGCAGGCCATCGCCAACGAACGCTCCCGGTGGACCGCGGAAACCACTGCGGTCAACGAAACGGCCACTCAGAAACAATCCGCTGCCGAAGCCCTCGGCGCGACCCGCCGCAACCGCATCACCAAGGCCCTTGAAAATGCCCGCCGCCAGCGGTTGCAGGAAATCGAGGGCGAAGAGAGCCGGCACACCCTGGGCAACCAGGATGGTTTGCTGGAAGCTGAACAGGTCCGTGACGCCGAGTTGCAGCAGAACAAATCCCGGCACGAAACATTCGCGGCGGAACTCGCCAACGAAGTCGCGGCGCTGGATCAGCTTGGCGCCCGGGGTCGGGCCGTGCTCGGGGGCTTTCGTTCGCTGGCAAAATCATTTGCCTCAGCGTCCCCACCTACTTCCCTCAACACCACCGGCGATGAAAACGCGCTGCTCGATCAACTTCGCGTCCAACGCGATCTGACCGCCCGCGAACTTTCCCGCTGCAACGCGCTCGTGTTGCCGATGTTCTTCCGCGTTTTCCGGCTCTGGCTGTGCGTGCTGCTGGCGTTGCTGGTGCCGTTGGCGTTTGTGCCGGAACTGCGACGCTTTGACTTCGCCGCCGTGCCGACCTCGGTGTGGGCCATCATGGGCGGCGCATTAGCCGGAATCTTCGCGCTGCATTTTCTGACCCGACAAATGGTTGCGACCCGCGCCCAAGCCGCCGCCACCGCGCTGGCGTCCGCACGGAAACTCGCCGAGGTTTGCGGCCAGAAGGATGCCGCCCATTTTGAAGCCGAGACAAATCGCATCCGCTCCGCCTATGCCACCACGACACAGGCGTTGAACGACCGGTGGAAACAACTCCGCAACCACGCCCGCGACCTGCGCAATGACTGGAACGAACGCCTCGGCGAACAAGCCCGTCAGCTCAATCTGCTGAACGACGAGAAGCAGCGCGTGGCGGTCAATCGGATCAAAGAGTTCCAGACCGAACGCATCCAGCAACTCGACGCCCAGACCAACTCGGCGGTTAAAAAGTTTGAGGCCGATCATCAGGAGAGCTTGAGCCGCATCAACGCCACGCGTGATGAAGCGCGGCGCGCCATCGAG
The DNA here is from genome assembly GCA_964594985.1 of uncultured Bifidobacterium sp. GTDB lineage: Bacteria > Verrucomicrobiota > Verrucomicrobiia > Limisphaerales > JADLHS01 > JADLHS01. Next base: position 98,782 of record CAZQNQ010000019.1, read on the forward strand.
GCTGAATGGCAGAACGTCGTTTTGCCCACGCTGACGGCGTTGCGCCAGGCCGCCACGGACGCGCGCACGCATTTCCCGGCCTGGAATGACCCGCACTGGCAGACGCTCCGACTGCCGGAACAGTTTCTCGCCGCCGCGCTGTTCGGTGCGCTCACCGTGGACCTGGAACGCTTCTGCGAAGTTTTCCTGACGGGCAAGCATCCCAGCCTGCCCGATACCGGCCCGCTCGCTGTCCCGCTGCAACTGGCCGTTCCCCACCAGGCGTCCATCTTGTTTGAGACCAAAAATTCCGGCCACGAACAGGTCATCGGCGCGCTGAACAACGTCATCATCCGCTTGCTGACGAGCGCGCCGCCCGGACGACTGGCGTTCACGATTTTTGATCCCGTTGGCCTCGGCCAGAACTTCGCGGGCATCATGCACCTCGCGGATTTCGAGGAGCGCGTCATCAACAGCCGCATCTGGACGCAGCCCGCGCAGATCGAACAACGCCTCGCCGACCTCAACGAACACATCGAGAAGGTCACGCAGATGTATCTGCGTAACGAATACGAGACGCTGGCCGAATACAACGCGCAGGCCGGCCGCCTCGCGGAGAAGTATCAATTCCTCGTCATCGCCGATTTCCCGACGAACTTCACCGAGGTCGCCGTCAAACGCCTGCAAAGCATCGCTGCCAGCGGCCCGCGTTGCGGTGTGCATCTGCTCATCCATTGGGATCAGCGCAAGACTGCGCCCACGGAGTTCGTCCCGGAGGAATTGCGCAAGAACACCATCTGCATCGTGCCCAAGGGCGATGGCTTTGCTCTGGCGAATGCGAATTGGGACGGAACAAAACTCTCGCTCGAATCACCGCCGAATGCGGAATTACTCACGCAGTTGCTCCAACACATCGGCAAGGCGAGCACGGATTCCTATCGGGTGGAAATGCCGTTTGAGGAAGTCGCGCCCGATGACAACGAACTTTGGAGTCTCGACACCACGAACGAATTGCGCGTCCCCGTCGGTCGCACCGGTGCCACGAAGCTGCAATATCTCGCGCTCGGCCAAGGGACACGCCAGCACGGTCTGGTCGCGGGCAAGACCGGCTCGGGCAAATCCACGTTGTTCCACGTCATCATCACGAACCTCGCGCTCTGGTGCAGTCCGGAGCAGGTGGAGTTTTATCTCGTGGACTTCAAGAAGGGCGTCGAGTTCAAGACCTACGCCACGCATAAACTGCCGCATGCGCGCGTCATCGCCATCGAGAGCGACCGCGAATTCGGCCTGAGCGTGCTGCAACGCGTGGACGACGAACTCAAGCGGCGTGGCGATCTCTTCCGCAAACTCGGCGCACAAAACGTTCCGGGCTACAAAACCGCGGGCGGCACCGAACCGATGCCGCGCGTGCTGCTGTTGATTGACGAGTTCCAGGAATTGTTCGTCGAGGATGATCGCGTGTCCCAAGGCGCGGCGTTGCTGCTGGATCGTATCGTGCGCCAGGGTCGCGCGTTCGGCATCCACGTGTTGCTCGGCTCGCAAACGCTCGGCGGCGCTTACACCTTGGCCCGCGCGACGATCGGCCAGATGGTGGTGCGGGTCGCGCTCCAGTGCAACGAAGCCGACGCCTACCTCATCATGAACGAGGACAATCCCGCGCCGCGTTTGCTGTCGCGCCCCGGCGAGGCGATCTACAACGACGAAGGCGGCGCGATCCAGGGCAACAGCCCGTTCCAAGTCGTCTGGCTGCCCGATCAGGTGCGGGACGAATGGCTGGCGAAAGTGCAGACGGCGGAGCGCCGATCTCCCGATCGGCTCGGTGGTAGTAAAACGGGTGCGCCGCGAGCCGATCAGGAGATCGGCGCTCCACGCGAACCCATCATTTTTGAAGGCAACGCCCCGGCGAACGTCGGCGACAACCCCCTGCTCCGCGCGCTGTTCAATGCGGGCACGCTGCAAACCACCAGTGCGCCGCGCGTCTGGCTCGGCGCCCCGAACTCGATCAAAGGCCCGACCGAAGCCGTGTTCCGGCGTCAGAGCGGCAGTCATCTGCTCATCGTCGGCCAGCGCGAAGAAGCGGCGCTGGGGATGTTGGGCATCGGACTGATCTCGCTCGCCGCACAATTGCCGAAAGCCGGCGCGCGCTTCCTGGTGTTCGATTGCAGCGCGCCCGACGCTGCTGAAGCCAAGTTCCTGGAGCAAGCGGTCGCAGCGATTCCCCACGAGACCAGAATCGTTCGCGCCGGCGACGTGGATGAAATCATGAGCGCGCTCGCCACGGAACAACAAACCCGCGCCGAACAATCTGGCGGCGTGGAAACTTTCCTGTTCGTCCACGGCCTGCAACGGAACAAGAAGCTCAAGTTCGACGAGGAGATGAGTTTCTCACTGGACGCCAGCTCGGGCGCGCACGCCGGTTTGCAGTTCAACAAACTGATCACCGAAGGCGCGGGCCTGGGCTTCCACATCATCGCCACCTGCGACAGCTACAACAACGTGATGCGCTTCCTGAGCCGCAAAGCGGTGAGCGAATTCGAGATGCGCGTTGTGTTCCAGATGAGTGCGAACGACTCGGCCAGCTTGATCGAATCGCCGCAGGCCAATGATCTCGGACTGCATCGCGCCATCCTGTTCAACGGCCAGGAAGGCTGGACGGAGACTTTTCGGCCCTACGCGTTGCCGGAAACGGATTGGATTACGGCAGCCAGCCAGGCACTTTCCCGACTGCACGCGTGAATCTTCCCCCGGTGATTAGCGTCCAGAGAAGGTTGCACTAACAATTAGCGACGCATTGTTGACTTAATTTTATGACGAAGACTGAAAACAATTATGACGCCATCGTCATCGGCGGCGGGCCTTCCGGTTCGTCCGTCTCCGCGATCCTCGCCGAATACGGACATCGCGTGCTCGTACTCGAACGCGAAAAGTTTCCCCGCTATCACATCGGCGAATCGCTGATCCCGTTCACTTATCAGCCCTTGCTGCGCCTGGGCATGATCCCGAAGATGAAAGCGTCGGCGTTCGTGAAGAAATACAGCGTCGTGTTCATCTCCCGGAACGGCAAGGCGAGCGAACCGTTCTATTTCTTCTCGCGCTATGACCGCGACTCCGTGGCGCAGACCTGGCAGGTGTTGCGTTCCGAGTTCGATCAGATGCTGCTCGACAACGCGCGGGAAAAAGGCGCGCAGGTCATGGAAGAAACCACCGTGAAAGAATTGTTACGCGAAGACGGACGTGTCGTGGGCGTTCGCGCACAGACCAAGGCTGGTGAAACGGTCGAATTCCGTGCGCCGATCACGCTGGATTGTTCGGGCAAAGAAGCCTTCACCACGGTGCGCAATGGCTGGCGTACCGGCGATCCTTATCTGAACAAGGTTGCGGTGTGGACGTATTACAAAGGCTCGAAGCGCGAAGCGGACATTGATGAAGGCGCGACCACGGTGGCGTATGTGCCGGAGAAAGGCTGGTTCTGGCATATCCCGCAACACAACGACATGGTCAGCGTCGGCGTCGTGGCCGAAGGCAAATATCTCACGCGCGATGGCGTGCGCGAGCCCGAGCAGATCTTCAAACGCGAGATCGAACAGAACGCGTGGATCAAGGACCACCTCTCCATCGGCGAACAAGTCGGCAAATATTTTCTCATCAACGAATACACCCAGCACGCGAAGCACTGCGGCAGCGCAGGCTTGTTGCTGATTGGCGACGCATTCGCTTTCCTCGACCCCGTGTTCAGCAGCGGGCTGATGCTGGCGCTCAAAAGTGGCGTGATGGCGGGCGAAGAAGTCCACAAAGCCATCGTCGAAAAGGATTTTTCACCCGAACGATTCGCCGGTTACGGCCAGCACATGCGCGAAGGCGTGGAGAACATGCGCAAATTGGTTTATGCCTTCTATAATCCGCTGTTCTCGTTCAAGAAAGTCATGGACAAATATCCGGAAGCGGCGGGTGAAATCACCGATTGTCTTAGCGGCGACGTGAACAAAGACTTCGAACCGCTCTGGAAGAAGTTCCGCGAGTTTGTGCCGCTGCCGGATGCTCTGCCGGTGGGAGCGCCGTTGATGTCCTGACCGGTAGCCGCCGACGCAAGGAGGCGGATTATTCGCACCGCGCTCCGCCTCCTTACGTCGGCGGCTGCCAACTCACGGATACAGCGCGCGGAAGAACTGATACGGCACTTCGACCGCAGGCTCGTTGGTGAAACTCAGTGTTCCCGTCGGATTCAGCAGATTCGTCAACGCTGACCAGTCCACCAGATTCGTAGAGGCCTGAAGTTGCACGCTGAAGCCGGGATCGCCCGTCACGCCCAAGGTAACTTGGCCATCCGGCAACGCGGCGATGGACGTGAACTGCAACGGGATGCTTGGCGTCAACGTCAACGTCGCCACCGCGCTGGTAACCGAGCCACTACTGTTAGTCACCACCACGGAATAATTTCCCGCGTGAATTGCCTGTGCGCCCAGCCGCGTGTAGCTGCTGCCGGTCGTGCCTGCGATGTTGGTGCCGTTGAAACGCCATTGATACGCCAGCGCCGCGGTGCCGCCGGCGGTGACATCGAACTGGATGTCATTCCCGGTGGCTGCAACCGCGGACTCGGGCTGCGCGGTGAGATAAGGCGGAACATTGGTGACAAAGCGTTCCACCCGCACGTTATCAATCAGCCCAAAACTCAGGTTGGTATTATCCGAAAGCGACGTGAACGAATCCCAGTAGCCGACGAAAACATTGTTCGCCGTCAGGTTGACATTGGTGATGGTGGCGATTTTAAGCCCGCCGATGAACCACTCCACCGTGCTGCCGGTCCTGTTGATGATAACATCGCGCCACGCAAACCCAACCGTGCCCGAAGCAAGCGGGCCGGTTTGCTGGGCATAATTCGCCTGTTGCAGGGCCGGGGCCGACTGGCCGCCGGGGAAGGTGGTCGCATAATACGGATTGCTACAGCGACGGGCATTAGCGTTGATTCCGGCGGCATAAACCCCGCTGTCTGACGCCTGCAAAGACGTGGCCACAAACGCCCGGAAATCGGGATTCGTGTCCGTGGCTTGTCCCTCGCCATCCACCGCAAACCACACGCCATCCGCCGTCCCCGTGTTCCATTGCACTCGATTGCCCGCGGTGCCCACCCCGGCCGTGACATGCTCGGTAGAACCGTTGCCTCCCGCAGGGAAAGGCCCATTGGCATTGATCCACATGTCGAAACGCAGGCGATAATCGCCAGTAAAAGATTGGCCCACGGGAGAAATATTCAACGCCGCGAGCGCTCCAAGCGTCAGGTTGGCCTCGAACTTTACTCCGCGCGTCGTGCCGCCGGTGGAATTGGGCGCGGAGGGAATTCCATCCGGCGCGTAGTTGTAATTGAACGTCACGCGTGTATCCGTGGAACTGCGATTGAGCGTCCAGTTCGCCGCCGTGTTGGCGTCAAAATTATCACTGAACGAAACCTGGAGCGGCGGCAACATGACTTCCAACAATTCCGGGTCACTCTCCGCCGTGCCCCAGGCGTTGGAGACGATGACATCGTAATAGCCGGAGTGAACCGGTTGGGCATTGACGCGGGTGTAGCTGGCACTCGTCGCGCCGGCAAGGTTCGTGCCGTTGAAGCGCCATTGATAACCCAACGGCGGCGAGCCGCCAGCCACGACGGTGAGCGTCGCGTTTGAGCCGATGACGACATAGCCGCTCTGGGGCGGCACAACGATGGACGGCGGGATATTGGTGGAGACCGGTGCTTTCAGGAAGTTGAGGATGTCCGCCATGTATTCGCTGCGCCGCGGCGCGCTGGTGATGGTTTCAAACGGGAAACCGAACAACACCACGCGACCATTCCCGACCGCACCGTCGTATTGGATCGCCGCCGCACCGCCCAAACCGCCGGAATAATTCAATGCCGTGACGGCGCTGCCGACGGGCGCGATGACGTCAGGGGCTTTGACCCAATAAATGCCGTTGTTGCCATTATCAAACGTGACACCAGCCCGCCCGGCAAAAATTCCAGCGGGCGCGGTTGTCGCGGTGTAACTGCCGGAACTGTCCGCACTGAAACTGGCGTGCAGTTGATTTTGCAGGAAGTTGCGATCGGCGGTCGTCGGTCCGGAAGGTCGGCCAAGGTCATAGGCGATTTCCGCGCCCGAGGCGAACAACGCTCCGCCGGCCGCAAGATAGGTCGTGAGCCGGGTCTGTTCCGTGGCGCTGAACGTTTCATCACCGGTGGATTCATTGCCGCACGCCCAGATGACGATGGCGTAGTTGCCCAAAGCGACCTGGTTGTTCGCCACGGCTTCGTTCTGGCAGGAATCAAACGCCCAACCCGCGGCAGCAATCGCCTGACCGTGAGCGACGATGTAATCGAAGGCGTTGTTCCAGCGGGGATAAACGCGCTCAATGCTGCCAGTGTTGCCCGGCTTGGTCCAATTCTGCGAACTCACGCTGTGCCGCAGATTTGCCGAGCGATCCATGCGATCAAACGCGTTGACCACGAGCACGCGCGGGGCGTTGTTCGTCGTGCCAGCGCGGCAGCCGACGGTTTCCGACGGCATGGATTCGCCGCCGGCATTCGCCGCCGTGACGCGGAAGTAATAGTCCACGCCCGCCGTCAGATTGGAGACAGTGTAGCTCGTGACATTGCCGACGGAGACGGGATTGCCAAAGCCAAAGCCGTTCGTCGAGCGGTAAAGCACATAGTTCGTCGGGTTCTGACTGCCACCGCTGCTCACCGGCGCGGTCCACGCAAAATTGATCAGGCCATTCGTTCCTGCGAGAGCGCGGAGATTGGTGGGCGCTTCCGGCAGGAATGCAAGCGGCGGAGCGCCGTTCGTGTCGTAGGCGTTCATGAACTTGATGATGCCGTGCAAGGTTGCCCGCGCCACCGCCGCGCGCGCCTTGGGATCGCGCATCAGGGCGGCATCCGAGGCGTTGTCGTGATAGGCCACCTCAATGATGGTGGCGGGCATTTCGTAGTTGAACGTACTGCCATCAATTTCCCCATAACCGCCGGTGTAAGTGACATTGTTGCCGCGATTGTTCCAGGCAAACTCCAGCGGCGGCGAGCCGAACGCGACGAGGTCATCGTTCACCTCCTTGCCGCAGATGAACGCGAGATTGGTTTGATAAGGCGTGGGATCACTCGTGATCAAACCCACCGTGCCGCGCCCGCCGCCCGCATTGGAATGAAAGCTGATGTGAATGCGATCCAGAATCGTGCCGGCGGCTTCGCGATTCATGTGCGCCGACATCTTCGGCGGCGCGGACCAGCTATCCTGCTCATCGTTGCCCGTGCCGTCGTACAACGAGGTGGATTGGCCCTGCGCCAGATTCGCCTGAATCCAGTAGCGCATGTTCTCGTCTTCGCGCGGGTAGCCGGAAACACCGCCCCCGCGATTCACCGAACCCAGGCCGTTGCCAAACCGGATGGCATCCGCAATGACCACCGAACCTTGCGCCGAACCGCGCAAATTGCTCACGACAACGGAGCCGCTGGCCGCATTGGCGCCCGCGTTGAAGTAATATTCGCCGAGATAAATCCAGCCGTTGCCCACCATGTGATGCGGGATGCGCACCAGCGATTCGCCGCCAGTGTGCCGGATACGATACAGTTGTTCGCCGCGATCCGAACCCGCGAGCACCCACGTGTAAACCGGATAAAACCCGGCGACTGGAATGTTCGGCGTGTAAGTAGCCGTGGCCGTTTCCGTCGCGCTTAAGGAAGCGAAGCGATATGGCACATCGCCTGCCGTGCCCCAGAACGTCGTCTGAGAACTATCCGACCAACTTCCGGCAAACGTGACGCCGATGTCGTCGTTATCGAGAATCACCTCGTTGGTTTGATGCCCGAGCGGACGCATGGAAACCACCGTCGCCCCCGCGTTGAAACAGTATTGCGCGAAGAAATTGAGTTGATCGAGATTGCCGTAGTCCTCGTTCATCTCGTTGCCAACGCCACGTTGCAGCCGCCAGTAGGTCGGATCAAACGTCCAGCCGTGACCGCTGTTCATGAAGACAATCTTGCCGGAAAGCACGCCCTGCTGTTGTTGCGCTGAAGCCCCAAACGCGGCGAACAAGGAAGATTCCACCAGGCCGCTCTTGAGCGGCGGCGGAACGGAGCCTTCGGAAACCTCGGGGGTTTGGGCGGCGGCCAGTTCCGCTGCGGAAACCGCCACGACCCGGTCCGCGTGCTCGTCGTGCGCGAAGCCGGATTTGGGAAACAGCAACACCGCCAGACAGAGCAGCCCGCCACACACTTGCCTGAGTGCGGCGTGAAAAAGCGAACCAGACAAACGACTCATAAACAACAACGCAACCGACTGAATAATGCCGTCACAATATCCCGCAACCAAGTCGCCACCAAGCCGTATCCCCCCGTCTGAACTGACATAAAGATGGGGGCGGAGCGGGAGACGGGGAAAACCTCAGCGGGCGGGTTCGTGATAGGGCTTGTGCGAGCGGTAGCGTTCCAACAACTCCGCATTGCGCGTGGCCAGCTCGGTCTGGCCGGCAGCCTTGGCGAGATCAATCGCCTTTTGCGCCGTGATCACCGCGTCCTCGAACCGCCCGGCCTCGGCGTAGGCAGCGGCGAGGGTGCCGAGGAGGAAAGGTTGCTGTGATTGAGTAAGCTGGCAGGCACGTTCGGCCAGTTGCACGGCCCGCGGACCATTGCGAACAGATGCGTCACCACAGGCCGCCAGTAACCAGGCAAGATTGTTGTAGAGATCGGGAGACTGCGGCGAAAGGGCGAGCGCCGTATCATAAGCGGCGACGGCCGCGGCAAATTGACCGGCGGCCTGATACTGAACGGCAAGCAAGGCTGCGACACGCGGGTCGGCAGGATAGTGTGACTGAAGCTCGCGCAAACGACTGAGAGCGGCGGTGGCCTGACCGGTTTGATCAAGGCAGCGGATCAAGCCCATTTGGGCATCGAAATCGTCCGGGTGACGGGCGAGGTATGCTTCATAGGCCGGAATCGCAGCGGAAAAATCGTTGAGACCTTCATAAGCCAAGGCCTGATTAACGTAGGCGAGTACAAAGTCTGGTCGTTCCGCGAGCACCTGTTGGAACCCAGCCACGGCCTCGGCAAACCGCCCCTCATGGAGGCAAATGACGGCCAGATTATTGCGAGCACTCGGCAAGCGGGCATAGAGGTCAAGCGCGGTGGTAAATTCCTCCTTGGCCTCGGCTTCTTTTCCGGCATGGACCAGTTCCTCACCCAAGCCTTGATGCGCCATGAAATTTTCGGCGGTGACTGCGAGCGCGTGCCGAAAGAGCGTTTCAGAATCCCGCCAGACGCGGACTTGTTGATGGGTACGCACTCCAAAAAACAGGAGTGGGACCAAAACGAGCGCAATCTGG
>CAZQNQ010000020.1:0-106221 GCA_964594985.1 uncultured Bifidobacterium sp.
ACGGCGCGCACGGAGTGACGCGCCCTACCATCCTGCTCAATTCGGAAATTTATTTCGAGAATCACTCGATCCGTGTTAGAGCGTACTGCAAAAAGAAGGTTGGAAACAATGGAGTGCGACTGAAACGGCTGCGCCGCTTAGGTTCTTACTCTTAATCTTGTTCTTAATCTTAATCGCCCGGGCCTGAAGATTAAGAACAAGATTAAGATTACGATTAAGAATCGCGGCGGTGAACGGCACTTCCAGTCACACCCGAAACAATGTGCCGGCGAAAGTCCCCTCACCCCGGCCCTCTCCCCATCCGATGGGGAGAGGGTGGCCGCCAGGCCGGGTGAGGGGAATTCGTTTCCGACAGACAGTTTGCGAACTGTTCTTAGCCGGAACGATGTCGCTGAAGATCAATGGTGCCGCACGCCAAGGACGCGGCGGACGCAAAGGGGGAAGTTTCGGTCGTATTCCGGGCGTCGTTGCTGGCACTGATGAGGTTGCGCTATGGCGGCGTTTAATCCGGCTGGTTTGCTTTGCGGCCTTCGCGTCCTTGGCGTGCGGCGCAAGGAGTTTTCGGCTGAGAGCGGTTTAAGTTTTGCCGGAGCCACCGACATGAGGAGGCGGACGCAAAGCAGCCTGATAAAGCGAACCGCCTCATTACTTCGGCGGCTACAGTTTTTATGAACCCGCTCTAACTTACGGGCACTGGTGGTTTGCTTTCCGTCATCGCCTTTCAGCCCTGATCGAGCACCAGACTGCTCGCCCTGAGTTGCTCGGGAGTGGGCGCTTCTTCGTTCAGGAGCGGTGGAGCATTGTTGGAGGCAAACGCCAGATAGATGAACGCCAGCGGATAGGTGGGCAAAATCAACAGGAGTGCCGTCCAAAAACCTTTGCCCCGTGCGCCCGCAATCCGGAACGACCATAGGATATGCGCCCAAATGTTGAGGAGCGGGATCGGCAGCGCCAATAGCCACAAAGGTGACATCTTGGCCGCCCGGAACAGCGGCACGAACTGCACGATCGGAATCCACATCAAGATCCCCGCCGGGCAACCGGCTTTCTGGCAGATCAATGAACCGCAGAGGCAAAAGAAGAGATAACTGATCACCATTGCGCCCAAAACCACGCCGATAATTTTGGCATCCAGTTTCAATGGGGGCGTGCCGGCGGGCGCGTAGCTGTTCCAGGTTTCCTCGATCTGCGTGGCTGGAATCACCTCCACCAGAGAGCGCGCCTTGGCAGAGACCGTCAAAGAACTCAGATCCAGTTTCGATCTGGGGGCGACGTAACCCAACTCCGCCTGCACTGCGGGCGATAATTCGGCGACCTTCAAACTGGTCAACCCCGTCGCATGCTGGATGACGATGTAGTCCTGAGACTTCGTAGTCACAGTTACATTTGAGTACACCCCTGTCTTGGTTTCAACCAAAGCAAAAGTCTCATCAGCCGCTGTGCCGCGGTGTGGTATCAACAGCAAAGCCAGCCACAACCCTAAAAACGGGCTGATTGTTCGATTCTGTCGGCGTTTCATAATCATTTGAATGACGGTGCGTCCCTGCCGCGTTGCAAGTTTGCAATCGACGCAACTACCATGGCACACGCCGTGCCAGTGGTTAGGTTGTGGTTTGGAACAAGTGCTGCCCGCAAGCTGTTGGGTCAAATCCAGGCGGCAAAATCTGTGTTTCATCTGTGGCTAAACTGCCGGCGTGATTGCTTTGCTTGATTACGGTTTGGGCAACCGGCGCAGCGTCCACAAGGCCTTGCTCAAGGGCGGCGCAATCGTGCGCGCTTTCCGAGGCGACCCGCTGTTGGGTGCGCGTCGATGAGGCGGAAATTTTTGGCTTTTTACGACGCCAAAAAAGTAAAACCCTGCAACGCCGTTGGGGTGGGGCAGGGGATTCTTTGATCGCCACAGGCGCGTGGCAGATCCAGCTTGAACGTTCGCCCGCCGAGTGGTTGCACCAAGGACTAGCAGTCAGCACAGTGGCCACGCAATTGCCGGCGGGAAAGCTGCCTTGAAAGCGGGCTTAAACTATTTCTTTCGTTGAAGTAGCACGGCGCAATTCCAAGTGAGGAATTCACGCAAGCCTGGCAGCGCGGTGATGAATGCAAATTCAGGATAATAGCGTGGGGCAGTCTTGATGATGGCCAGTTCTGTTTCGCGCCTGATAAATCCAAGAGTGGCTCCTATATAGGTTGGAAACAAATCAACATAAGGTGTGTGATTACGCTTCCGGCCAATGATCTTGTCGTAAATTAAATGACCTCGGCGCGAGCCAAGATAATGAAAGGGAGAGAATTCGTGTCCACCCCATGGCGAGAGCCAATTCGTCCAGCTGAGATACAAAACTCCAGTGTCGGTAAGCAGTTCGTGCGCGCTTTTTAGAAAGGCGTCTGGTTTTGATAGATGTTCAAGGACGTTAGAGCAAATAACCAAGTCATACCTGCCAACAGTTGAAATCTGATCCTGGTCAATATTGAATTTGACAAAGTTCTCCGCGACAATGTCCTGGTTTAGGAAATTTTTTTCGTCGGAAAATGTCACCTGACATCCCTCTCGGATCAACTCGGATCCCAATACCCCATGGCCACATCCCAAATCCAAGGCGCTTACATTGCGACCGAGTGCCACGCCCTGTTTTTTAATCCATTCTATTGCGTCTCTGGCCTGCATCCGGTAAAAGTCTTCGTCATCCTTATGACTCAGGTGTTGTGCAATCAACTTATGAATGATCATGGTTTCCTAAATTTGAGTTGGTATTTGTGAATTTCGCAAATCAATTTTTGATGTATCTGGCTAGTAGAGAGGAAATGAGACCGGGTTTACTTCCAGGGTGAACTTCAAATGATGAGTTGTAGTAGATGGGCGCGAGAAGCAGCCTGTGTTAAAACTGCCCGAAGAAACTCAGGTTCAGTCAATGCCGGGATCGGAAGTTTTGGGTGCAATCGGGTGTCTCCACTTTTCTTCATTTAAAATTTTGCACTTTTCATTTCTAATTATCGAGTGATTGCTTTGCTTGATTACGGTTCGGGCAACCTGCGCAGTGTCCACAAGGCCTTGCTCAAGGTCGGCGCGGACGTGCAGATCGTGCAGCGCCCGGAAGGGATGCGCGCCGCAAGTGCCGTCGTGCTGCCGGGCGTCGGCGCGTTCGACGATTGCATCAACGCCCTTCGCAAACAGGAATTGCTCGAAGCCTCCCGCGATTTCATCAAAACCGGCAAACCGTTCCTCGGCATCTGCGTCGGCTATCAGGCGCTGTTCGAGCGCAGTGAAGAATTCAACAGTTGCGCGGCGGGCCTCGGCGTATTTGGTGGCAGCGTCGTGCGCTTTGCGGAAAAGCCTGGGCTGAAGATTCCGCAGATCGCGTGGAATCAGATCGAGATCACGCGCCCTGATTGCCCACTCTACCGCGACGTGGCCAACGGCAGCTACGTCTATTTCGTCCACAGCTTTTATCCGCAGCCGACGGACGCGGGCATCGTTGCCACGCGCACGGATTACGGCGGCAACTTCGCTTCTTCGATCTGGAAGGACAACGTTTTCGCGACGCAGTTCCACCCGGAGAAAAGCCAGAAGGTGGGTTTGCAGTTGTTGAAGAACTTCGTCGCGCTGGCGAAATGATTTTCGGCGCTTGGCAATTCAGCATCCTTTGCTACGTTCAATGAAGTTGTCTGAACCATTAAACTGAAATCATTATGCCCCACGAATTACCTAATCTGCCTTACGACAAAGCCGCGCTCGAACCGCACATTGACGCGATCACCATGGAAATCCACCACGGCCGCCATCACAAGGCCTACGTGGACAACCTGAACAAGGCCATTGCCGGCAATGCCGCGCTCGAAGCCAAGTCGCTCGAACAAATCATCAAAGACCTCGCCTCCGTGCCCGACGCGATCCGCGGCCCGGTCCGCAACAACGGCGGCGGTCACTGGAATCACTCCTTTTTCTGGAAGCTCATGGCCCCGAACGCGGGCGGCGCTCCCACCGGCAAACTCGCCGACGACATCAAGGCTGCGTTCGGCAGCTTTGATGATTTCAAGGCAAAGTTTGAAGCGGCGGGCATCGGTCGCTTCGGCAGCGGCTGGGCCTGGCTCGTTTCCAACGGCGGCAAACTCGAGATCGTCTCCACCGCCAATCAGGACAATCCGCTTATGGGCAAAGCCGTCGCCGGTTGCGAAGGCACGCCGTTGCTCGGCGTGGACGTGTGGGAACACGCCTACTACCTCAAATACCAGAACAAGCGCGCCGATTACCTCAAGGCCTTCTGGAACGTGGTGAACTGGGCCGAAGTCGCGAAGAACGCTTGAGCCTGCGAGCCGCAGAACTGATTCAACTCAACGCGCCGATGGAAACGTCGGCGCGTTTTTTGTGCTGCCGGTTTTCGCCCCGGCGGGTTTCAGTTTGGTCTTGCCGGTTTAGAACAGTTCGCAAAATGTTGGTCGGAACCGAATTCCCCGCACCCGGCCAGCGGCCCCCCTCTCCCCATCCGATGGGGTGAGGGGCCTTTCGCCAGCACCCCGTTCCCGACCTTCATTTGGCAGGGCGCTCTATCTGTGAAGCTCTTTTGATAACGTCTCCAGCCGCTTGCGTTCGCTGGCAGACAAACTGTGGATGCCCTGCTGGCTGACTTTGTCGAGTAACCCGTCAATCTCCGCCAGTTTCTCATTGCGCCGCCGGTTGTGTTGATAGCGTTGTGACCGGTCATCGCCGAGGGCCGCGTCGTAATTGTCACTGCGCCGCCGCCGCAGTCGCAGCGGATCACCAATCAACCACCATAAAATTACGAGCGAAAGTGCCAGCACCGTGACGAATAATCCCGGCGCTGCGAAAATCATCCGTGGATACAGGGCGGTGGCTGCCAGCAGTCCGATGATCGCGCCACCGAGATGCGCGTCGTGACCGATGTTGTCAGTGCCGCGTCGGTGAGCCCAAAACGAGCCCACCAGAAAGAACACGGCGTAGATAACCGTCGGGATGCCGATGGGAATCGGGAACATCATGATCGCGCCGCCGGGCAGCAGAAAGATGGAGGCGAAGATCACGCCGCACACGCCACCCGAAGCTCCCAGCGCACTGTAATCTTCCTTCCGGTGGATGATGAGGGACAGCGCCGAGCCGCCCAGGATCGCCGCGCCATAAATCAGCAGGAGCGGCAGCGGGCCGTAAACGAGTTCGAGGTTCTGGCCAAAGCTGTAAAAGCTGAAAGCGTTGAAACCGAAATGAATCCAGTCCGCGTGGATCAGTCCCGAGGTCAGCATCCGCTCGTATTGTTTGCGCCGGAGAATCGCAAACGGCTTGAACATCAATCGCTCCAGCAAATCACGCCGGCGAAAGGCCAGAAAAGTGATCACTCCGGTGATGACCACGACTGCGGTTGTGACTGGTGGAATATTCATGCCCGCTGATTCGTGCGGATAATTTGCCGAAGCGGGGCCGGGCGGCAAGTCTTGGTTCTCAAGTGCCAAAGGGCAGTCGCAACTGGCTGACCTGTGCTTCCAGCAAACCGCTCACGCCGAGTCCAATCAATCGCAGCGGCCGGTTTACGAGTTTCTCCCGCCCCAACAACCAACAGCCAAGGCGGTAAATCTCCTTCGCGTCCGTCAGCGGTTCTTCCATGGAAATCTGACGGGTGAGCGACGTGAAATCACCGTAACGCACCTTTACTTGAACGGTGCGCGCGGCGAGCCGGCGTTTGGCCAGACTCTTCGCGATGTCCTCGGCTTGTTCCTTCAAACAGGCGCGCAGGGTCGGGCGGTCATCGGTGTCGCGGAGAAAAGTGTTTTCGCTGCTGATGCTTTTGACCTCGTCGCCCAAGTCCAGCGGGCGATCGTCTGCACCAAAAGCAAAGCGCTTCAACTCTGGCCCCCACGATCCGACCAGTGCCCGCAAATCGCCGGGATGATTCTGCAAATCACCGACGGTGCGGATGCCCGCACGGAGCAAGTTCTCCTCGGTCACTTTGCCAACGCCGTGAAGCGAACGGACCGGCAGCGGTTTTAGAAATGCCACCTTCTCTGAGTCGCGGATGAGTGTGAGGCCGTCCGGCTTCTGGAAATCACTCGCCAGCTTCGCGAGCAGTTTGTTCGGGGCGATGCCGATGGTGGCAGTTAATCCGCGCCGCTCGCGGATGGCGGCTTTGATCTGGCGCGCGAGGGGCAGGGCGAGTTCGAGGCTTTCATCTGCTGTCGCGCCTTGGTGCGGAACGGACACGTCCACGTAAGCCTCATCCACGGAAACCTGCTGGATCAATTCTCCGGCAAATTCCTGCACGATGGCCATGATCTCGTGGGACTCGTTGCGATAAGCCTCCATGCGCGGGCGCACGAACACCCCTTTGGGACACAATCGCCCCGCCGTCACGCTGGGCATCGCCGAGCGCACCCCAAACTTCCGCGCTTCATAACTCGCCGCTGCCACCACGCCGCGCTGAGTTGGTGGCGAGCCGACGATGACAGGCTTTCCTTTCAGCGCGGGATTATCCCGCTGCTCCACGGACGCGTAAAACGCATCCATATCAAGATGGAAGATGACGCGAAACATAGGAGCGCCGAGCACCGTCTCGGCTCGTTGCTATTTCCCTTCTAGTTCGTTGTCTGGTCTTGGCAGTACCAGCCGCCGATATTCATCCCGAAACCTTGCGCTGCTAAACGGCCATTCTGCCGCTGCCCGGCACAGCTTCGCCTTCACCGGATTGTTCTCAATGTAATGAATGGCCACCCGCGCCTGCTCTTCATCGCGCATGAACGTGTCCCAATACTCGCGCTGCCAAAACGATTGGAGCGCCGATCTCCTGGTCGGCGCGTTGGCAGCGGTCTTGTCGTCGAGCCGATCAGGAGATCGGCGCTCCGCCCGCAGTTGCGCTAGCGCCTTGGGCGCAACGAATTTCTTCCATGCCGCCACCATCTTCCACAACGGCATTTCCCAAACATGCACGAGCACATGCACGTGATTTGGCATCACGCACCAGGCAAGCAATTCGTAACGCTTGTTGTGGAAGTATTGCAATGCCTCCTCGCAAAGCGTTGCGGTACGCGGCTGGCGTAACCAGCATTCACCAACCCCACGATCCAAGTATTCCTCCAGCTTGGTGCGGCGGTCGCGAACATCTTCAATTTTGAGCAGGTGTTCCCATTCACTTCGTCGTGACGTGGGCATGGAATCCTCCAACCGAAACGTCACAAACTGGACGAGCCCGGGGAAATCGCAGTGCGGCAGATACCCGCGCTCGTGCCAGCCGAGGAAACCAAGTTTGCGTTCTCCGTCGGTGAGTTGGCGGCCGCACCAATGGTTTTTATCTTTTACCAGGTCGCGCAAGTATTCGCGTTTCGAGCGCGGTGGGTTTGGCATGGCGACTTTGTAACAATCTTCCGGCGGCTACGCGATAGGAAAGGAGCGCCGATCTCCTGATCGGCTCGATGGTTTGAATGGTTGAAACGAACCGATCGGGAGATCGGCGCTCCGGGGATTACGCCTTCGCCACCAACTGGCGCAGCACATACGGCAGAATTCCGCCGTGCTGGTAGTAGTCAATCTCGATGGGCGTATCAATGCGGCAACGGACATTCACGTTTTCCACCAAACCATCCTTGCGCGTGATCTTGAGCGTCAGGTCTTGCTGCGGCTTGATGTTCGCGTCGAGGCCGACGATGTCGTAGGTCTCGGTGCCGTCGAGCTTGAGGGTTTGCGCGGTCGTGCCGTCCTTGAATTGCAAAGGCAGCACTCCCATGCCGACGAGGTTGCTGCGATGGATGCGCTCAAAGCTCTGCGCCACGACGACCTTGATGCCGAGCAGGTTCGTGCCTTTGGCGGCCCAATCGCGCGATGAACCCGTGCCGTATTCCTGTCCGGCAATCACGATGAGGGGAATTCCGGCTTGCTGGTATTTGATTGAAGCGTCGTAGATGGACATCTTTTCGGGACTGGCCGAACTGGAGTTCGGCGCTCCGACGTAAAGGGTGTTGCCGCCTTCTTCGCCGCCGAGCATCAGGTTTTTGATGCGGACGTTGGCGAACGTGCCGCGCGTCATGATGCGGTCGTTGCCGCGGCGCGAGCCGTAGCTGTTGAAGTCCACCGCTTCGACGCCGCTTTCCTGGAGGAATTTTCCGGCGGGCGAACTCTTCTTGATCGCGCCGGCGGGCGAGATGTGATCCGTCGTCACGCTGTCGCCGAAAATGCCGAGTGCGCGGGCGCCGGTGATCGGAGCGATGCTGCCGGGCGTCATCGCAAAGTTTTCGAAGAACGGTGGCTCTTGGATGTAGGTGGACTGGCGATCCCACTCATACACGTTGCCGGTGCTCGACGGGATTTCGTTCCACTTGGGATTCTGCGCGGCGAAATCCTTGTAGAGCTTGCGGAAGATTTCGGGCTTGAGCGCGGATTCCATCGCGTCGCGGACTTCCTGAAGCGTCGGCCAGATGTCGGCGAGATAGACGGGATTGCCCGAGTGATCGTTGCCAAGCGGTTCGCAACTCAGGTCAATGTCCACGCGGCCCGCGAGCGCGAAGGCGACCACGAGCGGCGGCGACATGAGGAAGTTCGCCTTGATGTTCTGATGCACGCGCGCCTCAAAGTTGCGGTTGCCGGACAACACGCTGGCGGCGACGAGGTCGTTCTTCACGACCGCGTCTTCGATGTTCGCGTCGAGCGGGCCGGAGTTGCCGATGCAGGTCGTGCAGCCATAGCCGACGAGATTGAAGCGTAGTTTGTTGAGATACTTCTGGAGGTTCGTTTTCTTGAGATAATCCGTGACGACACGCGAACCGGGGGCAAGTGATGCCTTCACGGCGGGATTCACGCTGAGACCTTTTTCCACCGCTTTCTTTGCGAGCAAACCGGCGGCAAGCATCACGCTCGGGTTCGAGGTGTTGGTGCAACTCGTGATCGCGGCGATGAGTACCGAGCCAGTGCCGATCTTGGCTTTCTTCTTGGCGGTGGTTTCAATCTTCACCGACTTGACTGCGTCCTGACGGGTCTTGCCGAAACCGTTCTCAGTAGTCGGGCGTTGCAGCGCGCTGAAAAATTCGCGGCGGAGGTTCGGCAGTTCGATGCGATCCTGCGGACGCTTCGGGCCGGCGACGCTGGGCTTGATCGTCGCGAGATCGAGTTCGACGACTTGCGAGTATTCAATCTCGCCGAGTTGCGGAATGCCCCACAAACCTTGGGCGCGATAATAGTTTTCGTAGAGTTTGCAATCGCCGTTGGAACGTCCCGTGGCGCGGAGATAGTTCGTGCATTCCTCGTCAATCGGGAAGAAGCCCATCGTCGCGCCGTATTCCGGCGCCATGTTGGCGATCGTCGCGCGATCAACCACGGGTAGCGCAACCGCTCCCGGGCCGAAGAACTCGACGAACTTGCCGACGACCTTCGTCTTGCGCATGAGTTGCGTGACCGTGAGCGCGAGGTCGGTGGCGGTAACACCTTCTTTCAACGCGCCGGTGAGATGCACGCCGACAACGTCGGGTGTGAGGAAATAGACCGGTTGACCCAACATGCCCGCTTCCGCTTCGATGCCGCCGACGCCCCAGCCGACGATGCCGAGGCCGTTGATCATCGTGGTGTGCGAGTCCGTGCCGACGAGTGTGTCGGGATAGTAAACAGGAGCGCCGATCTCCCGATCGGCCTGTTTGGAAGCGCCACCGGCGAGCCGATCAGGAGATCGGCGCTCCGACAGCACGCCCTTGGCGAGATATTCGAGGTTCACCTGGTGCACGATGCCGATGCCGGGCGGGACGACCTTGAACGTGTCGAACGCCTGCATGCCCCACTTGAGGAATTGATAACGCTCGCGATTGCGGGAGAATTCGAGATCGAGGTTGCGCTCCATCGAATCCGTGCCGCCGGAGAAATCCACCTGCACCGAGTGATCCACGACGAGGTCCACGGGCACGAGCGGTTCGATGATTTTGGGATTCTTGCCCAGCTTGGCGACGGCGGAACGCATCGCGGCCAAATCCACCAATAACGGCACGCCGGTGAAGTCTTGCAACACGATGCGTGCGACGACGAACGGAATTTCCTCCGTTCGCTCCTCGACGGGTTTCCAGTTGGCGAGCGCGCGGACGGCGGCTTCGCTGACGCGCTTGCCGTCGCAATTACGGAGGACAGATTCGAGCACGAGGCGGATGGAGACGGGGAGCTTGGAGATCGGACCGACGCCGGCCTTTTCCAGCGCGGGCAGCGAGTAGAAGCTGCCTTCCTTGCCGGTGCCGAGATCAAAGCTGCGGAGAGTTTGGGAATCAAACGGGTTTGGGTTGCTCATAAAAAATGGTTCAGGCCGGATTCCGGCTCAAATTAAGCCGAAACTGTGAAGATTGCGGGCGCGGCAGTCAAGCGCAGGGAAAGCATGTTGCTGAGGTTTGGTGCATGATTTTCAGTTCACAATTTCATCCCTCTGCGGCAACATCTCGCCGTGGCCATTTCCCCGGGGCAACTTCTCCAGCCGCTGAAGCAATACTTCGGCTTTGATTCGTTTCGTCCATTGCAGGAGGAGATCATCCGCGACGCGCTGGCGGGCAAGGACGTGTTCGCCGTGCTGCCGACGGGTGGCGGGAAGTCGCTGTGCTTTCAACTCCCGGCGCTCGTGCGACCCGGACTGACAGTCGTGGTGTCACCGTTAATTGCGTTGATGAAGGACCAGGTGGATGCGCTCCAGGCGGCGGGCGTGGCGGCGACTTTCCTCAACTCCTCGCTCGCGGCAGGAGAATCAAAGCCGCGTTTGCGCGGGCTGCACAATGGCGAGTTCCGTCTGCTCTACGTCGCGCCGGAGCGGTTGATGTTGTCTGGCTTCCTTGAGGACCTGAAAAAGTGGAATGTGTCGGCGTTCGCGATTGATGAGGCGCATTGCGTCAGCGAGTGGGGCCATGATTTTCGCCCGGAGTATCGGCAACTGTCCTCGTTGCGGGAAAAATTTCCCGGCGTGCCGTTCATGGCGCTGACGGCCACGGCGACGGAGCGCGTGCGGGCGGATATCGTTGAACAACTGCACTTGCACGATCCGCGTTGCTACGTCGCGAGCTTTAATCGTCCCAACCTCACGTATCGCGTCTCGGCCAAATCAGGTTCGTATGAGCAGATTTTGAGTTTCATCCGCGCGCGGAAAGGCGAGGCGGGAATCATTTACGGCCAGTCGCGCAAGACGGCGGAACAACTCGCCGACAAACTTACCGCGGATGGCATCAAGTCCGCGCCGTATCACGCCGGGCTTTCGGCGGAGGAACGGTCGCGGAATCAGGAAGCCTTTCTGCGCGATGGCGTTCAGGTGATTTGCGCCACGATCGCGTTTGGCATGGGCATCAACAAGCCGAACGTGCGCTTCGTCATCCATTACGATCTGCCGAAGAACATCGAAGGTTATTATCAAGAGACGGGTCGCGCGGGTCGCGATGGTTTGCCGAGCGAGTGTCTGCTGTTGTTCAGTCCCGGCGACCGCGTGAAGCAGATGCGGTTCATTGACGAGAAGCCCAATCCCGAGGAGCGCGCCATCGCCCGGGCGCAACTCGAGCAGATGATCCACTACGCGGAAGTGGCGAGCTGTCGGCGGGAATTTCTGTTGGGGTATTTTGGCGAACAATACGTAGGGCAGGCTTTCCAGCCTGCCGGTTCTGGCGACTTTCCAGTCGCCAGTTCCCGAAACTCCGGGCTGGAAAGCCCGGAGCCCCGGCAGGCTGGAAAGCCTGCCCTACAATCAAACTGCGGCGGGTGCGACAACTGCCTTTCCCCGCGCGCGACGTGGGACGGCACGGTGGCGGCGCAGAAATTTCTCTCGTGCGTCTATCGCATCCGCGAGAAGAGCGGCTTTGGCGTGGGAATGAATCACATCGTCGAAGTGCTCACGGGCGCGGATACCGACAAGGTTCGCAAGTTCGGGCATCAATCTTTATCCACCTACAACATCGGCGGTGAGCATACGCGGGCCGAATGGGGTGCCGTCGGGCGCGAACTCATCCGCCTCGGTTTCCTGTTCCAGAACACTGAGAAATTCAGCGTCATCGAAATCACCGACGCGGGCATGACGGCGCTCAAGTCCCGGCAAAAGATCACGTTGACCAAACCCGTCGCCGCGCCCGCGCTGGATAAAGACCAGCACCGGGTCGGCGAAATCGCGTGCGACGAAGCGTTGTTCGAGAAACTCCGCGCGTTGCGCAAACAACTCGCGGATGAACGCAGCGTGCCTTCGTACATCATTTTCTCGGATGTTTCACTGCGGCAGATGGCGCGACTCTATCCGGCGAGCGACAAGGACTTCGCCCGCATCAGCGGCGTGGGCGACAAAAAGCTACGCGAGTTTGGCGCGGTGTTTCTGGCGGAGATCGCGGCGCATTTGCAGACGAATGCGCGCCAGATTTTCGCGGATGATTCGTTTGACGCGCCGGCGGCCTTTGTGCCGCAGCGGTCCAAACTCACGGACACGGTGCGCGAGACGTTGCATTTTTATCGTCAGGATAAAACCGTGGCGGAGATCGCGCGCATTCGCGGCGTGGTCGAAGGCACGATTTACGGCCATCTCGAAAGCGCCATGCAGGCGGGCGAGGCGATTGATGTGAACGCGCTTGTTTCAACCGAAGCGCAGGCCGAGATTGCGGCGGCGTTCAAAAAACGCGGTTTTGGCAGCTTGGGCGCAATCGTTGAGTCGCTCGGCGGAAAATACAGTTACGGCCAATGCCGACTCGTCCGCGCGGCGATGCAGATGAAGTAGGAGCGCCGATCTCCGGATCGGCTTGTTTGCCTCCGCAATGCCGCCGAGCCGATCGGGAGATTGGCGCTCCGGTTTATGGCGCGAGCGGGCGTTGAACAAAATTGCTTTCATATCAAACGAGTCGTAGCGCGTTGAGGATGCTGGCGTTGAGGATCGTGCTTTGCGGCGACGCGAGTTTTATGATGTTCAGCGGCGCGCGGTTTTTCTTACTCTGAAGTGGTCAAGTTGCCCTTGGTGAAATTCTGGGTGGAGGAGTATTTCCGACCGTAGTGAAAGGAAATCACGATCTTGTTCGTCGAGTCCAAATGGTTGAAGGGAATGAACTCGGTGTGCGATTTTTCGATCCACGCGCGGCATTTGGGGTCGAGCTGGCATTTATTTGCGAAGTCCATCTTGGTGGCGAATTGATAATTCGTATGGCTGGCGGCGTAGTTGCGGACCGTCCGGCGGAGCCGCTCGGCCACGGCTTCCCCCTCGACTTCCTCGGCCACGGCCACAGCCCGCCGGTAGCCTCGGGACAACGCGGGCAACAGCAGCGAAGCCAGAATGGCGATGATGGCGATGACGCAAAGCAACTCAATCAGGGTGACCCCACGGCAACTTTTCACATCTGGTTTGACCGGAACAGTTGAAGTTCCTCACGCCCGCCCCGCGAACACCCGCTGCGTTTGGTTTCTGGCGGCAGGTCAAGGCCGGCAGCCGCCCGGCGCGGGGCAAGGGCGGGCGGTTGTGGTGCGAACGCGTTTTTGCCAAAAAAACTTGTTGCGGGTGACTTGCGCTTTGCTACTCTCTGTCCTCCGTTTCTCTGGCGGTTAGCGACTTCCAGCGACGGGTTAACTTTACAGCAAATGCCGACAATCAATCAATTGGTCCGCAAGGGCCGCACGAAGATCAAGTACAAGTCCAAGTCTCCGGCTTTGGAGAACTCGCCGTTCCGTCGTGGCGTGTGCATCCAGGTCATGACCCGGACGCCCAAGAAGCCGAACTCCGCGATGCGTAAGGTCGCAAAGGTTCGTCTGACGAATGGCTTCGAGGTCATCGCCTACATCCCGGACGAAGGCCATAACTTGCAGGAACACAGCATCGTGCTCGTGCGCGGCGGTCGGGTGAAGGATTTGCCCGGTGTGCGCTATCACATTGTCCGTGGCACGCTCGACGCCGCCGGCGTGGAGAAACGTCGCGTGAGCCGTTCCAAGTATGGCGTGAAGCGTCCGAAGGTCGCCAAGGCCGCGCCGGCCAAGTAACTTTTAACTGAATTTAAGAAGCCATGTCACGTCGTCGTCAAGCATCCAAACGTCCCCTGACCCAAGACGGTAAGTACAAGAGCGCGCTCGTTTCGCGTCTCGTGAACACCGTCATGATCTCCGGCAAGAAGAGCACCGCGCAACGCATCGTTTATGGTGCGTTCGATCAGCTCTCCGAAAAGAATCCCGCGAGCAACCCGGTGGAAATCCTCCAGCGCGCCGTGGACAACGCCAAGCCGCGCATTGAGACCAAGGCCCGCCGCGTCGGTGGAGCGACCTATCAAGTGCCGCTCGAAGTCCCGTCCGATCGTCAGGCCGCGCTCGCCTTGCGCTGGATCGTGGATTTCGCCGACGGCCGCAAGGGCACGCCGATGAGCAACGCGCTCGCCGCCGAGATCATGGAAGCCTATCAAGGGCAGGGCGGCGCGATCCGCAAGCGTGACGATGTTCACAAGATGGCGCAGGCCAACAAGGCCTTTGCGCACTTCCGCTGGTAGTATCGAAACTTTAACACGCCCCGGAAGCAAAATTGCTCGGGGCGTTTTTTTTATCATAGGACACAATTTATGACCGCACCTGCAGCCGAATCCAAGTCGCTAAACTCGCCCAACCGCGAGTACACGCTCGAACGCACCCGTAACATCGGTATCGCCGCTCACATTGACGCCGGCAAGACCACGACCACGGAGCGGATCCTCTTTTACACCGGACTCATTCACAAGATCGGTGACGTGGATGACGGCAATACCGTGACGGACTGGATGGCGCAGGAAAAGGAACGCGGCATCACGATCACCTCCGCGGCCGTGACCTGCTTCTGGACGCAGAAATGCGCCAAGGCGGGTGAAGACAAAATTTTCAAGGCGTTCAACAACGTCCCGCATCGCATCAACATCATTGACACCCCTGGTCACGTGGACTTCACCGCGGAAGTCGAACGTTCCATGCGCGTGCTTGATGGCGCGGTCGCCGTGTTCTGCGGCGTGGCCGGCGTGCAGCCGCAATCCGAAACCGTCTGGCGGCAGGCGACGAAATACAACGTCCCGCGGATCGCGTTCGTGAACAAGATGGATCGGACCGGCGCGAATTTTGCGAACGCGTTGAACGACATGCGCACCAAGCTCAAGGCTTATGCGTTCCCGATTTTCCTGCCGCTGGGCCAGGGGCCGACCGAGGCTGAAGGCAAGCCGGTCACCGGCGGTTTTGAAGGGGTGATTGACATTGTCAATCAGAAGACAATTTATTGGGGGCCGACCGAGGCGAACGAAGGTCTCAATTATGAGATCCGGGACATCGCGCCGGAAGATCAGGAACGCGCCAAGATCGCGCTCGCGGAATTGATTGACGCCGTCTCCAACAAGGACGACGAGGTCGCCAATCTGGTGCTCGAAGACAAGCCGATCACCGCGCCCGTGCTCAAGGCGGCGATCCGCCGGTTGACCTGCAAGATCGAACTCGTGCCCGTGCTCTGCGGCTCGGCGTTCAAGAAAAAAGGCGTCCAGGTCCTGGTGGACGCGGTCATTGATTACCTGCCCAGCCCGATTGACATTCCCGGCGCGGAAGGTCACGAACTCGGCACGGAGGTCGTGGTCAAAGTTCCGACGACCGACCACGAGAAGTTTTGCTCGCTGGCGTTCAAGCTCTGGACCGATCCCTACGCGGGCAAGCTGGTGTTCTTCCGCGTTTATTCCGGTTCACTCAAGAAGGGCGACACGATCTATAATCCGCGCACGCGGAAACGCGAACGCGTCAGCCGCCTCATGGTCATTCAAGGCAGCGAACGCAAGGATATTGACGCCGTGTATGCGGGCGACATCGCCGCGCTCGTCGGGCTGCGCAACATCACCACCGGCGACACGTTGTGCAATGAAGATTACGACGTGACGCTCGAGCCGCCGACGTTCCCCGAGCCGGTCATCTCGATGGCCGTGGAACCGAAGACCAAGCAGGATCGTGACAAATTGTCCGAAGGCTTGCAACGGCTCGCGGAAGAAGATCCGACGTTCCGCTGTTTCACCAATGAAGAAACCAGCCAGCTCATCATCGCGGGCATGGGTGAGTTGCACCTGGAAATCATCATTGACCGTTTGAAGCGCGAATTCAAAGTGGAAGCCAACACCGGCGCTCCGCAGATCGCGTATCGCGAAACCATCACCAAGAGTGCCGAAGGCGAAGGCAAATTCGTCCGGCAGTCCGGCGGTAAAGGTCAATACGGTCACGCCTGCATCACGGTCGCGCCGAATGAAAAAGGCAAGGGCGTGGAAGTCGTTGATGAAATCGTCGGCGGCTCGATCCCGAAGGAATACATTCCGGCGGTCATCGCGGGCATCGAAGAAGCCATCAAGGGCGGCGTGTATGCGGGCTATCAGGTCATTGACATCAAGGTCGAAGTCGTGGACGGCTCGTTCCATGAAGTGGATTCGAATGAACTCGCGTTCCGCATGGCTGGCATCTTCGCGTTGAAAGACGCGTTCAAGAAAGCCGCGCCGATCCTGCTCGAACCGCTGATGAAAGTGGAATGCACGACGCCGGACGAATACCAGGGCGATCTGCTCGGCGACATCAATCGTCGGCGGGGCACGATTGTCAGCATCGAAGCGAAGAACGGGCAGACCGTCCTCAACGCGCAGGTGCCGCTGGCCGAAATGTTCGGTTACGCGACGGCCATCCGGTCGCTCTCGAAAGGCCGCGCCTCGTATTCGATGGAGCCGTTGAGCTTCGCGCAAGTGCCCCACAGCGTCTCGGAAAAACTCCTCGACGCGGCGAAGGCCAAGCCGGCGGCGCGCACCTAGTCTTAGGCAGATTGATGATTCACATTAAAGGCCGCGTTCGACGCGGCCTTTTTTGTCCAACGAACCGACGCACCCAAACAATGAATTGCGTTCAATACGCTTGCTAAGAGCGGTGATTTTCTTAAATTGGACGCTCGTTTAATCAATTATGGACTCAAATTCTCTCCAGTTCCTTCTGGCGCAAGCCGGTGGCACGCAATCCGCACCCCAGCCGTGGACCATGCTCCCCATGTTGGTGTTGATGGTGGTCATGATCGGTTTCATGTTCTTTTCCCAATCGAAGAAGGCGAAGCAACATGCCGCGATGCTCAAGACGATCAAGTCGGGCGACAAGGTGATGACCTCCAGCGGCATCATCGGCATCGTGGTCAGCGTCAAAGACACCTCGCTCACCATCCGCTCGGCGGATGCCAAGCTGGAGTTCACCAAGTCGGCCGTTGCTGAAATCACCGAACGCAGCAGCGACAAGGCCGAGACCGAGAGCAAGTCCTGATACTTTTTTCCCATGATCCGAAACAACTTCTGGCGGTTGACCATCGTCATCCTTGTCGTCCTTTGGTCGTTTTACGAAATGTATCCGCCCACGTCGGGCGACTTGATCACGCAATTTGAAAAGCGCGCGCGCGCGGTGCCGGGGGATGCCACGATTTCCAACATTGTTTTCACCGCGCGGGAAGCGACGAAAGTCCTGCCCGACAAGCCCTACGCCAATCTGCTGGAGGCGGTGGGAACGAATGACATCACGGCCTTTTTCCCGTTCAACGCCAAGAGCCAGCCGAATCCATCCTCATACATTTTGAACCGCCTGCAACGGGAGGTGGCGGGAAAAATCAAGCTGGGGCTTGATTTGCAGGGCGGCACCTCGTTCCTGATGGAGATGGACTTGAGCAAGTTGTCGGACACGAACGATGTCTCCGGCGCTTTGTCGCAGGCGGTGGAAGTGATTCGCAAACGCGTGGATCGCTTTGGCGTGGCCGAACCCATCATCCAACCGGCGGGCGCCAATCGCATTCTGGTGCAGTTGCCGGGGTTGTCCGAAGATGATCGCGCGCGGGCCGTCACCAACCTGCAGAAGACCGCGTATTTGGAATTTCGGCTGGCGCACGAGCGCACCGACGAGTTGGTGCAGTTGGGCGAAGTTCCCCCGGGGTATGAATTGTTGAAGCGCCGGGAACGCACGGCGCAGGGGACCGAACGATTGGAGCAAGTCGTGGTCAAGCGCAAGGGCGAGCCGGGGTTGACCGGCAACATCATCAAACAGGCTGCGGCGATGCGTGGCAACATGGGCGAATTGGAAATCAATTTCACGCTGACTCCCGAGGGGGCGGACCGGTTCGGGCAGGTCACCAGTGAAAACAAGGGCCGGCGCCTGGCCATCGTGCTGGACGGGGACCTTTATTCCGCGCCCAACATCAACGAGCCGATTCTGACCGGCAGCGGGCGCATCACGGGCAACTTTGACGTGGCCGGCGCGCGGGAACTGGCGGGCGTGCTGGAAAACCCGCTGAAAGCGCCGCTCAAGGTGATTCACTCCAACAGCATTGATCCGACGCTGGGCGGTGAATCCATCCGCAGCGGCATCAAGGCTTCCGTTTGGGGCGTGCTGGCCGTGGTGGTGTTCATGCTGGGATATTATTTGCTGGCCGGGCTGGTGGCCAACATCGCGCTGCTCTGCAACGTCATCATCGTGGTGGGCCTGATGTGCGCGATTGAAACCACCTTCACGATGCCGGGCATTGCCGGGTTGGTGTTGAGCATCGGGATGGCGGTGGACGCGAACGTGCTGATTTACGAACGCATCCGCGAGGAACGGGCGAAGGGCAAATCGCTCAAAGGCGCGATTGCCGCCGGTTATGACCGGGCGTTCAGCACGATTTTCGATTCGCACATCACCACGCTGATTTCCTCGATCATCCTGATTTTCATGGGCACGGCGGCGGTGAAAGGTTTCGGCGTGACGCTGACCATCGGCGTCGCGGCCAGTTTGTTCACGGCGCTGGTGGTGACGCGGCTGATTTTTGACTGGTTGCTGGCGCGCAACCTGATCCAAGACCTGAAAATGCTGCACCTGATTCGGAAACCGAACATTGATTTCATGCGCTGGGCCAAACCGGCGTTCATTGTCAGTTGGTTGATTATCGCCGTGGGCATCGGCTGGGGTTTCAAGCGCGGGCAGGGCGTGTTCGGGGTGGAGTTTACGGGGGGCGACACCATCACGCTGGGATTTGAACAGGCGCACCTTGTGGATGAGGCGAAGTTGCGCGCCGCGCTGGAAGAAACCGGCTCGGGCGAAGTGATGATTGCCTATCAGTCGGCGCTGGACACCGGCGTCAAGACCCTGCGGTTGACGGTGCGGCATCCCGAACAAACCACGGCCGCGGCCGCGGACGATCTCGACAAACGTGTGGTGGAAAAAATCCAGACGAGTTTCCCCGCGGCGAAGTTCGAGGTGAAGAGCATGGACAAGGTCGGGCCGATCATCGGCAAGGAAATGAGCAGCATGGCCATCACGGCGGCGGTGCTCGCCATGCTGGGCATCATGATTTACGTCGCGTTCCGGTATGAATTTTCGTTTGCCGTGGCGTCGGTGGTGGCCATTCTCCATGACGTTTTGATGACGCTGGGATGTTATTTCCTTTCCGACCGCGAACTGAACAGCACCACCGTGGCGGCGTTGCTGACCATCATCGGCTTCTCCATCAACGACACCATCGTGATCTTTGACCGGATCCGGGAGGACTTGAAGCTTGGCGTGCGCGGCACGTTCCGCGAGTTGGTGAATCAGGCGCTGAACCAGACCCTGAGCCGCACCATCATCACTTCCGGCACCGTGTTGCTGGCCACGCTGTCGCTCTACATTTTCGGCGGCGGGCCGGTGAATGATTTTGCGTTTACGTTCCTTGTCGGCATCATCATTGGCACTTATTCCACGGTTTTCGTCGCGAGCGCGCTCGTGCTGTGGTGGCACAAGGGCCAGCGCCCCACCATCGGCGGCGGCCCGGTGGCGGCGGATCCGGCCGCATCTGTTGAAACCAGAGTGCCGGTGAAATCTTGAGGCTGCCGGCCTCGAGTTCTTAATCTTACTCGTAATCATAATCTTAAGCTCCCCGTTGGGATTGGGATTAAGAACAAGATTAAGATTAAGACCGAATCTGAATCATGCTTGCTGTGCTCGAAGTGACTCCGTGGCATTACGCCGGGTTTGTGGCCTGCGTGCTGTTCTTCCTCGCGCTGGATCTCGGGGTGTTCCACAAGAGCGCGCATGTCGTCAAATTCAAGGAAGCCATCGGCTGGACGACCTTGTGGGTGACGCTGTCGTTCGCGTTCGGTCTGTTCATCGCACCGGCGCTCGTCCAGGGTTGGGAAAAGCCGGACACCGTCGAGTTCATCACCGGCTACGTCATCGAGTTGTCGCTCTCGATGGACAACGTCTTCGTCATCGCGCTCATCTTCACCTATTTCCGCGTGCCGCTGGAATATCAGCACCGCGTGTTGTTTTGGGGCATCCTCGGCGCGCTGATCATGCGCGGGGCGATGATCGCGGCGGGCGCGGCCATCATCAAACAGTTCTCCTGGACGCTCTATTTGTTCGGCGCGTTCCTCGTTTTCACCGGCATCAAGATGCTCTTCGTCAGTGATGAGGGGGTTGAGCCTGAGAAAAACCCCGTGCTGCGGCTCACCAGAAAATTGTTTCCGGTCAGTAACGAGTTTCAGGGACAGCGATTCACCGTGGCCCAGACGGGCAAGCTGGTGCTGACCCCGCTGGCGTTGGTGCTGGTAATGGTCGAAACCACCGACCTCATCTTCGCGCTCGATTCCATCCCGGCGATCTTCGCCATCACCACCAAGCCGTTCATCGTTTTCACCTCGAACGTCTTTGCCATCCTTGGGCTGCGCTCGTTGTATTTCGTGCTGGCCGGGGCGATTGATTATTTCCGTTACCTCAAAGTCGGGCTTTCGTTCGTGCTGATCTTCATCGGGGTCAAGATGCTGCTCGCGCCGCATGGCGGGGGCGAACCGGCGTGGTATCAGGTGAAGATTTCCAGCAACCTTTCATTGCTCATCGTCGCGGCCATCATTGCCACGTCCATGGCGTTGTCCGTGGTGGCGGGACGGCGCGAAAAACAGGCTCGCGCTCAAGAGAAGAAACCGTGACGCTCCGTCCGTCATGAAATACCGCTGGCTGCCCGCCCCGCCGCAACCGCTGCTCACCAGCCCGCTCGCCGCCCAACTCAAGATTTCCCCGCTGCTGGCGCAATGCCTCGTCAATCGCGGCATCAGCGAACCTGCCGCCATCGAAACCTTCCTTCGCCCGCGCCTCAAGCAGCTCGCCGACCCATTTTTGTTGCCGGACATGGACAAGGCCGTGGCACGCTTGCTCACCGCCCGCGAGCGCGGCGATTCACTGGTCATCTTTGGCGATTACGACGTGGATGGCGTCACCTCCAGCACGCTATTGCTGCAAGTGCTGCGCGCGCTCGGCTGGCAGGCAAGTTCCTATCTGCCGCATCGTATGGATGAAGGCTACGGCCTGAGCCGTGATGGTGTGGAAAATTGCCTCAAGAAATATCCGACCAATCTGTTGCTCGCGGTGGACTGCGGTTCAACCGCCGTGGAAACCATCGCCTGGCTGCGCGAGCGCGGGGTGGATGTCATTGTCTTGGATCATCATCAAATCTCCAATCCCGCGCCCGCCGCCGTGGCGCTCGTGAATCCGCGGACGGCTTTGCGGGACACAGAACCAGTGACAAGTGACACGAACGCCGCCGTTCCCGTCACCCGTTACCCGTCACCCGCCACTTTCTTGGAACTATGTTCCGTCGGCCTCGCGTTCAAACTCGCGCACGCGTTGGTCAAGCGCGGGCGTGAGATCAATCTTCCCGGCGCGGCGGATTTTGATCTGCGCCCGCTGCTCGATCTGGTGGCGCTTGGCACGATTGCCGATCTCGTTCCGCTCACCGGCGAGAACCGCATTCTCGTTTCCGCCGGACTGGAGCGCTTGAATGCCACCACGCGCCCGGGCTTGGTGGCGTTGAAACAAGTTGCGCAATCGCCGGAAACGCTCGGCACCTTCGACGTCGGCTTCCAACTCGCGCCGCGTCTCAATGCTTCGGGCCGGCTGGAGACGTCGGAGGAATCCCTGCATCTTTTGATGGCCGAGAGTCTCGACGAGGCCCTGCCGCTGGCGCAACGGCTCGACTCCCAGAATCGTGAGCGGCAAAAGATCGAGCGCACGATTGCGGAGGAAGCCACCGGCCACATGCGGTCGTGCTTCGACCCGGAGAAAGACTTCGTCATCGTGGAAGGCCGGTTGCACTGGCACATCGGCGTGGTGGGGATCGTTTCGTCGCGCGTGTTGCAGGAATTTTATCGCCCCACGTTCATCATCGGCGGCGAAGGCGACAACTGGCGCGGCTCGGGTCGCAGCATCGCGGGCTTCGATCTCGCAGCGGCGTTGCGCGAGTGCGACGACCTGCTCGTGCGCCACGGTGGCCACGCGATGGCGGCGGGGGTGACGATTCAACCGGACAAACTGGATGCCTTCCGGGCGCGGTTGAACAACATTGCCCGGCGCACGTTGAAACGCGAGGACTTGCAGCCGCCCTTGCGCCTCGATGCGGAAGTTGGGCTTGGAGAAATCTCGCTCGATTCGCTGGCCGAACTCGATCAACT
The DNA here is from genome assembly GCA_964594985.1 of uncultured Bifidobacterium sp. Lineage (GTDB taxonomy): Bacteria > Verrucomicrobiota > Verrucomicrobiia > Limisphaerales > JADLHS01 > JADLHS01. The sequence goes on from CAZQNQ010000020.1 coordinate 22,396, forward strand.
CAAGCCGATGGGGCAGGGGAATCCCGCGCTGCAATTCTTCGCCAGCAACCTTTCACATCAACGTCCCCTCATGCGCATGGGCGCGGAGAAGCAGCACGTCAAGTTGTGGGTCATGGATGGCAAGTCCAGCCACGAAGCCGTCTGGTGGAACGCGGGAGGCGGCAGTTTGCCGGTCGGAAAGTTCGATCTCGCCTTCGCCCCGCAGATCAACGACTACAACGGCAAGCGCACCGTGCAGTTGAAAGTGTTGGATTGGCGAGCGGCGCTGTAGCGCAGGCATCCCTGCCTGCGAGTTCACGGAGCATCCTTGCTCCGTGTTTTTCAGATTGCGCCGACCAATCGAAACGGGGAGCAAGGATGCTCCCCGAACCCGCAGGCAAAGATGCCTGCGCTACATTCCAGGCTCCGTGCCATCCAATGGGGCAAGCTTTCGTCTTGCGAGAGCTTTGGGTTGGTTTCACCTTCCCGCGCCATGAAGCCCAAGTCTCCCAATAGCACCCCCGATCCGCTGGTTTCCGGCTTCCATACTCGCAACGTCCTGCCGCACTTGAAACGCGAAGGCGGAACGTATTTCGTGACCTTCCGCCTCGCGGGCACGTTGCCGGCGGAATTGCTCCAGCGCCTGAAACGCGAACGCGAAATGATTGTCGCCGCCGCGCACGCGACCAAGCGGCCATTGACGAGGCACGAGCAGGAGGAGTTGTTTCGCTGGTATTCTGTCCGGGTGGATGCCTATCTGGACGCCGGACACGGCGAGTGTTTCCTGCGGCAACCCGCTCTTGCCGATCTGGTCGCGACCGCGCTCAAGTTTTTTGCGGGAGAGCGTTACGAATTGCGCGCCTGGACGGTGATGCCGAATCATGTTCATGTCGTGGTCTGGCCCAAGCCACCCCAGACGCTTTCGGAAATCCTGCACAGTTGGAAATCATTCACCGCCAGCAAGGCGAACAAAATTTCGGGTCGCGTTGGCCAGGATTTCTGGCAGGAAGAATCTTATGACCACTTGATTCGCGACGACACGGACCTGGCGCGTTGTTGTGAATATACGGTGCAGAATCCCGTGAGTGTCCGTCTCTGTGCGCGACCCGAAGATTGGAAATGGAGCAGCGCGTACCGTCCGCCCGCGTAGCGCAGGCATCCCTGCCTGCGCTACATCGCTTTGCTCCGTTCAGCCGTAGGTGCGCAGATTCCACTCGTCCACGTAGTCCTTGGGAATCTCCTCCAGAAAGCGTGAGGGTTGTTGCATGGTGATGCCTTCGTTGCCGTAACCGGCGCGCATGAGCGGGTGGCAGAGATAGAGTTCATTCTTCGCGCGGGTGATCGTGACGTAAAACAAGCGGCGTTCTTCCTCCAAACCTTCCTCTGTTTCCGAAGACCGGGCGGACGGAAAAAGCCCGTCGCAAAGCATGATGCTGAACACCACGTCGAACTCCAGACCCTTGGCTTGGTGAATGGTGGAGAGCTTGATCTTCTCGTCGTCGCGGTTCTGGGTTTGTTGCTCGTCTTCGGCTTCGACGTTGGTGAGCAGCGCCATCTGCGTGAGGAATTCTTCCACCGTGGCGAACTGCTGGGCGAAGATGGCGAGTTGCTTCAGGTCGTCGAGGCGTGAGCGATAATTGGCAAAGTTCTCTTTCAAGTAATCGTCGTAACCGGCTTCGATGACGAGTGGAATCATCTTCGCCGCGCTCTTGCGGATGTCCGGGGCTTCGAGTTGGGAAACCGTTGTGGCGAACTGGGCCCAGGCGAGCGTGGCTTTTTTGGGGACGACTTTGGCGCAGGATTGGAGTGTTGATGCGAGAGAAGCGTGAGGATTGTTCGGAGCGCCCCTCACCCCGTCCCTCTCCCCATCCGATGGGGAGAGGGACGGGGTGAGGGGATTTTTCGCGAGTCCGTGGCTGTACAATTGCCACAGCTTGTCTGCACCCTTACCGCCAATCCCCGGCAACAACAAAACGAGTCGTTTGAACGCCAGTTCATCGCGCGGGTTCGTTACCAATTTGAGATACGCGGTTGCGTCCTTGATGTGCGCCTGCTCGAAGAAGCGGATGCCGCTGGTGATGCTGAAGGGGATGTTGCGGCGCGTGAGTTCGAGTTGGAGTTCGAGCGCGTGAAAGTGCGAGCGATACAACACGGCCATGTTGTTCAATGCCACGCCTTCATCGCGGAGTTCCAACGCGCGTTGGGCGACGAAGGCGGCCTGTTGCGAGGCATCCTGACAGGCGACGAGCACGGGTTTCATGCCGGACTTGCGCGCGGGCGCGAGTTCCTTGGCGAACTGTGCCACGTTCGCCGCGATGGCGGCGTTGGCCACGGTCAGGATTTCCGGCGTGCTGCGGTAGTTGGTCTCGATCTTGTAAATCTTCGCCCCGGGATAGCGGTCGGGGAAGCGCAGGATGTTTTGAAAGTTTGCGCCGCGCCAGGCGTAGATGCTTTGCGCGTCGTCACCCACAACCATCACGTTCTTGGTGCGTTCGGCGAGGAGATCAATCAGGTCGCTCTGGAGTTTGTTCGTGTCCTGATATTCGTCCACAAGAACGAATTGAAAACGGCGCTGGTAAAGCTCGCGGACGTCGGCGTGTTCTTGCAGCAACTTGAGCCAGAGCACGAGCAGGTCGTCGAAATCCATCGCGTTCGTGGCGAGCTTGCGGGCGACATAACGCTTCCATACGTCTTCGATCTGCGGCGCGAGCGTATCGAAGTAACCGTATTCCGTGCCGATAATTTCCGCGACGGCCTTTTGCTTGTTCAGTGCAAGCGAGAAGATGTCGCCCAACACTTCCGGCTTCGGAAAGCGCGTGGCTTTCACGTCAATCTCCGCTTCGGCGATGCAGGTGGCGATGAGATGTTTGGCATCCTCGCGATCCATGATGGTGAAATCGCGGCCGTAGCCGAGCAGTTGGGCGTGCGTGCGGAGGACGCGATTACCGATGGAGTGAAACGTGCCGCCCCAGAGATTGTTCAACTCCTGACCAAGCAAATCGTTAACGCGCCGCATCATTTCACCGGCGGCCTTGTTGGTGAAGGTCAGCAGCAGAATGCGATCGGGTGGGATGCCTTGTTCGAGCAGATAGGCCACGCGATAGGTGAGCGTGCGCGTTTTGCCCGAGCCGGCGCCGGCGATGACGAGGGCCGGGCCGGGCGGCGCGGTGACGGCGGCGCATTGTTGCGGATTGAGTTCGCGCGCGTAATCAATCGAGAGGTGAACCTCGGCTTGAAACGGTTGCAGGACGTAATCGCGCGACATGCGGTCAGCGTAAGATTTCTGCGGAGCAAATCCAATCCTGATAAGTGAGCCGAAGCGCGCTGTTCGTCTGGAGGCGATCTGCCGATCTGCCGAGCCTCCAAATCAAGATTGCGGCCCGGTGCAATCTGGCTAAACTACCGGTTCAGGCTGTGGCGGAAAACCAGCCTGTAAATAAAAACCGCGATGACATCGGAACTTTCTATTTTCGCCGCGCGCGTGCGCGATCACATCGGCCTCTGGGCCGATGAATTCTCCCTTGGCGAGGTGCTCAACGATCCTGCTTATCTCCAGCACGCAGACATTGAGTTCAGCGGTCTGGCGGTCATGCTTTTCACGCTCCAGTTCAAATGCAACGCTCCGTATCGCCGCTTGTGCGAGGCGCGCGGCGTCAAACCTGTGGACGTGTCGCGCTGGACGGACATTCCGCCTGTGCCGACGGCGGCGTTCAAAGAACTGGAGTTGACCTGTTTGCATCCCGAGGAACGCACCCACGTCTTTCATTCCAGCGGCACAACCGAACAGCGGCCCAGCCGGCATTTTCACAGCGCGGATTCGCTCGCGCTTTACGAAGCGTCATTGTGGCCGTGGCTCCGGGAAAATTTACGATTTACGATTTACGATTTACGATTGCTCAGTCTCACGCCGCCGGTGGAGCAAGCGCCGCATTCGTCGCTGGTTCACATGTTTGATTTTGCGCGGCGGCAGGCGGGCGCGGATGGCGCAACTTTCGTTGGTCGTATGGCGGCCGATGGTTCGTGGACATTGGATTTCGACGCCGCGCTGGTGGCTTTGAATTGTAGCCGCCGACGTGAGGAGGCGGATTCGGCGTTGCGTCAACCTCCGCCTCCTCACGTCGGCGGCTACGGGAAGCCATTGCTCATTTTGGGCACGGCGTTTTCGTTCGTGCATCTGCTGGACGAAATGGCGGCGCGTAATCTTCGGGTGCAACTGCCGCCGGAGTCGCGCGTGTTGGAAACCGGCGGTTACAAGGGCCGCTCGCGCTCAATGCCGAAGGCAGAACTGCATCGTCTCATCACCGAGCGACTCGGCGTGTCCGCGTCGCACATCATCTGCGAATACGGCATGAGTGAATTGAGTTCGCAAGCCTATGACAGTCCAAGGTCCAAGGTCCAAGGTCCAAGGTCGGGGGGGCGCGCGGCATCGCGTCACCCGTCACCCGTCACCCGTCACTTCGAATTTCCGCCGTGGGCGCGGGCGCGGGTGATCTCACCGGAGACGGGACGTGAAGTGGCGGACGGCGAAACCGGTTTGTTGCAGGTGTTCGACCTGGCCAATGTTTTCTCCGTGCTGGCGATTCAAACCGAAGATTTGGCCGTGCGGCGCGGTGCGGGATTTGAACTGATTGGTCGCACGCAACAAGCCGAGTCGCGCGGGTGTTCCTTGATGAGTTCATGAGCGCTGACACGCAACACAAAACCCGCGCGCTCTGGCTGGTCGGAGCGCTGCACGCGTTCACGCACATCTATCATGTGGCGCTGCTGCCGCTGTATTTGCTCATGCAGCGGGACTTCGGTTTCGCCAACGTCGGGCAGGCCACGGCGTTGCTGACCGTTTTGATGGTGACCTACTATTTGCCGAGTTATTACCTCGGCGTGCTGGCGGATCGGCTGAGTCGGAAAAAACTTTTGAGTTGGGGCTTGTTCATCAACGCGGCGGGGTTTGTCGGATTGGCGCTTGCGCCGAATTATGGTTGGGCGCTGGTGGCGGTGATGGCCGCGGGCATTGGTGGCAGTTTCTATCATCCAGCGGCGACGGCGATGATTGTGCGGATGTTTCCGAACAATGCCGGACGCGCGCTGGGGTTCATCGGCATCGGTGCAAGTGTGGGTTATTTTCTGGGACCGATTTACGCCGGTTGGCGGGCGGGCGCGCTCGAAGCTGTGGTCGGCGCGGCGGCGTGGCGACGTCCGATTTTGGAATTTGGTCTCTTGGGCATCGTGATGTCGGGATTGTTTGTGTGGTTGGCGGATGAGGAGAAAACCCCGGCGACGAAACCGGTTGCGAGCACTGCGACGCAAAAACTTTTTCCCACGAGTGCGCTGTGGGTTTGTTTCATCGCCAGCGCGTTTGCGTTTTGCTTTCGCGACTTTGCGGGTGCGAGCATGGGGAGTCTGGGTTCATTATTTCTGCAACAGGCTCATGGTTATGGCACCGGGCTGACGGGCGTGGTCATCAGTTGCATCTTTCTGCCCAGTGTCATCAGCAATCCGCTCTTTGGCCATTTGAGCGATCGCGGACGCAAACGCTGGGTGGCGACGGTGCTGCTCATCGCGGCGGTATTGATCGCGGTGTTTCCGCATGTGCCGAAAGCTTGGGCGATTCCGGTTCTGCTGCTCTTCGGCTTTTTCTTCCTGTCAAACTATCCGATGGTCGAGGCAATGTTAATGGAATCGGTGCCGGACGTGGTTCGCGGACGGGTGTTTGGATTGTTCATTACGATCGGCGGCTTGTTGGGAAATCTGGCGCACTGGATCGTAGGTGATGCGGTGAAGCGCCTTGGCGCGCGCGCGGCGAGCATCGAAGCGTATTTTCCGCTCTACTTCGGCATGGCGGTGTTCGTCGTGGTGTCGCTGCTGGGTTTGGTGGGATTACACGCGTTGCGGAAACGGGAAGGACTGGAGGCCACGAAATGAAACTGCCGAATTATTTTCTCGCCGATCTGCCGCCGGAGGCGACGTTGTCGCCCGCGCTGTTGAGTGATGCTTGCGCCACGTTGAAGCACAATCGCGAGAGCTATCTGTTGCAGCGCTCGACGGCTGACATCATCCGCGTGCTCACCGAGGTGGCGGCGGGTTGGCTGGAGTCGGAGAATCCGTTCCGCCAACTCGCGTTGGAGCATGGCCCGGCGCAACTCGGATTCAGTCGCGCGACGCTCGCGCGTGGGCTCGATAACTTTTTCCGCCAATTCACCGCCGAGAATTTTCACACGCTGTTGGAGCAGGAGCTTGGGAATGCGCGGCGGCTCGATGGAGTGGTGGCGAGTGAAACGGAGCGGGCCGGGGATCGCGCGGCCATTGCGACCGGGCCGGAGTTGCTGGTTCACATCGCGGCGGGGAACATTCCGAACCCAACTTTGATGAGCATGGTGCTCGGGCTGTTGACGCGTTCGGCGCAGTTTGTGAAGTGCGCCAGTGGCACGGCTTTGTTGCCCCGCTTGTTCGCGCATTCCATCTACGAATTGCAACCCAAGCTGGCGACATGTCTCGAAGTTGCCGAGTGGCGCGGCGGCAACGAAGCGTTGGAGGCGGCATTGTTCGCGGCAGCGGATTGCGTGACTGCGACGGGCAGCGATGAGACGTTGCTCGCGATTCGCAATCGGTTGCCGCCGCGCGTGCGTTTTCTCGGCTACGGCCATCGCGTCAGTTTTGGTTACGTGGCGGGTGAGGTGCTGACGCCGCTTCATGCCAGGAAAATCATCACGCGCGCGGCGGATGATGTCGTGGCGTGGGATCAACTGGGCTGTTTGTCGCCGCACGTCATTCATGTGCAGAGCGGCGGCGCGGTGTCGCCGGTGCAGTTTGCCGAGCAACTGGCCGACGAACTGGCGCGGCGCGAAACCATCGAGCCGCGCGGAAAACTGTCGCCGGAAGCCGCCGCAACCATCGCGTCGCGCCGGGCCATTTATCAGGTACGGGCGGCGCATTCCTCCGACACGCATCTCTGGCACAGCAAGGATTCCACCGTGTGGACGGTGGTTTGCGAAGCGGACGCGCGTTTTCCCATCTCGTGTCTGTATCGGTTCATCTATGTGAAGCCGGTGAGCAATCTGACCGAGGTGATCCAGAACGCCGACGCGGTGCGCGGGCAGATTTCGACGGTGGGCGTGGCGGTGCCGGAGCATCGGGCCGGGGAGATTGCCGCGCAACTGGCGCGTTGGGGGGTGACGCGGGTTTGTCCGCTGGGCCAGATGCAGAATCCGCCGTTGCCGTGGCGGCACGACGGGCGACCCGCGTTGGGCGACCTGGTGACATGGACAGATTTTGAATCATGAAAATAGAGTTGAGAAAATCGTTTCAGTTTGAAGCGGCGCATTTGCTGCCGCATTTGCCGAAGGAGCACAAGTGTCGGCGATTGCACGGGCACAGCTTCACGGTGGAAGTCGTGGTAGCGGGTGAATGCGATCCCAAGCTGGGTTGGCTGATGGATTACGCGGACATCAGCAAAGCGTTCAAACCGATCTGGGAAAAGCTGGATCATTACTACCTCAACGAAATTCCCGGTCTGGAAAATCCGACGAGCGAGGTGCTGGCGGTGTGGATCTGGCAGAAGCTCAAGCCCAGGCTGCCGCTGCTCACGGAAGTAGTGGTGGCGGAAACCTGCACGGCGCGGGCGGTGTATCGTGGCGAATGAATGACTTGTCTTTGATCATGAGTCCGAAAACCCCGCGCCGAAACACGGAGCAGGGATGCTCCGTGAACTCGCAGGCAGGGATGCCTGCGTTACGTAGCGCGGGCATCCCTGCCCGCGGGTTCTGGCGGCATCCATGCCGCCAGTTTCGCTGGCGCTATGCAGCCATTCTTCTTTTCGTGCTTTCGCTCGGCGGGGTTGCGGGTTGTCGCTCGATTTCTGCGCCGGAACTGTCGCGCTTTGAATTTCAACAGCCGTACATGGGAACGCTGTTCACCATCACGCTTTATGCGACGAACGAAGTTTCCGCGCGGACGGCGGTGGCCGCGGCGTTTGCCAAAGTTGCGGCGCTGAATCAGATGATGACGGATTACGATCCGGAGAGCGAATTGATGCAGCTATGTCGTCAGCCCGTTGGCCAGCCCGTACGCGTGAGCGCAGAATTGTTCGAGGTTCTGGCGGAATCGCAGCGCGTGGCGCGATTGAGCAATGGGGCGTTTGATCCGACCATCGGGCCGGTGGTGCGACTCTGGCGGCGGGCGCGCCGGACGGAAACCTTGCCGGCCCCGGAACAACTTGCCCATGCGCGGGAGCCGGTGGGCTGGCGGAAACTCTCGCTTGATGCTCAAAACCAAACCGTGACGTTGCTGGCGACCAACATGCAACTGGACCTCGGCGGCATCGCCAAAGGTTACGCGGCGGACGCGGCCCTGAAGGTTTTGCGCGATCGCGGGATTCATTCTGCCTTGGTCGCAGCGAGTGGTGATATTGCGGTTGGCGACGCTCCGCCGGGGCAGCGGGGGTGGCTCGTGTCCATCGGTACGCCGTTCCAGCGTGAGGGCAAGGAGCGCACGTTTACTCTTCAGAATGCCGCCGTTTCTACGTCCGGCGATTCGGAGCAGTTTGTGGTCATTGACGGGAAGCACTACTCGCACATCGTTGATCCGCGGACGGGCATGGGGCTGACCAATCGCTGCCAGGTTTCCATCATCGCCCCGCATGCGACCCAGACGGATGCGCTGGCGACTGCGGTGAGTATTCTGGGGGCGGAACTGGGGGCGGCCCTCGTCAAATCTGAACCGCATGCTTCAGCCATCATTTATCGAGAAACTTCGGCGGGTATCGAAACGGTTGAAGTAAATCGCTGATTCATCCGGCACTGGCTGAAGCGAATTCTTGCGACCAGTCTGTTTCACCCTATACTGGCGCACTGTGGTTACGGCCAAGAAACAACGCGTGATTTGCGGCATGAGCGGAGGAGTGGATTCCTCGGCGACGGCGGCGCTTTTGCAGGAGCAAGGTTTCGACGTGGTCGGCATCACGCTCAAGCTCTGGCCGCAGGATTGTGTGAATCGCGCGGAGGACAAGTGTTGCGGGCCGCAGGCGGTCACGGATGCGCGGTCGGTCTGTCACAAGCTGGGGATTCCTTACTACCTCATTGACGAATCGGCGGAATTCCAGAAGCACGTCATCCAATATTTTGCCGACGAATACAAGGCCGGGCGCACGCCGAATCCGTGTGTGATGTGCAATCAGAATCTCAAGTTCGGGCGGCTCATTGATCGCGCGAATCAACTCGGCGCGGACTTCATCGCCACCGGACATTTCGCACGAATTGAGAGACCCCTCACCCCGGCCCTCTCCCCATCCGATGGGGAGAGGGTGGCGAAGCCGGGAGCGGGGCGTGTGTTGCTCAAGCGCGGGAAGGATTTGCGCAAGGATCAAAGTTATTTCCTGTTCTCGCTGCGGCAGGATCAACTCGTGCGGGCGCTGTTTCCGCTCGGGGAAAAGACCAAGAGCGACACGCGGGAAGTGGCGCGGCATTGCAATCTCAAGACTGCTGACAAGGAAGAGAGCATGGAAATCTGCTTCGTGCCGGATAACAACTACGGCGGCTTTCTCCAGCAGGCGAATCTCGTGCAAAAGACGCGCGGTGAAATCGTGGACGTGCATGGTCAGGTGCTCGGGCATCACGATGGCATTGCGTTTTACACCATTGGCCAGCGGAAAGGATTGGGGCTTTCCACCCCGAAGCCGCTTTACGTCATCGAGCTGGATGCGGAGAACAATCGCGTGGTGGTGGGGGATGATTCGGCGTTGGATCGCGACGAGTTCACGGTGCAGAACTGCAACTGGATTCCATGGGAGAATCCGCCCGCGAGCATCGAGGTGACGGCGAAGATTCGTTACAACCATCCCGGCACGCCCGCAACGGTGACGCCGCTGGAACAAGGGCGTGCTAAAGTAAAACTGCATACGCCCCAACGCGCCGTGACACCGGGGCAGGCTTCCGTTTTCTACCAAGACGATTTGGTGGTCGGCGGCGGGTGGATTACACGGTAGCCTTGCAGAAAGACAAGCGCGGGTTAGACTGTTGGCATGAGCTTCGAGCAGATCAAAAGCGAAGTGGCCTTGCTGAGCCAGCGCCAGCAGGAAGAACTCATTTCTTACACGCTGCAACTGCGCTACGCGCGCGACGAACAGTTTCACCACGAAGTCACCGACCGGCTCAACGACAAGGACAAATCCCACTGGCTGACGCCGGACGAATTTGAACGTCGGTTGGACAACAACTGACTTCGATGCGGCCTTACGCGGTCTTCATCAGCGAGCAAGCAATCGCTTCTGCGCCCCGATCTGGTTCGGCGCGGGAACAGGTGATGAGATTTGTCCGTTCGCTGGCGGAGAACCCCAATGCCGTTGGGGATTTTAAGGAGGCTGACAATGCGGGCCGGGTCGTTCAGGTGAAGATCATCGGTCGTTACGCCGTGACATATTGGACCGATCATGCCGTCGCGGAAGTGAAAGTCACTCATATCAAGTCAGCGGATAAATAGTTTCTCGAACACCGCCGACTCCGAATCCGCCGATGACGCTGATGGCACAGATTTTTAATCTGCGGGACTCTGCGAAATCTGCGGACCACCTCAGTAAACCAGCACCAACACCGCCGCCTGCTCCGCCTCCTTCACCACGTCCTCAAACTTCTTCTCCTTGGTGGACGGCTCTTTGAGTTTGGCTGCCACTTCGGGAACGGATTCCAGAAAGCTCAGGAGATAACTGCTCTTCACCGTGTAATTCACATTCTCCGGGAGCGTGCCGCTCATGGCCAATGCTGCCGAAGCATTCAGTTTTGCGGAAACCACGCCCACCACGTTCCCGCGCTCATCCACCAACGCCCCGCCCGAATTGCCCGGCTGCACCGGCACGCTGATCTGGAAATACCGCGCGTCATCCCCCGCACCGGACAGCGCCGCGATCTCCCCCTTGGCCAGCTTGGGCGCGAACCCTTGCAACCCGATGTTGGGGAAACCCACCGTCGCCACCGTGCCGCCCAACTTCACTCCGCGACTCGCCGCCACCGGCAACGCCGCGAACCGCCCCTCCGCCTTGAGCAACGCCAGATCATTCGCCGCATCCACCTTCACCACCCTGGCGGAAATAATTCCTACGCTCGTGAACAAGCGAACCTGCGCGGCATGTTTGATCACATGATAATTTGAAATCAAATAACCAGTTTCTGTGATGAAAAATCCTGTGCCGCTGGCTGCGAGACAGGAATCAGCAACACTCCTTTCTGAAGCGGAATCGCGCGAATTCAATGCTTTGCGCGGCTTGAACTCACGCGCCAGTCTTTGTCCCTTTGCAATTTGCTCCGGCGTCATCACGGTTTCCTGCGCAGTCAGAACTTTTTTCGCCCTCTCATATCCTTGCGCCGTCGCCAGCGATAACCATTTGTAACCTTCCACTTGATTTTTTGCTACACCTTGGCCAAGGAAGTAGTGGACGCCCAGATAGGCTTGACCCTCAGCGTCATTCTGATCGGCGGCTCTGCGAAACCACTCCACTGCCTCCGCCTCATCCTTTGTCACGCCTTGGCCTTTTGAGTAGCAGAGGCCAAGCTGGTATTGAGCCTTGGCGTAATTTTGCTCGGCAGCAGCTTTGCCAAACCACTTCACTGCCTCCACCTCATCCTTCGCCGTGCCTCGGCCATTGGCGTAGCTGATACCCACGTTATATTGAGCCTCGGCGTTATTCTGTCTAGCGGCTTTCAGGAACCACTTCACCGCCTCAACTTCGTCTTTCGCCACGCCATTGCTATCTGCGTAGCAACTGCCTAGAAGGCATTGGGCCAAGGCGCAATTCTGCTCGGCAGCTTTCTGAAACCATTTCACCGCCTCCACTTCATCCTTTGCCGCGCCTTGGCCATCCCGGTAGCAGACGCCCAGAAGGCACTGGGCCAAGGCGTAATTTTGCTCGGCAGCTTTTCGAACCCACTTCACCTTCTCAACCTCATCCTTCGTCACGCCACTGCCGTTAGAGTAGAAACGAGCGACTTTTAGTTGGGCTTCAACGTCACCCTTTACTGCTTTGGCCATTGTTTCTTCAAACGCCGTGCCTTCGGCGTTACGCATGTTCGCAGATAAATTATGTTCGTTCATATTTCTCCGTTTGATTCACTGTGGAGAAAGTGGCGGGCTGTTGCTTGCACCCGTCTGCAAGCAATACCAAAGGGAAGCAACCATGCCAACCGATTCGTCTCCGAGTCCGCCTGCAGTCGCCGTAGCGGTAGCTGGTCGCTGGCGGTCGCTTGCCCAGACCGGATGGGCGCGACCATCGCACCGTCGCGAGCATCTGGTCTGAACCGCTTCGCGACTTTTGATTTACCTCTGAAACCCTTGCCAATACAATCTGCATCGAAAATTGCATGTTCTGGAACCGCGAACATTCGCCGGATGCAGACGATTATGTGAGACGCATTCATCACATCATGCTGTTTGCTGCATCCCTCGCTGGCAAAACCAAGCCGCAGGTTGCACAAACACTGCGCGACGGGCTCGGCATCGAAATCGAACACATAGATGATTCCGAAGATCGCACATGGGCTGACAGCACAATCGACGATCTTACCGTTTCCTTTTCACTAGACTTCAAAAACCCAAACCTTGTTTCACAGGTTCAAATTATGGGATACGGAGTCATAGACACCCTTTTAATTTGCGCCAATTGTTTGGAATTGGGCGAACCACGGAGGGTCAATTTTACTATGGATCTGGTGGATCGACAAACACGACCCACACCAGCACTTGCGAGAATTGTTGCCGGAAAACTAATGCAACATCCTGATTTTGAAAGCGAGTCATTTGGGACTACAAACCTGTTGATGCAGCGGAATCGCGACAGATAAGGTTTGCCGCAGCACCTCGTAGTAACTTGCTCACGCATTCGCCCAACACCTCGCTAAGCCACACGGACACGCAAAGAAGCACTCCAGTTTTCCCTGCACATCCGCCATCATCTGATTTCGGCGAGCCAAGCGCGACCGGTGGCGTTGCCAACCGCCCGCTCGGTCCGGGGAATCATTGGCAGCGGAATAAAGTTTGAGGCGTTCCCGGAGCGCGGACGGTCCCGTCCGCAGCGCGTGAACCGAGAGAGAAGCTTGCAGATCAATCAACGCGTTCTGGCCTAGCGCAGCGCTGCGGGCGCGGGACCGCCCGCGCTCCGTCCACTTCCCCAGCGCCAGCGGCGCGACATGTTTGTAGAACTCCAGCCGCAAAAAATCCCAAGCTCCGTTAGGAGCGACATCTTCCCATCGGGCCTGCCGATGATGCCGCTCCTAACGGAGCTTGGTTGGTTGGTGCTCGCGAAACTACAAATATGTCAGCCCTAACGGGCTTTTCCTGCACCTTCCACCACTATCTGATTCCGGCGCGACAAGTCGGCGCGACCGGTGGCGTGGCCAACCGCCAGCTCGGTCAGGGGAATCATTGGCAGCGGAATAAAGTCCGAGGCGTTCCTGAATTGAATTGCCGCAACAGAACGCAAAGAGCGCAAAGGGAGGGGAGGCAAACTGATTTGCCGGGAACAATCTGACGGCATCCTCCTTTCAGGCTTGGCCCGTCCCGCTTTGTGTTCTCTGCGTTCTCTCGCGGCCCACTTCGGTTTTTGGGATAAAGTCCGAGGCGTTCCTGCAAAGAGTCATTCCCCTGACCCTCATTCCGCTGCCAACAGTGTCCCGTCCGAAAGCGGTGCTAAAGCCACGCGCACTCCAGACGCTTCGCGAGAATGGTAGGGCTCGCAGTCCTCTGCGAGCCGCCTGTTGGAACAGGAGCGTTCTAGTTTACAATGCCGGCGCGCACGGAGTGACGCGCCCTACCATTCGCCGGGCGTCAGCAAACCGCGCGGAGCGTCTGGACTGCGGCGCGTTCACCGCCGCTTTTCCCAGCGCCAGCGGCGCGACATATTTATAGAAACCCGGCTCATAAGAATCCCAAGCTCCGTCGGAGCGGCATCTTCTCATCGGGCCAGCCGATGATGTCGCTCCTAACGGAGCTTGGTTGGTTGCGGGTGTCGAACTATAAATATGTCAGCCCTGACGGGCTTTTCCTGCGCCCTCCGCCTTGATCTAATTTCGGCGAGCCAAGTCGGCGCGACCGGTGGCGTGGCCAACCGCCAACTCGGTCCGGGGACTAATTGGCCGCGGAATGAACGGCACGGGGATCAAACCGGAATCCATTCCAACATTGAAATCAGAATCATGGGGGCAAAATGATGACTGCAAAAGCGGCATGATTCTGATCCCATCATTTTGACCTTGTCTCCTGATCCATACACAGGCGGTCCAGAAAAGAGTCATTCCCCTGACCCTCATTCCGCTGACGAATGCGTGCCATCCCAAAGCGGTGCTAAAGCCACCCGCACTCCAGACGCTTCGCGAGAATGGTAGGGCTCGCAGTCCTCTGCGAGTTGCCTGTTGGAACGAACGCGTTCTGATTCACCACGATGGCGCGCACGGAGTGACGCGCCCTACCACCATTCCCAGCGCCAGCGGCGCGACATGTTTATAGAAAACCGGCTCGTAAGAATCCCAAGCTCCGACGGAGCTTGGTTGATTTATTGATCGCAAAACTACAAATATGTCAGCCCTGACGGGCTTGGTTCGCGCCCTTGCCGCTTTGCGCCTTGGCGTTGAATTCCATTTACTTTGACCGCTGTAAAAATTCCACGCGGTCGCCTTCGTGGAAAATCACCGGGCCGGAGCGCGGGCCGATGATCATGCGGAGGTCGTCAGGTTTCTTGGCGTAGGGTAGCAGCGCGCGATAGACGTTCACGAAGTTGCGCGGTTCGGAGATGGGTGGCACGTGCATTTCCTCGTAGGCCCACGCGGTGAAGCCAAAGGTGTATGGGCCTTGGTGTTGCGGGTCGTATTCTTGCGGGAATTTCTGGACGAAGCCTTTCAGGTGTGGCGGGAGATTGTCGCGGAAGGATTCGGTGCAAAACAGGTTGGCGACCGCGAGATTCTCCGAGTAGAGCGCGAAGGAGAAATAGGAATCCCAGCGGCCGGAATAGCTCAGAACCGGGAGCAGCCCGTAGAGTGCGACAAGGATGGCGGCTGTTTTTGTGTGACGTAGTTCGGACAGCGTTCGGCGAAATCCGGCAAAGTCGAGGGTGACAGGTGCGGCGTTGCGGGATTTCCTGGTATGGTCGGCGGGTTTCAGCTTGTTGGACTCGGTGGGCGCGGGTGCGGGCGATTCAAAGAATTTCCCGCGCGCGAACAAGCCAAGGACGAGCGCGATCATCGCCAGATTCCACGGCCAGACAACCCAGTTGTAGTTGTGTCCCCACGGGCCGAGGAACACGAGGGCGAACGTGTGTGTAAGAACCGTGAGCGCGAATGCCGCCCGACGCAGGCGTGGAAACCAAAGCATTATGGCGATTGTGATCTCGATGAACGGTGCAGCCTTCACGGAGAGTTTCAGCAGGTCAATCACGGCGGGCGGAAGATGCCAGTTGCTGGCAGGGGCGACGAACCATTCCGGCGTGACGGCGAAGAAGCGCGTGTTGAGTTTCTGGATGCCGCCCCAGAGATACACGGTGGCGATGGCGATGCGACATGCAGCGTGAGCCGATGGGGTGGGAAACAAACTCAGGAGCAGCATCACCCAATACATGTAGAGCCAGGGTTGGCCGCGGTTTTGGTCGCCGCAGTAGGCGAAGAAACTGGTGATGAGAAATGTGATCACCGCCGGGCGATAAAACCACAAGGCTGCGACGAGTGAGCCGAGCATCAGCGCATAAAGGCATTTATCCCAAGGCGCGGGCAGGATAGGAAAGCCACTGAAGATCGGGAGTAATGGAAAGGTCCGGGTGTTCGTCCAGACGGGCGCGGAGGCAATCAGGCCGAGGAATGTTGCGCCCAGGAGAATGCCGCGCAGCCAGCCGGTGCGGCGGTCAAGATTCGCTAAGGGCAGGGGCGACACGCGGCGAGGATTGCGAAAGTGGCTGGGCGCGTCAATCGTGCGAAGGGTTATGGGTGCGACTGGAACTGCCGCGCCGCTTAGGTTCTTACTCTTAATCTTGTTCTTAATCTTAATCTCCCGGGTCTGAAGATTAAGAACAAGATTAAGATTACGATTAAGAACCGCGGCGATGCGCGGCAGTTCCAATCACACCCAAGGGTTATTGCTTGGGGGCGGGGCTTTTCTGCGGGGCGATATTGTTGATCCACCAGCCGCCGTTTTTGAGGTAACTCTTGTAACCTTTTTCGCCGAGTGTTTGCTTCAGGGTGTTTTCGGTTTCCGTGCGCAACTCCGCGAGCGCGGCTTGGCGTTGCTCGGCGGGCAGGTCCTTGTTGTTGCGCAGGGCTTTGGCCCCGTCTTCAGCAATGCTTTTATAGTCGTAAACCTTGCCGGCGGTATCGGCCGGCAGTTCGTTCTTTTTGGCGATGCGTTGGAGTTGTTGGTACTGGTAGTCCTGACTGCGTTCATACTCTTTGAGCTTGTCCGCGCCCAAGGCCGCGGTGAGTTCTTCGTTCAACGCTTTTTTATTCGCCTCGACCTGCTGGCGCGCTTCAGCGGTTTCTATGTCGCCGTAGTTGTAGATGCTGTCGCCGTATTTTTTGCGGAGGTCAAAGAGGGTTTCGTACTCGGAGCGGGTGATGGAAACGTTGCGCAGGTCGTGGCTCAATTGTGAAGCCAGTTGGGATTCGCGGAGTTCAAATTCGCGGAGTTCTTCGGGGGAAAGCACGGCGGCAAGGGCGGTGAGCCGGTCGGCTTCAAGCTGGCGTTGTTCGGCGCGGCTTTGGCTGTCCCAAAGCCCGCGATTGACGGCGTACATCTCCTGTTGCCGCTCTTGAAAATCCTGGATGATCTGCAATGCCGCTTCGCGTTTGGATTCGGGCAGGAAGGCGACCTGACGTTCCTGCCAGTTGGTGAAATCTTCGTAGCCTTCTTCGAGGCGCTGTTGTCGCTCGGGATCAACGCCGAGCAATTCCACGAGCAACGCGGATTTTTCCTTTTGGAGTTCGGCCTGTTTGCGGGATTGCTCGCGTTGTTTGCGGGCGCGCTCCAGATCGTGCCGGCGCTCGACTTGCCAGTATTTGAAATCGTTGAACTGCTCCGGCCAGATTTCGCGTTGCCGGAGAGCGAAGCGCCGATTCACTTCGGCGAGGATGATGTCCTTGATGGTTTCATCGGGACAACCGGCGGCGCGGAGGCGGCGGACGAATTCCTTCAGATCGGCGGATTGAAGGTCGAACCAGGTGGAAGCCGGTGGGCGCGCGCCGGCGGTTGAAGTCGAGGCTTCCTCAGCATCGCCGCTGGCATGAGGCGCGGGGGTTGCGCCGGTTGCGGAAATTGTTTCCGCGAGCGCGGGCGGACGCTTTGATTTAAGCCAGTATCCCGCCAGCAGAATGTTGACGGCGAGGGAGGCGACGATGCCGAGCCGGAAAGTTTTCATGGGAATCAGTTTTGCGGAGCGAGGTTGCGCAACCAGTATCCGCCCTGGGCCTGATAAGCCCGGGCGCGGCGCTCGCCCAACATGCCGCTGAGGGCGCTCAGGGTTTCCTGCTTTAATTCCTGCAGTGCGGCAGTGCGTTGTTCCCTGGAGAGCGTCTTGTCATTGCGGAGTTTGGCCGCCGCTTGCTCCGCTTCACTTTTGATGTCGGGGATTTGCAAGACGATGTCTTTGGAGATGCCGCCTTCCAACAAGCTGCGGTATTCCCATTGCTCGGCGAGCTGGTATTCCCGGGCGCGATTGGGGCCGAGCGCGTCAGTCAGGGCTTGGTTCAACTCCTTTTGACGCTCTTGGAGCGCTTTGATTTGTTCGCGGGTGGCTTCGGTGTTCTCCACCTCGGGATTGAGCAAAGCATTGATGTCAGCCTGCGCTTGTTTCGTGGCATGGATGGCGCGGAATTCTTTTTCATCCGGCTCAAACCAGGAAAGTTCCCAGCGCATCTGTTGCGCGGTTTCGGAGGAACGCAATTCGTATTCCTCCAACTGCTCCGGCGTCAAGACGGTGGCGAGTTCGGCGCGCAGCTTCTTTCGGGCGGCGGCGAGTTCTGCCTGGGTATCCTGATCAATGTAACCATCGGCCTTTGCGTAAATCTCGGATTGCGCCTCTTGAAAGCGTTGCTGCATATCGGCGATCTGATCACGTGCTTCCTTGGACAGCAGCCCGTACGTGCGTTCGGTCCAGTCTGGAACACCGGATTCGCGGGCCATCGTTTCGTAAACATCAGCGCCCAACAGTTCCTTGATCAGGTTGCTTTGCTCTTTGCGCAGGGCCGCGGTCTGTTCGCGTTGCTCCTTGGTCATCGCGCGGTCGGGATTGAAGCCGCGGTTGCGGGTTTCCCAGAAGTTGACGTTCTGCGGCTTTTGGGGCGGGCGCAACGCGGCGAAGCGCGGGCGGTAGAGTTTGTTGACGTCGGCAATGATGATATCGCGGACGACTCGTTCCGGCACGCCGAACGCGCGCAACCGGGCGATGTATTCTTTGTAATCAGCGGATTCGAGTTGGGCCCAATGGAAGCCTGCGGTTGCGGAGCCGGGGCTTGTTTCACCAACTGGACTTTCTGCATCAGTGCTTGGTTGAGCGGCGGTAGTTGCGGTTTTACCACCGCTTGCGAGCGAGGTAGGGGGCGAGGATTCAGATGATGACGAGGATGGGCGGGGGTTGAAAACGAAAGCGGCCAGCACGACATTCACCGCAAGCGACAACCCCAGAACGGCGGCGGGTAATTTCATGACCGGTGTATCCGCATTTTGGGGCGAGGGGTCAATGGCAAATTTAATTGTATTTCCACACGTTGCTGTGCCTTGCAAAAATCCTCCGCGACTGGCTAGACTCAGGCCGGTTCGTGGTGGACCGACCAGACTTGGATGAAATCCCAAACCGTTGTTTTGCCCGAAATGTTTTTGCGTCGCGCCGGGGTTTGCTTTGCCCTGCTCGCCAGCTTGGTAGGCAATGGGATGCTCGCGGATGAAGTGCCGCAGAAACTCCCGTTCGTGCAGGACTGGTCGGACGCCGCACTCATCACGCAGGAGAATGTCTGGTCCGGTGTGCCAGGCTTCGTCGGTTATCGCGGCGACAAACTGGCGGCGAAGCCGGGCGCGAATCCACAGACAATCACGGCGGATGGAAATTCCTCGCCGGTCAATGTGTTGGCCAACCAGAAGAATCCAAACACGCAGCGCACGGGTGGCGTGGCGGAGTTTGATGCCATTCCCAATCCGTGTGTCGCGCTGAAAGGCTCGGGCACGGCGGTAGCGCCGATGCTGGTGTTGAATCTCGATACGAAAGGGAAGCAAAACATCGCAGTCGGCTACAAGTTGCGCGACTTGGACGGTTCGGCGAACAACGCGGTGCAACCGGTGGCGTTGCAGTATCGGGCGGGGACCAATTCACCCTTCGTGGATGTACCGGCGGCGTATGCGCCGGATGCAACGACCGGACCGGGGGTGGCGACGTTGATGACGCCGATCGTAGCGGTGTTGCCGGCGGCCGCGAATGATCAAGCGCATCTCCAGGTGCGTTGGATTACCGCCAACGCCGAGGGCAACGATGAGTGGGTGGGGATTGATGAGATTGCGGTGATTGGGGATGACTTCACCGTTCCGCCGGCGGATAACTGGCAGGTGGAGGCTGGTAAGCCGTTCAAGCCAGCGCGTGTTGCCAAATAATCGCTTGCCTGCGCCGGCTGAAAATTTCCGGCGTCAGAATATTCACCTTGCGCGAGGCGGTTTCGTTGCTAAAGTTTCCGCCGCCTTACGCCCGGGTTTTCGGGCGTTTTCATTTTAACCAATCAGCACACTGTGAAAGTTTTCAGCGGAACCGCCAACGAGCCTCTGGCCCACGCCATCTGCGATTACATCGGCATCAAACTCGGCAAGTGCAGCGTCAAACCGTTCCCGGATGGCGAGACGTTCGTGAAGATCGAGGAGAATGTGCGCGGGGAAGACGTGTTCGTGGTCCAGCCAACGTCGCCGCCGACGAATCACAACTTGATGGAACTGTTCATCATGATGGATGCGTTGCGCCGTTCGAGTGCGCATCGCATCACCGCAGTGATGCCGTTTTACGGCTACGCCCGGCAGGATCGCAAAGACCAACCGCGCGTTCCTATCACCGCCAAGCTCGTGGCAAACCTCGTCGTGGCCGCTGGTGCGAATCGGTTGCTGACGATGGATTTGCACGCGCAGCAGATCCAGGGCTTCTTCGATATTCCCGTGGATCATCTCTACGCGGCTCCGGTCATTTACGAGTGTCTGCAAAAGAAGCGTCTCAAAGATCTGGTTGTGGTAAGTCCGGACGTGGGCGGATTGAAGATGGCTTACGCCTATTCGCAGTATCTTGATTCCGACCTGGCGATCATTGCCAAACGCCGCAAGAGCGCGACGGAAGTGGAATCCACCGCCATCATCGGTGAAGTGAAGGGGAAAAATGTTCTGCTCGTGGATGATCTGACCGAAACCGCCGGGACACTCACCAAAGGGGCGGAATTGCTCAAGAAAAAGGGGGCGAAAAGCATCATCGCCTGTGTTTCCCACGCCATTTTGGGCCAGACCGGCATCGAAAGATTGCGTAAATCGGCGATTGACGAGCTAATCACAACTGATACAGTCATCCGCCCTACGATTCGGGGCGTGAACATAACCACGTTGTCGGTCGCGGGACTATTGGGCGAAGCCATCAAACGAATTCACAGTAATTCGTCGGTGACTTCGCTGTTTGAGTCAAAGGGCGGGCGCACCAGTTAGTGCGGTTGCCAGAAATTTTTGCCATGAAATCAGTTCCATTGAATGCATTTGTGCGCTCCGTCAACGGACGCGCTGAAGTCAAAAAACTCCGCGACACGGGCCGGGTCCCGGCTACGATCTATGGTCGCTTGAACAAGCCTGAGAATCTCGAGCTGATCGCCCGGGAAATGAGCGATCTGATCAAGCACTCACTTTCCGAGAACATTCTCGTGGACCTCGCAGTGGACAAGACGAAGCGCCTCGCGCTTGTTCAGGAAGTCCAGCACCACCCGCTCAACCAGAAAGTGCTGCATGTGGATTTCCATGAAGTCGCCGAGAATGAATTGGTCACCGTCATGGTGCCGGTGGAAACCACGGGTGAAGCCGTGGGCGTCAAGACCGGTGGCGGGGTGCTCGAGCACATTACTTTCAAACTCAAGGTGCGCGCGTTGCCGAAGAATCTGCCGGAACAGATTTTGATTGATGTCAGCGCGCTCGATGTCGGCAAGTCCATTCACCTCGGTGAAATCAAAGCGCCGGAAGGCGTGGAGATCATGGGCAAGAAGAGCACCACGGTGGTCGCTGTCGCGATGCCGAAGACCGAAGTCGAGGCGGTTCCTGCCGAAGGCGCTGCTGCCGCCGACGTCGAAATGACGAAGGAGAAGAAGGAAGAAGGCGCCGAAGGCGCCGCGAAGGCCGCGCCGGCCAAGGGCGACGCCAAGGCTGCGGCTCCGGCAAAGGACGCGAAAGCGGCCGCTCCGGCGAAGAAGTGATTTGGGCCGCGGTTCGCCTTCGGGTGAACCGCTGTTTCCATCCCGCGCATGGAAGATCGGCATCTCATCGTGGGGTTGGGAAATCCGGGCGCGGAGTACGCGAAGACGCGGCACAACGCCGGATTCATGCTCGTGGGATTGCTGGCCAAAAGCTGGCGGGCCGATTGGAACAACGAGAAAAAGTTTCAATCGCGCCTTGCGAAGACGGAACGGGACGGCAAGCCATTGGTGTTGTGCGAGCCGCAGACGTTCATGAATCTGAGCGGGGAAGCGGTTGGAGCATTGGTGAAGTTTTATCAGTTGCCGCTGAACAGGTTGGTCGTGGCGGTGGACGATGCGGATTTGCCACTCGGAGAAATCCGGTTGCGACCCAGTGGCAGCAGTGGTGGACATCACGGTCTGGAGTCCATCGAACAGCATCTTGGTTCGCGCGAATATGCGCGCTTGCGGATCGGTATTGGACGTAAAGACAGCCGGCGCGAAATTGTCGGCCATGTGCTGGGAAAGTTGAGCGTAGCCGAGATGGCGCTGATGGAAAAAGTTTTGGCCCGCGCGGCGGAGCAGGTGGAATGCTGGCTGGCGCACGGGTTGCCGAAAGCGATGAGTCAATTTAACGGAGTCGTCGAAGACTCCAACAACGAAGGAACGAAGCAGTGAAACGATACGAAGGTTTGTTCATCTTGAACACGGCAGGCAAGGAAGAAGGCATCAAAGACGCCCTCGACAAAATCTCTGCCGACATCACCGCCGCGGGCGGTAAAATCGAAACCGTCCAGAAGATGGAGCGCAAGCCCTTCTCCCGCGTGGCCGACAAACGGCACACCGCCGGTTTCTACGCCAATATCATCTTCACCAGCGCGCCCGCGGTGATCGCCGCGTTGCGCAGCAAGTTCTCGCTGAACGAAGAAGTGTTCCGCGTGGTGTTCACCAATTCGCCCGAGCCTAAGCCCGCCAAATAATTTTTCCAACCACTCCGGTTTATGGCCAGCTTCAACAAAGTCATCCTCGTCGGAAATCTGACGCGCGATCCCGAATTGCGCTACACGCCCAAGGGGACGGCCATTGCGAAGATTGGCGTCGCCGTGAACCGGGTCTGGACGAACGAAGCCGGCGAGAAGAAGGAAGAAGTCACCTTCGTGGACGTGGATGTGTTTGGTCGCACGGCGGAAAACGTCGGGCAATACATGCGCAAAGGCCGCCCGATCCTCATCGAAGGCCGCCTGCGGCTGGATCAATGGGACGACAAACAGACCGGGCAGAAGAAGAGCAAGCTCGGGGTCGTTGCGGAGACCGTGCAATTTCTCGGTAGCCCCACTGGTGGTGGTGAAGGCGGCGCAGCCCCAGCATCCACCCGTCGTGCCGCCCCCGCTGCCGCGCCTGCCGGCGAACCCCTCGAAGGCGACGGTCCGCCCGAGAGTGACGACGTTCCATTCTGACGAACCAGAGAGTTCGCCTCTCAACTATCCACTCGCAACCAGCAACTAATTTTTTATGGCAAAGACAGAAGTCATTCTCACACATAACATCGTCGGTCTCGGCGGTGAATCCGATCAGGTCCGCGTCGCCGCCGGCTACGCGCGCAACTACCTCTTTCCGCAGCGGCTCGCGATTCCGTTGAGCGCCGGCAACAAGCGCCGCCTCGAAGCGTTGCGCCAGCGCCGGGCCGAACGCGAAGCCCACGAGTTCAACACCATGACCGAACTCTCGAAGGGGCTGGCCAAGCTGGTGTGCGTCGTGAAGGTCAAGGCGGGCGAAGATGGCAAGATGTTTGGCGCCGTCACCGCGGGCATGATCGCCGACGAACTCAAGCATCAGTTCGATGTCTCGCTCGACAAGCGCAAGATTCATCTCGATCACCCGATCAAGACCCTCGGCGAATACGAAGTGGAACTGCACCTCCAGGCCGAAGTCAAAGGCACCCTCAAGGTCCGCGTCGAAAGCACCACTCCGGTGGCTGCTCCAGCCGTTGAAGCCGCTGATGAAGCGCCCAAGACTGAAAAACGTGGCAAGCGCACTGAGAAGGTGGAAGCTGCCGCTGAAGAAAAACCCAAGGCCGCCAAAGCCGAGAAAGCTCCCAAGGCTGAGAAGAAGGCCAAGAAGGCTGAGTAAGCTAAATCTCGAAATTTCAAAGCCACGGTGCAAGCCGTGGCTTTTTGTTTGGCATGGGTGAGATTTGTGGGTGGACGGCTGACTGGTCGGAGGCCAAGAATATCCATGCACCGGCCAAGGATTGTCATTCTGAAGCAAGCTGGTTGCGGATATAGTTGCGTTCGAAATCTACCACCGGCAATTTTCTCCGGTCCACCATGACGCGCGCGAGCAACACAACCAGCAAAAGTCATCGGCCGCTTGGCAACACCGGCCTGGCTGTGCCGCCGGTCATCTTCGGCACCAGTTGCCTGGGGAATCTCTACGAAGTCGTCGCGGACGAAACCAAACTCGCCATCGTGGCGGAGATCATCCAGCACTCACCTGCGCCGGCGGTGTTTGATTCCGCTGGGAAGTATGGCGCAGGCCTGGCGTTGGAAGTCATCGGCAATGCCCTTCGCAAGCTGGGCGTGCCGCAATCGCAGGTCGTCATCAGCAACAAGCTCGGTTGGTATCGCGTTCCGTTGCGCGGGCCGGAGCCGACCTTTGAGCGAGGCGTCTGGGCGGGCATTCAGCACGATGCCGAATCGCGCATCAGTTACGAGGGAATCCTGCAATGTTACGAGCAGGGCTGCGGGTTGCTTGGCACGGGCTACACGTCACAGGTGGTTTCGGTCCACGATCCGGACGAATTTCTGGCGGCGGCAAAAAATCCCGATGGGCGTCAGCGTCGGTTTGCCGACGTGTTGGGCGCTTATCGCGCGTTGTTTGAACTGAAGTGCCGGGGTGTGGTGAAAGCGGTAGGCATCGGCTCGAAAGACTGGCGCGTCATCCGCGAAATCTCGGAACACGTCGCGCTCGATTGGGTGATGTTCGCGTGCAGTCTCACGGTCTATTCGCATCCGCCGGAGTTGCTGGAGTTCATCGCACAACTGCAGGCGCGTGGTGTAGGCATGATTAATTCGGCGGTGTTTCATGCGGGTTTTCTAACGGGCGGGGCGTGGTTTGATTACCGTAAACCTGATCCTGCGAAGGAGGCGGATTTGTTTGTCTGGCGCGACAAGTTTCTCGCGGCGTGTCAAAAGTTTGACGTCAACCCCGCCGATGTCTGTGTGCAGTTTGGTCTCGCCGTGCCGGGCGTGGTTTCGGTGGCGCTCAACACGGGCAAGCCGGAACGCATCAGGGATAACGTCGCCAGTGCGGTAAATCCGATTCCCACTGCGCTCTGGACGGCGTTGAAAGACGAAGGTTTGTTGCGCCGAGATTTTCCGTATCTTGGTTGAACCATGAAGATTGATTCCCACCATCATTTTTGGAGTTACGATCCGGTTGAATACGGCTGGATTGATGACGCGATGAAGGCCATCCGGCGCGACTTTCTGCCGGAACATCTGCGGGCGGAGATTGCCAGCGTGGGCGTGGACGGCGTGGTGTCCGTGCAGGCGCGGCAGAATCTGGCGGAGACGCAATGGCTGTTGGACTTCGCGACGCAGAACGATTTCATCAAAGGCGTTGTTGGCTGGGTGGAACTGGTTTCACCCACCGTCGGAGCAGAGCTGGAACGATTCGCGGCGAACCCAAAATTGAAATCGGTTCGTCATGTGGTCCAAGGCGAGCCGGACGACAATTTCATCCTGCAGGCGGATTTCAATCGCGGCATCCGTGAGTTGCAGCGGTTCAACCTTGCCTACGACATCCTGATTTTTGAGCGACATCTGCCGCTGACGATTCGGTTCGTGGATGCGCATCCGAATCAAGTGTTCGTGCTCGATCACATCGCCAAGCCGCACATCAGGGACGGCGCGTTTGAGCCGTGGCACAAGAATCTTCGCGAACTGGCAAAGCGCCCGAATGTATATTGCAAGGCATCCGGCCTGGTGACGGAGGCGGATTTTGCGACGTGGACCGAGCCGCAGTTGCAGCGTTACTTCGAGGCGGCGTTGGAGGCGTTCGGGCCGAAACGACTGATGTTCGGTTCGGACTGGCCGGTGTGTCTGGTGGCGTGCGGCTATGCGCGCTGGCATCAGTTGGTCTCCGGTTGGATCAGCAACCTTTCGCCCGCAGAGCAGGACCGCATCCTCGGCGGCACAGCGATCGAAGCTTACAAATTATGAAAGCCCTCGTGATTTCTGAAACTGGCAAGACCAGTTACATCGAACGTCCGCAGCCCAAGCCTGAACCCGGCGAGGTGTTGTTGCAGATCAAACGCCTCGGCTATTGTGGCACCGACCTGAACACGTTTCGTGGTTTCAATCCACTCGTGACGTATCCGCGCATCCCCGGTCATGAAATCGCCGCCGTCATTGCGGAAATTACACCGGGCGTGCCCGCGCAATTCCAAGTCGGACAGGAAACGACGGTGTTACCATACACGACGTGCGGCAAATGTCCGTCGTGCCGGAGTGGCCGCGTGAATGCCTGTCGCAGCAACCAAACCCTCGGCGTGCAACGCGACGGCGCGTTCACGGAATTCATCGCCGTGCCGTGGGAAAAGTTGGTGCGCTCGGAGAAGTTGTCGCTCGCCGAGCATGCGTTGGTCGAGCCGTTGAGCGTGGGTTTTCATGCGGTGGATCGGGGGCGGGTGACGAGTGCTGACACGGTGCTGGTATTCGGTTGCGGCATGATCGGACTGGGCGCGATCAGCGGCGCGGCGTTGCTGCGCGATGCACGGGTCATCGCTGTGGACGTGGACGATGCAAAGCTCGCGCTGGCGAAGAAGGCCGGCGCGGCGGAGACAATCAACTCCAAGAGCGAAAATCTGCACGACAAGTTGCAGACATTGACCAACGGTGACGGGCCGGGCGTGGTGATCGAGGCGGTGGGCTTGCCCGCAACGTTCCGTGCGGCGGTGGATGAGGTGTCGTTCGCGGGGCGCGTGGTTTACATCGGTTACGCCAAGGAGGCGGTGAGTTACGAGACGAAGTATTTTGTGATGAAGGAGCTCGACATCCACGGTTCGCGCAACGCGACGATGCAGAACTTTGCCGATGTGATCAAGGTGCTGGAGTCCGGGCGCTATCCGGTGGCGGAAACCATCACGCGCTGTGTGCCCTTTGCGGAAGCCGGGGCGGCGCTGGCGGGTTGGGCGGGTGATCCTGGTCGCGTGACGAAGATTCATATCGAGCTTTGAGGCGAAAGGGAGTTTGGGAACTTCAGATTGTGGGAAAGAGGGTGCTTTGCCACCATGTCGGCATATGACCCGGCGATTGCTTTCATTTCTGGCCGCAGCTTTCCTTGCGGTTTTTCTGGAGAGTTTTGCGTTGGCGGCGCCGGCGACGTTGACTCCGGTAGAGCTGTGTTGTGAAGGTCGCGCCAATCCGAGCGGGATAGACTTCACCCAACCGGCCTTGGCGTGGAAAGTCCAGGCGATCAATGCTTCGCTGCGCAGCCTGAGCCAGCACGCGTATCAGGTGCAGGTCGCCAGCACGGCGGAACTCCTCGCGCAGGATCGCGGCGATCTTTGGAATTCCGGCCCGGTGAAGTCGGCGGAAACGCAACGCATCCGTTACGCCGGCAAACCGCTGCGCTCGGGGCAGCGGGTTTTCTGGAAGGTGCGGATCTGGGATCAGGACAAGCGTCGTTCCGCGTGGAGTTCCACTGCGGAATGGACCATGGGCGTTTTGGCCGAGGCTGACTGGAACGGGGCGCAGTGGATCGCGTTGGCCGATACGAATACGTCAAGCCAGTTGTTGCGCCGGGAGTTTGCGGTGCGGGGCGATCTGGCCCGAGCCATCGTGCATGGCAGTGGACTGGGCCAGTACGAATTGAGTCTCAATGGCGTCAAAGTCGGCGCGGATTTGCTGACGCCCGGTTGGACGGATTATCGCAAGACGGTGCTGTACGACACGCATGACGTGACAGCGCAACTCAAGGCCGGCTCGAACGTCATCGGCATGACGCTGGGCAATGGCATGTACAGCGTGACCAAGACGACTGGGCGGTACAATAAATTCTCGGGCCGCATGGGTTCGCCCAAAGCCATCGCTTTGCTGCGGCTGGAATACGTCGGCGGTCAGGTTGAGTTTGTTCGCACGGATTCGCAGTGGCAGGCGCGCTCCGGGCCGCTCACGTATTCCGATGTTTACGGCGGCGAAGACTTCGATGCGCGGCTTGATCCCGAAGGCTGGGATCAAGCCGGCTTCAACAACTCCGAATGGGCGGCGGCAACGGAGCAGCCGGCACCGGCAGGTCGCCTGACGGGTTTGTCTGGAGCGGGCTGGCCGATCCGGGTGATCGAAACGCTCGCACCCGTGGCGCAACAGGAGATTCGCCCCGGTGTGATCGTCTATGATTTCGGGCAGAACGCGCCGTTGATGCCGCGTTTGAAAGTCGCCGGACCAGAAGGGGCGGTGGTCAAGATCATCCCTGCCGAGTTGCGCAAACCTTCCGGGGAGATTGATGACACGATGTGCGCTGGCAAATCATTTTGGACTTACACGCTCGCCGGAAAGGAAGCCGAGACGTGGACGCCAAAATTTTTCTATCGCGGCGCGCGGTATCTGCAAGTCGAGTTGCAACCGGTGGAAACGAATGGGCCTGCGCCGCGGGTCGTTTCGTTGGTCGCAGATGTCGTGCATGCCGCCGCGCCGGCGACGGGAACTTTTCAAACCTCCAGCGAGCTGTTCAATCGTATCCACACGCTCGTGCGTTGGGCGCAACGCGGGAACATGATGAGCGTGCTGACGGATTGTCCGCATCGCGAAAAGCTCGGCTGGCTGGAGCAAGATTACCTCAATGGCCCGGCGCTACGATATAACTTCGATCTCAATCCGCTCTTCGCGAAGATCGTCAACGACATCCAGGACGCGCAGCAGCCGGACGGGTTGGTGCCGAACATTGCGCCGGAATACACGGTGTTCGGTTGGTATGGCGATATGCAGTTCCGCGAGACGCCGGAGTGGGGCAGTGCGTTCATCCAGATCGCGTGGCAACAATTCCTGTTCACCGGCGATCTCGATCTGGCGCGCCGTTACTACGATGGCATGAAACGTTATCTCGCCTATCTGCAGACGCACGTCGGGGCGGATGGCATCCTCCGCATCAAGGGCAGTCTCGGTGACTGGTATGATATCGGGACGAACGCTCCAGGGCGGGCGCAACTTACGCCGGTGGATCTGACGGCGACGGCGATCTATTACGATGACCTGCAGATCATGGCGACATTCGCAACGCAGACCGGTCGGGCGGAGGATGCGAAAAACTTCCGTGCCCAGGCGGCGCAAATCCTGTCGGCGTTCCAGCGCGAATTTTTCCAGGCGGACAAAGCGATTTATGCGACCGGCTCGCAGACGGCGAACGCGATGCCGTTCGCGTTACGAATGGTCGCGTCGGAACAGCGTGCGTGGGTGTTGGAGGCGATTGTTGCCGATGTGCAAACGAATGGGTTGACCGCTGGCGACGTCGGCTATCGCTATCTGTTGCGGGCGCTGGCGGACGGCGGGCGTTCGGACGTGGTGTTTGCCATGAATCATCAGTCTGAGAAACCCGGCTACGGCTACCAGTTGAAGATGGGCGCAACGAGTCTGACGGAAGCGTGGGATGCGCGGCGGCGGTCATCGCAGAATCATTTCATGCTCGGCCAGATCAACGAATGGTTTTTCCACGACCTCGCCGGCATCCAGCCTGATCCAGCAGCACCGGGGTTCAAACACATCCTCATCAAACCGGCGGTCGTCAAGGAACTCACCTGGGTGAAAGCGAACTATGAGTCGGTCCATGGCCTGGTCCAAAGCGAGTGGCGGCGCGCCAACGGCACGCTTGAATTGAACGTCATCGTGCCGCCCAATACGACTGCGACGGTCATTGTTCCCGCCACCAAGCCCTCTGCGGTGCAGGAAGGCAGACGCAGTGCGCGGCGCAGCAAAGGCGTGCGCTTTGTGCGAACGGAAGACGGTCGGGCCATTTACACAGTCGGCTCGGGGGAATACCGGTTCACCGCGCCGGAATAACCGCGATTTGCAGCGGAGGATTGAAACTTGCCGGCGGTTGTGAAACGATGTGGCGGTCGGGCCTGTAGCTCAATGGTTAGAGCAGAGCACTCATAATGCTTTGGTTCCCGGTTCAAGTCCGGGCGGGCCCACCAACTTCTTCCTGCTTGCAGCAAGCCGTGTCATCCGATCCAGCCGCAGGCTTTGCCCAGTCGCACCAAGCCGTAGGCGACGAGGGCGCTGGCCGGGATCGTCAGCACCCAGGCCCAGAGAATCCGCTCGACGACGCTGAGCTTGAGATGGTTCAGCCCTTTCGCGCAGCCGACGCCCATGATGGACGTCGTGATGGCGTGCGTGGTGGAAACCGGCATTCCGAAATGCGCTGCCGTCATCAGCACGGAAGCGCCTGTGGCTTCCGCCGCAAAACCGTGGACCGGATGCAGCTTCACCATCTTGTGTCCGAGGGTCTTGATGATGCGCCAGCCGCCCGCCGCGGTGCCTGCGGCCATCGTCAGCGCGCACGCCACCTTGATCCATAGCGGAATGGCTTCTTTTTGGATGCAATGTTTGAAGTCCGCCCGGGCCAGCTTTTCATCCTTGGGGCCACCCCAAGCGTTCAGATGCATGAGGCCCAGATTGTAGCAGGCGGCCGGGTGATGCAGTTTCACGGCCCGCTCGAACAATTCGCGTGCGACCGCTTCGTCTTTCGCCACGCCGTCACCTTGCAGGTAGGCGACCCCCAGCGCGACCATGCTGTCAGCATTGCCTTTGTCCACCCGCTCCTTCAGCCAGATAACTAGGGCTTCCGGCGACTCGGGTTGGTCTTTGAATTTCCGCATCACGGGCGTGCCCGGCTTGACGGAACTCGCATCAAACTTCGCGTCGGCGAGTTCCTTCTGCAATTTGGCCGCGAGCTTGGGATCGGCCTTCACGCCTTCGCCTTTTTCCAGCGCCTGCGCGTAAAGGAATTTTCCCGTCTTGTCGCTGCTGAGGGCCATTTCAAAATGTTTGGCGGCGGCGGAAAAATTTCCCGCCTGCTGATCCAGCCGGCCCAGTTCGACGTGCGCGGCCGGTACGCTGCCCAGATGTTCCGGGGCGGAGAAGAAGCTCCATTTGCCGGAAGGGGAATCAAAGGTGCCGCTGACCGTGCCCGCCACCAACGCGAGGAAAATGATGCCCATGGTCTTTTGCGCGTCGTTCGTGCCGTGGCTGAAGCCCATGTACGCGGCGCTGAACAACTGCAGCTTGCCGAAGACCCGGTTGACCTTCATGGGGCGCCAGTTTCGGAGCAGAAAGTACAGGAAGCCCATCACCAGGAATCCGATCACCAATCCGAGGATTGGCGAGGTGATCATGGGGAGGACGACCTTCCAGAGGATGCCTTTGCCTTCCCACCAATGCTCCTTGCCGGGCACGCTCCAGATGATGACGCCCCAGTTGTTGTTGGCGGCGGCGAAACACGCGCCGCACAGACCGCCGACCAGGGCATGTGAGGAACTGGACGGCAACCCG
The DNA here is from genome assembly GCA_964594985.1 of uncultured Bifidobacterium sp. Lineage (GTDB taxonomy): Bacteria > Verrucomicrobiota > Verrucomicrobiia > Limisphaerales > JADLHS01 > JADLHS01. The sequence continues at coordinate 53,324 of CAZQNQ010000020.1, forward strand.
AACCACCACGTGAGGAGATTCCAGACGATGGCCCCCAGCAACGCGCAAACGATGATCTCCGACGTGACCACATTGGCATCCACCAGTCCGGAGGCGATGGTCTTGGCCACCGCCGTGCCCCACATCGCGCCGAGCAGATTGGTCGAGGCGGCGAGGATGATGGCTTGCCGGGGCGACAGGACCTTGGTGGAAACCACGGTCGCAATGGAATTGGCCGTGTCGTGAAAGCCGTTGATGTATTCAAAAATCAACGCCACCAGGATGACGATCAGAATGAGGGTCATCGCTGGAATCAGGAATTTTTCAGGACGATGTGCATCATGACGTTGCCGACGTCGCGGCTCCGGTCAATGACCTTCTCGATCAATTCATAGATGTCCCGCAGGACCATGGCGCGGAGGGCGTCATATTTGCCGCTGTAGAGATCGCGCAACAACTCGTTCATCACCTTGTCCGCCTCGCCTTCGACGTATTGCAACTTGTCGTTGTACGTCTTGATCTTCTCGAGGTCATCAAGCGAATCCAGTTGTTTGATCATGGCATGAACCGCATCGGTCGCCTTTTCCATCATCTCGGCTTGCTTGGAGAAATCAACGCCTTCGACGTGCTTGCCGGCCATCAGGAAACGCTCGGCCAGCTTCTCGGCGCTCTTGGGGATTTTATAGAGTCCACGGGCCAGGGCCTCGATGTCCTCGCGTTCGAGGCCGGTGACGAAGGTCTGCACCAGTTCCTCGCTGATTTGTTCCGAAATCTTCTTTTCCTTGCGCCGGGCGAGCACGAGATCGTCCAGTTTTTTGGTGTCGCGCGGCGACTGGATCAGTTCGATGACCAGCCGGACGCTTTCGTGGGCTTCTTTGGCGGCGGCCAGCAGCAATTCATTGAATTTGTCCCCTTTGCCGAAGAGTTTCTGAAGTGAAAACATGCGCGCCCATTAGTCGCCAAACCCGGGCGGGAAGTCCATAAAAATGTCACCCAATCGTGACATTTGATTAGCTGCCGCGCTGGGGAGGACAAGCCGGTGGAATGGTGTGGATCACGGAATCACGTCGCCGTGCCGCCGCGTGGTTTGAGCCGCTGTTTCCGGGGCGCAAACCGGTCAAACGAATTGATACTGTCCGGGGATCGCCACTTCCGGGAAGGGCAACGCGCCGAACTCATATTTCTCCGGGCCGAGCCGCTTGTTGGAATTCAGCATCTGATCCCATTCGATGATCTGACCGCTGTAAGCCGACTCGCGGCCCATGATGGCCATGAGCGTGGCTTCGGCGGTTTGTTGCGCTTCGTTCAACGGCTTGCCCGCGCGGATGCTTTCGATCAAGTCCAGGTGCTCCTGCCGGTACGGATTCACATCCTGTTCACGGAACCGCCACGGCTGGCCGCCGGTGACGCGGATGAACGATTTGCAATCACTCGTGCCCTTTGTGCCCGCGATGAATTCGCCGACCTTGCTGTCCACCTTGTCCATCTGCCGCGACTGGCTGAACATCTTCATCCCGTTCGCATACTCGAACTCGACGGCGAAGTGATCGTAGATATGGCCGTAGTTCGGGTGATTCGGACGCGCCTGCCGCCCGCCGAGCGCCATCGCTTTCACCGGCGTCTGCCCGATGACCCAGCGCATGATGTCAATGTTGTGCAGGTGCTGCTCCACGATGTGGTCGCCGCTGAGCCAGGTGAAGTAACCCCAGTTGCGCATCTGCCATTCCATGTCGGTCATCTCGGGCTTGCGATCAATCGTCCAGATGACCCCGCCGTTCCAATAGCACGAGCCATAGACGATTTCGCCCAGCGCGCCATCCTGAATGCGCTTGATACACTCGTTGTAACTCTTCATGTGGCGTCGTTGCGTGCCGGAGACGATGCCGAGATTCTTTTGCTGCGCGAGTTTGCCGGCTTCCAGCACCATGCGGACGCCGGGTCCGTCCACCGCGCAGGGCTTCTCGATGAAGCAATGTTTGCCCGCTTCAATCGCCGCCTTGAGATGAACCGGACGGAAATGGGGCGGTGTGGCGAGGATGACGTAATTGATCTCGGGGATCGCGAGCAGTTTCTTGTAACCATCGAAGCCGGTGAAGCAATTCTCCGTCGGGATGTTGATGCCGACCGCCGCCAGGTTTTTGCGGCAGTTCCCCAGGCGGTCTTCAAACACATCCGCCAGCGCGACGATCTCGACATTGTGGGTGTTGTTCAGTGTCGCGCCCGCCTTCACGTCTTCCGTGTGATAGCCGGAGGTCGGATAGATGACATTCGTTTCGACGCCGAGGACGTTGAGCACCGCGCCGCTGCCACGCCCGCCGCAACCGATGACGCCGACGCGGATCGGCATGTCATTCGCCGCATGGCTGGTAAGGACAAAGGGGAAATTGCTGACTGCCGCCGCCCCCGCCGCCGCGAGCGAGGAGTTTTTCAGAAACGAACGACGGGAAAGAGCAGGGGACTCAGTGGTTTCGGACATGGGCTTGTTCATGCGCCGAGTTTGCGCCGAAGGAACGGATTTTGGAAATCAAAAATCCATCACCAGTTTAAGGGACAGCCAAACGAAGCAGTGGCAGGCGTTGTTACTGTGCCGGAGCCAGGATGACTTCAATCCCCTTGGCGCGAAGTTGTCCCACCAATTCCTCGGGAGCTTCGCTGTCCGTGACGATGGTGTGGATTCTTGAAAGATCGCAGAGTTGCGAGACGGAGCGACGACCAAACTTCGTGTGATCGAGGCAGAAGATGACCTTTGCCGCGGCGCGCATCATGGCGAGTTGGATGTCAATCAGCAGCCCATGCGAGTTGGTGATGCCGTCCATTGTGATGCCGCCGGAACTCATCACGGCGACGTCGGCGTGGATTTTGGAAAACGCTTCCACGGCGAGCGGGCCGACGAGCACGCCAAGGCGCGGATAGATAACACCGCCGCTCAAGACGAGTTCCACTTTGCCAGCGGACGAATAGAGATTCGCGACGGGCAGGGAATTGGTCACGATTTGCGGTGACTTGTCTTCCAAATGTTTCGCGACGTGGAACGTTGTTGTGCCCGCGTCAATGATGACGCTCTGGTTGGGTTTGATGAGTTCGGCACAGGCGCGACCAATGGCTTCCTTCGCATCGAGTTGATGCGTGTCGCGGGCGGAGAAGGTGAATTCATCGGACTTCGGGGCAATGAGGCGTGCGCCGCCGTGGGTGCGTTTCAAATTTCCGGCGGCTTCCAGCACCGTGAGATCGCGCCGGACGGTGGACACGGACGACCCGACGTGCTTGGCCAAGTCTTCAAGCGACGCAAATTCAACCTGTTGGAGATAGGTTTCCAACCGGTGTTTTCGCTCTTCTGCCGTCATTCGAGCAATACTTTGATAGATATTGGAAGATTTTGCAAGATATTTGTTGACTCTGGCACATTTCTCGCGAAAATGACGCTCGTTATGGCCATTGCTGCACCCGCTCCGCACCGAGCCGTCGTCGAACATCTGGTTCGGCAGGCGGTTTATTCGCGCCTCGGCAAACCGCTGCCCCGCGCGGCTTCCGCGCCGAATCCGCTGGTCGTGAATATCAGTGCGCGCCATTGCCACCTCACGCCGGAAGCGGTCGAAGCGCTGTTCGGCAAAGGTCATCAACTCACCGTTCACAAGTGGCTTTATCAGGAAGGGCAGTTCGCCGCGAAGGAAACGGTGACGCTCATCGGGCCGCGCAGCCGTGTGATCTCCAATCTTCGCATCCTCGGTCCGTGCCGGAATCTTAATCAGGTTGAACTCGCTTACACCGATGCCATCGCGCTCGGTTTTGATATTCCGTTGCGCGCGTCTGGCGACATCAAAGGCACGCCCGGCGCAATGCTCATGGGCCCGAACGGATTTTTTGAAATGCCCGATGGCATTATCCGCGCGTTGCGTCACGCGCACTTGAGTCCGACCGATGCCGATTTCTACGGCGTGAAGCATGGCGACATGATGAAGCTCAAGATCGGTGGCGATTGCGGCATCACGCTCGACAAGATGCTGGCCCGCGTGGACAAGAGTTTCAAATTGGAAGTCCACATTGATACCGACGAAGGCAATGCTTGCAACCTCCAGCCCGATACGCCTGTCGAGTTGATCAAATAGTTTTTAACCACGGATGAACACGAATAGACACGAATCGAATTTTGCGGGTAGGGCGCGTCACTCCGTGCGCGCCGCTCATGGCAATTCGTGGAACGGCGCGCACGGAGTGACGCGCTCTACCTTCAGCAATTCGGGTTCATTGGCGTCCATCCGTGGTTCAAATTTCTTTTCCGGCAATTAACCCAAACAGGAGAAAACAAATGAGTGAAGCATTAGGAATGATCGAAACCAAAGGCTACATCGGCAGCGTCGAAGCCAGTGATGCCATGGTCAAAGCGGCCAACGTCAAGTTGATCAAAACCATCCCCATCGGCGGCGGTCTTATCACCGTGCTGGCCCAAGGCGATGTCGGCAGCGTGAAAGCCGCCGTGGACGCCGGGTCGAAAGCCGCCGCCAAAGTCGGCGAACTCGTCAGCTCACACATCATCGCGCGTCCGCATGAAGACTTGTTGAAAGCCTTCGTCGCTAACGCCGCCGCGAAGTGAGCCTATCAACCATCAACTAAAAACTATCAACTATTATGGCACAACAAGCAGTTGGAATGATTGAATGCAAAGGTCTTTGCGCGCTCATGGAAGCGTGCGACGCCGCGCTCAAAGCCGCGAATGTCACAATGACCGGCTGGGAAAAAATTGGCAGTGGTTACGTCACCGGATTCTTCCGGGGTGATGTCGCCGCCGTGAAAGCCGCCACCGATGCCGGGGCCGCCGCTGCCGCGCAAGTCGGCTCGGTCGTCGCCGTCCAGGTGATTCCGCGTCCGCATGACGATTTGGGAATTCTCGGCAAGTGGTTGCAGTAGCGCAGGGGGGCAGACAGTCCTATGCGAAGCATGGTCCGATTCTCACAAAATGCGACGGATACCGAAATTCGAGATACGATTCGAACATGGATTGATCTGTTGGTCACCGACCACTACGAGGACGCGCACGAAATGATGTTTCGTTTTCCAGATGATACGTGGACGCCTGATATGATGCGGACGGTTGTCCGTCATTACGGTTTCATCGAGCCCCGCAAAGATGGCCAGACTTTTCGCGTTACGCCGAGAGGAGAGGCGGTAGAGCATCGTCGTCGCGGGCATTATGAGGACGTCGAGTGGTTCGACGACGGCAGTGGTGTTGCGCATTTCGATTTACCGCTCAACGGTGAGTGGAGTGATGTTACCGCGATCATAGACATCGTTAAGCAAGGTGAAGATCGCGTTTTACGCCTCAATGACATCCATGTTTTGTGAACGCCAACTTGAATTGATGAAAATTCTCATCGCCAATATCGGCTCGACCTCGCTCAAGTGGCGCTTGTTCGACTTCTCGAACAACGCCGAGCGCCTTTTGCACAAAGGCGGCTTCGAGCGCGTGGCCGATTATTCGCAGGCGGTCGAGGATTGCCTCGCGCAACTCAAGGACGCTGGCGCGCTCGGCAGTGAACGTGAACTCGCCGCCGTCGGTTTCAAAACTGTCATCGCCAAAAATGTCACCGGCTGTGTGCGACTTGATGAACGTGTGCTCGGTGCGATGGAGGCTTACAACGGCCTCGCGCCCGCGCACAATCCGCCTTACATCACCGGCATCCGCCTGTTTGGGAAACGCATGCCCGGTGTGCCGTTGGTGGGATTGTTCGAGACGGCGTTCTATCAGTTCGCGCCTGAAGCGATGATGCGCTACGCCGTGCCGGATGCTTGGCGCGACATCGGCATCCGCCGCTGGGGATTTCACGGCGCGAGCCACAAGTTTATCGCCGAACGTTCGGCGGAATTGCTCGGGCGCAACGATGTCGCCGAACGCGTCCGCAATCTTTACGTGGACGGCGGCAAAACTCCCGTGGACGAACCCGCGCTGCGCGTGATTTCGTGTCACCTCGGCGGCAGTTCAAGCATCACGGGCATTCGCAACGGCGTGGCGATTGGCACGAGCATGGGCATGAGTCCGCAATCCGGTTTGCCGCAGAACAATCGCGTCGGCGATCTTGATGCCGAAGCGATTCCGTACGCGGTGAAAACACTCGGCATCACGATTGAAGAAGCGCAGCGCCAGCTCACGAAGGAATCAGGACTGAAGGGAATCAGCGGCGTCTCGAACGACATCCGCGATGTGATCGAAGCGGCGGGCCAGGGCAACGCAAACGCCAAACTGGCGATTGATACTTATGTCGCGAGCGCCCGCCATTGGATCGGCAGCTACTTCTTCGAGATGGGTGGCGCGGATGCGATTGTATTCACCGCTGGTATCGGAGAAAACCGTGCGGATATCCGTGCTGCGATTTGCGCGAATCTCGAAGGGCTTGGCATCGAATTGGATTCCACGCTCAACGCCAGCACCCGCGCCACGGAAACCGTTCTCAGCAAACCAGGCTCTCGGGTGAAGCTCCTGGTGATTCCGACGAACGAAGAACTCGTCGTCGCGCGCGAGACGAAACGGCTTTTGGAAAATTCCCGGAATTAACCACGAATGAAAACAAACGGACACGAATTTGCTTTCGCTGGTAGGGCGCGTCACTCCGTGCGCGCCGCCCCACAACATGCCACGAACGGCGCGCACGGAGTGACGCGCCCTACCTACCTTCGTGGTTCAAACACTTTCTCTCAACTCTCAACCATCAACTAAGAACTAATACTATGGCTCAAGCAATTGGAATGATCGAAACGCGCGGACTCGTCGCCCTCGTCGAGGGGACGGACGCCATGCTCAAGGCCGCGAACGTGGAACTCGTCGGTCCGATGACCCAGGTCGGCAACGCTCTCGTCACCGCGGTGGTCGTCGGCGACGTCGCCGCCGTCAAAGCCGCCACGGATGCGGGCGCGCAGGCCATCAAAGCCATCAAAGGCGAAGTGGTCAGCGTGCATGTCATCGCCCGTCCGCACAGCGACGTGGAAGCGGTGTTGCCGAAGAAGAAGTAGTCGTGGCTGCGCTCGTGAGAGCGCGGCGGACTTGCGCTTGAAATGCGGTGCTCTCACGAGACACCGCCACAAAGGCAAAATTATGTTCTTAGCCAAAGTCGAAGGCTCGGTGGTCGCCACCAAGAAAGACCCGAACATGTCGGGTCGCAAACTGCTGTTGCTGCGCCCGCAGCTCGTGGACGAAAAAGACCCCACAAAGTTCCGCCCCGGCGCGAACACCATCGTGGCCGTGGATTGTCTCGGCGCGGGCATCGGCGAGATGGTGATGTTCTGCCAGGGCAGCAGCGCCCGGCTCGCGCCCGGCATGAAAGACGCGCCCGTGGATGCCGTCATCATCGGCATCGTGGACAGCGTGGACGTGCTCGGAAAACAAATCTTCAACGCAAAGACGTGAGAAACATCGACATCAAATCTCACCTCTGTCGCGACGCCGAGGACAAATAATCATGTTCGATCCCAAACCTCTATACACAGTTGGCCAAGCCGAACTGCCCATCCGCGATTTCAAAGACTACTGGGAGGAGTTCGTTGTGCGCCCGCCGTATCAGCGCAAGAGCGTATGGCCGAAGAAAAAGAAACAAGCGCTCTTGGACAGCTTGTTCCGCCGCTACTACGTCCCGCGCATTGTCATCCGTGAAGTTCGGCGCAACGAAACGCAGACTGCCCGCGAGGTGATTGACGGACAGCAGCGCATCACCACCGCGAAAGAATTCCTCTCGGACGAATTGCGGTTGCCCGACTCACTGAAAGATATTGATCCGAATTTGGCCGGCGCGACGTATTCAACATTGCCGACTGAGTTGCGGCGTTTCGTAGATCGGGAACTTAAATACATCGCAGACATCGTGAAGGGCGTCGAAGACCCGAAGAACCGGGAGCACCAAAAAATCGCCGCCGAAATCTTCTGGCGTCTCCAGCAGGGTGAATCGCTGACCTACATGGAGATTGCACATTCGCGGCTCGCCAGCCTCTCGCGCAACTTCGTCGAGAAATACGCAGACGACATCACGTTCGATTTCACGAAATACGAACCGATTGATTCCAACTCGAACAAGCATCCATTCTTCAACGTGATTGAGCGCAACAACGACCGGATGCAGCACTTGGCGTTGCTTACGCGCTTCCTGATTTTCGAGGAGAACGACGGCCCTGCCGAAATTCAAAACGCCGATGTGATGGAATACGTGGACAAGCATCAGCGGGATGACGGCATCGGCAACTACAGCTTCGAGCAAACGCAAGCGGCCAAAGACACGCTGCGAGTGATGCGGGCGTTTTATGAGATTTTCAAGGACGATCCGATGCTTGCCAATGGGGACGGCGGAATGAAGGAATTGAAGACGGAGTATTTCATCATCTCGATTTATCTTCTCCTCCGGCATTTGCTCAAATTTTATGTTTGGGAAAAATCCGAGCGCGAACTGTTCCGTAAATTCACGCTCAATTTTCACCAGCGCTGGGATGCCGGCAAAAACGATGACGCCGACATCCAATTGTTTTCCAACAAACGCCAACAGAGCGCAGCCGAAATTGAAGCGCGTCACCAAATCATTCGACAACTCTTTTTCGAGTTTGCCAGTGCCCAAGGACAGAGCCTCACGGCCAAAGACAGCAAACGCGCCTTCAGCGAAAGCGAGCGGATTGCAATCTACCGAAAAGCAAACGGTCGGTGCCTGCAATGCGAAGCCGAAGGAAAACCCGATAAAGAGTGCATCGTTCCTTGGTCGGAATATGACGCTGATCACGTCATTCCTCACGCACTCGGCGGACAAACAGCGATTGGCAACGCACAACTGCTTTGTCGGTATCACAACCAGCAGAAGGGCGCGAAGTTGAACGTCAGTTCATCCGTTGCTTCTCCAAAATCTCCCTAATTTATGAGCGCAGTGAACGAAACTTTGATCCGTGATGTGGTGGCCGAAGTACTGGGCCGCATCGGTGGCGCGACGACAACCGTAACAACTTCCGCTCCAGTCGCGCCCGCGCCTGCGGCGAAGAGTGACTCCTGTGGTTGTGGCACGAAGAAAGCCACGTCCGCTCCGGCGTTGCGTGGCAAATACGGCGTGTTCGCCACGGCGGACGAAGCTTGTGCGGCGGCGCAGGAAGCTTTCTTGCAGTTGCAGCAAAAGGGTATGGCTGCTCGGCGCAAGATCGAAGAGATCGTCAAGACGATGGCGGAGAAGAACGCCGAGCCTTGGGGCAAGATTGAATTTGAAGAGACGAAGATCGGCAGCCTGCCGCACAAGGTTGCCAAGCTGGGCTTGATCAAACTCGTGCCCGGCGTGGATTGGTTGCGTCCGGACGCGCACAGTGGCGATCACGGCATCACGCTGGAGGAATACACGCCGTTCGGCGTGGTCGGCGCGATCACGCCCAGCACGCACTCGATTCCCACGTTGAGCGGCAACATCGTCAACATCTGCGCGGCGGGAAACTCAGTGGTGTTCAACGCTCATCCGAGTGCGGCGAAGTGCGCGGCGGTGGCGGTGCGCGCTTACAATGAGGCGATTTATCGCGAGACCGGCATCGAGAACATCGCGTGCATCATCGAGAAGCCGACGCTGGATTCATTCAACGCGCTCTGCAAAAACGACAACACCCGCCTGTTGCTTGTCACCGGCGGACCGATGGTCGTGAAGGCGGCGATGCAGACCGGCAAGCGTGCCATCTGCGCCGGCCCAGGAAATCCCCCGGTGTTTGTGGATGATACCTGCTGCCCGACGCGCGCAGCGAAGGCGATCATTTCCGGCGCGGCGTTTGACAACAATCTGCTGTGCATTGGCGAGAAACAGGTCTTCGTGCTTGATCACGTTGCGGACAAGTTGATGCAGCGCATGTCCGAGAACGGCGCGGTGAAATTGAATTCCGCACAGTTGACCCAACTCACCAAAGCGGCGTTCACGTTCAAGGAAGGGCAGGGTGGCGATTGCGCTCATGCCAGCGTGAACAAGGAACTCATTGGCAAAGATGCCAGTGTTCTGGCTCAGGCCGCGGGAATCAATGTGCCCGCCGACACCCAACTTTTGTTTGCCGAGACGGATGTGAATCATCCATTCGTGCAGGAAGAGCAGATGATGCCAATGTTGCCCATCGTGCGCGTGAAGAGCGTCGAGGAAGGCATCGCGCTATCATTGCAATCCGAACACAACTACAAGCACACGGCGATTATCCACTCGCACGATGTCGAGAACATTACCGCGATGGCGCGTGCGTTGGATACGACTTTGTTTGTGAAGAACGGCCCGTCGCCCGCTGGGCTCGGACTGGGCGGCGAAGGTTACCTGAGTTTCTCCATCGCCACGCCGACCGGCGAAGGCATCACGAACCCACGCACGTTCACGCGCGTCCGCCGCTGCGTGATGGTGGATAACCTCCGGATTTATTAACCACGGATGAACACAGATAAACACGGATTGGGACGGAGCGCGGGCTTTAGCCCGCTTCAAGGTTCGCATGTTTCAGGCGTTCGCACGGTGAATCGGCCTGAAGGTCGCGCTCCTTTGCGTTTTGGCTTCATCCGTGTCCATCCGTGTCCATCCGTGGTTTAACTTTATGTTACTGGCACGCGTCGAAGGCAACATCGTAGCGACTCGGAAACATCCGAGCCTCGATGGCTGGCGACTCGTGATCTGTCAGCCGATTGGCGCGGACGGTCAGGCCGAGGGTGCGCCGCAGGTGGCAATTGATTCGCACGGCGCGGGGATGCATCAGCAGGTGATTATTTCGTCGGATGGCAAAGCCGCGCGCAATGCGGTTGGGGATCAAAAGAGTCCCGTGCGCTGGTTGGTCATCGGTGTGGTGGATGAATCCGAACCGGGGGTGCGCGTGTAGTGCCGGTGGCTGCGCTCGTGAGAGCGCGGCTGAAATGATTTTGATTAGCCGTGTTCTCACGAACACAGCCACAAGAGAAATGAAACTTGGAACAGTCATCGGTCGCGTGACGCTCGCCAAAACGGTGAAAGCTTTGGAGGGCGGGCGGTTTCTCGTCGTGAGCCCGTTCAGCCGCGAGCAGTTTGAGGCGGGGTTGGATGCGCCACGTGGTATGGGCAAAGACCCCAGCTTGGTGGTCTATGATGCCATCGGCGGCGGGGTGGGGGACGTGATCGGATACGAAGAAGGCGCGGAAGCGGCGCAGCCGTTCGATGGCCCGACGCCGGTGGATGCACTCAACGCGGCGTTGGTGGATGAAATGTTTTTTAGTCCGTTTAAGAAGTAAATGGCCGCAAAAGAACGCAGAGAACACAAAAGAGAATTTATCCTTTGCGATCTTTGAGTTCTTTTGCGGCAATAAAATTTGAATCATGAAAAATGTCATCAGTTTGAAAGATCTGGAGCGGATGCAGCGCGAAGGCAAAAGCCTGAGCAATCTGCCCGAGGGAGCGATCCTGACACCGTCGGCGCGGGATTTTTTGAATGATTTAGGTGCCAACGGTGACGCGAACGGCGCGGCGGTGGCCGCACCCGCTGGCGGCAAAGAACCCGCGTTCGTTGCCGGTGAACATCTATCTCCGCCGCCGAAGAAATTGAATTCCAAGTCGCCCAAGTCGGAACTGGAGACCTTCTTCCGTTCGGCCTACGCGCAGAATTTGAAGGAGCAGATTTGCACGATGGGTAAACGGCTTTGGGAGCGTGAATACGTGGACGGCAACGGTGGCAACATGGCCATCCGCGTCGGGGAAGACATCGCAATCTGCACGCCGACGCTCGTGAGCAAAGGCTCGTTGAAACCGGAGGACATGTGCCTCGTGGATTTTGAAGGCAATCAACTGCTCGGCACCAAGAAGCGCACGAGTGAAATCTTGATGCATCTGCAGATGATGAAGCGGCAGCCCAGCGCGATTGCGACCTGCCATTGTCATCCGCCGTACTCCACGGCTTTCGCGGTCGTGGGGGAAGCGCCGCCGACGTGCATGTTGCCGGAGTATGAAGTGTTTTGCTCTGTCGGCGTGGCCCCGTATCGCACGCCCGGTTCGCCGGACATGGGCAAGCTCGTGGCGGAGTTGACCGATCAATACAACACCATCCTCATGGCCAATCACGGCGTGGTGACGTGGTCGCACAACAACATCGAGGAAGCCTACTGGCGCATGGAGATCATCGAGGCCTATTGCCGCACGATCGTGGTGGCGGGCCAGCTCGGCAAGCCGATCCAAACCTTCACCGGGCCGCAGATGAAGGACATTCTCAACATCAAGAAGAGCCTTGGTTTCGTGGACCCGCGCTACGGCATGAAGGAATGCGAGCTGTGCGACAGTGGTGATTGGCGTCCGGGGGCGACCTGCCAGGTGCAAGGCAATCCCGAGACGGCCGTTGGCTATGACGCGGAAGCGGAGAAAGCCGTGCAGGCGATCACGGAGCAGATTCTCAAGCAGATGAAGTAGGGGACGGCGTCCTTTTTAGAGCGGTTCGCAGAAATGATTTCCGAAAGGCCCCTCACCCCGTCCCTCTCCCCATCGGATGGGGAGAGGGTGGCCGAAGGCCGGGTGAGGGGAATTCGTTTTCGACAAATAATTTGAGAACTGTCTAACCGCGCCGGATTTCCGAACCTTGGAAGCGGATTTCGATGCGGTAAACCTTCTTGGTGCGGCACGTCAGCTTGCCCGTGGCCAGGTCCACATGCTCGGGGATTTCGATCCGATGAATGTCCACGCCGGCGTGGTATCCGCGCTCGGAAAACACATCAATCAACATTGCCAACGCGAGCGGGTCGTCCATCATCTTGTCTTCCGTGTTGATGTGGGCCGAGCCGGAGATGGCATGGCGCAGGACGATGGGGATGACTTTCTCTTCAATGAACGTCGCAACCTTGCCGAACAACGGCGCATGTTCCAGTTCGTAACTGTCCAGCCGTTTCACCAGTTCCTGGCGCGCGTGGATGATGATCTGGCTGGCCACCGGGATGCCGCGCAACCGGTCCACCGTGCGCGAATCCAATTCCAACGTGCTTTGATATTCCAGCTCTTTGAGGATGTTCTTCTGCACCTCGGCGAACGATCCCTGCGCGTTGATGAAATGATAATGGAAGATTTCCTTCAACGATTGCAGCGCTTCCCAGGTCTGTTCCTTGAACACGCGATACCGCCGCCGCGCCAGGGATTCATCGTGATCCGTGGGCCGATCCTCCGGCAGTTGCGTCTTGCCGTCACGGGCGGCGGATTCAATGAGCGCTTTCGTCTCGCGCCCGCGCTTGAGCTGCCGCGCCACGGATTCGGTTTCCGTCACGAACAACACCATGATGTGGATCGTCGGCTGGCGGAAATGGATGCTCAACGGCGTATGATAAAACTCCCGGCGCAACGCGTGCATCTTGTCCACGAGCAGCTTCAGACATTCCACCTGCACCTGGGTGCGCGGGAAGCCGTCGAGGATGACACCGTCGTGATATTCCGGCCGCAACAACGCGCGCAACACCAGTCCGACCACCTCGCGATCGCCCACCATGTTGCCCGCGTCCTTTAACGCCTTGGCCTCGGGCGTATTCAACAGCGTACTGATGACCACGGGTTGGCAGGTCAGGCCGCGAACATTGGCGATGAAGGCGGTGTTCGTGCCTTTGCCGGAGCCGGGCGCGCCGCCGAGCAGGATGATTTCCTTGGGAAAACGGAGATTGTCGTGGCCGACCTCCTGTTCCAACTCGCGCCAGACCGCGTCGAAAATGAGCTGGGCATCTTTGATCTCCAGATCGCTGCGCTTGACCGCCGGGGCGGTCGCTGGTGCCGCGAAGTCGTTGGTTGACGTCATAAACTCAGAGACTGAACGGGCGCATCATACGACCCGGCCTCACCCAAAGCACGCGGTTTTGTATGTAGGGGTGTTGACTTTGACCGGCAGGTGAAGGGGCGACAATTACGCCATTATTGCCAGCGCCGTCTCAGTCGAGCGGTCAAGGTTTTGTGTAAGTACCGAAATCAACATTGAAACGGTGCTCTGGTGGGCTGGAGCGGATTTCACGATACGTGCCCCTCTTCCAGACGATGAGAGTCAATTGGGGATCGGTCAATGTTTCGCGCGCATACATGTATTGCTCAATATTATGCACCCGGATGCCTTGCGCTGCGACGATGATGTCGCCTGCGTTGATTCCAGCCTCGCGGGTCAGGTTATTCTCTTCTCGGACGATCACTCCATCCGTGGGAGCTGTACTGAAATCCGCCAATTTGGCAGCCGTCAGGCCGGACGGGAACAAACTGCTCATGCGCCTCTGCAATTCGTTATCGTAGCGAGCGTCACCGGTCTTGGCTTTGTAACGAGCGCAGAACATCATGACGGGACCGGATCTTCCATAACGATCCTCGATGCGTTGATACCATTCAAACGCCCCGGTCATGTCCCCGGTTTCCTCCAGGAACTGTGCCTTGGCTTCCAGTCCGTTGTAGGAATAAACCGCGCCGGCCATCTCCGCCAGGTCGCGGGCCTTGTCCTTGTTTCCCTGCTTCAAATAATAACGGATCATCCAACCGGCATAACTGGCGGCATGCACTGAATCGGGGGTGCCCTTGATACCTTTGGCAATCACTTCCGCGGCTTTGGCTTCATTGCGCGGAATCAAATAATCTCCCAGTTGCAGATAATAACTCGGGTCCAATTCTCCGGCTTTGGTCATGAGTTCTTCATAACGCTCCGGTTGACTTTGGTTCGCTTTGGCCAATCGCATCAGGACGGTGGCCGAAAAATCCTCCAGCGGCCGATATACTTCCTCCATCTGGACGGACGTCGGCTGCTCGTGATGTTTTAAGCGCAGGAGATTGTACGAGATCGTCAGGTCATAGGGGGCGGTTTCGTGCAATTTTTCCAGTTGCGCAACCGTATCGGGCCGCCCCACCAGGCTGGAATGATTCATGCGTGGATAAGGATCGTAAGCCGTTCCCGGCGGGGGATTGTGTTTGTGCCACTCGTTGATATGCGGATCAGGATTCGGCAGGTAAAGCGGCGCAAAGTCCATTTTGTAACAAAGCGTGTTCCAGATCTGCGGCGCGACCAGGTGGGGCGTGGCGATGGTCACTGGTAGCGCCTCGTCCACCCCTTTATGATACGCTGCAACTGTCACTGAATTGAACCGCCGGACAAAAGGATAAAGCCGCAGGTCACTGAAGCTTTTATCACAACCGGCGGAAAATTTCCGGGCCTCATCAGGGACGCCCCATTTGTTTTCCAGAAAATTGAAATTCTCCTTCATGGCGTGACACAACTGACGCTGGAACATCATCGCCCATTGGCCCCAGCCGATGACGCAGACGGTCTTGCGGTTCTCGGCAGAAAAACAACGCTCCGGCAGACGATTAAGTTCCGTCACGAGTTTATTCCCGTTCAATTTCCGTCCCTGTGCCAGTTCATACACGGTCGCGATGTCCCGCATTTCGAGCGGGATGCTCAGTTGCTGAAGCACATGACCGACCCCGACCGAATAGCCGATGCTGTTGGCAATCCGGCTATAGTTGGGCAGGCGTACGAGGTGGGCCTGGGCCAGCCGATTCCAAGCCAGCCCGACATCAACCGAATGGCCAAACGCTTTGAACCAAGCCACGCGCTCCAGGTCGGTGATGGGTTGGCGACCCGATAAATCCCGGTAATCATGCGTGTTCCAGGCTTTCAAGATCCGCACCCACGCCGCGAGCTGCGCATGGGCAAACTCCGGTTGTTTTAACTTGTCCAGCGCCGCCACCTGACGGTTCATCAAAGTATCCAACATCACGTCGGCCAGCCGCCCGGGCACCCCGGTTTGCTTCGGGGGCAAGGCTCGCGCCAGGGTGAGATGTGCGGAAATCCGGCATAACGGAATGCGGACGTCATAAAATTCACCGGAACATTCACTCAAAGCGAATGCGCCGAGCAACAGCGCCGCCTTTTCATGCAGCGCGGGATTGATGAAGTCCTTTTGTAATGCGGCCGAAACCTTGAGATTGTTTTCTTCGATGGTTTTCGCTGTGCCATCCAACAGACTCTCGATCAGCGTCCAGTCCGCCACAGTTTCCGCTTTCGTTGCGGCGGGCTTGAACTCCAATTGCTGGAACAACGCCGTTGTCACCTCGGCATAGGTTTCCGGCGCCCAGATCGGGTGGGTGACCTTGAGCTTCAGCTTCAGTGGCGTCTGCTTGGGCCGCAGTTTGATTTCCAGCTCATAGACCGGAACGCGAAATTCTGATTCCGAAGTTTCGGTGGCCGTCACGGATAACGTGTCTGCCGCCGGTAGTTTTCCATCCCGGGCAAAACAGGCCATCTCCGCCAGATCCGTGACGATCGTTTCCACGATGAACTGCGATTCGTCTTGGAAATGCGTCTTAAAGTAACCGTTCGCGTTGGCCATCGGGTCATTGGCCGCCGTTGCCGTAGCTGACTTGGCATCATCCGCAGCCTGTCGTTTGAAGGTATAAATCATCGCGGCGATGATGCAGGTGAAGACGATGATGACCGTGGTCCGATTGAACATGCGCGGAACTTTAGGGAAACTCCACGTGGGCGAGAAGTGAAAAGAAGCCACCCCTTGACAAAGCCGTCATTAAAGAAACAAAACCCCTCACCCGCCAGACAAGCCGGGTAAGGGGTTTTGCGCCGGGATCAAGTTTAAGCCGTTACTTTGGCTTTGCGCTTGGGCGATTTGCGGGCGCTATTGCGCGTACCGCCCGCCGGCTGGTGTTCGTCGCGCTCCTTGCCGGATTTCACGGAGACGCCCGCCAACACCCATGGCAGCCTTCTGTAATTCTTGGCGGACGTCGCTGTTAGAGAAGTTGAAGCGTTGTGCGGACGGCGCGGCGCGCCATCACTACCTGATCAGGGCGAAGGCGCGGGCTTAACTGACGCCGGATTCAAGCAGGCGCAGACTGCCGCGGTTCGCGTCGAGTTCCGCGCGGATGCCGACGGGGAGCGTGGCGTTCATCGGGACGTGGCCGAAGGGCAGACCGGTGACGACGGGAATCTGCAGCGGGAGCAGGCGTTCGCGCAAAACTTCATCCAACGTCTGACGGTACTCCTTCGCGGTCCTGGCGTGCGGGTCATCGCAATCGGCGTTGATCCCGATGGCGATGCCGGCGACTTGCTGGAGCAGGCCGCAGTTCGACAGATAGGTGAACATCCGGTCCCAGCGATACGGCGCTTCGCCGACATCTTCGAGGAAGAGGATGGCGTTCTTGAACGAAGGTTGCCACGGCGTACCGATGACGGTGCAGAGCAGGGCGAGGTTGCCGCCGATGAGCTGGCCTCGCGCAATGCCGCGGCGTAAGACTTTCACGGTTTTGCCGGGGTAGTTGGTGGCGAGGTCGAAGGTAGGGCGGGCAGTCCCTTGCCCGCCGGTCATCTTTTTGCCAGCAGCGGCGCGCACGGAGTGACGCGCCCCACCTGATTCCAGTGGATTTGATGCGAGCGTGCACAGAAAACTTTGCACGGTGAAATCGGGCAGCTCCGGCAAGGCGAAATCGGAGTTGAGCATCGGGCCGTGAAAGGAAATCAAACCCGCCTTTGTCAGAAAGGCGCAATGGAGCGAGGTGATATCACTGTAGCCGACGAAGATTTTGGCGTTGGCGCGGATGGCCTGGTAATCGAGCAATGGCAGCAAACGCGCCGTGCCGTAGCCGCCGCGCACGCACAAAATGGCGTTCACCTTTTTGTCGGTGAACATGCGCATCAAATCACCGGCACGTTCGCGGTCGGAGCCGGCGAGGTAGCCCCAACGCTTATGAACGTTGGGCGCGAGCTTGGTTTGGTAGCCGAGTTTTTCCAGCACCGCGACGGCGCGATCCACGTTTTTGGGATCCGGCGGCGCGCTGGCGGGGGCGATGATGCCGAGGGTGGCACCGGGATTGAGACGAGGCGGGCGGATGAGTTTCACAAGTTAAGTCTAAAGTCTGGAGTCCAAGGTCTAAAGTCGGGGCACAGCGACGATCAGATTTTCGAGCTGGCGGGCTGGGCTTCGTTTTCGCGCAGGACGAGCAACTGGACTTTGGTTTGCGTGAAGACCTCTTCGAGTTCCTTGATGATGGTCGCGGCCCCGAGCACCGAGCCGGAGTTGCCGAGATTTTCGAGCCGCTGACTCAATTCCACGATCCGGCGCGCGCCCATGTTGAGGCTCATGCTCTTCAAGGCGTGCGCGTGAAAGGCGAGTTTCCTGGCGTCGTCGGCGGATTGCACGATCTGCAGCACGCGCGCGGGCGCACTCTCGAGGTAGAGATCAATCAATTCCCGCAGCATGCTGAGGCCGTTGGTGGGCGGCATGTCCCGCAGATCGGCGATGACGCCATCGTCCAGCAGGCCCGGGGAAAGCGAGTCCGGGTGGCGGAGGAAATAACTGGTGTCGTGCTTGATCATCTTGGTCGGACCCCAGCGTTCGAGCGCGGCCTGCAGGTCGGCGACGCGCACGGGTTTGGAGATGTAATCGTCCATGCCGGCGGCGAGACATTTTTCGCGGTCGCCCATGAGCGCGTTGCCGGTCATGGCGATGACGACGGGGCGTTTGTCCCGCGTCCAGCGCTGGCAGACGATGCGGGTGCATTCCATGCCGTCCATCTCCGGCATCTGCACGTCGAGGAACAGGATGTCGTACGGGCGTTGTTCGATGGCCTTGATGACTTCGTGGCCGTTGCCGGCGAGGTCGGCCTGGTAGCCCAGTTTGGTGAGCACGCTGAGGCCGACCTTCTGGTTGATGGGATTGTCGTCCGCGAGCAGGATGCGCAACGGCAGGCGGCGGGCGAAATCGGAATCAAGCCCCGGGGTGAAGGTGGATTTCTTGTCGCGTTGCACCTGGACACTGAGCGCCCGGCACAGGGATTCCAGCAATTGCCCGGGGCGGATTGGTTTGTGGACGAATTGGGAAACATCCAGCTCGGCGGCGCGGAAATCATCGGTGCGCACCCGGCTGGCGGAGAGGAGGAGCAGCGGCAGAAACCGACCGCGCGGGAGCTTGCGGATGTCGCGCGTGAGATCGAATCCATCCGTGCCAGGCAGTTGCAGATCAAGAATGGCACCGTCAAAAGATTGATCGCCGGCGAGCGCGGCGATTGCTTCCGATGCGGAGGCAACGGTGGTGACGTTCATGCCCCACAGTTGCAGCCGGTGGCGGAGGATGCGGGTGTTGGTGACGCCATCCTCGGCGATGAGCAAGCGTTTGCCGGTGAGTTGCGGTTGCGGATTCTGCCAGGGTGGCGGCGTGGTGGCCGCGCCGCCGTGGGCGAGGATGGTGAAGTGGAAGGTGCTGCCTTTGCCGGCGTCGCTGTCCACCCAGATGCGCCCGCCCATGAGTTCGACGAGGCGTTTGCTGATGGCGAGACCGAGGCCGGTACCGCCAAAGTGCCGGGTGGTGGATGCGTCCACCTGCTGAAATGATTTGAACAGGCGGTGCTGTTTGTCGAGCGGGATGCCGATGCCCGTGTCGCGCACACTGAAGTGGAGCAGCCATTGCTCCGGATGCGTGGCGAGACTGGCGTCGTGTTCGTGGCCGGGTTCAAGCGTTCGTTGGCCGTGCGTGGCGGGTTTGACCTCCACGGCGACTTCGCCGGTGTTGGTGAACTTGACGGCATTGCCGAGGAGGTTCACGAGCACCTGCCGGAGGCGGGTGACATCGCTGACGAGAATCTTCGGGATGGAATCATCCACGTTGTAGGCGAGGTCCAATTTCTTTTCCGCGGCCTTGGGGGCGAGCAGGTCGAGCGCTTCCTCGATGCAGGTGTGGATCTCAAACGGATGATGATCCAGCTCCAGCTTGCCGGCTTCGATCTTCGAGAAATCCAGGATGTCGTTGATGATGGTGAGCAGGGCGTCGGCGCTGCCGCGGACGCCCTCGACGTATTCGCGCTGCTCGTCGGTGAGATCGGTGTCGAAGAGCAGGGTGATCATGCCGATGACCCCGTTCATCGGGGTGCGGATCTCGTGGCTCATGTTGGCGAGGAAGGCGGATTTCGCGAGCGTGGCCTCCTCGAGTTTCTGGTTGAGCGCAATGAGCTGGGCGTTGCCGTTGATGAGTTGCTGCTGGCTTTCCCGCAGGGCGCGATAGGCGGCGTCGCGCTGCAACTGGTTCAGGTACGCGCGCGAGTGATAACGGATGCGGGCGATGAGTTCGATCCGGTCGGGCAGTTTGACGAGGTAATCGTTTGCGCCGGCACTGAAGGCCTGGCCTTTGACCTGGGGGTTCTCGTTCGTGGAAAGCACGATGATGGGCGTGTCGTGCGTGGCGGGGTTGGTGCGGAACTGGTTCACCAGGCTCAGGCCGTCAATGCCCGGCATCACGAGGTCCTGCAAGATGACCGTGGGCCGGATCTGGATGGCGGTGGTCAACGCCTCGCGGGCATCCGCGCAGTAATGAAAGTCAATGCCCGGCTCGCTCGCCAGCGCGCGGCGGATGGCTTCGCACACCATGGCCTGATCGTCCACGAGCAACACCATGACGTGATATTCAGACGAGGGCGGCAGGAGCAGGGTTTCCTCGGGGGGGGGCGTCAGTTGGGAGCGATCATCCGCCATAATTCATCGTTTCGTGACTATATTCGTGAGGCGGGCGGCGATTTTGTCCAGTGCTAAAATTTCCTTGGCCGCATCGAGTTCGGCGGCGGCCTTGGGCATACCGTACACCGCACTGCTGCCCTTGTCCTGGGCGATCGTGTGATGGCCGGCGTTGCGCAACGCCTTCAATCCCTCCGCGCCATCGCGCCCCATGCCGGTGAGCAACACGCCGACGGCCTGCCCGCGCCATTGTTTGGCGACGCTGCGGAAGAACACGTCCACGGACGGGCAATAGGAGGAGTTCGTCGGCTGCGTCGTGTAACCCAGTTGCGTCGGACTGAACATCACGAGATGCCGGTCGCGCCCGGCGAGGTACACCTGGCCCGGCTCCAGGCGATCGCCCTCGGCGGCGACGCGCACCGGCAATTTGGTGTGCGTGGCGAACCAGACGGTCAACCCGTGGGCGAATTGTTTGTCCACGTGCTGCACGATGACGATGGACGCGGGGAAATCCACCGGGAGCGTGGCGAGGATCGTGGTCAAGGCGGACGGGCCGCCGGCGGACGAACCGATCACGACCAGGCTCTCGGCGCGGGCGACGGGCAGGGCGGCCGGTTTGGCGGGTGCGCCCGGGCGTTTCGTGTTCTTGAGCGGGCTGACGAGTTTGTTGATGGTTTCGATCTTGGCCAGCAACTCTTTGGCGCCGGTAATTTTCTGATCGGCAGTGAAGACGGGAACATTGACGGCATCCAACGCGCCCGCGCCCATCGCCTCAAAAACTTTTCCGGTGTGCTCCTCGACCCTGGCCGTGGCGATGACGATGGCGCAGGGCGTCTTGGCCATGATCTGGCGTGTGGCTTCCACGCCATCGAGGCGCGGCATGAACAGATCCATGAGCACGAGGTCGGGGCGGTCGCGTTCGCAGCGGGCCACGGCTTCGATCCCATCCTGGGCGATCCAGACCACGTCGTGTTTGCCGGCCTGGACAATCGTCCGGCGCAACGCTTCCGCGGCGAGCAGCATGTCGTTGACGATGCCGATTCTCATGATGTGGCGCGGGACAGTTGTTTCTTAATCTTTTTCTTAATCTCCGGGTGGTGAAGATTAAGAAAAAGATTAAGAGTAAGAGTTGGGGACTTCATGTGCCGGCCTCCCCGATCAGATCCACTGCGGCTTGGATCAGGGTTTCGTCGTGGAAGCTGCCTTTCGTCAGATAATAATCCGCGCCCGCGTTCAAGCCGCGCAACCGGTCCGCCTCGCGGTCCTTGTAGGACACGATCATCACGGGCAACGATTTCAAGTGCTCATCCTTTTTGATGAGCGTGGTGAGTTCGATGCCGTCCATGCGCGGCATGTCCACGTCCGTGATGACGAGATCATAGTTCCCGCTGCGCACGGCGTTCCAACCGTCCATGCCGTCCACGGCGACATCGGTGGCGTAACCCGCCCCATCCAGCAGTTTGCGTTCGAGTTCGCGCACCGTGAGCGAATCATCCACCACGAGCACGCGCTTGCGTTTCTGGGTGGCGGCGGCCAGCGCGCCGCGACCGACGCCGGTCAGTTCGCCGGACGTGGCCAGTTTCTCGATGGAACGGATCATGTCGTCCACGTCCACGATGAGCACGGGCGAACCATCCTCCATCAACGCGGCGGCGCTGATGTCCTTCACCTTGCCGAGGCGCGCGTCGAGCGGTTGCACGACGAGTTCGCGTTCGCCGAGGAACCGGTCCACGAGCAGGCCGTAACGTTGATTGCGTTCCCCGAGCACGACGACGGGCAATTCGTCGCCGGGCGGCTTGGGTGGGTTGACCTCAAAGATTTGATGCGCGGCGAGCAGGCTGATGTGCTGGTCGCCGAGGCGGAAATGATGCCGCCCCTCGAGTGTCTCGATGCGTTCGCGGGTCAACTGCAGCGTATGGCCGATCTGCGCCAGCGGGAAGGCGTAGGGTTCGCCGGCGATCTCCACGAGCAAGGTGCGCAACACCGACATGGTGATCGGGAGTTGCAACTGAAAGCGCATGCCGCGCCCGCGCAACGTGGACACGCGCACGCTGCCGCGGACGGCGCGGACCATGTTCTGCACCACATCGAGGCCGACGCCGCGGCCGGAGATTTCGGTGACGGTGTCGCGCAGCGTGAATCCGGGCAGAAAGAGGAATTGCAGCAGTTCCATCTCGGTCAATTTTTCCGCCACGACCTGGGTGGTGAGTTTGCGGTGAACGATGACTTCGCGGACGCGGTTCGTATCGAGGCCGGAGCCGTCGTCGGCCACGACCACCTGCAACATGCCGGCGGTGTGGCGGGCTTCAAGCCGGATGGTGGCTTCACGCGGTTTGCCCTGCCGGGCGCGGTCGTCGGGGTATTCGCAACCGTGATCCACGGCGTTGCGGATGAGATGCGTCAACGGCGCTTCCAGCCGGTCCAGAATGTCGCGGTCCACCTGGGTCGTTTCGCCCTGGATTTCCAGTTGCACCTGTTTGCCCAGGCTGCGGGCGAGATCGCGCACCATGCGGGGGAAGCGTTGCACGCCGTCGCCGAAGGGCCGCATCCGCGTGCGCAGCACTTCGAGGTACAGCCGGTTGGACAAACTGGCGGCCCGGCGGTCATACAAATCCAGTTCCTGCAAACGGCCGTTGAGATAATGCCGCGCCTCGGTCGCCTGGCCGTGAAGTTCCTGGAAACGATGCCGCACGGCTTCGGAGACATTTTCGCCGGCGCACAACTGGCGCAGGGAATCGAGCGTTTGTTCAAGGTCGGATTGCATCCGCTTGAGGCGTTGCATGGATTCCGAGAACGGTCGCAGCCAGCGGGATTCCACGAGCGATTCGCCGGCCAGCGCGAGCAGGCGATTCAAATTCTCCGCGGTGAGGCGGAGGACCCGGTCGGGGGCTTCGGCCTTGGTTTCCGCCGGGGCTTTGATGTCCGCGGAGCGATACAACGCGGTGTCGCCGCTGGATTTTGCGGTCGCAAGTTTGACGGGCGAAACTTCCGTGGCCACGCGGGCGGGAGTAAAAGCGTGGATTTCAAGCAGCCAACTGTCGAGCGTCCGGCTGCCGTGGGTCTGCCATTCACGGATGGAATGTTCGTCGTGCCGGGCGATGGTGTTGAGCAGATCCACGCCGCGCAACAACACATCCACGTGTTCCTGATGCAGCGCGAGCCGGGCTTGCTGCGCGGCGACAAAACAATCCTCCATCGCGTGCGCCACCGTGACGGCCGGGCTGAGGTTCACGATGCGGGCCGCGCCCTTGAACGAATGGGCGGCGCGCATCAAGGCTTCGAGCTGTTCGGGGGAGGCGGGGGCGCGTTCCAATTCCAGCAGCCCCTTCGTGAGCAGGGCGGTCTGGTTCTCCGCTTCCACGCGAAACAACTCCTGCATCGAGAGATGCTGGTGCGGATGCGGATCTGGATTGTGCTTCTTCACGTCAGATTCCGATTGAGCGCCGCGAACAAGGATTTGGGGTCGAGAAAGCCGACGGCGAAATTGCGCCACGGGAAAATGCCGGCGGTGCAGTTCAGGCCGGAATGGGCGATGGCCGCGGGCGGCTCCCGCAAATCCGCCGAATGAAAGCGATGCACGCCGTGAACTTCGTCCACGGGAAACGCGAATCGTTGCGCATTCCACTCCGAGACGAGCAGACGATCGAACGTGGCGATCTGGCGCTGGACCAGCGCGGCGGATTCCAGGCCAAGCAGACGACCGAGCGAGGCGCAGAGGAGCAGTTCCCCCCGGATGTTCACGAGGCCGAGGATGATGCCGCGGCGGCGGTGCGGCAGGCTGTGCATGGTCCGGCGTTCCGCGATTTCCTGGAATGCCGGCGTGGGCATCGCCAGCCATTCGCCCGCGATGCGGAAGAGCACCGCGCTTGTCTTGGCGGGTGTGGCGATCTGTTTCTCCTGGGCGAAGTGGGCCGACCATTCGCGCCGGTGATCCACCGTGAAGGGGCGATCCAAAAATTGCGCGGCCGCGGCGGAGTAAACCGGGCAGTTGTGACAATGGAAATGCCGCGCGAGTTCGGGGCAGGACTGGTTGCCTTGGACGCCGATGCGATTCCAGCAATCCGGCAGTGTCGCGGGCAACTGCGTGCCGCGCGGGGCGACTTCCAGTGCGGCGTCATTGGCCGGAGGTTGGGGTGAGGAGGGGTGATTCACGCGGCGTTACATCCTGGCGGGTTCGTCGGCGGAGACATTGCGCTGGGTGGCGGCGCGTTCGGCCCGGCGTTTGAACGACTGCGCGGCGATGGGATCGCCATGTTTTTCAAGCCACAACGCGGCATGCACCAGGGTCTCGTAATGGTTCGGATCAAGGTAAAGCGCTTTGCGGTACAGCTCCATGGCCTCGGGATTGTCGGTCGCATCCTTCATCAAGCCCAGCAGATAATACGCTTCCGCGCAGTCCTGATGCTGGGCCAGATGCGCCTGGCACAGCGCGGCGGCTTCATCAAGTTGCCCACTGTCGGCCAGGCGCCGCGCCAGGCGCAATGAGCCGAGGTTGTGTTCGCGGTCCGAGTCCGCAGAATTCGCGGCAGCGAGATCTGGTGTGGCATTCGGCGGGCCATCCGGTTCGGGCGCGCGGCGGGGGGGCTTCTTGGTGCGGGGCCGGGCTTGGGGCGGCGCGGCGGGGTCGCCGGCCTTGCGGCAGGCAAAGACATGCGGCAGGTTCGCGCTGGCGAAGCCGCTCTCCGCCACCAGTGGCAATTCCGCCGGGCCGACGAACAACATGCCGTCCGCGGCGAGCAGCCGATGCAATTTTGCCAGTGTCAGATCTTGCGTGGCCCGATCAAAGTAGATGAGCAGGTTGCGGCAGAAGATGAAATCATAGGGCGGACTGTCCATCATGAAGCCGTCATCGAGCACATTGTCGCGTTGGAAATTCACCTGCTGCCGGACGATGGCGCTGAGCGCGAAACCGTCCTTCACCTCGGTGAAGTGGCGGTCCCGGAACGCCAGCTCCTGGCCGCGAAAAGAGTTTTTTCCGTAGATGCCGCGCGCCGCCCGCAGCAGGGCGTTCTGGGAGATGTCCACGGCGTCAATCTGGAATCGTTCCTGTTCCACGCCCGCATCCAGCAGGCACATCGCGAGCGAATACGGTTCTTCACCGCTGGAGCAGGGGACGCTCAGGATGCGCATCGGTTCATCGGGATGCTTGGGCAGCCACTCGCCGGCGGCGATCAGCGTGAAGGCATTGAACGGTTCGCGATCGCGGAAGAACCACGTCTCCGTCACGACGATGGCTTCGATGAGTTCGTTGAACTCCGCCGGCGAATGGAGCAGCATCTGTTTGTACTCCGCAGTGGCATTCAGCCCGTGCATCTTCATGCGTTGCCGCACGGTGCGTTCGATCAAAGGGGAGCCGATGCTCGCGGCGTCCAGCCCGATGCCTTTGCGGAGCAGTGCTTCAATGTGTTGCATGACCCGGCTCCGCGGTTGATTCAAACAACTGCGCGCTGGCGTGATGTTGCAGCAATCGTTCGGGATTGAGGAGTTGCACGACGCCCTGCGCGTCCTTCAGCATGGGGCCCAGAAAAGGACTGTTCGTCAGCCGCACCCCGGATTCGACAAAATCCTTTGGCTCGCAGCGCAACGTGGCGGTGGCCCGCTCGGCGACAAGCCCCATGAATTGTTCGGCGCCGGATGCCAGGGTGTAATTGACGATGATGATCCGCGTGCTGAAGTGTTCGGCGGCGGGGCGGCCCAGGGTCAGTTCGCACAAGTCCAAAGCCGGCACGAAGCGGCCGCGATAGAGGAA
Organism: uncultured Bifidobacterium sp.; assembly: GCA_964594985.1. GTDB lineage: Bacteria > Verrucomicrobiota > Verrucomicrobiia > Limisphaerales > JADLHS01 > JADLHS01. The sequence goes on from CAZQNQ010000020.1 coordinate 79,479, forward strand.
CATGCCCGCCACCCCGCGCGGGGCCTGCGGGATTTTTTTCAGCGCCAGCAACGGCACTATTTCCACCACGCGCCGGGCTTCCAACGCGTAACGTTCGTTGCCGAGATGGAACAGGACAAACAGCATGACTTCATAGTTGACCCGCTCCCCCTCCAAACCTCCCCCTCACTTTTGAACGACCGGGTGAGGGGGTGGAGGGGGAGCGGGTGATTATCATTTTTCCTCCAGTTTGAAGCGCGCCACGCTGGTCTGAAGACCACGCGCCGCTTCGTTCAACTGCTCGATGGCCAGATTGGATTGGCGGAGCGAATCGGCGGTCTGATGCGCCGCTTCGCTGAGCTGGGTCAAGGTCTCGCTGATCTGTTGCGCGCCGGTGGCCTGCGCGTGCATGCCTTCGCTGACGGTCGCAAACCGCGGCGTGAGCGTCTGGACCTGATGGATGATCTGCGCGAGCTGGGTGCTGACCTGGCGGATTTCATCCACGCCGCGCCGCACTTCTTCTGAAAACTTGTCCATGCCCATGACCCCGGCGGCCACGGCGGACTGCATCTCCTTCACCATCTTCTCAATGTCGTAAGTCGCCACCGCGGTCTGATCGGCGAGCCGGCGGATTTCCATCGCGACGACCGCGAATCCGAGGCCGTACTCACCGGCCTTTTCTGCTTCGATGGCGGCGTTGAGCGAAAGCAGGTTCGTCTGGTCGGCCACCTTGGTGATGGTGGTGACGACAGTGTTGATGTTACTCGTCTTTTCGTTCAGCACGGCGAGCTTGCCGGTGATGGAGCCGGAGGCGTCCATGATCTGGCGCATGGTGCTTTCCATGCGGGTGATGCCCGTCTGTCCGCTGCCGGCGAGGTCGGCGGTTTCATGCGCGACCTCCACGACCTCATTCATCGTCTTGTCGAGTTCGCGCGAGGTGGCGGAAATCTGTTTTGACGTTGCGCCGATCTCGGCGGTGGTGGCGGCGATTTCCGTCGTGGTGCTTTGTTGCTCGCGCGAGGTGGCGGCGATCTGGGTGGCGGTGATGTTCACCTGCACGCCGGAACGTTGCACCTGGCCGACCAGGACCGAGAGATCGTCGGCGAGACGATTCAAGCCGTCGCCCAGCACTCCGAACTCGTCCTTGCGATGGAGCGCGACGCGTTGCGTGAAGTCGCCGTTGCGCATCCGTTCCATCCCGTCCACGAGTTGTTTGAGCGGGATGCTCACGGAGGCGGAGAGGTAACGGAACACGAAGATGCCCACGATGCCGGCAATGATGATGCCGAAGACCACGATGATGCCCCAGTTGAGTGAATGGATCTCGCTTTTGCGGCGGACTTCATCGAAGGCCCCGATGGCGTTGGTGACGAGTTTATCGCGATAGTCGGCCACGGCGGCGTGGGTGTTGACGAAAGAATCGCGGACGCCGATGGGATCGCTTTCGATTTTCTCGATGGTGCTGTTGACGTGCAACTCAAGGGTCAGGTCAATGAAGCCTTGCAATTGTTTCAGCGTCTCCACGATGCGGGGTTCCTGACTGAAATCCGCGCTGAGGTCCGTGATGGCTTGTTTCATGTCCTTGATGGCGTTCCGGACCCGGTTCTTCTCCAGATCCCGGATGCGGGTGTCGCGTGGGGACAACAACATGGTCCGCAGCGAATCGCTGATGACCACGGAGTAGTAACGCAGGCGGACCGTTTCGCTGGCCAGGCGTTCGCTGACCTGCCGGGTGCGGTTGGTGGTCTGCACCCCCCACCAGGCCAGCCCGCAGGCCACCAGCAGGAACGCCAGATAGATGATCAACGTCGTGTAGAGTCGTTTCCAGATTGACGAATTCATGAGTGCAGAGTTGCCGGACGCAATCATCCCGTGCCACCGGGTGAAAAACAAGAATGTTTGTGTCGGAGCCACCGGTGGGTTAAACTGCGGCCTTCAGGTGCGAGTATGAAATCGTTGCCGATAATCCTTGCCTCAGCGTCTCCCCGCCGTCAGGAATTGCTGCAACAACTCGTCACCGACTTCGAGGTTGTGCCGAGTGACGCGCTGGAAGTCCATGACGAGCAGTTGACCGCGTGGGAAATGGCCCAGGTCAACGCCTACCGTAAAGCCCGGGCTGTCGCCAAGAAATTCCCCGATAACGTCGTGCTCGGCGCGGACACGCTCGTCTATCTCGATCGCGACACCAAACTCTTCGGCAAACCCACCGATCGTGCCGATGCCGCGCGCATGTTGAGCGAACTCCAGGGTCGTGTCCACGCCGTCATCACCGGGGTTTGTCTGTTGCACCTGCGCAACCATCGGCAGCACGTCTTCGCCGAGTGGACGGATGTGCGTTTCCATCCGCTCACGGTGAAACAGATTGAGGACTATCTGGCCTTGATGAACCCGCTCGACAAGGCCGGAGCTTACGCGATTCAGGAACACGGCGAACGCATCGTCGCCGAAATCTCCGGCTCGTACAGCAACGTCGTCGGCCTGCCGATCGAACGGTTGCGCGAGGCGTTGCACGCGTGGGACAATGGCATCAGAGCATAATCAGTTGCTCGTCTCTAAAGCCCCTCCGCAAAACATCGGCCCTCCGCAAGGAGTGTCTCGAAACCGCGAAACTTGTCTCATCCTCCAACTTTTACCCCTGCAAAAGCGGCATCCGGAACTCCGTTTATCATTTCCAAAGTTCCGGTTGTCGCATCCGGAGTTTCGGAAATGATTTCCGAAGTTTAGTTTATCACAACCGGAGTTTCGGATACGACATCCGGAGTTTAGTTTGTCACAACCGGAGTTTAGGTTGCCCAATCTGGACTTAAAATCATGAAGAAAGTAACTCCGGTTATGTCTCAGGAAGGAACACAAACCGCCGCCGGACGTCCGTCGCCGCCAGCCTAAACACCTTTTATGATTTCCTAAACTCTGGAAGCGGCAAAAGGAGTTTCGGAAACACCTCCGCCAATCCCACCGGCCCCGCTCCCAAGAGCCGCCGACCCCGTCCCAACTCCGTCCCAACCGCTCGCTCCCACGGAAACCAAAACCGCAACTCCCCCGTTCCAAGACTTGAGTCCGAAACTCGCAAATGGAGTCACCGCGACCACCATTTGATTTGCCCCAACAGGGCAATGTCATTCAGTCCAAGGTTGGAGCGAAGCGACTACCACCGAGAACTGAAATTGAATTCAACAGCTCCAACAGCCGTACACTGAATAATCTATTCCCTGCGGGACTGCTTCAATCCTTGGTGGGGGTGGTGGCCCGGAGCAATTTGGAAACAGAAACTTTGTAAATTTTAGCCAGCTTTAGGATTTGTTTGCGCCCGACTAATCGCCCCGTCCGCTCCCAATACATTAGATTCGTGCGGGGAATACCACTCAGTTTGGCAACTTCTTCCTGGCTTAATCCCTTCTCTTTGCGGAGAAAGTGAAGCCAGGCGCCATAAGCGTTGCGGCGCGTGTTTGGTTTTCGACCCATTCATGGCAGCGTAAAAGGCAAAGTTGCGGAGACGGCGTTTTTGACAATTGATTGTCATATAAAAAACTTGCGTTTGTTGCGGGGCGGCGTATCAGGGGCGCGGGCACCATGAGAATTCCAACTCGTCAGAAGGAATGGACTCGGGGAATTGCGCTTCATCTGTTCCTTGTTTCCGCAGTTTTACTAGCGGGCATTATTGAGGGTCGCGCGAAACCACGACCGCTCGCGCCGCCGTGGCCATCCTTTGGGACGCTGCACCATGAAGGATTTGATCAACCGTTTCGGTTTGCCACCAATCAAGTCATTGATCCGGCGGTGTGGATAGAAAGTTTTTCGGGTTATGCGCTTCAGCGTTCCGGGCCGAGCGTGACGCCTTGGGTGGTGCCGATGGTGGTCTCGAATTCATTCCGCGTTGAGCCGGAGCGCGGAGCAATCCGGTTCTGGTATCGGCCTGATTACAGCAGTGGCGTTGGGCGCGGCGAAATTGCAACCCTGCTTGAACTGGCAACCGTCGGTGGTGGGACGAGTGAAGTCTGGTGGTCGTTGGTGGTTTCGCCCGACGGAAGCGAAGTGCATCTGGTTTGTCAGACTGAAAGCGGCCCGGAATCCTGTCTGCAAGCCGAAGTAAATTGGGCGGCGGGGAGTTGGCATTTGGTCACATTGGGATTTACACCGACGAACACGGCTCTCTATCTCGATGACCAGCTTTCAGTGGTTGGCGAAGGATTGGTGACGATTCCAAGCGCGGCTGCCCCTTACACCAGTCTGGTTGTCGGCAGTGCGACGTCCGGCAATTTACCAGCGCAGGGGCAGATCGAAGAACTCTGCATCTTTTCCGGGCGCAAAAAGATGCAGCAGGTCATGGGGAATATTTTTGGCCTGGGCGCGGATTGGGACATCGGCCTCTATTACGCCTCCCTCAGCAAGACCGCCGCGCTCGGGCCGATCTCTGACGAGGAAATTGCCGAGCGAGCAGCACGCGCCGCACAACGGAAGGCAGCACGCGAAGCGTTGGGAATGGAAGAATTCGGCGGTGGGATGCAGATGATGATGTTGGGCGGAGCAAGCGAGGAATGCGTGACCAACGGGCCGGTGTATTTGACGAATGTGGTGGTGAGCTTGTCCCCCAATGACGGCTGGACGATTTTCATGGACGTGGCCGGTGGAACGAATGAGGTCATTTACGATCTGTTCACCACGCCGAGTTTAAGTAGCACCTCGTTGTGGACGTGGCTGGAGTCGGCGCGGACGTGTGAAACGCACTGGTTCAAGAATCAACATCAGACTCAGAGTTACTACACCATTCTGACGCCGGGCCAGGATCGCGACGCGGACGGGATTTACGATGGGTGGGAATGGAAACACTTCGGCCATCTCAATCAGGCTGCGTCAGGGGATTACGACGGCGACGGAGTGAGCAACGGGGAGGCCTATACCAACCACAATGATCCCAATCAGATCAAATTTGCGCTCGATTTCGGGACGAAATTTGTGAATGGTAACAGCGCTTCCGGCAATCTGCTAATATTGCAGGGGGTGCCGGAACAAATGGCGGTGTTGGTGAACAGCACGAATTTTGAAGCCGCAATCTGGCAGCCGTATCAAAACAATGTGGTGGCAAATATTGGGGCCACGGATGGTGAATATACCGTTTGGGTGGGATTGGCTGGTCATGCTTGGGATGCGGAACGTCTCTGGCGCGGGATAACAATTACGCGTGACACGATTGCGCCCTTGTTGGTGGTTACCAATCCGGTTACAAGCTTGAGTTCACAACCCTTGTTGCAACTACAAGGCTACGCGAATGAATCTTTGGCCTGGGTGCGTTATGACCTGACCAATGCTGCTGGGTTGCAAACCAATTTTACCGGTTACATAACCCGGCAGTGGCTCGATACCAACACCCTGCGATTCACGACGAACTGGTTTCAGTGTTACGACGTGGCGTTGGAAACAAATCTGAACTCGCTCACGGTAACCATTGCCGACTTGGCGGGCAACGTGACGACAACCAACCTGAATCTGACGCTGGATTACAGCGGTGATACGAATGCGCCGATGATCACGGTGACGTGGCCGGAGGACAACGCGTTGGTAGCAGGAACAAACTTTGCCTTGCGCGGGGAGTTGGATGATGCCAGTGCCAGCGTGACGGTGGAAGTAGGGGACATCAGTTATGCTGCCAGCGTGGACCGAAACGGGCAGTTCATGGTTGCCTCTCTCCCACTCAATGCGCCTACCAATCAGTTGGTCATCATCGCTACCGATGCGGCGGGCAATGTGCGCACTAACACTCATGTAGTGCGCCAGAGCAGTGAAAGCCTGACCATTGATGCCATCACCCCCGGGCAACTGACGCAACCGATCGTCACGCTCAGCGGCACGGTGGGAGTGAGCGGACAGAATGTTTGGGTCAACGGCGTGGCGGCGGATGTGAGTGGAAACACCTGGACGGCGACGATTCCCACCCCGCAAGCGGGAGTGGCGAATTTTGAGGTGCAAACCGGAACGACGCTCGGAAACCCAACCGCCGCACAATCCCTTTCAACTGAAAGTCCGCCGCAAGTGCGTGCAGCCGGTTACACGGAAGAATTATATGTCGGCCAGAATGTTGGCTGTGGAGAAGGATGGATCGTGTGGACTGACAACAAATGGAGTTGGACCCTGGCGGACGGACCGTTTGAGAATCTTGGTCTGTCCGCGTGGCAGAATTTCGATTTCAACCGGTTTTTTAGCGAGGTTGTCCCTCTCCCAAACGACTGTCCTTTCGCTTACATTTCCGCAGATAGAACTATTCGCAAGACGCACACACAAATCGAACTGCGCGTCGGTGGTTCTAGCAAGGAAGGTGCTGACCGCTTGATTCGATTGACAGCAAGGGCCACCGGCTATTCCAATCCAGTCTTTTATAGTGTTCCTGGTGATGTGCCGCTGCCGGTTTCCACCCTTCGGATTTTTGACCAAACCCCGACGCCCACCGCCACTAATGCCGCCGTGGGCGAGTTGTTTGTCACCTTGCCTGCGAACACGACCAACGACGTGCCGTTCACCGTGATCGGGGCCGACAATTACGCCTTTGATATCCAAGCTGAGGAAGTGGAAGCCCGCCTGCTCGCCGACGCCAACCGCGATGGCGTCATCAATGATCTGGATCGCAGCGCCATTTCCGCCGCCAATCCCTTCCGCTTCTGGATCAATGATGACGATGACAGTGGCGACACTGGCGGGGATGACATCCCGGAGCAAGGGGACATTCCCTCGTTGGACCGGCTGCTTCCGGCGGGGGCAGATTATCATACTGCTGTGGGCGGTGATTATGCCGGTTATGGATTTGTTGATGGCACCCGCGATTTGATTGATTTCTTCCCGGTCTATCTGGACCTCACCAACCTGCTCGCGTTATTGCCGCCGAGTGAATCGGTGCAATATAAATTGAAACAGCAGAATGAAGCGGTGAATGTGGTGTTCACCCCGTTAAGCATGGCGCAGGCAACTGGTTACCAGACCGATTACGGCATGGCGCAAGACCTCCTCGGGCGGCATACGGTAAAAATCACCAGCGCGGGCGTGACGATTCCGGAGAGCTATCTGGCCGGCATGGCGCACGGCACTAACACTGTGATCTTGGTAGAAGGCCGCAGCGCCACGGTGAATCCGCTGAGGCTCGTGGTGGAAAAACAGGGGGTGCCGGTGGTGGAATTGGCATTGCCCTTGCGCATCGGGGGCGTGGAATTGATGTTCCGCCATTTGAATTTGAACTACGCTTCTTCGGGCGGGAGCAACGAAGTGCCGACCCGGGCGACGGCGCCCAATGAACCGCCCACGAACGGGAAGAACTTTGTGTTCATGCATGGCTACAATGTGAATCAGGAACAGGCGCGGGGCTGGGGGGCGGAAATCTTCAAGCGTCTTTGGTGGGCGGGTTCCCGCGCCCGCTTCTATGCCGTGTCCTGGCATGGTTACGAAACGCAAGTGTTCCAAGCGGTCTCATATAACTTGCAAACGAACATTGTTCATGCGTTTGAAACCGCGCCGGTGCTGGCCAACTTCCTGAATAACCAGCCGGGCGAGACGATCATTGCCGGGCACAGTCTGGGCAACATGCTGGCCAGCGCCGCCGTGACACATTTTGGTGGCGCACCGGCGAAGTATTTCATGATTGATGGCGCGGTGGCGATGGAGGCGTTTAACCCCGCAGCAGTAACGCAGGTGGATATGGTGAATCAGCATTGGAACGATTACTACCTTGGCTTTCCTGCGCCGGATGATGACTACCTGTTTGCGAGTGAATGGTATCAGCTTTTCCCAGCCAATGACCCGCGCTCCCAATTGACTTGGCGCGGTGTGTTCACCAACTGGGGTAACACAACGGTTTACAATTTTTATTCATCAGGCGAGGAAGTAATGGGGAACATTCCGCACAACCGCGGTAATAACTTCAGTGCTTTTGATGCGAAAGATTTTCCGTGGGGCTGTCAGGAAAAGCAGAAAGGGCGGATGCCGGTGGAACTCTTGGGCAGTACTGTGGGTGGTTGGGGATTTAATCAAGAAGTGCTGGATGGCTATGGCACATGGAATGGTGACCCGCCTGAATGGGAAGGTATCTCTCCAGCGACCGCCCATAATACTCCGCCGAGCCAACTCGTAACAAAGCCGTTTTTCAAGAAGTCACCGGCAGACCTGTTCTCGACCAATGCAACGACGGCGCAAAACTTCGCCCAACAGCACTATTACGACCTGCTTGCCCGGGCGATCCCGGCCAGAACCTTTGGCGTCGGCGCGAACGCAATGGGAGGTGTTTTCGAGCAATCCATTGATATGCAATCTCTTCAAACGGGGTGGACAACGAGTCGAGATGACGACACTCGTTGGCGACATAGTGATTGTCAGGATATGGCTTACGTTTTCACCCACCAGCTTTTTACGGAAATCGTCAACCTCGGAGAACTAAAATGAAAAAATGCACTATGACAATGTTGATGCTGGCATCATGGCTTGTGATGCAAGCTCAAACGCCAGACCCCGAAGTAAAAATCGAGGCGCGCATCACAGACGAAAGTGGTCATGCAATGTCGGATGCCTCGGTATCCGCCTGGTTTAGCAAGCTTAAAACCAACAATCCATTCGATGGGCAGGAATCGGTTTCACAACGGGGCATCACCGACAAACATGGGGGGTTTATTGCTGTTAGCCAGACCTTGGCTCGGTGTGGCGTTACGGCTGTAAAAGAGGGGTATTATCGCAGTCGCAAACAACTTCTCTTGGAACACAAAGACGACAAATGGGTTCCGTGGCATCAGATTGTAGAGTTAAAGCTGCGGAAAATAGAGTCGCCCATCCCGATGTATGCCAAACGCCTCGAATATTTTGAGATGCCAACGACAAACAACTCTGTTGGCTACGATTTGATGGCCGGCGATTGGGTTTCCCCGTATGGCAAGGGTACGGGGAATGACTTGGTCTTTACATTGCAGCGCGAATTTCAAGGCCGCTATGATTTCAAGTGGCAATTATCCGTTCAGTTTGCAGGCGAAGGCAACGGCTGGCAGGCCATCTCTCCGGCGGATGAAACCCCGCAAAGCGAGCTTCGCTTTCCCCGTATCGCTCCTGCGGACGGCTACGCGTTCAGCGATATGTTCCTTGCTAATAGTCGAGGCTCTTATGGTCAAATGAACACCAATTCCGCCACCGCAACCAATTATTTTTTCCGGGTGCGTTCCGAGTATGACGCAAGCCGACAGTTGAAAAGCGCGTACTACGGCAAATTGCTTGGTCCCATCCAAGTGAACGTGCAAGGAACCAAAACCGCAAAGTTATCATTCACCTACTACTTGAACCCGGCACCGCTGGATCGGAACTTGGAATTTGACCCGAAGCAGAATCTATTCAAAAAATTGCCCTTCATTGAGCAGGTCAAAGCTCCGTGACCTGAGTGTTTACTGTCTCTTATTCGCTTGAGTTCTGTAACGAACAGCATTCAGCCCGAGGAGGGACGATACATTATTTCTATGGCAGGAGGGGTGCCCCTTCTAAATTGGCTGTCAGAAGAAAAAGTTCAAAAAATGCTAGCGGATGCTGGTGTCACGGAATTGCCCAAACCCGAATCATTGAATCAACCCACCAATACAAGCGAAGCGCTACCGCTCAGAAAAACGAGCAACGCGCCAACCACAAATATAACAGTGCGGACAAATGCCAAAGCAGAGCCCGTTGCAGTTGCGCCAGCAATCACGCAACCAGCAGCAGAGCCATCGCCTGCACCTGTCGAAACGCCGACAACTCCTCAGCCTGTGTCTGTGGCAGACTCGTCTGCATTTGCAAAACAATTCGTTGTGCTGCTTGCGGTGGTTCTTGGTTTGGCTGCGGCATTTATCTTGTTTCGTCCAAGAAAGTAGCAAAGGCATCAACGGCACGCCGAGCACAAGTTCTTCACTTAGCCCGTCCGGTTCGCTTTCGGTTCAGGGATGCGACTGCGCGAGTTATGTCGCCCACAGTTTACGAAAAAGATTAAGATTGAGACGGCAAGACAGCGCAGTGTCAAATTCCTAGTTACGCCTTTGGTATAGGGTGCGGGGAAATCTTCGGGGTTCAAGGTGGCGATCATATACCCACTAGTTGGTATATGGCTCGGAGCACTTTTTCAATTTTGCTCAGGAATTTTGAAATTTCATTTTTTGGCTTTGGCAATTTGGCCTGCCGCGTTGCGGCGCTGGCATGGGCGTAGCTAAACGTGGTCTTGCGGACGGGATTCTGGTGTATGTCTGCTCACGGGGTGAGTACGGCGCGGGTTCTCTGTCGTGTCCGTTTCGTAATTCGTCAGCTAAACAAAAGAACAACAGGAAAAAATATGCCCATATTAAGGGTATCGTTAGGATTCGCTGATCTTCCGGATACGGATTTCAGCGGATTTGGTCGGACAGTCGGAACGAAGTTGCAGGGCAACCCGAACTTCACCACGCCAGTGATCGCCCCCACACTCGTGTTGACCGCGGTGGATGAGTTGGATGTCGCCATCGTGGCGGCAGCGCAAGGTGGCACGCAGTTGACAGCCGCCAAAAATGGCAAGCGCAGTGTCCTCACGGACATGTTGCGGGAACTCGCCGCCTATGTGCAATCGGTCGCCAAGAATGATCTCACGGTCATTTTGTCGTCCGGGTTCACGGTGAACAAGACGGACCGCACGCGGCGACCGCTGCCCAAGCCGGTGATCACGAACATCGACAACTTCGCGAGTACGCAGTTGATGGTGTCCATGCCGCCGCTGGAGAATGCGAGGTCGTATGAGTTCCGCACCCGCGTAGGGGACGGCGATTGGAAAACAGTCGCCATCACGACGAAGGCGCGGAACGTCATCCTCGGCGGGTTCACGCCGGGCGCGACGTATGACCTGCAAGGTCGGGGCGTGGGCGGCACCACGGGTTACTCGGATTGGAGTGATCCGGTGTCACACATGGCAACCTGAGCCGAAGTCTAAAGTCTGAGGTCTGAAGTTTCTGGATGACGACTGGAAGACATAGAGCGGCGTGGTTTCGTGCGAGCCACGCCGCTTTTCTTTTGCAATTCAATTTTCTCCCCATCAGAATCGCCGCGTGAATTTGCCGTTGGCATTGCTGTGTTACGAAGACCTTATGCCCGGGACGCAATTGGTGAACCGGTTGCAGGATCAGCGCTATCGGGTGCACGTGGTGGCCAAAGCCGCCGAGTTGCCCGCCGTGGCCGCACAGCACGGGGCCATGCTTGCGCTCATTGATCTCGCTTCCAAGCAGACGGATGTTTGTGATGTCATCCGGCAACTTCGAGCCACGGCTGAAACCTCGCATCTCCCGATCATCGCCTTCGCCGATGAGACGGACGTCGCGTTGCAAGCGGCGGGCAAGGCGGCGGGGGCGACTTTGGTGGTGACCGATGGCGCGATTCTGACCCATCTTCCCCAGTTGATTGAGCAGGCCTTGCAAGTATAATGACCCTATACCAAAGCATTAGAAACAAAGCTTGACCGTATTGTAATACTTTCTATTGTCGCCTCAGTTGCCGCGATTCAGAACCCAGTAAGCCATGGACATGCTCGGAAGCGTTTGCTCCAGCCATGATTTACGGAACAGCATCAGGCAACCCTTCAGGAGAGATAATATGGCAAGTGGTAAAGTTAAGTGGTTCGATAACAAAAAAGGGTTTGGCTTTATCGCCGATGATACCGGGCAGGACGTATTTGTGCACCACACGTCAATCATGGGCGGGGGATTCAAAACTTTGGACGAGGGTGAAATGGTCACGTTCGAAGTCATTTCCAGTGACAAGGGGTTGAAAGCCCAGAACGTTCATCGGACGCAACCGCACGCGTAACCAGTCGGTTCGTCCCGGTGGAAAATTAGCGTCGCTCCCTGCGGCGCGACCCGGTAACGTCGTCTCATGCCGGTCACATCCGTCGCACCCGTTGAGAGCCTCTATGTCCACGTACCCTTCTGTGCGCAGAAGTGTGAGTACTGCGCGTTTTTTTCCGAAGCCTCCAGCGGGGAATTGATCAACCGCTACGTCAACGCCCTCCAGCGCGAGCTGGAACTTGTGGCGGTTGAGTTGCGTCCCCGCACGATCTTCTTCGGCGGCGGCACGCCCTCCATATTGAACTTGCGGCAGTGGGAATCCCTGTTGCAAACGATGGCCCGACTGAACCTGCTCGGCGCGGCCGAGTTCACGGCGGAATGCAATCCCGCGACCGTCTCGCTCGACAAGGCGAAGCTGCTGCGCTCCTTCGGCGTGAACCGCATCTCGATGGGTGTGCAATCGCTCGACGAAGCGTTGCTCGACCGGTTGGGGCGCGTTCACTCGCGCGAGATGGTGTTCAAGTCTTTCGACACGTTGCGCCAGGCCGGCTTTGACAATGTGAACGTTGACCTCATGTTCGCCATCCCCGGCCAGACCATGGACATCTGGCGCGCGACCTTGGACGAAGCCATTGCGTTTGGCAGTGAACACCTCTCCAGCTACGAAGTCATCTACGAGGAAGACACGCCGCTCTACGCCCAGATGAATGCCGGCGAGTTCGATGTGGACGAAGAGCTGGCCTGCGACATGTTCGAGGAACTGGTGCAACGCTCCGCCGCCGCCGGCTTCCGTCAGTACGAAGTTGCCAATTTTGCCCGCGACATGCGTGCGGCTGGAGCGGTGAAAACATCCAACATCCAACATCCAACATCGAACCTCCAAGCAGCGTCATTACGCGAAGCTTTGGATGTTGGGCGTTCGATGTTGGATGTTGGAGGTTCTCCAAATGTTATTGAGAGATTTGCTTCGGCGGCAACAACTCAGTCATCCCGCGATCCACTGCTCCCCGCGTTCGCCTGCCAACACAACGTCAACTATTGGCGCGGCGGAGATTTCCATGGCCTTGGCCCCAGCGCCACTGGCTACGTGCGCGGCGTGCGCACGAAGAACTGGGCGAACACCCAGCTTTACTGCGAGCAACTGGAGAAAGGCAAACGCGCCATCGAATCGCGCGAAGAATTCCCGCCGCTGAAACGTGCGGGCGAGACCGCCGCCTTCGGCCTGCGCATGAATGCCGGCTGGCCCTTTGTGGAATTCCAACGTGTCACCGGCCTTGATCTTCGGCAAGATTGGTCCACCGACATGGATTCACTTGTGCAAAAGGGCTGGGCCGTGCGCTCCCCGGATCGTTTTCAACTCACGCCGCAAGGCCTGCGCTTCGCCGATGCCGCCGCCGAATTGTTTCTCCGCTGAATTGAACAGCGATCAAAATGAGTGTCGCAATCGAATACCCCGCACCCGGCCTGTCGGCCATCCTTTCCATGACCCGGAGCGCCGATCTCCTGATCGGCTCGATTCCCTTCTTGCACAGCAACGAGCCGATCAGGAGATCGGCGCTCCGCTTCGTTCAGGGGTTCCAGGCGCGAATCTTTCGGGACAATGTCTCCCCATCCGATGGGGAGAGGGACGGGGTGGGGGGGCTTTCGGTCATTTGGAGCATTCAACTTCACTGCACGCCCTAATTCTATGGACCAACTTCCGCCTCTCACGCCGTCCACGCTTTACCTCGTTGCCACGCCCATCGGCAATCTGGAAGACATCACGCTCCGCGCTCTGCGGGTGTTGAAGGAGTGTGACGTTGTCGCCGCCGAAGACACGCGACGCTCCGGACAACTGCTCAGGCACTTCGGCCTCTCGAAACCGCTGCTCAGTTATTTTCAATTCAACGAAGCCCGCCGCAGCGAGGAAATCATTGACCGCTTACGGCGCGGCGAGAAGATCGCGCTCGTCACTGATGCGGGCAGCCCCGGTATCAGCGACCCCGGCGAGCGCGTGGTCAAAGCCGCCATTGCTGCTGGTTTCCGCGTCGAAGCCGTGCCCGGCGCGTGCGCGCTTGTGGCCGGTCTGACCGCCAGCGGCCTGCCGACGGACGAGTTTCATTTCATCGGCTTTCTCCCGCACAAATCCGGGCAACGCCGGAACAAACTGGAATCCCTCAAAGCCTTCGATGGAACTCTCGTTCTTTACGAATCCCCGTATCGCATCGAAAAACTCCTTGTTGAACTGAACGAAGTTTTCCCGGAGCGTCAGATTGTGCTGGCGCGCGAGTTGACCAAGAAGTTCGAGGAGTTCCTGCGTGGTAAACCGGCGGAACTTTTGGAACTGGCCAAGAAGCGAAGTTTGAAAGGTGAGTTTGTGGTGCTGGTGTCGCCTTCGTAATCAAGCTTTCGGAGCATTATCGGTCAGGCGACAGGTCAAAGAGATAATTTGGTCGCTGGCGATGATGAAACAGTGATCTATCAACAGCGGATCCGGCAGCCCGGTGCGGTCAAAGGTGCCGTCAATTTTCGCCGTCACGATAGTCTGGCCGTCGCGTTCGATTGCGGCCACGATGGTCATCGTAACATTGACGGCGAAGATTTCGTGTTCGGCCCATTCTTTGATGGCGGCGCTGCCGTGAATCTCGCGGCCGATGTCTTTGACCACGGCATCGGCGGCAAAGTTGGACAGGAGCGCGGCCGTATCGCCGGCATTGACGGCCCGAAGGTAAGCGTCAATGGGCTTGGGCAGTTTCATTTCTTTTTTCATAATAGAGCGCGTTCGTAGTCATTCCGAGATGAAGTCGTAGAACAGGATTTTCTGCGATAGCGGAAGAAAAACCTCCTGCGCGGCTTTTTGGTGGACCGGATGTTTTCCGTAACGCTCCAACGCCGCCCGGTCGGCGAGCCGCATGACGAGGCAAACATCGAAGGACGAATCCACATAGGAACTCACCACGTTCGGCGGGGCCTGGCCGACGGAGAGGAATTGCACCTCGGGAATCTCGCGGGCAAACGCGTGCGCCGCCGCGATGATTTTCTGCCGGTGCTCCGCGTTGCCCGGCTCTTTCAGCCAGACCAGCCCGACGTGATAAAATTTTCCCGCTGGGGCGGGTTTGGCGACGGTGGCGCAGCCGGAAAGAAATGTCGTGACGGCGAGCGCGGCCACCGTGAACGCCAGCCGGATGGCAGTGTTTGCTTTTACATTCATGCGGGCAATCTCGCACCTGCGACTGACAACCTTATGTCAGGAGGCTTTGACTTTGTTCGCATGATGCGTGGCCGCGTCGCGGGCGGCGTTCACGAGCAATTTCCTCAAATTATCGGGCGCAATGACCGTCGCGCTGCGGCCATACGAAAGCAGCCAGCTCACGAGGCCATCCCAATTCACCGCCGCCAGCGTCAGGATTACGCCATCGCGCGTCCGGAGTTCGTCCACGATTCCCAGCCACCACTCGCGTTTTGCGCGGTCGGCGGAAAGCGGGGTGAACTTCACCCGCGCCCGCAAGGCCGGTTGCGGCATCGTGCGGATGTAATCCGCGACGGAAAAATTTTGTCGCGGCGCGAAGGTCTCGCGCAACGCCGTCACCGCGCTCATCCGATCCGTGCGGAAATCCCGATAATCCTTGCGCGTGCGACACCAACCAATGAGGTGCCAGCGTTCGAGATAATGGATCAACCCCAGCGGCTCGACGGTTCGGGCGGTTGTTTCCGTCTGCCCCGCGCCCTGATAGTGAAACCGCAGAACCCGCTGTTCCGCGAGCGCCTGTTGCAGCAGGCTGAGGTCGGCCTGCCGCGGCGCTTCGCCGTGGGCGGTCACGGCCATGCCGCGCTCCAGTCGGGCGAGCCGGTCCTGATGATCGCGCGGCAGCACGGCGCGCACTTTGGCGAGCGCCGAGCGCATCTGGGTTTTTACCGACGCATCGGCAAACTGTCCGGCCAGCAATCCGCCGGTGACCAGCGCGCCGGCCTCCTCCGCGGTGAAATTCACGGGCGGCAGATGATAACCCTTCATCAGCGCGTAGCCGACGCCGGCCTCGGCCACGATGGGCACGCCGGCTTCTCCGAGCGCCGCGAGATCGCGGTAGATCGTGCGCACGCTCAATTCAAACTGCCGGGCCAGTTCCCCGGCGGTGACGACACGTTTGGATTGCAGGAAAAGAATCAGAGCCAGCAAACGATCCACGCGATTCATGCGCGCACCTTCTTACAGGAAATCCGGCGCTAACACCGTAATAAACTGAAATTCCCTAAAACCTTCGCTGACATTGATGCGCTGCGAATTCCCGTATTGCATCGAAAAACTTGGCGGCGAACTGAACGAAGTTTTCCCCGAACGTTCGGCGCGCGGCTGTTCTCAGCCGCAGCGGGTCCGCCAACCAGGGAATGGTTCGAATTATCTTCCCGCTTCGGTTGGCAATCGAGCGTGCTGCGGCTGGGACAGCCGCGCTCCGACTCAAACAAACGTCCCCGGATTCAGAATCCCTTTGAGACTACGTGCGCTCCGTTCCGTAATCGGGATGGCGGTGATGATGCCGAACCAAAGTTATCCGAATGCCGTCGGGTAATTGGCGGTAGAGAAAGTGGTAGGGGAATCGTTTCAAGTTGGCGCGACGGAAACCGGATTTGAGCGGGTGAAATCTTCCCGGGTTGGCCGCAGCCAGCGCGATAACCCGGCGCAACTCATCTTTGAACGCTTCACCTAATCTCCGGGACACGGGATCGTAACGCTGGAGCGCCTCCGCCACGTCATTCGCAACGGCGGGATGATACTGGACCTTCACTGCTGGCGACGGGCTTCAACCTGCTTCCAAAACTCGCCGTCGTGCAGCGCCTGGACCTGGCCGCTTTCAATCTCGCGTTCGCGACGTTCCGCTTCCGCGAGTTCTTCGGCTTCCGACCACGCCTCGGATAACGGCGGCAAAGAATTCAAGAGGGATTCCGCGAGCCGGGCGCGCTCGTTTGCGTCCAGCGCCAGAGCTTTGTTCCTGATTTCATCAATCGCCGTCATGGTTCAACCGTATCCCGCCGGTTCTGGTCTGGCAAGTGTTTGGAGGCTCGGGGCGTGACCGGAAGTGCCGTGCGCGCCTGGCCCCGACCCGGGAGCGCTGGCGTCCCGCCGGCGCGTTCCGCGCTGCTTCAGGAAGGGAGACTCGCCAGCGAGACGCTGGCGCTCCCGGGAGTTCGGCCCGGCTTTTACCGCTGACGGTAGCTCAGACAAACTTCCCCGGATTCAAAATCGCCTTCGGATCAAGCGCCAGTTTGACGGTGCGGTGCAGGGCACGGGCTTCCTGGGAAACGGCCAGCGGCCACCAGCGTTGTTTGGCAATGCCGACGCCGTGTTCGCCGGTGATCGAGCCGCCCCACGCCAGGATTTGTTTGAACAGGTCATCAAGCGTGGCTTCGCTGCGTTTCTTTGCGCCGGGTTGGGTGTAATCCACCATGATATTCGTGTGGATGTTGCCGTCGCCGGCGTGGCCGAAACACGCGACCGCGATGCCGTGCTTTTTTTGCAATCGCGCGGCGAAGTCGAACAAGTCCTCCAGCCGGCTGCGCGGGACGACGATGTCTTCGTTCAGCTTGGTGAGGCCGGTGTCGCGCAGTGCATACGAAAACTCGCGGCGGATTTGCCAGACTTCCTCGCATTGCTTGTCGCCAAGACCGGTTTCGATGAACAGCAGTTTCTGTTTGCGGATGATGCGTTGCAGCGTCTTTACTTCGCCGCGAACGGATTCGCGTTGGCCGTCCACTTCCACGATCAAGTGCGCTTTGCAGCCGCGCAGGCGTTCGCTCTTGGTGCGTTTGTAGGCGGCGGCGAGCGTGAAGGAGTCGGCGAGTTCGAGGGCGGCGGGAAGAAATCCGGCGGCCAGAATCGCGTGCAGCGTGCGGACGGCTTGCCGCATGGAACTGAATCCGATGGCCAGGTTGGCGCGATACGGCGGGAGTGGCAGGAGCTTGAGCGTGGCTTCAGTTACGACGCCCAGCAACCCTTCCGAGCCGACGAACAAACGATGCAGATCAAAGCCGGTTTTGTTTTTGTGTGTGCGACCGCCGAGTTTGACGATGGTGCCGTCCGCCAGCACGACTTCGAGGCCGAGCACGTAATCGCGCGTGACGCCGTATTTCAAGCAGCGCGGGCCGCCGGCGTTGGTGATGATGTTGCCGCCGATGGAATTCTTGGCGCGGCTCGCCGGGTCGGGCGGATAAAAAAGATTCTGCGCCTCAACCTTCGCCTGCAAGTCGGCGGTGACGACGTTCGGCTCCACCACCGCGACAAAATCGCCCGCGTTGATTTCCTTGATGCGGTTCATCCGTTCCAGCGACAGCACGATGCCGCCGTGCAACGGCACGCATCCACCGACGTAGCCGTGGCCTGCGCCGCGCGCGGTGACGGGGATGCTGTGCTGGTTGGCAAAGCGCAGGATTGTCGCGACCGACTTGGTGGAGCGGGGCAGGGCGACGGCGTCCGGCAGGTGCGACGCGAACCATTTGTCGCCGGCGTATTCCTTGAGCGTGGCGGGATCGAGTTTGATTTCGCCGGGGAGGAGTTTCTTGAGCGTTGCGAGCGGACGGGCGAACGGAGAATTCATTTTCAAAATTTAACCACAGATGGACACAGATGAACACGGATAAGCGACGGAGCGCGGCGTTTACGCCGCTTCAGTGTTCCAAGCGGCAGCGGACTGGTCGTTGTTGCCATCCCCGCACGATGGTCATTGAAGCGGGCTGAAGCCCGCGCTCCAGAACTGGAGCGCGCCAGATTCAAAGAGTTCATTCGAGTGGCTGGTCCAGAATAACGGGACTGGCGAGAAATTCCCTGGCTTCGGTGGCTTCGGTTTCGGGGACTTGAACCTGGATTCCTCCCGCCGCAAGCACCGAGCCTTCCAAGGTCAAGGAGGCGAGTTCGCCTTTGATGACCGGGTGAAAGCCGGCGGCGTCCAGTCGTGACGCGGTGAGGTTGGCGTCGGCTGAATTCAACAAGGTGGAAACGGTGATCAGTTTCATGGCTGGGGAATAAGATTAAGGGTAAGATCAGGATTAAAATTGAGAGCGTATCTGTGTTCTCGTTTGAAACACGGAGCAGGGATGCTCCGTGAACCCGCGGGCAAGGATGCCCGCGTTACGTCCGTAGCGCAGGCATCTTTGCCTGCGGGTTCTGGCGGCATCTTGCCGCCAGTTCCGAAATTTCGTTGGATGATTACCGCGTCGTTTTTCATCGGTCAAGTTGTCGGCCCCGGGCGTAAATCCGCAAACACAATGACTCCCGCGCCGGTTTGAATCACGCTTTGCACGACGGCTTCGACCTGCTGGCCGATCCGGGCCTGAGCGTTGTTGACGACGACCATCGTGCCGTCGGGCAGATAAGCGACGGCCTGGCCCTTGTCCTTGCCTTCGCGGACGAGTTTGAGCGTCAAAACCTCACCGGGCAGCATTGTTGGCTTCAGCAGCCGGGCGAGTTCGTGGAGATTCACGCAGGTCACGTTCTGCAACGCGGCGATTTTGCCGAGGTTGTGATCGTTGGTATAGAGCTTGGCGTTCAGGTTGCGCGCGAGCCGGACGAGTTTGGCGTCCACGCCGTCTTCCTCCGGAAAATCCCCATCGTGAATCTTCACCTCGTTGCGCTGATTCTTCTGGATGCGTTGCAACATCTCCAGCCCGCGGCGGCCCCGGGCGCGTTTGATGGCGTCGTTGGAGTCGGCCACCTGTTGCAGTTCCTTCAAGACGAAGCGCGGCACGACAATGATGCCCTCGATGAAGTTCGCCTCGATCAGATCGGCCACGCGCCCATCAATCACCGCGCTGGTGTCGAGCAGGATGAGGTTGTCCGGCTTGTCGCCGCGGCGCGCAAAGCGCACATAGGGGATGATGAGCGAGAAATCCTCCTTGTTGCTGCGCATGGCGAGCACCATGCCGATGTAACTGAACCCGAGGAACAAGCCGAGCCGGATGAGCCAGCGGGTGTCCTCGTTGACGCTGACGAACAGCCCGGAACTATCAATCAATTGCGCGACGACGATGCCCAGCAGCAGGCCGAAGGTGGTCGCGGAAAAGGCGCGCAGCGAAAAGCCTTTGAGCATTTCATCCAATGCCACCATCAAGCCGCCGAAGCCAAAGCCGATGATCGGGCCGATCCAGACGCGCGGTGTCCCGCCGAGCAAATCCGGGCGCAACTGGCTCAACGCAAAGCCGGCGAGCGTGCAAAGCCCGAGGAACAGGATGCGGATGGCCCAGATGGCGGTGATCATTTGTTTTTGGCGGGCGCGTTGGTCTCGGGCGGGGGCGGAACTTTTTGTTTCCACATGATGCCCCAGAGGCCGCGCGTGTTCAGGTTGCTGGTGGTGACGGTGAGATTCTGCGCGATGGTGGTCAGGTTGGTGGCGAGCGTTTCGTCGCGCAACAACCGGCCGGCCACGCCGCGCCCGTTCTGCAGGTCGGTCACCAGGTTGGTCAAGGTCACGGTGGTCGCCTCGAGATTGAGGATCGCGTTGTTGAGGTTGGTCTCGTTGTTGGCGATGAGCGAATGCGCGTAATCCGCCAGCGGCGGCAGTTGCGCGGCGAAACGATCCAGATTGCTCACGACCGTGGCGACGGGTGCCGTGTTGCTGGCGACGAGGTCGCTCACGTGTTTGACCATCGCTTCGGCCTCGGTGGTCATCTTGTCCAATCGTTCGATCGAGTTGCCGAGGTTCTGCAGCTTGTCCTCCGTCAACACCAGCCGCCGCACGTCGCTGACGGCGGCGTTCAGGTTCGTCACCGTATGACTGATCTGCCGGATCGTGTCCGTGGCGACGGCGACCGCTTCCTGCATGTTGAAGGGCGCTTTGGCAACGACATCCGCGCGGTTGGTCAGCACGTAACCGAGGTCATCCGTCGGATAAATCGCGATGAACTGGTCGCCGAGGAAGCCCGCCTGCTCGATCTCAAAGCGCGCGTCGGAATAGAGTTTGAACTCCGATTCGACCTTGAGAAAGATCGTCACGCTCTTGCCCCCTTCGTTGAGCTGCGTGCCTTTGACGAGGCCGACCTGGATGCCGCGCATGAGCACCTTGGCCCCGGACTTGAGGCCGCCGACGTTGCCGGACTTGAGGCGCAGTTCGTAGTAACTTTTGTAAAACGGGATGCTGCGGCTGAACAACAGGGTGAGGCCGCCGAGCAGCACGAGGCTGAACAGCAGGAAAATTCCCACTTGGGTTTGAATCCGCGTTTGGCTCATAGTTTGGTTACGGATCGGCCACGCCGTCAATGAACTGCCGGACCACCGGGTCGGTGGAGGCAAAAATATCCGCGGGCGTGCCGTTGGCGTAAATCTTTTTATTGTGCAGCATCACCAGCCGGTTTCCCACCCGCCGGGCACTGCGCATGTCGTGCGTGACCACGATGGAGGTGACCTTGAGGCACTCCGTCACCCGCATGATGAGCTTGTCAATGCTGTCGGACACGATGGGATCGAGGCCGGTGGTCGGCTCGTCGTAGAGCACGATCTGCGGCTGATACACGATCGCCCGCGCCAGACCGACGCGTTTGCGCATCCCGCCGGATAACTCGGACGGGCTTTTCTTTTCGATGTCCCGCAACTCCACCATGTCCAGGGCTTCCGCAACTTTGCGGGCGATCTCCTGCTCGGTGAATTTTTTCTCGCGCCGGAGGGCGAACGCCACGTTCTCCGCCACGTTCATCGAATCGAACAGCGCCGCGCCCTGGAACACCATGCCGAACTGGCTGCGCACCCGGATGAGATTGCGCTCGTTCAGGTGCGTGATGTCCTCGCCGTTGATCAACACCGCACCGGCGTCCGGCTGGAGCAGGCCGATGATGTGTTTGAGCAGGACGCTTTTGCCGCCGCCGCTGCGGCCGACGATGACCAGCGATTCCCCCTGTTCGATGGAGAAGCTGACGCCGTCGAGGATCGGCTGCGGGCCGAAACTTTTCTTCAGGTCGCGCACTTCGATCATATCATCTGGAGGAGCCGCTCCAGCAGCAGCGTGAGGAAAAAATTCGAGATCAGGATCGAGATGGAGGCATACACGACCGCTTCCGTTGTCGCGTGGCCGACGCCTTCCGCCCCCGGTTCACAGAACAAGCCTTTGTAACAGCCGATGCTCGCGATGATGCCGCCAAAGACGAGCGATTTGACCAGGCCGATGCAGAGATCGGGGACTTGCGTGTAACGCAACATGTTGTGCCAGGCATAAGTGCCATCCACGTCGAGCAGTCCGACCGTCACCGCGTAGGCGCACCCGATCCCGACGGCGATGGCGGCCGTCGTCAGGAGCGGCATCACCAAAAATCCCGCCAGCAGCCGCGGCACGACGAGATAATCCACCGGATGCGTGGCCAGGGTGCGCAGGGCGTCAATCTGTTCCGTGACACGCATCGTGCCCAATTCCGCGGCGATGGCCGCGCCGACGCGCCCCGCCACCATCAACGCCGTCAACACCGGGCCGAGTTCGCTGCACATCGAAACCCCGACGAGCGCCAGCGTCGCCGTGTCCATCTTCACCGAATGGAATTGATAGTAAGCCTGGGCGGCCAGCACCATGCCGGTGAACGCGCCGGTCACGAGCACCACCGGCTGGGATTTCACGCCGATGAAGTAGATCTGGTAGATGAGGTCGCGCCACGCGACCTTGAGCGTGCATAGGGAATGGAGCGCTTCGGCGACGAGCAGAGCATAGCTGCCGAGTCCGTTCAAGCAACCCGTGATGAATCTTTGCGCCAACGAAGTCATCTCGCGCGCAAGCTAGCAATCACACCCGCACTTGGCGAGATAACTCTCGGCTGACGATGCCGCACTATTTCTGCGGTGCCTGTGTCAAGGCCCGCGCGATCGCCTGGTCCAACTCCGCGCCCTGCAGATTTTTCGCGATGAGGTTGCCTTCCCGATCCACAAGGAAATTTGCCGGGATGACAGAGACACCGTATTTTTGCGCCAACTTGCTCTCCCCTGCCTGGCCGTCAAAATATTGCGGCCATGGAATGCTGTTCTTTTTCACAAAGGCCTCTAACTGGTCGCGACTCAGATCAAGACTGATGCCCACGATCTCCAGTCCATTGGGGTGATACTTATCGTAGGCTTTGACGATGCCGGGCATTTTCATGACGCAGGGCCCGCACCATGTCGCCCAGAAATCAACCAGCACCACCTTGCCTTTGAGGCTTCCAATTGAAAGTGGTTTTCCGGCGGTGTCTTGGACTTGAAAATCCGGGAATTTGGCGCCCGGCGTTATGCCCGCCTGTTTCTGGATCTCGTCCTGCTTTTTTAGGGTCTCCTCCTGTTTTTTCAAAAACTCTTCCTGATTTTTCAACATGACCACGACCTTTGAATCCGGGAAATCCTGCTTTAGCGTTTGAAGCGTTGCTGTTCCTTTGGCCTGATTCCCGAGCACCGTCAGATACAACATGGCTTTCTGGTATAAAACTTCGGCCACTTCATCCGTTTTCTCGTTCTTGTGCCGGGCCAGGATGACATCGAATTGATTGATGTTGGTTGCCAGATCAGCCTCGGTCCGTTTGCCGACCATCAGCTTCTGGTTGATCTGGCCGATCAACTCGTGCAACTCAACAGTGACCGGCTTGGGCTCTTCCGCAATTGTTGACGTGATTCCTGTTGCCAGCAAAATCGCAACCAGCAGGACGGGTAGTTTTTTTTCACACATAACGAATAATTTGCCTGTTGGCTACCGGGTTGGACCACGGCAACACATTTTTGTTCGTTTGCCGGAGGCTTGTTTCCTTGAGCCGTGACTTAGAGTAGCCGGATAACAGATCATTTCAATGCCGCCGTCACAATCATTTGCGCCTCGGCGATGATGTCGTCGAGATGCGTCGGGCCTTTGAAGCTCTCCGCGTAAATCTTGTAGATGTTCTCCGTGCCGGACGGACGCGCGGCAAACCACCCGTTCGCCGTGCAGACTTTCAAGCCGCCGATGTCCGCGTTGTTGCCGGGGGCGCGCGTGAGCTTCTGCGTGATGGTATCGCCCGCGAGGGAACTGGCCGATACCGCTTCGGGCGTGAGTTTCTTGAACGCCTTCTTCTGCTCGGGCGTCGCGGGCGCATCAATCCGCTTGTAACTCGGTGCCCCGAATTTCGCCGTGAGTTCCGTGTAATGCTGGCCCGGATCTTTGCCGGTCGTTGCGCAGATCTCCGCCGCGAGCAGGCCGAGGATCAAGCCGTCCTTGTCCGTGCTCCACACGCTGCCGTCGCGCCGCAGGAAACTCGCTCCCGCGCTTTCCTCGCCGCCGAAACACACCGAGCCGTCCGCCAGTCCGGGGGCGAACCACTTGAAACCCACCGGCACTTCCATGAGCTTGCGACCCAGCGTGCCGACCACGCGGTCAATGATGCTGCTGCTGACGAGCGTTTTGCCGACGGCGGAATTCTTGTTCCACAACGGCCGATGCGTGAGCAGGTAATTGATGGCGACCGCGAGGTAATGATTCGGATTCAACAATCCCACGGACGGCATCACGATGCCGTGCCGGTCCGCGTCCGGATCGTTGCCGAACGCGACGCTGAACTTGTCTTTCAATCCGACGAGGCTCGCCATCGCGTGCGGGCTGGAGCAATCCATGCGGATTTTGCCGTCGTGATCCACCGTCATGAAACTGAAGCGCCCATCCACCTTGGTGTTCACGATGGTGAGGTCGAGACCGTAACGTTCCTTGATCGGCTGCCAGTATTGCAACGACGCGCCGCCCAGCGGATCAATGCCGATGCGCCCGCCATCAAATTTGATCGCGTCCATGTCAATCACCTCGCCGAGCGTGGCGACGTACGGCGTGATGAAATCGTAGTGATGCGTGTTGCCCGCCTTGAGCGCGGACTCGTAGCCGAGCCGCTTCACGTCCTTGTTGCCGCCGCGCAACAGTTCATTCGCGCGATTCTGTACCCAGCCCGTGATGTCCGTGTCCGCCGGGCCGCCGTTGGTGGGATTGTATTTGAACCCGCCGTCCTCCGGCGGATTGTGCGACGGCGTGATGACGATGCCGTCCGCGAGCCCGGCTTTGCGCCCGCGATTGTAAGTCAGGATGGCGTGCGAAATCGAAGGCGTGGGCGTGAACCCATCATCGCGCTGGAGGAACGTCTCGACGCCGTTCGCCGCGAGAACTTCAAGGGCGGTGCGTTGGGCGGGCGCGGACGCCGCGTGCGAATCCTTGCCGATGTAGAGCGGCCCGTTGATGCCTTGGCCCTGGCGATATTCACAGATGGCCTGTGTCGTCGCTAGGATGTGCGCCTCGGTGAACGTGCCGTTGAACGGCGTGCCGCGATGCCCGCTCGTGCCGAAGCTGACGAGTTGATTTGCGTCGGCGACGTCGGGTTGCTTGGCGTAGTAGTCGCGTTCGAGTTGCGCGACATCAATCAGGAGATTTGCGGGAGCGGGTTTGCCGGCCAATGGGTTTGCAGCCATGAGCGAAGGAGAACAAACCCGGAGCGCCCGCGCAAAAGGAAAGTTTCAAGAAGGGCCGCCCGGAGCACCGGACGGCCCGATCTGCTGTCAGCTCAAACAGATTTCAGGACAAGCTTGAGCAGAACAGGACAGCAGGACAGCCGTTTCTTCAGGCTTGCCGGCTGGATTTGCGGATGCCGATGCTGAGCACGGCCCCGGTGAGCAAGCCCACGGCGAAGAACGCAAAATACATGAGCGCCGCCGGCTGCTTCACCTGGGCGGCGAGCAACGGCGGCAGATTAAAATCAATGGGCGCACTGTTATTCAGGCCGATCAGCACCAGCAGCAGCAGGATGGCCGTGACGAAGACTGTTTTGAGCAACATTATTACATTCATAGTTAATTTGGCCTGGCGGCGGACTTCGCAACCAAGCGACAGCTTTACCAAGCATCAGCGCTGCCAGCGAATCCAGGCTAAAATCCGGGTTGAACCCGGGAGAAACACTGGCAAGCCGGATGTTTTTGTAAACGCAATCGCTGCCGCGCCAGGTGCCGGAAGCGACACCCCTCGGCCAGTTGCTCCCGCAACTTCAATTTCGGATTCGGCAGGAATTTATCGAACGCCTTGCCAGAAGATTTGGCCATGCCCATAAGTTGCCTTTCCCAATGTGATATTCCGCCCGAAGCTTTCACAAAGTCCCTCCTAGACAAGCACAAAACCCGCATTTAGTCTCAAAACCATGAGCCATGTTAGCCAACTAGCAAGTCGCTCAATATACTGTTAGCCTGCATCACGCCATGAGTTCCATTCGCACACCACAAGAGAAGAAGCGGTTGGCTTACGAGCGAGACCATTACGCCAAGAGTGAGTATGACAAGGCACGGAACGGTTGGCGTATCAAGAAGCACAAGGCACGGCGTTCCCTTCGACATGCGGCAGACTCGTTGACGAAGGCAGCCGTGTTGGATGGAGAATCCGACGCAAAGATTTCAGCAGTCAAGCAGCGGCCACATGGCCGGTGGCCCGCCCCGTCTTTGCGTGATCGTGTCACGCGTAAGCTCGACCGGCGTGCTCGTAGCGTTGGAGCAAAGAAGCAGCGACGAACATTACGAGAGAGGAGTTTGACGAATGCAGGCTAACCATGCGCTGCAGCGAACCCGGCATGACGCCAGGGTTTGCAATCGTGGCGTCCCGTGGGCCGGGTCGCTGAGCTTGGGTCGTTAGCCTGCACGGACGCGCACTGTGAATACCTCGTTTATCATTTTGGCGTGCAGCGGGCCGGGAGCGATGGCCGCGATTCAGCAGGCGATCACGTTCGGATACTTTTGTGCGGGTGCTGCCGGTGTCATCACATTTGCTCTCGCTTACGACGCGATGAGATTGAGGCGTTTCAGATTCACTCTGCCAGTTGCGGCGGTGATGTTGCTGATACACCCGGCGTGGACAGTGAGTGCCACGCGAGGAGATTGTGGTGGCTTCAAGATTCAGACCTCCATATTTTTTACAGCAGTCTATTTGGGCCTGATGATTTTTCAGTATGTGGTATCGAAACGAGCAGTCTAACCAGGCGCTGATATGAAAAGTGGCGTCAAGAGACACATCACCCAGCAGCGC